>CAVZLE010000006.1:0-102013 GCA_963776045.1 uncultured Solirubrobacterales bacterium | reverse complement strand
AACGGCGGCGGCACCCCGATGCTCGCGCTGCGGGCCATGAACGGGCGCTGGAGCCTCTGGCAGAGCGACTCGGTCAACTTCAGCGAGCTGAACCACCAGGTCTGGTCGACGCCAGGCCGAGCAGCCGCGCCTGGACCCGGTTCGCGCTCGACATCACCTACTCGCAGGACCCCAGCGTCGGCAGGGTGACCGTCCACGTCGACCTCAACGGCGACGGCGACGCGGCCGACTCCGGCGAGCAGAGCCCGACCTACTCGATGGCGACGCTCAAGCGCGAGACGACGGGCGGAAGCGATGACGGGATCGCCCCCGGGGAGTCGATCCCCTCGCACCTGCGGGTCGGCATCTACCACAACCCCGCGATCGCCTGCCCGGCGCCGTCGGGGTGCTCGACCCAGGTCGACAACGTGCAGGTCGTGCGGCCGTAGTCGAGCGCGTAGCCGAGCTCGGCCATCGGCTCCCCGAGGAGCCGCTCGAGCTCGGCTACGTCGCCGGCGGCGAGGCGCTTCCGCCAGCCGGCCGTGAGGTCGCGGACCTCGATCCGATCGTCGATGAACGAGTGCGCCTCGGCCGCGTCGGCGAGCTCCGAGAACTCGAACAGTCGTCTCAGTGCAGCGTGGGGATCTGCGACGAAGTCCTCGTAGCGAAGCTCGAGGTACCGCCCGGGGGCGAACTCGCGGGCCTCCTCCCGGCCCAGTCGCAGGACGTTGCCCACTGGATGCCGGCGAGCGCCGCGGGCGTGCCGCCCGCGCTGCCTCCACGCCTCCATGTCCTCACCCGTCAGCCCTCCGCTCCAGGCCGGTGAGTCGAGCCGGTAGGTATCGCGCCAGAACGGGACCCGGAGCAGCGAGTCGACGACCCCGCGAGGGTCGCGGATCACGTTGACGAAGCGCGCGTCGGCGAACGCGCCCGTCAAGTACTCGACCGGGCCGGGCCCGTCACCTTCGCCGTGAAGCGCGGCTTGCCCTGGAGGCGCGAGGTGCGAGCGACGGTCGCGAGCATGCATTCGCGCTCATCGGGCGTGGGTGTCTCGCCCAGGAGGAAGTTGTAGAGGAAGCGTTCGCCGCAGCAGCGCTCCCAAGACGCCATACGCCTCCGCCGGGCGACACGTAGCCGCTCGGAGAGGCGCGCTCGGCTCTCGCCCCGGCGCGGAACGCCCTTTCGCAGCCTGGGCACGAGCCCGGCAACCTGCCGAGCACGGCGAGCGCGGAGCACTCCCGGAAACCGGTCCTGGTACTGGGAGAACCACGCGAGGTCGCGGTGCGAGGCGAAGCTGGCATATATCAGCGACGTCCCGCTGCGGGGCATCCCGATGAAGAGCACGGGCCTGTCGACGGGCTGTCGATTCGGAGGTGCCACGGCGGCGGAGGTTAATCCCAGTCGTACCCGTACGATCGTCCGATGCCGCTCTCGTCGCTTCGGCAGGCATAGGCACCGCCTGCGCCGCGGCCTCGAATCCCGGGGACCGCTGCTCGAGCTTGCGCGCGAAGCCGCGAGCAGAGTGACCTCCGTGGACGAGCGATTCGTGTGGCTTCGTGCTCGACCTCGACCGCGTCGAGCCGATCGCGCTGGCGGAGGGATTCGAGCTGCACCTCGCGAGCGAAGCGGAGGCCGACCTGCTGCGCGACCTTCCAGCCGTGCCCGTGGATGAGGGCCGGCAACGTGTCCGGGACGGCGTCCAGCTCTGGTTCGTGCTTAAAGACGGGCGCCCGGCGTTCGTCTGCTTCGCCTTCCTGGCCGGCCAGCGCTTCCCGCTCGAGGGCACGCGAGGCGACGACTACGTCCTGCCCGGGGCGGCGCCTGCCTCAGAACGGCCTCGCGAGCCGCGAGTTCCGGGGGCGCCTGATCGCGCCCGCCGCATGGACGGGCATCGCCGAGCGGCTGCGCGACTGACGGCTACGAGCTGCTGATGACGAAGGCCGCCGAATCCAACGTCGCGTCCGGACGCACATTGGAGCGGACCGGCTTCCGGACCGCCGGCGTCATGCGCCGCCGTCGACGCGGTCTCCGGAGCTCGATCGAGTTCGAGCGCGGGCAGGCCGAGCTGACCCCGCTCGAGGCTCGAGTCGCTGACGACCTCTCCGCCGGCGTCACCCGCTGAGTCCGCGCGGGGACGCCACCTACCTGATCGCCAGAAACCCGGATCCGGGCTGGAGCACTTCCCCGACGAACCGGCCCGGCGCAGAGCCCGCGCGGCGTTGAAGGCCGTGCGGCTCATCCCGACAGCTCCTGTTCCTGGACGAGCTGCCAGCGGATCGAGCACGCCCGTGAAGCCGGCGCGGGCGAGGTCGCAGCAGGACGCCCCAAGGCGTGAACCAGTTGACCGCCGGATACTCGGTGTGACCAGATGAATGCCGGGTGCCGCTCCGCACCCAGCTCATGATCCGCCGCTTCACCGGCGACGGGTACCACGGGAAGAGCGGGAAGTACTTGATCTCGCGCTGCCTGAAGCCAAGCGCTGATGAGGTGTGGAAGTAGAACGCCCCGCCGGGCTTCAGGACCCGGAAGACCTCCTCGAAGACGCGCTGCGGGTCGACGACGTGTTCGAGGACCGACTGGGCGACCACCAGGTCGAAGGAGGCGTCGTCATAGGGGAGGTCCTCTGCGAACCCCTGCTCGACCACCGGCTCCACGCCCAGCTCCGCTGCCAGGGCCCGCGACGTCTCGACGGCGGCCGCCCCACGGTTCGACACCACCAGGGCGTCGAAGCCCAGCCGCTGCCATGCGGCGGTGGCAACCCCCTGCGCGGCGCCGACATCCAGCACCGCTCCCCCCGCTTGGAGCGCCCAGTGCGGCGCGAACCTGCGCATCAGCGTCCTCGCCGCTGCCTCCCGCTTGGGCAGCAGCTCGAGGGCCTTGTCCAGGCCCCGGATCTCAGTGGCTTCCTTCTCCGGGCGCATCGGTGGCGACCAAGTCTCTCACGGGCCCAGGCGCCTGAGCTGCCCAGGGCCCGGGCCGCCGAGAGCCTCAGGCCGCACCTCGGCCCGGCAGCGCGCGCGCGACCCGCCGGAGCGCCGTGCTCACCTCCGAGCGTGAGAGCGCGCCCGTGAGCACCAGAGCCGGGAGGAAGACGGCCCATGCTGCCAGGCCGCCAACCACGATCCCGATCACGCCGACACCAGGGCCGAAGGCGACGAGGACGGCGGCCATGGGCAGCGCGGCAACCGCGGTGCGCACCGCGGGCCCAAGCAGCGAGCGCAACCTGATCCCGATCACCGAGCGGCAGATGAGCAGATGCGCACCCGTGTAGAAGATGAGAGCGATGTCGCTCGCGATCGCGGCCCCCTCGATGCCCATCTCCCGGATCAGGATCAGGTCGAGGCCAAGGTCATCAGCACCGCCGCGACGGCCACCGGGACTCGGCGCCGAGCTTCGCCGAGGTAGTTGAGACTGAGGGAAAGCAGCGGCGCGAAGCCCCAGACGAAGATGAACGGCGTCAGGGCGAGCAGCACCTCGGCCGACCCCTCGTACTCGGGCCCGAGGACCTCGCTGCTGATCGGCTCCGCGAACGCCAGGATCGGGGCGACGATTCCCGCCTGGAGGAAGAGTAGGTAGCGAAGCGCCCGCTCGAAGGCCGCCCGGTCGGGCGCGACCCCACCCCGCAACATGCCGGGTGCCACCGCCTGCGCGAGCGCGAGACCGGGGTAGACGAGCGGGGTGATGAGCCCAGCGGCGCCTGGAAGAGGCCGACCTGCGTCGTCCCCCGGATCCCACCGATCACGAGCGAGTCGACCTGCGTCATCGCCGTGTACGCCCAGTCGATCACGAACATCGGGCCGGCGTAGCGCGCGACGCGCCGGGCGTGGCCGCGCCCCCCGCCCCCTGATCGCACGCTCGCCCAGCAGCCGGACGACATATACGAGCGCGAGCGCAACCCCGAACGCGTAGCCGATGGCGCGACCGAACGCGGCGCTGGTCGCGGCCCCGCCCAGCAGCACGAGGATCACGGTCGCGCTCGCCCTCGACGGCGCTCTCGGATGGCTGGTGATGAAGCCGAGCAGCCCCTGGAAGAACGTCGCGAGCGCGATCCCGCGAAGCGGCCGAGAAGATTGGCTCCCCGTAGGCGTCCGCGATCGGCCCCGCGAGAGCGAACAGCGCCACCGAGACGGTCGTGCCGACGGCGAGCTTCAGGCGCAAACCGTCGGCGAGCACGTCCGCGACGCCCGGCAGGCTGCTCTCGGTGGTCGGCGACGAAGCGGGCCGTGGACTGAGTGAGGCCAAGATCGGACGGCTGGAGCACGAGTAGCCCGACGGCGAGGGCCAGCGCGAACAGGCCGTACTCGTCAGGACCGAGCGCTCGAACGAGGTACAGGGTGAGGCCGGCCGTGAACAGGGCCGTCGTGATCTGCGAGGCGAGCGCGAAGACCGCGTTACGCGCGACCGTCGCCTCGCTGCCAGCCCCGGGGCCCGTGTCGCTCACGCCGAAGGAGTGATGCTCGTCACCGCCTGGTCACCGCCTCCAGCGCCGCGATCAGTTCCTCGACCTGATGCTCGCGCAGATGCCGGCCGGCGAACTCCCGGCCGGCCGCACCCAGCCGGGCAGCGCGTTCGGGATCCTCGCTCAGTCCCCGCACCGCCGCGGCGAGCGCGGCGGCGTCGCCGGGAGGGACCGGGATCCCGGCCCCCGACTCCTCGACGAGGCGTGTGGGCTCGCCCGCGGCGGCGACGACGACCGGGCGGCCGATCGCGCAGCAATCGAAGAGCTTCGAGGGGACGAACTTCTCGAGGCCCGGCTGACTGTCCAGCGGCACCAGCAGGGCGTCGGCCGCGCGGAGGTGGCGCGCCGCCGCGGCCGGCTGCATCAGGTCGGCGAACGCCACCACGCCGGGCGGCAGCTCCCCGGCCTGGCGGCGCAGCTCCCCACGCAGCGGACCATCGCCGATCAGCAGCAGCTGGAAGCCGTCACCGAGCGTGGCAGCGGCCTCAATCGCGGTGGAGAGTCCCTGGGCGATCCCCTGGTTGCCTGCGTACGCCCAGACGAAGCGGTCGCTTGGCAGTCCGAGGGCCGCACCGTCCGGAGGCTCGGCGCCTGCGTCGAGCCAGGTCCTGGTAGTGCCGTTCATGATCACCCGCACCTTCCCCGGACCGCCCGAGCGCTCGGCGATGTCGCGGCGAAACGGCTCGGTGACGGTGACGATCGAGGCAGCGCTCCGGTACAGGCGCCGCTCGAGCACCTCGGCGGCTCGGGCGACGGCGCCGTCGGGTATCTCGCCAGGATCACCGCCGCCTCCGGCCACAGGTCCCGGACGTCGAGCACCCAGGGGCACCGGTGACGGGCGGCGGCGAGCGCGGCGGCGACGCCCACGGGCAGGGGTGGCGAGGAGGCGAGGATCACGTCCGGGCGGGGCAGCCGGGAGGCCGTGATCGCGGCCATCCCCGCGTACGAGGCATAGAGCGCGAGGCGCGTCGTCACGGTTTTCCTCGGCGTCGCCCTGACCCACACGTGGTGAACCCGGACGCCGTTGATCTCGTCCCTTACGACAGCCCGCCCGCGATAGGCCGGCATTACGATCCCCCCAGGGTGATTCGGCACCGCGCAGACCACGTCGACTTCGTGGCCGGCCCGCGATCAGGCCCTCCGCGAACGCTTGCACCCAAACGCGGGGCGGCTGTCACCTCCGGGGCGTAATGCTGGCTGAGGACGAGGATTCGCATGGGCCGCCTGCCCGCGCTTGGCGCCCCAGGCGCCACGAGGAGAGGCAGCGGAAGCATAGAAACGCTCCACCCGTCCCAGTGGGTACTCTCCTGCGGGATGCGGGCGCGGCGAGCGGAACTTGGCTGAGCCACGCAGGATGCCCGGCCGATCAGGCACGAGCGATGTGCTCGTCCTCTGCTACCACGCGGTCTCCGAGGAGTGGCCTGCGGCACTGTCCGTCACCCCCGAAGCCTTCGAGCGCCAGATCGGCCGCATCGTCGGGCGCGGATACCGCGGCTGCACGTTCACCGAAGCCGTCACCCGGCCGCCCGGCCCGAGAGCGCTCGCCGTGACGTTCGACGACGCGTTCGCATCGGTCAACGCCCGCGCGTACCGATCCTGCGCAGCCTCGGCGTTCCGGCCACGGTCTTCGTGCCCACGAAGTTCGCCGAGGAAGGACCCGGCGAGGCGATGAGCTGGCCCGGGATCGACGGCTGGATGGGTGGCCCTCACGAGAACGAGCTTCGCTGCATGTCGTGGGATCAGCTTCGCGGCCTCGCCGACGAGGGCTGGGAGATCGGATCGCATACCCACAGCCATCCCCGGCTGCCGGCGCTGAGCGACGAAGACCTCCACCGTGAGCTCACGCTGTCCCGCGAGATCTGCGCCCAGCGCCTCGACAGGCCCTGCACGTCACTCGCGTACCCGTTCGGCGAGCACGACGAGCGCGTCGTCCGCGCGGCCGGAGCGGCCGGGTACTCGGCCGCGGGGACGCTCCCGGGGCGGCTGCATCCCCCGGAGCCCCTGCGCTGGCCGCGGGCCGGTGTCTACCACCTCGATACGCGGCTGCGGTTCGCGGCCAAGACCTCGCGGCTCGTCCGGCGGCTCAGGGCGGCGCTGGCGTGATGGCGAAGCTCCGGGTGCTGATGCTGATCGACTCCCTCGCCACCGGGGGGCGGAGGACTTCGCGGCGCAGCTCGCGATCCACCTCGACGCGGAGCGGTTCGAGACCACCTTCTGCGTCTCGCGCTGGTCGGAGGAGCGGGCGCAGGTACCCGCGGTCGCGGAGGTGGTCGCGCAGCTCGAGGAAGGCGGGGTGGAACTGATGACCCTCGAACGCCCACTCGGTCCGGGGCCGGACCTGCCGTGGCGCAAGCGGCTCTCGCTGACGGCGTGGCGGCCGCTGCTCGATCGGCTGCGGACGGACGTTGACGTCCTCCACGCGCACAAGTTCGGGTCGAACCTCTGGGGTGCCGCGCTCGGGACGCTGGCAAAGGTCCCCGTCGTGGTCGCTCACGAGCAGACGTGGTCGTACGAGGGCCAGCCGGCGAGGAAGTTCCTCGACCGCGAGTTGATCTCGCGCCGGGCGGACGCCTTCATCTGCGTCTCCGAGCAGGACCGGCGGCGAATGATCGAGATCGAACGGATCGACCCCGCCAAGATCGTCCTCGTCCGAAACGCCGTCCCGGCCCCGGCGCAGGCCGACGGGGCGGGGGTTCGGGCGGAGCTCGGAATCGATGGCACCGTCCCGGTGATCGGGACTCTCAGCCGCCTCAGCGAGCAGAAGGCGCTCGACGTGCTGCTGAAGGCCGCGAAGCTACTCGCCGACCAGGTGCCCGGAGTGCGAACACTCATCGCGGGGGACGGACCCGAGCAGGAGCGGCTCGAGTCACTGACCCGCGAGCTTGGACTGGCGGAGTCCGTCACGTTCCTCGGGCGACGCACGGACGTGGCCGAGGTGTTCGCCGCGTTCGACGTTGCAGTGCTCTCCTCGGACTATGAGGGCACCCCCCTTGCGCTCATGGAATGCATGGGCGTCGGCCGCCCGATCGTGGCCACGCGGGTCGGCGGGGTGCCGGAGATGATCGAGGACGGGGTCCACGGCCTGCTGGTACCGCCTCAGGACCCCGTGGCCCTCTCCGCGGCGATTGCCACGCTCCTGCGGGACCCCGAGCGCGCACGGCTGATGGGCGAGCGGGCCCGCGACCGCCGCGCCGAGGAGTTCGACGTGGCGGTCGCGGGCGACCGCATCGGTGCCCTCTACGCCCGCCTCTACGCCTCGTCGAAGCGCAGGGGCGAGAGGGCAGTCAGGTAGAGGATTCGCCGCGAGAGCCCTCCGCCTCGGCGAGCTGCAAGCGCGCCACAGCCAGCATCGCCGGCCCCAGTCCGAGAAGTAACCAGAGCATCTTGCTGAAGATGTCGGTGGCGAAGAAGTTGGCGACCAGGAAGCCGGCGAGAGCTATCACGAGCGCTCGCGCCATGATCTCCAGCCGCCGGTCGCCGGCACGGTTGAAGTCCCGTGCGGCCACCAGCGCGCACCCGATCGGGAACCCGAGCAGCGCGAGCAGGATCACCGTCCCCACCAGCCCGGTCTCCGCCAGCGCCATCAAGTAGATGTTGTGCGCGTCCTTCGGGTCGACGATCACCTCGTCGGTACGTGACAGCGCTCCGGGCTGGAGGAGGTAATGAATTGACGAGGTCTGAAAGTTCCCGACGCCGACGCCGCGGACGGGGTTCTCCTCGAACATGCGCCAACCCACCTGCCAGATGGTCAAACGACTCTCCGTCGCCGGCACCTGTCCCGGCGTCGTCTGAGCGATCCGGTCCTTGATGTCGTCCGGGGCGAACGTGATGAAGAGCACCGCGGCCGCCGCGGCCGCGAGCCCGGAGGCCACCAGCGCCGTGCCCCGGCGCCCGGGGCCGGCCACCAGAACCATGACGACGAGGGCGGCGGCGAGACTGATCGCGCCGCTCCGCGAGCCGGTGAAGACAAGCGAAACGGCGCAGAGCGTGGCGATGCCGATTGCGGCGCTTCGCAGCATCGTCGTGCGGCGGAGCGCCATCACGGCGCCAATCGAGAGCACGAGCCCCGCGACAAGCACCGTCGCGAGCTGATTCGCGTTTCCGAACGTGCTCTCCACCCTGGCTACCTCGGTGGGATCCGCCGTGGGCGGGGAAACCATCGCCAGCCCGGCCGTGATCGCCGTGCCGGCGAGGAACGCTCCGAGGATCCACGCTATCCGAGATCTGCTCGTCGCCGCGGTGTAGGTGATGACGAAGAGCGCCATGACCAGCAGGTACCGCAGGACGTCCTCGAGCGTCGCGGCACCGCTCTCTGCCCAGCTCAGGCCGAGGACAGCCCAGACGAGGAAGGCGATGAGCAAAAAGCCGCCGAACGGGTGATCGATGAAGTAGTTGCGGCCCCCGTCCGGCCTCGTGACCTCGGCGAACCAGGCGAGAGCCAGCAGCAGGCCGGTGGCCTTCGTGAGGCTCAACACGGGCCCCCCGGCGAAGACGAACTCGAGGAAGGCGATAAGGATGAACAGGACCAGGCCCGCGGCGAGGCTGGTGAAGGCGATCAGGACGAAGACCACGGCCGCGGCCGCGCCGAGGGCGAGGATCGGGTCGATCCCGGCTAGCACGCCGAGTAGGGCGGCGAGCAGGAGCAGGGCGGTTGCCAGCGCCCAGCGCGCGGGTGGGATCGCGACGGTCACCCCGCGATTCTAGGTCGCCGGTAACACCGGGCGTGAGAGCTACCGTCCAGTACGCTCGCGCCCGTGCGGCTGGCGGTCTACACGGACTACGCGTACCACGAGACGCCCAGCGGGGTGCACGCGGGGCGGGCGTTCGCCCTGTTCGTCGCCCGGATGCGCCATTCGGTGGACGAACTCACCCTGATCGGCCGGTTGAGCCCGGTCGACGACCCGGCCCACTACCCCGTCGGTTCGGATGTGCGCCTGCTCCCGCTGCCCTACTACTCGAGCCTCGCGAAGCCACTGAGCGTGCTGCCTGCGGTACTGCGCTCCGTCGGACGGTTTTGGCGTCTGCTCGATGACGTGGACTGCGTCTGGCTGCTGGGGCCGCACCCGACGGCGCTGGCGTTCGTCGCCGTCGCCTTGGCGAGACGGCGGCGGGTGGTCCTGGGAGTCCGGCAGGACCTTCCGACCTACGTCGCGATGCGACACCCGAATCGGCGCTGGATCCGGTGGGCCGGCTGGGGGTTGGAACTGGCGTTCCGGGGGCTAGGGCGCTTTCTGCCGGTTGTCGTGGTCGGATCCGAGCTGGCCGCAAACTACCGCCGCTCCCGCCGGCTGCTCGAGATCGTGGTCTCGGTGGTGGACGACGACCAGTTGGTCGAAGCGGCGGATGCGGCGGAACGCGACTACGCGGGAGGGCTTCGGATCATCAGCGTCGGTCGGCTGGAGGCCGAGAAGAATCCATTGATGCTCGCCGACGTCCTGGCGCTCCTGAACGCCGACGACGGCAACCGCTGGCGACTCCTCGTCTGCGGGGAGGGGGAGATGTCGGATCAGCTCGCAGCGCGCCTTGCGGACCTCGGGCAGGCAGACAACGCCGAGCTCGCGGGGTACATGCCGTACGGGGAGCCGCTAGTGGAGGCGTACCGCTCGAGCCATGTGCTCCTGCACACCTCCTGGACCGAGGGCTTTCCCCAGATCCTCATCGAGGCGGCGGCGGCCGGGCTCCCGGCCGTTGCCGCTGATGTCGGCGGGATTCGGGCTGCGATGGGCGAGGCGGTGGCGCTGGTGCCGGCCGGAGATCCCGCGGCCGCGGCCGCGGCCGTCCGCGCCGTTGTGAGCGACGCGTCGCTTCGCGCGGCCATGGTCGAGGCCGGGCTCGCTTACGCGTCGGTGCACACACTCGACGCGGAGACGGACCGGGTGATGGACTTCCTCAGGGCTGCTTGAGTCTCGCGGGGCCGGGCCCCGCAGCCTCGGCTCAGTCGCCCGTCTTCACGGGCGCAGGGGCGGGCAGAGAGGGCTCTCTCTGCCTGCTCGGCCGGGAGAGTGGCTGCGCGGATCCGATGGCTTCGCTGTAATAGCTGCTGTCACCCCGCGCGGTCCCGACGACGGCGAAGCCGAGCGGGATGATGTCGTTGCCGGCGAGGAGCTCGCAGAGCTCATGCAGCCGGTCGAGGCGGGTGGCGCCGAGCCGGGTCACGAGCACGATGTGATCCGAACGCCGGGCCAGAGGTAGCGCATCGACCACCGTCGTCAGCGGCGGCGAGTCGATGATCACATAGTCGGCCCGCGCCCGAGCCTGTTCGAGAAGCTCGTCCGCCGCGCTCAGCGAGAACAGCTCGCTCATCCAGCCGCCGGCGTAATCGGCCAAGAGCAGACTCCAGCGAGGGGCCAAAGGGCGCGGTCGTGATCAGCGCATCGTCAAGGGAAACGTTCTCGAGCAGAGTGGCCACTACCCCAGCCTCGACGGTGATCCCGAGCGCCTGGCCGATCGCCGGCCTTCGCAGATCGGCCTCGATGAGGACGACTCGCTGCCCGGCAAGCGCCAGGGAAGCCGCGAGGTTGATCGCCGTTGTCGTCTTCCCCTCAGCGGGGGCGGATCCAGTGACGAAGATCGTCTGGGCACCGGGCCCGGTGCGCGCCGCCGTGAGGTTGGCACGAAGCGTGCGATAAGCCTCCTTGCCCGGCGGAGAGATCGCGGCCGGACCCAGGGGACGGCCGCGACGTCCTTGCCTGCTCCTTGGGTACGCGGGCCAGAATCGGCAGCTGGTAGCGGCTGCGCAGCTGCTGCTCGCGGCGCAACCTCGGGTCGATCGCCTGGGCCGCGAACGCCCCTGCAATCCCCAGCACGAGCCCGGCGAAGTCAGGGCGCCCACGATCGTCAGCATGGGTCGTGGGGAGACCGGCGTGGAATCCGGGACGGCCTCCGTGGCGACGCGGATGGTCGGGTCCGGCGCCGCGCGCAGGACCTCGAGGCGGGCTACTTCGGTCTCGGTGCTGCCATCCACGGAAAGCGGGGACCCGCCACCCTCCAAGTTGGCCTGCAACTCCGGCAGGATCTCGTCGACTCGGGTGTGGAGGGCTTCCGTTCGCTCAGCCACTACCTGCTCGGCGAAGGCGTTCGCCAGGTCGGCCGCCTGCTCCGGCGTGGAAGCCTCGGCGGTGACCGCGACGATGTTGCTGGAGCTACTGGTTCGGCGGTGACGGCCTCGAGCAGGTCGAGCGCACTCTGGTCCAATTCCAGTTCCTTGCGCACTCGATCTGCGACGGCCAGGTTCGTGGTGAGTGTCGAAACAGTCTGGACGTCCCGTGTGGGGTCGCTCGAGGCTGGAGGAGCCCGAGGCTCGCGACCAGCGGGTCCTCGGCCGGCACAGGAGTGACGAGTAGCTCCGCCTCGGCCTCATACACCGAGTCGGCTGTCAGCAGGTACGCAGCGGCCGCCGCAAGGGTGACGAGCAGGATTGCGATCGCGATCCGACGCTGCTCGCGGAGCACCTCGCCCAGATACCTCAGCCCGACCTGTTCGCCGGGCGGGCGCAGCCAGGCCGGAGCGGCGCGGTTGTCGGGATTCCTGGCCATGGTGGAGGGGGCTGATTGTTACAGGGCGGTGTCTCGAGGTGTCTCCAGGATCCGGCCGTTGGGGACGCGGTTGCAGTGTGCCCGCTTAAGGCAAGGCCGCCAACCACACCGCGGAGCGCCGTCCTTCGGCTATGTTCCACCAGTGAGCGGTTCGGTCGTGGACAGCGACGGGGGAGCGGGAGGCCCAGCGGCATCGGCGGGTGCCGAGGCCGTTGCGCAGGGGGAATCACCGGAACTCCTCGGCCGCGTGGCCGAACGGCTGCGCGAGCTGGAGAGGGCCGCGAACGGGGCTGTTGCCGAGCTGCGCCGTGAGGCGCTGGCGGCGGGGGTACCCCCGCCCGGGGCCCGCAGGCCCCGCCGCGGAGAGGGGGCTGTGCTTTACGAGCTGATCCTGACCCTGAGCGAACGAGCGGATGGGCTCGAGCGTGAGGCGGAGCTGATCGCCGGGATCCTGGAGCGCGCCAGGAACGCGATCCTTCACCCCGAACGGCCGCGAATCCATCCCTCCGAACCCATCACCGGGCGTGCGACTGAGACCCGGCGTGACCCGAGTCCCCCGCCGCGAAAGAAGGCCGTGGCGCGCCAGCGGCCGGCATCGGCCAACGCTGGAGACGACCGGGATAAGGCCCAGGCCCGCAGCGGACAGATCCAACGGCCCGTGTCGGCCGGGGTCAAGCTGCTCGCGGCGCAGATGGCTCTCGACGGGGATAGCCGGGACGAGATCCGCCTCCGCCTGAGACGCGACTTCGGGGTCACCGATTCGGCCACGGCCGTGAGCGAGGTCCTTGAAGGTGAGCCGGGTTCGTAAATTTCGGCCCGTCTCCAGGACGGAGCCCGATCCGGATCCCCCGGACTCCGGCGACACCGAACCAGAGGTTGTGCGCGATGGGCGGGGGGGGACACCATCCCCTACGAGCCGAACCCTGCGGGAGCTGGGCCGCCGGATCGAGGAGATCCTGGAGATCGCAGAACGAACCGCGGCCGAGATCGAGAACGAGGCGGCGGACGCCGCGAGGAGCTACGCAGACGAGCGCCGTCGCGAGGCCGACCGCGAGTTCGAGCGTCGGCGGCATGCCGCCGACCGCGAAGCGGAGGGACGGGTGCTCGCCGCCTCGAGGCTCGAGGCCTTGCTCCGTCGCAAGGCACAGGAGGTCCTGACCCAGGCGCAAGGGCTTGCAGGTGCGGCCGAGGCGGTCCTCGCCGCACTGCCCGCCACGGGCGAGGGTCAGCCCGGGGGCGTCGGCGAGCCCGAGGCGGAGGTGTCGAACGCACCTGCCCCGAGCGCCGCGCCCGCGCGCGATGATGCGCCTGAGGAAGCGCTGCTGCGGGCGGCACATCTCGCTGTTGCGGGCAGCAGCCGCGCGGACATCGAGCGAACGCTCCGAGCGGAGTTCGGGATCGACTCGCCGGCGGAGTTGGTGGACGAGATCCTCGGCGGCGGCGACCCCGGCTAACCGCCCCCGCGCTCGAGGCGCTCGCCCAGCTGCAGGATCCGGGGGCCCAACGGGTTCAGCTCGCGTGCAATCCGGAACTCGCTGCGGGCCCGGGCCGGATCCGAGCCCGCGTAGAGCTGGGCCAGGAAGTAGTGCACGGCCCATTCCTCGGGGCGCTCCTCGGCGGCCTCCTGGAAGGCGAGGATCGCCGCTTCGCGATCGCCCGCGGCGCGCGCGATCCCGCCTCGGGCCATCATCGGCTCCTCCGAGAGCGGGTTCATGGCCTCCGCCCGATCCAGGTTGCGGAAAGCACTCTGTTGATCCGCCCGCCACCCGTCGTAGGCGGCATCCACGTAGCGATCGCTGAGGTAGGGCGGAACGACGGTCACCGCAAGCGTGACCGCGGCGGCGACTATCGCCCAGCGCGCCCGCCCCCGGCGGAAGGGCCGGGCTTCCAGGACCGCCGGGGCGCACGCGGAGCCCAGCAGCGCGAGTACCGGAGCCGTGAGCGCCGGGAAAGGGAAGAACCAGTCCAGCGAGGAATGGACGAGCCAGTACGTGCCGGTGACGACGGCGAAGCCGGCCAGGGCAGCTGCGGCGGGGCCGGTGCGCGACGCTCGCGCCGCGCCGATCACGGCACCGCCGAGGCCGAGGAGGAGGAACGCCAGCCCCGGGAGGCCGAGTTCGCCCGAGAGTCTCCAGTTCGATGCTGTGAGCGTCTCTGGCGCTGGCCACGCCCTCGGCGGTGCGCGACCTCAAATAGCTGTAGTAGAAGCCTCCGGCCCCCTCACCGAACACCGGGGCCTCGCTCGCGTCGTCCACCGCGACCCGCCAAAGGTCGTCGCGTTCGGTCCCGGCGTTGAACTGAAACCGGCTCGATCCCTGCGTGCCTTCGGGGCTGCTCTGCGTGAGGAACTCGTCGAACCGGTCGCCGATCCAGCCCGCCGGGTCTCCGGTGACGACCACGAAACCTGCCAGGCCGACCACCGCCGCGACGGCGGCGCCCCGGCGGCGACCGCTCGGTTCGCCCGCCTGATCGTGGCCGCCGGCAGGGGCCGGCGGTGCTCGAAGAAGGCAGCCGCGAGCCCGAGCGCCAGCGACAGCCCCGCCCCCAGGGCGACCGCGCGACCGGCCTCACGCACAGCGTCGAGGGTGGCCTCGGGGCTTCGCTCGCCCACGACCGATAGAGGTCGGTTAGCGCCGGGATCACGACCAGCGCGGGGATTACGGCGAGGGCCAGCCACACGACCGCTCGGGCCCGATCCCGGTTCGCGACCACATAGACAGCGATCACGGCCGCCGCCCCGAGGAACGACCCTCGGCTCTGCCCGAGGGCCGCCAGCTGGATGCAGAGGGTCGCCGTGGCGAGCGACAGCCCCCGCAGCCGCCAATCGAAGTCGCGGCTGGCGGCGAGCCCAACCGCGGGCCAGGAGGCGATCAGGAAGAAGGCCGCGTTGGCGTTGCGGTAGCCAATCGGGTACTGGAAGGTCGCCCGATCCAGGAGCTGGCGTAGATCGTCGCCGGCCAGGAGCATCGACCAGAGTGATGAGCCCCGCAAGAGGCCGGCGAAGGCGAGCGGGCACCATCGCCAGATGGATGCGGGCGGCTGAGCAGAGCGCAGATCCAGAGGCCCAGCCCGAAGGCCATCGCGTAGACAAGGATCCGTTGCGCATCCGCGATGGCGACATCGGGCGCTGGGCTCCAGAGCGCGGAGAGCGCCGCCCACAGCGCCAGCGCGATCAGCGCGCCCAGCGCGACGGCGGTCGAGCCCGAAGGCGCACGCACGACGGAGCGAACAGCGCCAGCAGGACGAGTCCGGCGCACAGGGCGGCCGTGGTCCCGGGATAGAGCGCCGTCCCGAACCAGCCGCCGTACTGCCATGCCCAGACCGCGAACACGGCCGACAGCAGCACCAGCGCCACGATGCCGGCGGGTGCGGGAGCGGAGAAAGCCGCAGGCTCCTCCGCGCGGTCACCGCGGTTCCCGCCGGTTGGTCCTCCGGGTGCTCTCGCTGCGCGGTGTCTCACGCACTGTCAGGGATCCTGCCAATGACGGGAGCCGGGCGCGAAGCAGGCTGACGTCGGTCAGCTTCGCGAACTGCGCGTAGCGCTGCGCGGCGCTGTAGAGCGGATGGCACGCCGTCAGGACCAAGCGGTCGTACCCGACGTTCTCGACGATCTCGACGGCGTCGGGGTCGACGATCTCGTGCTTCTCGACCGTCGTAGGTGAACGTCGCGTACGGCATCTGGAGCGTGATCTCGTCGCCGGGCTGGATCTCGTCGATGCGCCGGAACGGGGCCAGGTAGGTCGTGCGGTGCCCGGCGATCCCCATGGTCTCGCCCTGGCCCGGGAAGGCCGAGCCGTCGCCCTGCTCGCGCAGCTCGGGCGTCGTGTCCTCGAGCGTGTAGTGACCGGGGCCCTTCTGCAGGCTGGCGGTGTCGGTGCCCTGGACGACGACGACGTTCAGGTCGATCCGCGGGATGAGGATCCGGCCGATCGCCTCGCCGCGCTTCGACCTCGCCGCGCGAACGCGTCGGCGAGGACCCGCACTCGCTCCTCCAGCTCGTCCTCGCTCAGAGCCTCGGCCAGGAGCTCGTCGGAGGGGAAGCGGTCCTCGAGGTCCGTGAGCTCGTCCTCCGCCTTGCCCTGCTGGAGCGAGCCGTAGATCGAGGAGAGTGGCTCCTTCCACGCGAGCGTGAGCCCGACGTCGACCAGGATCACCAGCCCGGCGGTGATCAGGGCGATCGAGAGGATGCGCAGCACACGGTGCACCGCGGTAATCATTCCTGACGGCGCCGGTGCCGCGCGCGCCGCCGCCGGACTGGCAGCACTCTCCGACCGCCCGTGGAATCCGGGCCGCCCCGCATCGCCTCCTACCAGGCCGACCCCGCCGAGGTCGGCCGCGTGCTGCTGCTCTACTCCGGCGGCCTGGACACCTCGGTGATGCTCCACTGGATCCAGGAGCAGTACGAGGCGGAGGTCGTGACGCTCAGCGTCGAGCTCGGCCAGCCGGGCGAGGACTGGGACGCCGTGATCGCCAAGGCGAAGCAGCTCGGCGCGGCCGACACGATCGTGGTCGACGCCAAGGAGGAGTTCGCGCGCGAGTACGTGCTGCCGGCCATCAAGGCGAACGGGCTCTACGGCGGCGGTTATCCGCTGTTCACGGCGCTCGCCCGTCCGCTGATCGCGAAGCTCGCGGTCGAGCATGCGGGTGCGACCGGGTGCGACACCATCGCCCACGGCTGCACCGGCAAGGGCAACGACCAGATCCGGATCGAGGCGACCGTCGCAACCCTCGACCCCCGCCTGGGGATCATCGCCCCGGTGCGCGATTGGTCGATGGGGCGGGAAGAGGAGCTTCAGTACGCGCAGGACCACGGGATCCCCCTCAAGGGCGGCAACGACGTCAGCCCGTACTCGATCGACGACAACCTCTGGGGGCGCAGCTCCGAGGGCCGGTCCATCGAGGACCTGGAGGCGCCGCCGCCCGACGACGTCTTCCAGCTCGTCACACCCCCCGAGCGGGCGCCGGACGAGCCCCAGCACGTCAAGGTGAGCTTCGAGGCCGGCGTTCCCGTCGCCCTGGACGGCGAGCGCATCGGGCTGGTGGAGCTGATCGAGCGGGCCGGCGAGATCGGCGCGCGCCACGGGGTCGGGATCGTCGACCACATCGAGGACCGCGTCGTCGGCCTCAAGGTCCGCGACCTGTACGAGGTGCCGGCTGCCGCGATCATCATGAACGCGCACCGGGATCTCGAGAAGCTCGTCTCGACGGTGCACCAGGTCGAGTCCAAGCACGCCCTCGATCGCAGATGGGCCTACCTCGTCTACGCGGGACTGTGGCTCGAGCCACTGCGCGAGGACCTCGATGCCTACATCGAGTCCGCCAACCGCAACGTCACGGGCGACGTGACCCTCAAGCTCTTCAAGGGGAACGTCACGCCGGTCGCCCGCAGCTCGCCCTTCGCCCTGTACGACAAGGCGCTGGCCGGCTTCGGCGAGAGCGGGGGAGAGTTCTCTCAGGCGGCGAGCCCGGGCTTCATCGAGCTGTTCACGCTCCAGAGCCGGATGGCCTACAGGGTGCGTCAGCGCCACGAGGACGGGTAGGGTGCGGACATGAGCTCCGTGTACGAGTTGATCGGCCGGGCGATCGTTCGCCTCACATGGATGCAGTACGGCCGCCGAATCAGGATCGCCGGCGCCGTCGGCCTCGTCGCGATCGGCGTGGCCGGCTGGTTCGCCGCCACGCGCGAGCCCCCGGAGGGCTAGGCCAGGTTGACCACGGCCCTGTCCGGCGACGCCGGCAGGCAGGGCTGACAACGAGCCGTCGGGGCACCAGCCCGGCTCTGGACAGGAGCCAGCCAGGACGCCGATGTCCTGTCGGCGGCAGGTCCGACCTGGTCGCTTTGCACAGAAAGCGCATGCCCGCGGCCCGCGAGATACCGCGTGCAGCGATGTCGCGGAGAACGTGGAGATCGTCGCGCGCCGGACTTCGTCGGCGTGTCGAACCTCCACGGCGGGCCTGAGCGCAGATCGCACGAGGGGATCCTGAGGCGGTCGACCGCGGCTTCCCGAGCCGAACGTGCGAGGGCGCCTGCGACGACTCGGAGCTCGAGACCGGATGCCACGTCCATCGACGCCGGGGACGAGGCGTGGCCGATGCGGCGTCGAGTCAGCGCGGCCGCTCGAATGCGGCCGGGTTGCCGGTCGAGATGTCCTTCGCGCAGGTATGGACGCTGCGGGACGGCAAGCAGATCCGCAGGATATGTGTTCGGACCGTGACGAGGCGCTCAACGCCGCCTGGCTGCGAACGCCAGCGCTCAGCGAGGAGACGCGACTATCCGCTGCTCGTCCAAAGCGCCCAACTCGACGTAGCTGTCCTGGTTGCGTACACGGTGCGTATGCAGGGCGGAGGCTCGCCCTGCAAGAACCCGTGCAGCGGCCCGGGTTATGGAAACTTCCTGAGCGTATGGCGAGCGTGTCGTGAGCGTTCGCTAGGATTCTCCGCCACATACCGCCGAGTTCCCCGGGTCAGACCGGGGGAACGGGGGAACCGCTGGGAGCCGGACCGCTCTTTCCCGACTCCCAAGGGGCGAATCGCCGCAGTGCCGCGGCGTAGGGCCACTCCTTCGGCCCGAGCCCGTCAGCTAACCCCGTAGGCCTTTGAAGGATGGAAACCGGAACCGACACGCCACCCGCCAGCGCCGGCCGCAGGGGAGCCCCCGCGGTCGCCAGCCTGCGCTGGGCCGGGCTAATGGGCCTGCTGGCGATCGCCGCGATCGTCGCGCTCACGGCCACCGGGGCAGCCGACGCGCAGACCATCGACGAGCTCGAGGGCCGCATCGCCTCCGCCGAAGGCAGTGCCGCCGGGCTGAGCGCCAGCGTCGACGAGGGCAGCGCCCGTCTCGCCGTGGCGCAGTCGCGCGCCGATGCCGCCGCCGAACGCGAGGCCGAGCTGGCCGCCGTGCTCGCCGAGGGCGAGGAGCGCGAGGCAGAGCTGAACGGCGAGGTCGACGAGGCAACCGCCAAGCTGCAGGTCGCCCGCGAGCGCCTCGACCGCGCGCTGGCGGCGCTGTCATCCCGGCTGATCGCCATCTACAAGGGCGAGACCATCGACGAGACCCAGCTACTGCTGGACGCGCAGGGCTACGACGACCTCGCGACCCGCGCCCAGCTCCTCCGCACGATCCAGGAGGCCGACACCAAGCTTGCCGCTCGCGTCCGCGAGCTCCGCGCCGCCGTGGCCAACCGCCTCGAGGAGGTCGCCGCGGCCCGCGACGCCCAGGCCGCGCACAACGACGAGATCGCCGCGGCGCGAGATCAGATCGCCGCCGCCCGTGCCGCCGCCGAGCAGCAGGCCGCGCAGATCCAGGCGCTTCGCGACGAGCAGGCGGCCGCGCTGGCCGGTCTGCGCTCGCAGATCTCAGGCTGGAGCGACCAGGTTCAGGAGGCTCGCGCCGCTGCAGCCGCCGAGGCTGCTGCGGCCGCCGCTGCTGCCGTGCCCTCGTCCGGCACCGGCGACTGGGCCATCCCCGCCGGCATCGTCATGTGCGAGTCCGGCGGTAACTACGGCGCGCTCAACCCGAGCTCTGGAGCCGGCGGCGCCTACCAGATCCTTCCCTCCACCTGGGCGCTCTACGGGGGCCACGGCCTCCCGCATCACGCTTCGCCCGCGGAGCAGGACCGGATCGCCGCGGCGATCTGGGCCGACTCGGGCAGCTCGCCCTGGGTCTGCGCCGGATAGGCGCGGTCTAGGGGGAAGCCGGCACGCCGCCGGCCGGCGGCGGTGGGACCTGCCCCTCGGCGGGCCGAGGTCGCGGCTTCGGCCACGGCTCCGCGCCAATCGGTGCCGCGCAGGATCGCGAAGGCGCCCAGGAGCACGACCAGCACGCCCGCTCCGGCGACCGCGAATGCGGCACGGGGGTCGGCCAGCGCTGCGACGGCGCCGCCGATCACGAAGCCCACGCCCGGCATCGCCGACGCGATCGCCTCGAGCATCGCCACCACCCGGGCCTGGTATGGAGCCGCGGTCACGGCCTGGACGGCGGTCATGACGGCCACCCACTGGATGCCGTTGCCGGTGCCGCCGATCACGGACGCCGCGCACGCCAGCGCGAGCGTAGGGGCGGCGGCCGTGCCCAGGTAGGCGACGCCGATCGCCATCGTCGAGAAGGCCAGCAGAGCGGGGATTGACGCCCTGCCCAGGCCCGCGAAGGCGAGGCTCCCGAGCACCATGCCCGCGCCCCAGCTCGCCAGCAGGGCCCCGTAGCCGGCATCGCCGGCATCCAGCGTCTCCTTCGCGAAGACGACCTCGATCGGGATCACCACGGCGAAGAACACGAAGGCGATCGCCTGCGCGCCCAGGAGGCGTTTCAGCAGGGGGCTCTCCCGCACGTAGGCGAGGCCGCTGCGCAGCCGGGCGAGGACGCCCTCGACCTCGGGCTCGGCGCGCGGGAGCCCTCGAGCAGTCGCCAGCAGGGCCGCGACGGCGAGGAACGAGACCGCGTCCGCGGCCAGCGCGACCTGAACGCTCGCCCCGGCGACCACGAGGCCGGCCATCGCGGGGCCGATCGCCGCGCCCGCCGTGAATCCGATGTTGAGGACGGCGTTCCCCTCGCGCAGCAGGCCGGCCGGCTTCAGTGCTCCGGCGGCGGCGGCGCGCGTGAGCGATCGCGCCGATGATGCGAGCGACCCGTCGATGGCCGCGAGGACCAGAACGGCCGGCCAGCAGGAACTCGGTCGCCAGCAGCGCCAATGCCGCGAAGACCGCCGCCTCCGTCGCGTAGAGCAGCGACAGGCTCCAGCGCGCGGGCAGGTGCTCGAGCCGGGCCACCAGAGGCGGTCCGGCGAGGGCGGGGAGGAAGTGGATCGCCACGAAGAGGGCGGCCGTCGCGATGGGGCTTCCCGTCTGGTCGAAGATCAGGACGGCGAGCGCGATCTCGCCCATCCAGTTGCCCAGCTCGTTGACCAGGTTCGCGGTCGCGAGCTTCCCGAAGGCCGGCACTCGCAGGGCTCTGAGGGTCGCTCCCATCAGCGGAGCAAGTTAGTGCCGGTTGATGCTGATGGCTGCAAGTTCACGGCCGTGGTAGCACGTTTAGCGCGGTACTTGCAAGTTTGCGCAAGTTCTGTCACCATTCGGTCGTTACCACGACCAGGAGGGTCACCGTGGGCTACCGCCGCGGATAGCACGCAACTGAATGCCTAGGACAGCGCGGGAGCGCCCCGGAACAGGGGCCCCGCGCTTCGGCATGTCCGGATCCTGGCTGGCGGCCACCGGGGATGCTGGGGCTAGCCGCGGGAGTGGCTGCGCAGGGGCCGCCCCGTCGCGCCGCCGCTGCTGACGTAGTCGTGGATGCGCCGGTCGAGTGCCAGCTCGCGCTCGAAGTCGGCGTCCTCGCCGTGGCGGTAGGCCACGTCCTTTTCCGAGAGCACGCCCACGAACAGGTCCACGTACTCGCCGTCCAGCTGGGTCCCCGCGATCCGACGGAGCTCGGTGATCGCGTCGAAGGAGCTGATGGGCGCCCGGTAGGAATCGCGGGCCGTCATCACGTCGTACGCGTCGGCGATCGAGATGATGCGCGCGAGCCTCGGGATCGCAGCACCCTCGAGCCCCCGCGGGTAGCCCAGGCCGTCCATGCGCTCGTGGTGGGCGAGGATCAGCTCGCCCACGGGGCGGTAGCCGTCGATCTGGCTCACGATCCGGGCGCCCTCCTCGGGGTGCTTGCGGATCTGCTCCCAGTCGGCCTCCGTGAGCTGTTCGCCGCCCTTGAGGATCCGGTCGGGAAGCACGAACTTGCCGATGTCGTGCAGGAGGGCGGCGGTGTGGACGAGGTCCTGCTCCTCCTCGGAGAACCCGCCGGCAGCGGCGATCTCCCGCGAGTAGCGGGCGACCGCGGCGCTGTGGCGTGCCGTCATGCGATCACGGAGATCGAGCGTTCGCAGGAGCGCGCTCAACAGCGCGACCTGAAATCCGGCGAGCTGCTTGGCACGCAGCTCGAGCTCGTCGGCGCGTTCCTGGGAGAGCAGGAGCGCGCCGATCAGGTACTGGAAGGCGATGATCAGGACGCCGAACAGGGCGACGGCCGCGACGCCCTGCTCCATGTAGGCGTAGACGACGCCGAGCGCCAGCAGGGCGGAGGCGAGTTCGGACGGGAGGAGGGGGAGGAGTGAGCGGCGGACCTTGGGGCCCAGTCGCGAGCCCTCCACGTAGGCCGTGTAGCCGGCGATCGCCAGGAAGTCGATGGTGAGTGCGAGGGCGAACGCGCCCAGGACCAGCAGGTAGTAGGTGGCCTCGTCGCCCGTGAGGGCCTGCGCATTGACGATCTGGTGGAACGCGCCGCCCGCGATCAGCGGGAACCAGGCGTAGGTGACGAGGTTGACGAGAAGGTCGGTGCGCGAGTACTGCGCGCGAGCCCAGCCGACCAGGATGGTGAGGACTCCGATCACGGCGGCGGGCGCCTCGCCCAGCAGAACCGCGGCGACGACGATCGCCAAGAAGCTCGAGGAGAGCTTGACCCGGCTGGTGGGCGTATCGAGCGCCGTGAGATCGCCGACGACCGAGACGACGAGCAGGACGCCGAGCAGGGCCAGATCCCAATCGCCGGCATCCCCGCGCAGGAGCGCCACCACCCCCGCCGCGAGGGCGAGAGCGCAAAGCTCCAGCACGATCACCGTGCGGGTCGGTCGCCCCGTCATCTGGTCCTCTCCGGTCGTGAGCGGGTCTCAGCTACCGACGGCGGTGGCGCCGCGGCCCAGGCGAGGCACGGCAACAACACGGCCGGGCTCACGCATGGACTGCATGAACTCGTCGAGGTCGTCGATGGCGAAGCGGCGCTGGCCGCCGGGGGTCCGGTACACGGGCACCAGGCCCTCGTTGGACCACTTCCGCAGGGAGGCGGCGCTGACACCCAGATAGGCGGCTGCGCGACCAACGTTCAACAGTCTGGCTTCTTCTTGCATGTACTCGCTTCCCGGTATTCGATCCCGCACAAAGCGGCGGAAACTTGACAAGGGCTGCGAGTGTGGGCCTACCGGGAACCCGTGACAAGGGGGTCTCGGAGAGGCGGTGAGGAAGTGCGTAGGTTCTGACCCTGAAACCTGCGCAAGACCCACAACACGCAGCGAATCCTGCACCGCGCAGCGTCTTGCGCGAGGGGTCAGACCTCGCGCTCGGTTGATGCGCTAGGCGCGGGAGGCGACGACGTCCAGCAGCGTGGCCGTGGCCTCGCTGGGATGCGTGCCCAGGCTGGGCAGGCCGGTGCGGCCGGAGACGAGGTTGGCCGACCGGTAGCTGTAGAGGCGCGCTCCGGCGCCCCCGTTCAGAAGCTTGCGAAGGTGGGTGCCCACCACGTCGAGGCGTGCCTGCGTGCCGCAGAGCACGGTCGCCCGGGGCTCCAGGGCGCGCAGGGCACGGGTGAAGCGGGCCTCGGGAAGGTCGGCGGAGAGCAGAAGCACGCGCAGGCCGGCGCGGCGCAGGAAGAGCTCGAGCGCCTGCGTCTCGACCACCTCGGGGCCGACGCTGGCGCCGGAGTCCAGCAGGAGGACGCCCTCGTGACGGCTGGCGGGAGGCGCGAGGCGCCGTGCGGAGTGGAGCCAACCGACGGCCCATCGGCTGGCGTGCTCGGTCTCGGCCTCGCTGGCGTCGCGCGCGGCGGCCAGGTCGAGGGCGGGGAGGAGGACCTCCTCGACGGTCCGCTCGACGGACCGCACGGCGAGGCTCTCCTCGAGCTCACGGTCCGCGGCGGCCTCGTCGAAGCGGTCGAAGGCGGCGAGCAGGCGCGCAGGGGAGGCCGGCCCGCGGCCCCGGCGTCGCGCGACGTCGACGGCGGAGGAGATGTTTCCGGTCTCACGCAGCGCGTCACGCAGCGCCTCGATCTCATCGAGGCTGTACTGGCGGTGGTTGCCGGCCGAGCGCTCGGGCTGCGGGTAGCCCAGACGGCGCTCCCACGTCCGAAGCGTGGAAGGGCTCACTCCGAGGAGTTCAGCGGCTGCGGCTGTCCTGATTCCCGACATGCAGTGAGGTTTTTCTCATCTCGGCAAGCTTTTCGCAAGTGCTGGCAGCGAACTTGCACGTGCCGGGGCGGGCGCTAGGGGGTGCCGACGCCCACTCCACGGCCGGCCGCCTTGGCCGCCCAGGAGGCTTCCTCGGCCGCCGCGAGCAGCCCGTCGGCCTCGGTTCCATGCTCCGGGCAGGATGCCAGGCCGATGGAGATCGCCACCCTGTGGCCCTCCGTGCCCTGCGAGCGCTCGACCAGTTCGCACAGGCGCTCGGCGATCGGAAGCGCGTCGTCGGACACCTGCTGGGGCGCGAGCACCACGAACTCGTCGTCGGCCACGCGGAACGCGCGGTCGACCGGGCGGATCTGCCGGCGCACGACCGCCGGCGACCGCGCGCAGCATCCGGTCGCCCGGCGTCGCGTCCGTAGGCCTGGTTGATCCGGGCCAGGCCCTCGACGTCAACCAGCAGTAGGGCGAACGGGTGGCCGTTTCGCTGATGCTCGGCGAGCTGGATCCGGAGCCACTCGTGAAGCTCCGCCTGGCCCGGCAGGCCGGTGAGCGGATCGACCTTCGCGCCGCCGCTTCGCTCGCGGACGAGCGTCTCGCCCACCTGCGCCTGAATGTCGCCGAAGATCGAGGCAAGCCTGCCGACAGAGCCCGCGAACGCGCCGACCTGGCGCTCGGGGATCTCGCGCCGCAGCGCCTCGATCAGAAGCGTCTGAAGGGCCGCGAGGTCGCGCGGGATCTCGAGCGCCGACGCACCTTGGCGGAGTCCGCCCAGCTCCGCGATCCGCTCGATCCCGTCGGCCGGAAGCTCGAGGTCGCCGGAAGGGGCCGGGTCGGCGAGGCTGCGCACGATGTCGGCGATCAGCGCCGGCGCCTCGGCTGCGATCCAGGACACCGGGACCTCCTCGATCTCCTCGAGCGGGGTCCGCTCCAGGACCTCGAGCAGCCATGCCTTCGCCAGATCCTCGCGTGCGCGCTGGGAGCGTGTGATTCCGGCGTCGTGCGAGTGAACTCAATTCGAGGGCAATCTACCGCCTGTGCCAGTCGACATTCAGGGCATACCTGGAAGCAGGGTGGTGGCGAGCCGAGGTCTAGACTCGGAGCGGGTCCACGGCCTCGCGGTAGCGTGGGCACTTACACGTGGCAGAAGAGCGCACAGATCTCGAGGAAGGGGCCGGGCTGGCCCCCGTCGGCGTGCCCGGAGAGAGTGGCGGTCCCGGGGAGGGCGGCGACGCCATCATCGGCGCTGCGCTCGAGGGCCTGCGGCGCGCGGCTCACGAGGTCGAGGTCGAGCGCTCCGTCACCGCCACGCTCCAGCACAGCCTGCTGCGCGAGCGCCTGCCTGACATCCCAGGAATGAGCTTTTCCGCGCGCTACCTGCCGGGGAGTGCGGAGGCGGAGATCGGCGGCGATTGGTACGACGCGATCCCGCTCCGCGACGGCAAGGCCGGCGTGGTGATCGGCGACGTCGTGGGACGAGGGATCGCCGCCGCCGCCCGCATGGCGCACCTCCAGAGCGCCGTGCGCGCGTACGCGCTCGAGGGCCTGCGTCCGTCCGTCGTGCTGGAGCGCACCGACGGATTCGCCCAGGAGCTGGAGCGCCGCGGGATGGCCACCTTGCTCTACGCCGTGCTCGACCCTGAGGCCGGCGCGCTGCGGTTCGCCAGCGCGGGCCACCCGCCGCCGCTCATCCTCACGCCCGGCGGCGAGGCCGTCTTCGCCGAGGGCCGGCCGGGCAGCCCGCTGGGCACCGTCACCTTCCCTTCCTACGAGGAGAGCGTCGTGGCCCTCGAGCCGGGCTCGGTCGTCCTGCTCTACACGGACGGCCTCGTCGAGCGTCCCACGGTGCCGCTCTCCGAGGGGCTCGACGCCCTGGCCGAGGCCGCCGCCGGCATGCTCGATCCGGCCGAGCTCTGCCGCTCGCTGCCGGGTCGGGTCCTGGAGGGCCGCTCCGGCGACGACATCGCTCTGCTCGCGATCCGCCTGGAGCCGCTGCCCACCGACCGGCTGGAGCTCTCGCTCGCCGCCGAGTCGCGCTCGCTCGCGACGCTTCGCCGGGTCCTCGGCCGCTGGCTGAAGGCCGCCGGGGCGGGGGAGACCGAGATCTACGAGACGCTCGTCGCCGTCGGCGAGGCCTCCGCGAACGCGATCGCACATGCCTACCCGACAGGCGAGGCCTCCTTCGAGGTCGAGGCATCCCGCGACGGGCCCCGACCTCGAGGTCACCGTGCGCGACTTCGGCCACTGGCGCCCGGCGCGCGGCGAGGAGCGCCGCCGCGGCCTGACTTTGATGGAGCAGCTCATGGAGGACGTGACGATCGACAAGGCCGAGACGGGAACGACGGTGGTACTGCGGCGATCGCTATCCAACGGTGGCGGAGCATGAGGGACCGGCTGAGCGACATCGAGTTCGAGGAGCGCGAGGGCGTGCTCCTCGCGCGCATCTCGGGCGAGGTCGACGGCTCCAACGCCGTCGAGCTGGGCCGGGCGCTCGGCGAACGCCTGCCGACGTCCGCGCACGGCCTGGTCCTGGACCTCAGCTCGGTCGACTACCTGGACAGCGCCGGCATCGAGCTGCTCTTCAGCCTGGCCCGCAGGCTGGGCGACCGCCGCCAGCGGCTGCGCCTCGGCATCCCCGAGCGCTCGCCGGTGCGACGCGTGCTCGAGATCTGCGACATCGGCAGCGTCGCCCCCATCGCCGACAACGCCGACGACGCGGCCGCGGCGATCTTCACCGACGCCTAGGCCGCCGGCCCGCTCAGGCGCGGGTGGCCGAGGCCCAGGAGGAGCGGAAGCCCTCCAGCGCCTGCTGCGAGAGCGCGCTCATGCGCGGACCGCCGGCGCTGGCCAGCTCGGCCAGCCTCCCTGCGAGCGCCTGCAGCAGCAGGAGCTCCTGGCGGCCGGTCGCGCGGGACGGGCGGACCGCCAGACCGAGCACGCCCACAAGGCGGTTTCCGTCGAGCAGGGGCGCAACGATCATCGCCCCGGTCTCGGCGCCGGGCGCCTGCAGGATCTGCGCGCGGCGCTCGAGCGCCGCGCCGCCCAGCGCGCCCTCGCCCAGCGCGATCGACCTCGGGAGGCCGGCCGCGCCCGCGCCGATGCGCTCGACGGCGCGCGTCAGCGACAACCCGTCGTCGTCGGCCAGGTAGATCCACCCGGCGTCGACGTCCCAGAGCTCCATCAGGCCGTCGACGATCCCCTCGAGCGCGTCGCCGATCTCGGCGTCGGAGGGGCCCGCAGCCGGCTGCGGCGTCGGCGGCCGCGACGGCCGGCGCGGCCGGCGCCTCCTCGACGCCCGTACGCGGCGCGATCTCGCGGCGCTGCATCGCCAGCACGACCGCCTGCGAGCGCGTGGAGGCGCCAAGCTTTCCCATCGCGTTGCGGATGTGCGTGCGCACGGTTTCGGGAGAGAGGACGAGGCGCTCGGCGATCTGAGCGCCGCTCAGGCCGTCGGCGAGGAGCTCGAACACCTCGCGCTCACGGTTCGAGAGCGGGCCGGTTCTGGCCCGCCTCGCACGCGGCTTCGCCGCGTCGGATTCGTCGCTCTGCGCCACCCCGTCGCTCAAGTCCCACTACCTCGTCGCCGAGGCTACCAGTAACCGCTTTGAGGTATTACCCGGCCCTGGAATCAGGTAATTCTTCATGCACAGCTTGACTATCGCTCAACGGATGTTCGACAGTGGACGGTGCAGATGAGCATCCGCGATGTCATTGAACGGCGCCAACGGGTCCGTTCTCGATGCCCGGTCCCGGCCCCTCGGGGCGCTTCGAGCCCAGAACCTGATGGACCTGGTGGGGCTCCGCCTGGCGCCGGCCCTGACCGCCGGCATCATCGCCTGGCTGCACTCGCGCGACCTCGGGGAGGCGCTCATCGTCTTCGCGGCGATGTTCGCCGCCTTCCAGTTGGTCGAGCGCTCCGGCTTCCCCATGAGCCTGATGCCGGCCGCCCGCCTGGGCGTCGGGCTGATCGCCCCGGTGCTCGCGGCCGCGGCGATGATCGGCGTCACCGCCCTCGCGGGCAACGCGGCCGATCCGAGCAACTTCTATGCGGCGATCGCCGGTGCCTGGGTCATGCTCGGGCTCGGCGCCTGGATGAAGACCCAGATGGAGCGCACCGCGTGGGCCCGCGTCGCCGTGATCGGGTCTCCGCGATTCGCGAAGGATCTCCGGGACGAGCTTCAGCATGACGGGTGTGCGCGCCTACGAGGTGATCGGGTGGTTCGGCAGCGAGGGGCCCTACGAGCAGGATCGCTCGTCGCTCAGCTGGCTCGGCTCGCTGGATCACGTCCGAGGCGCAGTGCTGGTCCACAACGTCGACCTCATCGTCGTCGCCGCCGACCGCGAGTCCGGGCCTGGCTCCGGGCCGGGAGCTGGTCCCTGGGAGCGCGTCGCCAATGCCTGCCTCGACCTCCCCGTCCGCATGATCGGTGCCAACCAGTTCTACGAGGACCTGCTCGGCCACGTCCCGCTCGGGACCATCGACCAGGCCTGGTACCGCTACGTGCTGCACCCACGCTTCCAGTCGATCGAGCCCGCCTTCCAAGCGCGCGCTCGACCTGGTGCTCGCCGGGGTCATCGGGATCCTCACCGCCCCGCTGATCGCCATCGCCGCGCTGTGCGTGAAGCTCGGCGACCGCGGCCCCGTCACTCTACCGCCAGGTCCGCCTGGGGGAGCACGGCGAGCCGTTCGAGATGCTCAAGCTCCGCACGATGACCGTCGGGGCCGAGGCGGACGGCGCCCAGTGGTCGGGCGCCGGCGACGAGCGCGTGACCAGGGTCGGCCGGTTCCTGCGCCGCAGCCATATCGACGAGCTGCCGCAGCTCTGGAACATCTTCCGGGGCGACATGACCCTCGTCGGCCCCCGCCCGGAGCGGCCCGAGATGGTCGCCGAGCTCGAGCGCCAGTACTCCCACTACACCAGGCGCCACCTCTTCAAGCCGGGCATCGCCGGCTGGGCCCAGCTTCGCTGCGGCTACGCGGGCTCCGATCTGGGCACCGGCTGGAAGCTCTGCCACGACCTCTTCTACATCAAGCACCGCTCGGCGCTGGGCGACCTGATGATCATCTTCGAGACGGCCTTCGAGACGTTCCGCGATGCCCATCGCGCACTGCGCACCCCAAGCGACCGCTTCATCCTCGAGGACCGGGCGCATGGCTGACCAGGCGGCGCGAGATCAACGGCCAGGTCGCGGTCAGGCCCGGCGTCTCCGGTGCCTCGGTGGCACTGCTCGTCGTCGACGACAGCTGCCCGTCTCCGAGGCGAGCCTCGCCGCCTGTCGCCTGCTGGGGCTGGGGCGGGACGACGTGCTCGAACGCGCGCTCCCCGAGCTGCTCGCGCCGGCCGCGGCCGACCGCCTCCGCGCGGTCTGGGCCCCCTTTCACGAGACGGGCGGCCACGCGGGCCCGTTCGAGGTGGCATGGCCGAACGAGGCCGCGCCCGTGGACATCAGCGTCACCGCGGAGGTCCTTCCCGGACGCCATCTGGTGCGTGCTCTCGCCGACCGAGATCGCGGAGGCGCCGGCCATCCGGACCGCCGCGGCTCCCGAAGCGCCGCCGCCGCCGGTCCGGCCGTCGCGGGGGCCCACCGCCACGCGAGCGCCAGATCCTGGGCATGCTCGCCGGCGGCGACACCGACGTGCAGATCGCGGGGAAGCTGGAGCTCTCCCCGGCGACCGTTCAGACGCATGTGCGGAACGCGAAGGCGAAGCTCGGCGCCCGCACTCGTGCACAGGCCGTGGCGATGGCCCTGCGCGACGGCCTGATCGACGGCCTAGGACCCAGGCGGCCGGCCCGCCGGCCTGGCTGCGTTTGTCCAGCGCGGCCAGCCGCTCGCTGAGCGGGTTCAGCTCACAGCGCGAGGTCCAGCTCGCGGCGCGCGAGCCGCGGGTTGCCGTCCAGGTACGCCTGTGGCGAGGAAGTAGTGCGTCGCCCAGTCCTCGGGGCGCTCCTCGACGGCGCCGCGGAACGCCTCGATCTCACGCTGCGTGTCGCCCGACTCCCGCGCGATCGCGCCCTCGGCCAGCCACGGCTCCTCCGCGAACGGGTTGAGGCTGCGCGGGCCCGGTCGAGGTCGGCGAACGCGCGCGCCGGAGTCCGAGCGCCAGGCCCTGGAAGGCGTTGTTCGTGTAGCGCTCGCTCAGGTAGAGCGGGATCAGGGTCACGGCCAGCAGGACTGCGCCCCGACCGGCCATCCAGCGCCGCCGGCCCCGCGACGCCGCCGGCGGCCGCGAGGATGGCCGGGCGCGCAGGCCGCCCCGAGCAGCATGAAGACCGGGCGCGGTGACCGCCGCGTAGGTCCAGAACCAGTCGATCGACGTGTGCGATCAGCCAGTACGCCGCCGACGGCCAGCGCCGCGGCCGAGACCGCGGCGGCCGCCGGGCCCGAGCCGGCGCGAGCGCATCGCGCCCGTGACGGCAGCGCGACCAGCGCCAGGGTCGAGCAGCGCGAGGCCGGGCACGCCCGAGCTCGGACAGGACCTCGAGCTCGACGCTGTGAGCGTCCCTGGCGTTCTGTCCTGCGTTCGAGCGCTCGCGCGTGTAGCTGTACTGGAAGCCGCCGCCGCCGTCGCCGAAGCAGCGGATCCGAGCCTGCGGTCTCGAGGCCACGCTCCCACAGATCGAGTCGCTCGGTCCCCGTGTCGAAGGTGAACCGGCTCGACTCGCCCTCGAAGCTCGGGGAGCCCTGGCGTGCGGAACTGGTCGACCCGCTGCTCGAAGAAGTCGACCGGATTGCCCACCGCGACGACGAAGGCAACGACGCCGACGACGAGCGCCGGCGAGGAGGCCTCGTCCCGCGAACCGGTCCGCCCTGCCGCTCGCCTCGGCGGCGGACGGAGATCGCCCCTCGACAGCGAGTCGCGAGCAGGCTACGACGAGGGCCGAGCACCGCCGCCGCCGAGCGCGGCCCGACCGGCCGATCGCATCTCGTCGACGGCCATCGCTCGCGAGCGACTCGTTGGCCGCCGAGTAGAGGTCGGTCAGCGCCGGGAGCACCGATCAGGGCCGGGAGCGACCGCGAGCGACCAGCCAGACCAGCGCCCGCGCCCGCTCGCGTCGACAGGGCAGATGAACACCGCGAGCGCGGCGGCGATCGCCGAGCAGCGAGCCGCGGCTCTGGGACAGCAGCGCCATCTCGATCGCAGCGTGTCGCCACGGCGAGTGCGCCGGCACGCCAGCCCCAGCCGAGCTCGCGAGTTCGTGGCCAGCGGCGAGCGCGGGCCAGAGTCGCGATCGCGAAGAAGGCCGCGTTGGCGTTGCGGTACCCCAGCGGGTACTGCAGCGTCCCGTCGCCCTCGAGGTAGGTCTGGATGTCGTCGCCCGAAGAGCATCACGCCGGCTGCCAGCCAGCCCGGCGACGCCGGCGGCGATCGCGACCGGGGCGAGCGCGAGGTGCATCCGTGGGCGCCGAGCAGGTTGCACAGCCAGAGGCCGAGGCCGAAGCAGACGCGCGTAGCCGGCGATCCGCTGCGCGTCGGCGAGCGCCGACGTCCGGGCGCCGGCTCCAGACGCGCGGAGAGCGCCGACCAGCGGCGAGGCCCAGCAGGCCGGCCGAGCGCGAGCATCACCGGGCGCGACAGGCCGAGATCGCCGCGCCAGGGCGCCCACCAGCGAGAGGACCACCAGGCCAGGCGCAGAGCACGAGGATCCCGGGGAGCATCACGACCCCGAAGTAGGCGCCCTGCTTGATCGCCCCACCACGAGAAGACCGACGCTGAGCAGCACCCAGGCAGAGCAGCCGCCGAGAGCTTCAGCGTGCCCAATCCCCTCGGGAGCTGCGCGGCCAACGCGTCGGCGGGGCGGCCGAGTCTCTCGGCCGCACGGCGCCGTGGGGCGGCATCGAGTCCACGCCAGCAAGCTAGCGGAGAGCCCCCGCCTGATCTGCATCCACGGGTGCGACCGACCCGTATAGGACGATTCGGCCCGAGTGGGCCAGGAACGAGGCGAGCCCCCAGACTCCGAACAGGTCTCGGAGACCTCGGGCGAAAGCATGGGCAAGAAGCTCACGGGAGCCCGTGAGTCCCTCTCGGCGAGCCTCAATGAACTCGCCACGCGGCTCGAGGCCGACGAAGCGGCGGCGCGGGCTGACGCCGAGGCGCGGGTGGATCGGCGCGTCGAGGAGCTCACGACCGAACGCCTGGATGCCGCCGAGCAGGAGCTGCGCGAGCGCGCCGACGCGGGCATCGGCGAAGCGCAGGTCCGCCTGCGCTCGGAGAACGAGCGCCATCTCGACGAGGTGCGAACCGAGCTTCGCCAGGCCACCGAGGCAGCGAACAGGGCGCTTGAATCGGCTGTCGCCGAATTGCGGGGCGCGCAGGAAGCCGCCACCGGCGAGCTGCGCGCCGGGGTGGAGGCAGCTCGGGCCACGGCCGAGGTGCGCCTGGAGGAGGCGGTCCGCTCCCGGCTGGGGCTGGCCGAGCAGAGCCTCGCTGACCGCCTCAAGGCCACGGAGACCCGGCTCGCAGAGGGCGAGCGCACCGAGGTCCAGGCCGCCGCGGCCTCGGCGGCCTCGGCTGCCGAGACCCGACTCGCCGCCGAGTACGACCGGCGGCTTGCGCAGGCCCAGTTGACGCTCCGCGAGGAGACAGGCGCGGATGTCCGCTCCGCGCTCGAGACGGAGGTCAGCGCTGGCGTCGAACGCCAGCAGCGCGCGGGTGAGGAGGTCGCCGCGAACCTGCGACAGACGGTGTCCGAGACCGTCGACCAGCGAACCACGGCCGCCGAGCGCACACTCACCGAGACCGTGGAGCGGTCCGCCGCGAAGGCGATGGCGGCCGCGAAGGCGTCGCTGGAGGCCCGCCAGGCCAGCACCGGCGCCGAGACTGAAGGAGAGCCTCTCGGCCAGGGTCAAGGAGCTGCACGACGAGGCACTTTCCAAGCTCACCGCCACCCTCGGATCGGACGTTGGGCAGGTGCGGGAGGTACTAGCGGCCCGCTCGGAAGAGGCCACCGCCAAGGCAAGCTCGCGGCTGGAGAATGAGGTCGAGTCCAGGGTGCGCAGCTCGCTGCACGATGCGACGGCGAGGCTCGCCGCCACGCAGGAGGCGGCCGCGGATGACCTGAGGGCTCAGCTCGATGAAGCCCGTGCCGCGTCTGAGGCCCGCCTGGAGAGCTCCGTGCAATCTCGCCTCGGCCTCGCCGAGCACGGCCTCGACGACCGCGTGGCCGCGGCGGAGACCCGCCTGGCCGAGGATCACAGGCGCGTCGCCGAGGAGCGAATGCGGGAGGAGGCCGAATCAGCACGCGCATCGCTCGAGCGGGCAGCCGAGGATGCGCTCACCGTGCACAGAGCCGAGCTCGACAAGACCGGCGAGCGCCGGGCCGAGGCGGCGGTGGCGGCCTCCCGCGAGGCGGCGCTGGAAGCGGCCCGCGAGGCTTCCGAGGAGCGGTTGTCGGTCGCGGAGAAGGCGCTCTCGGCCGAGGTCGACCGCCGCGTCGCCGAGGCCCGCGCCGGATTGGAAGAACACGCCGCCACCGAGATCGACCGCCGCAGCACGGGGGCCCGCGCGGCCCTCGACGAGGCGAATTCCGCCCGCCTGGCCGAGGGCGAGGACAGGTTGGCGGAGCGCATCCAGAAGGCGCTGGCGGAGGCCGAGGCCGGGACGTCCACGGCGTCGGCGAAGGCGCTCACCGCGGCCACGGAGAGGCTGGAGGCAGCCGGGGCCGAAGGACGTGCTGCCACGGAGGAATCACTGCGCGCCCGGCTGGCCGAGTCGCTCGACGCGGCCGAGAGCCGCCTCTCCAAGCTGGTCGAGGCGCGCAGCGCGGACAGCTCGGCGGCGGCCGAGCAGGCGCTTGGCGCCGAACTCGCCGAGCGCTTCGACGGCCTATCGGTTGAGGTTCGCTCCACCGCCGACAAGGCGGCCTCGGCGGGCGTGGAGCGCGCCCGCCAGCGGCTCGCGGCCACTCTGGACGAGCACATGGCGTCCCTCGACGGCCTTCTCAAGGAACGGGCCGAGGCACTGGAGGAAAGGATCGCAACCTCGGTCGGCAACTCCACGTCGGAGCTGGAGCAGCACACCGACGAGAAGCTCGCGGAGCGGCTTCAGCACCTCGCAACGGAGGCCGAGCGGCTCGCGACGGAGTCGACCGAGCGCGCCCGCGCTGCTGCGGCGGAGGCCGCGAGCGGCGCCGCCGAGGAGCGCCTGGGGGAAGCCGAGCGAAAGCTCGAGGCGACGGTCGCTGCGGACCGCAGGGGTCTCGCGGAGCAGTACGAAGCGGAGGGGAAGCGGCGGGCCGACGAGGCTGCGGCGAAGCTCACCGCGGAGGGCTCGGAGCGGCTGGAGTCGGAGGTCGCCCGGATGCGAGGCGAGGCGACCCGGTCCCTGAATGCGATCCAGGCCGCCGAGGCCAGGGTCGCGACACGGATCGAGGCCGCGGCCGAGAAGGTCTCCGCCAAGTCACGTCGCCACGAGCTGAAGCTGGCACGCCAGGAGTCCTCGAAGCGCACACAAGCGGCTCTCGCCAAGCTCGAGAAGCGCGCCGAATCGGCCGCGACCGAGACCCGAGCACGCCTCGATTCCAAGGAGAAGGAGGTCCGGTCCGGGCTCGACTCCCGCGCCCAGGAGATCCGCGCGGTGCTCGATGCCGAACGCAAGCACCTGACCGCGGCACGGCAGGAGATCGACGCCCGAGCCGCGGCGGGCGACGAGCGCGTGGCGGCGGCACTCGCCCGCTTCAACGGAGGGGTCGAGCGGGTTGAGCGGGCGCTGGGCGAGATCAGCGAATCCGAGCGGCGCACGGTGGAGGCTCAGACTCGCGTGGTCGAGGTGGGCACCCGGGTGGCCGAGTCGGCGGGCGCCACCCAGCAGGCCGCCGACCTCGAGGCCCGGCTTCGTGCCGCGACCGCCGCCGAGGAGGAGGCCAGGCGCCGCATTCGCGAGGCCGAGGAACGCCTGCGCCAAGCCATCTCGGACGAGTAGCGGCGTCAGCCACCGGCGATCGCGGTGAGCTCAGCCGGGCGCAGCAGCAGGACCAGCTCCGCACCGTCGATGGCCGCGAGCCCGCCCTTCTTCAACTTGATCCGCCCTCCCGTGGCCAGGCCCACGGCGCGCGAGAAGTCGGGCTCGTGGCCGACCAGCAAGACGTCGCCGCGCCCGGCCGCCAGCTCTGCCGGGTCGAAGTCGCCGCCCCGAAGCGCCTCGGTGAGCTCGGGCTCGATGCCCAGTGACTCACATGCGATCAGCGCCGTGTCGCGCGCCCGCACCTTCGGGCTGGTGAGGCAGGCGTCCGGCTTAACCCCCAGCTCCTTCATGGCCTTGCCGGCCGCCTTCGCCTGGCGCCGTCCCTTGCCCGTCAGCTCGCGGGAGGCATCGTCGACGGCCTCGTCTTCGGCGTCGCCGTGTCGGAGCAGCCAGATCATGGCGCGAGGGTATCCGCAGATTGCGAGAAGCGCCGTCGCGGCGGGGCCGTGGCATCTGGCCCGATTGCGAAGATGATCCGAATGCCCGCCGCTCCTCCCACGGTCGCCCATCTGCACGTTCACAGCGAGTACTCGCTGCTCGACGGGGCGAACAAGATCCAGGCCATGGCGGCGCGCGCCGCCGAGCTCGGGATGCCTGCGCTCGGCCTCACCGACCACGGCGTGATGAACGGGGCGGTCGAGCACTACAAGGCCTGCAAGGAGCACGGCGTGAAGCCCATCCTCGGGCTGGAGGCCTACTTCGTCGACGATCGCCGCGCCGCCCAGACGGCGCCCGGCCGCGGCGTCGAGCGCAATCACCTCACGCTGCTGGCGGCCAACGACGCCGGGTTCCGCAACCTGGTGAAGCTCACGTCAGCCAGCTACCTCGAGGGATTCGCCCGCGGGAAGGCGAACGTCGACCTGGAGCTGCTGGAACGCCACTCGGAGGGCGTGATCGCGCTCACCGGATGCCTGCAGTCGCGCTTCTGCCAGCGCCTGATCGAGGAGCGCCCAGCCGACGCCCGCGCCCACATCGACGATCTCTCGGGCGTTTTCGGCGCCGACAACATCTACTTCGAGGTACAGGTCAACGGCATCCCCGAGCAGGACCGCGCGAACGAGGGGATCGTGCGGGTCGCGCGCGAGGTCGGGCGCCCGCTCGTGGCCACCGGCGACGTCCACTACCTGCGCCGCGAGGACTACAAGAACCACGCCGCGCTGCTCTGCGTCCAGACCAAGTCCACCCTCGAGCAGCCGAAGCTCAGCTTCGACACCAACGAGTTCTTCCTGAAGACCGCGGAGGAGATGGCCGAGGCCTTCTCGCCGTGGCCCGAGGCGGTGCCGACCACGCTGGAGGTCGCCGAGCGCTGCGAGGTGGACATCGAGCTCGGCAAGCTCCTGCTGCCCCGATTCCCCACGCCCGACGGCGAGGAGCCCGGGGAGATGCTGCTGCGCCTGGCGAACGAGGGCCTGCGGCGCCGCTACGGAGACCCGCCGCCGGCGGAGGCGGTCGAGCGCCTGGAGTTCGAGCTCGGCGTGATCCGCGACATGGGTTTCGAGTCCTACTTCCTGATCGTCTGGGACTTCGTTCGCTTCGCGAAGGAGAACGGCATCGCGGTGGGCCCGGGGCGCGGCTCGGCCGCGGGGTCGATCGTGGCCTACTCGCTCAACATCACCGACCTGGACCCGCTCGCCAACGAGCTCCTCTTCGAGCGCTTCCTCAACCCGGCGAGAAAGTCCATGCCGGACATCGACATCGACTTCTCGGTCCGAGGCCGCGAACGGGTGATCCACTACGTGCAGGACAAGTACGGGCGTGAATCGGTCGCCCAGATCATCACCTTCGGGAAGATGGCGCCGCGCGCCGCAACCCGCGACGCGGCCCGCGTGCTCGGCTACGACTACGGCACCGGCGACAAGCTCGCGAAGCTCATCCCGGAGCCCATCATGGGCCGCTCGCCATCGTTCGACGAGTGCCTGAAGGAGGGGCAGGAGCTGCGCCACGCCTACGACACGGACACGGCGGCCCGCCGCATCGTCGATGTGGCCAAGGGCCTCGAGGGAATCGTTCGCAACAACTCGATCCACGCCGCGGCGGTGGTCATCGCGGACCGCCCGCTCGACGAGATCGTGCCCCTGCAGCTCGCGGAGGACCGCGGCGGCGGCGCCAACGGCACGAACGGCAACGGCAAGACCGAGCGCTCCTACAAGGTCGTGACCCAGTACTCGATGAACCCGATCGAGGAGATCGGGCTGCTGAAGATGGACTTCCTGGGGCTGCGCAACCTCGACGTCATCGAGGACGCGGTGGAGATCATCGCCCGCTCGCGCGAGATCGAGGTCGACATCGAGCGAATCCCGCTCGACGACCTGAAGACCTACGAGATGCTCGCCGCCGGCGACTCCGTCGGCGTCTTCCAGCTCGAGTCCGACGGCATGCGCGACGCCCTCCGCAAGGTCAAGCCGACCGAGTTCGACGACATCGTGGCCCTCGTCTCGCTCTACCGCCCGGGCGCGATGCGCTACATCGACGACTACGCGCGCGGCAAGCGCAACCCGGCCTCGGTCGCGTTCGCCGACGAGCGCCTGCGCCCGATCACCGAGGCCACCTATGGCTGCTGCATCTACCAGGAGCAGCTGATGGAGATCGCCAAGCAGATCGCCGGGTTCTCGGGCGCCGAGGCCGACGACCTGCGCAAGGCCGTCGGCAAGAAGAAGCGCGACCTGATGGCCACGATGGAGGACAAGTTCCTCGAGGGCTCCGAGGAGTCGGGGACCAACCGCGCCGTCGCCAAGGACCTCTGGTCGCTGATGACCGCCGCGGCCGACTACAGCTTCAACAAGAGCCACGCGGCCTGTTACGCGCTGATCGCGTACCGCACCGCGTACCTGAAGGCGAACTTCACCGCGGAGTACATGGCGGCCCTGATCTCCTCGGTGATGTCCACCAAGGACAAGGTCCCGTACTTCGTCAACCGCTGCAACGCGATGGGCATCGAGGTCCTGCCCCCCGACGTCAACTCCTCCGACCACGGTTTCGTGGTCCACGGCGCTCAGGTCCGCTTCGGGCTGGACGCCGTCAAGAACGTCGGCCACCAGGCGGTCGAGGCAATCATCCGCTCAAAGGAGAACGCCGGCCCGTTCGACTCGATCTGGGACTTCTGCGACCGGGTGGACTCGCGCGCGGTGAACAAGCGCGCGATCGAGTGCCTCGTCAAGTGCGGCGCCCTCGACTCCACGGGCGCCAGCCGCAGGGGAATGCTCGAGGTGCTGCCTCAGGCACAGGCCTCGGGCCAGAAAGCCCAGGAGGACTCACGGCGGGGCCAGGGCTCGATCTTCGACCTCGGAGGCGGCGGCGAGAGCGGCGAGGACGGTCCGGACTCCGCGGCCAGCCAGCGCCTGCCGGTGCCGGCAGACGAGTTCGAGCAGCGCGAGTTGCTGAAGCTCGAGAAGGAAACGCTCGGCACGTTCCTCTCGGCACACCCGCTCAACGACGTCCGCGACGCGCTGAACGAGCGGATCGACTGCGGCCTGCCCGACGTCGCCGACAAGCCGGACGGCACCTGGATCACCGTCGGCGGCATCGTCGGCGAGGCGAAGAAGGTCCGCACCCGCAACGGGGGACACGTGATGTTCGCGACCCTCGACGATCTGGAGGGCCAGGTCGAGATGTTCATCCGCGACGCCACCAGCGAGGCGGCCGAGGCCATCGAGGCCGACCGGGTGGTCCTCGTGCGGGGCCGGGTCGACCACAAGGGGCGGGGCCAGACGAGCGTGGTGGTCCAGGACGCCGAGCTTTTCGAGCCCGACGCCGCCGAGCTCGCGGCGGCCGAGGCGAAGGCCGCGGCCAAGCGCGATCCGAAGGAGATCACGCTCTCCATCAACGCCGCTGACTTCGGGCCCGGGCTCATCGACGAGCTGAAGTCGCTGTTCGAGGGATTCCCGGGCGAGAGCGAGGTGCTGCTGGTGATGCGCACCACCGACGGCACGCGCCGCCTGCGTTTCGGGGACTCCTACCGGATCAGCCCCTCACCGCCGCTGCGCGCGCAGCTGGCCGAGGTGCTTGGCCCGACCTCGATTGCCGCGTAATATTCCGCCATGGCGCTGAAGCAGCGTGGGGGAGAGGAAACTCGCCAAGGCGAGTGTCGCCGCTGCCGCACTTTCTGCGACAAGCTCGTCGAGCCCCGCGGCTGCGTCGAGATGCGCTGCAGCTACCTCTACAGCTACTCCGACCCGCTCAGCGGCAATCGGTACATGGGCTGCATGCGGAAGGTCTTCGGCGCCGAGATCGACCTCGAGATGTTCGAGCTCGCCGAGGCCGGCAACGGATTCGGCGGCATCAAGATGACCGGCGACCCGCTCCCGCACTGCCAGTTCCAGGTGGAGCCCTGCTACGAGGGCGAGGGCCCGGCCTTCGCCTGCGTGAACCCGCGCTTCTTCGACTGCACCGACGCGGGCGACGAGGGCATCCGCGCCTTCGACCTGCGCAACGCGCTGACCTAGCTAGGTCCGGAACCGGTACCCGACGCCGCGCACGGTCTCGAAGCGCCGCGATCCGAGCTTGCGGCGCAGGTAGCCCACGTACACGTCGACGACGTTCGAGCCGGGGTCGTAGTCGTAGCCCCAGACGTGGGAGAGGAGCTGCTCCCGGGTGAGCACCTGGTCCGGGTGCTGGAGAAAGGTCCGCAGCAGCTCGAACTCGCGCGCGCTCAGCTCGATGGTCTCGCCGTTGGCCGAGGCCCACCGCGTGCGCAGGTCGAGCGAGATGTCGCCGACCCGCAGGGCGCTGTCCTCCGGCGGCCGGTCGCCGCGCAGGCGGGCCCGCACCCGCGCCAGCAGCTCCTCGAAGTGGAACGGCTTGGCGAGGTAGTCGTCGGCGCCCGCCTCCAGCCCCGCGACCTTGTCGGCGGGATCGTCGCGGGCGGTGAGGATGATCACCGGCAGTCGCTGGCCCGCCGAGCGCAGCTCGCGCAGCACCTCGAGGCCATCCTTGCCCGGAAGCCCGAGGTCGAGGATCAGCAGGTCGAAGTCCTCGTCGCGGGCCATGATCGAGGCCTGCGGCCCGTCGGGGGCAACGGTCGTCGTGTAGCCGCTCGCGCGCAGTCCCTTCTCGAGGAACGAGGCAAGCCGCACCTCATCCTCGGCGATCAGGACGCGGGTCACTGGACCGGGATCACGATCGTGAACCTCGCGCCGGCGCCGAGCGCCGAGTCCAGCTCGACGCGGCCGCCGTGTGCCTCGGCGATCGCCTCGACGATGGCCAGGCCCAGGCCGGCACCGCCGCCGCCCCGGACGCTCTGCGAGCGGGCGAAGCGCTCGAAGATCAGGCGCTGCTCCTCCTCCGGGATCCCGGGGCCCTCGTCGCGAACCCAGATCCGGGCCGCTGTTGTCGTTCAGCGCGCTGCCGATCCAGATCGGCTCGCCGGGCCCGGTGTGGTTCGCGGCGTTCGAGGCCAGGTTGGTGATCGCCTGCGTCAGGCGCTGCGGGTCGGCGTTCAGCAGCCCGATCCCCGTCCCCTCGAGCACCCACGCCCGGTCGCCCAGCAGGCGCGCCTTCGCGAACACCTCGTGGGTCAGCAGGTCCAGATCCAGCGGCTCGGGGCGCAGGAAGTCGGGCCTGGAGGCGCGGACCAGCAGCAGGAGGTCGTCGACGAAGCGGTTCATGCGATCCAGCTCGTCCTGGATGACCATCGACGGCCTCCTGGCGGTCACGCGGGTCCTCGCCCAGCGTCTCGATGTGGCCGCGGATCACCGTGATCGGCGTTCGCAGCTCGTGGCTCACGTCGGCCAGGAACTCTCGCTGGTCGGCGAACGCCGTCTCGAGGCGGTCGAGCATCGCGTTCAGCGTGTGGCCGAGCTGAGCGATCTCGTCGTTCCCGCGTGACCGGGATCCGCTGCGACAGGTCGGTCTCCGAGATCTGGCGCGCGGTCCGTGCCAGGGCCTGGAGCGGCGCCATCGCGCGGCCCGCCGCGAGCCAGATGAACAGGGAGGCGAGCAGCATCACCACGATCGAGACGCCCACGGCGATCCGCACGGCGCTGTCCACCTGCTCCCGGCGCTCCACCAGCAGCTGGCCCGTGGTCAGCGAGCCCGTCTGCGTCCCCGTGCTCACGGGCACGGCCGTGAAGCGGGCCGGTCCGAGCGGGGTCTCGATCGTCCCCTGGGTGGGCTCGTCGACCGGCCCGACCTCGTCGAGGGCGGTCACGAGCGGCTCGAGATCCGGGTCGGCGCTCTGGCTGGCGTACCGCTCGTCCTCCACGAACGAGACGGTCGCCGAGTCGGCGATCGGTGAGTGCGAGGCCAGGTAGGCGTCGAAGATGCTTCCCACCTGGCCCTCGAAGGGCTCGCCGGTGGCCGGGTCGACCCGGCCCTCGGAGAGGTCCTGGAGCTCATCGATGTCGTCGGCGAGCGTCTCGGAGACCTCGTCGTCGATGCGCGAGATCAGGACCTCCCGCAGGACGATCACCGACGCGGCGGTGGAGACGATCAGCAGGACCAGGAACGAGAGCAGGACCCGCGTCCGCATGCCGGCGAACGGCCGCATGCGGGCGGGCTCCTGGCGCGTTCACGCTCGCCGGACCTGGGGTCGGGTGCACCCGCGGGGCTGTCGCCAAGGAGCGCGGCCACCGCAGGAACTTACCCCGCCGAGCGGAGACCCGCCCCGGCCGCTACTCGCTGATCAGGCCGCCGGTCGCCACCTTGTCGAGCAGCGCCTTGGCCGAATCCTTGTACTGATCGTCGCTCGGCGTGTTCGGTCCGGGGCCGACGACGTGCCGGCGGCGGAGCGCCGCCGACACCCGTGGCGGTCGAGCCGAGCACCAGCCCCAGGGGCCCGCCTCCAGGCGAGCCGCTCTGGCCTCCGGAGGGGCCGCTGCCCGTCGGCCCGCGCCGTCGCCCCGGCGGTCGCCCGTCGGGGCCGTCCGGCCCGTGGGGCCCGCCGGGACGCTCGCCTGAGGACCGCCGCCAGGGGCCTCGATCCCGCGGAGCGGGCCCTGGTCTTCCGGGCGCAGCAGGGTCACGTACACGAGCAGCACCAGGACAGCCACTGCTGCGGCCTGGACGCCGACGATGCGCCAGCGTCTCTGGCTCACCGGCCGGTTCCCCAATCAGATCCAAGCGGCATCGACGAGGCCAGCTTTGCCTACCCAGATGAGAGCGGCATGAGAGTCGAATGAGATGCGCGCTACGGGAAAACGGGTAGGGCTCGCGCCTGCCGAACCTGCAAAACCAGCGAAAACCGAGCCGAAGGCCTGGCTGATTGCATGAGAGCAACTCTCATCCGTGGCTCACGTTGCTCTCACCCCCCTCACGCAAACTCATTTCCAATGACGACCAATGCACATCAGAAGCGCAGCCACGGGCTGGGGACGTTGAGGTTCCGCCTCACCGCACTCCTGCTCATCGCGATGTTCGCCTTCCCGGCGATCGCGATGGGGCAGAGCCCGACCGCTGAACAGTACGACGAGATCCCGCCCCCGCTCACCACTGGTGGCGGCGGCGGAGCCGGAGTTGGAGATCCGGCAGATCCCACCGGACTGGGCGGCAACGTTGGCCCGCTCCCGTTCACCGGCTTTGACGTGATCGCGATGCTCGCGGTTGCCCTTGCCGTCACGGGCGTCGGCCTGGCCCTGCAGAGGGCCGTGGCGCGCGAATCCACAGAAGAGCTCTTAGCCGGGACCTTTGAGGGGGTCTGGGGCGCGCCGCTTTCGGGCGGCGCGTTTCCGCGTCCGTAAACGGCGCGCCAGCTTGACGTCCTCGACCTCGGTGTTGCCACCGGCCATCCCTGGCCCCTCGAGGATCGCCGGCAGGCCCTCGAACCGCGGCTCGGACAGGAAGACGCCCAGCCCGGACTTCCCGATCTCGCCCTCCCCGAGCGGCGCGTGCAGGTCACGGTTCGCCCCGAGGCCGACCTTCGAGTCGTTCACGTGAACGCAGCGCAGGCGGTCCATGCCCACGATCGAGTCGAACTCGTCGGTGAACGCGCCGAGCGCGTCCGGCGTCCTGATCTCATAGCCCGCGGCCAGCAGGTGGCAGCAGTCGAGGCAGGCGCCCAGGCGATCGCCGCCTCCGGCGGTCTCGATCAGCTCGGCGAGCTCGGCGACGTCGCGGCCGAGCGGGCCCTGCGTCCCGGCCGTGTTCTCCAGCAGGATCGCGCACTCGTCGCTCGCATCCAGGGCCGCGGCGATCGCCTTGCCGGCCCGCTTCACGGAGGGACCGTGCGGCTCGCCCTTGCGCGCCCCGGCGTGAAGCACGACACCGTCGGCGCCGATCCCGTCGCCCACCCGCAGGGCGTGTTCGAGCGCGGCCCGCGAGTTGCGCTGGACCTCGCGCTCCTTGCTCGCGCAGTTGATGAGGTAGATGGCGTGAATCACCACGGACTCGATGCGCGAGGCCGCCATCGCCTCCCGGAACTCGGCGAAGTCGGCGTCGGTGTAGGCGGTGGGCCGCCACATCCTGGGCGACTGCGGGAAGATCTGGATCGAGTCACATCGCCGCTCGACCCCGCGCTCGACGGCGGTCAACAGCCCCCCGGCTGTGGAAACATGCGCGCCGATCAGCATGAGCACTGAACCCCTTCGCGTTCGATTCGCCCCCTCGCCAACTGGCGCCCTCCACATCGGCGGGGCCCGGACCGCACTCTACAACTGGCTTCACGCACGCGGCCGTGGCGGAACGATGGTCCTGCGCATCGAGGACACCGACCGCGAGCGCTCGACGCCGGAGAACGTCGAGCAGATCCTCGACGCCCTGCGCTGGCTCGAGCTCGACTGGGATGAGGGCCCCGTCAGCCAGTTCGACCGGCGCCACTCCCACGAGGAGCGCATCCGCGAGCTCCAGGACGCCGGGAAGGCCTATCCGGACACGGCCACGTCGGAGGAGGTCCAGGCGTGGAAGCGTGAGCACGACGGCGCGGGATACCGCGGTGAGCCGAGGGACGAGCCCGGCGCGGCGATCCGCCTGCGCAGTCCGGACGAGGGGGAGACCGTGGTCCACGACCTGATCAGGGGAGAGGTGAAATTCGAGAACCGACTGGCGGACGACCTCGTGATCGCGCGGGGCGACGGCACGCCGCTCTACAACTTCGCCGTCGCCGTCGACGACGCCGAGATGGGGATCACGGACGTCGTACGCGGAGATGACCACCTTTCCAACACCCCGAAGCAGCTCCTCGTCCTCGAGGCCCTGGGCTTCGAAGCACCGCGCTACGCGCACCTGCCGCTGCTCCACGGCCCGGACGGGAAGAAGCTCTCGAAGCGGCACGGCGCCGCGTCGGTGCAGGAGCTCCGCGAGGCGGGATACCTCCCGTCAGCGCTTCGCAACTACCTGGCGCTGCTGGGCTGGGGCACGGACGACGACACGACGATCCTCTCCACCGACGAGCTGGTCGAGCGGTTCGACCTCGAGCGGGTGGGGAAGGCCTCGGCGATCTTCGACGAGAAGAAGCTGCGCTGGATGAACGGGCGGTTCATGCGCGAGCTGCCGCTCACCGAGTACGAGGAGCGCCTGCGCCGATCACCTGCGCCGGACGGATCCCGTCGCCGCCGGAGCGTTCGAGGGCGCCTCGGCCGAGGCGCGGGCCGCCGCCTGCGAGATCGTCCGTGAGAAGGCTCAGACGCTGGCGGAGGTGTGGCAGCTCATCGCCTTCCTGTTCACCGACCCCGTGGACGACCCCGCGGCCTGGGAGAGGGTGATGGTGAACGGGGCCGGCGGCCTGCTGGGCAGCGCCCGCGAGGCGCTGGCCGGCCTCGGGGAGTTCACGACGGAGTCCGTCGAGGGCGCCCTCTCGGCGATCGTGGAGACGGAGGGAGTGAAGGCCAAGGCCCTCTACCAGCCGCTGCGCGTGGCGCTCACGGGAAGCACCGTTTCCCCGGGGATCTTCGAGTCGGTGGCCGCGCTCGGGAGCGATCAGACCCTGGCGCGCATCGATGCCGCGCTCGTCCGGTTGAAGGACGCCGAGTCAGGCCACTCGGTCTGAGGCCCAGCCAGCTGCCCAAGTAGGGGATTCACCCCTGCTCTCACGCTTAAGTTCGCGTGCCTGATCTGCCGATGAAGGGGAACGGAGGTTGCGCAACGCGATGAACGCTTCGCGGCTACCTCCTCCGAAAGCAGCGATGAGCCCCGCCACTGCAGCCAAGAAGGCACCCGCCGCGAAGCACGGGCGGCCCTCGCGCGGGCGGCGCACGACTTGCCGACGCCTTCGAAGCGATCACCCGGCTGCCCGCACTCTGCGAGGCCCGCCACCGCCTGATGAGCCTCACCGACGGCGAGGCCCAGTCGGCCGGCGATGTCGCCGAGGCCGTCGAGTCCGACGCCGCGCTCGCGATCGCCGTGATGCGCGCGGCGAACAACGGCGCGGGGCCGCCCGCGCGCGTCGGGGGCGTGCGGGAGGCCGTCGACGCGCTGACGCCGGGCGGGGTGCGCGTGATCGCCAGCTCGCTCGAGACCTATGACCCCTTCGAGGGTGAGGGCTCTATCCCGCGCGGCTACGAGCGGTTCCGCCGGCACGCCCTTGCCACCCGGTACGCCGCCGACCGCGTCGCCGAGGCGGCCCGCATCGGCCAGCCCGACGAGCTCGCCATCGCGGCCCTGCTCCACGACGTCGGAAAGCTCGTGCTCGCCCAACTCTACGGCGACGACTACGGAGCCGACCCGGCCACCGAGGCACCCGAGGCCCGCATCCGGCGCGAGCGCCGCGACCTGGGGATCGACCACGCGCTGGTCGGCGCCGTCCTGGTCCGCCGCTGGGGCCTGAAGCCCCCGATCGCCGCCGCCATCGAGGGCCACCACTCGGCCGACGCCGACGGACATGCCGCCGTGATCAGCCTTGCCGACTCGATCGTTCACCACGCCGCCGGCGGCCGCGTCTCCCTCGACGGGATGATGGCGAATGGCCGGCAGGCTCGACATCTCCGAGGACTCGGTGCGGGCTCTGTTGTACGAGTTCCCGCACGCCGGCACCCAGCGCCGCCGGGCCTCCGAACCCTGCCCGCTGTCAACGCGCGAGGTCGACGCGCTTCGAGGCCTGGCGGAGGGCAAGGTCTACAAGCAGATCGCCCAGGAGCTGTCGCTCTCGGTGAGCACAATCCGCACCCACCTCCACAACGTCTACCGCAAGATCGGCGCGGTGGACCGCGCGCAGGCGGTCCTCATCGCGAGAGATCGAGGCTGGATCTAGTCGATCAGGCTCTGGCGGAGGCCGATGGCCACCGCGTGTGCCCGGTCGCGCGCGCTGAGGCGGGCGAGGGCCGCCTTGGTGTGGGTGCGCACCGTTTCGGACGAGAGGCCGAGGCGACGGGCGACCTGAGCGGTCGAGTGGCCGTCGGCGATCATCTGCAGGATCTGGCGCTGGCGTCGGGTGAGCGGGGCGCGCCCCTTGCCGTTGGCCGCAGGGTCCACGAAGGTCTCGGAGTCGGCGGCGGCGTCGACCGCCTTCGTCAGCTCCTCGGGAGGGGAGCTCTTGGCCACGTAGGCGGTGGCGCCGGCCTTGATCGCATCCGTAGCGGCCTGGCGCTCGGCGCGCGGGCCGTGGGCCACGATGCCCAGCCCGGGACTCGCCTTGCGGAGAGCCTTGATCGCGTCGGTCCCGGATACCGGGGGCTCGCCGGTACGGGAGAGCGAGATGATCGCGACGTCGAACTCCCCGTAGTCGCGTAAGTGCTCGAGGGCGTCATCCCCGTCGACTGCCTCCTCGACGTCGAAGCGCTCATCCAGCAGCCGGCGCACCCCGAGGCGAACCAGCGGGTGGCCATCGACAACCAAGCATCGGCGTTCATCTCTCATTCTCATCTGCCCCGCGTCCCGGGTGCGATCGGAACGCTTCGACCGGCGAACGGCCGATCGAGAGCCATCCTAGCCGCGGGCTCCGGACCCGCGCCGGTACCCACCCGCTATGAGCGCCCTTTTTGTCTCCGCCCGGGTCCTGCGGTACAAAGACCCTGATGATCTCGGTCACCTCCAAGTCCCGCTACGCCGTCGTCGCGATGGCCGAGCTCGCCCTGGCCGGCGACACGCCCACGCCCGATCGCCGCCGTCGCCGAGCGGCGCGACATGCCGGTGCAGTTCCTCGAGCAGCTCTTCTCGACCCTTCGCCGCGACGGCCTCCTCCACAGCCACCGCGGCGTCAAGGGCGGCTACACACTGGCCAAGCCGGCCGACCAGATCACGGTCATCGAGGTCGTCCAGGCCCTCGACGGGCGCCTCGGCGACGAGGCCACCGAGGCCGGCGGGATCTGGGCGGAGGGAGTCGAGGCCCTGCGCGAGGTCTTCCGCTCAACGACGATCGCCGACATCGCGCGCCGCCAAGCCGAGGACGCCGGCTCGCAGATGTACTACATCTAGGACCCGCTACTCGGCGTCCCAGCGCACGGACTCGAGCGGGATGACCCAGCTCTCGACTGAGTCCGTGTGGCGGGCCATGGGGGCTCCTCGGTGGGAGCCCTCGGTGACCTCACCGCCGACCTTCTCGACCGCCTGAAGGGCGAGGCTCCGCGCCTCGGCCTTTCCGGCGCCGCCCTCGCGGAGACGTGCGATCACCTGCTTCTGCTTCACGGTAAAGCGCCGCTCGTCCCCGGGACCATCGATCTCGGAGAGATTCTTGGGGTCGGTGAGCGCCTGGGCTGCGTCGTCGATTGAAGCCATGCAGGTGCAGACTAGTTCCCCGCTACTTTGGAAGCCGTGACCGAGCCGACCACCCTGCGGATCGCGCCCGAGGCCTCTGCCACCGTCGGCAACACGCCGATGGTCGCCCTGCGGCGCCTGGGCGAGGATCTGGGCGGCGAGGTCGTCGCCAAGCTCGAGTACCTGAACCCGGGCGGCTCGGTGAAGGACCGGATCGGCGTCGCGATGATCGACGCCGCCGAGGCCGAGGGACTCATCGAGCCCGGCTCGGTCATCGTCGAGCCCACCAGCGGTAACACGGGGATCGCGCTGGCGATGGTCTGCTCCGCCCGGGGCTACGAGTTGGTGCTGACCCTCCCCGAGGGGATGAGCCGCGAGCGCACCAAGCTGCTGCGCGCCTACGGGGCCCACGTCCACGAGACGCCATCGCTGGGCGGCATGAGCGAGTCGATCGAGCTCGCCCGCGAGATCGTCAAGCAGCGCAAGGGCTTCATGCCGCAGCAGTTCTCGAACCCCGCGAACGTCGAGGCGCACCGACAGACGACCGCGGAGGAGATCTGGGCGGACCTCGACGGACAGGTCGACGCCCTCGTGTGCGGGGTCGGGACCGGCGGCACGATCACCGGTGTCGGCCAGGTGCTGAAGGAGCGCCGGCCCGAGACGCTGGTGGTCGCCGTGGAGCCGCGCACTTCCCCCGTCCTGTCGGGCGGGCAGGCCGGCCCGCACAAGATCCAGGGAATCGGCGCCGGATTCGTGCCGGACATCCTCGACCGGTCGGTGATCGACGAGGTGATCCAGGTGGACGACGAGGACGCCCTGGAGACGGCACGCCGGGCCGCCATCCGCGAGGGCCTGTTCATCGGGATCTCGGCGGGCGCGGCCTTCCGGGCCGCACTCGACGTGGCCGCCCGGCCGGAGATGGCCGGCAAGCGCATCGTCACCATCGCGTGCGACGGGGGCGAGCGGTACGTGTCACTGCCATTCTTCGCTCCCTGATGCTCGGCCTGGGAACCCTCAAGCGCGTGCTGCACGAGGTCGGTGCCGACGTCGGCACCGCGCGTGACCGCGATCCCGCTGCCCGGGCCGTCGGCACCGGCGAGATCCTCACGAGCTGGGCCGGGGTGCAGGCACTCCTCGCCCACCGGGTGGCCCACGCGCTCTACGAGGCGAAGGTGCCGCTGGCGCCGCGCACGATCGCCTACACCAGCCGCGCGCTCACCGGCGTGGAGATCCACCCGGCCGCCACCATCGGCGACGACTTCTTCATCGACCACGGCGCGGGGGTCGTGATCGGCGAGACGGCCGAGATCGGCGACCGCGTCACGCTCTACCAGGGCGTGACCCTGGGCGGCACCGGGTTCGCCCGCGGCAAGCGCCACCCGACGGTCGAGGACGACGTGACGATCGGCTCCGGCGCGAAGCTGCTCGGGCCCGATCACCGTCGGGCACGGCGCCAAGGTGGGGGCCAACACCGTCGTGATCGAGAACGTTCCCGAGCGCTCCACCGTCGTCGGCAACCCTGGGCACCCCGTCCGGGTGGAGGGCCGCAAGGTCGAGGGCCCCGACACCGACTGGATCCACCTGCCCGACCCGGTCGCCGACGCGATCAAGGCGATGTCGGAGCGCATCGCCGAGCTCGAGACGCGCCTCGCCGAGCTCGACGGCAAGCCGACGCAGGGCGAGGTCCGCGAGCTTCGCCGCAAGCAGGGGCCGAGCTCGGCCGGAGGCTAGAAACCGCGCCGCGACCGGGGCTATCCTCGGCCGGTGGAGTCGGATCCGGCACAGAGCGACACGACCTGGGCCTCCGAGGAGGAGAGCTGGGCCTCGCTCGATGACTCCCATCAGGAGACCCTGGGCGCTCCCGTCATGCCGGGGGCAAGCCAGATCGAGCAGCTGCTCGAGGGGCTCAACCCACCGCAGCGCACGGCCGTCGAACACGGTGAGGGCCCGCTGCTGATGCTCGCGGGCGCCGGCTCCGGCAAGACCCGGGCGCTCACCCACCGCATCGCGTACCTGGTGGCGACGGGCCAGGCCCGCCCGAGCGAGATCCTCGCGATCACCTTCACCAACAAGGCGGCCGGTGAGATGCGCGAGCGGGTGGAGCAGCTGGTCGGCGGCGTCTCGCGCCTGATGTGGGTGATGACCTTCCACAGCGCCTGCGCCCGAATCCTGCGCTCCGACGCCGAACGTCTGGGCTACAAGCGCGGCTTCACCATCTACGACCAGGCCGACTCGCTCCGCATGGTCAAGCGGTGCATGCAGGAGTTCGACGTCGACCCCAAGCGCTTCCCTCCCCGCGCCGTCCAGTCGCAGATCTCCGGCTCGAAGAACCGGCTGATCGACGCCGACACCTTCCGCGAGCGGCAGGGCTCGTTCTTCGAGGAGACGGTCGCCGACGTCTACGGCCTCTACGAGAAGCGGATGCACGAGGCCAACGCAATGGACTTCGACGACCTCCTCGTCCGCACCGTCGACCTGCTCGAGCTCTTCGAGGACGTCCGCGACCGCTACCAGCGCGCCTTCCGCTGGGTGCTCGTGGACGAGTACCAGGACACCAACAAGCCGCAGTACCGGATGCTGCAGCTGATCACGGGGGAGAGTCGCAACCTGACGGTGGTCGGGGACGACAGCCAGTCGATCTTCAGCTTCCGCAGCGCCGACATCCGCAACATCCTCGACTTCGAGAAGGACTATCCCGACGCCGAGGTCATCAAGCTCGAGCAGAACTACCGCTCCACCGGGACGATCCTCGACGGCGCCAACGCGGTCATCGCGAACAACCGCGAGCAGAAGCCGAAGAGCCTGTGGACGGAGGAGGGGAGGGGCGACCCGATCACGATCGCCGAGCTCGACGACGAGCACGCGGAGGCGCGCTACGTGGCCGCCGAGGTCGAGCGGCTGTGCACGGACGAGGGGATCGCCCGCGACGAGATCGCCGTCTTCTACCGGGTCAACGCGCAGAGCCGGGTGCTGGAGGACACGCTGGTCCGCTTCGAGCTCCCCTACCAGGTGATCGGCGGCACCAAGTTCTACGACCGGGCGGAGATCAAGGATGCGGTCGCCTACCTCCAGTTCCTCGCGAACCCGGCCGACGCCGTGTCCTTCCAGCGGATCGTCAACTCCCCCCGGCGCGGGATCGGCGACCAGACGCAGGCGCGGCTGCTCTCGCACGCGAACACGAACGGGATCGACGTCTGGGACGTCATCCGCGAGGTGGAACGCGTTCCGGCGCTCGGCACCGGGCCGCAGCGGGCGGTGCGCCGGTTCGCCGACACGATGGTGGCGCTGCGCGACCGGGCCGACGGCATGAAGGTGGCCGAGCTCCTCGACGCCGTGCTGCGCGAGACGGGCTATTTGGAGGCCCTCGAGGCCGAGCGCACGATCGAGGCCGAGGGCCGGGTGGAGAACCTCCAGGAGTTGATCGGCGTCGCGGGCGAGTTCGACGCCAACCGGGCGATGGAGGGCGAGAGCGACACGACCCCGCTCGAGGAGTTCCTGGCCCAGATCTCCCTGCTCTCCGACCAGGACTCGATGAAGGAGGGCGAGAGCCTCATCACGCTGATGACGCTGCACAACGCCAAGGGCCTCGAGTACCAGGCGGTGTTCCTGATCGGATGCGAGGAGGGCGTCTTCCCGCACTCGCGCTCGGTGGAGGAGGGCAACCTCGAGGAGGAGCGCCGGCTCTGTTACGTCGGGCTCACCCGGGCCCGCGAGCGGCTCTACCTCACCTGCGCCAGGCGGCGGAACCTGTTCGGCGGCTTCGGCCAGAACCTGCCCTCGCGCTTCCTCGCCGAGGTGCCCGAAGAGCTGGTCCAGCGCCAGATCTCGACGCCGCGCACCGGTTGGCAGGGCGGGGGAGGCCGCCAGGCCGTGCTGGGCGGCAGCTTCGGATCCGGTGGCGGCGGGCTGCCGACCACCGACCAGATGCGCAAGCCCCCCAATCCGGAGCTCGTCGAGTTCCGGACCGGCGACGACGTCATCCACGCTTCATTCGGCGAGGGGGTCATCACCTCGGTCGAGCCCGGGTCGGTGGTCGTGGTGCGATTCGCCTCCGACGGCAGCGAGCGCAAGCTCATGGCCGACTATGCCCCGCTGCGTAAGGCCAGCTGATGGCGGCGACGGTCATCGACGGAAAGGCGGTGGCGGCCAAGGTCCGTGACGGGGTCGCGCGCGACGCAGCGGAGTTCGAGGCAACCCATGGGAGGCGCGCCGGGCTCGCCACCGTCCTCGTGGGCGACGATCCAGCCTCACACGTCTACATCGGCTCCAAGCGCAAGAAGACGGAGGAGGTCGGCATGCGCTCGATCCATCACGGCCTCGATGGCGATGTCCAGCCGGCCGAGCTCCTCTCCCTGGTGGACTCGCTTGCGGCCGACGACGATGTCGACGGGATCCTCGTGCAGCTGCCGCTGCCCGACGGGCATGACCAGGACGAGGTGATTCGGCATATCCCCGCGGAGAAGGACGTCGACGGGCTGACCGTCGCCAGCGCCGGCCTGCTCGGCCAGGGACGCCCAGGCCTCGTGCCCTGCACCCCCAAGGGGATCGTCGAGCTCCTGCGCGACGCCGGAACCGAGATCGAGGGTGCCGAGGTCGCGATCGTCGGCCGCTCGATCCTCGTCGGCCGGCCACTCGCCTCGTTGCTCGTGAATCACAACGCGACCGTGACGATGTGTCATTCGCGCACCCGCGATCTGCCCGAGGTGACCCGCCGCGCCGACATCCTCGTGGCCGCCGCCGGCTCGCCCGGGCTGGTGAGCGCCGAGATGGTCAAGCCGGGGGCCACGGTGATCGACGTGGGCTCGCCGAAGGGCGATGTCGATTTCGAGCCGGTGGCTGAGGTCGCAGGCGCGATCACGCCCGTGCCGGGTGGCGTCGGGCCGATGACGATCGCCATGCTCCTGCGCAACACGCTCGAAGCCGCTCAGGCGCGCGCCGGGCGTGGCTGAGCGCCTGCGCGCCGCCCCACCGGGAACATCCGACCACCCGCGGCTATAGGCTGCCTCCCTCTTGGTCCCAATCCCGATTTCGGGGGAGTGTGAATGGACAATCTGAATACCGGAGAGAAGCTTGCGGGAGTTTCGGGGATCGCCCTGCTTCTGATCATGTTCATCTTCGACTGGTTCACGTACGGCGAGGGATCCTTCTCCGCCGGCGGCAGCGCATGGCAGACCATGGAGCTCATCCGCTTCATCCTGTTCCTCGCGGCCGTCGCGGCGATCGCCCTGGCAGTCGTGGCCGCCAACCGGACGACGGTCGACCTACCGGTCGCCCTGAGCGCGGTCACGGCCGGGCTGGGCATCCTGTCGGTCGTGCTGATCCTCTTCAGGATCATCAGCCCGCCTGATTTCGGGCTCGGCGAGGTGGCTGAGGCCTTTGGTGGCGAGGCCGACGTCGGCCGCGGCATCGGCGTGTTCCTGGGCCTGATCGCGGCCGCTGGCGTTGCTGCCGGTGGCTGGCTGGCCATGCAGGAGGAGGGATCCTCGTTCACCGGATCCACCGGCGACACCGCTCCGCCCCCGCCTCCGCCTCCGGCCGCACCGCCGGCGCGCTAAGCACCTGACCCCGGGGCATCGCCCCCGGGGAGGAGAGGTTGTGGAACGGCCGCCTTCGGGCGGCCGTTTCGCGTTCTAGGCCAGGGTGTCTGCCAGCCCGCTCGAGACCCGTGAGGCCATGGCGATGATGGTCATCATCGGGTTGACGCCGATCGAGCTCGGGAACAGCGAGCCGTCGGCCACGTACAGGTCCCTCGCGCCGTGCACCGCCCCGTCCGTCCCAACCACCCCGCGCTCGGGCGAGGCGTCCATCGCCGCCGTTCCCATGGGGTGAAACGCCTCGAGGCGCAGCCGATGCACACGCGGGGGCCTCGCCTCCAGGCGCTGGACGTCCTGGGCCGCGATCGTGGGGATCCCGGCGATCTGCGGATAGACCTCGCTCGCGCCGGCGGCATGGAAGATCTCGCATGCCCGCGCGATCCCGAAGGTGAGCTTGTCGGCGTCGTCCGCGGGTGAGCTTGTAGGTGATGCGCAGCGAGCCGTCGGAGGCCAGGCCGACTCGCCCCGACGACGTATCGGAGAGGTGGACTCCGGTCGACGCGATCCGGTCGTAGGCCAGGATCCGCTCCTGGTGCTCGGCGCCGGTACCCGGCAGCCACTGCGCGCCGAAGGCGAGCGGCGTGAACGTCGCCTCCAGCAGGATCCCGCGGTCCTTCCACTCGTCGACCGCGTAGCTCTGCATCACGCCGTCCCAGCCGCGCACCTCGTCGTCGAAGCGCGCCCCGACCCAGCAGGCTGGATGGATCCGTAGGTTGCGCCCAAGCTGCCCGCTCGACGAGCGGAACCCCGAGCGCAGCAGCAGCTCCGGTGTACCGAAGGCGCCGCCCGCGAGGACGACGGCCTTCCGGGCGCGGAGCTCGTAGGCGCGACCCCTGCCGTCACCGTTCGCGCGCTCGTGGGTGGGCGCCCCGTTCTGATGCCAGGCCAGCCCGGAGCGGCCGCGGATTCCGGTGGCGCGCTCGCCGCTGAAGACGATCTCGTCCACCTCCACTCCGGCCCGTACCCGTGCTCCGGCCGCCACGGCTCGTGGCAGATAGGAGACGTGGGCGGCCCGCTTCGCGTCCAGCCGGCAACCCTGCGGGCACGAGCTGCACTGCGAGCAGCGCCCGGCGTTGCGGGAGAGCGGGTGGTGGCTGAGGCCCATGGCATCGGCCGCCTCCATCAGGATCTGCCCGTTGCGCCCCATCGTCTCCGGGTTCACCGGGGTGACGTGCAGCATCTCCTCGGCCTGCCCGTAGTCGAGTGACAGCTCGGTGGCCCACTCGATCCCGCTCTCGCGCGCGCCAGCGAGCGAGCACGTCGTCGGGCGCCCGGAAGCAGGTGCCCGAGTTGATCACCGTGGTCCCGCCGACCGCCCTTCCAACCGGGGTCGGGATCGCGGGTCGCCCCTCGGCGATGGTCAGGCCGCCGTCGCGGTAGAGCGCTGCCAGCGCGGCCATGGGTTCCTCCGGATAGGAGCCGCGGTCCATGTAGGGCCCCGCCTCCAGCACGACGACGTCGAGGCCGGCCTCGGCCAGGAGCGTTGCTGCGACCGAGCCGCCCGCGCCCGACCCGACGATCGCCACGTCGCATTCCTCCGCATTGGCCTCGGGATCCAGTCCGCCGAGCGGCCTCAGCTCGATCGGGGGAAGCGGGGAGTCGTCGCCCTCGATCCCGCAGGCGATCTCGTAGCCGATCGAGGCCCGCACGCCGGCGTCGTTTCCGTACCCCAGCCCGGTCAGCACCTTCAACAGCACCAGCAGCTCGCCCAGCAGCGGCCGGTTCGCCTGCTCGAGCTTGGCGATGAAGTCCTGGCGGGCCTTCAGGTCGGACCGGCTGAACCGCCAGGGAAACGGGAGCCGATCGAAGACCCACAGTCCGGTCTTGACCAGGAACACGCGTCTTGGGGGCAGCGTCTTCAGGAAGCCGTTGACGGTGCCCGCAACGTCGATCGCGGCCGGGTCGTCGGTGTCGTTACCGGCGGCGGATGGCAGCGGGCCGACGCCGGGCGCCTGCGCCTCGGCGAACGCCCGCAGGGTCCTAAGCTCGGCGGCCCTGAGCCCCGGCGCGCGCCTTCAGGACGGAGCTGCCGGCTCGCCGACCTTGCCGGCGATCGACCAGAGGAGCAGGGACACGCCCACCAGGAAGCCGTCGACCAGGAAGTTCAGGAGATAGGCGAAGACGTCGTCGTCGAAGAGATACGCGCCGAGGGCGACCAGCGACGACGCGGCCTTGCCCGCCGCCAGCACCAGGAGCAGCGGGCGGTAGCGGACGACGTCCGCCTGCACCACGAGGCAGATGCCCGTGATGACGACCATGTAGGAGAAGCCCAGGGCCAGCCACAGCTGCTGGAGCGTCTCCGGGGCCAGCGAGAACTCGCCGAGCGGCAGCCACTCGCCGAAGTCGTCCAGCGCCGTGAGGGTGCCGTCGGGCACCGCGATGAACAGCAGGCCGACGATCCCGAACGTCGCCGCGAGCACGCGCAGGTTGAAGACAACGAATCGCTCGGCGGCTTCCCCCGTCATCAGGGCGGCGATGCTATCTGCGACGCGGGAGCGAAGGCTCCGCCACCTAGAATCACCGACCGTGATCGAGCGGGAACAGGTTCTCCACGTCGCGAAGCTCTCGCGCCTCGAGCTCTCCGATGAGGAGGTCGAGCGCATGGCGGGCGAGCTCTCCGCTGTCCTCGACCACGTCGAGCGGATCTCCGCGCTGGACCTCGACGACGTCGAGCCCACCACGCACGTGGTCGAGCTCGAGAACGTCCTGCGCGCCGACGAACCGCGGGCGAGCCTGCCGCGCGAGCGCGCGCTCGAGTCAGCACCCGATCCCGCCGACGGCTCCTTCCGGGTTCCGAGCCCGCAGGCGTGACGGGTATGTCATGAGTGATGTCCTCGAGCTGACCGCGGCCCAGGCGCTGGGCCGCATCGAGGCCGGCGACCTGGACGCCGGCGAGTACTTCGACGCCTACGCCCAGGCCGCCGCGGACGACGAGCTGGGGGCCTACCTGTGGAACGCGGAGCGCGGGCGCCTCCGGCAGCGCCGGCGAGCCGCTCCGTGGCATGCCGGTCGCCGTCAAGGACATCTTCTGCACCGAGGGCATCACCACCACCGCCGGCTCGCGCATCCTCGAGGGCTACACGCCGCCCTACACGGCGACCGCCGTGCAGCGCCTCTCCGACGCCGGCGCCCGGGTTCTGGGCAAGACGAACATGGACGAGTTCGCGATGGGCTCGTCGAACGAGAACTCCGCGTACGGGCCGGTGCGCAACCCCTGGGACCACGGCCGGGTGCCGGGAGGCTCCTCGGGCGGCTCGGCGGCGGCCGTGGCCGGCCGCCTCGCACCCTGGGCCCTCGGGACCGACACCGGCGGCTCGATCCGCCAGCCCGCGGCGCTCTGCGGCATCGTCGGCCTGAAGCCCACCTACGGGGCGATCTCGCGCTACGGGATGATCGCCTTCGCCTCGTCGCTCGACCAGTGCGGGCCGCTCACCCGCGACGTCACCGACGCCGCGCTGCTTGCTGCGGCACCTTCAGGGCCCGGACCCCATGGACTCGACGTGCGTCGGGATCGAGGCCGGCGTGGAGCTTCCCACCCGCACCGACCTGAACGGCCTGCGCATCGGCGTCGCCCGCGACTTCTCCCACGAGGCCGAGGGCGTCGAGCCCGGCGTCGCCGAGGCGTTCGCCGCGAGCCTCGACACCATCCGCGAGCTCGGAGCCGAGGTGGGGGAGTGCGAGCTGCCCGCACGCGGAGCACGGCATCTCCGCCTACTACGTCCTCGCCCCGGCCGAGGCCTCCTCGAACCTCGCCCGCTACGACGGCGTGCGGTACGGGATGCGGGCGGAGGGCGCCTCCGACCTCACCGAGATGTACGAGTCCACCCGCGCCGCGGGCTTCGGCGCGGAGGTCAAGCGCCGCATCATGCTCGGCACCTACGCGCTCTCCTCCGGCTACTACGACGCCTACTACGGGCGGGCCCAGCGGGTGCGCACGAAGATCGCCGACGACTTCCGCACCGCGTTCGAGTCGTTCGACCTCATCGCGACGCCCACCTCGCCGTCCGTCGCCTTCGAGCTCGGAGCGCGCACGAAGGACCCGCTGGCCATGTACCTCTCCGACTACTTCACGGTGCCGATGTCGCTGGCCGGAATCCCGGCGATCTCGATCCCATGCGGAATGGCCGAGCCGGCCGGCGGTGGGAAGCCGCTGCCGGTGGGCCTCCAGCTCACGAGCCCCGCGTTCACCGAGACCCTGCTCTGCGACGCCGCCCATGCGCTCGAGGGCGCCCTCGAGTTCGACGGGAGGCCGGCGTGACCGAGGAGGAGTGCCACGCCGCCGCGGTCGAGGCGCTCGACGAGCTGCCGAGCTGGGCGCGCGAGCGCCTGGGCGACGTCGCCATCGTCGTCGAGGAGTCCCATCCGGACCACCTCATGGGCATCTATGACCCGGTGGGCGGCCTCCAGCGCATCGTGATCTTCCGCAACGCCAACCCCAACGCCGAGGAGGTCAAGCGCACCGTCTTCCACGAGGTCGGGCACTTCTTCGGGATGGGCGAGGAGCAGATCGAGAGCCTGGGCTTTGGCTGATCTCGAACCTGTCATCGGCCTGGAGATCCACGTGCAGCTGCGCACGCGGACGAAGATGTTCTGCGGCTGCGAGCTGTCGTTCGGCGACGACCCCAACGTCCACACCTGCCCCGTGTGCCTGGCGCATCCCGGCGTGCTGCCGACGATCAACGAGCAGGCGGTCCGCTACGGCCTCGCGATCGCGATCGCGCTGGACTGCGAGATCGCCCCCAGGTCGATCTTCCACCGCAAGCAGTACTTCTATCCCGACAACCCGAAGGCGTACCAGATCAGTCAGTACGACATCCCGCTTGCGACCAACGGGCGGCTGGGCGACGTGCGGATCCACCGGGTGCACCTCGAGGAGGACGCGGCGAAGCTGATCCACGCCGGGGAGTCCGGCCGGATCCACGGCTCCAGCGCCTCGCTGGTCGACTTCAACCGCGGCGGCACCCCCCTGGTCGAGATCGTCACCGAGCCCGACCTGCGAGATGGCGCAACCGCCCGCGAGTGGCTGCAGCTCCTGCGCGCGACGATCAAGCAGACGGGAGCGTCCGACGTGAACATGGAGGAGGGGAGCCTCCGCTGCGACGCCAACATCTCGGTCCGCCCGGCCGGGACGGAGGAGCTTGGCACCAAGACCGAGCTCAAGAACATGAACTCGTTCCGCTTCATCGAGCGGGGCATCGCGGCGGAGCTCGAGCGCCAGACGGGCTTGGTGGAGGCCGGCGACCGCGTGGAGCAGGAGACCCTCCACTTCGACCCGAGCACCGGCGCGCTGACCTCGCTCCGCTCGAAGGAGGAGGCGCATGACTATCGCTACTTCCCGGAGCCTGACCTATTCCCGATCGCGCCCACCGAGGAGATGCTGAGCGGGGCGCGTGAGTCGCTTCCCGAGCTGCCGGAGGCCCGGCACGCCCGCTACCTGGACGATCTGGACCTCACCCAGAAGCACGCGGACCAGCTCGCCTACGACCCCGACCTTGCCGCCTACTTCGAGGCCGCGAGCGAGGCGGCTTCCGAGGCCGACCCGCGCACGGTCGCGAACTGGGTGGTCGGCGATCTCGCCGCCGGCCTGCGCGAGGTGGGGGAGGGGACGGGTCCGGCCGACTCGAAGGTCACGCCACAGGCCCTGGGCGCCCTGGCCGACCTCGCGGCCGCCAAGAAGGTCTCCAGCACCGCGGCCCGGCAGGTGCTGGCGAAGCTGATCGCGGAGGGCGGCGAGCCGGGCGCGATCGTCGAGGCCGAGGGGCTCGGGCAGATGGAGGACTCGGGCGAGCTGGAGGTCATCGTCGCTGCGGCCATCGAGGCCGAGCCCGAGGCCGCCGAGAAGGTGCGCGGCGGCGAGATGAAGGCCGTCGGCCCCCTGGTCGGCTACGTGATGAAGGAGACCAAGGGCCGCGCCGACGGCGGCGAGGTCACCCGCCTCATCCGCTCACAACTGGGCCTCTGATCCTCCCTTGTAACAAGCTGTTACAAGGAGCTGAATCGGTCATACTCACGGCATGGCCTGGAACGTCGTCATCGCCGGGGGTGGCTTCGCCGGAGCCAGTGCGGCCCGCAAGCTCGAGAAGCTTCTGCCGAAGCAGTCGGCCCGGCTGATCCTGGTCAACGACGTCAACTTCATGCTCTACACGCCGTTCCTGCCGGAGGCTGCGGCGGGAATGATCGAGCCGCGGCACGTCGTCACGCCGCTGCGCGACATGCTGCGCCGCACCAACCTCCGCCTCGGCGCCGTCACCGGGCACGACCCGGAGGCCCAGACCGTCGTCCTGAGCACGCACGAGCGCGAGGACGAGACCATCCGCTACGACCAGTTCCTCGTCGCGGTCGGATCGGTGTCGCGCTCCCTGCCGGTCCCGGGGCTCGACCGCCACGCGATCGGCTTCAAGAGCCTGGCCGACGCGATCTGGCTGCGGAACCACGTCATCGAGACGCTCGAGCGCGCCAACGCGACCGACGATCCCGCGCGGCGGGAGGAGCTCCTCACCTACGTGTTCGTCGGCGGCGGCTACTCGGGCCTCGAGGCGCTCGCCGAGCTCCAGGACTTCGCGGCAGACGCGATCGACCGCTACCCGCGGGCCCGCCTTCACGGGATGCGGTGGATCCTGGTCGAGGCCGCCGACCGCGTCCTGCCCGAGGTGGACCAGGGCCTCGCCGACTACGCCGTCCGCGAGCTTCGCGGGCGCGGTATCGACATCCGTCTCGGCACGATGCTCGACGAGGCGCGCGAGGACTCCGCCCGGCTCTCGACCGGCGAGGAGATCCCGACGAAGACGATCGTGTGGACCGCCGGTGTCGCGCCGCACCCGAGCCTGAGGCAGCTCTCACTGCCGCTCGACGACCACGGCAAGGTCGAGGTCGACGAGTACATGCGCGTCCTCGGGCCTCGACGGCGTCTGGGCGATCGGCGACTGCGCCGCCGTTCCGGACCCCAACGACGCAGGCGGTCGGCCGTGTCCGCCGACCGCCCAGCACGCGGTTCGCCAGGGCCCGGTCGTCGCCCACAACATCGCCTGCCAGCTGGGCGTCGCGACCACGCCCCGGCGCTTCGACTACCACGCGAAGGCCGCGTTCGTGAACCTCGGGCGCTACAAGGCGGTCGGCGAGCTCTCGAAGAGGCGCTTCAGCGGCTTCCCGGCCTGGTGGATGGCCCGGACCTACCACGTGAGCCAGATCCCGGGCGTCGCGCGCAAGATCCGGGCGGTCGCCGACTGGACGATCGGCCTGCCCTTCTCCCGTGACGTCGCCGACGTCGGCTCGATCGGCCACCCTCGGCCGCTGGCCGACGAGGTCTACCAGCGCGGCGGCACCCACCGCCCGCTCGACTGACCCATGCAGGCCCTGATCATCCTCGGCGCCTTCGGCCTGGTCACGGCGGTCATCGGCAAGGGCAAGGGCAGCTCGTTCTTCATCTGGTTCCTCGTCGGCTTCATCCTGCCCGTGATCGGCATGATCGTCGTGATCGCGTACCGCTACGAGCACGGCGAGCCCGAGCGCCGCTGCCCGAACTGCGGCAAGGTCCAGAAGCTCTACGTGCAGGTCTGCAGCGTCTGCGGCGAGGACCTGTACCTGCCGGAGGATCCCGCCGAGGTCCGGACGCCGGCGATGATCGAGGCGGCGCGCCAGGCGCGGCGGAGCTAGCCCCTACCGCAGCCAGGTGCGGGCGATCGCGTTGGCGAAGCCCATCCCGTAGCGCACGACCGCCGGCTTCTTCGAGTGGCCGGACAGGCGGGTCACCACCGTCACCGGCACCTCCTTGGAGGGGATGCCGCGCTTGATCGCCTCGATCATGAACTCGGAGGTGTGGAACTGCTCCTGGCGCAGGACGAGCGTGGGGAGGACGTCCGCGCGCACCGCGCGATAGCCGTTCGAGCAGTCGGTGACCTTCGTCCGGGTGATGAACGAGACCACCTTGTTGAAGAAGACGATCCCGAGCTCCCTGGTCCTGTGGTTCTGCTCGGCCTCACCGAGCACCCGGGAGCCGTGAGCCATCGCGACCTCCCCGGAGAGCACGGGCTCGACGAGGCGCGGCATCTCCGAGGGCAGGTGCTGGCCGTCGGCGTCGAGGGTGACCACGATGTTGGCCTTCGAGTCCGAGAGCAGGCGATAGCCGGTGCGGAGGGCGGCGCCGCCGCCACGGTTGATGACGTGGCGCGCGACCACGACGCCCGCGGCCTCGGCCTCATCGGCCGTGCCGTCGCGGGAGCCGTCGTCCACGACCAGCACGGCGATCGGCTCTCCGCAGACCTCGGCAGGGATCCGCTCCAGCACCGTGGCGATGTTGTCGGCCTCGTTGTAGGCGGGAATCAGGACCGCGACCTTGCCGGCGAACTGCTCCGGGTGGCCGTCGCGGCGGAAGCGCTCCCATGCCAGCCCCTCGAGCACCGCCGACAACTCGCTCGTGATCCGCGAGTTCTGGGAGAGGGCGCGGAGGGTGAGCCCGAACAGGATCAGGATCGCGAACACGACGACACCCACGATCCGGGTGCCGTTCTCGCGCTCGAAGGAGAACGCGGACAGCACGGCGTCCAGCAGCTCTGTTCCCGACACGATCGCCAGGGCGAACGCGACGGAGAGCAGGATCAACACGTCGGCGTTGCGCAGGGTGCGCCGGCGCCAGATCGCGAACCCGCCGATCAGGACGGCCAGCACGAGGCCGCCGGCGCGAAGCGCGGTCAGTTCCTCGGGAAACACGGCTGCGAGGGGCAGGTCCATGGGGCAGGGCAGGATACGGCGAGTCGAGGCCCTCCTTGACAGCCCGCCTTGCACCGCGTAGCTTCGACACGTGAGCAAGGTGGGACCAGTTCTGGTGCTCGCGGTGTGTGCCCTGGCGCTGCCGGCGGGCGCCAATGCGGCCAGGATCGATGCGCAGGACGTGGAGGGCGGCACGGTGGTGACCGCCAACTTCACCCTTCCGGCATTCCCGACGAACGGGCTTGGAGGCGGCTACGTGAGCTGCCCTGCCGGGACCAACGTCTTCACCGGTGGTGCCTTCGTCCATCCCAGCGCGGGAACGCAGGAGCCGACGCCCGAGATCTTCGTACGCGTGAGCAGCACCACCCCCACCAGCGACGGGGAAGGCTGGTATGCCGACGGCAGCAACGGCACCATCACCCCCTACACGCTGCGAGTCGAGATGATCTGTCTTCCAGACGCGTTGTTCGCGGGGCGGCAGATCCTCGAGCAGACGGTGGCCATGGCCAACGACACGACGGACGCCGACACCGTGCGCTGCCCACAGGGACTACGGGCCTACACGGGCGGCACCTACTGGGCCACCAGCGGTGGCGGGGCAGATCCTTCAACAGCTGCAGATGCCTGGGTCAGCGCGTCGACTCCGAACGGCCGGGCGAGCGCGTGGTATGGGGCCGGCCGCGTCTTCGCGCCGCTGGACCTGCACGTCATGGCTCAGTGCCTGCCGGCGAACCGGCTCGCGCCATACGAGAAGCAACAGCTGAACCTTAAGACGGGGGGCGGAGAGGACCGCGTCGTCTCGGGAAAGTGCCCCGCATCCCATCCGGCCGCCGGCCCTGTCGGCATGTTCTTCCACAAACGCGGGAAGCCCCCGAGCGTGTCCGTCGCGCACAACACGTCCCTGTCGAACGTGGGGGTCTTCGCGAACCCGCGCCGTTTCTATTCCGGAGGGCGCAGCATCAGGAACACCAAGACTCTGACGGCCCGCGCTTTCTGCCTTCGCGGCTAACGCCTCGCCTCCGCTACCCTCCCGCGACCTTTATGCGAATCCTGATCCTGGGTGGCGACGGGTATCTGGGATGGCCGACCGCGATGCGCTTCTCCGAGCGCGGGCACGAAGTCTCGGTCGTCGACAACTTCTCCCGTCGCCGCTGGCACAACGACAACTCGACCGACTCGCTCACGCCGATCCGCTCGCTGGATGAGCGCATCGAGGCGTGGCAGGAGGTCTCCGGCAAGGAGATCCGCAGCTTCGTGGGCTCGATGGAGGACGCCGAGTTCGTCGAGACCGTGATCGAGGAGACGCTGCCGGAGGCGATCGTCCACTACGCCGAGCAGCCCTCCGCTCCGTACTCGATGCGCTCGCGCGAGACCGCGGTGGAGACTCAGTACACGAACGTCATCGGCACGCTGAACCTGCTGTTCGCGATGCGCGACCGCGTTCCCGACTGCCACCTGGTGAAGCTCGGGACGATGGGCGAGTACGGGACCCCCAACATCGACATCGAGGAGGGGTTCATCGAGATCGAGCACAACGGGCGCAAGGACACCCTGCCGTTCCCCAAGCTGCCCGGCTCGCTCTACCACCTCTCGAAGGTCCACGACTCCCACAACATCCACTTCGCCTGCCGGATCTGGGGGCTGCGCGCGACCGACCTCAACCAGGGCGTCGTCTACGGCGTCGAGACCGAGGAGTCGGCCCGCGACGAGCGCCTGATCACCCGGTTCGACTACGACGAGTACTTCGGCACGGTGCTCAACCGCTTCTGCGTCCAGGCCGTGATCGGCCACCCGCTCACCGTCTACGGCGAGGGCGGCCAGACCCGCGGCTTCCTGAACATCCGCGACACGCTCCAGTGCGTCGAGCTCGCGGTCGCGAACCCGGCCGACCTCGGCGAGTTCCGCGTTTTCAACCAGTTCACCGAGCAGTTCTCGGTCGCCGAGCTGGCAGCGCTCGTGCGTGAGAGCGCCGGCCACGCTGGCATCGACGTCGAGATCAAGACGGTGCCGAACCCGCGGGTGGAGGCGGAGACCCACTACTACAACCCCACCCACACCAAGCTGCTGGAGCTCGGCCTTGAGCCGAACCTGCTGGGCGAGGAGCTCGTGCAGTCGCTGCTGGGCATCATCGAGCGCTACCGCGACTCGGTGATCGATCACGCGATCCTCCCGCACACAACGTGGAAGTCCGGCGAGCTGGAAGGCGACCCGCTGACGCCGCAAGGCTGATCCCGGGCGAGCGCGCGCCCGGCCCTACAATTCGACTCAATGCGCGCAGCTGACGCACTCATCCAGGCCCTGGAGGCCGAGGGGGTAGACCACGTCTTCGGGATCCCCGGAGGCGCCAACCTGCCCACCTACGACGCGATCTACGACGCGAAGTTCCAGCACGTCCAGGCGCGCCACGAGCAGGGCGCCGGACACGCCGCGGAGGGCTACGCCAAGGCCTCCGGCCGCGTCGGCGTCTGCTTCGCCACCTCGGGCCCCGGAGCGACGAACCTCGTGACGCCCATCGCCGACGCGATGATGGATTCCGTCCCGACCGTCTTCATCACCGGACAGGTCCGCACCGAGCTCATCGGCACCGACGGCTTCCAGGAGGCCGACGTCACCGGGATCACGCTCCCGGTCGTCAAGCACTCGCTGCTGGTGACGGACCCCCGGCACATCCCCGAGTACATCCACGCTGCGTTCCACATCGCCTCGACCGGCCGCCCGGGCCCGGTTCTGGTGGACATCCCGCAGGACCTCTCACGCGCCGACGTGGACTACACGCCGGCCGAGGGCGCCCCGGATCTCCCCGGTTACAGCCCCACGACCGAGGGCAACATCAAGCAGATCCGGCTCGCGGCCAAGGCGCTGGCGAACTCGCAGCGCCCGGTGATCTACGCGGGCGGCGGTGTGATCAACGCCAACGCCTCTGACGAGCTCCGCGCGTTCTGCCTCTCCGACCGCTTCCCCGTGACGCTCACGCTGATGGGCCTCGGCGCCTTTCCCGCGCCACATGAGCAGTGGCTCGGCATGCTGGGCATGCACGGCACCCGCGCGGCGAACTACGCGATGGACACCGCCGACCTGATCGTCTGCGTCGGCGCCCGCTTCGACGACCGCATCACCGGCAAGCTCTCCGAGTTCGCCCCGCGCGCCAAGTTCGTCCACATCGACGTCGACCCGGCCGAGATCTCGAAGAACGTCGCCGCGCACATCCCGATCGTCGGCGACGCCAAGGACGTGCTGCCCAAGCTCACGCGCGAGTACAACGCGCTCAAGGCCGACGGCTCGCGCCTCGACGAGTGGTGGAAGCAGATCCACGAGTGGCAGACCGCGTATCCGCTGCGCTACGACGACAGCCGCGACGCCGAGATCAAGCCCCAGCTGATGATCGAGGCGATGTACGAGGCGACGGAGGGCAACGCGATCATCACGTCCGACGTCGGCCAGCACCAGATGTGGGCGGCGCAGTACTACCACTTCTCCAGGCCCCGCCAGTGGATCAACTCGGGTGGCCTGGGCACGATGGGCTTCGGCCTGCCCGCCGCCATCGGCGCCAAGGTGGCCTGCCCGGACGAGACCGTGGTCGGGATCACCGGCGACGGCAGCCTGGTGATGACCTGCCAGGAGATGGCCACCGCCGCGCACCACGACATCCCCGTGAAGATGTTCCTGATGAACAACGGCCATTACGGGATGGTGCGCCAGTGGCAGGAGCTCTTCTGGGAGGAGCGCTACTCCTCCGTCGAGATGGGGCCCAGTCCCGACTGGCCGAAGCTCGCTGAGGCGTTCGGCTGGACCGGCATGCAGGTCTCGGAGAAGTCCCAGGTCCGCGACGCCATGCGCACCGCGCTCGAGACCGAAGGCCCGGTGCTGCTGGACGTCCGCGTCACCAAGGACGAGAACTGCTTCCCGATGATCCCGGCCGGCGCCGCCGCCCGGGACATGGTGGGCTGATGGAAGCCGGCACGCCAGACCTGATCAAGCTCGAGGACCTCGAGGCCTCGCGCGCGCTCACGGGCCGCAAGCACATCCTCTCGCTCACCGTGGAGAACCGCCCCGGTGTCCTCGCCCGCATCGCCGGCCTGTTCAGCCGCCGCGGCTTCAACATCGACACGCTCGCGGTAGGTCCCACGGAGGACCCGGACATCTCACGCGTGACGCTCACGCTCGACGGCGCGGTCCACCCGATCGACCAGGTCACCAAGCAGCTTCACAAGCTCGTCAACGTCATCAAGATCCGCGACATGGAGCCGGACGGGACGATCGCCCGGGAGATGGCTCTGTTCCGGGTGTCCGCGGCGGTCGAGAGCCGGGCCGAGATCATGCAGTTCGCCGAGATCTTCGGCGCCACGATCGTTGACGTCTCGCGCCGCACCCTGACCGTCGAGGTCACCGGCCCCCAGGAGAAGATCGACAGCTTTGAGCGGATGGTCCGCCCCCATGGCCTGATCGAGATGGCGCGCACGGGCGAGGTCGCCATCACCAAGGCGAAGCCGGACCAGTAGGCCGGTCGTGATCCAGGGCGCCGCGACCGCGCTGGACTCCCTCGAGTCGCTGCTCGACGGCGCCGAGCCGCGACGAGTAGTCAGCGTCACCACGCCCGTCCCGGTGCCGGACCCGAGCGCTGCCGCGTTCCGCTCCCGCATGGCCCGCGACCGCTGGTCCTGCTGGGAGGAGCCCGACGATGACTTCGCGCTCGCGACGGTGGGCACCGCTCACTCGGTCGTCTCCCGCGGGGAGCCGCGCTTCGCGGACGTGGCGGGCGGTTGCACGAAGCTCCTTCGTGACCGCATCTGCGACGAGCCCCAGGGCCTGCCGGCCGGCGCGGGGCCGGTGTGGACCGGTGGCTTCGCATTCGACCCCGGCGGCGGCAGCTCGCCGCACTGGTCGTCGTTCCCGCCCGCGCTCATGATCCTGCCGGAGCTCTCGATGATGCGCCGCCGAGACGAGACCCTGCTCACGGTGTGTGTCGTCGCAGGGGACGATGCCCAGGAAGCCGTTGACCGCCTGCGCGGGCGCCTCGCCGCGCTCTCCGACGGCGGAATGCCGTTGCTCGACCCCCACCCGAGCGGCGGGAGCGAGATCTCCAGTCCGGCGCCGCCGGCCGACTATGAGGCGGCCGTGGCCGCCGCCGTCGGCGAGATCAGGGCAGGGCGCAGGGGGAAGCTCGTCCTCGCCCGCGAGATCCGCGTACAGGCACCCACCGCGCACGACCCCGCCGCCATCTACGGGGCTCTGCGCTCGTCCTTCCCCTCCTGCTTCTGCTTCTGCTTCGGCTCGCCCGAGGGAGCGTTCCTGGGGGCCAGCCCGGAGCTCCTCATCCGCCGCAACGGCGCCACCGCGGCGACCGTCGCGCTTGCGGGGTCGACGCGCCGCAGCGCCGATCCGGCGGTCGACGACCATCTGGGCGAGGCGCTTCTGCACTCCGCGAAGGACCGGGCCGAGCACGACTTCGTCGTCCGCCGGATAGCCCGCACTCTGCGCCCACACGCGGTGTGGGTGGAGGCGGGGAAGGACCCCGGCCTGGTGAAGGTGGCGAACATCCAGCATCTGGCCTCGCCGGTCTGGGCCCAGCTGGCCGATCCGCGGTCGGCAGTCGAGCTGGCCGGAATGCTGCACCCGACGCCCGCCGTGGGCGGCGAGCCCCCCGCCGGCGCTCCCGAGGACATCGCGCGCCTGGAACGCCTGGATCGCGGGTGGTACGCCGGGCCGGTCGGGTGGATGGACGCCACCGAGGACGGGGAGTTCTGCGTCGCATTGCGCTCGGCGCTCCTGCGCGATCGGACCGCTCACCTCTTCGCTGGCGCCGGCATCGTCGCCGACTCCGATCCGGCGGCCGAACTCGCCGAGACCGAGCTGAAGCTCGGGGCGATGCTGCCGCTGGTCACGGCCTGACCGCCTGCGAAGCCACTAGGGTTGCCGGGCTCGAACCGCGACCTGAGGGGTACCCCTGATGAGACTTGTCCTGATCGGATCCACGATCGCCGCCACCGGGGCTCTTGCCCTCAGCGGCTGCGGCGGCGACGACGGCGACATCGAGGCCTTCTGCGACAAGGTCGAGGAGATCCAGGCGGCGGAGGATCCGTTCGCCGGCGTCGCCGGCGACGACATCTCAGGCGCCACCGAGGCGCTGGAGGAGGCGCAGGGCCTGTTCGGCGAGGTGACCGAGGTCGCGCCTGAGGAGATCAAGGACGACGTCGAGGAGGCCCAGCAGTTCTTCGACGACTTCGTGACCGCCGCGCAGGACGCCAAGAGCCCGGAGGACTTCCTCGCGATCGCCACCGACTTCCAGGCGGAGGCCGAGGACTTCGAGGCGACCAGCCAGCGCCTCGAGGAGTACACGAACGAGAACTGCGGCGAGGACTCCTAGAGGAGTCCCGCCGGGCGCGCCCTAGCGGCTCGCCGACGACACGGACCGTGCGGCGGCTTCTGCCGCCGCACGCATGAGGTCGCGCCGCAGCTCGACGCCGCGCCGGCGGTCCGTGGGGACCTCGACGATCTCGGTTCGCTCCAGTGACGACGCGAGCTCCTCCGGCGCGGAGATCCGGCGGAACGGGATGTCCCAGAGCGCGGCCACGCGCTCTGGGACCAGGCCTGTGGGCGTCCCGAACAGGGCCTCGAACTCCTCGCGCGTGACCTGCTCGGCCTGCGGGAGGAACTCGAAGATGCCGCCGCCTCCGTTGTTGAACACCACGACCCGGATCGGAGTCTTCGAGGCCTGCAGCAGCGAGAGGGAATTGAGGTCGTGGTGGAGCCCGACGTCGCCGGTGAGCACCCACGCCGGCCTGCCACCGGCAACGGCGGCACCGATCCCGGACGAGACCAGGCCGTCGATGCCGTTCGCCCCCCGGTTGCACAGGAACCGCACATCGGTCTCGGTGCCTGCCGCGTAGGCCTCCTGGTCCCGGATGGGCATCGAGGACGCGGTGTAGACGAGGTCGCCGTTCGCGTAGGCCCGCGCCAGCGCACGGTGGGCGGCCGGCTCCGACAGCTCGGGTGCGTCCAGTCCGGCCACCAGTGCCTGGTCTGCGGCCGATGTGGCCGCCGTCCAGGACTCGGCCCAGCTCCCGGGTGCTCCGTCGAGAAGCCCCGCGAGCCCGTTCGCCGTGGCGACCGAATCGGCCCGGACGACTGTTTCGGCGATCCGCGTGGGCTCATTCCAGCCGAAGCCCGGGTCGACCGCCACCGTGCGGACGCTCTGGAGCCCGCCCAGCCACTGGCGGAGCGGCTTGCACGTCGGCATCTCGCCGAAGCGGATGATCAGCTCGGGCTCGAGCTCGACCGGGCGCGCGTGCGCCACGGCCTCGTACGAGCCGATCACGAGCTCGCGCGCGTGTGGCCCGAAGCGGGCCTGCGAGGTCGGCTCGGCGAGCACCGGGTATCCGGAGGCGCTGGCGAGGGACGCCACGGCGCTCCCGAGATCGGGGTCGAGCTGCCTGCCGGCGAGGATCAGCCCGCGCGGCGAGGCCGAGATGCGCTCGGCGAGCTCCGCCAGGAGCTCCATGTCCGGATCCGGGGCCGCGCCCGCCACCGATGTGAGGGGCCGCTCGCCCCGTCCGCCCAGCGCCAGCTCCGACGTCGCGGTCACCTCACCTTCGACCGGCTCGTCCCCGAGCGGTTCCTGCCAGGCGAGGTTCAGGTGGACCGGCCCCGGACGGGGCTCGCCCCGGCTGGCGGCGTACGCCCGGCAGGCGACCGAGCGGAAGTGCAGAAGGCCCGCGTCGTCCGCGTCGTGCACGCCGACCTCGCAGAACCATCGGGCCGCCGAGCCGAAGAGCTTGATCTGGTCGATCGTCTGCCCGGCGCCAATCCCCCGCAGCTCGGGGGGGCGGTCGGCCGTGAGCAGCAACAGCGGCACGGCGGACTCGTCCGCCTCGCTCACCGCGGGGTGGAGGTTCGCGGCGGCCGTCCCGGACGTGCACAGGACTGCGACCGGCGTGCGCGTGGCCTGGGCGGCGCCAAGGGCCACGAACCCGGCGCTGCGTTCGTCGACGACGACCGAGACCTCGATCGCGGGGGCCCGCCAGAGGGCGAGGGCGAGCGGGGTCGAACGCGAGCCGGGGGAGAGCACGGCGTGGCGCACCCCGCACCGCGCGAGCTCCTCGACGAACGCCGAAGCGAGGGCCGTGTTGCGATTCGCTGCGTCCATGCCGTGAACGCTAGCGCCACTCCGCCGACCGGAGCCGGTGGGCGGCGAGCGCGTCCTCGTCGAGCGCCACCCCGAGGCCTGGGCCCTCCGGCAGGTGAAGGTGGCCGTCGCGTAGCTCGCACTCCCGGGTCGCGACCGTCTCGGCGAAGAGGCGCTGCGTCGCGAGCCCGTGGGCGAGACCGGGGTCGTCGGCCGTGCGATAGATCGCCTGGGCCGCATGTCCCGCTGCGGCGATCCCCACCGGGCCGTCGAGGGCGCTGGAGAGATACGTCGGCAGCCGGGCAGCGATCGCGCCGGCGGCCCCGATGCCGCCAACCTTCGAGAGCTTCGCGGTCGCGTAGGTGCAGGCCTCGGCGTCGCGCGCCTTGTCGGCGTCCTTCGCGCTGGTGACGCTCTCGTCGGCCGCAACGGGCACGGCGCTGGCCGCAGAGACAGCCGCGAGATCCCGCAGGGCGGGGGAGGGCTGCTCGGCCAGCTCGATTCCCAGGGGCTCGAGCTGCTCCAGGAGCGCGATGGCCTCCTCCGGTCCGAACGCGCCGTTGGCGTCGACACGGATGCGAGCCTCCGGTCCCACCGCCTCGCGCACCGCGCGCACCTGCTCGACGTCCTCGCCCGCACCGAGCTTCAGCTTGAAGGTGTCGAACCCTTCGGCAGCCCAACCGCGGGCGGCCTCCGCGACGTTCGCCGGATCCCCGGCGGGCAGAGTGGCGTTGCAGCGGACGGGGTCGGCGGCCTCCCCGCGGAGCAGTTGCCAGACCGGCTGCCCGGAGAGCTTTCCCGCCAGGTCGAAGATCGCCATCTCGAGCGCCGCCGCGGCCGGCCCGGCGAGGCGCCGCCCGGCCGCCACATGGATAAATCCATCGATCGCAGCCTCGAGGGGATCGTCGCTCGCCATGCGGGAGGGATCGAGCCGGCGGATACGGCGCGACGAACGCAGGAGCGTGCGCTCGACCCGCTCGAGCGAGTCGCCGCCCCGCAGCGTCATCGGCACGGCCTCCCCGAGGCCCTCCACGCCCTCGTCGGTGCGCAGCCGCAGCAGCACGATCTCGCGGGCGGCCAGCGCGCCGCGGGCCGTTATGTAGTCCTCCCGGAACGGGAGGGCGTATGGAACGGTCTCGACCTCGGTGATCTTCATGCCGCGGCGATCAGCAGGCCTGCTGAGAGCAGGATGCTGAAGACGCCCAGCAGGGCGCCGGTGCCGGCCAGGGCGCCGTTCAGCGCCTCGCCGTCCGTGCGGGTCATCACGGCCCGCAGGGGCCTGCTCGCAAGCGGCGCGGCCCCCAGGGCAATCAGCGCCCAGCCGGGTGCGTCAGCGGCGAGAACGGAGATGGGGACGATCAGGAACGAGAGCGCCAGCATCCAGGCGTAGAGCCGGCGGGTCCGCGGCCGGCCCAGTCGCACGGCCAGCGTGATCTTGTCGGCGCGGCGATCGGTCTCCATGTCACGCAGGTTGTTGACCACCAGGATCGCCGTCGCGAGTAGTCCGACCGGGATCGAGAGCACGAACGGCATCCACGCCACGTCCTCCAGCTGCACGTAGTAGGAGCCGTTCACGGCCACCAGGCCGAAGAAGACGAAGACGAACACCTCGCCGAGCCCCGCGTAGCCGTACGGCCGGGGGCCTCCGGTGTAGAGCACGCCCGCCAGGATCGATGCCACCCCGACCACCAGGATCACGGGCCCGACCTCGGCGGTCAGGTAGAGGCCGGCCAGGACCGCCACGCCGAACGCCACCCAGGTCGCCACCAGCACCCGCCGCGGAGCCACAAGCCCGGCCGAGGTCACCCGGACCGGCCCGAGCCGCTCGGCGGTGTCGGCGCCGCGCTTGGCGTCCGAGTAGTCGTTGGCGAGGTTGGTCCCGATCTGGATGAAGATCGAGCCGATGAGGGCGGCCACGAACAGATCCCACTGAAACGGCGGGGCAGTGACCAGCACGCAGATGTCGTTCAGGTTGCAGGGGTCGCGCTGGTAGTTCGCGGCGGCGCTTCCCACCAGCACCGGGGCGATCGCCGCCGGCAGCGTCCGCGGGCGAGCCGCCATCGCCCAGATGCGCAGCGGGCTCATCCAGTCATCACGGACGCTTGGGGTACTTGGAGAAGTCGGGCTTTCGGCCCTCCTGGAAGGCGTTGCGGCCCTCCTGGCCCTCCTCCGACATGTAGTAGAGGAGCGTCGCGTCGTGCGAAAGCTGCTGGATCCCGGTGAGCCCGTCCTCGGTCGCGTTGAAGCTGGCTTTCAGCAGGCGCAGGGAGAGGGGGGAGAGCGTGGTCATCTCACGGCACCACGCCACGGTTTCGCGCTCGAGGCCGGCGAGCGGAACCACCGCGTTGACGAGCCCCATCTGCAGCGCCTCATCGGCCTCGTACAGGCGGCACAGGAACCAGATCTCCTTGGCCTTGCGAACGCCGACGGCCTTTGCCAGCAGCCCGGCACCGAAGCCGCCGTCGAAGCTGCCAACCCGCGGGCCGGTCTGGCCGAATCGGGCGTTGTCGGCCGCTACGGACAGGTCGCACACGAGGTGCAGGATCTGGCCGCCGCCGACGGCGTAGCCCGCCACCATCGCTACCACCGGCTTCGGCAGCCGGCGGATCTGGACGTGCAGGTCGCCCACGTCAAGCCGCCCGACGCCCTGCGAGGCGACGTCGTCGTCGCCGATGTACCCGTCGTCCCCGCGGATGCGCTGGTCGCCGCCGGAGCAGAAGGCCTCGTCGCCGGCACCGGTGAAGATGATCGCTCCGACCTCCAGGTCGTCGCGGGCGCGGGAGAAGGCGTCGCGCAGCTCGGCGAGCGTCTGCGGCCGAAACGCGTTGCGCACCTCCGGCCGGTTGATCGTGATGCGGGCGATCCCCTCGGCCTTGTCGTAGAGGAGGTCCTCATAGTCGTGAGCGCGCTCCCAGGTGATGGGTGCGTAGAGCTCCTCAGCGGAGGGGGCGTCGCGGTGCGGAATCGGCATCTAGGTGATTATTCCGTTCGATGCACCTCGACAACTGGCTGGCCCAGCGAGCCGAGACCTGTCCCGAGCGCCCGGCGCTACTGGCCGGGGGCTACGAGGTCGCCTACGCGGAGCTCGAACACGAGGCGATGAGGGCCGCCCGAAGGCTCGCAGCGCGGGGCGTTCGGCGGGGCGCGACCGTGGCGATCGAGCTGCCCGCGGGCCTCGACTACGTGGTGGTGCTGCACGCGCTGATGAAGCTCGGCGCCGTGGCCTACCCGATCAACACCCGGCTCACGGCCGACGAGCGGGCGGCGGAACTGGAGCGGGCCGGGCCCGGCCTGATCATCTCGGACGCCGCCGACGCCGGCCTTACCGAGGCCGACCTGCCGCTCCTGGGCGAGCACGACCTGGACGCCCTCTGCTGCCGCATCCTCACCAGCGGCAGCTCCGGCCACCCGCGGCCGGTCGGGCTCACGTACGGCAATCACCTCTGGAGCGCCGTCGGCTCAGCCTTCAACCTGGGCGTCGAGCCCACGGACCGATGGCTGTGCTGCGTGCCGCTTTTTCACGTCAGCGGCTTTTCGATCGTCATGCGCTCCGTGATCTACGGCACAGCGGCTGTCATTCATGACGGCTTCGATGTCGACCGGGTGGCCGAATCGCTGGAGGGCGACGGGGTGACCGTGATCTCGGTCGTGGCCACGCAGCTCATGCGGCTCCTGGAGGCCGGCGTTGATCTCCTGCCACTTCGCGCCGTGCTCGTCGGCGGCGGGCCCGTGCCCGACGACGTACTGGAGGAGGCCCTCGGCCGCGGCGCCACGGTGGTGCAGACCTACGGGCTGACCGAGGCCGCCTCGCAGGTGACGACGCTCGCCCCCGTCGACGCGCGCAGGAAGCTGGGCTCGGCCGGGCGCCCCCTGCTGACCACACACCTGCGCATCAAGGACGGCGAGATCCTCGTGCAGGGGCCCACGGTCGCACCCGAGGTAAGCGACGAGGACGGCTGGCTTCACACAGGAGATATCGGGCGCATCGATGACGACGGCTTCCTCTACGTGACCGACCGCATCGGCGATCTGATCGTCACCGGCGGCGAGAACGTGATCCCGGCCGAGATCGAGGAGGCCCTCATGCGCCACCCCGACGTCCTCGACGCCGCGGCTGTCGGCCGCGCCGACTCCGAGTGGCAGGAGGCCGTCGCGGCTGTGGTGGTCCTGCGCGAGGGGGCCCTGGAGGACGAGGAGGAGCTCCGGCGCCACTGCGCGGTGACGCTCGCCGACTTCAAGATCCCGAAGCGCTTCGAGTTCATCTCCGAACTCCCGCGCACGGCCTCCGGGAAACTCCTCCGGCGAGAGCTCCGGTAGGGGCTGCCGGCGGGTCAGTCGGGGACGATGCCGACGACCCGGGCCGGAGCGCCTGATGCGCCCTCGATCCGCAGCGGGAAGCAGGCGACGCGGAACCCGGTGGGGGGCAGCGCCGCGAGGTTGACCATGCGCTCGATCTGGGAGTAGGAGAGGTCCGCCTGATGGGCCTCCCAGAAGACCCCCGGCTCGTTTCGCTCGAGGGCGTCCGCTGCCTGCAGGTGCAGAGGCCGGTCCCATCCCCAGGCATCGATTCCCATCACCCTGACCCCACGCTCATAGAGCCAGACCGTGGCCTCCGCGCTCACACCCGGCCCGCGGGCCATGTAGTCCAGATCCTCGTAGAAGCGATCACGACCGGTATGGACGAGCACGATGTCCAGCGGGCTCAGTACGTGGCCGACATGGGCAAGGGCGGACTCGACGTCCGCGACGTCCACCACCTCGCCGTCGGCCTTCGCGGTCATGTCCAAGACCACGCCGTCCGCGAAGAACCACTCGAGCGGCAGCTCATCGATGCGCTTCGCCGGCTCTCCGCGAATGGTCGAGTTGTAGTGCCACGGGGCGTCCACGTGGGTGGCGCTGTGAGTGCCGAAGCGGGTGATGTTCTCGTTGGTCCAGCCCTCGCCGTCCTTGAGGAGGTTGGGCGGAACGCCGAAGAGCTGTTCGATCTGCTTCGCGCCGGCGGCGTGGTCGGAGTACTCGATGTCGATGCGCAGGGCCTCGAGTAGCTCCGGCGGGCTGGGCCTGATGGGTGCGCTGAGGTCGACGAGCGGCACGCGCTCGAGACTAGTCGACCGCGGGGGCTTCGGCGAGGTTCTGCTCCATCGCGGCGATCACGCCCTCGAACCAGCCGTCGGGCGCCTCTGGGAGGAGCCCACCCCTGCCGGCCGCCGCGGCGAACACGCGCTCACGGGAGGCCGCCGCGAGCCCGTGGGCTCGCGCGGCAACGTCCTGGTCCAGGCGCCCGTCACGCTTGATGACCTCGCCCGCGACGAGCACCGTGTCGACGTCGCCGGGCCCACACTGCAGAACGGTCTGGGCGACCGGCTCCGCCCGCGGGGCGAAGTTCAGGCCGTCCCCGCGGAGCAGCACCAGGTCGGCGGCCTTGCCGACCTCGATCGATCCGACCTCCCCGTCCAGGCCCATCGCCCGCGCGCCTCCGAGGGTTGCGAAGTGGAGCATCTGCGCCGCCGTCAGGGTCAGGGCCTGCGGCATGGTGTTCGCCTCCAGCGACGGCTGGTTGGCGCGTGCTCGCTCGCACTGGAGTCCCAGCCGCATCTGCCCGAACAGGTCGCCGCGATTGTTGGAAACGATGTCGCATCCCAGCGAGGGGGTCATGCCACGGTCGAGCAGACGTGCGGTCACCGGGAATCCCATGCCCATCTGAAGCTCCGTCTCGGGCGTGACCGACACCGACGCCCCGGCGCCCGCCAGCAGGTCGAGCTCCCGGTCGGAGCAGGCGTTGCAGTGCACGTGTACCTGGCCCGCCCCCAATAGGCCCCCGGCGTCGAGCAACTCGACCTCAGGCGGGCGGCGCTCGGCCCACACCGAGCCGATGTGAGCCGTCACCATCGCGTCGAGCTCCCGGGCCACGGCGACTTCCGCGATCGTGGTGGACCACGGCACCAGGCCCAGTTCCGTGAGCGCGATCCCCATCCGCAGCAGGCCCGTGTCGGAGGCGAACTGCTCGCCCCGCACCCGGCGGGCGTCGGAGAGGCGCTTCTCGGTCGTGTCGAAGGGCGGATCGGCGACCGGCACGGGGAACATCCCATAGGCGAACACGCCCCTGATCCCCGCCTCGCGAAGGCCGCGCACCGCCTCGTCCGCGTGGTCGGGGGAGATCAGGCAGTGGGAGAAGTCGAGGATCGTCGTGACGCCGGCCTCCAGCGCCTCCAGCGCCCCGACGTAGTTGCCCGCGTAGACATCCTCCGGGGCATAGCCCGCGGCTGCGGAGAGCCGGATGCCGCGGAAGTAATCGAGCAGGGTCCAGTCGGCGCAGATACCGCGCATCGCGGTCTGCCACGTGTGCCGGTGGGTATCGACGAAGCCAGGCACAACGAGTGCCCCTTCGGCGTCGATCTCAGCGGCGTCGCCGGAGCCGGACGTGGAGCCGAGCTCGGCGATCCGCCCGTTCTCCACGAGGAGGTCGATGTCCTCCGCCCGACCGGACCCTGGGTCGCCGACGAGGACCGTGCCGCCTCGGATCAGCGTTCTGGTTGCGCTCACGTCCCTCCGCTCGTTTGGGAGGATGAGCCTATGGCGGATGAGCAATCGATCGGGCGGTCGCAGGTCCAAGGCTGGCTGGAGCAGTACGTCGCCGCCTGGAAGACCTACGACCGCGACGCCATCGGCGCCCTCTTCGCCGAGGATGCGCGCTACCGCTACCACCCGTTCGACGAGTGGATCCGCGGCCGCGAGGAGATCGTCGAGAGCTGGTTCGACGAGCCCGACGAACCCGGTGGCTACGACGCCGACTACGAGCCGGTGGCGATCGACGGCGAGGTGGCGGTGGCCACGGGGACCAGCACCTACAGCGAAAAGGACGGGTCGGTCCGCGCGGTCTATGACAACTGCTTCGTCATGCGATTCAACCCGGACGGGCTCTGCGCCGAGTTCACCGAGTTCTTCATCGAGCGCCCCGAGGGCGCGGGCGGCTAACCTGCCGCGCCATGCCTGACGACGGAATCTTCTACGACGCCGATGCCAACCCCGACGCCCTGAAGGGCAAGACGATTGCGATCCTGGGCTACGGCTCACAGGGTCACGCACACGCCTTGAACCTGAAGGACTCCGGCCACGATGTCGTGGTGGGCCTGCGTCCCGACTCCTCCAGCCGCGCCGAGGCCGAGGCGCAGGGCCTGGAGGTGCTGGACGTCGCCGACGCCGCCAGCCGCGGCGACGTGGTGATGGTCCTGCTTCCCGACGAGCGCCAGGCCGACGTCTGGAACGAGGAGATCCGCGACGGTATCGCCGAGGGCAACCTGTTGATGTTCGCCCACGGCTTCTCGATCCACTTCGGCGAGGTCGAGCCACCGCCCGGCGTCGACATCGGCATGGTCGCCCCGAAGGGCCCCGGCCACCTGGTCCGCCGCCAGTACGAGGAGGGACGCGGCGTCCCATGCCTGATGGCGGTCCACCAGGACCAGACCGGGAACGCCAGCGAGCTGGTGCTCGCCTACGCGTCCGGGATCGGCGGCGGCCGCGCGGGCGTGATCGAGACGACCTTCAAGGACGAGTGCGAGACCGACCTCTTCGGCGAGCAGGCGGTCCTCTGCGGCGGCGCCACCGAGCTGGTGCGCGCCGGGTTCGAGACCCTGGTGGAAGCCGGCTACGACCCCCGCCTCGCCTACTTCGAGTGCCTCCACGAGCTGAAGCTGATCGTGGACCTGATGTACGAGAAGGGCCTGGGCGGCATGCGCGACTCCATCTCCAACACGGCCGAGTACGGCGACATGACGCGAGGCCCCAAGGTCATCGCCGACCCCACCCGCGATGCCATGCGGAAGATCCTGGCCGACATCCAGTCCGGCGACTTCGCGAAGGAGTGGATCGGCGAGAACCGCGCCGGCGGCGAGAACTTCGCCCGCCTCCGCGAGGAGGGCGCCTCCCACCAGATCGAGCAGGTGGGCGGCGAGCTGCGCGGGATGATGTCCTGGATCGACAGGGACTAGGCGCCACCGCGGGCCCGACGGCCGCCCTCCGCTGAGCTACGCTGCCGCCGCCTCGTTGTTTTCAACATCCGTGAGAGGGAGAGCCAATGGCTGAAGAGGTTGCGATCGTCGGGACCAACGAGATCGCCAAGAAGCGAAACCCGCTGGGGGTGTTCGGCCTGACGCTGATCACGCTCGGGATCTACCACTTCGTCTGGTGGTACAAGGTGAACAAGGAGATGGTCGAGCTCGGCCGCGCCAAGGGCACCGGTGAGCTGGGCGACAGCCCAGGCACCTCGCTGCTCGCGCTGGTCCCCGGCTTCCTGATCATCGTTCCGCCGCTCGTCTCCTACTACAAGGGCACTCAGCGGATGCAGGCTGCGGCACGCCTGACGGGGGCCGAGCCGGTCAACGGCTGGATCGCCCTGATCATCTTCTTCGTGATCGGGCTCGCGTTCGCGCCCTACCTGCAGAGCTGCCTGAACAAGGTCTGGGACGCTCAGTCCGGTGGAGCCGCCCCGGCGATCCCGGCCGGCGAAGCGGCCGCCGCGCCGCCCGCCGCCCCGGAGCCCGCCCAGCAGGCTCCGCCGCCCCCGGCGCAGCAGTAGTTCAGAGCTCGGCGAGGAGCTTCGCCTTCTGCGCCTCGTACTCCTCGGGCGTGAGCGCCCCGGAGTCACGAAGCGCAGCGAGCCGCTCGAGCCGCTCGAGTTGAGGGTCCGGTCCCGGCGCCAAGTTGGCGCCCGGGGCCGGGCTCATCTCCGCCTGCGGTGGTGGGGGTGGCGGCGGAACCGCCTGGGCGGCAGGCGGCGGCGGGGGCGGAGGTGAGGCAGCCGGGGCGGGCGGTGGCGCGAGGACGCCGGCCTCATCGTCGGTGATCGCGGGGGATCGCCAAACCTTGTTGAGCTCGCTCTGGACGAACGCGATCACGATCGGGATGAACACGAAGGCGAACCCGACGACCACCAATACCATCGCGATCCAGCCGTTCAGCCGATCCCGTTCCTCGATCCCGGCCAGCTCCTGGGCCGCCTGAACTCGCTGGCAGCCCTTGTAGAGGGAGACGAACGGCGGCACGATGACGAGCGCCCCGAGGGTGACCGCGAGCAGCGAGGTGCCTGGGCTGTCGCCCAAATCGGGACGCTGTGCCACCCGTCCCAGGTCACGCAGCTCGCGATTCACCTGGTACCACCAGTAGGCGCCGTAGATGCCGAGGGACAGGACCGTCCAGACGACAGCCCAGACCGGGCTGCGGACCTTCACGAAGCTGGTCCCGTCCTTCAGTCGTACCTCCGGCGCCGCCACGCGGCGATCATGCCACAGGGCCTTCTGCGCGAGGATGCCGCCCAATGATCAAGTGGTGGAACAAGTGGGGGTCGGGCGGCGCCGACACGGAATGGCTTCGACTCGCCGGGTTCACCCGCCGCAACACCCGGCGGGCGATCCTGAAGTTCCTGTCCAACGGCCTCTGGCCGGGCGAGCGGATCCTGCACCTGACCAGCGGGACGTACCGGCTTCAGATGGGGTTCCTCGCGATCACGGACCGTCGTGTCGTCGTCGGGATGTCGTGGGCGTTCCTCCCCTTCATCAATCGCCGGCTCGGCGTCCCGCTCGAGGCGATCACCTGGGTGCGGGTCGACAGCAACCCCTGGGGCGGGCGACTCGTCGTCGACTCCCGAGGTGGCACCGCGCGCCTTGGCGACATCGATGAAGTGGACGCCGAGCGCCTTGCGGTGCTGATCCGGCGGCTTGCCGAGCGCGCTAAGGGGCGCGCGGCCGCGGCGGCTACTAGCCCGTGATGGGCCTCGGGCCGTTGCTCTCCTCGCCCTCCGGCAGTGCACCGTCGCGCCCGACGTAGCCGTCGGCCGCGCCGACGATCACGTAGGTGACCTCATCGGGACCGTGATTGCGCATCGCACGCACGGTGGCGGCGTCCACCCAGGCCATGCCGCCGGGGCCGAGGGTGTGCGTGCTCCCGTCGCCGAACTCCATCTCCAGCCGGCCGGAGTGCACGAAGTACAGCTCCTCCTGGCGCTCGTGGTAGTGCTTGCCGGTCTCGATCCCCGGGGGCATCACGATCGCGTTCACGCCGAACGCGCCGATCCCCAGCTCACGCCTGATCTTGCGAAAGCCCGGGCCCTCGCCCATGCCGTCGAGAGACCCGACCGCGTAGCCCTCGCCCGACACCACTTCACGAACGTCATCACTCATGGGCGGGAGATTAGTGGGCGTCTAACCTTCCGCGCCCGGCCCTATCCTCACCAGCCCGCATGAGCCCCTCCCAGACCACGAGCGCAACCGAAACGCGCATCCCCGACGAGCTGAAGCCCGCCGACGGGCGCTTCGGATGCGGGCCCTCGCGCGTGCGGCCCGAGGCGCTGGCGCGGCTCGCCCAGCGCTCGGACGTGATGGGAACGTCTCACCGGCAGGCACCGGTGAAGGACCTCGTCGGCCGCATCCGGGGCGGTCTGGGCGACCTGTTCGCGCTTCCGGACGGCTACGAGGTGGCGATCGGGAACGGCGGGACGACCGCGTTCTGGGACGCCGCCGCGGCCTGGCTGGTCCGCGACCGCGCCCTGCATCTCACCTTCGGCGAGTTCACCGGCAAGTTCGCCAAGGTCACGGCCGGCGCGCCGTTCCTGAGCGACCCGATCGTGGTCGAGGCCGCGCCCGGCGACGCGCCCGAGCCGACGGCCGACCCCACCGCGGACGTCCTGGCCTGGGCCCACAACGAGACCTCCACCGGCGTCGCCGTGGGGGTCGAGCGCCCGGCCGACGCCGGCGATGCCCTGGTCCTGGTCGATGCGACCTCGGGGGCCGGCGGGCTGCCGCTGGACCCGGCGCAGGCCGACGCCTACTACTTCGCACCGCAGAAGACGTTCGGCTCCGACGGCGGCATCTGGCTCGCGCTGCTCAGCCCGGCGGCGATCGAGCGGATCGCCGAGCTGGACGGAGTCGATGGCCGCTGGCAGCCGAGCTTTCTGTCGCTGCAGCTGGCCGTCGAGAACTCGCGCAAGGACCAGACCTACAACACGCCGGCGGTGGCGACCCTGCTGCTGCTGGCCGACCAGATCGAGTGGATGCTCGCCGAGGGCGGGCTCGACTGGTGCGTCGAGCGCTCGGGCGCGTCGTCCGGCCACCTCTACGGCTGGGCGGAGAGCTCCGAGCTGGCATCGCCGTTCGTCCAGGACGCGGCGAAGCGCTCGCCGGTCGTCGGCACGATCGACTTCGCGGAGACCGTGGACGCCAAGGCGCTGGCCTCGACGCTGCGCGCGAACGGCATCGTCGATACCGAGCCCTACCGCAAGCTCGGGCGCAACCAGCTGCGAATCGGCATGTTCCCCACGATCGACCCCGCCGACGTCGAGGCGCTCACCGCGTGCATCGACTGGGTGCTCGAGAACGGCGAGGGGGTCGCGGGCTGATGGCGGACCCGACGCTCACCGACCCGGTGCCCCGCGTCCTCGTGAAGGAGAAGATCGCCGACGCCGGCATCGACCTGCTGCGGCGCGAGTTCGAGGTCGAGCTGGGGCTGGACTGGGACGACGCCACGCTGGCCGAGCGGATCGGCGAGTTCGACGCGATCCTGATCCGCTCGGGGACGAAGCTCACCGCCGAGCTGATCGAGCGGGGTGAGCGGCTGCGCGTGATCGGCCGGGCCGGCACGGGCGTCGACAACGTCGACCTCGAGGCGGCCACCAAGCGCGGCGTCGATCGTCGCCAACGCACCGGAATCCAACTCGGTGGCGGCGGCCGAGCACACGCTCGCCATGGCGCTCGCCCTGTTCCGCAACGTCCCGCAGGCCCACGGCTCGCTCATCGGCGGCGCCTGGGAGCGCTCGCGCTTCGGCGGCAACGAGCTCTACGGGAAGACCCTCGGCGTGATCGGGTTCGGCCGGATCGGCCAGCTGGTCGCCCGCCGAGCCCTCGCTTTCGACATGGAGGTCATCGGCTTCGACAAGTTCGTCTCGCCGGAACGGTTCCGTGACCTCGGCGTCGAGGGCGTGGAGGACAGCGCCGATCTCTACGCGCGGGCGGACCTCATCACGATCCATCTGCCGAAGACGCCCGACACGGTCAACTGGATCGATGCCGACGCGATCGCCCAGATGAAGGACGGCGTGCGCATCGTCAACTGCGCCCGTGGCGAGCTGGTCGACCTCGACGCGCTCGAGGCCGGGCTCGAGTCCGGCAAGGTCGGGGGAGCCGCGCTCGACGTGTTCCCCTCCGAGCCCTTCACCGAGCACCCGCTGTTCCAGCGCGACGACGTGGTCGTGACGCCGCATCTCGGTGCCTCGACAAGCGAGGCACAGGATCGTGCGGGCACGGACACGGCCGAGCAGGTCCGCGCCGCCCTCACCGGCGGCGTGGTCACGAACGCGGTCAACATCCATGCACCGCTCCCCGAGCCGCTGGTGCCGTTCGTGCCTCTGTGCGAGCGGCTCGGCTGCCTGGCCCAGGGCCTTGGCGACGGCTCGATCGGCCGGGTGGCGGTCTTCTTCCGCGGCAGGATCGCCGAGCACGACACCCGCCTCCTCGGCACGTCGGTACTGGTGGGGGTTCTGTCCGGCCACACCGAGGCGCCCGTGAATCTTGTAAACGCCCCCGCGATGGCCGAGGAGCGCGGCATCGAGCTCGCCGAGACCAACGACACGACTTCCGAGGACTTCACCGAACTGGTGACGGTCACCCTCGGGACGGGCGGGTCGTCCGTGGAGGTCTCGGGCACCGGCGTGGGGCCGCGCAACGACCCGTACCTCGTCTCGGTCTGGGGAGCCCGCTTCTATCTGCCCTTCGATGGCCACCTGGCGGTCTTCCGCTACACCGACACGCCCGGCATGATCGGCCGCGTCGGGACCGCGTTCGGCGAGCAGGGCGTGAACATCGTCTCGGCGGCGGTCGGGGCGGAGACCGGCGACGACACGGCCGTCATGGTCCTCACCACCGATGCCCCGGTCCTTCGGGAGACCGTCGACAGCATCCTCGAGCTCGGCGGCTTCTTCGAGGGCCGCGCGGTCTCCCTGTAGGCAGCGCCTCTAGGGTTAGCCCCGATGCGAGCGGTGGTCATAACCCGCCACGGGGGCCCGGACGTCCTCGAGGTCCAGGACCGGCCCGACCCACCGGCGGGGCCGGGTGAGATCCGTGTCGCGGTCAAGGCGGCCGGCATCAACTTCGCCGACCTGATGGCCCGCGCCGGCACCTACCCGGACGCCCCGAAGCCGCCTTGCGTCATCGGATATGACATCGCGGGCGAGGTCGAGTCGGTGGGGGAGGGGGTCACCTCCCACTCGGTCGGGGACCGGGTCCTGGGCGGCACCCGCTTCGGCGGCTACGCGGAGCTCGTCACCGTCGGGGAGAACCAGGCTCTGCCGTTGCCCGAGGAGTTCAGCTTCGAGCAGGGCGCCGGGTTCGTCGTGAACTACACGACGGCATACGCGGGCCTGGTCGTGATGGGCGGCCTCAAGGCGAACGAGCGGATGCTGATCCACGCGGCCGCGGGCGGAGTGGGCATCGCCGCGACGCAGATGGCGCGGGGCATCGGCGCCGAGATCTTCGGCACGGCGTCCGCCTCCAAGCACGACGCCGTCCGCGAGCAGGGCGTCACCCACGCCATCGACTACCGCAACCAGGACTTCCTCGAGGAGGTCATGCGGATCACCGACGGCGAGGGGGTCGACGTCGTCATGGACGCGATCGGTCCGACCAGCTTCCGCAAGAGCTACCGCGCGCTGCGCCAGGGCGGGCGCCTCGTCATGTTCGGCCTCGCCGAGGTCCAGACCGGCGACGGCCGGGACATCCCCGCGCTCCTCAAGGGCCTCGCGCGCATGACCACGGCGACGGTCCCGTGGTGGAAGAGCCTGGCGATGATGAACGAGAACAAGGGGGTCTTCGGGCTCAACATGCTCAAGTGGTGGGACCGCGAGGGCCTCGACCGCGTCATCGAGCCGCTGGCGGCGCCGCTGGCCGCGGGCGAGCTCGTCCCGGTCGTGGCCGAGAGCTTCCCCTTCGACCGCGCCGCGGACGCACACCGCTACCTCGCCGAGGGCAGGAACATCGGGAAGGTCGTTCTCGTCCCGTAGCCGCCGTTGACCCCCTCCGGACCCTCGTGGTAGGTTCGGCCGCAGTCGATCAGGGAGGCATCCAGGGTGAACGGGGAACTCAGGCTGAGCAGGGCGCTTCCGGCCGCATTGCTGGCGGCGCTGGCGATCGGCGCGACCACTGCGGTGCTCGCCTCTGGCGCCGCCGCGCCGGGCGACCGGGTGATCACCCTCCGCGGCGACGCGAACGCCCTCACGGTGGTCGGCTCGAGCTTCGGCGACACGCTCACGATCAACGGCCGCGCCGCCAACATGGGCGCACCGGGGACGATCACGATCGAGGGAAATATGGCCGAGGTGGCGATCCAGCCGGGACCCGACGAGGATTGCGACGGCACGACTGACGTCTCGACAGCACGCGTCACCGCAAGCTGCGACATGGGCACGCGGCCCGACATCACCATCGCGATGGGCAAGGGGGGCGACTCGCTCGAAGCGGCACCCGGCTACGACGGCGTGACGATCATCGGCAAGGGCGCCGCGGGCGAAGACAGGTTCGCCGGGTCGACGCTCGCCGACCGCTTCAACGGCGGCGGGGGCGACGACAACCTCAAGGGCAAGGAGGGCGCCGACGAGCTGAACGGAGCCGGCGGCGACAAGGACCGCTGCGACGGCGGACCCGGGCCGGACGAGATCAAGAACTGCGAGCGGTGAACGGAGAGCTGAAGCTCCGCCGTTCCCACCTCACCGCGCTGCTGGGCGCCCTCGCCTGCGGCGCCCTCACCGCGGCCCTGGCGAGCGCGGCCGGGCCTGAGCCCAGACTGATCACGTTGAAGGACGGGCCCGAGCGGCGCGTGATCCTGAAGGCTTCCGACGGGGGTGACCTGGTCCGCATTGCGGGCTCGGCCCCGGGCGATTTGACATTCGGCGGCGACCGCCAGTACACGAGCCAGCGCACGGACTGCGAGGTGGTCGGGCCGGCGATGACCAACGCCGTCTGCTGCTGACCTCGACCTCGAGACCATCGACGTGGGCCTCGGCGACGGCAAGGACGAGCTGAAGGTCGAGGGGGACTACGCGTCCAGCGGTGTCAGGATCAAGGCATCAGGTGGACCCCGCGACGACCGCCTGCGGGGATCGGACGCCCGGGACGACCTCGACGGCGACAGCGGACGCGACGACCTCCTCGGCCGGGGCGGGAACGACCACCTCGACGGGGGCGCGGACTCCGACGACTGCAACGGCGGCCCCGGCAACGACTCGATCAAGGACTGCGAGGGCTGATACGCGCCGTTGACCCCGCCCGGAGCTGGTGGTAACTTCGCCTCGGAGCACACGGATGGGCTCACTGCGGACACCTCGCCGACTGCTGCCGCTTGCGATGCTCGCGGCCCTTGCCGGCGGCGCCGCCACCGCGGTCCTGGCCAGCGGCTCGGGCAGCGGCAACAGGATCACCATCGGCGACAACCCGGGCGAGAAGATCACGATCTACGGCTCCGGATTGGACGACACGGTCACCTTCGGCGGCTACACGGAGGGCGTCACGGTCAACGCAAACCGCACCATTACGAGCCTTCGCCACGACTGCGAGGTGAGCGAGGTGTCCCCGGAGAACGCATTCTGCTTGCGGGATCCGGGCGCCTACTCGAAGCTCGACGCACGCCTGGCGAACGGCGCCGATCACGTCGAGTTCTACGACAGCTTCGACTCCCCGGGCTTCCGGATCCTCCTCGGGGGCGGGAAGGGCGGCGACAGCGTGACCGGGACCGAGGGCGGAGACGAGATCTCCGGAGGTCGCGGAGGCGACACTCTCAGCGGCCTCGAGGGCGACGATGAGCTCGACGGCGGCCGCGGCATCGACGGCTGCGACGGCGGCGGCGGCGACAACCAGATCCGCCGCTGCGAGGACCTGCGCTAATCTGCGACGCACCGAATGAACCTCCGGCTCAACAGCCTCGCGCTTCTTCTTCTCCTCCCCCTCCGGGGGGAATAGCGCTGGGCGGCGCGATAGCCGCGAGACAAAGGTCAATCGGTTCAGGAGAAGAAAAGGAGGGAGTCCCATGGATGGCTCCGACGGACGTCAGGTTCAGGCAGTACCCGCGGTAGACGAGGCCCAGCGGGTCCACATCTTCGACACCACGCTGCGCGACGGCGAGCAGTCGCCCGGCATCTCGCTGAACGTCCACGAGAAGGTCGAGATCGCGCAGCAGCTGGCGCGCCTTGGCGTTGACGTGATCGAGGCGGGGTTCCCGATCACCTCGCCCGGCGACTTCGAGGCCGTCGAGGCGATCTCGCGCGCCGTGGACGGTCCGGTCATCTGCGGACTTGCCCGCACCCACAAGGCAGACATCGACGCGGCCTGGGGCGCGATCAAGGACGCGCACCGGCCCCGGATCCACACGTTCATCTCCACCTCCGACATCCACATCGAGCATCAGCTCCAGACCACCCGCGAGGACGTGAAGGGACAGGCGAAGGCCGCGGTCGCCCTGGCCCGGTCGCTGTGCGAGGACGTCGAGTTCTCGCCGATGGACGCGACGCGCGCCGACGTCGAGTTCACCGCCGAGGTCTGCGCCATCGCCGTCGCCGAGGGGGCGGGGGTCATCAACATCCCCGACACCGTCGGCTACACGACGCCCGAGGAGTACACCCGGTACTTCCAGCGCCTCTACGAGCTGGCGCCGGAGCTCCGGGAGGTTCGCATGTCCGTGCACTGCCACCAGGACCTGGGAATGGCCGTCGCCAACTCCTACGCGGGCCTGCTGGCTGGGGCGCGCCAGGTCGAGTGCGCCGTGAACGGCATCGGTGAGCGCGCCGGCAACTGCTCGCTCGAGGAGATCGTGATGCTGCTCCGGACCCGCCGCGACGAGCACGCGCTGGACACCACGTGCGACACGACCGAGCTGGCCCGCACCAGCCGGATGGTCTCGCGTTTCACCGGCTACGCCGTACAGCCCAACAAGGCCGTGGTCGGGCGCAACGCGTTCGCCCACGAGGCGGGCATCCACCAGGACGGCGTCCTGAAGGAGCGGATCACCTACGAGATCATGGACGCGCGCGACATCGGGCTGGACTCGAACTCGATCGTGCTGGGCAAGCACTCCGGGCGCCACGCGCTCCGCGACGCGCTGGAGCAGCTGGGGTTCAAGGTCGAGGGCAACGCGCTGAACGCCGCCTTCAAGCGGTTCAAGGAGATCGCGGACAAGAAGAAGCAGATCACCGCGCTCGACCTGGAGGCCATCGTCTCCGACCAGGTCCGCTCGGCGGAGCAGAGCTACGAGCTGGCCTGGTTCGACGTGGAGGCCTCGTCGCGCCGGGAGCCGAAGTCCAAGGTGGCGATCCGGATGCCCTCGGGCGAGGAGGCGGTTGGCGAGGCGGGCGGCGACGGGCCGGTCGACGCCATCTTCGGCGCCATCGCGGCGGCGACCGGCGTCGAGGCGGACCTCCGTCAGTACACGGTCTCGGCCGTCACGGAGGGCGACGATGCCCTCGGCGAGGTGACCGTGATGCTCCGCGCCCACGGGCGCCTGGCGAGCGGCCAGGGCGTCGCGACCGACATCCTCGAGGCCTCCGCGCGCGCCTATGTGCGGGCGCTCTCCAACGCGCTCGAGGGCGCCGCCGTGCGGGAGGCCGAGGCCCTTGCGGCCGACGCCGCCAACGAGCCCGTCACCCCAGGGCCCTGACCAGCGCCTACAGTGCCAGGCATGCCTGGCTCACTCGACGGACGAAAGATCCTGATCACCGGGGCCTCCTCTGGGATCGGCGAGGCGACGGCGGAGAAGATCGTCGCCGAGGGTGGCGCGGTCGCGCTCGGCGCCAGGCGCAAGGACCGCCTGGACGAGCTCGCCGGCCGCCTCGACGGGACGGCGGTTTCGATCGAAGCGGACATCGCCGATCAGGATCAGGCGCAGAACCTCGTGGAGACCGCGCACTCCGAGCTCGGCGGCCTCGACGGCCTGGTGAACAACGCCGGCGTGATGCTGCTCGGCCCGCTCCAGGGGGCGAACCCCGACGAGTGGCGCCGGATGATCGACGTCAACTGCCTCGGCCTTCTCTACTGCACGCACTTCGCGCTGCCGCTGATGCGCGACGGGGGCGGGGGAGACGTCGTGAACGTGTCGTCGGTCGCCGGCCGCACCGCCGCCCTCGGATCCGGCGTCTACAACATGACCAAGTGGGGCGTGGTCGGCTACTCGGAGTCGCTGCGCCAGGAGGGCGCGATGATCGGCGTCCGCGTGACCTGCGTCGAGCCCGGCTACGTCGAGACCGAGCTTCAGGGCCACAACGAGCACCCGTTGGTGCTCGAGCGCATGGAGAAGATGAAGGAAGAGATCGGCAAGGTCCTCGAGGCCGACGACATCGCGAACGCCATCGTCTACGCGCTCGCGCAGCCCAAGCACGTCTCGATCAACGAGATCCTGGTGAGGCCCAGCGGCCAGTCCCGCTGAGTACACGGGCTAACCCGGTTCGAGACGGTGGGGCGGGACGCGAGGGTTCCGCGCACCCCGGGGATCAATGAGGGGGTGAATCGGTTGCGCGCGGGCGGTCAAGCCAGCGCGTGGCGCGTTCCTTTGCGTATGGCATAGAAACTCGCCACAGGCTGGACTATCGGCTCCGGATGGCGCGCTACCTTCTACACCGTGCCGACGGAGAGCGCCACTCCCCGAGTCTCACCGACGCCGCCCTCATTGCCAACGCACCCTGCACCCCGCCCGAACCCTCGGGCTCACGGACGACCGCCCCCGGTCGCGGCCCTAGTGCCCGCGCCACGGGCAGCCCGCGCGCCAGCCGCCACAGGCTCCAAACCGAGACCACTGTCCACACCGTCTCGAGCAACAGGAAGCCCCACTGCTCCTCGTGGTAGGCGAGTGCCGCCAGGATCCCGGCGCCGATCACGTTGAGCACGAGGTAGGTGCGGGAGTCGGCCTGCATCCGGCCCATCAACTGCGCGGTGAAAGCCGTGAGGATGAACAGGGCGCCGACGATCTGTACCACTTGAGCCACACTCTCACGATAGGGGTCTGACCCCGGGTGATCGCGTACGGATGTACGTGATAACGTACGGTCCATGGCGGCCGTCGCAACTGAAAACGGGGCACTCGGGGCCAGGGTCAACGCCCTGCGCTACTCGCTCGGCCTCTCCCTGCGTGAGCTCTCGGAGCGCAGCGGCGTCTCGGCGCCGATGCTCTCCCAGGTCGAGCGGGGGGAGACCAGCCCGACGCTGGCGGTCGCGGGGCGGATCGCGGCCGGCCTCGATCTGAGCCTCTCGCAGCTGCTGCGGCTGGACGAGGCCGAGCACGTCGTCGTGGTGCGGGCCGGGGACGGGCGCTCGCGCAAGCGCGGCGGACACCGCGTCGAGGAGCTCACCCCGCCGCTGCCCGGACAGCGCGCCGACGTCTCCCGGCACTCACTGGCCCCTGGAGCGAGCACGGGCGGTCCGGCCGACCCGCCCATGCACGAAGCCGGGGCGCGCGAGACGGCGCTGGTCCTCGCGGGCGAGACCACGCTCGTGATCGACGGCGAGGAGCACACCCTCGCCGCGGGGGACTCGGTGACCTTCGACGCCGACCTGGCACACCACTTTGAGAATCAAGGCGATGAGCAGGCAGAATTCGTGGCCGTCGTCGCGGCAGGACTGAGGAGGAGCTGAGGTTCAAGTGGCACAGACGATGTTCGACAAGATCTGGGAGGCGCACGCGGTCGGCGACGGGCTGATCTACATCGACCTCCACCTGGTCCACGAGGTCACCTCGCCTCAGGCCTTCGAGGGCCTGCGGATGACCGGCCGCTCGGTGCGCCGGCCCGACAAGACCGATCGCCACCGCCGACCACAACGTGCCCACCGACGGCACGACCGTCGCCCGGCTGATCGCCGACCAGCTCTCGCGTGAGCAGGTCGAGGCGCTCGAAGCCAACTGCGCCGAGTTCGGAGTGCCGATCCATTCCATCGGCTCCGAACACCAGGGCATCGTCCACGTGATCGGGCCCGAGCTCGGGCTCTCGCAGCCGGGCATGACGATCGTCTGCGGCGACAGCCACACCTCCACGCACGGCGCCTTCGGCGCGCTCGCGTTCGGTATCGGCACCTCCGAGGTCGAGCACGTGCTCGCCACGCAGACGCTGGTCCAGCGCCGGCCCAAGACCATGCGGATCTCCTACTCGGGCGAGCTCGGCACAGGGGTGACGGCCAAGGACCTGATCCTGGCCACCATCGGCCGCCTCGGCACCGGGGGGATGGTCGGCCACGCCGTCGAGTACGCCGGCGAGACCATGGCGGGCCTCACGATGGAGAACCGGATGACGATCTGCAACATGACGATCGAGGGCGGCGGCCGCGCCGGGATGATCGCCCCCGACGACACCACGTTCGAGTGGGTCGAAGGCCGTCCCGGGGCGCCGGAGGACTTCGACGCGGCGCTCGCCCGGTGGCGTGCGCTCCCCACCGACGACGGTGCCTCCTTCGACGCCGAAGTCGAGGTCGACGCGACCGCGGTCTCGCCGATGGTCACCTGGGGCACCAATCCCGGCGCAGGTGATCCAGGTCACCGAGGCGGTCCCGGAGCCGAGCGACGAGGTCGAGGAGCGCGCACTGCGCTACATGGACCTGCTCCCCGGAACCCCGATGCAGGAGATCCCGCTGGAGCGCGTGTTCATCGGCTCCTGCACCAACTCGCGCGTGCAGGACCTCCGCGAGGCCGCGGCGGTCGTCGAGGGCCGGAAGGTGGCCGGTACCGTGAACGCCATGGTCGTGCCAGGTTCCGCGAAGGTGAAGGAGCAGGCCGAGTCCGAGGGGCTCGACGAGGTCTTTCGTGCCGCCGGCTTCGACTGGCGCTCCGCCGGCTGCTCCATGTGCCTGGGCATGAACCCGGACATCCTCAGCGAGGGCGAGCGCTGCGCCTCCACGTCGAACCGGAACTTCGAGGGCCGCCAGGGCAAGGGCGGGCGCACCCATCTGGTCTCACCGCAGATGGCGGCCGCGGCCGCGATCGAGGGCCACTTCGTCGACATCAGGAGCTATGCGTGATGGATCCCATCGACCTGATCGAAGGCAAGGTGTCGGTGCTCGACCGCGCCGACATCGACACGGACCAGATCATCCCCAAGCAGTTCCTGAAGCGAATCGAGCGCACCGGGTTCGGCGAGTTCCTCTTCTACGACTGGCTGCGCGACGGCGAGATCGAGCTCGAGCCCAATCCGATCCTCGTCGCCGGCAAGAACTTCGGGTCAGGGTCCTCACGCGAGCACGCCGTATGGGCGCTCTCCCAGTACGGGTTCGACGCGGTGATCGCCCCGTCGTTCTCGGACATCTTCTTCGGCAACTGCACGAAGAACGGCTTCCTGCCCGTCGTGCTCGCCGCGGACGAATGCCGCGCCGTGGCCGAGGCCGGCGAGGCGCGAATCGACGTCGACGACCAGACCGTCACCTGCGCCGGTGGGGTCTTCAAGTTCGAGCTGGACGCGGAGATCAAGCGCCGGATGATGGGCGGGCTCGACGACATCGCGGTGACGCTGCAGAACGTCGGGGCCATCGACGAGTTCGAGGCCAGCGGCAAGGCCGACTTCGGCCCGCCGCGATGCGGAGACGACCGAACGCTCGGCGGCGGCCCAGTTCGAGCGACCCCGTCGACTGGGACGCGGCGACCTACCACCGCGTCGCCGACAACCAGGAGGAGTGGGGCCGCGAGGTGCTCGCCCGCCTGGAGCTGAAGGGCGACGAGACCGTGCTCGACGCCGGCTGCGGCTCCGGCCGCGTCACGCGCCTGCTGCTGGAACAGCTTCCGGAGGGGCGCGTGATCGGGGTGGACGCCGCACCGTCGATGATCGAGCAGGCGCGTTCGAACCTCGAGGAGTTCGGCGACCGCGTGGAGCTTCGCGTCCAGAATCTCGTCGAGCTGGACCTCGACGAGGAGGTCGACGCCGTGTTCTCGAACGCGACCTTCCACTGGATCAACGACCACGACACGCTCTTCGGCCGCGTCCGCGCGGCGCTCCGGCCAGGGGGCCGGTTCGAGGCCCAGTGCGGCGGCGAGGGAAACGTCGCCGAGTGGAAGCGCGGCGTGGAGGCCGCGATGGGCGACGAGCGCTTCGCCGCCTACTTCCGCGGAATGACGCAGCCCTGGAACTTCGCCTCGGTCGGCGACACCGAGCTCCGCCTCGAGCGCGCCGAGCTCACGATCGGCCGGGTCTGGCTGGAGCAGCGCACGGTCGAGCCGCCCGAGCCCCGTGACTACGTCCGCTCCGTCGGGCTGAACCCTCACCTCGCGCGCCTGCCTGACGAGCTGCAGGAGGAGTTCATCGACGCCGTGCTCGGCTCGATGCTGCGGCCCCTGCGCCTCGAGTACGTGCGCCTCAATATTTCGGCGACGAGGGCCACGTGAGCGCCACCGCATCGTCGTCCTGCCCGGGCGACGGGATCGGCCCCGAGATCCTCGCCGCCGCCCAGCGAGTGCTGGAGGCGCTCGGCGAGTTCGAGTTCACCGAGCACCTCATCGGCGGCGCGTCGATCGACGAGCACGGCACGGCGCTCACCGACGAGGTGCTCGACGCCTGCCGCGACTCCGACGCCATCCTGCTGGGCGCAGTGGGCGGGCCCAAGTGGGACACCACCGACCCCAAGGCGCCACGGCCCGAGCAGGGGCTGCTGGGACTCCGCAAGGGCCTCGGGTTGTTCGCCAACCTCCGCCCGGTCAAGCCAAGCCCGGCGCTGGTGGATGCCAGCCCGCTGAGGGCCGACCGTATCCAGGGCACCGACCTGCTCGTCGTGCGCGAGCTCACCGGCGGCATCTACTTCGGCGATCGCGGCCGCGAGGGCGACACGGCCCACGACACCTGCGTCTATACGGTCGCGGAGATCGAGCGGATCGCCGAGGTGGGGTTCGAGGCCGCCACCCGGCGCAGCGGCCGCATCACCTCGGTCGACAAGGCCAACGTCCTCGAGACGTCCAGGCTGTGGCGCGAGACGGTCACCCGCATGGCCGAGGGCCGCGAGGGAGTCGAGCTCGACCACATGCTCGTGGACAACGCGGCGATGCAGCTCATCTCGAACCCGGCGGCCTTCGACGTGATCCTCACCGAGAACATGTTCGGCGACATCCTGAGCGACGAGGCCTCGATGCTCACGGGCTCGCTGGGAATGCTCCCGTCCGCGAGCCTGGGGGAGGGAGGCCCCGGTGTGTTCGAGCCCGTTCACGGCTCCGCGCCCGACATCACCGGCAAGGGCATCGCCAACCCGCTCGCGACCTTCCTCTCCACGGCCATGATGCTCCGCGACGGCCTGAGCCTCGACGACGAGGCCGCTGCCCTCGAGGAGGCCGTGGACACGGTGCTGGCCCAGGGCCTGCGCACGCCCGACCTCGCATGGGACGAGACCCCGCGCGCGACGCCGCCCGACACGCCCGAGCAGGTCGAGGTCGGCACGAGCGAGATGACCGAGGCCGTGCTCGCGGCGCTGGACAGCTAGGGCATACTTTCCGAGCAGAGCAAGCGAGCCGAGAGAGGAAGCCGTGGAGAAGTCTGACTGGATCTGGATGAATGGCGAGTTCGTCGCATGGGACGACGCCAAGGTCCACGTTCTCAGCCACGGCCTGCACTACGGCACCGGAGTCTTCGAGGGCATCCGCTGCTACGAGACCGAGAAGGGGCCGGCGATCTTCCGCCACTCCGACCACCTCGACCGCCTCGCCGAGTCCGCGGCGCTCTACCACCTGCCGCTGGAGCACGCCAAGGACGAGCTCCGCGAGGCGACGCATGAGCTGATCCGCCGGAACGATCTGCGTTCCTGTTACATCCGCCCGCTCGCCTACCGCGGCTACGGCGAGATGGGCCTCTACGCGCAGAGCGCCCCCGTCGACGTGATGATCGCCGTCTGGCCCTGGGGGGCCTACCTCGGCGACGAGGGCAAGCGCCACGGCATCCGCGCCAAGGTCTCGTCCTGGCGCCGCATCTCGCCCGCCGGCCTGATCCCGCACGCCAAGGCCTCGGGCCAGTACCTGAACTCAATCCTCGCCAAGACCGAGTCCGCGAACGCCGGCTACGAGGAGGCGATCCTGCTCGACGAGCGTGGCTTCGTGTGCGAGGGCTCCGGCGAGAACATCTTCCTCGTCAAGGACGGCGAGATCGCGACGCCCGCCGCACGTGGCCTCGATCCTCGACGGGATCAGCCGCAAGTCCGTGATCCAGATCGCGCGCGACTTCGGCTACACGGTCGTCGAGCGCGACGTCGCCCGAGCCGAGCTCTACATGGCCGACGAGGTCTTCCTGACCGGCACGGCGGCCGAGCTGGTGCCGGTGCGCGAGGTCGACGATCACGAGATCGGCGAGCCGGGCGAGGTCACCAAACAGCTCCAGGCGAAGTTCGAGGACGCCCTGCACGGGCGCGCTCAGGAGTACTCAGAATGGCTGGACTTCGTCGAGGTTCCGAGTAAAGTCACCTCCTGATGCCGAAGCCTGTTCGAGAGCATCGAGCGAATTAGGGACGCCGCGGCGGCCTAGCGCCCCGTGGCCGCGCGGCCTTGCAGCCGCGCACACCTCGCTCCACTCTCGAAACGGAAAGGCATCAAACAGTGACTTCGGTCCACCTCTACGACACAACCCTCCGCGACGGCATGCAGGGCCAGGGCATGTCGCTCTCCGCGGCGGAGAAGGTGCGCGTCGTGCGCGCGCTCGACCGCCTGGGCATTCACTTCATCGAGGCGGGCTTCCCCAGCTCCAATCCCAAGGAGGAGGAGCTGTTCGGGCTGCTCGCCGACGTCGAGCTCGAGAACGCCGTCGTCTGCGCCTTCGGCATGACCCGGCGGCGCGGGATCGCGGCCGAGGAGGACGACGCGCTGCGCGTGCTCACGTCCAGCTTCGCGCCGGTCTGCACCCTGGTGGGCAAGACGTGGGGCCTTCACCTCGAGAAGGTCACGAGGGTCTCCCGCGAGGAGAACGTCGCGATGATCATCGACTCGGTCGCGTTCTGCCGCGCCGAGGGCAAGCGGGTCGTCTACGACGCCGAGCACTTCTTCGACGCCTGGCGCGACGACTCCGGCTACGCCATGGAGTGCCTGCGCGCCGCCGTCACCGGGGGCGCCGAGAACGTCACGCTCTGCGACACGAACGGTGCCTCGCTCCCGGGCGAGGTGGCGGCGGCGACCGCGTCGGTCGTGGCCGAGCTCGGCGAGCGGGTTGAGGTGGGGATCCACACCCACAACGACGCCGAGTGCGGCGTCGCGAACTCGCTCGCCGGGGTCGAGGCGGGAGCACGGATGGTCCAGGGCACGATCAACGGCGTGGGCGAGCGCTGCGGCAACGCCAACCTCGTCTCGATCCTGCCGGCGCTGCAGCTGAAGCTCGGCTTCGACTGCGTCCCGGCCGACCGGATGCGCCTCCTCACCGAGACGGCCCACTTCGTCGACGAGATCTGCAACCTCTCGCCGAACCCCGACCAGGCCTATGTGGGCCGCAACGCGTTCGCCCACAAGGGCGGCCTGCACGTGGCCGGGATCCAGGCCGATGCGCGGACCTTCGAGCACCTCGATCCCGAGCTGGTCGGCAACAGCCGCGACGTCCTGATCTCCGAGCTCTCCGGCAAGGGCTCGGTGCTCTCCCGCGCGGAGCGCGCCGGGATCGAGCTCGACGCCGACGCCGCCAAGCGCGCCGTCGAGCACGTGAAGGAGCGCGAGCACCGCGGGTATCACTACGAGGCGGCCGACGCCTCGTTCGAGCTGATGCTGCGCCGGGAGTCGGGCGACTACCAGCCGCTGTTCAAGCTGGAGAGCTTCCGGGTGATCACCGAGAAGCGCGCCGACGGACGGGTTGAGACCGAGGCCACGATCAAGGTCTGGGTCGGCGCCAACCGCCTGGTCCGAACGGCGGAGGGCAACGGCCCGGTGAACGCACTCGACAAGGCACTGCGGAGCGCGATCACCGAGCTCCATCCGCACCTCGCCGACATCGACCTCGTGAACTACAAGGTGCGCATCCTCGACGAGGACCTGGGGACCGGCGCGGTCACGCGCGTGCTCCTCGACTCCTCCGACGGGCACACCGAGTGGGGCACGATCGGGGTCTCGGAGAACATCATCGAGGCCTCCTGGGAGGCGCTCGTGGAGTCGCTGGAGTACGCCTTCCAGCCGAAGCACGCCCCGACCGGAGCTTGAGCGAGACCGAGCAGATCCCGCTGGCCAAGCCCGTTCTCGGCGAGCGGGAGGAGGAACTGGTCCTCGAGGTCCTGCGCTCGGGCCGGCTCTCGCTAGGGCCCATGCAGGAGCGCTTCGAGCGCGACTTCGCGGCCTACCTGGGCGTCGATGACGCCGTCGCCGTCTCCTCCGGCACGGCGGGCCTGCACCTCGGCGTCCGCGGGATGGGCTGGGGACCCGGCGACGAGGTCATCACCTCGCCGTTCTCGTTCGTCGCGTCGGCGAACAGCCTCGTCTACGAGGGCGTGACCCCCGTCTTCTGCGACGTCGATCCGGTGACGCTCAACCTCCACCCGGATGCGGTCGAGACCGCCGTCGGCGAGGCGACGGCGGGCATCCTGCCGATCGACATCCTGGGCTACCCGGCCGACATGCCCGCCTTCGAGGAGATCGCGGGCAGCCTCCGGGCTGGGCCTCCTGCGACGACGCCTGCGAGGCGCTCGGCGCGGTGGACTCGAGCGGGACGAAGGTCGGGGCGCGCGGGGTCACGGCCGTATTCGCCTTCTACGCCAACAAGCAGCTCACGACGGGCGAGGGGGGGATGGTGATCCCCGCCGACAGCGAGTCCGCCAACCGGCTCCGCAGCGAGCGCAATCAGGGCCGCGCGCCCGACATGGGCTGGGTCGACCACGAGCGGATCGGCTTCAACTACCGCCTCAGCGAGATCCAGGCCGCCCTCGGCGTCGCCCAGATCGAGCGGGTCGACGACCTGCTGTCGGCCCGGGCCGAGGCCGCGGCCGGCTACACCGGGCGCCTTGGTCAATCGGGCGCCGCGCCCGCCGGAGAGGGCGATCCCGACGGCCTGGTCCTGCCGTGCGCCGACCGCGGTGAGGAACGGCGCAGCTCGTTCGTCTACGCGGTCCGCCTGCCCAAGGGAGCCGAGCGCGACGCCGTCGTGGCCGACCTCACACAGCGCGGGGTGGGGGCGAAGGCGTACATGCCGTGCATCCACCTTCTGGAGCCCTACCGCGAGCGGTTCGGCCACAAGCCGGGCCAGCTCCCGGTCGCCGAGGACGCGTCCGAGCGGCTGCTGGCGCTGCCGTTCTTCCCGGGCATCACCGAAGCGCAGATCGAGCGCTGCTGCGAGGCGCTGGAGGAGGCGCTTCAGGGGAACTGGACATGAGCGACGTCGCCACCGCCCGCCGCATGATCGACGCCTGGAATGAGGGGAATGTCGACCGGATGGTCGACTTCTGGGCCGAGGATGGCGCCTGGCGCTGGGAGGATGCGCCCGACGTTCCCGGCTCGAAGGTCGTGGAGGGCAGAGAGGCAGTCGAAGCGCACCTGCGCGAGGTGCTGGAACTCCTCGGGAACCTGCAGATGGTGGTCGAGAGGATCGAGCAGGCCGGCGACGACGTCCTGATCGCCACCAGCACCGCTATCCACGGCGTTCAAAGCGGCGTCGATCTCGACTCGCGGTGGGGGCACATCGTCACCTTCGAGGACGGCCGCGTGCGGCGTTACCGCGTCTTCGTGGACCCGGACAAGCCGTTCGAGGGACACGGGTCCTAGGTTCGCCCATGGCCCGCCTTCCGGATCCCCAGGACGAGCTGTTCCAGGCCCTGAACTCGTCGATCGCGTTCGACCGCCGCCTGTGGCCGCAGGACATCGCAGGCTCGAAGGCCCACGTTGAGTCCCTCCGCGGCGCCGGCGTCCTCGCCGACGACGAGGCCAGGCAGCTCGCCGAGGGCCTCGACCGCGTCGCAGCCGAGTTCGAGGCGGGCGAGTTCGCCTTCGAGCCCGACGACGAGGACATCCACATGGCGGTCGAGCGCCGCCTGACCGAGCTGGTCGGCGACGTGGGCGGCAAGCTCCACACCGGCCGCTCGCGCAACGACCAGGTCGCAACCGACCTCACGCTCTACGTCCGCGAGCGCTCAGGGCGCGCCGTCGAGTTGATCGCGGCGCTGATGGAGCGGCTGCTGACGCTGGCCGAGGCCCACTCCGACTGGCCGATGCCGGGATACACCCACCTCCAGCGCGCCCAGCCCGTTTACGTCGCGCACCACCTCCTCGCGTACTTCTGGATGCTCCGCCGCGACGCCGTGCGGTTCGACGCCGCGCGCGCAGGGCGCCGGTGAGCTGCCGCTGGGCTCGGGGGCGCTGGCGGGCAGCGGGTTCCAGGTCGACCGGGCAGCGACCGCCGAGCGGCTGGGCCTCGACCGGCCCTCGCCCAACTCGATCGACGCCGTGTCCAGCCGCGATTTCGCCCTGGACTACCTCGCCGCCGCCTCGATCTGCGCCACCCACCTCTCCCGCCTCGGCGCCGAGCTGGTGCTGTGGTCCAGCCAGGAGTTCGGTTTCTGCGAGCCCGCCGACGACTTCTCGTCCGGATCCAGCCTGATGCCGCAGAAGAAGAACCCGGACGCGGCGGAGCTCCTGCGCGCGAAGGCGCCGCGGATCGTCGGCAGCTTCACGACCCTCGCGGGCGTCCTGCACGCGCTGCCACTCGCGTACTCCAAGGACCTCCAGGAGGACAAGGAGGCGCTGTTCGATGCCGTCGACAACCTGGAGGTCGCACTGCGCGCTGCCGACGGGATGCTGGCCGGGCTCCGCTTCAACCGCGAGCGCCTCGCCGAGGCCGCGGCCGACGAGCTGCTCGCGGCGACCGAGGTGGCCGACCTGCTGGTGCGCAGGGGCATGCCGTTCCGTGAGGCTCACGGAATCGTCGGCGGGCTGGTGCGCCAGGCCCTGGAGCGCGGCGTGTCCCTGTCCGAGCTCACCCGTGACGAGCTGGCCGCCCACTCCGACCTGCTCGACGACGAGTTCTACGAGGTGCTCACGGTGGAGTCCGCGCTGGAGTCGAAGGCCGCCGAGGGTGGGACCTCGTCGGCGCGCCTCGCCGAGCAGATCGCCGCTGCTCGCGACGCGCTGGGCCGGATGCGCCCCTCGTGAACCCCGCCGCCGCGACCGTGGGCGGCCTGCTGGACGCTGACTTCTACGACCGCTCGGTACACGAGGTGGCACGGGACCTCATCGGCTGCTCGCTGCGGTTCCGTGGCGCCGGGGGGACGATCGTCGAGACCGAGAGCTACGAGCGCGACGACCCGGCCTGCCACGCCTACGTCGGGCGCACGGCCCGGACCGAGGTCCTCTTCGGGCCGCCGGGCCGCGCCTACGTCTACCTGTCCTACGGCATCCACAGCCTGCTGAACTTCGTCGCCGAGCCCGAGGGCGATGCGGCCGCCGTGCTGATCCGGGCGCTCGAGCCCGAATCGGGGATCGAGGCGATGGCGGGCCGGCGCGGCACCGAGCGCCGCAGCGACCTCTGCTCCGGCCCCGGAAAGCTCACCCAGGCGCTGGGGATCGAGCTCTCCCAGAACGGCGCGCCGCTCGACGGCGAGCCGTTCGAGATCCGCGGCCGAGAGGCGGTTGAGCCGCCAGTGGTCGTGGCCGGGCCCAGGGTCGGAATCACGAAGGCGGTCGACCGGCCGTGGCGCTTCTGCGCCGCCCGGAGCGACTGCCTGTCGAAGCCGGCAGGCTAGCCCCGCGCGAGGGCACGGCGGCCGCGCGGGCGCTTGCCCTCGACGCCGCCTTCCGCGGGTGGCACGGCGGGGTCCTCCTCCGGCACCACCGGCACCACCGGCTCCTCCTCGGGAACCACGGGAGCCTCCTCGACGGCCGGCGTCGTCGGCACGACCGGGGCCGGCGTGGTGGCGGGCGGGACGTAGTCCTCGGCCTCATCCTCGGCCTCCTCGGCGTCCTCCGCCGCCTTCTCGGCGTCCTGGATCTCCTCCCAGGCGTTCACAACGTCGGCGAAGATCAGCGCCGGGATCGTGCCACCGTCCACCGGCTGGCCGCCGTATTCGGTGAGCATCGGCGTGACGGAATCCGCGTGTCCAACCCAGACGGCGACCGTGATCTCGTCGGTCGCCCCGACGAACCAGGCGTCGCCGTTGTCGTCCGTCGTTCCCGTCTTGCCCCACGTGGGCTCGCCCGTCGCGGCGTTCTCGCCGGTGCCGGAGGTGACCACCGTCTCCAGGATCCCGGTCGCGGTGTTCGCCACCTCGGGGGAGACGGCCTCCTCGTAGAGGACCTTGTTCTGGCCGCTGTCGCCGTCGGCGGTCTTCGCGAACTCGCCGTCGCCGTCGTCGGGGCCCTTGACGTACTCGATGCCCAGTGCCCCGCCGTCGGAGGAGGCCAGGGTGCCCGAGACCCGGCGTCCGTCGTTGGCCAGCGAGTTGAACGCGTGCGACATCTCGAGGGGTGTTACGCCGATCTCCAGCCCGCCGAGGATGAGGCCCGGGTTGTACGGCTCGTAGGGACCCTCGGCGATGGAGTACTCCGAGGCGGTCGAGATGTCCGTCTCGATACCCAGGTCCTTGGCCGTCTGCGCGACGTTGTCGGGGCCGACCTGGGTCCCGACCTGTGCGTACACCGAATTGTCGGAGTACGTCGTCGCGGTCGCGAGGGAGGCCGAGCCGAGGTAGCTGTCGTCGTAGTTCGCCGGCTCGAAGAGGTCCGGGACGGGCTCCTTGTAACCACCGCCCTTCTTCCTCTCCTTCACCTTGAACGGGATCTGCTGGGGCGCCGAGGCGAAGACCTCCTCGGGCGAGCGGCCCTGCTTGAGCGCGGTGACGAGGGTGAACGGCTTGAAGGACGAGCCGGGCTGGCGTTGGCCGTTCGTGGCCAGGTTGAACGGCTCCTTCTCGTAGTCGGCCCCGCCGACCATCGCCCGGACCCCTGCGTTCGTGTTGTCCAGGACCACCACCGAGGCGGTCGGCTCGAGGCCGCCGACATGGCTAACCACGACATCCTCGACCGAGCGCTGGAGGTCGAGGTCCAGCGTCGATGTCACCTCCAGGCCTCCGGCGAAGGCTTCACCCGCGCCGTAGTGATCGACGAGTTGCTGGCGCAGCCAGGACGTGAAGTACGGCGCCTCGGAGTCCTCGGCGGGCGGCTCAACCTCGGAGGGCACCGGGATCTGCTCCTGCTGGTACTGAGCCAGGCTCTCGGACGCGACGAACCCCTGGTCGGCCATCTTCTGGAGCACCAGATTGCGGCGCTCGAGGGCATCCTGGGGGTTGGCCCGGGGGGAGAAGGCGCTGGGCGAGGAGATGATCGCCGCGAGCATCGCCGACTCCCACGGCAGCAGCTGGGATGCGCAGGAGTTCTCCGGGTTGTCCTCGAGATCCTCGCCGCAATTCGGGTGCTGGGAGCCGAAGTAGGTCTTGGCGGCCGCCTCGATCCCGTAGGCGCCCTCGCCGAAGTAGATCGAGTTCAGGTACTCGGTGAGGATCTTGTCCTTGTTCCAGTTCCGCTCGAGCTGGTAGGCGAGGGCCGCCTCCCGGAGCTTCTGAAGGATGGTCCGGGAATCCTGCGCGGCCAGGGCGTTCTTCACGAACTGCTGGGTGATCGTCGAACCTCCCTGCTGGGCGGAGCCCGAGAGCACGTCCTGGTAGAGCGCTCGGGCGATGCCCTGGAAGTCGACGCCGCGATGCTCGTAGAAGCGCTCGTCCTCGATCGCCACCACCGCCTCCTTCATCGTCGAGGCGATCTGGTCGGACTCGACGATGATGCGGCCCTCGTTGTTGGTGATGGTCGCGAGCTTCTCGCCATCCTTGTCGAAGACGACGGAGTTCTGGGCAGCCTCGTACTGGGAGCGGCTCTCCAGCGCCGGGAGGTCCTGCGCCACGGCCATCATGATCCCGAAGACCCAGGAGACGACCGCGAGGAAGGCGAGGCCCACGAGGACGATCGCCATCCGCAGCTTCTTCATCCGCGGCTTCGGGCCCTTCGGCGGCTTTCCGTTCGCGGCAAGCGGCGCCACGCGCGGCTCGCCGTTGGCCGCCGCGCTCGTCGATTCGCCCCGATTTCGTCTGCGCAACAGCGCCATGAGAAAGCTCAACGAGGCTAGCAATCGCTAACAATTCACCGTTTCGGTTCCTAAAGCTCGAGTGAGCGTGCCTCACGCCCGGAGCCGCACCGACGGGGGCCGCGTCTAGCATGCCCAGCGATGAGCTCTCCGGAGGGTGAAGCG
>CAVZLE010000005.1:7500-1047589 GCA_963776045.1 uncultured Solirubrobacterales bacterium | reverse complement strand
CGACCAATCCCGGCTCCGATCGCCAGGTCGGATCTCCTCGATCGGGAGGATGTCGATCTTGCCCTCGAGCTCCAGGATGCGCTGGCGCCCCTCGCGTTTCACCAGTTCACTGAGGGCGAACGCGACCGTGTCTCGCTTCGTCTTCGTGCCGGCCGCCTTCATGGCCTTACGCATCAGGTCGTCGTCGATAACGATGTTCGTTCGCATACACATCACTATACACATAAATAGCATGCTAAATACACACCAATCGTGCCGGTCATGTGCCGGCGGTGCGTCAATACACTGACCGCGATGGGGCAGCTCGAATCCTTCAATCCCGCGACCGGGGAGCTCATCGGCACGGTCGAGACGATCGAGCCCGGCGAGGTCGACGGCATCGTCTCGGAGGTCGCCGAGGTCCAGCCCTTCTGGGCGCAGCTCTCGCTCGACGACCGCGCCCGCTACATGCGCCGCGCCGCCGACCTGCTCGTCGAGGAGCTCGACGACGTCGCCCAGCTCCTCACCCGCGAGCAGGGCAAGCCGATCACCGAGAGCTACACGATGGAGGTCGTCCCCACGATCGACGGGCTCAACTGGTGCGCCGACAACGGCCCCGAGCTGCTCGCCGACGAGCAGATCCCCATGCGCCAGGCCCTGTTCGCGACCAAGCAGTCCAAGTTCACCTACGAGCCGCTCGGCGTCGTCGCCGTGATCGCGCCCTGGAACTACCCGTGGTCGATCCCCTTCGGCGAGGTGGCGATCGCGCTCATGGCCGGGAACGGCGTGGTGCTGAAGCCCGCCAGCCTCACCCCGCTGCTCGGCGAGCGCATCCAGTCGATCTTCGACGGCGCCGGATTCCCCGAGGGCCTCGTCCGCGCCGTCCACGGCGGCGGCGTGATCGGCCAGGCGCTCTGCGAGTCGCCCGGCATCCGCAAGGTCTTCTTCACCGGCTCGGTCGAGGTCGGCCGCAAGGTCGGCGAGATCTGCGCCCAGCGCATGAAGGGCTCGGTCCTGGAGCTGGGCGGGAAGGACCCGCAGATCGTCTGCGCCGACGCCGACCTCGAGAACGCGATCTCCGGCTGCGTGTGGGGCGGGTTCGCGAACTCCGGGCAGACCTGCTCGGGGATCGAGCGCACCTACGTCGTGGAGGAGGTCGCCGAGGAGTTCATCGCCGGCGTCGTCCGCCGGACGAATGAACTCACGGTCGGCGACCCCACGAGATGGGACACCGAGTCAGGCCCCATGGTCTCCGCCGACCAGGCCGAGATCGTCACCGACCTCGTCGACGACGCCATCGACAGCGGCGCCGAGAGGCTCACGGGCGGCCCGCGTGAGATCGACGGGATGACCGGCAAGTTCATCGCCCCGACCGTGCTCGGCGGCGTCACCGACGACATGCGGATCATGAGCGAGGAGATCTTCGGCCCGGTCGTCCCGATCATCACCGTCGCGAACGAGGAGGAGGCGATCGCGAAGGCGAACGACTCGAACTTCGGCCTCGGCGCCTCGGTGTGGACCAAGGACCGGGCGAAGGGCGAGCGCATGGCGAGGCGCATCGAGTCGGGGATGGTCTGGATCAACGACCACTCCTACACGCACGCCGCGCTCCAGTGCTCGTGGGGCGGCGTGAAGGACTCCGGCCTCGGCCGCTCCCACTCCAAGTTCGGCTTCTACGAGTGCGTCGAGGTGAAGCTCGTCGCCTGGGAGCCGGGGCTGACCCGCGACCTGTGGTGGCAGCCCTACGACGAGACGCTGGGCAAGGCGCTCAAGGCGTCGGCGCGCATCCTCTACGGACGTAACGGCCAGCGCTTCAAGGCGCTGAAGGACGGCGGCGTCGCGCTGGCCAAGGTCGGCGCGCGCACTCTGCGCAAGGGCGACTGACTAGGGGCCGGTGACGACGAGCGGGGGCGAGAACCCGCTCCACCTCTTCTGCCTGGGGTTGCCCTTCTTCGAGCGGACCTGGAACTCGTAGTCGTGGCTGGTGAGGTCGACCGCAACCGGCTTGTCGTTGGCCCCGCCGAAGACGCCGCTGAACTTCTTGGTGTTGCGCTTCCAGTACTTGGGCTTCTCGTCGTCGACTCGGTAGCGCACGTCGAAGCGCTTGCCCGTCGTAGTGCCCGTGCGGGCCCAGTGGACCTCGATCGAGTCGCTCGTCACCGTCCCGGCGGCGGGGATGATGTTCACCTTCCCCTTCATCCCGTTGCCCCTGTGGACCTCGCAGTAATACGGGTACTTGCCGGCCGAGGCGAGGATCTCGAAGCTGCCGTCGTCCTTCGGGTTGCCTGACTTGAACAGGCCCTTCTTCTGAACGACGTTGTGGTTGTTGTTCGTCCCGCCGCCCAGCTCGCCCCAGTCCCAGACGACGTTCTGGTCCCCGGCGAGGAGGAAGTCGAAGTCCGCGGTCTTCGGGTCGAATTGGTTGTCGTCGACCGTGATGTTGACCAGGGCACCCTGGCTGACGCCGGTCCCCACGAGCAGGATCGCCGCGGTGAGGCCAGCGGCCACTGCGCCGAGCTTCCTCATCGCATCATGCCGCCGAAGCCCAGGGGAGGCGAGAACTTGCTCTGCCGGTCGGGGTTCGAGGCGAGCTTGGTCTTGACCTTGACCGCGTACTCCTTCGTCTCGTTGTAGTTCACCGGCTTGTCGTTCGCACCAAAGCTGCCATCCAGCGCCGATGTGTTCTTCTTCCAGGTCTTCCACTGTCCGTCGTTGACCCGGTACTGGACCTCCCAGCGGTCGCCCACGCGGATGTCGTTGTCGAGCGCCCACGTGATGGGGACCTCCCCGGGCACCGGTGAGCCCAGGAGTGGGGAAATCGCGATGTCCCCGTCCATGTCCCCAGGGGCGCCGTTCTTCGAGCCGTGGACGGTGCAGTAGTAGTGGTACTTGCCAGCGGGGAGCTCGATCGAGCCGAAGCTCGCGCCGGGGTCGTCGGTCGGAGCGCCCGAGTTGAAGAGCTTGTTGTCCTGGCGGACGTTGTGCTCGTTGTTGATGTCGTCGTTCCACTGCCAGGAGAAGACGCCTCCGGTCAGCCCGGCCTCGATGGTGGTCGACGGGTCGAAGAAGTCGTCGCCCACGCCAACGGGCCCAAACCCCGCGTGGGCGCTGCTCGCGAACAGGAGCGAGGCCGCGGCGGCCGCAGCGGTCATGCCAAGAAGTCGTCTCATATCTCCACTGTCACCTTGAGCGTCGGGGACCAGTCGCTGCGCCGGTCCGGGTTGTTCATGGCCTCGGTACGGGCTCGGATCCGGTAGGTCTTGCCGGGCTTGACGTCGACCGGTTCGTCGCTGTCCCCGAACGACGCGCTGGTGTCGGTCGTGTTCTTCCACCAGTTCTTCCAATTGCCGGTGCCGACCTTGAACTGCACGTCGTATTGGTGGGCGATCGCAAAGTTGTTGCCCCAGGTGACGGGGAATCCGTCGGCCGAGATTCCGCCGGCGATGGGCTTGACCTTGACGGTGCCGTCCATGCCCCCGTTCTTGGAACCGTGTTCCGTGCAGTAATAGTGGAACGATCCCGAGGGGAGGCTGGCCTGGTAGCTCGCGCCCGGGTTGTCGGTCGGCGATCCGGAGTTGAAGAGCTTGTCGTCCTGACGGACGTTGTGGTCGTCGTCGACGTCGTCGTTCCACGCCCAGTTGGTCGAGGACTCCGCGAGCTGCGTGGCATTGCTGGGGTCGAAGAAGTCGTCGCCCACCCCGATCGATGTCGGCGGCGGCCCGGCGATCGCGGGCACGGCGAGAGCCCCCGCGGCAACCACCGCACCAGCGGTGACCGTAACCCTGCGCTTCCCCTGCATTGCCCGGCAGCTTAGCCCGCTCAGGCGTCGACCACAAGCGGCGGAGACCAGCGGCTTCTGCGGTCGGGCCTGCCCGCTTTCAGGGTCCGCACGGAGATCGAATACTCCTCGCCCGGGACCAGTTCGACGGGGTCGCCGGCGCCGAACAGGGCCTTGCCCTTGTTGGTCGCGCGCTTCCAGAACGTCCAGGGTCCGTCATCCACCCGGAACTTCACGTCGTAGGCGCCGGTGACGTCGCTCGACTTGTCGGCCCATGCCACTCGGAACGAGCCGCTCGAGGGATCGGGCTCGTCGCGCAGCTTCGGCCGGACCGCGACCGTTCCGTACATCAGGCTCGAGTGGACCACGCAGTAGTACTCGAAGGTGCCGGCCGCGGGGTCGATCGCATACGGCTCCGGCTCGCCGAGCGTGGCGGGGCCGGAGGTGAAGAGGCCGTCGTAGGAGACGACGTTGTGGCCGTCATCGGTGGGCGGGTCGACCCAGGTGAACGTGAACCCCTCGCCGCCGATCTCGGCCAGGGCGTCCTCGGGCGCGAAGGCATCGAAGCCGCCTGCCTCCACCGAGATGTCCACCGGAGCCGCCCCCGCGTCCGCCGCGGCGGGCCAGAACGCCAGCGAGATCGCCGCGAGCACGGCTGCCCAGGCCCCGTTCATGTGTCGTCCCGCTTGCATCGTTCCCGCCTCCCGCTGGGACAATGAGCGTAGTGAGCAAGGTTGCCCCTGTCCAGAGCGCGGCCGGAGCCGCCGGGGCCGACGCTCCGGGGCCCGCGGTGCGCGCCGTTGCGCTCGGCCGTGCCTACGGCGATCTGGTCGCCCTGCGCGATGTCTCGTTTGAACTGCCGTACGGTGCGACGCTCGCGGTGCTCGGGCCGAACGGCTCGGGCAAGACCACCCTGGTACGCATCCTCGCCACGCTGCTGCGGCCCACGGAGGGCGAGGTGGAGGTCATCGGCGCCGAGCTTCCGAGGCAGGCATGGAAGGCGCGCGGGAGGATCGGGCTGCTGGGGCACTCGCCGCTGCTCTACCGCGATCTCACCGTCGCCGAGAACCTCGCGTTCCAAGCCCGCCTTCACCGGGTTGCCGACGCCGAGGCGCGGATCGAGGAGCTGCTTCGGGCGGTCCGCCTCGAGCGTCGCGGCAACGAACTGGTGCGGAACCTCTCGGCCGGGATGGCTCAGCGCGCCGCGGTCTGCCGGACGGTGCTTCACCGCCCCGAGCTGCTGCTGCTGGACGAGCCGCGCTCGCACCTCGATCCCGAGGCGGCGGCGATGGTTGAACCCCTGATCGGCGCCGAGTCCGGGCTCACTCGGGTCCTGGTCTCGCACGACGTCGAGTCCGCCCTGGCCGAGAGCGACCGGGCCCTGGTGCTGGCAAGCCGCGGTTCGGTGGCCTACGAGGGGCCATCGTCCGGGGTCTCCCCGGGTGATGCACGGGCCGCCTACGGAGGCAGGCCGTGAGCGCGTTCCGTGTGATCCTGGCCAAGGACCTCCGCGTCGAGCTGCGGACGCTGCAGTCGGTGCCGGCGATGGCGCTCTTCGCCCTCAGCACCTTCGTGCTGTTCCGCTTCGGCCTCGACCGCGAGTCGCTGGAGGGCAGCCTCGCCGCCGGGGTGATCCTCGCGACCGTTCTGTTCGCGGCGATCCTCGCCATCAACCGCCTGTTCGTCGCCGAGCGCGAGGAGGGCGGATTCGACGCGATCCGGCTGGCGCCCGTGGACCCCGCCTCGCTGTTCGCGGCCAAGGCGGTCGCGCTGATCGTCTACCTGGCCCTCTTCGAGCTCCTCGCACTTGCGGCGTTCGCGTTCCTGTTCCTCGACTCCCTGGATGGGCTGCCGGCGCTCGCCCTCGTGCTGTTGCTCACCGACATCGGCCTCGCGGCCATCGGTGTCATCGTCTCCGCGATCGGGGCCAACTCGCGGGCCCGGGAGCTGATCGTCCCGTTGCTGCTGCTCCCGTTCAGCATCCCGCTGATGATCGCCGCCGCGGGTATCGCCGGACCCGCCCTCGACCTGGACTCGCACGGGGTGCCGCTGGACTACGCCCTCATGCTCATCCTCTACGACGCCGTCTTCCTGGCGATCGGCTACGCCGTGTACGACTTCCTGCTGGAGGACTGAGAGCGGCGGCCGCACAGGGCGCCTCTCTACGATGCTTTTGATGGGCCTATTCAGCCTCAGGAACATGGCCGTGGCGAGCGCTGTGGTGCTGATCACCGGCTTCGCGCTGGTCTTCTTCTACGCACCGAATGACGCCGACCAGGGCTTCATGCAGAAGATCTTCTACCTGCACGTCCCGCTGGCGGTCTGCGCGCTGGTGGGGTTCATGGTGGCCGCGGTCCACGCCATCCGCTTCCTGCGCTCGGGCGACGCCGTTCACGACGCCCGCGCCTACGTCTCGATTCACATGTCGGTGATCTTCGGCGTCGCGGTGCTGATCACCGGCTCGATCTGGGCCAAGGCGGCCTGGGGCAAGTGGTGGGTGTGGGACGAACCCACGCTGGTGAGCTTCCTGATCGTGTTCCTCCTCTACGCGACGTACTACCCCCTGCGGTTCGCCATCGAGGACCGCGACCAGCAGGCTCGCTACGCGTCTGTCTTCGCGATCACGGCCGGCGCCTTCGTACCCCTGAACTTCATGGCCGTCCGCATGGCCGAGTCGCTCGTGCACCCGCGGACGTTCGCCACCGCCGAGGGCGGGATGCCCGGCGAGATGTGGCTCGCCTTCCTGGTCTCGCTCGCCGGGATGGCCCTGCTGTGGGTGACGCTGGTTCGTTTCGAGCTGGTCGCCAAGTCCTCGCGGGCGCGGATCTCCAGGCTCCGGCGGGCGCTCGACCCCGAGTCCTCGGGCGGGCGCGCCTCCAGGATCGCTCCCTCCGTGGCGAGTGAGGCCGGGACGGGTTAGCGATGCCGGCGCTTCCCCTCGATGAGGCTGGCAAGTACGTCGCGGCGGCGTACCTGGTGTTCCTCGCGCTCGTTCTGCTCTACGTCGCAATCATGGCCGCCAGGCTGGCGCGGGTCGACCGCGACCTCGAGGAGCTGGCGAATCTCGCGGAGGAGCGCTCCGATGGCTGAGCTTCTGGCGATCGGCGTCTCGCACAAGACCGCTCCGCTCGAGCTGCGCGAGAAGATGGCCTTGACCGAGGGCCACGCGGCCGGAATCCTGGGCGAGCTGGTCGCCGCGGAGGTCGTGCAGGAGGCGGCGACGATCTCGACCTGCAACCGGACCGAGATCTACCTCTACGCCACCGACGGCGTCGCCGCCGAGTCGATCGCGCTTGCGGCGCTGGCCCGCGAGGCCGACATCCGTCCCACCGAGCTCGTCGGTCACCTCTACTCGCTCCGTGGTTCGGAGGCCGCCGAGCACCTCTTCGTGGTCACCGCCGGCCTGGACTCGATGATCATCGGCGAAGCCGAGATCCAGGGCCAGGTCAAGCGCTCCTACGAGCTCGCGCTGGTCGAGGGCGCCACCGGGCCTGTGCTGAACCGGCTGTTCCGAGGGGCGCTCGCGGCGGGCAAGCGCGCCCGCACCGAGACTCGGATCTCCGAGGGCACGCTCTCGGTTCCCCAGGTCGCCGTCGAGCTGGCGCAGCGCACGCTGGGCGACCTCGTCAGCCGCCGCGTGCTCGTGGTCGGTGCGGGCGAGACGGCCGAGCTGACGGCGAAGGCGCTCGCGGCGCGCGGCGTCGAGGCCGTGTTCGTCGCCAACCGCCGGTACGACCGCGCGATCGGCCTGGCCCAGCGGTTCGGCGGGAAGGCGGTGCGTTTCGAGGAGCTCCCCGAGCAGATGGTCGCCGCCGACATCGTCGCCGCCTCCACCAGCTCGCCGCATCACGTGATCGAGCGCGACGAGCTGGCCGAGGTCATGGCCGCCCGCGAGGGGCGTCCGCTGCTGTTGATCGACCTCGCAGTGCCCCGAGACATCCATCCCGACTGCCGCGAGGTTCCCGGCGTGACCCTGCAGGACATGGATGACCTCCAGTCGGTTGCCGAGCGCAACGCCTCCGGCCGCGAGGGCGAGGCCGAGCGGGCTCGCTCGGTGCTGCGGGCGGAGCTGGGACGGTTCGAGCGCTGGCACTCCACCCAGGAGGTCACGCCGACGATCGCCGCGCTTCGGACCCGCGCCGACGAGATCGTCGAGCGGGTCCTGGCCGAGAACGAGTCGCGCTGGGAGGGCGTCACGGACAAGGACCGCGAGCGGCTGCAGGCCATGGCCCGCGCGATCGCCAGCCGCATCCTCCACGAGCCGACGCTGCGGCTGCGGCGCTCGGGCGATGACGAGGCCGCCTACCAGCAGGTCGCCGCGCTGCGCGAGCTCTTCGGCCTGGACGCCGATACCGAGCCGATGAGCGACGTGGCCGACGTTCGCGAGTTCCGCCGGTCCGACCAAAGCGGCTGAGCGGCCCGGTGGCCACGCTGCGCCTGGGGACCCGCGGCAGCGCCCTGGCCCTGGCGCAGGCCGGCACCATCTCGCGCGCGCTCAGCGGGGCCGAGATCGTGCCGGTGAAGACGGCCGACTCCGATGTCGGCGACAAGGCCCGCTTCGTGCGCGGCGTCGAGGACGCGCTGCTCGCGGGCGAGGTGGACGTGGCGGTGCACTCGGCCAAGGACCTCCCCGGCGAGCTGCCCGAGGGGGTTGAGCTGATCGCTGTTCCCGGGAGGGAGGATCCGGCCGACGCATTCGTCGGCTGGGCCGGTTCGCTCGACGAGGTGCCCAAGGGTGCCCGCATCGGAACGGCCAGCCTGCGCCGGCGATCCCAGCTGCTCGCCCTGCGCTCGGACCTCGAGATCGTCGAGCTGCGGGGCAACGTAGACACCCGCCTGGCCAAGCTCGCGGCGGGCGAGGCCGACGGCATCGTGCTGGCCGTCGCGGGGCTCCGCAGGCTCGGGCGCGGAGACGAGATCTCCTTCGCTTTCACTCCCGACCAGATGACCCCGGCGCCGGGCCAGGGCTGTCTTGCGCTCGAGACACGTACCGGCGATGAGGCATCCCGCTACGCGGCCAGCCAGCTCGGCGACCGCGCGGCGACCGTCGAACTGATCGCCGAGCGCGCCGCGACGGTGGCGCTCGGGGCCACCTGCGATACGCCCGTCGGCGTGCTGGGGCGGGCCTCCGGAGACGCCCTCACCGTCGAGGGCTACGCGGGTCGGCCGGATGGCTCGGACTGGGTCCGGGACTCGGTAGACGGCTCGGTGGACGATGCCGCCGCGCTCGGCGCCGAGTTGGGCGAGCGCATGTTGGCGGCGGGCGCCGCCGAGATCCTCGGCCTCAGTTCGTAATCCGCCAGCGGTACTTGTCGGGCGTCGCGTCCGTCTGGCCCACGAGGTCGGTGGCGACGACCTGAACCTTGTGGCGGCCGGGGTCGAGGTTGCGGTACTCCTTGGGCGACGTGCAGTTGCGGAACTGCTTGTTGTCGATCTTGCACTGGAACGTCGCGGCCTCGTCGGCCTCGAAGGTGAACTTCGCCTTCCGCCTGGGAGTCGGGTTGTCGGGCCCGGTGAGGATCGTGGTCTCCGGCGCCTGCAGCGGCGGCTGATCCAGGGTTTCGCAGGTCCCGGCGGGCGTCAGCACGTCCAGGGCGCCCTCGTCGAGCACGGCGGTATCGGCCTGAGTGCCGCAGTCGATCGTGTCGGCGAAGCCGTCGCGGGCCTCGACGCGGTCGATGCCGGCGAGCGCGCTCAGCGTGTCCTCGCCGTCGCCCCCGTTGAGCGTGTTCGGGTCGGCGTCGCCCGTGAGCGCGTCGTCGTTCGAGCCGCCGGTGAGGTTCTCGACGGTGCTCTGGATGTCGTCGTCCTCACACGTGAGCCCCCCCGGGCAGTCGCCGCCGCCGTTGACCGGCCCGGAGCCCGTGGTGGCGGTGATCGAGTCGGTCCGCACCGCGTACGAGACCGCGTCGCCCACCGCGGTGTTGCCGCCGCCGACGAAGATGTCGTTGCCGTCGGGGCCCGCTGAGGTGCCGCCGGCGAGGAAGTCGTCGCCGTTGTTTCCCTCGAGGCGATTCGCCTCGGCGTCACCGGTGAGGTTGTCGTCGCCCCCGCCCCCGGTGAGACGCTCGAGCGTCGGGTCGAGCACGTCGCCATCGGGCCCCACGCCCGTGGTGAGGTTGGCGCTCACGTCGTCGGTGCGGCTGAAGTAGGTCACGAGGTCCTTCAACGTGGAGTGCGCACCGCCCACGGTGCTGTCGGTGCCGCCGATGAAGGTGTCGGCGCCGTCCGGCCCGGTGCCCTGGCCGCCGGCCAGGACATCGTCGCCGCCTGCGCCGTCGATCCGGTTCACGTCGGCGTCGCCGAAGAGGCTGTCGTCGCCGTCGCCGCCGGTGACGTTGTCGATGTCGGCGGAGATGTCGTCTCCGTCCTCGTCGTCGGAGCCCCCGCCGATGTCCGCGGTGATGTCGTCGTCACGGCTCGCGTAGGTGACGGTGTCGATCGTGCTGGAGACCGGCGCGCCCGCCAGGAAGCGGTCGGCGCCGTCGGGCCCGGTGCCGTTGAAGCTGCCGGCGAGCGTGTCGTTCCCGGCTCCACCGGAGAGGACATTGTCGGAGGAGTTGCCGCTGAGCGCGTCGTTACCCGAGCCGCCGGTGATGTTGTCGGTGCTGCCGTCGATCGAGTCGTCCTCACAGCCGGCTCCGGAGGGGCACCCGCCACCACCGTTCGCGCCGCCGAGCAGCTGACTGGCCACGATGTCGTCGGTGCGGCCGGTATAGGAGACCGTGTCGCCGTTGGTCTCGCCGAGATTGCCACCGGCGAAGCTGTCTGCGCCGTCGGGGCCGGTTCCCGTGCCCCCGCGCATCAGGTCGTCGCCCTCGTTCCCCAAGAAGGTGTTGTTGGCGGCACTTCCGGTGAGCGTGTCGTCGCCGTCGCCGGCGATCAGGCGCTCGATCGTGACCTGGACGTCGTCGTCCTCGCACCCGGCGCCGCTCGGACAGCCGCCGGCGCCGTCGTTCGCGCCGCCGCCGATGTCGATGACCAGATTGTCGGTCCGAGTGCCGTAGTCGGCGAAGTCTCCGTCGTCACCGTTCTGCCCGCCGACGGTCCCATGGGTGCCGCCGTTGTAGGTGTCGGCGCCGTCAGGCCCGGCTCCGATCCCGCCGGCCAGGTCGTCGTCGCCGGCGCCGCCGGTCAGCACATTCGCCGCCGTGGTCCCGTTGATGTCGTCGTCGGCCGAGCCGCCCGTGACGTTCTCGGTGGTCGTGGCGATGTTGTCGGTCTCCACGTTGAAGCCGTCGTCCGCGACGCCGTCGGCGTCGAGGTCGAGGTCCTCGTTCCGGGCGGAGTAGTCGGCGGTGTCACCCGTGCCGGTGTTGCCCACCAGGGAGTCGTTGCCGTCGCCGGTCGCCGTCGTGCCGCCACGCAGCGTGTCGTTGTTGCCACCGCCGTCGAGCACGTTGTTCGAGGCGTTTCCGGTAAGCGTGTCGGCGGCGCTGCCGCCGGTGATGTTCTCGACGGTGGTGTTGATGTCGTCGTTCTCACCGGAGGCTCCGTCGTCGGCTGCGCCGTCGAGGTCGGCGGTGATCGCGTCGGTGCGGCCCGCGTAGCTCACGGTGTCGCCGTTCGTGTGGCCGTCACCGTTGAACACGTCGGCTCCGTCGGTGCCGGTGTTGATCCCGGTCCCGCCGAACAGGGTGTCGTCGCCGGTGTTGCCGCTGAGCGTGTCGTTGGCCGTGCCGGGGCCACCGCGAAGCTGGTTGTTCGCCGTCGAGCCGGTGATGTTGTCGGCGCCGGAGCCGCCCGTGACGTTCTCGACCGTCGTCTCGACGTCGTCCAGCTCGCCCGTCGTGCCGTCGTCGGCCGTTCCGTCAATGTCCACGGTCAACGCGCCGGTCCGCGGGGTGCCGCCTGCCGGGTCATAGGTCACGGTGTCGGTCTCGCTCCCGCCGACGAACTGGTCGCCGCCGTCGGCGCCCGCACCCGCTCCGCCGCTGAGGGTGTCGTTGCCCCCGGCCCCGTCGAGGTCGTTGGCGGAGCTCGATCCGGTGATCACGTCGGCCGAGCTGTCGCCGGTCACGTTCTCCGTCGTCGTGCCCACGTTGTCGCCCTCGCAGCTCCCGCCCGGGCAGTTGCGCCCGTCGTCGGCCGCGCCGTCGATGTCGATCGTCATCGCAGCGGCGGAGGTGGGGGTGTAGTCGACTTCGTCGTCGCTTCCGGATCCGCCATTGAAGGCATCGGCGCCGTCGCTGTTTCGCATCAAGTCGTTCTCGCCGTCGCCGTTCACGGTGTCCGTCCCGGCGCCGGGGTCAAGGATGTCCTCGTTGGCGCCGCCATTCAGCGTGTCGGTGTCGGCCCCGCCCGCCAGGGTGTCGTCGCCCGCCTCGCCGTTGACCGTGTCGTTGCCGTCCTGGCCGTCAACGCCCTGAGTGGTCTCACCGTCGTCCCCCGGGCCGGCGTTGATCGTGTCATTGCCGTCCCCGCCGGTGATCTCATCGCCGTCGTCCCCGCCGTTCAGGATGTCCGTCCCTGCCCCTCCGTCCAGGTCGTCGATGATCGAGCCGCCGGTGATCGTGTCGTCGCCGTCGGTGTCATCGCCCGCGAACTCCCCGCCGTTGACGAAGTTGTTGCCGTTGCCGGCAACGATCGTGTCGTTGTCGTCGCCGCCGTCGATGATGTCGCTGCCGTTGCTGGTCTCGATGTCGTCGTCGCCGTCGAGGCTGTCGATGTCGTCGTTGTTCGTCGAGGTCGCGTCCGCGTGGATCACGTCGTCGCCGTCGCTCGCGATGACGATGTCGCTCCCGACGCCGAGCTGGATGTCCGAGTTGAAGTCGAGGAAGGAGTCGGCGCCGACCATAGTCACGCTGCCGCCGGTGCTCCCGAACTCGAAGTCGATGTCCTCGCCGTTCTCCGCGCACGTCACCTCGGCGCTGGAGACCTGATCGCACCCCGACCCCGCCGTCACGAAGTTGCCGACGATCTGCCAATCCTCCGGGCCGGCGAGGTAGAGCACCTGGATCGTGCTCTGGGTCGAGCCCTCCATATGGATGTTGAGGTTCGACCCGATGTTGGAGACAGTGACCTCGGGACCTCCCGCCTGCGCCGGAGCGAGCCACACACCCGCCGCGATGAGCGCCGCCCCGGTTCCTGCAGATAGCAATCCCTTGCGCATCCCTGGCGCCACCCTGCCCTATCGAGAGGTCAAAAGCAAGGGCCAGTAGCGGAGATGCATCACACGCCCTCTACCGTTTGCACCATGGCCCGTGCCGGAGTCGTCTACCTCGTTGGCGCCGGGCCCGGCGACCCCGGGCTCATGACCGCGCGGTCGCTGGAGCTGATCGCCGAGGCAGACGTGATCCTGCACGACCGGCTGATCCCGTCCGGGGCCCTCGACGGCGCCCGCGACGACGCCGAGCTGGTCTACGTCGGCAAGCGCCCGGGCGATGCGGCCATGCCCCAGGACGAGATCGAGGAGCTTCTGGTCGCCAAGGCCAAGGAGGGCAGAAGCGTCGTGCGCCTGAAGGGGGGCGACCCGTTCGTGTTCGGACGCGGCGGCGAGGAGGCCGAGGCGCTGTCGGCCGCCGGCGTCGCCTTCGAGGTCGTGCCCGGGGTCACCTCCGGCGTCGCCGCCCCCGCCTATGCCGGCATCCCCGTCACCCACCGCGACGATGCCGGCGCGGTGGCGTTCGTGACCGGACATGAGGATCCGGCGAAGGAGGAGAGCGCGATCGACTGGGACGCGCTGGCGCGCTTCCCGGGCACGCTCGTCCTCTACATGGGCGTGGGCCGCGCGGCTGCGATCTCCCGCGCCCTGATCGAGGCGGGTCGCGACCCAGACGAGCCGGCGGCGGCGGTCGAGCGCGGCACGCTGCCGGAGCAGCGGTCGGTCGTGAGCACCCTCGCCGGGCTTCCCGGCGAGATCGAGGCAAGGGAGATTCGCCCACCCGCGATCCTTCTCGTCGGCGATGTCGCCGGGCGAACCGACGCCATCGGCTGGATCGAGCGGCGGCCGTTGCACGGCAAGCGCGTGGTGGTCACCCGCGCCCGCGCCCAGGCCAGCGGGTTGGCTGCCGCGCTCGCCGCGCTGGGCGCGGACGTGATCGAGCTTCCCGCGATCCGCATCGAACCCCAGATCGACACGGACGAGGTCCGGCGAGCCGTCGCCGAGATTCAGGACTACTCGCTGATCTGCCTTGCGAGCCCCAACGCCGTGCGCCTGCTGTGCGAGGCGATGGTCGCCCAGGGCCGCGACGCCCGGTCGCTCGCCGGCGTGACCATCGCCGCCGTCGGCCCCGGAACCGAAGCTGCGCTCGGCGAGCTCGGGGTGATCCCCGACGTCGTGCCGGAGCGCTTCGTCGCCGAGGGACTCGCCGACGCGCTCGCCGATGTGGACGTGAGCGGAAAGCGCGTGCTCATCGCCCGAGCCGCGAAGGCGCGAGAGGTCCTTCCCGACGCTCTGCGTGAGCGTGGCGCACTCCTCGACGTCGTCACGCTCTACGAAACCGTTCCCGAGGACCCCGACCCCGCAGCCGTCGACGCGGCGGCGGGTGCCGACTACGTCACCTTCACCTCCTCCTCGACGGTCACGAACCTGATGAGCGCGCTCGGCGGCCGGTTCCCCGAGCGGGCGCGGGTCGTCTCGATCGGCCCCGTCACGAGTGAGACCGCGCGCGAGGCCGGACTTGAGGTCCACGTCGAGGCCGAGCGCCACAACCCGGACGGCCTCGTCGATGCCCTCTTGGCGGACGCCGCCGGGCAGGGGTAGCGGCCGGTGGCCGCCCGGCCGATCACCCTGCTGTCCGACTACGGGACCGATGACGAGTTCGCCGGGGTCTGCCACGCGGTCATCGCCAGGATCGCGCCGGACGCGAGGGTCATCGACCTGACGCACGGGATCCGCCGACACGCGCTTGGCGAGGGGGCCTTCGTGCTGGCCCGCTCGCTCCCCTACGCCGAGCCGGGTGTGCATGTCGCCGTGGTCGATCCGGGCGTCGGCTCGCCACGCAGGGCGCTCGCCGTGCGTACGAAGGATGAGGATCGGGTGCTCGTCGGGCCCGACAACGGGTTGCTGATCCCTGCGCTCGAGAGCTTCGGCGGCCCCGCGGAGGTGGTGGACATCTCGCTCTCGCCGTTCCGCCTCGAGGCCGTGTCGGCCAGCTTCCACGGTCGCGACGTCTTCGCTCCCGTAGCGGCGCACCTCGCCTCGGGCGCGACGCTCTCGGAGGCGGGTGAGGAGGTCGACGCGGCGAGCCTCCAGCCCTCGCCGCTACCCAGTCCGGAGTTCGGCGACGACGGCGTGCTCACCCAGGTGGTCGCCGTCGACCGCTTCGGGAACGCCGCGCTCAACCTGTCCCACGAGGACCTGCCGCGCACCGGGCTGCGTCTCGGCAGGCCCGTCCGCATGGTGGCCGGCGATATCGACCGGGAGCTGCCGTTCGCCCTCACGTTCAGCGACGTGGAGGTGGGCGAGGCGATCCTGTACGAGGACTCCTACCGGGCGGTGGCGGTGGCCGTGAACCGGGGTAGCGCGGCCGAGCAGCTCGCGCTTCAACCCGGCGTCGAGGTGAGGCTGTCACCGGCGTGAGCGAGCCCACCGCCTTCGGCCGTCCGCACCGGCACCTGCGCTCGACCGGCTCGACGAACGAGCTCGGCCGCGAGCTCGCCGAAGCGGGCTCTCCCTCTGGCACCGTCGTCACCGCCGCCCACCAGGATGAGGGCCGGGGAAGGACCGGGCGCCGGTGGGAGGCACCCGCAGGATCCGCCCTTCTCTACTCGGCCGTCCTGCGCCCGCTCGACGCTCGCCACCGGCTGCTGCCACTGGCCGTGCCCCTGGCCGTGTGCGACGCGATCGAGTCGCTCGGTGGGGGCGAGTGTCGGGTGAAGTGGCCGAACGACGTGTGGATCGGGGAGCGCAAGGTCTCCGGGGTCCTGATCGAGGCCCGCCCACCGGACTGGGCCGTGATCGGAGTGGGCATCAACCTCACGATCGGCGACGACGAGTTCCCGGACGAGCTTCGGTGGCCGGCCACGTCCGTCGGCGCCGGTGCGACCCCGGCGTTGGCGCGCGAGGCACTCGACGGCGCGCTCGGGAGCTGGGTCGAAGCCCCGGCCGAGGAGGTGCTCGAGGAGTTCGCCAGGCGCGATGCACTGCGCGGCCGTGAGATCGGCTGGGAGGGCGCCGGGACGCCCGACGGGTCCGGAACCGCGGAGGGCATCGACGCCGACGGCAACCTCGTCGTCGCCACGCCGGAGGGGGAGCGCCTTGCTCTCGGCGCCGGCGAGGTCAGCCTCAGGCTTCCCCGCTAGAGGGCCGGGACGCGCGTCGGCGACGCGCTACTCCGCGTCGTCCGAGCCGGAGTCCTTCGACTCCACGGGGTCGAGCTTCTCGCGCTCACGCCCGTTCGAACCGCCGCCGCCATTCTTCGGGTCGCCGCCCTTCTTCGCCTTCCCGCCGGGCTGGGAACCTCCGCCCCCGTTCTTGCCCTTTGACCCCCGGCGGCGGCGCCGGCGCGACCCGCCCGACTTGGGGAAGTTGCGAAGCAGCTCGCGGGCGACGGCGGAGGGCTTGCGGGCCATGCGCATCCGGGCCCCGCGCAGGACCTCCTCGGCCTCGGGCGTGTGGGCGACGGCGGCGGCCAGCAGAGCAACCGCCAGGCGGCGGTCGTGCTGGCGGGCCGCATGGACGATGCGGCGGGCATTCCGCCCGTGTGCGCGCCCGGAGGAGTTCACGAACAGGCCCAGCAGGCGCTTGGTCTCCGGCCAGCGCTGGACGGCGTACTCCTCGTGGAGGTCGCGGGTGTCCGCAGCCAGACGCCAGACCCATGCCTGGGCCTGGTCGCGGCGGCCGATGCGCTGCTCGGCCAGTGCCTGGAGCAGCACCTTCACCCCGGCCCGCCGCTCGTCCCGCGGCCACGTGGCGACCACCTCGGCCGCGTCGTCGAACGCCTCGGCGTCGCGCAGGGCGGCGATCTCGGCCAGGGCCTTCAGGCGCAGCTGGTGGTTGCGGTTGCGCTGAACGCAGGTCAGCAGGTAGCGGCGCCGCAGCTCCTTGGATTGGTCGTGCTGGAGCATCGCCTTGGCGCGGCGCCAGTTGTTCGACGTCACGCGGGCGCCGGCCAGGGCCGCCCATGCGTGCTGCTCGGTGAAGTTCAGGTTCTCGACGGCGATGCGCCATAGCTCGCGCTCCAGCACCTGCAGGCGACGGTCCGGGTCGCCCGAGACGGGAACCACCCTGCGTTCGACGCGCACCCGGCGGCCGCGCCCGCGGCGAACCGGGCCGACGACGATCGCGCCGCCGCGGTAGACGTCGCGGTCGAGGAGGGAGTGAAGGGTCACGATCGTCTCGTCGCTGGTGGTCGCCGGGTGGACGAGGTCGATCACCAGGCCCGCCTCCTTGCCCGGGGCGCGGCGGGTCACCCGGCCGACCCGCTGCTGGTAGACCCGGCGAGAGGCGGTGGGGGCGAGGTGCATGCAGATCGTTGCCCGGGGCGAGTTCCAGCCCTCCGCAAGGAGCATCGCGTTGCACAGCACGTCCACCTCGCCACGCTCGAAGCCGGCGAGGATCTCGGCCAGGTCGCGCTTGGGGGTCTCGCCCGAGACAGCCTGTGCGTTGATCCCGGCGTCGCGGAACGCCGCCGCGACATTGTTCGCGTGGCGGACGCCGGCCGTGTAGACGACGCCCGCAACATTGCGGAATCGTGACTGGTAGAGGTCGGCGATCGCGACGTTGAAGGGCTCTTGGTCCAGCAGCTTGGCCAGCTCCTCCTGGTCGAAGTCCTGGTCCACCTCACCCCGGCGCAGCGGCACCTTCGCGATCGTTCGTACGCCCGGGCCGGGTGGGATCCGCAGGCAGCGGAGGGGCGAGATGACTCCGCGCCGGGCCGCCTGGGCGAGGTCGAAGCGGGATGTCTGAGTGGGGAAGAGGTCGGCGACGTGGCGGGCGATAAGCGCCCCGGTGGCGGTCATACCGATGAAGACCGGCCCCGGCCAGTCGCGGATGCAGCCGCTGGTCTTCTCGCCGAGGGCGGTGTGGGCCTCGTCGCAGATCACGATCGAGTAGGCGTCGGAGATCCGCTTCGAGTTGCGCACGAACCACTGGTAGGTCTCGACGGTGACCGGGCCGTAGGGCTGGTCGGCGCCGTCGAGGAGCGGCGGGCAGAGGCGGTCCTTGTAGCCACGGTCTGAGATCTCGCCGATGAACTGGTCGACCAGGTTGCGGCGGTGGGTGAGGATCAGGACACCGCCGGTGCGGGAGGCCTCGATGAAGCCGACCGCAGCGACCGTCTTGCCTGCACCCGTGGCGTGTTCGAACCAGAAGCGGCGGTCGGCTCCAGGGTCCTCCGGCGCCTCTTCGACCACATCCTCGTCCTCTTCGTCGGGCAGCTCCTCCCAGTCCTGGGGCTCCTCGTCGGGCTCGAGGTCCTCGGGTTCGGGCTCGGGGTCGTCGACGGCGAGGACGCCGTCGGGATCGGGCTCGTGCTCCTCCTCCTCGTCGTCGTCAAGGTCGTCATCGGCGTCGAGGTCTTCCTCCGCGTCGCTTGTGGGGTCAGACCCCTTGGCGCCGTTCAGGTCGGAGTCGTCCGCCTCCTCGGCGTCTGACCCCGCGCTCGGTTCGTCCGGCTCTGCTGCCTCGGCCGGGGCTCCGTTCGACGTGCCGTTCGCGCGGGACTCGCCGTTCAGCTCCAGCTCGGCGACCAGGGCGGCGAGAGTGCCCGAGAGGGCATCGACCTGGTGCTCGGAGAGCTCGGCGCCGTCCAGCAGCTTCGGCGGCTCGTCGGCCAGGAGGCGCTCCAATCCGAGCATGAGCGAGTACTCGCGCCGCCACTCGGTCGACGGTGCCTCGGCACCGTCGTCGAGCTCTGCCAGGGCGGCGTCGACGGCGCGCCTTCGCGCGGTGCCGGGCGCGAGCACGGCGATCGTCTCGCCGTCGAGGAGCAGGGCCTCGCGCGTGAACTCGCCGACCCGCTCGAGGTCGGCGTCTGTTAGCGACGCTCCAGCCGCGCTCGCGGCGACATCAGTGGTTTTTTCCATGCAGGAAGAGTTGTCGGGGCCCCACGCCGCTGATCCAGATCGGGGGCGGGGAGCGCAGTAACCTCGGTGGAGGCGGACGCCGAGCGGGAATACCCCTGGCCCGGACGGCGGCTGCTCCGGGGCTCCATCACAGGAGCCGACCTGAAAAGTACCAGCCTCAGCGACGGATGAACGCAAAACACGCAATCGCCGCCACCGGAGTTGCCCTGGCGCTCGTGCTCGGCGGGTGCATGGGAGACGACGACGAGGGCGATCCCGGATCGGGCAATCCCGAGTCCGAGGTGTCTGTTGAGGAGGCCACGGCGCCGCTCGAGGACGCCTCGCCGGAGCTGGAGGCGGTCCGTGAAGAGGGAAACCAGCTCCTCGACGGCGGCACCGAAGCCTTCGCCGCCCGTCTCGACGAGTTGAACGGCACCCCGGTCGTCGTCAACAAGTGGGCGTCGTGGTGCGGGCCGTGCCGGTTCGAGTTCCCGTTCTTTCAGTCCCAGGCCGACGAGCGCGGGGCCGAGGTCGCGTTCCTGGGCATCGACTCCAACGATTCCGAGGCGGCGGCGGAGACGTTCCTGACCGAGCTGCCGCTGCCCTACCCGAGCTACCTGGACCCCGATCAGGAGCTCTCGGACGAGTTCCTCGACAACGCCCGCGAGTTCCCGGCCACGGGCTTCTACGACTCCTCCGGCGAGCTCGCGTACGTGCACCTGGGCGGCTACCCGGACGAGGACTCCCTGGCGGCCGACATCGACAAGTACGCGCAATGACCCGGGCGGCCCTGTCGCTTGCGGCGATCGTCCTCGGGATCCTCGGCCTGATCTCCAGCGCCGGCGCTCAATCGCAGGGCACGGCGTACTCGATGGAGCTCACGGGCACCATCGATCCCGCCACCGAGTCCTGGGTCGGCAAGGCGCTGGAGGAGGCCGAGGACTCGGACGCCGAGCTCGTGATCATCCGGCTGGACACGCCGGGCGGCCTCGACACCTCGATGCGGGAGATCGTGCAGGACATCATCGCCGCCCCGATGCCGGTGGTCGTCTACGTCTCGCCGGACGGCGCGCGCGCCGCCTCGGCCGGGCTCTTCGTAACCCAGGCCGCCGACGTGGCCGCGATGGCGCCCCAGACCAACATCGGCTCGGCATCGCCCATCTCCATCGGCGGCGAGGACGTCGGAGACGTCCTCGGGCGCAAGATCGAGAACGACGCGGTCGCCTACGTCCGGGCGCTGACCGAGGAGCACGGCCGCGACGCCGACCTCGCCGCCGCGATGGTCACCGACGCCGAGAACGTGACCGCCGCCGAGGCGCTCGACGCCGGGCTGATCGACATCGTGGCCGCCGACGAGGCCGATCTGCTGACGCAGCTCGACGGGTTCGAGGTGCAGGGCCCGAAGGCGCAGACCCTCGACACGGAGGGCCTGGAGATCGAGCAGCACGACATGCCGCTCCAGTTCGACCTCCTGCAGATCATCGTCAACCCCACGGTCGCGTTCCTGCTCCTGACCGCCGGGCTGGTGGGGCTCGTCATCGAGATCTTCAGCCCCGGGTTGATCCTGCCCGGCGCGCTCGGCGCAATCGCGTTCCTGCTCGGCCTCTACGGGACCTCGCAACTCCCGGTCACGTTCGCCGGGATCGCCCTGTTGGTCTTGGGCGTCGCGCTGATCATCGCCGAGGCCCACGTCGCGGGGGGAGTGCTGGGGGTGGTCGGCGTCATCGCCATAACCCTTGCCGGGCTCCTTCTCTACGACACCAACAGCGAAGCGCTGGAGGTGTCGGTGCCCGTGATCGTCATCGTCGGCCTGCTCACCGGCGGCTTCCTGGTGTTCGCGACCACCAAGGTCGTGGAGGCGCGTCGCCGGCCCGTCCGGACGGGGTGGGAGGAGATGGTCGGCGCCGAGGCCGAGGTCAGGCAGGCGCTTGACCCGGTTGGGCAGGTCTTCGTGGAGGGCGCGCTGTGGCGGGCCGAGGCCGAGGACGGCCCGATACCGCCCGGCGTTAGAGTTCGTATCGAACGTGTTGATGGGCTGACCCTCTGGGTCACGCCGCTCGAGCAGGAAGGAGACAGCTAATGGTCGGCCTCGTGATCGTCGCCGTCGTCGCGGTCTTCGTGCTGATCATCCTGGCCTCGGCGATCCGGATCCTGCGCGAGTACGAGCGCGGAGTGATATTCCGGCTGGGCCGCATGATCGCCCAGAAGGGCCCCGGGCTGATCCTGTTGATCCCGATCGTGGACCAGATGGTCCGCGTCGACCTGCGGACGGTGACGCTGAACGTCCCGCCGCAGGAGGTGATCACCCGCGACAACGTGACCGTTCGCGTCAACGCCGTCGCCTACTTCCGCGTGATCGACCCCAACCGTGCGGTGACCGAGGTCGAGAACTTCCTGCTCGCCACCTCGCAGATCGCCCAGACGACTCTGCGCTCGGTGCTGGGCAAGGCCGAGCTGGATTCGCTGCTGGCCGAGCGCGAGCGCCTCAACGTGGAGCTGCAGCAGATCATCGACGAGCAGACCGAGCCGTGGGGGGTCAAGGTCTCGACGGTGGAGGTCAAGGACGTCGAGCTTCCCGGCGACATGCAGCGTGTGATCGCCCGCCAGGCCGAGGCCGAGCGCGAGCGTCGCGCGAAGGTGATCTCGGCCGACGGCGAGTTCCAGGCCGCGGAGAAGCTCTCGCAGGCGGCCGACATCATGAGCCACAACCCGGCCACGCTCCAACTCCGCTACCTCCAGACCCTCCTGGAGATGGGCGTGAACCAGAACACCACGATCGTCTTCCCGCTGCCGATGGATCTGCTGTCCGCCTTCGTGTCGCGGGAGAACACGCCGCGGCCGGCCGCTCGCAAGCCGGTCGACCCGCCCGCCGACCCGCCCTCCTCGAGCTGACCGCGGACTCACCGGCGCGGTGAGCCAGCCCGAGATCCGCATCGATCAGCTCACCGGGCTGCGAGCGATCCTCGCCCCGGGCCGGGCCGAGCGCCCGGACGCGTTCACCCCCGAGCCCGCCCACTCCAAGCCCGACGCGGCCGAGACGTGCCCGTTCTGCGAGGGCCGCGAGGACCGCACGCCCCCGGAGCTCTGGGCCGATCGCCCGGGCGGCGGGGACGCCGGACTCGCCCGGCTGGGTGGCGCGCTCGGTCCCCAACCTCTATCCCGTCCTCGCGGGTGAGCCCGGAGGCGAGACTCACGGGGAGACCTCGATGGCCGACTCGGCCGACCCGCTCGGGGCCAGCCGTCGCGGCGCCGAGCCCAGCCTGTTCGCGTCGCGTCCGGCGGCGGGGGCGCACGAGGTGATCGTCAGCGCTCCCGAGCATGCGACGACGCTCGCCTCCCTGCCGGATGAGCGACTCCACACCGCGGTGGCCGCCTGGCGTGAGCGGATGCGGGCCCATCCAGACGCCCCCTACTGCCACCTGATCGTCAATGAGGGGCCGGCCGCAGGCGCCTCGCTCGAGCACAGCCACGCCCAGCTCTACGTGATGTCGTTCGTCCCTGCGCAGATCGCGCGCGAGCGGGAGCGGACCTCGGCCTACCACGAGCGCACCATGGGCAGCCACCTGCTGGGCGACATCGCCACTGAGGAGGTCCGCCGCAAGGAGCGCCTCATCGCGATCGACGACGACGCGCTCCTGATCGCCCCCTGGGCCTCGCGCTCGCCGTTCGAGCTGCGCGTGATCCCGCGCCGGCCGGCTCCCTCGTTCGCGGACGACGGCGAGGTGGGTGCGGCGATGATCGGGACCGCGCTGCGCGCCCTGGCGGCGGCGTTCGACGTCCCGCCGCAGCTCAACCTGTGGGTGCGCACCGCACCTCGCGGCACCGAGGAGTTCTGCTGGCACCTGGACATCGTGCCCCGGTTGACCAACCGCGCCGGGTTCGAGCTGGGGACCGGCGTGGACATCAACGTCTACCCGCCGGAACGGGCTGCGTCGGACCTCCGCGAGGTGATCTCCTGAAGTAGGAGTAGTGTCTGAGCCGGCAAGGACGCCGGAAGGGGAGCGAAGGCGATGCGCATACGGGGACTCGGAGCAGGGATCGCAGCGATGCTGGCGCTCGGCATCGCGCCCGCAAGCGCGGCCGCTGTTGACCGCTACGTCGACGCGGAGACGGGTGACAACTCGAACGTCGGCTGCCCGCAGGCCACGCCCTGCGAGACCATTGCCAGCGCCCTCGCCAACTCGAGCCCAGGGGACCAGATCCTGATCGACAACGGCACCTACCTCGAGAGCGTCACCGTCGGCGGCGGGCGCTCGCTGACGGGATTGGACTTCGTTGACGGCGACGGGACCGCGCCCCCCACGATCGACGGCGGAGCCGGCACGGCCGTCACGGTGCCCGCCAGCGGAGCGAGCCTCATCAGGGGCCTCCGGATTCGCGGCGACACGGCAGGCGTCAGGCTCGACGGTCCGGCCGAGGTGACAGACAACCTCATCGACGACCCCGATGCGACAGCGGCGATCGGCGTGCACGTCGCTGCCGGCGACGACTCTGCGATCCACGGCAACACAATCGTGGACCCGGCGCCCGGTCCGGGCGGCAGTCGCCAGGGCGTGGCGCTGTTCCCGGTGTCCGGGGTGCACGTGGCCGACAACACGATCCAGGGCATGGCGATCGGAATCTCGGTCCCCGGCGCAACCGACCCGCCGATCATCGCTCGCAACCTGATCGAGGGCACGCACGGCGATTTTGGAGCGGCGATCCGGGTGTACTGTTGCACTCCCCTGACCTCCGTCCTGCGCGGCAACACGATCCGAGATCCGGGGACTCCGCTGCCCAACGGGATCGTGCTGGACGACGACGCGGTCCTCGAGCGCAATGAGGTGACGGGTCACGACGAGGGGATCTTCTTCAGCGCGGACACGGTGGGCACGACGCTCGACGGCGATCGCATCTGGGGAAACAACCAGGGGCTCTATGTCTTCGACAACAACCCCGTGCCCACGCAAACGAGCCTCTCGGTGACCAACGCCACGATCGTCGGCAACGGGGGCGATGTCAACGTGTCCCAGAGCCACGTGGCGCTCGACTCGAGCATCGTCGGGACGATGGGCGGAGGCATCAACAGCTCGTGCACGATCACGTTCTCGCGCGGAGACGCGATCGGGAACCACCCGACCGGCTGCGACTCCTTCCAGACCGCCGCAGACCCGATGTTCGTCGACCCGGACGACGGCGACTTCCACCTCGCGCCCGGCTCGCCGATGATCGACATGGGCAACCCGGCGTCCGGCTGCACCGGGGACGGTGGACTTCGACGCCGATCCACGCGAGATCATCGGGACCAGCGCGTGCGTAGCCCGCCGCGACATCGGCGCCGACGAGTTCCTCCCGGCGTCGCCGGTCGACTGCGCGCCGCCGGACACGACGATCATCTCCGGGCCCGCCGAGGGCGAGCGGATCAACGAGGCTGTTCCGGCGATCGGCTTCTCCAGCGAGGCCGGCGCGACCTTCCAGTGCAGCGAGAACAACGCGCCCTTCCAGCTGTGCTCACACGAGTTCCACCACAACCTCGGCCCGCTCGCCGACGGCCCGAACACCTTTGCGGTCCGCGCCATCGACGCGGCCGGCAACACCGACCTCAGCCCGGACTCGGTCTCGTTCGTGGTCGACACCGCGGAGCCCGAGACCAGCTCTCACCAAGACCCCGCCCAAGAAGTCGACGAAGAAGACGGTGAAGTTCAAGTTCGAGTCCGACGAGCCCGGAACGTTCACCTGCCGGCTCGATCAGAAGACCCCCTTCGACTGCGATTCGCCGGAGGCGGTGGACGTCAAGGTCGGGCGCCACAAGTTCCGCGTCACCGCGACCGACGACGCCGGCAACGACGAGCCCGAGCCCGCGAAGTACGGGTTCCGCCGCGTCAGCGGCTGACCGCGCGGCGCCTAGCGCCCAGGGAAGCCGGCGTGGTGGAACACGGGCGAGGTGTCGCCCTTGCAGAGGCCGGCGCCGACGTTCCGCTTGTCCACCACGGCGTAGAAGTCGTTCTCGTTCGGCTTGTCGACGACGATCCGGAACCTGCCGGCCTTGTTCGTTTCATCGGTACCCGAGGCGGTATCCACGGCGCCGGTCTCGCGGAAGAGGTTGACCGTCCGCTTCGCCTCGCACTTGTCCTTCGGTGAGCGGACGGTGCCGGTGAAGTGCGGGTAGTAGTTGCGCTTCAGGCCGGGCGGATCGCCGCTCTCGTCGTCGAGGATCTTGACGGCGCTTCGGAAGTTCTCGCCGGCGCCGGCCCCCGAGGCCAGCACGAGGGCGGAGATCAGGAGCGCCATGCCAGCGATGAATCTCACAACGCTCGAGTCTACGCCGCTGACCATCACGTCCGCCGATTAGCGCCGCCGCTACGCTGGCGCGTCCGTGACCCCGCCCTCCGGACGCCCCTATCCCCGCTTCGTCGCCGACGCTCCCCAGGAGAAGGCGCCGTATGGACGCTTCGAGGAGCGTTTGGCCGAGTCGTTCATCGCCGCCTGCACGCCGCTCGACGAGGAGTCCGGGACCTCCGTCGACCCCGAGAGCCTGACCTGGTTCCCCGAGCGCGCATGGGGCGGCCGCGTCTACGTCCCGGCGATCGGCGACTCGCTGCAGCCCGACGAGTCGGACGATCCGCGCGTGGAGTACTTCGGCCACGTCTCCTTCGTCCGCGCCGGCGATGAGGAGGAGCCCACGGATCTCCGGGCCAGTGCCGACTTCACCGACGTCACCGCCGACGACAACCCGGAGTGGAAGGTTGATCTGAATGACGATGTCATCGGCCAGTGGCGGGCCGATGGCGACCGCGGGGGCGATATAACCCTGATCTGGGGCCTGCCGCTGGTCCGCGGAGCGGTGGCCGTCACGGCCGAGCTCGACGAGGAGACGATCGACCAGACGGCGGTAAACGACGGCCGCTTCACCCTGATCGCCGTCGACGCGGTCCACGGCTTCGGCGACGAGCAATACCTCAGCGTCGTGCTGTGGGACCGCCGGATGACCAAGCTCGCGGGCGAGAGCCTCTACGAGGCCGCCGACGACGACGACGAGGAGTAGGTCCTAGGCCAGGGCCTTTCCTGGCTTCTCGGCGGTCACCGTGACCGGGGCCCTGCTCTCCGGGTGCTCGCAGCCGCAGGAGGTGCGGATGATCAGATCCGTGCCGACACTCACCGTCCGGGGCTCGGACTCGTCGCCGCGCAGGCGAGCGAGCAGGCGGCGCGCGGCCAGCTCGGCGATCTCGCCCGCCGGCTGATCCGCACAGGTCAGGATCGGCTCGCGGGGCCCGATCTCGAAGTCATCGAAGGACGCGATCGCGAGATCGCCCGGAACCGACAGGCCAAGCTCCTCCGCCGCGCTGATCACGCCGAACGCCAGGAAGCTGTTGGCCGTGAGCAGGGCGGTGGGGGGATCCTGCGACTCGAGCAGCTCCTTGCCGATCTGAACCCCGTCGGCGCGCCGGAATCGCGACTCCCGGTAGAGATCCGGGTCGGCCTCGAGCCCGGCTTCGCGCAACGCCTGCCGGTATCCCTCCGCGCGCTCGCGGCTGGTGGACGCCGACGACGGCCCGCCGATCATTCCGATTCGCTGGTGGCCGTGCTCGATCAGGTGCTCTGTGAGCAGCTCGGCCGGCTCGGTGGTTGCGCCGAGGACGATGTCGAGGTCGAGCTTGGCGACGCGGCGATCGATTGCGACGACCGGGATCCCGGCCCCCTCGAGCTGCTTGATGCTGGCGGCGGCGCCGTCTCCGGTGGCGCCGATGATCGCGCCGTCCACCCGCAGCGCGGCAACCGTCTGCAGGAAGTCGGCCTCCCGCTCGGGGCGCTCGTCCGAGTTGCCGAGCAGGACCGTCAGCCCCTGCTCGTTGGCGACCTCCTCGATCTTGTGGACGATCTCCGTGAAGTAGGGGTTGGTGAGGTCGGGAACGAGAACCGCGATCACCCCGAGCCGCCGGGCGCTGAGGCCCCGCGCCAGGCGATTCGGCACGTACCCGAGCTCCTTGATCGCCCGCTCGACGCGCGTCCGCTTCTCCGACCGGACCGCGGCCGAGGCGTTGATGACGCGCGAGACCGTCATCTGCGAAACCCCTGCGTGCTCCGCTACGTCGGCAATGGTGACCTGCCTGTCTGACCGTGTGGCCGCCATGGCCTACATGGTAGCGCTCTCGTGAGCGGGCAAAGCCATGCGTGGTAGCGCTATCCCGCTAGCCAGAGCGAGAGTTTTGCCATCCCGAGAAAAGTTCTGATAGCGTTCCCAAAGATCGGTGGCCGTGGAGCGCACCGCACGGAAGGGAGATCCTGTTATGGCTATCAACACTGGAGCAGAGGGCAGCTCCGGAGGCGATTCGGGCGGAGCCCCCGCCGGAGGATTCGTCCGGCGGTCCTCGGGCCTTGTGCGAGATGTGTCGCCGAAGCAGGCGCTCTTCTTCAGCATGGCCGCCGTTCTGGGAGGTGGAATCGCCTTCACGTTCCAGAACATGACCGTGACGTTCCAGCCGATGGGTCAGCTCGGATTCACGTCGTACGCGTGGTCAGCGCTGGCGGTCGGCGGGGCGTGCATCCTGCTCGGGCTCATCTACGCCGCGCTGAACAGCGCGATGCCGAGGGCCGGGGCCAACTACATCTTCACCTCGCGGATCATCTCGCCGTTCCTGGCGTGGATCGAATCGTGGGCCTTCGTCATCGGGCTCATGGCCGGTGCCGCGGTCCTGATCCCCCTGGGCCTGCTGATGATCAACATCTCGGGCACGGTGATGTCGATCCAGTTCCCCGACTCGGGGCTCTGGGACGGAGCGGCCGGCTGGTTCTCGACGCCCGACTCGCAGTTCATCGCCGGGACCGTGGCGGTCGTAATCGCCGCCCTGTTTGCGGTCCTGCCCACTCGGGCCTTCTACCGGGCGCTGACCGTGCTCGGCTTCGCCGCTCTCGTCGTGATGGCTCTGATGTTCGTCGTGGTCCCGTTCCTGTCGCAGGACACGTTCCTCAGCAACGTGACCGAGATCACCGGGCAGACCCCGGACGAGATCATCGAGGCCGGGGCCTACCCGCAGTCGGGCGGCACCTTCCTCGGCTTCATGGCGATGTGCTCATTCATGCTGTTCGCGCTCGTCGGCTTCCAGTACGCCTCGTTCATCTCCGGGGAGATGTCCGGCGGCGTGAAGCGGACCACGATCATCGCCGTTCTCGGCGCGCTCGCGATCGTCGTCTTCTCGCAGAGTCTCTACGCCGACGTGCTCGCCAACAAGTTCGGGCTCGAGCTCACGACGTCGTGGAGCTCGCTCTTCTGGACGGGTGGGGAGGCTCCCGGCGGCATCACGGGCTCACCGCCCACCCTGGCAGCCATCGCCAGCCCGAGCCTGTGGCCGCTGTGGCTGAGTTGTGCGGCCATCGCCGGCCTGTTCACGTTCCTGCTGATCCCGGTCTGGTTCGTGGTCGCGGCGCGCGTGATCTTCGCGTGGGCCATGGATCGGCAGGCGCCGGAATGGCTCGGCCGGGTCAACCCGCGCACGAACGCCCCGTTGAACGCGATCGTGACCTGCGCGCTGATCACCGAGGTGATCCTGTACCTGACCTCGTACCAGGGGCTGGCGCTGGGCGCGTCCCTGTGGTTCACGGTGTTGCTCTTCTTCTTCGTGTGGGTGATGCCAGGCGTGAACGCGCTTCTGGCGAGCAGGCGCCGGTCCGACCTGTTCGGCGACAGCTCGCCGAGACTTCCGTGGATCGGTGCGGCCTGGCTCGTTGTGATCCTGCTGATCTACGTCACGGCGATCTTCAAGCCGCTGTGGGAGGGTCTCACCGGCGGGGAGGAAGCCGCGGGCTCGTACCTGAGGTCATCTGGCATCCTGGCCGCGCTTATCACGCTCGCAATCGGGGTGGCGCTCTACTTCGTGAACCGTGCCTGGAACCGGTCCAAGGGCGTGGAGCGCTCCGAGGTGTTCGCCGCCGTCCCCCCGGACTGAGCCGGCGACGACTGGGCCCAGGCGAACGTCGTTCCGAGCAAGAACGGAGTAAACCCCACGAATGGAGTCAGATCAGGAGCTGGACGGCCCCGAGTCCGGGTTCGGCTCGCACGGGAGCAGCTTGCGAGACCTCCCGCGGCTCAGGGCCGGAGCTCGCCGGCGGGCGTCCAGCTGGGATAGGAGCGGGGGCAATGAGGACTGGCTCATCGTTGAGCCCGGGGAGTCGGCGCAGCTCCTCGATACCGAGGGCGCCGGAAACATCAACCACATCTGGATCGGCGTTCCCGAGGCGGCCGGCTACCGGATGGCGAAGCCCGAGTCGCGCAACGCCGACGTGTTGCAGCAGGTCGTGCTCGAGATGCGCTGGGACGGGGAGGATTCCCCGAGCGTTCTCGCGCCGCTCGGAGCATTCTTCGGCGGCACCCACGTCGAGATGACCGAGTTCGTCTCGGCTCCGATCCAGGTCGGCCCGCGCGACGCGCGGAGCCTCACCTCCTTCTTCCAGATGCCGTTCTCGTCGGGCGCCCGGGTCGAGCTCAGGAACGAGAGCGAGGAACCGGTGCGGGTCTGGTTCTACGTGGACTACGAGGAGTTCGACCGGCTCGAGCCGGACATCGCCCGCTTCCACGCATGCTGGAACCGAGAGCGCTTCGAGGGCGAGCCGGACGAGGGGATGACGAACGAGGAGTACCTGTTCGGCGGCACCAACCTGAGCGGCGAGGGCAACTACGTCCTGCTGGAGGCCGAGGGCCGGGGCCACTACGTCGGCTGCTTCCTGTCGGTCCACAACCTCCGCTCCACGCACGATTGGAACTGGTACGGCGAGGGGGACGACATGTTCTTCATCGACGGTGACAGCTGGCCGCCGACCCTTCACGGAACTGGGCTCGAGGACTACTTCGACACCACCTGGTGCCCGCAGCAGGAACATGCGACACCCAGGCACGGCCTGATCCGAGGCGGGGGTGAGAACTGGAGCGGCCTGTCCACCTACTACCGCTTCCACCTCGAGGATCCCGTGCCGTTCCAGGAGTCGATCAAGGTCACGATCGAGCACGGGCACGCCAACCGGCGGCCGGACGAGCTGACGTCGGTCGCCTTCTGGTACCAGACCGAGCCGCACCGGCCACTGACCCTGCCCGCCGCGAACGAGCGCGCGCCGCGCCCCCTCTGAGATGCGCCTCCTCGTTGCCTCAGACCTGCACGCGGCCGAAGGCGCCTATCGCAAGCTGCTGAACGCGGTGCGATTGGGGATCTGGGAGGCCGACGCCATTCTGGTCGCCGGCGACCTCGCCGGGAAGGCGCTGGTGCCGCTCGTGCGCTCGGACGGGGGCTGGCACGGGCAGCAGGGAGGCCGGGAGCTTCTCGCACGCGACGAGGAGGAGCTCGCGACCCTCAAGCGGTCCCTGGCCGACAAGGGCCTGTACGCGATCGCGGTGACCGAGGACGAGCTGGCCGAGCTGCGGGACCCGGCGGCAGTCGACCGCCGGTTCACGGCCGAGATCGTGGGGAGGATCGAGGAGTGGGTGCAGCTCGCGGAGGAGCGGCTGGCCGAAAGCCAGACGCCCCTCTATCTGATCCCGGGTAACGACGACCCATATGAGATCGACGCGGTGCTCGAGCGGAGCAACGGAGTGATCAACGCCGATGGGCGCGTGGTCCGGCTTCCGGACGGTCGCGAGCTCGTGGGCTTCGCCAGCTCGAACCCGACGCCGTGGGACACGCCCCGCGAGCTCGAGGAGCCCGAGATCGAGCGACAGCTGCGGGCCCTGGTCGACGAGCTCGAGGCGCCCAACTCAGCCGTCCTGATGACCCATGTGCCACCGCACGAGACGTCGCTCGACACCGTGCCCCTGCTCGACGATCAGCTGCGCCCGGTCATCTCGGGCGGTCAGATGGTGGAGGTCCCCTGCGGATCCACCGCGGTCCGGAGCGTGATCGAGGACGTGCAGCCGGTCCTGACACTTCACGGCCATGTGCACGAGTCCCCCGGCCACGTCCGGATCGGGAACACGATGTGCGTCAACGCCGGGAGCGAGGCCTCCGTGGGAATCCTCCGGGCATGCCTCGTGGACATCGACGACAACGGGGCTCGCCCTCAGAGGGTGGAGGCATGACGGCCCCGTCCGATCCGGTGCAGCGAGCGGTCGGCCTCGTCTCGCTGGCCGAGCGCCACGGGGCCTCGCTTCGGATCGTCGGCGGCGCCGCGATCACCTATCTCTGCGGCACCGGGCGCTCGGAGCTCGGCGATATCGACTTCGTCGCATCCCCTAAGCACCGGCGCGCCGTCGAGGCGGCGTTCGCCGAGGACGGCTCGATCGCGGACCGTGAGTTCAACGGCCTGCACGGTCACAAGCGGCTGTACTTCCTGGGCCCCGACGGAGTCCCGATCGACGTCTTCATGGGCCGGATGGACATGTGCCACACGCTCGAGCTGAAGGATCGCCTGGAGCTGATCCAGCCGACGGTCCCGGCGGCGGACCTGGCGCTGAGCAAGCTCCAGATCGTGGAGTTCACCGAGAAGGACCGTGAGGACACCCGGACGCTGTTCGAGCATCTTCCGATCGACGAGCGCCATGATGCGATCGATCCACGCCGCTTTCAGGAGGTGACCTGCGCCGACTGGGGATGGCACCGGACGGTGTCGGACAACCTCGAGCGCTTCGCCTCCGACGACGGCGTGGTCGGGGAGCGGGCGAGCGCCATGCTCCGGCTGATGCGGGAGTGGCCCAAGTCGCGGCGCTGGAACCGCCGTGCCCGGGTGGGATCCCGGAAGCCGTGGTACCGGTTGCCCGAGGAAGTCGCTCATGACAGCGCCGTCGGGGGGGCGTAGGAATGGCGATGGTCGGCCTCCTCAGCTTCTCCGACGGCCGCGACTTCGCGCACGCGACGGTCCTCGAGGACGTGCTGGCGGCCGAGCGTGCGATCCGGTCCGCACTCGAGGCAAATGGCCACACCGTCGTGGCAGGCGAGGAGCCTGTGTGGACCAACGAGCTGGCGGTGCGCGAGGGGCGAAGGATCGCCGCCGCCCAGGTCGACTGCGTGGTCTTCAACCTGTCGGTCTGGGCGTTCCCCCACTTCGCGATGCTCGCCGCGTCCGAGAGCCCGTCGCCGCTGATCCTCCTCTCCACGCTGGATCCCGCGCGCCCGGGACTGGTGTCGATGCTCGCCGTGGCCGGAGGGCTCGATCAGGTCGGGCGCGGCTACTCCCGAGTGTGGGGGCAGATCGGGGATCCGGCGGTGCTGGCCCGCCTCGAGGCTCAGATCGCATCGGCCCGAGCCGTCACCAGCCTGCGGGGATCGACGTTCGGGCGAATCGGGGGCCGGCCGATGGGCATGTACACGGCCGCTGCGAGCAGCGATGTCTGGATGGCGAAGTTCGGCATCGACGTCGAGGAGATCGACCAGTACGAGCTCGTGCGGCGCGCCGAGGAGGCGGATCCAGCCGAGGCGAAGCGCGGCCGGGAGTGGCTCGAGGCCAACTGCCGGACGGTCCACTACGACGGGGACCTGCTGACGCCCGAGCTGCTCGAGCGCCAGGTTCGGATGTACCTCGCCATGACGGACCTGATCAGGGACCTGCGCCTCGACTTCACGGGGATCAAGGGGCAGCCCGAGTTGACGACACACTTCGCGACGGCCGATATCGCGGAGGCCCTGCTCAACGATCCTTACGACTGGAATGGCCCGAAGGCGCCCCATGTCTGCGCGACCGAGGCCGACATGGATGGCGCGCTGACGATGCAGATGCTCAAGTCCATCTCGGATACGCCGGTCCTGTTCGCGGACGTGAGGCACTATCACGACGAGCTCGGGGTCTGGGACCTGTGCAACTCCGGCCAGCACGCCACCTGGCTCGCCGCGCGCTCCTCTGATCCGGCCGAGAACCTGGCTCAGGTCGAGCTGTTCCCGGCTCAGTTCTACTTCCCGGCCGGCGGCGCCTCCGTCTACCACGTGGCGGCACCCGGGCCATTCACCTTCGCACGGCTCACGCACGCGGAGGGGCGCTATCGCATGCACGTCCTCACCGGATCGGCGGAGAGCTTCTCCGACGACGAGAACCTGGCCCTCGCCGAGCAGACCACGAGGACCTGGCCCCACATGTTCGCCCGCCTGGACACCCCGCCGGAGGCCTTCCTCGAGACGTACGCCTCGAATCACATTCACGCGGTGCCGGGGGATCGGCGGGCTGAGCTTCGCGCGGTGTGCGAGCTGCTCGACATCGACTGCATCGAGCCGTAGGCGCCCGTGGCCTCCCTGGTGCTCGGAATCGACGTCGGGACGTCGGCGACCAAGGCCGTGCTCGTCGACGAACGTGGCGAGATCGTCGACAGCGCCCGTGCCGAGCACGGCTTCGAGCAGCCGCAGCAAGGGTTCGCGGAGCAGGACGCCGAAGCGATCTGGTGGGGCGACACCGTTGAGGTCATCCGCGCGCTCGTCGGCAGGCATCCCGGCGAGCCGGCCGCTGTGTGCGTCAGTGGCATCGGCCCCTGTGCCCTGATCGCCGATGCAGACGGTCAGCCCCTGCATCCGGCGATCCTCTACGGGATCGATTCGCGGGCTCAGGAGGAGATCGAGGAGCTCACCGCGGAGTTCGGCGCGGACGAGATCCTGAGGATCTGTGGCTCACCGCTGACGAGTCAGGCGGTCGGCCCCAAGCTGCGGTGGCTCGACAAGCGGGATCCGGGCCTGTTGCGGGATGCGAACCGGCTCCTGATGCCCAGCTCGCTCGCCGTGCTGAGACTGACCGGTGAGTACGTGCTCGACCACCACAGCGCGAGCCAATGCGACCCGCTGTACGACCTCCGCCGCGGGGCATGGATCGACGCCTGGTGGGACCAGGTCGCTCGCGACCTGCCGCAGCCGCGCCTGCTATGGCCGGGGGATGTGGCCGGGGAGGTGAGTGCCGCGGGCGCCGAGGCGACCGGGATGCCGGTCGGGACGCCGGTCTGCGCCGGGACGATCGATGCGTGGGCCGAGTCGATCGCCGCCGGCGTCGCCGCGCCAGGCGATCTGATGGTCATGTACGGCTCCACGATCTTCCTCGTCCAGTGCATGAAGGCTCCGGCGTCCTCCCCCACGCTCTGGGCCACCGCGGGCGTCGATCCCGGGACCTTCTCGCTAGCGGCGGGAATGGCCACCGGCGGACTGGCGGTCAGCTGGTTCCGCGACCTCGCCGGAGCTCCGCCATGGGATGACTTCCTGGCGCAGGCTGAGGGGGTCCCTGCCGGTTCACGCGGACTCCTCATGCTCCCGTACCTGGCGGGCGAGCGCACGCCCATCTTCGATCCTCAGGCTCGCGGCCTGATGGTCGGCCTGACGCTCCAGCACGGGCAGCCGGAGGTCCTGCGGGCCGTGTTCGAAGGCATCGCGTTCGCCGTTCGCCACAACGTCGAGGAGATGGGCGCCGTCGGGTCCCGGTGCACGAGGATCGTGGGAGTGGGGGGAGGGACCCGGTCCGGGCTGCTGCCGCAGATCGTGACCGACGTGCTCGGCAGGGAGCAATCGATCTGCGACCCGGCCGTGGGCGCCAGCTTCGGTGGGGCGATGCTTGCCGCGCGAGCGGTATCGGCCGGGGGCGATACGAGCGAGTGGGCTCGCGTCGAAAAGGTCCTCGAGCCCTCGGGCCCGGCCGGCGAGATCTACGACGAGCTCTACGAGCGGTATCGGGACCTCTATCCGCGGACGGCCGAGGACATGCATGCCCTGGCCCGGCTCGGCGCCGGCTAGAGCTGGCCGGGAGTCACGTAGGCACCCGACAGCCCGCCGTCGGCCATGAAGCTGGTCGCCGTCACGAACGACGAATCGTCCGATGCGAGGAAGGCTGCCGCGGTGGCGATCTCCTCCGGCTCGCCGAAGCGCCCCATCGGCACATGGACGAGCCGGGTTGCGGCCCTGTCCGGATCGCTCGCGAACAGGTCGCGCAGGAGCGGCGTGTTCACCGGCCCGGGACACAGGGCGTTGACTCGCACGCCACGGTCCGCGAACTCGACGCCGAGCTCCCGCGAGAGCGCGAGCACGGCGCCCTTCGAAGCGGTGTAGGAGCCCTGTGAGACGGCGGCCCCCATGACGGCGACGAACGAGGCGGTGTTGATGACCGACCCGCCGCCACCCTCGATCAGGTGCGGGATCCCGTGCTTGCAGCAGAGGAACACGGACGTCAGGTTCACGTCCTGGACCCGCTGCCAGGCGTGGAGCTCCGTCTCGACCACCGACGCGTCGTCGTTCGGGTTGATGCCGGCGTTGTTGAAGAGCACGTCGACGCGGCCGAATTCGCTCACGACGCGTTCGTACATCTCGCGCACCTGACGCTCGTCGGTGACGTCGGCGACCAGCCCGAGCTCCCCGGCCGCGCCCTCGGCGATGTCGACGCCCACCACCCGGGCGCCCCGCTCGGCGAACACCCGGGCGGACTCCGCGCCGATCCCGCCGGCCGCTCCGGTGATCACGCAGACCTTGCCCTCGAGCGGGAGCACTATCGGTTCCGCCCGGGTGCTCCGGCGCGCATCCGCTCGACGAATCCTGGCCACCACTCCTTCTGGTCCGACCGCGCCTCGAGTTCCGTCGCGACGCGGTCCCAGCGGTCCCAGACCTCCTGGGCCGCCTCCCGCGCCTCGGTCGTCTCCTCGTACTCCGAGGCGATCCACCGGCGGCCGATCTTCACGTGGACGACCTCATCGGCCCAGTCGAAATCCTGAAAGGTCGAGATCAGCGGATCCCCGTAGGCGGTGACGACCTCGAACTCATAGCGCTTCCCGGTGTCGGCCGGCATCAGGCTCTGCTCGATCCCCCACAACAGGAGGTGGGCTTCCCGCGGGTCGAACTCGGAGTTGAGCGCCTGGACCGCGTTGAGCGGAACAGGGAAGGAGTAATGCGGGACCCCGTGGCTCCGCAGTACGACCTCCCCCATCATCGCGTGACGCGTTTCGTCACTCAGCTGCCGGCTGAGCTCCAGGTGGTACTCCCACGGCTGACCGGACGCCGAGGAGAGAATCGGGCCCATCCACTCCGGGACGTCCATCTCCCGGAGGCGCTTGTACGCGAGCGCAAACGCTCGCTCGTCGGCGGGCCGGGATTGGTCGGCGTAGTACGTGTCGATCTTGGCCGAGGTGTTGAACCCGTCGGTGAACCGCTCGTCGCGCCGGGGCGTCACGTCCGCCTCCCGCGGCCCCTGCGCGGACCTGAGCTCGATCTCGGGCTCGGCATCGTCTTCGAGCAGCGCGCGGAGATGCGCTCTCCAGGCCTCCGGGTCGTGCCCGTAGTGCCGCGTCAATCCGGCGAGCGCCGCGCGCGTCCACTCGAGCACCTCCTCCTGCTCGATCCGCGTGCGCCGAAGGAGAAACACCGTGGGAAAGTCCGCCAGCGGATTCGCGACAGCGATGTACTCGGTGATCGCGGCGAGCAACTCGCTGCGCATGACCTCCAGCCCGCTGAGCAGCTCCACGGTGGACTCGGACTCGCCCAGCTCGTCGAACAGCGTCGTCAGGCGCTCGTCCGGAGAGGTGTCGAAGCGGAGGGACGGCTGGCGCAGCTCGTTGATCCGGGTGCGGATCGCGCCGCAGCCCTGGGCATCGATCCAGGAATGGACGCCGAGTCCGCACTTCGCCTCCCACTCGGGCACCGTGGGGAGGAAGCGGGCACCCACGAGGTGCAGCCGCCGGGCCATGTATTCAAGTCGCCGCAACCGCTCGACGCTCGCGTCGACTCCGAGGCCTGGCCTGGAGGCTTCCTCGTAGCTCGCGATTCCGGCGAGGGGCGGGAGTCCGAGGTTGTCGAAATCGGCCATGGTTGATAACGATATCAAGTGATTTGGCGGGGGATAACCGCCCTTAACACGCTGGTTTGTCGGCATGCTGTGGTACCGTTACCTAATGCGGGATCTCTCGCCGCCTCCGAGCATGGACGAGCTCGTCGACCGTTGTCGGGAGATCGTGAATTCGCGTGCCCTCGAGAGCGTGATCATCGCCGGGCCGGACCTCCACGGGATCCTCCGCGGCAAGAGCGTGGCGGCGGAGCGCTTCGCCGCCGATCCTCAGGCGCCCCTGGGTGTGAGCGACCTGGTCTTCGCGCTGGACCCGAACGGTGCGGTGGTCCCGCGCCCAAGCGGTTTCGAGGGGTGGTGGCCGAGCGGCGACACGACCGGCCACGAGGACATCACCCTCGTGCCTAACCTCGAGACGTTTCGCGCGCTGCCGTGGAATGAATCGACCGGGATCGTGATCGGGGAGTTCCGGAAGGTCGACGGCAGCCCCGTGGTCGAGACACCCACCTACGTGCTCCAGCGCGTCCTGGACCGAGCCGCCGGCCTCGGCCTCACCCCGCAGGTGGCGGCCGAGTTGGAGTTCTTCTGCTTCCCGGCGTCGGACGACGGCAAGAGCGCCTTCGCCGCGGCGCCGGAGGGATACCTGTCGGTCAGCCCCGGCGACGACGACCTGTTCCTGCGGTCGATTGGCAGCCACCTGCGGTCGATCGGCGTCGAGCCGGTTGCTCAGGAGCGGGAAGGTGGTCCGGGTCAGTACGAGATCTCGATCCAGCACTCGTTGTTGCCGGCGGCCGCTCACGAGGCGACGATGCTCAAGTACGCGATCAAGGCCGTCGCGCGAATTCACGGCGCACGGGCGACGTTCATGTCCAAGCCCGTCGATGGTCTGTTCGGCTCCGGGTGCCATCTGCATCAGTCCCTGCTCTCGGCCGAGACGGGGGAGAACGTCTTCCACGACCCCGATCGTGAGAACGGCCTCAGCGAGGTCGCAGGCTCGTTCATCGCGGGCCAGCTTGCGACGCAGGCCGAGCTGACCGCCATCTGGGCCCCGACTCCGAACTCGTACAAGCGGATCCTTCCGTTCGTCGGAGGGACCGTGGCCTGGGCGTTTGCCAATCGCGCAGCGGCGCTTCGCGTGACCGGGGACGACGCCGGCAGCTTCCGGATCGAGCACAGGGTTTCGGGCGGAGAGGCGAACGTCTACCTCGTGATGGCCGCGGCGCTAGCCGGGGGCCTCCATGGCATCGAGGCGGGGCTCGAGCCGCCTTCGCCGAGCACCGGAAAGTTCTTCGACGAGCCCGGCCGCGAGAAGATCCCGCCGAATCTCGAGGCCGCGATCGAACGGTTCGAGGCGAGCGAGATCGCGCGGGAGTACCTCGGCCCGGAGTTCGTGAAGCTCTACGCGGGCTCGCGTCGGTGGGAGGTCACGCAGGAGCGTGCCTACGTCGCGCAGCAGGAGCTAGACCGCTACCTGGACCCGTTCTAGCCGGTGATCCGATGATCAAGGTGCACGTGAACATGGACCTGTGCCAGAGCCACGGGGAGTGCGTATCCGCGGCCCCCGGCGTGTTCGAGCTGGGCGACGACGATCTCCTGCGCTGGGAAGAGGAGGTCGACGAGTCGCGCCGGGCCGAGCTCGAGGAGGCAGTGAACGTCTGCCCGATGATGGCGATCCGGCTCGAGGACTAGGCGTGGGAGCGCTGGTGATCGCCGGGGGTTCTCTGGCAGGACTGCGAACAGCCCATGCGGCCAGGGCGAGTGGGTGGGACGACGACGTCGTGGTCGTCGGCGACGAGCCGCATATGCCCTACACGCGCCCCCCGCTCTCAAAGGGCGTGCTGACCACCGATTGGCTGGGTGTCTCCGATCATCATTTCCCGGTCGACTGCGAAGCGACCTGGATGCTCGGCGAGACAGCCACCGGGCTTGACCCTGCCTCGCGCCGGCTGAGGCTGGGGAGCGGAAACCAGCTCGCCTACGACCGGCTGATCGTCGCCACCGGCGCGCGGCCGAGAGCCTGGGCCGGGGAGGGATCCGATCTGGCGGGACTGCACACGATCCGACGGGTCGAGGACGCCGTGGCCCTCCGCGAGGCGCTCACCAGGCGGCCGCGGCTCGCCGTTGTCGGGGCGGGCTTCATCGGGTGCGAGGTCGCAGCGTCCGCGCGGGCGCTGGGCCTGGACGTGGCGCTGTTCGACGTCGCGCCGACGCCCATGCCCGCCCTCGGGCCGCTCCTGGGCGAGCGTTGCGCGGCGCTCCATCGGGACCGCGGGGTGTCCCTGCATCTCGGAGTCGGCGTCGCTGCCCTGCGCGGCGACGGAGAGCGCCGGATCGCGGCGATCGAGCTCGCCGACGGATCCATCCATGAGGCTGACCTCGCCGTGATCGCCCTCGGGGTCGTGCCCGCCACCGAGTGGCTGGAGGGAAGCGGGATCGAGGCCCGGATGGGCGTTCCCTGCGATGAGACGCTCACGGTCATCGGCGCGCCCGACGTGCTCGCTGCCGGCGATGTGGCCTGTTGGCCGCACCCGCTCGCCGACGGCGAATCGATTCGCGTCGAGCACTGGACCAACGCCGCCGAGCACGGGATCCACGCCGGGCGGAACGCGGTTTTAGATGCCACGGAGCGCCGGCCCTACACCGGCATCCCGTCGTTCTGGTCGGACCAGTACGAGACGAAGATCCAGTCGGTCGGCCTGACCCACCTGGCGACCGCGTACGAGGTCGTCGAGGAGTCCGAGGATGGCTCGCGGCTGGTGGCGATCGCGCTGCGGGACCAGGTGCTGGTCGGTGTGGTCGGGTTCAACGCGGCCCGTCGCCTGCCCGCCTACCGCCGCCGGGTCGGCTCACGGGTGGATGTCGACGCCCTGCGGGCCGGCGTGGCCGGTGACGCGAGCGCGCTTGGCGTGCCCATGAGGCTGGCCGCATGAGCGACCACTACATCGACCTCTCGGATCCGGATTCGTTCGCCGGCGGGCCCCCGTACGAGGGGTTCGCCGCGCTGCGGCGCGAGGATCCGATCCGCTTCAACGAGGAGGCCGACGGGCCGGGCTTCTGGGCGGTGACGCGGTGGGAGGACATCCGCACTGTCCATCGCGACGCCCTGACGTATTCGTCGGAGATCGGCGGCGTCACCCTCGAGGACCCCACGCCGGAGGACATGACGGATCGCCGGCTTCTGATCGACCACGACCCGCCTCGTCACGACGAGCTTCGGGCGATGGTCAACCGGAGGTTCACTCCGCGCGCCGTCAAGGAATGGACGGACCAGGTCCGCACCGCGGCCGCCGAGACGATCGACCGCGCGATCACACTCGGCGAGTTCGACTTCGTCGAGCAGGTGTCGTCGGAGATCCCGATGCTGGTGATCGCGAGCATGCTCGGCATCCCCAAGGAGAACCGCCGCGAGGTGGTCGAGCTGGGGAACCGCATCCTCGGTAGCCAGGATCCGGAGTTCGAGCTGGCCCCTGAGGAGTTCGACTCCACTCTTCCCCTGGCGAATCCGGCCGCGCTCGAGTTCTTCGAGTTCGGCCATCGCATCGCGCAGGTTCGCCGGCAGAGCCCGGGCGATGACGTCCTCTCGCAGCTACTCGCCGCCGACCTGACGCAGCGCGAGTTCGACCTGTACTTCCTGCTTCTCGCCGTGGCTGGGAACGAGACCGCCCGCCACACGATGACTCACGGCCTCATGGCCCTGATCGACAATCCGGAGCAGCGCGAGCGCCTGCGCGACGATCCCGAACTGGGCAAGTCGGCGACCGAGGAGATGCTGCGCTGGGCAACGCCGATCCACTACTTCCGCCGGACGGCGACGGAGGACGCGGAGTTGGGCGGGGTGCAGATCTCCGCGGGGGACAAGGTCGCGACCTGGTTGACCTCGGGCAACCGCGACGAGAGCGTGTTCGACAACCCCGACGACTTCGATGTCGGCCGCGACCCCAACCCCCAGATCGCCTTCGGGCCGGGGGGGATCCATCACTGTCTCGGCGCTCATGTGGCCCGGCTCGAGATCCGCATCACGTTCGAGGAGCTCCTTGCCCGGGACGTCGAGTTCGAGCTCACCGGCCCCCCCGAGCGGTTGCGGTCCAACATTTTCAACGGCATCAAGCGACTCCCGGTGCGGGTCGGATGACGTGACGATCTCTGCGGTGCCCTCGGAGCGCGCGGCTCACTGGGGCGCCCTCGCGGCGCAGCTCCGGGTCGATGCGGTCCGGGCGACCTCGGCCGCCGGATCCGGCCATCCCACCTCCTCATTGTCAGCGGCTGATCTGATCGCCGTTCTGGGCGACGCCCATCTGCGATACGACGTCTCACGGCCCGACCGGGCGGAGAACGACCGGTTGATCTTCAGCAAGGGGCATGCCTCCCCGCTGCTGTACGCGTGGCTCAAGGCCGCCGGGGCGATCTCGGATGAGGAGCTGCTGTCGTTCAGGCGCCACGGAAGCCTTCTCGAGGGCCACCCCTCGCCCCGCCTCCCCTGGGTCGACGTGGCCACGGGCTCGCTCGGCCAGGGGCTGCCGATCGCGGTCGGGCTGGGCCTTTGCGGGAAGAGGCTCGACCGGCTGGGCTACCGCGTCTGGTGCCTCTGCGGAGACGGCGAGATGGCCGAGGGCTCCATGTGGGAGGCGATCGAGCACGCCGGTTTCTCCGGGCTCGACAACCTGACGCTCATCGTCGATGTCAATCGCCTCGGCCAGAGCGGCGAGACCCGTTACGGCTGGGACACCGAGGCCTACACGGACCGCCTCGCCGCCTTCGGGTGGGCCACCCGGGCCATCGACGGCCACGACGTCGCTCAGATCGACGCCGCCCTCCACTGGGCTCAGGAGGAGCGGGAGGGGCCCGCCGCGATCGTCGCCCGGACGCACAAGGGCTTCGGTATAGCGGCGGTCGATGACGCCGAGGGGGCGCACGGCAAGCCCCTGGGCGACGCGGAAGGCGCTGTGGCCGAGCTCGGAGGGATCCGGGACGTGACCGTGTCGCCGCGACCGCCCGAGCCGGCTGCGGCATACGAATTCGCGGTAAAGGAGGGTCCCCGCACCCGGTACGAACCCGGCGCCGAGGTGGCCACCCGGGCTGCATACGGGACGGCCCTGGCCGAGCTCGGGGACCGCCGCCCAGACGTCGTGGCGCTGGACGCCGAGGTCTCGAACTCGACCTTCACGGACCGCTTCGCCGGCGCACACCCGGAGCGGTACTTCGAGATGTACATCGCCGAGCAGCAGATGGTCGCCGCTGCGGTCGGGATGCAGGTCCGGGGGTGGACCGTTTTCGCCTCGACCTTCGCGGCGTTCCTCAGCCGCGCCTACGACTTCGTCCGCATGGCTGCCGTCAGCCGGGCGAACATTCGCCTCGTCGGTTCGCACGCCGGCTGCGCCATAGGAGAGGACGGCCCATCGCAGATGGCCCTGGAGGATCTCGCCGCGATGCGCGCGGTGCACTCCAGCACGGTCCTGTATCCGTGCGACCCGAACCAGACGGCGGACCTGGTCGAGCGGATGGCGGATCTGGACGGCGTCTCGTATCTGCGCACGACGAGGAACGCGCTTCCCGCCCTGTACGGCCGGGACGAGGAGTTCCCCATCGGATCAAGCCGTGTGGCCCTCGGCGGAGATGCAGCCGACGACGTCACGATCGCCGCGGCAGGGATCACCGTGCACGAGGCGATCAAGGCCGGCGCGGCGCTCGAGCGCGAGGGGATCCGAGCGCGGGTCCTCGACCTGTACTCCGTCAAGCCGATCGACGCGGCCGCCGTCGCCGTCGCGGGGCAACAGACGGGTGGGATCGTCTGCGTGGAGGACCACTGGGCCGAGGGCGGCCTCGGAGACGCGGTGCTGAGCGCCCTGGCCGAGATGGATGTCCGGTGCCGGGTCCGAAAGCTGGCCGTGCGCGACATGCCCATGTCCGGCACGCCGGAGGAGCTGCTGGGCGCGGCAGGGATCGACGCGGCGTCGATTCAGAGCGCGGCCCGGGAGCTGGCCGCATGACGTTCAAGGTCTTTCAATCGCTGTGGGGGATGGAGGGGCTGCCCTACGGGAGCGAGCCCGAGTGGGCACTGCGGGAGAAGCTCGACCGGATCGCCGGCGCGGGCTTCGACGGCGTGGAGATCGCCTGGTCGCCGACGTTCCCGATCGGGCGGGAGGCACTCGACCTCCTCCCCGAGTACGACCTGGAGTGGTCGGTCGTCTGCTTCCCAAAGGCACAGGACGACTTCAAGGAGATCGTGGAGCGCTTCGCGGATTCCGATCTCCGGTTCATGAACGTCCAGGGGGACGTTCGGCCCTACACGTTGCTCGAGACCATTCCCTACGTGCTCGGATGGATGGACACCGCGCGGGATGCGGGTCTCACGACGTACTTCGAGACGCACCGGGACCGGATGACGACCGACCTGCGCCGCACGCTTCAGCTGATCGACGCGATCCCGGGCATGAAGCTGGTCGCGGACCTCTCGCATTACCTGGTGGGTGAGGAGTTCTCATGGCCTATCGATGAGGCGAACGAGGCGATGATGCAGCGGATCCTCGCGCGGTCGTACGGGTTCCACGGACGGGTCGCGTCCCGTGAGCAGGTCCAGGTCCCGATCGGCTTCTCGCAGCACCAGCAGTGGGTTGACCTCTTTCTCCGCTGGTGGGAGGACGGGTTCAAGGGGTGGAGGGACAGGGGGACGCGGACGAGCTGGTCTTCGTCTCGGAGCTGGGCCCGTCGGGGTACGCGATCACGGGGCCTGACGGCAAGGAGCTGTCGGACCGCTGGGAGGAGGCCCTCGCCCTGAAGGATCACGTGCGGCAGATCTGGGCGCGCCTGGAGGACGCCGCGGCTGCGACGGCGCTCAAGGCGCCGAACGTCCCGCAGCACCCTCTATTGGACGAGTTCCGGGACGTTCGGTGAGTTATGCGCTTCTCGTCCTAAGCGCTAACACAGCCCGGCCGTCCTGGATATGTGCGGACGCTGCACCGCCTCGGGAGCATCCGCCGGAACCGGTTCAGCTGGCGTGTGCTGTCCATCTTCCATGCGATTCGAACCTTCGCCAGGCGCAACCCGCGCATACCGCTATCCCCAAGCACTGCCGATCGTGGGTGGAGAATGGGCAGCGTCGCCCCGACGGCGGACTTCCCGCTACAGGAAGCGCAGCAGTCAGTTGACACGAGCATGGCACCGGAGGGCCTTAAGCTGGCGATCAGGCCCCGATAGCTCAGCTGGATAGAGCGACTCCCTCCTAAGGAGTAGGCCCCAGGTTCGAATCCTGGTCGGGGCGTTGATGGTGGTTGATCGCAGATCCCTGGCGATTCTCGCGTGCCTGGCCCTGGCCGGGTGCGGGGGCGATGACGGCGACGGCGACGCGCCTGCCGGAGGAGACGACGACCACTCAGAAGATCGAGAAGCCCGAGTCCGTAGGGGGCCTGCCGCCGGGGTGGACCGTCGAGCGCAACCCCCAGCAGGGGTTCTCGATCGGCGCACCGCCGGGATGGCGTTTGGGCGGCGACTGCCTGCCCGGCGGCACCGACGTCCCGTCGGTAACGATCCTCTGCTCGCCCGACAAGCTGGTGACGCTGTCGGTGTCCGCCGACCGCACGAACGAGGCCCTGGAGGTTGATCCCTCGGAGTTCGCCGCGCGCACCCTCACCGGGCTCGCCGACAGCTACGACGGGCTCCAGCCCGGCCAGGTGAAGCCGTTCAAGGGCCACTACGACGGGGCCACGGTCAGCGGCGCCGGCAAGGCCGTGGGGACCGGCGTCCGCCAGGACGTCACGGTCGTGGTCCTACGACGCGATGGCGTTGCCAACTTCACCGCGGTGATCGCCGCGAACGCCGACCAGCCGACGGACCCGGCCGTGAAGCTCGCCAACGAGTCGGTGGAGACGCTTCGCTCGCAGCCGGTGGGAGCCCCGGGCGGCTGATCGTGGAGGCCCTGCTCCTGATCCTGCTGGTGGCCGCGGTGGTGGCGCTGATCGGCGTGGCCGGCCTGTGGCGGGGCGAGCGCCGGCGAGCGGGGGAGCTGGAGGCCGAGCTGGCCCGGGAGCGATCCAGGCCCTCCCGTGCCGCCGCGCCCCCTCCGCTGAAGGCGGTGCTCCAGACGGCCGCTCGCGTCCGCGACGAGGGCCTGGGAGAGGTGCTTCGCAGCTCGCTCGAGGAGCTCGCCGGCCTCGCGGAGGAGGTCGAGCCAGAGTTGCGCCGGCTGGCGGCCGACGACGGGACGCTCACGATCCTCTTCTCGGATATCGAGAACTCGACCGCGCTGAACGAGGGCATGGGCGACCGCTCCTGGCTGAAGGTCCTGGAGTCCCACGACCGGCTGGTCCGGCGCGAGGTCGAGCGGAACTCGGGCTACGTCGTGAAGTCTCAGGGCGATGGATTCATGATCGCCTTCGCCGGCGCTCCGGAGGGCCTGCGGTCCGCCGCCGGGATCCAGCGGAGGCTCGAGACACCACCCCGGTCGCTCCGCGGGAAGAAGATCGCGGTTCGCATCGGCCTTCACACGGGCGAGGCCGTCGAGAAGGACGGAGACCTGTTCGGGCGCAACGTGGCCCTCGCCGCGCGAGTCGCGGACCAGGCGACGGGTGGCGAGATCCTGGTCACTGATGAGGTCAGCGAGGCGGTCGGCGGGGACGACGGCTTCGAGTTCGGGGAGCCGCGCGAGGTCGAGCTGAAGGGCCTGCCGGGCACGCACCTGGTCCGCGCCGTCGAGTGGCGCGACTCCTAGCGAGCGCCTACTTGTCCGGGCGCTCCGGGTAGATCTCGTCGATCGTCAGCAGTGAGCTGAACGGCGCTCCCGACGCCGCCTCGATGGCCGCGCCCCCGCCGGCGAGGCGGTCGACGACGCTGAGCGTGGCGGCGATCTCCAGTCCCTGTTCGGCGATCCGCTCGATGGCCGTCACGGTCGAGCCGCCGCTGGTGACCGTGTCCTCGACGACCAGCACCCGCGTTCCCTCCCCGACGGGCCCCTCCACCCAGCGCTGCATGCCGTGCTCCTTGCGGGCGCCGCGGACGAAGAAGCCCACCAGGCCGTCACCGCCGGGCACCGCGATCGCGGCGCAGGCCAACGGGATCGCGCCCATCGTCGGGCCGCCGACGGCCGTCGCCTTCACCTCGGTCGCGCGGGCGGCGATCAACTCACCGACCGCCCTGAAGGCCGCCGGGCGCAGCAGGGCCTGCCGGGCGTCCACGTAGTACTCAGCCTCCGCCCCCGACGAGAGGGTGACCTTCCCGAGCACGAGGCCGTGCTCGCGAACCTCGGCTAGCAGCGTCTCCTTGGCAGCGGCCGGGGCCCCCACTCAGGACCTAGCTATAGACGTGCATCGTGTTCCCGAGACTGATCCAGTTGTAGATGAAGACCGAGTTCGGGATCGGGTTGCGGATGCACCCGTGGCTTGCGTTGTAGGCCGGTACGGACTTGTATCCGTGGGTCGCCTCACCGCGGTTGTAGTAGACGGAGTAGTACATGCCGATCGAGTTGTAGCCCGGGTCCTTGCGGTAGAACCGGAACGTGCCTCGGTCGGACGGCGTCGAGGGCGCGCCCGTCGACACGTGGAAGATGTGCTGCGCCTTGCCGCGGTCGGCGAGGACCATCACCTGGCGCGAGATGTCCACCTCGACGTGGCGGCCCGCGCCCGGGTACTTGAGGTGGAAGCCGCCCTTGCCGCCGGCGAGCTTCTTGAAGATCTCCGGGGTGGCATTGAAGCTGCGCGACATCTTGTTGACCTTGCGGAAGGCCATGACGGCGCGGGACGTGCCGTCGTCGTACTTCGAGCCGCCGCCGATGTAGTAGCCCTCCTCGTCGAGGAGCTTCTTGAACAGCCGGACGTTGCTGTTGTTGTTCCCGGGGTCGAGGTCGGGGAACTTGGGGTGGAACTTCCGCGACCGGGCGGTGTCGGGCTCCTGGGCGGGCGAGCCGCGGTGGACGGCGACCGCGCGGTAGTCGCCCGGGTCGAGGATCGGGTCGGACTTCAGGCTGACGATCCCCGCGTTGCGGTTCTTGATCTTCTTGACCCTGAGGTTCCGCTTCTTGTCCGTCTTGCCGCCGTGGCTGATCCGGATCTGCATCACCTCGTCGGGGACGAAGGGCTTGATCTTGGCGAAGACCTTGACTTTTCCGTTGACGCCGACGGTGCCACCGGAGGCGTTCTTCACCTGGATGTAGACCTTGGCCGGCTCGCGCGGGCCGGGGATCGGACCCCGGTCGACGGCGTCCTCGGCGGCCTCATCCGCTGGAGCTGGTGCCGGTACGGCCTCCTGCCCGAATGCGCCCGATGCGCCGGCGAGTCCCAGTGCCAGCACGAACCCCCCGGTCAAGCTCACGAATGCAGTCCTCATCACCGGCGGCATTCTACGACGTGAGGATGGCGAACGCCAGTGCATTGTTCAACGCGTGTACGGCGACCGCCGGCCACAGTGATCCGGTGCGCTGGTAGAGCCAGGAGAGGATCACCCCGAAGGCGGCGAGCTGGATCACAACGCCCCAGGTACCGGCGCCGGTGTAGTGAAAGAGACCCCAGATCCCGGCGGAGATCCCGGCGGCCACGATGAACGGCATCCGGCGACGCAATCCGGCGAACATGAAGCCGCGGAAGAAGAGCTCCTCGGTCAGCGGTGCCACCCCGATCACGAGGATCGCCACGACGACGTCCGCGATCGCGCTCTCGCCGTAGCCGAGCTGTTCGGTGACGTCGTCCTGCTCGGGCTGGATGAGCAGGGCGATCAGGATCGCGCAGCCGATGTAGGCGAGGTAGGCGAGCACCGCCGGCTTCAGCGCCGGGACGACGGGCCGCCGGAGCCCGAGCGATGCCGGGCTCGCGATGGGCCCCGGCTTGGCGATCAGGAACGCCACACCCACCATCGAGGCGGCCAGGCAGACCTGAACGCTGATCCTTCCGCCGATCGTCTCGAGCTCGGAGTCGAAGATCGAGATCACACCGACCAGGAGGAGCGTCGCCACCAGGAGCAGCGCCAGGCCCGCGAGCACCTGGGCCGGGCCCCACTCGCCGGGGGGAAGGGCTCCGATCTTCGACGGCGGCTCCGCCGCGACGGGTTCCGGCGGGGGCGGGGGGCGGGGCGCGGGGGCGGGAGGCTGGACTCGCTCACCCGCTCATCCTTCCAAGTTGCCCAGAGATCTCGGCGAGCGATGCGATGTCGCCACCGCCGTCGCGGTCGAGGAGCAGCGCTCCCATCCCGGCCGCGCGAGCCCCGGCGACGTCCTCCTCCGCGGTGTCGCCTACGTGGACGGCCGCGTCCGGCGGGCACCCGGCGGCGGCGAGCGCCTGGGCGAAGATGGCGGGATCGGGCTTGCGCGCGCCGGCGCCCGCCGAGGTGACGATCGCGTCGAGACCATCGTCGAGGCCGCAGCGCTCCATCACCTCCGGTAGCGAGCAGTCCCAGTTGGAGACGCAGGCGAGGTGCAGTCCGCGGCCGCGGAGCTCGGCGAGCGCCGGCGCGGAGTCCGGATAGGGGCGGAACCGGATCGCGCCCATCATCGTCGCGACATCGACCTCCTGCCCCAGCTCGGCGGAAAGGATCTCGGCGCAGCGGGCACGCAGCTCGGCCAGGGACACGGCGTCTCGGCCGGTGTGCGCGTGGTCGCGGTAGAAGGCCATCTCGGCCCTGACGGCGCCGACCAGGCGAGCGTCCGCCACGCGGCCGAGCGAGCGAGCCAGGTGCTCCCAGGGGGGCTCCAACTCGACCAGCGTGCCCAGTGCGTCAAGCGTGACAATACGCACCAGTTGTGACGGTTTGGCAACACTCATCCGGGGCAGTTTGATGAAGGGGCGCAGCAGTCCCCGGCTGCGCCCCCTTTTCTTGCTTTCGCATGCCTGCATTCACGCGCAGGAACGGCGCCTCCGGGACCAAAGGTTCCCTCGTGGAGCCCACGTTCTGGCAGGAGAACGGCGACGTGATCACGGCCATCATCTCGATGGCGATCGCGATCGCCATCGCTCTGATCGTCGACCGCCTGGTGATCGGGCGCGGCGCCCGTGTCGCCGACCGCGTCTCCGACAGCGGGATGTCCCGGTCCGCGCAGACGCGCCTGCAGCTCATCCGGCGTTTGGTGTTCGTCGCGATCCTGCTGGTCGGCGCGGCGATCGCGCTCAGCCAGTTCGACAAGCTGAACAAGCTCGCCACCGGCCTGCTGGCCTCGAGCGCCCTGATCGGCCTGGTCCTGGGCTTCGCCGCGCAGAGGGTGCTGGCCAACCCGCTCGCGGGGATCATGCTGGCCATCACCCAGCCCATCCGCATCGGCGACTCGGTCGAGATCGAGGAGGTCTCCGGCCGGGTCGACGACATGACCCTGGCCCACACGTTCATCGACCCGGGCGATGGGCGGCTGATGGTCGTCCCGAACGAGAAGGTCGCCTCGAGCATCATCTTCAACCGGTCCACCGGCGATCGCAGCGCCCCGGCGAGCATCTCCGTCTGGGTGCCCCCGGACGCCGACCTCGACAAGGCGCGGGCGGCGCTGGAGGACCTCGAGGTCAGCTCGGTCGATGTCGCCGAGTTCACAACCGACGGGGTGCGGATCGAGGTCCACGGGGCCAGCGACCCCGCCCGGACCGTGATCGTGGGGGAGGAGGCGGTCCTGCGTGAACGCTCCCATCAGGCTCTTCTGGCCGCAGGCTTGCTCGACGCCTGACCTGCAAGACCCAAGGCGCACGCTCGCTACCCTTTTCGGCAGCTGATGAGTCCGCGGGCACGGAGAAAGCAGCGGCGCTCTGGGGGGTCGCCGGGAAAGAAGATCGCGCTTGGATTCGCGGTTCTCTTCGCGATCGTCGGATTGAGCCTGGCCGGAGTTGGCCTCTGGGTGCTCGACGTCCGCGCCGACGCGCCCTCGATCGACGAGCTGAAGCCGATCGACAAGGGTGAGGTCTCCACGGTCTTCGCCGCCGACGGCTCACGCCTGGGCGTCATCCAGGACGACTCGATCCGCGAGGAGGTCCCGCTGAGCGAGATCCCCAAGGAGCTCCAGCAGGCCACCATCGCGATCGAGGACGAGAAGTTCAGATCGCACGACGGCGTCGACTACCAGGCGGTCGCTCGCGCGGCGATCGAGAACATCGAGGCCGGCGAGGTCAAGCAGGGCGGTTCGACGATCACCCAGCAGCTCGCCCGCAACCTCTATATCCAGGATCCCGAGGACACCATCGTCCGCAAGATCCAGGAGGCCAAGCTCGCCGAGGAGATGGAGGACGAGCACTCCAAGAACTGGATCCTCGAGCAGTACCTCAACACCGCCTCCTACGGGACCAACAACGGCCGCACGGCGGTTGGCGTCGAGGCCGCGTCCCAGGTCTACTTCAACAAGCACGTCGAGGACCTCTCGCTGCACGAGTCCGCGCTGCTCGCCGGCCTGCCGCAGGCGCCCTCGCAGTACAACCCCTTCGACAGCGACAACGCGGCCCGCGAGCGGCGCAACCTGGTCCTGCGCGAGATGTACGAGCAGGACTACATCTCCCTCCAGGACGAGAAGAAGGCGCTCAGCTCCGACCTCGGCCTCGAGCGCGGCTACCGCTACGAGACGATCCGCGAGCCCTACTTCTTCAACTACGTCGAGGCCAAGCTGATCGACAAGTACGGCGTCAACACGGTGCGCCAGGGCGGGCTGAACGTCTACACCACCATCAACCCCCGCCTGCAGGCCATCGCGGAACAGGCCGTGGAGAACGGCGTCGCACCGCTCGGCGGTCCCACCGGCGCCCTCGTGTCGACGGACGTCGACACCGGCAACATCGTCGCCATGGCCTCGTCGGGCACGTTCGCCGACCGTGACTTCAACCTCGCGGCCCAGGGCCACCGCCAGCCGGGCTCCTCGTTCAAGCCGTTCGCTCTCGCCGAGGCGATCCACGAGGGAGTGGACCCCGACAGCACCTACTACAGCGGCGCCAGTCCCGTCAGCATCAGCATGGGCGCGTACGCCGCGCCGTGGGTCGTCAACAACTCGAGCGAGGCCTCCAGCGGCACGCTCAGCCTCACCTCCGCCACCACCAACTCGACCAACGCCGTCTACGCGCAGCTCGCCGTCGACCTCGGGCCAGAGAACGTCGCGGACATGGCGAAGGACCTGGGCATCACCTCGCCGCTCGAGGGCGTGCCGGCGGAGACCATCGGTGGTCTTGGCATCGGCGTGTCACCGCTGGAGATGTCCAACGCATACGCGACGTTCGGCAACGGCGGCCTGCACAACCCCGCGACGGCGATCGCGAAGGTGGACTTCCCCAACGGCGAGAGCGACGAGCCGGACCCGGCGGAGACGAACCGGGCGCTCACCGACGGTGAGGCCTACGAGGTCACGCGGGTCCTCGAGACGGTGGTCGACAGCGGGACTGCGACCGCCGCGAACTACGGCTGCTCCGACATCGCGGGCAAGACGGGCACGACGGACGAGAACACCGACGCCTGGTTCGTCGGCTACACGCCGAACCTCTCGACGGCGGTCTGGATCGGCTACCCGGACAGCCGGACCACGCTCGGCTCCTCCGCCTTCGGTGGTACCTACTCGGCGCCGATCTGGAACGAGTTCATGTCCCAGGCCGACCCGGAGTGCGCCTCCTTCGACATCCCCACAGAGATGCCCGATCTGAGCTCGTTCTACGGCGAGCACGCGGTCTCGGCGCCGAGCGCCGAGCCGACCACGACCTACCCGGGCTCGACGACGCCGACGACCGACGACGCCGACTCGGACGACGGTGACGGAAACGGCGACAACTACGCGCCTGGACTTCAGGACGACACCGATCCCGTCGACGAGCGACGCTGAGTTCGAGCTGATCGCCGCGCTCCGTGAGCGCCTGGCGGTCGCTGCGGATGCTCGCTCGCCGCTCGCGGCGCAGATCGGAAGGGGAAGCGGCGACGACGCCGCGGTGACCGTGCCCGGCGGCGCCACGGCCACCTCGGTGGACCTGGCGGTCGAGGGCGTTCACTTCAGGCGCTCGACGGCGCCGCTGGAGGCCATCGGGCACAAGGCGATGGCGGCCGCGCTCTCGGATCTCGCCGCGATGGGCGCCGTCGCCGGCGAGGCCTACGTCCAACTCGGGCTGCCGGCTGAGTTCGAGACCGACGAGTGCCTCGCCCTGGCCGACGGGATCGCCGCAGTGTGCGGCGAGCACGCCGTCGCCGTCCTGGGTGGCGACATCTCCGCGGCCCCCGTCCTCGTGATCGCCGTGACCGTGGTCGGCCATGCCGAGGCGGCCGAGCGGCTCATCGGCCGCGACGGCGCCCGCGAGGGCGACGCGATCTGGGTGACCGGCGAGCTCGGCGGAGCCGCCGCCGGCCTGCTGCTTTTGGAGCGCCCCGAGCTGCGGGAGTCCGTCACGGCCGAGGTGGCGGACGCGCTGGTGGAGCGCCAGCTCAGGCCCTCGCCGCGCCTGGAGGCGGGGATCGCGCTCGCGGCGGGCGGTGCCACCGCGATGATCGACGTAAGCGACGGCCTCGGGGCCGACGCCGGTCACGTCGCCGCGGCGAGCGGCGTCGGAATCGAGATCGACGGCGCCGAGCTACCGGTTGCCGAGGGCGTCGTCGAGGTCGCGGCGGCGGCCGGCATCGACGAGCTCGAGCTGGCGGCGGGCGGCGGCGAGGACTACGAGCTGCTCGTGGCCCTCCCCGAGGGATCCGCCGTTGAGGTCGAGAACGGCCTCAGCCTGATTGGCCGGGCTGTGCGCGGTGAGACAGCGCTGATCCGAGGACGAACCGGCGGCGACGTGGTTGACGCCGGCGGCTTTGATCATCGGCGGACTGGCTCGGGCTCAGGTCGCGGCGAACCCGCCTGACGACGTCGGTCTTCCAGATGATCTCGCCGGCCAGTACGCCCGGGTCCACGGAGTACTCGCCCTGCGCGATCTGTTGCTTGAGCTGAGTCAAGGAGGGCTCTTTGCGTTGGGGGTTCAGTGTCGTCGTCACGCGTTGTGTTCTTGGTCGCTACCCGTTCCGCCAGTTTCATCGGCCGCCGGGGGAATCGAGTCGATAGAGACTGACGCCGGGTCGCCCGTATCAGGTACCCAAGGGCCCTGGGGGCCAACCCTGATTCCGCCTAGGTCATTCGTCCGCCCCACAGGCGGGTGCCAGGCGAGGATGAGCATGCCCACGACCGTGCCGACGAGGGGGGTGGCTGCGAGCAGCGTGGGGAGCGGGATCTGGCCGTCGGCGACCATCAGGACGATGTCCCACGGCCCGGCGCCCACGGCCGAGGCCGAGGATCGAAGCGCGAGCAGCGCCGGCACCAGGCTGAGTAGCCCCGCCAGCGCCGGCAGCGCCGCGGGCCCCCGGCCGGATCGGCACGCCAGCAGCCAGGCGTGAGCCGCCGGAGCGAGGAAGAGGGCCAGGAACGGGTTCAGCACCCAGAGGATCAGGGCCCCCGCGCTGGCGGCGGCCCCCAGCGCCGGCCCCACGGCCTCGCGCATGGACTTGAGCGGCGGTCTGGCGAGGCCCCCGAACAGGTACGCGGCGGCGACGGCGAGCGCGAGGAAGATGAGCAGCAGCGCCTCGGATAGGCCCAGGGAGAAGTGGCTCGGGTCGAACGGATACGACGGCGCGGGCACCACTCCCAGGAGATCCAGCAGCCGGATGACGAGCACGACCCCGGCGAGTGGCAGCGCCAGGGCGAACGCCCACGTGAGCGCCCGGATCTCGCCTGCCCGCCGCCGCGCCGCGCGGGCGACCCCGTCCAGTGCAGCGACGGCCGCCGGCAGCAGGAGCGAGAGGGCGAACACGGCGATCGCCCAGCCCGGGACGAGGCTCCCCGAGAACTCCACGTAGGTGTCGGGGCCGTGCTCGAGCGACTGGGTGAGCGGGTCGAGGACCAGGATCACGCCCAGCGCCGCCGCGCCGAACTCGCCCAGCACCGCGGGGCTGAAGTCGGCCTCGGAGTCCTCGGAGGGCTCCAGGGGCCGCTCGCCGGCGGAGGAGATCCCGATCGCGTCGAGGCCCTCCTCGATCAGCACAGATTGCTCGCCGGCGGCCATCGGCAACGCGAGTCGTGAGAGCTCGGAGAGGACGCCGCGCCCCGGGTGCTCCCGGTCGCTCTGCTCGGAGATCGTCTCCTCGGCGATCCGGACGAGCTGCATCGCGGTGCTGTTGTCGTTGGTCGCGTGGCGGAGCACGAAGGGCGCCTCGGGCTCGCGGTAGCCGGGCTGGACCAGCGAGAGCGAGGCGACGATCCGGTCGCGGCCATCGAAGGCGTCGATGAACTCCCGCACGCCCTCGGCGCCGGCGGAGGAGGAGTCGGTGGAGACGAGGACGAAGGTCTTGGTGTGTTCGGTCCCGCCCAGCACCTCGGCGAGCTCGAGCAGCGCAGCGGTGGCGGCGGCGCTGGACGCCGCGCCGGGGCCCTCCGCCGAGTCCCGGCCGGCGGTGACGAGCACCACGTCGTCCGACTCGCCCGTGAGGGTCACGGCCACGTTCCGGAGCTCCTCGGTCTCGCCGTCGATCTCGCGCTCGAAGGTCTGAGCGGAGGCGGTTCCGGCCTCGATCTCCTCGAAGCGCTCGAGCACCAGTGCGGCGACGCCCGCGTCGGCGTCCGAGCCGGGGGTCCGGTCGCCGCCCAGCTCCAGGATCTCGCGGACGTTGTCCTTCGCCGCCTCCTCGTCGAAGGTCGCCGGCGCGATCTGGGGGCTGGGGGGCTCGGGCACCCCCTGCAGCGAGAACATCATCAACACGAAGGCGGCGATTGCCGGGATCCAGGCGATCCTGTAGAGGCGGAAGTCGATCATCAGCTGGGATGCGGAGCGGCGGTCGAGGCTAGCTGGAAAATCGCATTTCAGCCGGCTTTATCAGCGGCACTAGGCTGTGCGGATGAGCACCACCGAGGAGGCTTCAGGACGGATCCTGCTGGTCGATGACGAGCAGTCCGTCCAGACCCTGCTCACGTACCCGCTTCGCAAGGACGGCTACGAGGTCGTCTCGGCCCAGGACGGGCGCGAGGCGCTCGACCGCTTCGCCGAGCAGCGCTTCGACCTCGTGGTGCTGGACATCATGATGCCGCGCCTCGACGGGATCGAGGTCTGCCGACGCCTCCGCGCTCGCAGCCAGGTCCCGATCATCATGCTCACGGCCAAGGACGACGAGGTCGACAAGGTGCTCGGCCTGGAGATGGGGGCCGACGACTACATCACCAAGCCGTTCTCCGTCCGCGAGTTCCGCAGCCGTGTCCGCGCCGCCCTCCGGCGCTCGGAGATGGGCGGAGGCCGTCTCGCCCCGGACGAGCCGATCGCCATCGGCGCTCTCAAGATCGACTTCGAGCGCCGAGTGGTCGAGGTCCGCGAGGAGAAGGTCCGCCTCACCTACGTCGAGTTCGAGATCCTCGCGGCCCTGGCGCTCTCTCCCGGGCGCGTTATGACCCGCGAGAACCTGCTCGAGCACGTGTGGGGCGACTCCGCCTACCGCGATCCGCGCACGATCGACGTGCACATCCGGCACCTGCGCGAGAAGCTCGAGGCCGACCCCCGCTCGCCCGAGTACCTGTTCACGGTCCGAGGTGTCGGGTACCGCTTCCGCGACCCGGAGTGAGCCTTCACCACCGCCCATGAGCGTCCGCTACAGGCTGCTCGCACTGTTCTTCGCCATCACGACTGCGGCCGTGGTGTTCGTCTATCTCTACGTCGTGCCGCAGCTCGATTCGCGGCTGACCGCCGAGCAGCTCAGCCGGCTCGAGTCCAGCGAGGGGGTCCAGCGCATCGCCACCGAGATGCGGACGGGCGGCACCCAGGCCGAGCTGCGCAAGGTGATCCGTTCGGTCGCCCAGCAGGCCGACGCGAGGGTGACGGTGCTCGGGGTCCGCGAGACCGGTTCGGGCCCCGCGCCGGAGTTCGTCGTCGGGGACTCGAGCCTCGAGCGGACCGCCACCCAGCCGACCTATCCCGGGGCGGCGGCGGCCGCCGCGAGCGGCGAGGTCACGAGCTCCGTCGAGCGTGTCGACGGTCTGCGCCTGGGGCAGACCTCGACGCCGGGGTTCGCGGCGGGCGAGCCGAGCTGGGTGACGGTGCTGTCCGTCGACCTCTCGGATGTGGACGCCAACGTTGCGCTCATCAAGCGGCAGATCCTGATCGCCGGCACGATCGCGATCCTGGCCGCGCTGGCCGCCGGATGGTTCGCGGCGGGGGCTCATGCGCGCCGGCTACGTCGCCTTGACGCCGCTGCCGAAGCGGTCGCGAATGGCGACTTCCAGACGCCGATCCCGATCGACTCGACCGACGAGGTCGGCCAGCTGGCGCGGACCTTCAACGAGATGCAGAAGCGCCTGGCGCGCCTGGACAGCGCCCGCAAGGAGTTCATCGCCAACGCCTCCCACGAGCTGCGCACCCCGATCTTCTCCCTCGGCGGCTTCGTCGAGCTGCTCGAGGACGAGGAGCCGGACCCGGCGGCCCGCGCCGAGTTCGTGCGGACGATGCGCGAGCAGATCGCGCGCCTCGAGAAGCTCACCGACGACCTCCTCGATCTCTCCAAGCTGGATGCCGACGCGATGCAGCTCCACCGCGACCGGGTGCACGTGGGGCGGCTCGCCGAGCGCGTCGCATCCGAGTTCATGCCGGCGGTCGAGGCGCACGGCTCGACGCTCGCGGTCAAGCGCGCCGCCGACGTCGCCGCGGCCGCCGACGCTGATCGCCTGGCGCAGATCCTCCGTATCCTCATCGACAACGCGCTCACCCACACCCCGAAGGGAACCGCGATCACCATCACCTCCGAGCAGGGAGACGGCACCGCTGTGGTGACCGTCAAAGACGACGGGCCAGGAATCGACGCGCACGACCGCGATCGCGTCTTCGAGCGCTTCTACACAGGCGACGAGCTGGGCGGCTCGGGCCTCGGGCTAGCGATCGCGCGCGAGCTGGCGGTCCGCATGGGCGGCGACATCGACGTCCGCTCCCACGCCGGCCGCACCGAGTTCACCGTACGCCTGCCCGCGGCAGCGCCCGAGGTGAACGCATGAGGCTCGCCCTCGCGGGCGCGGTTGGCGCGCTGACGCTCTTCGCGGCCGGATGCGGCGGCGATGACGAGGGCTCGGACGCCGGTGCGGGCGCCGGAGAGGGCTCCGGCGCCGACCGCGTCGTGATCGCGACCGCCGACGGCACCTTCAACCCCGGAGCCGTCTACGAGAAGGCGGCTCCCGGCGTCGTGACCATCATCTCCGTCTTCGGCGGGGGCGGCGGCGACGAGGCCCAGGATCTCTTCGGTGGGGGCGCAGGCGTCGGCCAGGGCTCGGGCTTCGTGATCTCCGACGACGGCGAGATCCTCACGAACGCCCACGTCGTCACGGACGCGCAGGCGGCCGGCTCCTCCGCGGACATCAACGCCGCGAAGGAGGTCTACGTCCAGTTCCCCGACTTCAACCAGGTGCCGGCCGAGATCGTGGGCTTCGACCCCTACGCGGACGTGGCCCTCATCCGGGTCGACCCGGACGGCCTGGAGATGAACCCGCTCGAGCTGGGCGACCTCGACGCCGTCGCGGTGGGGGCGCCCGTGGCGGCCATCGGCAGCCCGTTCGGCGAGGAGCAGTCGCTCTCGACGGGGGTCATCTCCGCGACCGACCGCTCGATCGACTCGCTCACCGAGTTCAAGATCGACGGCGCGATCCAGACGGACGCCTCGATCAACCCCGGGAACTCCGGCGGCCCGCTGCTCGACTCGGACGCCGAGGTCATCGGGCTCAACCAGCAGATCAACACCACCTCGGGCGGCAACGAGGGCGTCGGCTACGCGGTGCCCATCGACCTGGCCCTCCGCTCGCTCGACCAGCTTCGCGACGACGGCACCGTGGACTACGCGTTCATCGGGGTGACGACGCAGGCCCTCTACCCGCAGCTCGCCGAGAAGCTCGGGCTCGACGTGGACACAGGCGCCCTGGTCGCTGAGATCACCAACGGCGGCCCCGCCGACGAGGCCGGCATCGAGGGCTCCGACACCACCATCGACTTCCAGGGCCAGGAGGTGGAGGCCGGAGGCGACGTGATCGTCGCCGTCAACGGCCAGGAGATCGTGGGCGAGTCCGACCTGCCCAGGATCGTCTCGCGGCTCGACCCGGGTGACGAGGCCACGCTCGAGGTCATCCGCGACGGTGAGCGCCAGGAGCTCGACGTCACCCTGGGCACCCGCGAAGACGCGACGTAGAGTTCCCGCGATGAGCGAGCCGTCAGCCCGTGAGCTCTGCGTCGAGCTGGCGCAGGCGCTGCGCGAGAAGGTCCTACCCGAGCTGGGCAGCCACGCCGGGCGCGACCACGCGAGCATGGGGCGAGGGTGGCGACGTGACCTTTGCGATCGACGAGCAGGCCGAGTCCTTCATGGAGGAGTTCCTGGCGGAGCGGGCTCCCGGCGTCGCCTTCTACTCCGAGGACCGGGGCATGGTGAAGCCCTCCGGCGACCCCAGGCTCGTCCTGATCGTGGATCCCATCGACGGCACCCGGCCGGCGATGGCTGGCTTCGAGGCGGCGTGCGTGTCGGTCGCCGCGGCACGGCTCGACGGCGAGCCGACGATGGGCGACGTCGAGGCGGGCGTGGTGGTCGAGATCAAGTCGGGGCAGGCGTTCGTGGCCGAGCGCGGCGGCGGGCTCGAGCCCGCCGCGCGCCTGTCGGCCAACACGGACCTCTCGCGCCTGTTCTGGACCTACGGCCTGCGCGGCCGCCCGGTGCGCGCGGTGGCCGAGGTGCTGGCGGACCTGATCGACGGCTCCTCCGTGGGCGGCGGCACGTTCGACCTCGGCTCGGCCACGTTCGACATGACCCGGGTCGTGACCGGACAGCTCGACGCCTACGTCGAGCCGGGGCCGCTGATGGTCTCCGAGGTGCCCGGGATGCGCGAGGAGTTCGAGCGGGTGGGCGGTGGCGCGGTGCTCAACAACTCCCCGTACGACCTGGCGGCCGCGGCGCTGTGCCTCACCGAGGGTGGCGCCATCGTCACCGACGCGGCTGGTGGCTCGCTGGACGACAGGCCGCTCCTCGGCTCCGGCGCGGAATTCCAGATGTCGTGTATCGCATCCGCCAATCCCGAGCTGCACGCGAAGCTGGTCGAGGCCGTGGACGCGGGCATCGGGAGACTCCGCGCTGCCGCGGTTTAGCCAAACGGACAAGTACCCGCGGGCGGGCTCTCGCTAGCCTGCCGCGTCCATGCTCACCGAAGTCGCCCTCGGCCAGCGTTCTCTCGCCGACTACACGCACATCTGCGGCCGCGGATTGATCGACGAGATCCGCGAGCTCGCCGAGCCCCTGAAGGGCAAGCGCATCCTGCACGTGAACGCGACCGCGTTCGGCGGCGGCGTGTCGGAGATCCTCTACACGCTGGTGCCGCTGATGAACGACGTCGGCCTCGACACCCACTGGCAGGTGATCCTGGGTCGCGAGGAGTTCTTCAACGTCTCCAAGCTCATGCACAACTCGCTCCAGGGCGACGAGCAGTCGATCTCGGACGAGCAGTGGGAGGTCTTCACCGCCTACAACGCGATGAACGCCGAGAGCCTTAACGGCGACTGGGACGTGATCATCATCCACGACCCCCAGCCGGCCGGGATGCGCCAGACGGCGATCGACCGCGCCAAGCACTGGATCTGGCGCTGCCACATCGATCTCTCGACGCCTAACCCCGAGACGATCGCGCGCCTGGCCCCGCTCGTCCGCGACTACGACCAGTCCGTCTGGCACATGCAGCAGTACGTCCCGTCCGACCTCGACGCGCGGGGTACCGTGAACATCGTCCCGCCGGCGATCGACCCGCTCTCGCCGAAGAACATGGCCCTCTCGCCCGACGACGCCGCGTTCGTGTGCGAGCAGTTCGGCATCGATATCGAGCGCCCGCTGATCTGCCAGGTCTCGCGGTTCGACCCTTGGAAGGACCCGATGGGCGTGATCGACGCCTACCGGATCGTCCGCGAGGAGGTGCCGGACGTCCAGCTCGCGCTGGTGGGCTCGATGGCCACCGACGACCCCGAGGGCTGGGAGTTCTTCCACCAGACGATGCGCCACGCCGACGGCGATCCCGACATCAAGATCCTCAACAACCTGAACAACGTGGGCGCGATCGAGGTGAACGCGTTCCAGTCGCAGGCGGACGTGTGCATGCAGAAGTCCACGCGGGAGGGCTTCGGCCTGACCGTCACGGAGGCGCTGTGGAAGGGCCGCCCGATGATCGCCGGCGATGTCGGCGGCATCCCCCTGCAGATCGAGGACGGGAAGTCGGGCTACCTGGTGTCCACCCCGGAGGAGGCGGCCCAGCGCTCGATCCAGATCCTGAAGGACCCGGAGCTGGCCAAGAGCCTCGGCAAGGCGGGCAAGGAACACGCGCGGGAGCACTTCCTCACGCCGCGCCTGCTGCGTGACTGGCTGCGGATGTTCACCGTCGCCGACCTCGGGTAGCTTCCTTGACAAGCCGTCGGCCGCGTGTACATTGCCCGCATGCGCAGGGAAGCGCTCCGGGGACACCTCACCTACTCGAACGTGGTTGCCACGATCGCGCTGTTCATCGCCCTCGGCGGGGCGTCATACGCAGCGATCAACCTCCCCAAGAACAGCGTCACGAAGAAGCAGATCGCCGAGGACGCGGTGCGTGCCTCGGAGGTGGCCCCCGACTCGGTTGACTCGGGCAATCTCATCGACGGCGGAATCGAGGGTTCCGACATCGCCAACGGGGCGATCACGGGCGACGACCTGGCCACCAACAGCGTCGGCGCCGCTGCGGTCGCCGACAACAGCCTCGGCCCGGCGGATCTCGCCAACAACAGCATCGGCCCGGCGGACCTCGCCGCTGAGGAGGTTGCGATCGGGCCGACGTTGGCGACCTGCGTCGGCGCCACCCCCTGGGCGATCGGTGGTGGGGGCAGCGCCCCGGGCTACTGGATGGACGCTCGCCGGGTCGTCCACCTCCAGGGTGCCGTCGCGTGTCCGGGCGACGCGACCGAGGGCGGGACGATCTTCTCGATGCCGCAGGCATACCGGCCTCAAATCCAATCGACCGTGGTCCGCTTCGGAGTGCTTGGCGGGGGCCCGGCGTTGGCCCAGGTCGCCGTGATCACGACGCCGTCGGGCGCGGATCTCGTCTACGACGCCCCGAACGACTCGGCCGTCGACAACTTCGTCAACCTCGACGGGATCACGTACAGGGCCGTGGGACCGGTCCCGTAAGCCTGACCCGGCCTTAGGGCGAGCGGACGGTGGGTAAGGTGATCCCGCCCGTGCCGGATACCGAAAAGCTCGTCATCGTCTCCAACCGCGGCCCCGCGGAGTTCGAGCAGGGCGACGACGGTGAGCGACAGGTCCGCCGCGGCGGCGGCGGGCTGGTGACCGCGCTCCAGGGCCTGGTCTCGCACCGCGATGCGCTGTGGATCGCCTCCGCGATGACGGATGAGGACATCGCCATGACCCGCGAGGTGAACGGCGAGCCCACGACCGTCGAGGTCGATGGGGTGTCCTACGACATCTGCCTCGTCGAGTCGGAGCAGGAGGCCTACGACCGCTTCTACAGCGTCATCGCCAACCCGCTCCTCTGGTTCATCCAGCACTACCTCTGGGATCTCTCCAACGCGCCGGACATCCGCGCCGAGGAGGCGGACGCCTGGGAGAACGGGTACCGCGTCGTGAACGACGACATCGCCCGCGCGGTCCTCAAGCAGATCGAGGGGACCGACGACCCGCTGGTGATGTTCCACGACTACCACCTCTACACGTGTCCGGCGATCGTGCGGGAGGCCCGCCCGGACGTGTTCCTCCAGCACTTCGTCCACATCCCGTGGAGCCAGCCCGACTCGTGGCGCATCCTGCCGGCCCCGTGGCGGGAGGAGATCTACCGCGGGATGCTTGCCAACGACATCATCGGCTTCCACACCAGCGCCTACTGCCGCAACTTCCTGCACTGCTGCCGGGAGCTGATGGAGCTGGAGGTCGACTACGAGCGCGGCGCCGTGGTCCATTCCGGCCGTGAGACCTGGGTGCGTGCCTACCCGCTGGGGATCGACGCCGAGCGGTTCGAGCGGGTGGCGGCCTCCGACGAGGTCGGCGTCTACGAGGAGGAGCTGCTTCGCCGCAGGCGCGATCACCTGATCCTGCGCGTGGACCGGGCCGACCTCTCGAAGAACGTGCTGCGCGGGTTCACGGCGTTCGACACCTTCCTCCAGCAGCACCCCGAGTTCCGCGAGCGGGTGACGTTCATCGCCCACCTGCAGCCATCGCGCCAGGACGTACCGGAGTACCAGGAGTACCTCGAGCGGATCGAGGCGCTGGTCGCGGTCGTCAACCACCGCCACGGCACCACGGACTGGATGCCGATCGACCTGCGGATCTACGAGAACTTCCCCGAGGCGGTCGCTCGCTACAAGCAGTTCGACCTGCTGATGGTGAACTCCATCTTCGACGGGATGAACCTCGTCGCCAAGGAGGCGCCGGCGGTCAACACGCGCGACGGGGTGGTGATCCTCTCCGAGAACACCGGGGCCCACGAGGAGCTTGGCGACTGCACCCTCACCGTCAACCCGTTCGACATCCAGGAGCAGGCCGACACGATCCACCGGGCGCTCACCATGTCCCCCGAGGAGCGGCGGATGCGCGCCGACCGCCTGCGCGAGATCGTCCGCGACCGCAACCCGGGCGTCTGGATCGACGAGCAGCTCGCCGACATCCGGGCCAAGCGCGCCGACTAGGCCTAGCCCCGCACCTCGACCCGCCGGACGGCAGACGTCCCCCGCAGGTACGGGTAGCCGCGCTGGCGCGGGACGAGGGCGCGGAAGCGGTACTGGCGCGTGCCGGTGGTGGACGAGAAGCGGTAGACGTCGCGCCAGACGCCCTTGCGGCTGGCGTGGTGCGCGCGGATCGGTACCCAGCGGTTGCCGGTCCGCGCCTGGAGCTGGACCTCACGTCCGCCTGCGTCGGGCCCGTGAAGGCGGACCGTGAAGCGCGCCTCCTCGCCGTTTCGCAGGGTTCGTGTCGGCGCGACCCGCAGGCTCGGACGGGCCCGCGCCCGCAGGCGCAGGTGGTGCTCGGCGACGTGGCGCGAGTCGGGCCAGTGCGCGACCCGCACCTCGCGGTTCGGACCGGGGTCGAGGCGCGCGTCGAAACGGCCGCCCGGCCCAGTGCGCGGCGTGGCGATCACCTGCTCCACGGCCGAGCCCAGCTCGGTGCGGGTCGCGACGCAGACACGGGCGCCGACGATGGGAGACCCCGAGCCGTCGGTGAGCGTGCCCTCCACCGTCGCCGGCCTGTCGGCACGGATCGTGCCGCGGTTGGTGCCGGTGAGCCGGGCGTCGATCGTGCCCTGCTCGGAGCCCTCGTCTACCGGGCAGTCGTTGTCGACGCGGGCCTTGTGGCGGGCGCAGGTGCGGTTCCGCTCGCCGACGGTGGCGAAGTCGTCGACGCAGACTCGGATGCGGTTCAGGCCCTGGTTGAAGACCTTGCCCTCCGTGTCCAGCTCGTACGGCTTCGTGGTCGCCGCGGGGCACGGGCGGAGACGGATCGCCACCCGGTGGCGCAGCTCACAGGGGACCCGGCGCGATCCGACGGGCTTGCCATTGACCTCCAGGTGGATGCGGCGCACACCGGAGCCAATGTCGGCGGTGACCGCCTCCAGCGAGGTGATCTCGCGCTGGGTCTGGCCGGAGGCGAGCGGCCCCGAGAGCTCCGCGGTCGGCGCGGTCTCATCCAGGAGGCGCAGGGCGACCCGGCGGATGAGCACCCGGGCCTGGCGTCCCTCGCCACAGGTGCCACGGGCGCAGCGCAGCCGCGCCTGGAGGCCGTCGGCCCCGGCACCGCGCCAGCTGACGGTGTGGGGGCCGCCGGCCGCGCGCCCCAGGGTCGACGAGCCGGATCCCGGAAGGCCGGTGAAGAGCTCCGGGACGTGACCGTCGTCGGAGGTTCCGGCGACCCTGGCGCGGATCGCGGTGAAGAGGATCCCGGCGGGTGCCGGCAGCGTCCAGGAGCCCCAGCGGTCGCGGCGGGTCGTCCGGTCGTCGTGGCGGACGAGGAGGCCCGGTCCCTCGCAGTCGGCCTGGGAGGTGTAGTGCTCGGAGTTGCGGTCGAACGCGAAGTCGCCTCGGCCGGCGTCGAGCTTCGGGTTGCACTGGACGGCCCGGTAGGTGCCGCCCTCGGCGCTGCCGGCGGCGACGAGGCAGAACAGGATGGCCCCGGCCGCCGCCGCAAGCCACACAGCGGCGATGGTCGCGCGGCCCAGGCGGGTCGGCTCCTTGATCGGGGTCTTCGGCATCGGGGCCTCCTGAGGCTGGGTCGGGGTCATCGCTCGAAGCTGAACTCGGGGGTGCCGCCCGAAGGGATCGGCGAGGGAGCGGGCGCGGGGGCCGGCGGTGGGGCCGGCGCGTACTCGGGGGTGGCCGGCGGTGCGGGCGCGGGCGGGGCCGGAGGGGGCGGGGCCGGCGCGGTCGGGCTCGGCCGCACAGGGGGCTCGCGGCGTTCCACGGCCGGTCGCTCCCCCTGCCGGCGCTCGGGCCTGTTCTCGCTCTGTTCCTCGCGCTCTGGCTCTCCATCAGGAGGCCGACGAAGCTTGGACCCCGGCGGCGCCTGCGCAGGAGGGGATGACGCGGGCGCCGCCGGGGTGGGTGGGGCGGGGGTGATGCCGATGTCGGCTGCGAGCCTGGGTGCCTCCGGCGGTTGTGCCAGGGCGCCGAGGGCCGCGAATCCGCCGATCACGCCCAGCGCAAGGCCGCCAAGCCGCGCCGCGGTGCGCCAGCGGATGTGCTCCAACAGGGCCATCACCCATCCACAAGCCCGGCCGTCCCGGCGGCGCCCCCACAGGCCGCTCACACGTGCCCCGCTATAGTCCTGCGCCGCCCATGGCCGCTCTCCAAGCCGAATACGAACTCGTCCTCATGCTCGATCCGGAGGCCCCGGACGAGCGCCGCGAGGCGATCGCCGAGGACGCGCGCAAGCGCATCAATTCGAACGGCGAGGTCAAGCACGACACTTCCTGGGGCATGCGCAAGATGGCCTACGAGATCGAGCAGCGCACCGAGGCCGACTACCGCTTCTTTCGCTTCGAGTCCGGCGGCACCCCGCTGCTCGACGAGCTCAACCACAACCTGCGCATCGCCGACGGTGTTCTGCGGTTCCGCCTCTTCAAGGTCGACCCACGTAACCCCGTGATCGTCCCGCCGCCTCCGTCCCCGCTCTCCTCCGGCCGCCCGGAGCGCGGCTCCCGGCGCGACGGCCCGGGCCGTGGCCGCGACCGCGACCGCGGCGACGGCTACTCGCGCGGCGCCGACGACGAGCCCGTCGCGGCTCCGGTGGAGCCGGTCGAGGCAGCGCCCGCGGCTCCGGCCGCCGAAACGCCCGCGCCGCCGGCCGAGCCCGCCCCCGCGGCAGAGACGCCGGCCCCCGAGGCTCCGGCAGAGGCTCCGGCCGCCCCCGAGGCTCCGGCCGCCCCCGAGGCGCCCATCGCGCCGCCGGAGGGCGAGCCCGCACCCGAGCCCGAGGCTCCCGCCGAGGACCCGGCGCCCGAGGCTCCGGCCTCTCCCGACGAGCAGTAGCGCCGGCTCACCCCGCTATTTGCGTCTTCTCCTCGTCAGAGGGGGAGAGAACCGGCCGACCCGCTCCTTAGACTGGATAACGAGTCAACGAATCTTCAGGAAGGGCTGATCGCCTTGGCAGCAAGCAACATCAACTCGGTCGTCGTCACGGGCAACCTCACCCGCGACCCCGAGCTCCGTCACCTCAACAGCGGCACCGCCGTCTGCAAGCTCCGCGTCGCGGTGAACACCCGCCGCAAGGAGGGGACCGAGTGGGTCGACAAGCCCAACTACTTCGACGTCACCGTCTGGGGCGCGCAGGGCGAGAACTGCTCGACCTACCTGTCCAAGGGCCGTCCGGTGGCCGTCCAGGGACGCCTCGAGTGGCGCGAGTGGGAGGCCAAGGAGGGCGGCAAGAGGCAGTCCGTAGAAATCATTGCTGAATCGGTTCAGTTCCTCGGCAGCCGCGACGGTTCCGGTAGCTCAGGCAGCTCCGGCGAAAACGGCGGTGGTAATAGCTTCGCCGCGCCACAGTCCGACGTCCCGGCCGACACCTCGGACTTCGAGGGCGAGACCGCCAGCGTCGGCGCCTCCGGCAACGACGACGACATCCCGTTCTAGCCCGACCTCGGCGACTCGGCAACTACTCGCCGAGTCTCTATCATCAGCGCTTCGCGCCGCACCGGAGCGGCGCGATTCGTATGACTGAAGCCAACTACAGCCAGCAGGGCGCCTGATGCCCCGTCCCCAGCAGCGCACCACCCAGGGCGGCAGCTCCGGCGGCGGCCCTCCCGGCCGTGGTGGTCCGGGCGGCCGGCGACGCGGTCCCAGCGACCGCATGCGCCCCCGCAAGTACACGCGCATCACCGTCGAGCACATCGACTACAAGGACCTGGCGACGATGCGGCGCTTCATCTCCGATCGCGGCAAGATCCGCTCGCGCCGCGTCACCGGGCTCTCCCGCCGCCACCAGCAGGAGCTGGCGCTGGCGGTGAAGCGGGCCCGCGAGATCGCACTGCTGCCGTACGTCGGCGAGCGTTAGGACCTGCCGGGATGGCCCAGGCGATTCTCCTCAAGGACGTCCCCGATCTCGGCGAGGCCGGCACCGCCGTCGACGTCTCCCCCGGATACCTCCGCAACTACCTTCAGCCCCGCAAGCTGGCCCAGCCCGCCACGCCCGGCGCCCTCGAGGCCGCCCAGCGTCAGAAGGAGCGCGCCGAGCAGGCCGCCCGCGAGGCGACCGAGCGCGCCGGCGAGACCGTGGCGCTCCTCTCGAAGACCGTGCTGACGATTCAGCACCAGGCCGGCCCTGACGGCAAGCTCTTCGGATCGGTCACGAACGCCGAGATCGCCGAGGCCATCACCGAGGCCCGCGGCCTGCGCATCGACCGCAAGAAGATCCGCCTCGACGACCCGATCCGCGAGATCGGGACCTACATGGTCGAGGTCGAGGTCGGCGGGGGCGAGACCGCCCGCGTCAAGACCATCGTCGCCGAGCAGAAGTAGCTCAGCCGCTCGAGTCTCGGTCCTGCGCCGCCTTTGCGGCGATGTGCTGAAGCCCCGAGGGCCACCACACCCGGTCGCCGATCTCCAGCACCAGCGCGGGCACCAGCAGGGTGCGCACGATGAAGGTGTCGATCAGGACGCCCACCGCGATCGTGAACCCGATCTGGGTCAGGCTCACCAGCGGCAGGATCGCCAGCGCCGAGAACGTGCCCGCCAGCACGATGCCGGCCGAGGTGATGACGGTGCCGGTGACGGCCAGGCCGCGCAGCGTGCCCTCACGGGTGCCGTGGACGAAGGTCTCCTCCCGCACCCGGGCCATCAGGAAGATGTTGTAGTCGATGCCCAGCGCCACCAGGAAGATGAACGCGAACAGGGGCAGCGTCGGATCCATCCCCGGGAAGTCGAAGACGTACTCGAAGAAGAACGCGGCAATCCCGAGAGCGGCGCACAACGACAGGATCACCGTGCCGATCAGGACCAACGGGGCGACAATGGCCCGCAGCAGCAACGCGAGGATCAGGAACACGACCACGAGCGCGATCGGGACGATCAGGCGGTTGTCGCGGGCCGCCGACTGGCGCAGGTCGTACTCCTCCGCCGTCGGCCCGCCGACGAGTGAATCCTCCGAGGCGCCATGCGCCGCCGAACGGATGCCGGGAATCAGATCGAAGCCCGCGGTGCTGAGCGGGTCCTCCTCGAGGACGGCCTCGAACTTGACCCCTGCCGGACCCTCCTCCTCGATGGGGGTGAGCGTGGCGACGCCCGGCGCGCCCTCGACCGCCGTCTTCGCCGCCTCGAGCTCGGCGGTGTCGAGCACGACGATGTTGGTCGGTGAGTTGGCGCCGGCCGGGAATGCCTGAGCGACCAGCTCCTGCCCCTCGACCGAGTCGACGTCGTCGCGGAACCCGTTGCCCGAGGTCAGGTCGCTGTTCAGCTGCGTCAGGCCGAGGCACAGCACCAACAACAGTGCAGTGGTCCCAATCCAAACGCGGCGAGGACCGCTGCCGACCCATGCCGCGATCCGGCTCCAGAGGCCGTGCGTCTCGTCGATGCCCTCGCTGCCGTACTGGGGGATGAACGGCCAGAACGCCCTGCGACCGGTTATCGCGAGGAGCGCGGGAAGGATGGTCAGCATCGAGACCATCGCGATGCCCACGCCGAGCGCGCCGATCGGGCCGAGGCCGGAGGTGCCGGTTACCTCGGCGAGCGAGAGGGTGAGAAGCGCGGCCATGACCGTCAACCCCGAGGCGACGATCGCGGGGCCGGCCTTGCGCATGGCGATCCGGACCGCCTCGTGCTTGTCCTCGTGGGTGCGAAGCTCCTCGCGGTATCTGGACACGAGTAGCAGCGCGTAGTCGGTTCCCGCCCCGAAGACGAGCACCGGAAGGATCCCTCCCGACTGGCCGGTGACGGTCACCCCCGCCTCGGCAAGCAGGTAGCCGACACCGCGGGAGGTGATCTCGGCCAGGATGACCGAGAACAGCGGGATCAGCCAGAAGATCGGGCTGCGGTAGATGATGATCAGCAGCACCAGCACCAGCAGCGCCGTCGCGTAGAGCAGCGTGCCGTTGATCGAATCGAAGACCTCGATCGCGTCGGCGGCGAACCCGGCCGGACCGGTGACCGCCGCGTTGAGGCCCTCCGGTAGGCCCTCGAGCGTGGCCTTGATGTCGTCGGTGGCGTCGACCATCAGCTCGCCCGCCTCGTTGGTCCCGTCCTCCACGGTGATCGGTGTGACCAGCAGCGCGGCGCTCTCGTCCTCGGAGTAGATCGGGGGGCTCGTCTCGCCCACGCCCTCGCGCGCGCCGGCGTCGATCGCCTCCTTGGTCTCCTCGATCACGGCCTTGTCGGCATCGTCGAGGCCACCGTCGCGCTGGAAAACGGTGATCGCGTTGGCGATGTCGCCCGAGGGGAAGTCCTCGAGCACGGTGATCGCCTCGACCGACTCGGCGTTGCCCGGGAGGTAGTCGGCGGGGTCGTTCTCCTGGGCGTCCTCGAACTTGCCGGCGAGGGGGCCCATGACCATCAGGATCACGATCCACACAGCGACGATCGCGTACTTCGAGCGCCGCCCTCCGGGAAGATCCGCGAACCAGTTGCCGATTCGTCTCAAGTCGAACACCCTACCGACGGCGGCGCTCCTAACTCTCCGCAAAAGCCGCCTTCACCGCTCGCGCCGGCGGGCCGCCTGTGGTTGATTGGGACGACGGGCCGCCGGGGGCCTAGTTCCGCCGCCGCCGTCCCTCTAATAGACGAGAGCCATGGCGAGTCCCGACACAGCCCACGTACCACCCCAGAACCTCGAGGCCGAGGAGTCGGCCCTCGGGGCGATGATGGTGTCCGAGGGCGCGATCGACGCCGTCATCCTCGACGTCCGCCTGAACGAGGAGGACTTCTACCGGGAGGGGCATCGCGTCGTCTACCGCGCGATCCAAGCGCTCCACGAGCGCGGCGACCCCGTGGACTCGATCTCGGTCGCCGAGCACCTCACGCAGACGGGCGAGCTGGCCGAGGCCGGCGGCCGCGAGAACGTCACCCAGCTTCCCAGCGCCGTTCCCGCGCCCGGTAACGCCCGCCACTACGCACGGATCGTCAAGCAGAACGCCCTCCTGCGCCGGCTGCTGAACGCCTCGCACCGCATCCAGAAGTCCGTCCATGAACGCGAGGGCGAGCCCAGCGACCTGGTCGAGCAGGCCGAGTCGCTGCTGTTCAGAGTCGCCTACGAGGACCGCGCGAGCGACTTCCGCAAGGTCTCCGACGTCCTCGCCGAGGAGGTCGACCGCCTCGAGGCACTCGCCCGAGGGGACCGCGAGCTGACGGGCACCGCGTCCGGCTTCCGCGACCTCGACACCCTGCTCGGCGGCTTCCAGCCGGGCAACCTCATCATCCTCGCCGCGAGACCGGCGATGGGCAAGTCAGCGCTGGTCTGCAACATCGCCGACAACGTTGCCGGGGGCACGGGCGAGACGGTCGCCTTCTTCTCGCTCGAGATGTCCGAGGTGGAGCTGGCGCACCGCTTCATCTCCTGCCGCGCCAGGGTCTCCAACGACAAGCTCCGCAAGGGCAAGGTCACCCAGCGCGAGTGGCCCAAGGTGCTGAAGGCCTGCAACGAGCTGGAGGACGCACCGCTCTGGCTGGACGACTCGTCAGACCTCAGCCTGCTCGATCTGCGCGCGAAGTCCCGACGGCTGGCCTCAAGCGAGGCCGGCGGCAAGCTCGGCCTGGTGATCGTCGACTACATGCAGCTCATGCGCCCCGACGATCCGCGCGCCGGACGGGTGGAGCAGGTCGGCCAGATCTCCCGAGGCCTGAAGGTCCTCGCCCGGGAGCTGGAGGTCCCGGTCATCGCGCTCTCCCAGCTCTCCCGTGCGCCGGAGCTCAGAACCGGTCCCGATCGGGGTAAGCCGATGCTTTCCGACCTGAGAGAGTCCGGCAGTCTCGAACAGGACGCGGACGTCGTCGGGTTCATCTATCGCCAGGCGATGTACGACGAGGAGGCCGATCCCTCGGAGGCGGAGCTCATCATCGCCAAGCACCGCAACGGTCCTACCGGAAGCGTGGAGATGGTGTTCCTGGAGCAGTACCCGCGCTTCGTCGACAAGGCCCACGGCAACATGGAGCGGCCGGTCGACCAGCGTCCCGGTGAGGGCCCGCCGCTGGTCGACGTGGCCGACGAGGCATGAGCGGCGCCCGTCCGCTGCGGGTCGCCGACGCGTCGGAGCCCACCTGCCCGCACGGGGTGTGCGACGGCTCCGGCTGGATCCTCGGGCCCGAGGACATCGCCCGGCCGTGTGAGTGCCGCGCCCCGCGGCTTGCCCGCCGCCGGGCGAGGGGCGTCGCCTCCGCGATCCCGGCGCGCTACCGCGGCGTCTCCTTCGATCGCCCGCCGGTCTCCGACATGGCCTCTGACGTCAGCAAGGCCCCGGTGCTGAAGGCTGTCCGCGCGTACGCGGAGGCGATCGACGAGAACCTCGACGAGGGACATGGCCTCTGGCTGATGGGCGACGTGGGCACGGGCAAGACCACGCTCGCGATGCTCGTGGCGAAGGCGGCGGCGGAGGCGGGGCGGACCGTCGCGATCTACTCACTGCCGCGCCTGCTGGCCCGCATCCGCCGCACCTACGACGCCGAGACGGGCGAGGACTCCTACCTCGAGTTCTTCGAGCGCCTCACCTCGGTCGACCTCCTCCACATCGACGACCTGGGCGCCGAGAAGAGCTCGGACTGGGTGCTCGAGCAGCTCTACGCCATCGTCGACGACCGCTACGAGTCGAAGCGCTCCATGGTCGTGACCACCAACCTCGAGCAGGCGAGCCTCGAGGAGCAGATCGGCCCCCGCACCGTCTCTCGCCTCGTCGAGATCTGCGGCGACCCGCTGCCCCTCTTCGGGGAAGACCAGCGCTACCGGGTCTGACTAAGCTGACCGGCATGAGCGAACGACTCGTCACCGGCACCGACTTCATCGCGATCCCCACCCAGGACTTCGACAGGGCCGTCGACTTCTACGAAAACGTCCTCGGCTTGGAGAAGTCCAAGCAGTGGGGCAGCATGCCCGGCCAGGAGTTCGAGACGGGCAACCTGACCATCGCGGTTATGCAGTCCGATGCATTCGGGCAGGAGTTCTCCCCGCACTCCCTTCCCGTCGAATTCAGCGTCGAGGACGTCGCGGCCGCGCGTGAGCAACTCGAGTCCCGCGGAGTGGAGTTCGAGGCCGACACCATGGACTCCGGGGTCTGCCACCAGGCGTTCTTCAAGGACCCGGACGGGAACTCGCTGGCGATCCACCACAGGTACGCGCCAGCGGACTAGCCGCGTTCGGCGGCATCCGCCCGCCCGCCTCTCCATACTTCCGCCTCGTGCCATCAACGGTCATAGTCGGCGCCCAGTGGGGCGATGAGGGCAAGGGGAAGGTCGTGGACCTGCTCGCCGAGCACGCCGACATGGTCGTGCGCTTCCAGGGCGGCAACAACGCCGGTCACACGATCATCCGCGACGGCGAGACCTTCAAGTTCCACCTGATCCCGTCGGGGATCCTCTACCCGGACCTGACCTGCGTGATCGGCAACGGCGTGGTCGTCGATCCGTCCGTGCTGATCGAGGAGCTCGAGGGCCTGCGGCGCCGGGGGATCGACACGGCCGGGCTGCGCGTCTCGGCCAACGCGCACCTGATCATGCCCTACCACGTGATGCTGGACACCGCGGGCGAGGCGAAGCTTGGCAAGCTCGAGATCGGAACCACGAAGCGCGGGATCGGGCCGTGCTACGCCGACAAGGCGTTCCGGCTCGGGATCCGCGTTCAGGACCTGCTCGACGGCAAGATCCTCCGCAAGAAGATCGCGGCCGCGCTCGAGCCGAAGCAGCAGATGCTGCGCCCGTTCGCGCGCGACCCCCGCCTGGACCTCCACGCGATGACCGAGGAGTACCTGCGCTACGGCCATCGCCTCGAGCCGTACATCGCCGACACCGCCCGGCTGTGCTGGGACAAGCTCGACTCCGGCAAGCAGGTGATCTTCGAGGGCGCGCAGGCGACCATGCTCGACCTCGACCACGGCACCTATCCCTTCGTCACCTCCTCGAACCCCGTCGCGGGCGCAGCCTGCGTCGGCGCCGGAATCGGGCCCAGCGACATCAACGAGGTCTGGGGCGTGGCCAAGGCCTACGCGACGCGCGTCGGCGCCGGACCGTTCCCCACCGAACTCGACGATGAGCTGGGTGCGCAGCTGCGAGAGCGCGGGGGCGAGGTGGGCACCACCACCGGGCGGGACCGCCGTGTGGGGTGGCTCGACCTCGTGGCGCTGAAGTACGCCGTGCGCCTCAACGCGATGTCGGCGCTGGCCATCACCAAGCTCGACGTCCTCGCGGGCACCGACCCGATCAAGGTCGCGGTCCGCTATCGCTCCTCCGAGGGTGCGGTGCTGAACGACTTCCCGTGGCACCAGTCGATCCTCCACACGGCGGAGGCCGAGTACGAGGAGCTTCCGGGGTTCGAAGGTGACATCGGCGGCTGCCGCTCGGAGGCCGAGCTGCCGAGGGAGGCGCGGGACTACCTGCGCTTCATCGAGGAGGCCGCGGGCGTTCCGATCAGGCTCGTGGGCGTTGGTCCAGGCAGGGACCAGGTCGTGTGGACCGGCGAGTCGTCCTCGCATCTTCGGGCGGCGTAGGGCCCGCATAAACTCCCGCGCCATGTTCGAGAAGGTTTTGGTCGCGAACCGCGGCGAGATCGCGATCCGCGTCATGCGCACGCTGCGCGAGATGGGCATCGCCTCCGTCGGCGTCTACTCCGAGGCCGACCGCGAGACGCCCGCCGTCCGTTACGCCGACGAGGCGCACCTCCTGGGCCCGCCAGTGCCCGCGGAGAGCTACCTCAACATCGAGAAGGTGATCGAGGTCGCGAAGTCCGCGGGCGCCGATGCGATCCACCCCGGCTACGGCTTCCTCGCCGAGAACGCCGCGTTCGCCACCGCCTGTGAGGACGCGGGAATCGTCTGGATCGGCCCGCCCGCCGGCGCGATCGAGGCGATGGGCTCGAAGACCAAGGCGCGCGAGCTGATGCAGGACGCAGGGGTTCCCATCGTGCCCGGTGCGACCGAGCCGTCGCCCGACGTCGCCGCGGCGAAGAAGGCGGCCAAGGACATCGGGTACCCCATCGCCTGCAAGGCCGCCGGCGGCGGGGGCGGCAAGGGCTTCCGCGTGGCGCAGACCGAGGACGACTTGGAGGAGGCGTTCGAGGGCGCCGCACGCGAGGGCGAGAAGTTCTTCTCCGACGACACCGTTTACCTGGAGCGCTACCTGGAGGATCCGCGCCATGTGGAGGTCCAGGTGCTCGCCGACTCCCACGGCAACGTGATCCACCTGGGCGAGCGCGACTGCTCGATCCAGCGCCGCCACCAGAAGCTGATCGAGGAGGCGCCGGGCCCGCACGTGGACGACGAGATGCGCGAGCGCATCGGCAAGATCGCAATCGAAGCGGCGGCCGCGGTGGACTACCGCGGGGCCGGAACGATCGAGGGCATGCAGGTGGGAGACGACTACTTCTTCCTCGAGATGAACACGCGCGTCCAGGTCGAGCACTGCGTGACCGAGATGGTCACGGGCATCGACATCGTGCGCGAGCAGGTGCGGATCGCGGCCGGCGAGGAGATCTCGGTGCTTCAGGAGAACGTGGCCCTGGTCGGCCACGCGATCGAGTGCCGCATCAACGCCGAGGCGGCGCACAAGAACTTCGCGCCCGCACCGGGCCCGATCGAGAGCTACATCGAGCCCGCCGGCCCCGGCGTGCGCGTCGACTCCGGCCTCGAGGCGGGCACCGAGGTGACCCCGCTGTACGACCCGATGGTGGCCAAGCTCATCACCTGGGACGTCGACCGCGAGAAGGCGACCGCGCGCATGCTTCGTGCCCTGGGCGAGTACCGCATCGAGCCGCTCACGACCCTCATCCCCTTCCACCAGGCGATCCTCTCCACCGAGCAGTGGGCGAAGGGTGAGACGTGCCGCGACCTCACCGAGGACAAGAAGTGGCTGAAGACGCTCGCCCCGAGGCGCCGCCCAAGCCCGCGGAGGGCGAGGACCCCGAGGAGCTCGCGGAGCGCGACTACAAGGTCGAGGTCGACGGCCGCCTGCACTCCGTGAAGGTGATCGGAGCGGCCGCACCCGCCGGCGGAGCGTCCGGTGCGCGGCGCCCGCCGAAGCGTGAGCGCTCAGGCGCGGCGGGCGGCGGTGGCGCCAGCGGTCCCACGCTCCCGGCCCCGCTTCAGGGCACGATCTTGAAGGTCGCCGTCGAGAAGGGCCAGGACGTGGCCGAGGGCGATCTCGTGTGCGTGATCGAGGCGATGAAGATGGAGAACGAGATCACGGCCCACCAGGCGGGCAAGGTCACCGAGCTCGCGATCAGCGAGGGCAGCTCCGTCAACGCGGGCGACCCCCTCGCGACGATCGAACCGGCCGAATAGGCCATGGCTGACGGCATCGGTTCGCTTCCCTGGCGCGGCCCGAACGGCGAGCGGCCGGATCTGCCGCTGCCCCCCGGCAAGCTCCCGCTGCGCCGCGACGGCCGCTGGCGCAAGCGCTGGCGCTACGTCGGCGCGTTTGCCGACGAGCTCTTCGTGTGCGCCGCGCGCGTCCACGTCGGACCCGTCGTCCAGAACTTCTGGGCCGTCTGCGACCGCCAGAGCGGCGAGATGTGGGAGAACACCCGCATGCTGCTCCCGGGCGCTCGCGGCGACGTGTGGACCGAGCACCTGGGCGGCGAGGAGGTGGTTGCCGAGCTGGGCGACGTCGGCATCCTCGACTACGCGCCCGACGAGGGGTCGCTGGTGCGGATCGACGCCGACGTGCGCGGGCCGGACGACGCCCGAGCGTTCCTGCGCTGCGGCACGGGGAAATGGGCGGAATCGATCTGCCCCACCGAGGAGGAGGGTCAGTACGTGTGGACGCGGAAACGCGCCGACGTGCCGATCGAGATCGACGTCCGGGTCGGAAAGCGGCGCTGGCAGCTCGAGGGGAGAGGGATGGAGGACGAGTCCGCCGGCTACCACCCCCGCCACACGGTGTGGAGCTGGTCGTCGGGTGTGGGGCGCTTGGCGGACGGCCGTTCCGTGGGGTGGAACCTGGTCACGGGAATCAACGACCCCCCCGAGCGCTCCGAGCGCTCGATCTGGATCGACGGCGAGCCCTCCGAGCCCGGCCCGGTGGTGTTCGACGAGCTCAACGCGATCGACTTCTCCGATGGCTCCCGTCTCGACTTCACGAAGGAGTTCGAGCGATCCAAGGAGGAGAACCGCTGGCTCGCCAAGTACTCCTATCGCCAGCCGTTCGGCACCTTCGCGGGCACCCTCCCCGGGGGGCTGGAGCTCGAGAGCGGCATGGGCGTCATGGAGTTCCACGACGCCACCTGGTAGCCCCGCTCAAGCGAGCCCATCTTCGGGTTGGCGCCGCTGATGCCCGAAGCCGCGTGCGTTGCTGGGCCCGAGGGAGGCCCGCCCCCCGGCTTCCGGGGGCGGGTCCTCGGCGAATCTGACTAGTGGGTCGGCGTCGTTGACGTCGTTGACGTCGTTGTTGCCGTTGACGTCGACGTCGTCGTCGTCCCCGGGCAGGTCCACACGACGTAGTTCGAAACGTCCTTCGAGATCTTGATCTTGCCCGAGAATGTGTCGAACTCGGACCAAACCTCGTACGCGTCTTTACCCGACTTGATGGTCACGAAGTCGATCGGGCTGTTCGCCGAGACGTGAATCTTCGGCCCGAAATCCCCCTCGACCTTCTTGCCCGGCACCGGGTTCTCACACGAGACATTCGGATTGTCGACCGTGAACACCTTGTCCGGATTACCCTGGTTCGGAACGTCCCCGGCCGGAGCTGAGCTGGCGGTCAGGGCCAGCGCCAGCAGCGTCCCCAGAACCAAGGCTCCGAGGGCTGCGAGCTTGGGTCTCATTCTGTCTCCTCCTCTTTGGCTTGTAGTCATCCAATACGTCAACGGCTGGAGCCAAACTTTGTCAGGCACTACCTCAACGGCTCGAGCCAAACCGTCCTTCCGCCCAGGGCCGATCGCGGCGGCGGTTCATGCTGCTTCCCACGCAAAGCGTCCAATCCCGCCTCGGCCGCTCCCTACGTCTAAGCGTCACCCCTCGGCGCCGAAACGTCGTGAGATGGCCTTCCAGGTGTGCGCCGCTCCGCTCGCCCCCTCGCCGATGCAGGCCGCCGGAAGCCGTCACGGGTACACCGACTCGACCCGCCAGCGCCAGGGCGGCTCCTCGTTCGCCGGGAAGTCCACGTGGTTTCGGCCGGCCAGGGTCTCCAGCGGGACGAGCTTGGGGTCCTGGGACTCCAGGAGCGGGGTGGATGCGAACTCGGCCACCTCGGCGGAGGTCGCTCGCCGGGTCACCTCCTCCCAGCCCACGGTCGGCCGGTAGAGCCAGTAGGTGATGAGCGCGTCGCCGCCGGCGCGCCGGCGGTCGTCGACGGCCACGAACGCCGTGGTCCGCCGGTTCGAGGCGGTCAGGCGCGCGCTCGGGCCGGGCATGGCGCAGCTCTCGCTTCGGCAATAGCGGAAGTCCACCGGCATCAGGCCGCCGAGGGTGGCCGGTGCGGGGGCCAGTGCCCGGATCGCGCCGCCGAGCGGGCGTCCGTAGGCCTCCGTCAGCGGATCCTGCCAGCAGGGGCCGGGCAGCCGCGGTGCACAGCGCAGCTTCCGCGCGATCGCCGCGCCGACCTCGCGCCCGCCCTCGATGGCCGGGGCACCCGCGAGTGCGGCGGCACACGCCAACAGGAGGAGGGCGACGAGCAGGGCGAGCCCGGCCTGCTCGACCGACGCCGACCCTCGTTGCCCGCGCGTCTCCACGCGGCCACGCTAGGTCGCCAGCAGCGACCGTGTCGCGCTCGGAATGTGCCGATTCAGCGGCGGATCAGGAGAGGCCCTGGCGCGCCTCGCGCACCAGGGTCACTGCCTCGGGGAAGACGACGCGGATCGCGTCGCGGACCTGCGCCGCCTGCTGGTCCGAATTCCCGTCGAGGTCGATCGCGCCGATCGCTGCCACCGTCATGTCCACGGCCAGCTTGATCGCGTTGTCGGCCCACGCGACCTTCTGTGCGCCCTGCATCTGCTCGGCCATCTCGCCGAGGCGGGCGCGGAGGTCGTCCGAGTCGCCGAAGATGTTGAAGCCCTCGCTGCCTTCCATGGCTCCCAGGATAGTGGGGTCGGCTAGCCTGCCTCGCTCGTGGGACTCCCAGATCCGAAGGATGGTTCGGTCGCGCTGGTCACCGGCGCCTCGTCGGGGATCGGCGTCGAGATCGCACGGCTGCTGGCCGCGCGAGGACATGGGCTGGCACTCGTCGCCCGGCGCGAGGAGCGCCTGGCTGCCCTCGCCGAGGAGCTGGGTGACAAGCACGGCATCACCGCCCATCCGTTTGCTGCGGACCTCGCATCGCCGGGTGGTCGCGACGACCTCGCTGCCCGCGTCTCCGAGGCGGGGCTCGAGGTCTCGATCCTGGTCAACAACGCAGGATTCGGCGACTCGGGCGACTTCCACAAGACCGATCGCGAGCGCAACCTCCGGATGATCGAGCTGAACTGCGCGGCGCTGACCGACCTGCAGGGGCGCTACCTGCCGCCGATGGTCGAGCGCGGGACCGGCACGGTCATCAACATCGCCTCGACGGCCGCCTTCCAGCCGATCCCGTCGAACGCCGTCTACGCCGCGACCAAGGCGTTCGTGCTCTCGCTGAGCGAGGCTGTGCACAACGAGGTGGGCCGCAGAGGTGTGACCGTCACGGCCGTCTGCCCCGGGCCCGTGAAGACGGAGTTCGTCGCGGAGGCCGGCATGGACGGAGCGGAGGACCGCACCCCCGACTTCATCTGGACCGACGTCGAGGACGTGGCGAGCGCCGCGGTCGACGGCGCCGCGGCCGGGAAGCGGGTGGTCATTCCCGGGTTGCTGAACCGGGCCGGAGCGATCGGCGGGCAGCACCTGCCTCGCGCGGCCCTGCTGCCGCTCGCTCGCCGAGCCTGGCGCTCGGCTAGCTAGTCGCGCTGGCCGCCGGACTCGGCCGGGAGCTCCAGCGGAGCCACCATCGCGCCGCCGCGGCGGGCGAGCGCGCCGACCAGCTCCACCGGAAACGAGACCAGGAACACGAACGGCGCCGCCAGCACGGTCGCGACGCAGTCGGCGATGAACGCGAACCGGCTGCGGGCGTTGGCCATCCGCAGGCGCCCGGCGCGCACCTCGCGGGCGAAGTTGGGGTGAAGCGTGAGGCCGTTGATGAGCGTCTGCCACATCCAGCGCTGGTTCGCGCCGAGCGGAGGGAAACCGACCTCGCCCAGCTTCACGCCTGTGTGCTCGGCAAGAAGCTGGAGCGAGCGCGGGGTCAGGAGCAGGCGGCCCGGGTGCACGTCGATGGCAGCCCATCCCTCGCCGCCGAGCGACGCCTGCCAGCTCAAGCGGTTCGCGGCCAGGATCGCCGGGCTGCCGTCGCCGTACGTGGTCTGGATCGCCTTCAGCTCCGCGTGCAGGTCGACGGGCCCGGTGCCCGCCTCGATCCCCGCCCCGCACTCCTCGCAACGGTCGAGGACCCGCGCGCCGTCGTCCGCCACCGGGGCGCCCACCGTCGGGCGTGTGCGCGGGTCCGGAAGCTTCAGCCATCCGTAGAGGGGCGAGCCACAGAGCGGACAGGATTCCTCGGTCACCTGGGATCGACCTCCCACTCGATCCCGGCGCTGGCCATCGCCGCCAGGAAGTCCTCGGGTTCGAAGGCCTGGGAGGGGGCCAGGGCTCCGCTCCGCTCGTAGCCGGGGTCCGCGCAGCGCAGGGCCGCCTCGACCGTGGTGCGGGCCGTCAGCCCGTACACGTCGCGCCCGGAGATCGATCCCCGCCGGCGTGTGGTGCCGCTCACCGCCTCGCAGTCGATCGTGAAGCGCGAGCGCCGGCGGTCGTCCTCGGCCGGTCCCTCCGGGAGGCGAGCGACGGCCGCGGCCATGGCGCGCTTCAGCGGAGTGCGGGTCGCGAGCTGCACGACGGGCATCACGAACGGAGCGGCGAAGGCCAGCCTGGGGTGGGGGACCGCGGTCGACGCGCTGAGGGTGGTCCGGACGTTCCGCGTGTCGACGTGAAGGGGCACGGTCACGTGCTCGCCGGCCGGGTAGCGGACCATGCGCTGCTCCCCCACCGGCTCGGCGAACCGCCACTTGCCGCGGCCGACCGACTGTGGCGCGGGCCGCAGCGCATCGTCGCGCCACTCGACATCGCTCCCGTCGATCATCCCCAGCGCGGACATGGTCGTCCCGCGGGAGGCTCCGAAGCCGCGTGTCCAGTACGCCAGCGTGAGCTCGTCGAGCGGGCCGAGACCCGCGGCGGTGAGCCCGGCGATCATGTCGCCGGGCACGTAGTCGAACCCCATCGCGGTCACGGCGGCGGCCCCGGACTCGCTGAACCGCTCGCCGTACTGCTCGAAGACCATCCGCATGAACGGCTGCTCGCCCGTGGTGTCGATGTAGTGCGTGCCGGTGTCGGCAGCGGCGGCGAGGATGGGCTCGCCGTGGAGCTGAAACGGGCCGGCGCAGGCGATCACGGCAGCGCAGGGCTCCAACAGCGCCCGTAGGCCCGCCGCATCGTCGATGCTCACGGCCCGGGTTTCCGCGCCGCCCACGTCCTCGGCGATGATCTCGAGCTTCGGGGCGCTGCGGCCGGCGAGCACGAACTCCGCCCCGCGCCGGCGCAGCTCGGCGGCGACGAGCTTGCCGGTGTAGCCGGTCGCGCCGTAGACGGCGACCGGCCCGGTCTGCGACGGCGGGTCGTTCACCGGGGGGATGGTATTGAGCGCGCGCTCCGGGGAGGTGGGCGCTCATCTACCCTTGCGCCATGCCCAACACGCCCCAGCAGGCGGCTCGCACGGAGCGCTTCGAGAGCCTGATCGGCCTGGCCTCCCCGTTCCTCGACCTCATGCTGTCCGCCGGCGATCGCCTCTCGAAGTCGGTCGGGCCCGAGGACGAGTACTACCCCATCCGGTCCGCGGGCGAGGCGTTCTCGCTCCCGGGGGCGCCCGGCGCCGTGGGCGGCGCTGCCGAGCCCGGCGCATCCTCCTCCGACGCGTAGGTCCGCCGCCGGAACACGTCGTCGACCAGCGACTCGACCCGGTCCAGGAAGAGGATCCCGTCGAGGTGGTCAAGCTCGTGCTGAATGCACAGCGCCTCGAATCCCTCCGCACGCAACTCGCCGCCGAGGTGCTCGACGACGACGCTGGTGGGGCGGCGCACGTTGGCGGTCAAGTCGGGGATGCTGAGACAGCCCTCCCTGCCCACCTTCGAGCCCTCCGTCTCGACGATCCGTGGGTTCGCCAGGACCAGCCGCCCGTTATTGCTCTTCGCCTTGGGGTGCTCGCTCACGTCGACGGCGACCACCCTCACCAGCTCACCGAGCTGCGGCGCAGCCAGTCCTACGCAGTGCCCGATCGAGTCCATCGTGTCCAGGAGGTCGTTGGCGATCGCGTCGAGCTCGCCGGTCTGAACCGGCGCAGCCACCTGCTTGAGCAGCCGGTCGGGGTAGACGAGGATGTCGCGGACTGCCATGGCCGGCGCTTAGAGCGCCTCGGCCTCGAGCTCGCGCAGCGAGACCTCGATCTCGCCCGCGAGCCCGGCCAGCGCGCGCTCGACGTCGGCCGCAGCCGCATCGCCGAGGTCGACCTCGACCAACATCGCGTAGATCGGCGAGTCGGCCGCGCCCGCCAGCCGGGTGGAGAGGTCGGTGATGTTCACGCCCAGTCCTGCCAGCGCCGCGGTCACCCCGGCGACGATCCCGGGCCGGTCAGCTCCGTAGACGCTCAGGACGTGCGTAGGCTGAGGTCTTGGATCGGCGAGATCGTCCACCGGCTCGACGGTGAGCACCTCGAGCTCCAGCTCCTCACGCACGGCCCGCAGGCGCGAGGCGAGCGCCTCACCCTCGGCGCCGTCGGGTGCACGGACGATCAGCATCACGGTGAAATGGCCCCTGAGGATCGACATGTGCGAGTCCTCGAGGTTGCATTCGAGCTCCAGAAGAGCGGCGCTGAGGGCCGCCACGATCCCGGGGCGGTCGCGGCCGATTGCGGTGACGGCGTAGTCGGGCATTGGCTCCTGCCAAGATACCCGCCGGTGACTAGGCGGAGACGGCCGTGAGCCGAGAACGAATTCTGGAGTGGGAGAGCCGCTGGGCCCTGCCGGCCGCGCTGTGCGCGTTCGGCGGCGCGGCGCTGTTCATCGCCTCGACCGTGATCGCGCAGAACGGCGTCGTGTCGGTGGCGAACAACTCCGACTTCCTGCGCCAGTTCGACGACGCCCGGGGCACGATGCTGGGCGCGGCGATGCTGAACGCGGCAGCCCTCGTCCTGCTGGCGCCCGTCCTCTACTACCTCTTCCACGCCGCGTCCACCCGTGCGGCGGCCGTACGCAACGCGCTGGTGGGCGTCGTTGTCGCCGGACCCCTCTTCTTCGCGCTCGCGAACGTGCTCCAGTTCATCGCCCTCTCCGGGGCCGCCACCGAGTTCGCCACGCCCGGCGGGGGCGCCGGCATCCCGGTCGGCGAGTACGCCCAGGACCTGATCGAGGGCCAGACGACCTACGGATTCGCTCAGGGCTTCAGCCTCGCCGGCCTGCTCGCGATGGTGATCGGGATCATCTATACGGCGCTCTGGGCGATGCGGGTCGGCCTCGTCACGCGCTTCTTCGGGACCTTCGGCATGGCCCTGGGCGCCTCGCTGATCCTGCTGGCCCAGGCCTTCTCGCTGCTCGCGCTGATGCTGTGGGCGGTGTGGCTCGGCCTGATCTACCTCGGGAAGGTCCCCGGCGGCCGTGCCCCGGCCTGGGATGCGGGCGAGTCGGTGCCGTGGCCGCGTCCCGGGGATGCACCGCCGCCCGAGCCCTCCGAGGAGGAACGTGACATCGACGGCGAGGCGAGCGAGCTATTCGCGGACGCCGACGCCGACCCGGACTCAAATCCCAACGCCGCACGGCGCGAGCGCGCCAGGAAGCGCAAGCGCAAGCAGCGCCGCGGCTAGCCGGCGTAGGGGCCGGCCCGGTGGCGCCAGAGCGCGCCGACCAGCAGGCCGCACACCATCAGGGCGGCGCCCACGATGATCAGCGGGATCTCGTTTTGGCCGGTGGCGGGCAGCGACGATGAGCTATCCGAGGATCCGAACGAGGACGAGCTGGGATCGCTCGTGGAGAGCCCGCCGGAGGGATCGGTGGTGTCGTCGCCGGCATTGCCATCGCCGCCGTTCCCGCCCGAGCCGTCGTCCGCTGACTTCACGACCACGGTGCCCTTCATGTTCGGGTGAAACGTGCAGATGTACTTGAAGGTCCCCGCGGTCGCGAACCGCGCCGTCCCGTCCTCGCCGGGCTGGACGGTGCCGGAGCTGAAACCGTCGCCGTCCGCGTCGTGCTCCTCCTCACCGACGTTGGCCCAGGTCACGGTGTCGCCGGGCGCGATGGTCACGGTCTTCGGCACGAACTTGTAGTCCTCCATGTCGACCGACGCCGAGGCCTTGGCGGCCCCGGTCTCCTGCCGTTCGGCGCTCTCGGCGCTCTCGGCGGCCGCGACGGCCGTGGTCTGATCGCTCTGGATGGCGACAGGCGGCTCGCCCTCCGGCGCTGGGGCCGGGGCCACGGGCACCGGCTCCTGGGCGAGCAGGAGGGCCGGTACCGACAGCGACAGCACCAGTGCGGTGAGCCCTGCCGTGGCTGCAAACGCCTTCATCGCGAGGCGATCGTACTCGGCCGGAAGCCCCCGCTGAGGGCTTTTCAGCCCAGCTCGCTCAGCCCGGGCGGGGCGGCGGCCGCGGCGTCGTCGTCCGCGTCGGCGCGTTTGCGGTGAGTTCGGATCTCGCTCATGATCCGCTCGAGCCGCGGCTCGGTGGTGGAATCGACGTGCGTCATCGCCGCGGCGACGCTGGGATGCACGTCGGCGATCCGCTCGTGCATCGCCTGGGCGACCGCGCGGTAGGTGGGGTGCCCCTCGCGCCCCGAGCGCAGCTCGATCAGGTGCATGGCCTCGCGGGCGTTCATGTCGAGCACGTACCGGATGCGGTAGCCGAGGCAGAGCGCGTACGGGGCCGCATCGCGCAATCCCATGCCCTCGAGCCGCTCGAACTCGGTCCTGGAGATCTCCAGCGCGCGGTCGTAGGAATCCGCGACCCCGGCATCCCGCAGCTCCTCGGGCACGCCGGCGCCCAGCTCGGGCCCCAGGCGCTGCCACTGGCAGGTCAGGAGCCGGTGGCGCTGCAGGTCGCGGAAGCCGCCGTAGTCGGAGACGATCTCGAAGCGATAGCGAAGGGCCTCCCAGCCGCGGCCGGGGCGATGGCGGCGATTCGCGCGTTCGCCGATGAGCTCGCCGATGAGCTCGGCCCGCTCGATGGGGTCGAGCGCCTCGATGCGCCGGTGAATCGAGGCCTCCGACACCCCGGCGGACTCGAACAGGGACGAGGCGATCAGGTCGGCCTCCGAGCCGTCGTGGTGCACCAGCTCCACCGTGGGGTGCTCGCCGGCCTCTCTGCGGTCCAGCCCGAGGCGCGCCACCGCGCTCTCGGCAGCCTCGCGTCGCCGCTCGAGGAACGAGATCCACTCGCCGCCCCGGTCCGGCTTCTCCACGCGGGAGACGAAGCTCGGGATCACCTGCTTCAGCTGTTCGAGCATGAGGCCGCCGTAGTTGCGCGCCTCCGGCAGCGGCGAGGCCATCATCCGCAGCAGCAGCCCCTCGTAGGCCTGACCGGAGCCGAACATCCCGACGTGGCTGAGCGTCGACGCGGGCAGGAGGCCGCGCATCAGGTCGAGGGCCTTGGCGCGGATGGAGCTTCGCCACGCGCGCTCGGGCTCGTCGGCGCGCGGCCACCGCTCGGCCGCCCAGGCCTCCGTCTGCTCGAGGCCCCTGCGAGTAGATCCCGAAGATCTCGTTCATGGCGGCCGCGTAGGGCTCGCCCAGCTCGCCGTCTGCGTAGTAGCGGTAGCCGCCGCCGGGCATCGGCTGGTCGTAGGGGATGTAGCGGGTGGACTGCTCGAGGTAGGCGGCAAGCCGCCCCCGCTGGAGGACCTTGGTGACCACGTTCGAGACCCATTCGCAGGCGAGGTGGGCACCGCCCACCTGGGCGATCGAATCGTCCCCGTAGCCCAGGAAGACGCGCTCGTAGAGCCCGGCGGCCCGCTCGCCCTCGACGCCGTCGAACGGGCGCGAACCCTCCGGGACCTCGCCGGCGAACTCGTCCAGGTACAGGCGGCGCAGGGATCCCGAGTAGCGCGAGTACCGGGCGAAGAGCGCGCCCTTCACCGTCTCCGGCAGATTGACCAGCGCGAACACCGGGCCCTCCAGATCGGTGAAGTGGGGAGCAAGGGCCGCTCGCTCGGCCTCGGTGAAGCTCTCCTCTGGATAACGCACGCGCGCGGCATCGTAGTGGCGCCTGCAGATGGCGAGGACAGTGCCGATACTTCGGGGCGCCTAGTCGGTCGCCTGTCGGCCGCCCGCGGGCGGTGGAGCGGCCATCAGCTCGACCCGGTGCCCGGCCGGGGCCAGGGCGAACGCTCGTGGCTCGCCCCAGAGCTCCTGGGCGGCCTCCACGGTGAAGCCGCCGCCCCGAAGGCGCTGGACGGTGGCATCGAAGTCCGGCGCGACGACGGCCGGATGACCGAGGGTTGGCACCGTGGCCTCCTCCGTGTGGATGAGGTGGATCTGGTGGCCGCCCCGTTCCAGCCAGCTCACGAACGGGGCGATCTCGGGCGGCGGCGTGAGCGCCTCGAAGCCCACGAGCTCCCAGAACTCCACGGTCCGCTCGACCTCGCCGGGCGGAACCTCCAGGGAGACGTGGTGGAGGCTCATCGCGGCGGCGACGTTCTCGCTCTCCGCCACTAGAACAGCGCGGCGCCGGCCTGCGAGGCCCAGTCGACCAGGGGCGACGGGAAGACGCCGAAGGCGACCGTGGCTGCGGCGGCCAGGACGGCGAGGGCGACGATCGTGCGGCATCGGGCTCCCCGCGCCGCGTCGGCCTCCTGGGAGCCGCCGGCCATCGCCGGCATGGGGCCCGGCCGCAGGCTCGTCGCCGGAGCGCATCCAGATCGCCGCGACGATCCGCAGGTAGTAGGCGAGCGAGATCATCGTCCCGATGGCGATCGCGACACCCAGCCAGGTGTAGTCGGACTCGACCGCGGCCTCGATCAGGAACAGCTTCCCGATGAAGCCCGCGGTGCCGGGGAGCCCCGCCAGGCCCAGCATCGAGATCGTCAGCGCCCCCGCGAGAGCCGGTTTCTCCGCGGCCAGCCCCTGTACGGAGGCGATCGAGTCGCCGTGGGGCGTCTGGCGCTCGCGGAGCGTGATCACCGCGAAGGCACCCAGGTTCATCAGCGCGTAGGCGGCGAGGTAGAAGACGAGCGCGTTCACGCCCGCCTCGGAGAAGGCCACCACGCCGACCAGCATGTAGCCGGCCTGGGCGACGCCGGAGTAGCCCAGCAGGCGCTTCAGCGAGTCCTGGCCGAGGGCGCCCACGTTGCCGACCACGATCGAGATCACGGCGAGAGCCGCGAGCGCAGGCCGCCAGTCGGCGGCCGACGGGCCGAGCGCGACCTCGAAGAACCTCACCAGCACCGCGAACGCGGCCGCCTTCGTGGCAACGGCCATGAACGCGGTGACCGGGGTGGGCGCGCCCTGGTAGACGTCGGGCGTCCACTGGTGGAAGGGCGCGACGGAGAGCTTGAAGGCGAGCCCGGTGGCCGACAGCGCGATGCCGATGAGGATCAGCGGGTCGTCGGCCAGGTCCGTGCCGATCGCGGTCGCGATCTCGTTGAAGTCGGTGGAGCCAGAGCCGCCGTAGATGAACGCGAGGCCGTAGAGCAGCGTCGCCGAGCCGAGGGATCCGACGATCAGGTATTTCAGGCCGGACTCCAGCGACTGGGAGCGGCGGCGGGCGGCGCCGCAGAGCACGTAGAGGGGGACCGACAGGAGTTCCAGCGCGACGAAGAAGATGATCAGGTTCTGCGACATCGCCAGCAGCACCATCCCCAGGACCGAGGAGATGACCAGCGCCTGGAACTCCGCCTGGCCACCCGGTCCCTGCTCCGGGTCGAACGCCTCGTCGCGCCAGGCCAGCGGGATCGCGAACGCCGCCGCCACGATGCAGATCAGCGAGATCGCGAGGCCCAGCTCGTCCAGGCGCAGCGCCCCCGCCACCAGGTCCTCGTTCTCTCCCCACTGCCAGATGCACAGGCCCGCGGCCGCCCCGAGGGTGGCGAAGCTGAGCGTCGAGGAGATGACGCGCTGGTGGGCCCGCGCGAACACCGCGGACATCAACACCAGGCAGAGCCCGGCGGTGAGGGCGATGATCGGTGAGATGCCGGCGTAGTCGATGTCGGGGGCTACGAAGGTCATTCGTTCACCCGCGCCAGCGGTTCAACCTCGGGCTCGGTCACCGTCGTGAGCTGGGCTTCGACGCTCGCCTCGCCTCGCTCGAGGATCAGCCCCGGATAGAGGGCCAGGGCGACGATGGCCGCCACGAGGGGCGCCAGCACGACCCCGTCGCGCAGCGAGATCTCGCGCGAGGTCGTGCCGTGCGGCAGGCGGTTGTGCATCGTGCGCTGGTACATACGCAGCGCGTAGAACGCCGCCAGCACGACCCCGGCCATGGCCACGACCGCGTAGACGATCTTCTCGTCGAAGAGCCCGTTCAGGATGTAGAACTCGCCGACGAAGTTGGCGGACCCGGGCATGGCGAGGGTCGCCAGCGTGAGGATCAGGAACATCGCGGTCAGGATCGGGGCGCGCATGGCGAGGCCGCCCATCTCGCGCAGGTCCTCCGTGCCGGAGCGTTCCGCCAGGAGCGCGATCACCAGGAACACCGGAACCACCACGAGCCCGTGGTTGACCATCTGCAGGACCGCGCCGTCGGCCGCGTCGCCGGCGAGGGCGAAGACGCCCAGGGTGATGAAGCCCAGCTGCGCGATCGACGAGTACCCGGCGATCAGTCGCACGTTTGTCTGCGTGAACGCCATCGCCGAGCCGTAGAGGATGCTCGCCAGGGCGATCACCAGGATCAGCTCCTGGAACTGGATGGTGGCATCGGGGAAGATCGGGAGCACGACCCGCAGGAAGCCGTAGGCGGCGACCTTCGAGAGCACCCCGGACAGGAGCGCCAGCACCGGCAGAGGCGCCGCCCTGTACGCGTCGGGCATCCAGCCGTGGATCGGGAACGCGGGCATCTTCACCAGGAAGGCCGCCGCGAAGAAGCAGAAGATCCAGTCCTGGCTGCCCTCCGGGAGGACGTTCGCGCGCAGCTCGGCGATGGAGAAGGTCAGCTCGCCCGTGGCCTCGGCGCTGAGGATCGCGGTGGCGATCGCGCCCACCAGCATCAGTAGCGAGCCGACGAGCGTGTAGACGATCATCTTCAGCGTCGCCGCCACGCGGTCCCCGGTGCCGAACGACCCGATCAGGAAGAAGAACGGGATCAGCATCAGGTCGAAGAAGAGGACGAACAGGAGCAGGTCCTGGGCGAGGAAGGCGCCCAGCGTGGCCGTCTCGGCAAGGCCCAGCAGGAAGTAGTAGTTGCGCTCGCGCTCCTTCTGGCGAGAGAGGGAGAACCCGATCGCGCCCACCCAGGAGATCGCCGTGAGGACGATGAGGAACAGGCTGATCCCATCGACCCCGAGCTGGTAGCGGACGCCGAGGTCGGGAATCCATGACTCGTCCACCACGTGCTGAAGGCCCGCCGTGCCGCTCTCGAAGTCGACGACAAGAGCGATTGCGATCCCCAGGGTCCCGAGCGCGCCCACCAGCGAGATCGGCCCGGCCGCGCGGCGGCCGGTGATCAGGCACAGCAGGCCGGCGGCCAGGGGCAGCCAGAGCAGCACGTTCAGCATCAGGCGCTCACCACCAGGAAGTACAGGCCCAGGGCGGCGAAGCCGGTGATGAGGAGCAGCGCGTAGGCGCGGACGAAGCCGGACTGGGCGCCGCGGACCATTCCGCCGAAGCCTCGGACGACGCCGACCGTGGCGCTCACCAGGCCGTTCACCACCACGCGCTCGACGATGTTGTTGGCGAACCGCCCGACGCCGATCAGCGGCCTGTAGACGAGGAGGTCGTAGAGCTCATCGAAGTACCACTTGTTGAACAGGAAGCGGTGGATGCCGCTGAGGCGCTCGGCCAGGCGCACGGTGACGCCAGGGCGCAGGATGTAGCAGTAGTAGGCGAGCCCGATCCCCGCGATCGAGATCAGGCCGCCGATCGCGAGGCCGATCCAGGCGTTCTCGGTCGACGGGACGATGTGGAAGAGCGTCGAGTCCTCGAAGGAGCCCTCCAGGAAGTGCTCGATGGCGGCGTCGATTCCCGGGATCTGCACCGCGCCGCCGAGCACGGACAGGAACGCGAGGATCGCCATCGGGATCTTCATGGGCCACTCGCGCTCGGCGATGTGGTGCTCGGAGCCCGGGAAGCCGACATCGGTGTCCTCCTTCTCGCCGGTCGCCGGGTTCTCGTGCTCGCCGTGGGCGAGGTGTCCCTGTTCGAGCTCCTTCGCCTCCTCGCAGGGCTTCCCGGCGACGACGCGGAAGCCGATCCGGAAGGAGTAGAAAGCGGTCAGGAACGCGGCCGCGTACATCGCGACGCCCATCCACGCGTACATCCCGCCTCGGTCGAACGCGACGCCGATGATCTCGTCCTTCGAGAAGAAGCCCGACATGCCCGGGAAGCCGGCCAGCGCCAGGCAGCCGATGATGAGAACGAGCGACGTGAACGGCATCGCACGGCGAAAGCCCGACATCCCGTCGATGTTCTGCCGCCCGGCCATGGCGGCGATGATCGAGCCGGCAGCCATGAAGAGCAGCGCCTTGAAGAAGGCGTGGGTCATGAGGTGGAACATCCCGGCGGAGTAGGCGCCGATCGAGACCGCGGCGATCATGTACCCGATCTGGGACATGGTCGAGTAGGCGATGATCCGCTTGAGGTCGGTGACCACGAGCGCGACCGTGGCCGCGAAGATCAGCGTCGCGACGCCGACCCAGGCCGCGATGTCGGCCGCCGTGGGGGCCAGCTCGAACAGCGGGTGGGCCCGCGCGATCAGGTAGACGCCGGCCGTGACCATCGTCGCGGCGTGGATGAGGGCGGAGACCGGCGTCGGGCCCTCCATCGCGTCCGGCAGCCAGGTGTGGAGCGGCAGCTGGGCGGACTTAGCGAAGGCGCCCACGCACAGCAGCAGGCAGATCGCGATGATCGTGCCGCTGTCGGGGTCGAACGCCTCCGGGGCTCCCTCGAAGACCTCGAGGTAGTTGAACGTGCCCAGCTCGCGGAAGAGCAGGAAGGCGGCAAGCACGAGTCCGACGTCGCCGATCACGTTGATCACGAACGCCTTCATCCCGGCGGTGGTCGCGGTGCCACGCCGGTACCAGAAGCTGATCAGCGCATAGGAGGCGAAGCCCACGAAGGCCCAGCCCACCGTGAGCAGCACGAAGTTCCCAGCCAGGATCAGCAGCAGCATCGAGAAGACGAAGAAGTTCAGGTAGCTGAAGAAGCGCCGGAAACCCTCGTCCGAGGTCATGTAGGCGACGGAGTAGAGGTGGATGAGCGTTGAGACGCCGCTGACCACCAGGCACATCAGGACCGACAGCGGGTCGACCAGGATGTTCAGCTGGATGTCGACGCCCGCCGCCGATGCGTAGTCGTAGAGCGACGAGACGAGCTGGCGTTCCTCCCCCGGCAGATCCAGCAGATCGACGAACGCGCCGACCGAGCACAGGAACGCGAGGCCGATCGCGGTCGTGCCGATCACCCCGGCCGCGCGGCCGGGAAGAGCGCGCCAGCCGAAGGCGATGATCAGGCTCCCGGCGAGCGGGAAAGCCAGGATGAGCCAGCCGAAGTCGACGGCGCTCACCCGCGGAGCTCCCGCATGTCATCGACGTTCAGCGGCAGCTTGCGGCGGAACATGGCGACGATCAGGCCCAGGCCGACGACGACCTCACAGGCTGCGACGACCATCACCACGAGGGCAAAGATCTGACCGTCCTGGTCGCCGTTGGCCCGCGCGAACGCCAGCAGCGCCAGGTTGCCCGCGTTCAGCATCAGCTCGAGGCACAGCAGGATCACCAGCGGGCTGCGGCGGATCAGCACGCCGCCGGCGCCGATCGCGAACAGGAGGGCGGAGAGGACGAGGTACCAGGTGATGTCCATCAGCCCGGCTCCCCCTGCCGCCGACCGGCCAGCACGATCGCGCCGATCGCCGCCACCAGCAACAGCAGCGAGGAGGCCTCGAACACGATCAGGAACTTCTCCAGCATCAGCTCCCCGATCGCTGCCGGCGCGCCGAAGCCGTCCGGGATCACCGGCCCCTCGCTCTCGAGCGTGGTGAGTGCGGTGCCCAGGATCGCGATCGAGAGCTCCACGAACAGCGCGATCGCCAGCAGCGGAGCGAGCAGGCGCTGGCCGGGGATCGGCTCCCAGATCGGCTCCTCGATGCCGCCGACGTAGGCGGCGACGAAGACGTAGAGGACCATCACGGCGCCGGCGTAGACCACGACCTGCGCCGCCGCGATGAACTCGGCGTGCAGCATCAGGAAGAGGCCGGCCAGCGCCACCAGGTGGATCACCAGGGCCAGCACGCTGTAGAAGGGGTTGCGTAGCGCGATGACTGCGATAGCGCCACCCAAGGCGCCGATGGCGCCGATGAAGAAGGCGACCTCCTCCATGGGCCTCATCCTATGGCGCACGGGCCTCAGGCCACCCGGCGGGGCGGGCTCGCTAGAGCCGTCTGAAACTAGCTCCGCCGGCGGCTACTCGCCGTCGAAGTACTCGACGGCGCTCGAGCGGTGGACGATTACGTCGTCGTCCTTGTTCCCGGTCCAGACGGCGATCTTGTCGCTGTCGGGGTACACGGTCGCGGCGGGGTGGAGGACCGGCGACCACATGAGCACGCGCGCGGTCTCCCCGGAGTCGTTCTGCACGCGATGCGCTCCCTCCGGCCCCGTGGGGAAGAACACGAGGTCCATGGGCTCCAGCCGGTGCTCGCCCTCGGGGTCGCGAACGGTGGGGTTTCCCTCCAGGACCAGCAGCCACTCCTCCTCGGCGTACTCGTAGTGGTACGGGCAGAGTGCCTCGCCCGGGCGGCAGCTCGTAGACGCTGGCGCCGGTCGCCTTCGCACCGAGGCCTGGGCCAACGCGGGCCATGCCGGAGCGGAAGCTCTCGGGATCGTTGTCCGACGTACTCGAAGTCGGGGTTGGCGATGTTCACGCGCTTCATGGGCGCGAGGGTACCGCCGAGCGCCGGGGGCGGTACGGACGCCTTGCATGGAATGGGGATAGCGGGACGAGGCAGTGAGGGAGTGGGCTCCCGGCGGCCGTCGCGGCGCAGGGCTGCGCTGTCTGGCCTCCCTGGGGGTGCAAAGCAGGACAGCGTCCGACCCGCCACTGGTCCTGGTCGGGCTTCGCCTGAGAACTTCATGGAAGCTGCCGCTTCGCAGGGGCGAGCGGATAGTCCGGGGCCGTGCGTCCGACTACGTCCGGAACGCTCGGGATGACCATCGGGCCGGTCGTCGCGATCGTGCCTTCGACGCCGGCTCCACGTCGTTCGTGCTCACCGCGATCGGACTGGTCATCGTGATCGACGGCGTGCTCGTCGTCTCCAACGCGTGGAAGCGCCGACCTACAACCTGATCTTGGCGTGGGATCCCGACGCCCTGCCGCCGGATTGGGAGACAGGACGGAGGCGCTATTTCACGATCAACTGGATCCGCTGGCGGTGACCTGGGCGGCGTTCGCCCTGTTCCCGCTGGCTCTGATCTACCGCTAGGCGGACTCGTCGGGCTTGCGGTCCGGCTTCTTGGGCGTGCCCATGATCTCTTCCTTGAGGTCCCGGTACTCCTTGACGTGCTTGCCCGCCGTGCGGCCCACGTGGCCGGCATCCGGGGTCTTCTCCTCGACGTATGCCTTCGCCTGGTCCTTGCGCTCGTCCACGTAGGCCTTCGCCTCGGGGCCGCGCTCCTCCGCGTAGGTGCGGGCGGAGGAGACCTGCTTCTGCGCGCCCTCCTTGAGCTGACGCGCGCCCTCGCCGGCCGAGCGCCCGAGCTGGGGCAGCTTCTTGTAGCCGATGAAGAGCGCGACGACCACGACCAGGATCAGGATCTCCCAACCGCCGAACATCAGCCGACCTTCTCGAGTTGGCCCTCGCTCATATCCCTTCCTACGGTAGAGCCTCCCGAGGCGATCACCGTCCGGAGGAAGCGCTCGATGCCCTCCACGACGCGTGCGCAGCGCAGGGACGGGGCGAGGTCGAAGGCGTGCTCGGACCCGGGCAGCTCGGCGTACAGCACCGGGTTCTCGGAGATCGCCTCCAGGCGCCCGACGAAGGCCCGCGCGTCCTCGACGGGCACGAGGGAATCGTGCTCGCCGTGGAAGACCATGAACGGCGGCGCCCCGGGATGCACGCGGTGCGTGGGCGAGGCCCGCCGAAAGGCGTCCGGATCGCCCTCGCGGGTCGGCCTTGACGACCACGTCGGCCATCAGCCAGTCGCGAATGTGGTGGTAGTAGCGCCGTTCCTCGTCGAGGAGGTCATAGAGGCCGTAGAAGGCCACGGCGGCGCGCACGGACGTATCCGCCTCCTCGAACCCCGGCTGCAGCGAGCGATCGTCGCTGGTCAGCGCCGCCAGGGCAGCGAGGTGCCCGCCTGCCGAGCCGCCCGTGAGGCAGATCCGCTCGGGTCGACGCCGTAGGCCTCGGCGTTCTCGCGCACCCAGGCAATGGCTCGCTTGACGTCGACGACGTGCTCGGGCATCGTCGCCCGCGGGCTCAGGCGGTAGTCCACGTTGAACCCGACCCAGCCGTTCGACGCGAGGTGGTTCAGCAGGGGAATGCCCTGCTCGACCCTCGATCCGAAGATCCAGCCGCCCCCGTGCACCTGGACGATCGCGGGCCGCAGCTCTCCGTCGCCAGGAGCTGCCTTCGGCTCGTAGACATCCAGGCGGACCCGGCGGCGTTCGGTGCGGTGGAAGACGACGCCGCGCTGGTGCCTGACGCCGCGGGGAACGAACATGAGGATCGGGAAGACGAGATGGCTGCGGGGGAACCGGCTCTCGGCGGGCTCGCCCGGTACCTCGTCCGCCAGCTCGCGCCTCACCACGCCTGCGCTTCGCCACGACTGCCACGCGAAGCGTGCCTCGACGGCGACCAGGGCGCCGAGGATCACGAGCGCGACGATCGCGACAGTTCCAGAGGGCCAGCCGATCAGGACGCCGAGCGCCACGAGCCCGGCGATGCCGGCCAGGATCTGAAAGGCGAACTCGCGGGCGATGTAGCCCCAGAACCAGATCGCGACCTTGAGTATCAGGACAGGCGGAGCGCCCAGGCGCAGAAGCGCCCGCGTCCGGCGGAGGATCGAGCCGATCGGGATCACGAGCGCCGGGCCTCGGCCCGCGAGCCGCTAGAGCCCGTAGGTCTTCGAGATGATCTCGCGCTGGATTTCGCTGGTGCCGGCATAGATGGTGGAGACGAGCGTCATCCTGACCAGACGCTCCATGTCGTACTCCGTGGAGTACCCGTATCCCCCCATCATCTGCATCCCCTCGAGCGCGACCTTCTTCGCGACCTCGGTGGCCTTCAGCTTCACCATCGAGGCCTCGCGGGGCAGCATCTGGTCGGGCGCGGCCTCGGTCTTCAGCGCGACGTCGTAGACCAGCAGGCGAGCGCACTCCAGCTCGGTCGCCAGGTCGGCGATGCGGTGCCGCAGCGTCTGGAACGAGCCGATCGGACGGCCGAACTGCTTGCGCTCCTTGATGTAGGCGAGCGCGTCGTCGAACGCGCGCTGCCCGAGGCCGAGGACGGTGGCGGCGGTGATCAAGCGCTCGACGTTGAGGCCCGGCCATGAGCTGCATCCAGCCGCCGTCGACCTGCGCCAGCACCCGCTCCTCGGGCACGTAGCAATCGGTGAGGAAGACGTCGTTGACCTCCTTGCCGCCCATCGTCTCGATCCCGCGGACCTCGAGGCCGTCGGAGTCGGTCGGGCACGGAGAGCATGCTCACGCCCTCGTGCTTGGAGCCGTCGCGGTCGGTGCGGGCCACGACCAGGATGTGGTCGGCGATGTGCGCCGCGGAGATCCAGGTCTTCTGCCCGTTCAGCACGAAGCCGCCGTTCTGGCGGTCGGCCCGGCACTGCAGGTTGCCCACGTCCGAGCCGGCCTCGGGCTCGGACATCGCGATCGCCTCGACGCGGCCCTCGCAGATCCCGCCCAGGATCTCGTTCTTCTGCTCCTCCGTGCCGAAGCGCTCGTAGGCGCCCGCGACGATGAGGCTCACCGGGAACCCGGCCATCGGGACCATCCCGCGGGAGGTCTCCTCGAGGAACAGGCAGGCGTCGACGATCGAGCCGCCCGAGCCGCCGTATTCCTCGGAGATCGAGGCTCCGAGCCAGCCCAGCTCAGCCAGCTTCGAGTACATCGCGGCGGAGTGCGCCTCCTTGTAGTCGTCGGTCGCGGCGGCGCGCTGCTCGCGGGTGCCGAGCTCGCGCTTGGTGAAGTCGCGGAGCGCCTCGACGAACGCCTTGCGCTCATCGGTCATCCATTCGCTGCCGGCGGGGGCCGTGATCGTGCTCATGAAAATTGATCCTCTCGTGACAGGGGTCTGACCCCGTTCGCAGCCGAAACGGGCCTGATCCAGGTGAAACCGGGGTCAGACCCCTCATGGGAAAGTGTGTCGCGGAAGATACAGAACAAGCGTCCGGTTTGTTAGAGTCGCCGCGTCCTCGACGGCGAGCACAGGAGTGGGTTGGAGGCAAGCCAGAAACGAGCGAGCGGGGGCGAGCCCAGGCGGACGCAGTCCGAGCGGCGCGCCGCCACGCGGGCGCGGCTTCTGGACGCGACCGTCGAGAGCCTGATCGAGTCCGGCTACTCCGCCACCACGATCCGCGCCGTAACCGAGCGCGCCGGCGTCTCCCAGGGGGCGCAGAGCCATCACTTCCCGCATCGGGTGGATCTCGTCGCCAGCGCGTTCGAGCAGCTGGCCGAGCAGCGCGTCGCCCGGTATGCCGAGCGCGCCCGCGAGCTCTCGGGCGACCGGGCGGAGCGGATGCGCGCGCTGCTCGACCTGCTGTGGGAGGACTTCTCAAGCCAGCTCTTCACCGTCGCGGCAAAGCTCTGGGTCGCCGCCGCCGACGACGAGGAGCTGCGCGAGCGGCTGATCCCCGTCGAGCGGCGCATCTACAAGGCCACCGCCGAGGTTGCGCGCGAGGTGGCCGGCGAGCTGGGCGCCGAGGCCGACTTCGACCGTCGCCTCGCGGTGGCGATGAACACCGTCGCCGGCCTCGCGCTGGTGCGTGAGTTCGACCCCTCGGGGCGCGCGAGCCGCGGCGACCCATGGTCCTATCACCGGGCCGCGCTCGAGCGGATGCTCGACGTGCCGACCTGAGACCCGCTACTCCCCCTCGGCGCGGAGGGGGGTGCGCTCGATGGAGTCCGCGAGCAGCATCTCCTTGGTGAAGATGAGGTCCTCGCGGTTGTAGTCGGCCAACTCGTACTCGTGCCCCATCGTGATCGCGTCGAACGGGCAGGCGACCTCGCAGTAGCCGCAGAAGATGCAGCGGGCCAGGTTGATCTCGTAGACGGCCGCGTAGCGCTCGCCGGCCGAGACGCGGTCGGCGGGGTCGTTCTCGGCCGCGACCACGCGGATGCAGTCGGCCGGGCAGGCCGCCGCGCACAGCGAGCAGCCGACGCACTTCTCCAGGTGGGTGTCCTCGAAGCGGTGGAGCTTGTGCCGGCCGCGGAAGCGCGGATAGACCGGCGTCTTCTCCTCCGGGTACTGGATCGTCACGGGGCCCTCGAGCATCCGGCCCATCGTGGTCTTCAGGCCACGGAGGGTCTCGCCGAACGCCCGGTAGGCGCCGCCCATGCCGCCGGGATCCGGGCCGCGCTGGACGGCGACGATCTCATCGCCCTCCTTCAGGTAGGGAAATTCGCTCATGTGACCGTCACGAGTATCGCGGTGACGAGCACGTTCAGGGTGGCCAGCGGCAGCAGCACCTTCCAGCCCAGGCTCATCAGCTGGTCGTAGCGCAGGCGCGGGAGCGTGGCCCGGACCCAGAAGAAGAGGAAGAAGAGGGTGAGCGTCTTCAGCAGGAACCAGACCGGGTCGAGGAACTCGGGGCCGGGCCCCATCCAGCCGCCGAAGAAGAACGTGACCGCGATCCCGGAGATCACGAACATCTCGATGTATTCGGCGAGCATGAACGACCCGAACCGCATCCCCCCGTACTCCGTCTGGTAGCCGGCCACGAGCTCGGCGTCGGCCTCGGGCAGGTCGAACGGCGCGCGGTTGGCCTCGGCGAAGCCGGCGATCATGAACAGGAGGAAGCCCAGCGCCTGCGGGACGATGTACCAGAGCTCACCCTGCGCCTCGACGATCTCGGTGAGCGAGAGCGTGCCGGCCATCATGATCGCGCCGAGCAGGGCGAGGCCCATGGAGATCTCGTAGGAGATGAGCTGCGCCGCCGAGCGCATCGCGCCGAGGAAGCTGTACTTGGAGCCGGATGCCCAGCCGCCGAGCAGCAGGCCGTAGAACGCGAACGAGCCGAACGCGAAGAAGTAGAGGATCCCGATCGACACGTCGACCCCGTAGAGGCCGACCTCCTCACCGAAGATGTTGACCACGTTGCCCCACGGCAGGAGCGCCAGCACGGTCACGCCGGAGAACACCACCAGCGCCGGCCCCGCCGCGAAGAGCAGCGGCAGCGCGTTCTGCGGTGTGTAGCCCTCCTTGCCGATCAGCTTGATCGCATCGGCGAGCGGCTGCATGAGGCCGAACGGTCCCACGCGGTTGGGGCCGTAGCGCGCCTGAAAGCGGCCGAGCACCTTGCGCTCGACCACGGTGAGGACCGGAACGATCGCGAACACGATCGCGAAGATCACGAGGCTCTTGATCAGCATCACGCCGACGGCCTCGGTCGCGTTCACCACGGCGATCGGGAGGGTCACTCGCTCGCCGCCTGACTTGACGACTTCGATCAGCTCGGCCGGCGAGAGCTCGTTCGCGTTCGCCTCCACCGTCGCCTCGATCATGAACGGCGCTGCCGGGCCGGACCCGCTCGCGGATCGCGACCCTGGCGCGGAGGCTCGTGCCGTTCGACTTCACGTCGACCTCGTCGCCCTGCGTGAGCCCGAGGTTCTCGGCGTCGGACGGGGCGATCTCGACCGTCTGCGTCGGGGCGAGAAAGCGGAGGGCAGGGTTGTGATCGGTGGCCTCGTTCGCCCAGAGGTCGCGGTATGTCCCCAGCTTCAGATGCCCGTTCGTGGACACCGCGCCGGTAGGGGAGCTGGCCGACGCCGCGGAGGGCGCGTCCAAGGCCGGGAAGGCGCCCGCCGCGTCGCGCTCCTGCCAGCGAACGCCGCGGCCGCCGATCTCGTCGAGCGTGAGGCCGGCGTAGAAGGGCACCTCGGAGGCGAGCTGCGCGAGGGCCTCGGACGCGGAGTCGATCTCGGTCTCGTCGCCCAGTCGCGCCGCAAGCTCGGCCAGCACCTGCCAGCCGGGCCTGGTGTTTCCGGGATGCGGGACGGAGGGGCGCATCCGCTGCAGGCGGCCGTCGGGGTGGGTGACGGTTCCCTCCTTCTCCGCGTGCGTCTCGGCCGGGAGGATCACGTCCGCGTGCCTGGCCGACTCGTCCTCGAAGGCGGCGATCGCCACCACGAACGAGTGCTGCAGCACCTCCGCCCAACGGCCGCTGGACGGAAAATCGCGGGCCGGATTGGCGTTGGCGAGGATGAGGGCGCCGACGTCGTCGCCCGCAAGGCCCTCGCGGATGCCGGCCGTGTCGCAGACCCTGTGGCGCCTCCGAGAAGCCCGGGCCGGCGTTCGGCAGCATGCCCGCCTCGCGCAGGCCGCGGGCGTTGGCGGCGTCCGGTACCTCGATCAGGCCCGCACCGTCCGCGGCGAGCTTCAGCGCTCCGGCGCAGGCGGCGAGTGCGCTGAGGGCGTCGGGATCACGGCCCAGCCGCTCGCCCCAGATGAGGACCGTCTCCTCGGGGCGCAGCACGCCGGCAACCTCGGACGCGGGCTGGCGGTAGCTCTCGGTGACCGGGGCGTCGCCGTCGCCCAGCTCCGAGGCGAGCGTCCACAGGAACGCCGCCGCGTCGCCGGGCGCGTAGCGCGCGGTCTCCTCCGAGCCGCCGTCGAGCGTGGTCGGCCGCTCGGTCGCGACCGCGGTGCGGGTGCCGCTGCGGCGGATCGCCTTGCGCACGCGCAGGTCGAGGATCGGCATCGAATGCATCAGGTCGGCGCCGAGCACGAGGATGGAGTCGGCCCCGTCGATGTCGGACACGGCGGCGCCCAGCTCCGGACGCGAGAGCTCGGCGAGGGCGCTGCGGGAGGCCGCGCCCGCTGCGCGCGAGTCGACGTTGGGCGAGCCCAGTGCACCGCGGACGATCCGCTGGAGCAGGTAGCCCTCCTCGTTGGAGGTCCCGCCCCCGGCGATGACGGCGGACTTGCGGCCGGCCTCGCGCAGCCCGGCCGCGGCCGCGTCGAGCGCCTCCTCCCAGCCGACAGGGCTGAGCGTGCCGCCGCGCCGGATCATGGGCTGGGTGATGCGGTCCTCCGAGGCCATCATCTGGAAGCCGAAGCGACCCTTGTCGCACAGCCACCCGTCGTCGACGTCGTGGTTGTCACGGGCCAGCACCCGCGCGACGTGCTCGTCGCGGACGGTGAACTTCACGTTGCACTGGCTGGGGCAGAGGGTGCAGACCGAGCCCGCGTCCTCGATGTCCCAGGGCCTCGCGCGGAAGCGGTAGGCCTCGGAGGTCAGCGCGCCCACCGGGCACAGCTCGATGATGTTGCCGTGGAAGGGGGCGATGTAGGGGCGGTCGTCGAAAGTCCCGACGTAGGTACGCGCCCCGCGCTCGAGGAGCTGGAGCTGTTCGTCCTCGGCGACCTCCTGGCTGAAGCGGACGCAGCGGTAGCAGAGGATGCAGCGCTCGCGGTCGATCCGGACGAGCGGCGAGAGCGGGATCGGCTTCTGGAAGTGGCGCTTGGGGTCGGTAACGCGGCTCTTGCCGGGTCCCCATCCCATCGCGATGTCCTGCAGCGGGCACTCGCCGCCCTTGTCGCACACAGGGCAGTCCAGCGGGTGGTTGACGAGCAGAAACTCGACGACGGCGTTCTGGGCTTCCTTCACCCGGTCGGTGCGGGTGTAGACGACCATCCCGTCGCGGATCGGCGTGGAGCACGCGGTCTGAAGCTTCGGGATCCCCTCGACCTCGACGAGGCACATCCGGCAGGCGCCGACCGGCTCGCCGAGCTTGGGCTCGTAACAGAAGACCGGGATCTCGACGTCGCCGTGCTTGGCGGCGTCGACCAGCATCGTCCCCTCGGGGGCGGTGACCTCGATCCCGTCCACCACCAGGGTCACGGCCTGCCGCTCCTTGACGGTCACCTAGACCTCCACGGGGACTGCGTCCATGGGCGGCGCCACGTCCAACGGTGCCGGCGCGGCCTCTCGGGCGCCCTCGATCGCCTCCTCGAACTCGCCCCGGAACTGCTTGACCATCGACGCCACCGGCATCGCCATCGCGTCGCCGAGGACGCAGAGGCAGTTGCCGATGATGTTCTCCTGGACCGAGGAGATGATGTCCAGATCCATCGGGGTCGCCTCGCCGCGCACCACGCGCTCGAGCATCTTCACCGTCCAGTTGGTGCCCTCGCGGCACGGGGTGCACTTGCCGCAGGACTCGTGGTGGTAGAAGCGGGCCGTCCGCAGTGCCAGCTCGGGCACCGACACCGAGTCATCGGCGACGATGATCGCGCCGGAGCCCAGCATCGAGCCGGCCTCGGCCATCGCCTCGAAGGAGTAGGGGAGGTCGAGTTCGTCGGCCGTCAGCACCGGGGCCGACGATCCGCCCGGGAACCAGCACTTGACCGTCCTGCCGGGCGGGGTTCCCCCGGCCAGGCCCTCGATGATCTCGCGCGAGGGCATGCCCAGCTCGATCTCGTAGTTGCCGGGCCGCTGGACGCAGCCGGAGATCGAGACGACCTTGGTGCCGGGTGACTGCTCGGTCCCGAAGCTCGTGAACCAGTCGGAGCCGTTGTTGACGATGTGCGGGAGGTTGGCCAGCGTCTCGACGTTGTTGATCAGCGTGGGACCGCCGTACAGGCCCTGGATCGCCGGGAAGGGGGGCTTCAGGCGCGGGTTTCCGCGCTTGCCCTCGAGCGAGTCCAGCAGCGCGGTCTCCTCGCCGCAGATGTAGGCGCCGGCGCCGCGGTGGACGACGATGTCGATGTCGGTCCCGGTGCCAAGGACGTTCTCACCGGCGAAGCCCGCGTCGTAGGCCTCGGCGACGGCGGCGTCGAGCACGTTGGCGATCTCCCAGTACTCGCCGCGGATGAAGATGAATGCGTAGCGGGCGCCGGCGGCCAGGCTGGCGATCAGGCACCCCTCCAGGAGCTGGTGCGGGTTCTTCTGCATCAGCTCACGGTCCTTGAACGTGCCCGGCTCGGACTCGTCCGCGTTGCAGCAGAGGTACTTCTCCATGTCCCCGCGGGGGAGGAAGCCGGCCTTCTTGCCCATCGAGAACCCGGCGCCGCCACGGCCGCGCAGCCCCGACGCCTCCAGGGAACCGAGGAGCTCGTCGGGCTCGAGATCACGGAAGGCGCGCGCGAGCGCCGAGTAGCCGCCGTGCGCCCGGTAGCCCTCCATGGTGGGGAGCTTCGGGTCGTCGATGTTCCGGAACAGAAGCCGGGTCTCCTCAGGCACCGCTCACCCCCGTAACGCGCGGGTCGGGCTCGGGCTCGGGGCCGCCGGCGGCGCCGCGCTTGGCGAGCGCCTTGTCGGGCAGCACGTCCTCGCCGTTCTTCATCTGCGCGACCGCCGCCGCCGCGTCGGAGAGCTCCAGCGGGCCGTAGTAGACCTCGTTGATCGAGGCCATCGGCGCCATGTCGCAGGCGCCCAGGCACTCGAAGCCCTGCACGTAGTATTCGCCGTCGGGGGAGCTGGCGCCGCCGTGTGCGGCCCCGCCATGATCGACCCCGGCGGCCTCGCAGAAGGCGCTCAGCAGGTCGTCGGCGCCGTTCATCCAGCACGAGATGTTGTGGCAGACGAGCACGCGCTTGGTGCCCTCGGGTTGCGTGTGGAACAGGTCATAGAAGCTGGCGACCGACTGCAGGTAGGCGGGCGTGAGGCCCATCACCGCGGCCGCCTGGCGGATTCCGTCCGGCGAGCACCAGCCGTAGTGGCGCTGGATCGCCCACAGCGCCGGGATCGAGGCGGAGCGGAGCTGGGGGTAGCGCGACATCGCGGCCTCGATCTGCTCCCGGAGCTCGGGCGGGACGTCGACCTCGTGGAGCTCCGGGACGGAATCGGCGTCCTCCGGCGTCATCGAGTCGATGAGCTCCACGCGCTGCTCGGCGGTGAGGTCGTCCGTCGGGCGAAGCCGCGGCGTCTCGCTCATCTGTCAATACCGCCCAGGATGGGGTCGAGCATCGCGAGGTTCTGGATCATGTCGGCGACGTACTCGTCCAGGCACATGTCCCGCAGGCACTGGAGGTTCACGAACGACGAGTCGCGAAAGTGGACGCGCGCCGGCTTGGCCGAGCCGTCGGCCACCACGAAGCAGCCCAGCTCTCCGCGCGGGCCCTCGATCGGGTGGTAGACCTCGCCGGGGGGGACCCGGAAGCCCTCGGTGACGAGCTTGAAGTGGTGGATCAGCGCCTCCATCGAGGTCGAGAGCTCGTGGCGCGGCGGCAGCACGACCTTGCGGTCGTCCGCGATCCACGGGCCCTCGGGCAGGCCCTCGATCGCCTGGCGGATGATCCGCACCGACTCGCGCATCTCCTGGATGCGAACCCGGTAGCGGTCCCAGCCGTCGCCGACGGTGCCGACCGGGATGGAGAACTCATGGTCGGCGTAGGACAGATAGGGGTCGGTCTTGCGGAGGTCCCAGGGCTCGCCGGCCGCGCGCAGCAGCGGCCCGGTCACGCCAAGGTCCAGTAGGCGCTCCCTCGAGACGATGCCGATCCCCTTCGTGCGCTGGAGGAAGATCTCGTTGCGGGTCAGCAGGGCCTCGTACTGGTCGATCCGCGTGGGCATCTCGTCGCAGAAGGCGAGCACCTTCTCCGCGAAGCCGACGGGGATGTCCTCGAAGACCCCGCCGATCTGGAAGTAGCGCGTGTGCATGCGCTGGCCGGAGGACATCTCGAACATGTCGAGGATCCGGTCGCGCTCACGGAAGCAGTAGAAGAACATCGACATCGCGCCCAGGTCCAGGGCCGAGGTGCCGAGCCAGACCAGGTGGGAGTGGATGCGGTTGAGCTCGAGGTGGATCACCCGCAGGTACTTGGCGCGCTCCGGGATCTCCAGGTCCAACAGCTGCTCGACGGCGCCGCAGTACGCCTGCATCTGGAAGTAGTAGGAGATGTAGTCCATCCGCTCGACGAACGGGATGACCTTCCAGTAGTTCTTGTCCTCGCACGACTTCTCGATGCCGGTGTGGACGTAGCCCATGATCGGCTTGAGGTCGCGGACGATCTCGCCCTCCAGGCTCACCAGGAGGCGCAGCACGCCATGCGTGGCGGGGTGGTGCGGCCCCATGTTGATGGTCAGCAGCTCGGCGTCGGCGCTCCCGGCATCCAGGCCCGACTTCTCGATCGGCGAGGTGCCGATGACGGTTGCTTCGGTGTGTGCGATCCGGTCACCGCCGCGAGCGGGGGCAGTCCGGTGGAGGACCGGTTCGTCCTCGACGGTGCTCATTCGTACCACCGTGGGACGCTGTTCTCGTTGTTGGTGAAGATCACCGGTTCGCCGCCGATGGGGAAGTCGCGGCGCTGGGGCCAGCCGACGTATTCCTCCGGCATCAGGATCCGCCGCAGGTCCGGATGGCCGCGGAAGACGATCCCGAAGAAGTCGTAGACCTCGCGCTCCTGGAAGTCGGCCGTGGGGAACATCTCCACGCATGAGTCCAGCTCGGGCAGGGCGTCCTCACCGGGGTCGGCCAGCGCGGCCCGCACCCGCACCCGCTCCACCCGCGCCATGTTGAGCAGCTCGTAGTGCACGCCGAATCGCGGCTCGGCGGGGAGGTAGTCCGCCGCGTGGAGGCTCGCGAGGAAGCCGTACTCCTGGCCGGGGGTGTCACGCAGCCAGCCGAGCACGGCGAGCACCTGCTCCGGATCCACGATCAGGCAGGCCTGGCCGCGGTCGTGGTAGGTCTCGAGGACGGAGCCCGGATGGGCCTCGTTCAGCTCGCCGGCGATGAGCTCCAGCCCGGGCGCATCAGGCATTCGTGCCGCCGTTCGCGTCGGGGTCGCCCGCTTCCCGCGCGATCTCCCGCGCGCGCTCGTACTCCTCGATCCCGCCGGTCGTGATCGCGTCGTCGTGGGCCCACTCCTCGGTCCCGTGGGCGTTGTAGCGGGTGCGCCAACCCGGGTCCGGGTTGCCCATGATCTTGCGCTGGAGCTTGTTGAACCCGTACAGAAGCGCCTCGGGGCGGGGCGGGCAGCCGGGGACGTGGATGTCGACGGGCATGAACTTGTCGGCGCCCTGGACGACCGCGTAGTTGGAGAACATCCCGCCCGACGAGGAGCAGGCGCCCATCGAGATCACCCACTTGGGCTCCAGCATCTGGTCGTACAGGCGGCGGACGACGGGCGCCATCTTGATCGACACGCGGCCGGAGAGCATCAGGAAGTCGGCCTGTCGCGGCGAGGCGCGCATCGCCTCGGCGCCGAAGCGGGCGATGTCGTAGCGGGGCGAGACGATCGACATCATCTCGATGGCGCAGCAGGCGAGACCGAAGGTGGCCGGGAACATCGCGTTGGCCCGTCCCCAGTTCAGCACCCTCTCCAGCCGCGTGGCCACCACGGACTCCTCGACATAGCGCTCCAGGGCCTCGTCGCTGAGGTCCCCGCGGAGCATGTCGCGGGCCTTCAGCTGGCGGACGCGGAGCTCCTCGGTGGAGCGCGGCTGCTCGAGGGGGGCGAGCGCGCGGATCTTCTCCCGCCTCACTTCCAATCGAGCGCACCCTTTCGCCACACGTAGACCAGGGCGACCAGCAGGAGCGCCACGAAGATGAGGATCTCGGCGAGGACGAAGACCGAGTCGGCGCCGTTCAGGATCACGCCGACCGGATACAGGAACACCACCTCGATGTCGAAGAGGATGAACAGCATCGCGACGAGGTAGAACGAGACGCCGAAGCGAAACGTGCGCGAGACCTCGGTCGGGACTCCGGACTCGTACGGCTCCGACTTAACCTTGCTGGGGCGCTTCGGCCCGATGATGCTGTTCAGCATCACCAGCGCTCCGCCGACTAGAACCCCAAGTCCGGCGAAGACGATCACTGGGAGGTAGCTGCGCAGCACCGCCCATAGGGTACGACTTTGTGCGCATCTGCCACATAGTGATTTTCCGCATGAACATGGGAAAAACCCGACCGCCCAACACGGATATCCGCCGATGGTCGCTGTCCACCTCGTAGTCGGCGTCACCGTCGTCCTCGCGAACCTGGTGGCCGGCGGCTGGGGGGCGTGGGCCTGGTACCGCCACGAGCCCTCGGTCGGGTTCTGGTACGCGCTGCGCTTCGCGCAGGTCGTGGTGGTCGTGCAGGTGATGATCGGCGCCGTCCTGCTGCTGCTCGGGAAGGCGGCGGCGGACCTCCACTACCTCTACGGCGTGCTGCCGATCGTCGTCTCGCTGACGGCGGAGGCGATCCGCTCGGGCGCCGCGGAGCGCGAGCTCGAGGGCCTCGACTTCGACTCGCTGCCGAGGGCGCGCCGCCAGGCGATCGCGATGGCGATCGTCCGCCGTGAGACGGGGATCATGGCCGTCTCGGCGCTGATCATCGTCTTCCTCGCCCTGCGCGCGGCGGGGACGACGCCGGTGATCTAGATCGCGCTGTAGTCGCCGCGGCTGAACACGAGGGCGTCCCCGTCATCGCCGCCGAGCGCCACCACCGAGCCGATCAGGATCACGTGGTCGCCCTCGGCGTGGGCCTCGCGAAGCTCGCACGCGACCCACAGCGGAACGCCGTCGACCGTCGGCACGCCGGCGTGCTCGCTCCACGGCACGTCGGCCCACTTCTCCGAGTGCGGTGCCTTCGTCGCGAAGGCGCGCGCCACGGGCTCCTGGCCGCCGCCGAGGACGCTCACGCCGAATCGGCTCGCGGCCCGGACTGCGCCCAGGGTCCGGGAGCCCACGTCGAGGGAGGCCAACATCAGCGGCGGGTCCAGCGAAAGCGATGCGACGGCGTTGGCGGTGGCGCCCACCGGACCCGCCGCCGAGGGCGCCGTGACGACCGTGACACCGGTCGGCAGGCGGCCCATCGCGTGGCGAAACTCGTCGGGTGTGGGCGCTGTGGGGTCAGGCAAGGGCAGGCGAAAGTATGATGCCGCCCGCGTGCCCGGCCCTCGTCTCGCACTCATCGGAACCGCCGTCGTAGCGGCACTCGCGTTCAGCGCGTGCGGCAGCGAGGGCATCGACGTCGCCGAGGAGGACCCGCTGCACGAGGGCGCGGTGCTCTTCGCCGACCGCTGCGGCGGGTGCCACTCGCTGAGCGCCGCGGGGGCCACCGGCTCGGCCAACCGCGCGCTGCGCAACCAGGGCCCGAACCTGAACGAGCGGGTCGAGTCCGAGGAGGACGTGCTCTACGCGATCCAGAACGGCGGCTTCTCCGGCGCGATCATGCCGCAGAACATCGTCGTCGGCGAGGAGGCCGAGCTGGTCGCCGAGTTCGTCGCCCAGTACGCCGGTGGCGACGTGGATCGCCCACCGTCGCCGTCCACGCTGGACGCCGAGGCCGTCGACGAGTCCGGGCCGGCCGCCGGCACCGAGTAGCCGGCAAGCTGGGAGTCGCCTCGCTCGATCTCCGCAGCATCCGCGATGACCCCGCAGCCCGCCCGTGCCGCGCTGGCCCGGCGGGGTGCCGCCGAAGACCTCGACGAGCTGCTCCGCCTCGACGCGCGTCGCCGCGAGCTGCTGCCGCAGGTCGAGGACCTGCGCGCGAAGCAGAACGCCGCGTCGGATGAGATCGCCGAGGCGAAGCGCTCAGGGGGAGACGCCGAGCCGCTGATCGCCGCGATGCGCGAGGTCGCGGGGCAGGCCAAGGGCCTGGCGGCCGAGCTTGCCGAGGTCGAGGCGGCCCGCGACGAGCTGGCCGCCACGCTGCCGAACCTGCCGCACCCCGACGCCCCCGACGGCGGCGAGGACGATGCGGTGACGCTGCGCGAGGTCGGCGAACGGCCGGAGTTCGGCTTCCAGGTCGCGCGACCACCTCGAGCTGGGCCAGCGCCACGGCTGGATCGAGATGGAGAAGGCCGCGGAGGTCTCGGGCGCTCGGTTCGCCTACCTCCTCGGCGACCTGGTGCTGGTGCAGCTCGCGCTCGTGCGCCTCGCGGTCGACGCCGTTCGGCGGGAGGGCTTCGAGCCGGTCGTCCCACCGGTGCTGGTGCGCGAGCCCGCGCTCTACGGGACCGGGATGTTCCCGGGCGAGCGCGAGATGATCTACGAGACGGACGAGCGGGATGACCTCTTCCTGGTCGGCACCTCCGAGGTGTCGCTCGCCGCCCTCCACGCCGGCGACATCCTCGACGCCGGCGAGCTGCCGCGCCGCTACGCCGGCATCTCGACCTGCTTCCGGCGCGAGGCCGGTGCCGCCGGCAAGGACACGCGGGGGATCTTCCGCGTCCACCAGTTCGACAAGGTCGAGATGTTCTCGTTCGTCGAGCCCTCCGCCTCCGAGTCCGAGCACGAGCGGATCCTGGCGATCGAGGAGCGCATCATGGGCGCGCTCGAGCTGCCCTACCGCGTGGTGGACATCCCGCTCGGCGACCTCGGAGCGCCCGCCGCCCGCAAGTTCGACATCGAGGCCTGGATCCCCAGCCAGGAGCGCTATCGCGAGCTGACCTCGTGCTCGAACACCACCGACTACCAGGCACGCCGCCTGGACGCCCGGTATCCGGCCCGAGGCCGACGCCTCGCCGCAGCCGATGCACACGCTGAACGGGACCGCGGTCGCCGTCAGCCGCGCCCTCATCGCCCTGATCGAGAACGGCCAGCGCGAGGACGGCAGCGTCGCGATGCCGCAGGCGCTGGTCGACGCCGGGGCCCCGGCGCAGATCCCGGCCTAGACGCCCGCCTCGATCACCCGCACCAGCTCGGCACCCCTGCCGGCGACCTCGATGCGGTCGGCGAAGTCGACGGGGCGGTGCAGCACGGCGCTGCCGAAGCCGCAATCGAGCAGCGCGGTCTCGGCCTGTTCGGACGTGTCGAAGTGGAGCTCCACCTCTCCCTTCACGAAGGCCCCGAGCGCCAGCTTGAACGCCCAGGTGGCGGGTCCCGAGTTCTCCTCCCCGAGGTGCAGGTCGGAGAGGTAGACGCCGTCGGGGAACCCCGACAGAGCGGTCGCGGTGCGCCTCCAGAGCCCGAGCACGCCGTCCAGGTCGAGGTACGCGATCAGGCCCTCGGTGATCACCGCCAGGCCGCGGCCGTGGTCGAGCTCGCCGGTGATCGCGCCGACGCTGTTGGGCCCGGTGTCCGACAGGGCGTCGATCTCGACCACCCGGTGGTGCTCGTTCAGCGAGCCAGCGCGCTCGAGCGCCTCCCGTTTGCGGGCCGCCATCGCCGGAAGGTCAGCCTCGATGTAGTCGATCGCCGAGCCGTGGTCGCGCGCGAAGCGCCAGCCGCGGGGCGACATGCCCGTTGCGATCTCGAGCACCTGCGAGATCCGCCCGGCCGCGATCGCCGTCTCGAGGAGGTGGTCGATCAGGCGGTGGCGGGCCAGCAGGAACTGCTCGAGCGTGACCCCGCCCAGCGCGCCGGAGACGGCCATCGCCGGCCGCAGCGAGTTGAACGACGCGCGACCCAGCCCCGTTGCCAGCTCCGGTGTCGACAGCCCGTTGCGCGACCAGACGGCGCCCGTGTAGTGGGCGGTGGGGCTGATCGAGTCCGAGCCGCTCGGAGGCGGCTCGGTCACGATCGTGGCCCTGCTAGGAGGACTTGTCGAAGTCGAGCGAGCAGGAGTTGATGCAGTAGCGCTGGCCGTTGGGCCCGGGCCCGTCGTCGAAGACATGGCCCAGGTGGCCGCCGCAGCGCGAGCAGACGACCTCGGTACGGCGCATGAACAGCGAGTTGTCGGAGCGGGTCTCGACGGCGTCGTTGTCGGCCGGGTCGAAGAAGCTCGGCCACCCCGTGCCCGAGTCGAACTTCGTGTCGGAGCTGAAGAGCTCCTGTCCGCAGCCCTTGCAGCGGTACATGCCGTCGTCCTTGGTGTCCCAGTAGGCGCCGGTGAACGCGCGCTCGGTGCCCTGCTTGCGCAGGACCTCGAACTCCTCGGCGCTCAGCTCGTCGCGCCACTCCGCCTCGGTCTTCTCAAGCTTCTCCATGGTTCCTCCTGATCTCGGTTATGCAGGTTAGTCGTGTGGGCGCCCTCGTCATTACGGGCGCCGCTGCCACCATCGATGGATGGACCAGGTCCCGTCGCCGATCGAGCCCCCCGCCTCGCCCGCGAGCGAGACGGGCGTGCGGATCCTGCGCCCGCTGCGGATCCGCGACTTCGCGCTGCTCTTCGGCGGCACCACCGTCTCCCTCTTCGGCGACGGCATCTACATCGTCGCGCTCGCCTGGCAGGTCTACGACCTCTCGAACGTCCCGACGGCGCTGTCGGCCGTCGGCGTCGCGTGGACCCTTCCGATGGTCATCTTCCTGCTGATCGGCGGCGTCCTCGGCGACCGTTTCGACCGCCGGAAGCTGATGATCGCCGGCGACGCGATCCGCGCCCTGGCGATCGCGGTGATCGCCGTCCTCGCGCTGAGTGGCGTCATCGAGCTCTGGCATCTCATCGCGTTCACCGTCCTCTACGGGGTCGGCGATGCGATCTTCGCGCCGAACTTCCAGGCCGTCGTTCCCGACGTGGTCCCCCAGCGGCTGCTCGTCGAGGCGAACTCGCTCCAGCAGTTGGCCGAGCCGGTCGCGTTTCGGTTCGCCGGGCCCGCGATCGGCGGCCTGCTGGTGGCCGGCCTCGGCTCCGGTGCCGCCTTTGCGGTCGACGCGTGCACGTTCCTGGTGTCGATGGTCTGCGTGGCCCTGATGAAGCCGCTGCCGGCGGCGCGCGAGGATTCCGGCGCCACCGTCCTCGAGGACATCCGCGAGGGGGCCCGGTTCGTCCGCTCGCAGCCGTGGCTGTGGGCGACGCTGCTCTCCGCCGCGCTCACGCTGCTCCTGTTCCTGGGGCCGTTCGAGGTGCTGCTCCCGTTCATCGTCCGCAACGAGCTGGGCGGTGACGCGGCTGTCCTCGGCGTGATCCTGGGCGCCTCCGGCGTGGGCGCGATCGTCTCGGGCGTGCTGCTCGGCCAGCGCGGGATCGGCCGCCGCTTCGTGCTGTGGGCCTACGTGGGCTGGGGGGTGTCGGTGGCCTGTCTCGCCGGCTACGCGCTCGCGTCGGCCGCGTGGCAGGCCGTGCTGATCGGCTTCGTCTCCGGGCTCGCCTTCACGGTGGGGAACGTCATCTGGGTCACGATGATCCACCGCTACGTGCCGACCCAGCTGCTGGCGCGGGTGAGCGCTCTGGACTGGATGGTCTCCATCGGGCTGACGCCGATCTCGTTTGCGATCGCCGGCCCGATCGCCGAGGCGATCGGTGTGGAGGCGACGATGATCGGTGCCGGGGTGCTCGCGGCGATCGCAAGCTTCGCCTTCCTGGCGGTGCCCGGGATCCGCGAGCCCGAGCGCTGGGAGCGCGACGCCACCCCGGTCATCTAGGGCCCTTCCTAGTATCCGCCGCCATGAGTGCCGAACCGGAGAGCTTCTACGTACCCGATGGCGGCGCGTACGTCTCGACCGAGCTGACCCGCGGGCCCTGGGACGCCGGCTCGCAGCACGCCGGGCCTCCGGCCGCGCTGATCGGCCGCGAGATCGAGCGACTCGAGGCGCCCGAGCCGATGCAGGTCGGGCGCATCACGTTCGAGATCCTGCGTCCGGTGCCGATCGCCCGGCTGCGGGTGGCCGCCGAGATCGTGCGGCCGGGGCGCCGGGTGGAGATGGTCGACGCCACGCTCCACGCGGACGACGAACTGCTGGTCCGTGCGCGGGCCTGGCGGCTGCAGGCCGGTGAGGTCGGACTGCCTCCTGGTCTGGCGGGTACCGAGGCGCCCGAGGTCGCTTCCACCTCGCCACAGAAGCTCCGGCCCGCGTGGTCGCCACCGCCTCCGGATGCATGCCGGGAGGGGGAATTCTTCGACACCGGGCAGGCGGTCGGCTACCACAGCGCGATGGAGTACCGGTTCGCCGAGGGCGGATTCATCGAGCCCGGTCCCGCCCAGGCCTGGATGCGGATGCGCCATCCGCTCGTCGCCGGTGAGGAGCCCACGCCGCTCCAGCGTGTGCTCACGGCTGCCGACTCCGGCAACGGCGTGAGCTCCACGCTCGACTGGAACAGATACCTCTTCATCAACGTCGACCTGTCCGTTCACCTCACCCGGCTGCCACAGGGGGAGTGGGTGGGGCTCGATGCGATCACGATCCCCGAGCCCACGGGCATCGGAATCACCGATACCGCCCTGTTCGACGAGCGCGGGCCTCTGGGACGGGCCGCACAGACGCTGCTCATCGCCGAGCGCTGAGCGGGACTCGGTAGATTCCCGCGAGGTATGCGGGCAGGGATCATCCGGAGGCGGCATGCCGTGACTGGGATCGCGGCCGTGCTCCTGCTCGCCCTCGCCGGCAGTGCCGCTGCCGCGTCGCCCGACACGAAGCTCGTACGGGCGATGGAGGAGCTCGCCGACCGTCCTGATGGGCCTCCCGGCGTAGCCGCCATCGTCCGCGGGCCCGGCGGCACGCGGTTCCACACGGCTGGCGTCGCCGCCGCGAAGAGCGGGCGGGAGATCCGCCGTACCGACCACATGCGGATCGCCAGCACGTCGAAGGCGTTCAGCGGGGCCGTTGCCCTGTCACTGGTGCAGTCCGGCCAGCTCCAGCTCGACGACACCGTCGGCGAGTACCTGCCGTACCTGCCGGTCGACTGGCACGACATCACGATCGCTCAGCTCCTCCAACACACGAGCGGGATCCCGTCGTTCACCAAGGACATCCCGTTCCTCGACTACTTCACGACCCACCTTCGCGGGGGCAGCACGCCGGACGAGTTGCTCGAGTGGGTCTACGACACCGACATGATCTTCACCCCGCCGGGGAGCAGCTACGACTACTCGAACAGCGACAACATCGTCGTCGGCCTGATCGCCGAGGCGATCACCGGGCAGCGTTATGAGGACGTTCTTCGCCAGCGCGTGCTGGGGCCGCTCGGCCTGACCGAGACCGAGCTGCCGCCGAGCTACCAGATCCCGCGGCCTCGGATCAACGGCTACGACCGCGCGCCGCTGGAGAACGTCACGACGTGCTGCAGCATGGCGTTCGTCTGGGCCTCCGGCGGCATGTACTCGACCCCACGCGACCTCCATGGCTTCGCGCGCGCCTACATCGGGGGCGAGCTCTTCGAGGAGGAGATCCAGGACGCCCAGTTCGACTGGTTCGAGGGGGGCGGGTCGGAGCCCCCCGGCCCCGGAGCCAACTCCGCCGGCCTCGGGGTCTTCCGGTACGAGACCTCGTGCGGCACGGTCTACGGTCATACCGGGAACTTCCCGGGCTACACCCAGTTCTTCGCCGCGACGCCGGATGGCAGGCACTCGATGGTCGTCTCGGCCAATCTGCAGCTCGCCGAGGACCGGAACCCTGACGTCTTCGAGGAGCTGCGGCGCGTGGACCGGCTCGCGGTGTGCGCTGCTCTGAACGGCTGATCCGGGACGGGCGGAGCCCGCTCAGGGTCAGGCACTAGGTAGTTCTCCGCAACCACAATCCGCAGTCCAACCCGTTGTGGGCGGGGCCGCTTGCGCCTAGCCTCGCGTGCGTGAGTGAAGACTCCGATCGGATCGGCACGCCCGCTAGCCTCGCGGCCGTGTCTGATGAGGGAGATGGGGCACCGAAGGGCGATGTGATCAGCATCGTGCTTGCGGAGGATCACGCCGTGGTCCGAAGCGCCCTGAGGATGCTTCTCGACGCCGAGGAGGACCTGCGGGTGATCGCCGAGGCGGGAGACGTGGACTCGACCACGCGCTTCGTGCGAGGCCATCGCCCCGACGTCCTGATCCTCGACCTGAACATGCCCGGCGGCCCGAGCCTGCGGGCGGTGCCCGAGATGCTGGAGTCCTCGCCCGAGACGAGCATCGTCGTGCTGACGATGCAGAGCGACCCGGTCTTCGCCCGTGAGGCGATGCAGGCCGGCGTCCGGGGCTACATCCTCAAGGACGCCGCCGACTCTGAGCTCGTGAAGGCCGTTCGCCTGGCGGCCGACGGCAGCATCTACCTCCAGCCCGAGCTCGGCGCCCGCCTGGCGGCCGAGCCCACCGGACCGCCCGACGATCTCTCCGAGCGCGAGGTGGAGATCCTCCGCATGATCGCCCTCGGCCACACCAACGGCGAGATCGCCGAGGAGCTCTACCTGAGCGTGCGCACCGTCGAGTCCCACCGGGCGCACATCCAGCAGAAGCTGCGGATGAGCAAGCGCTCGGAGCTCGTCCGCTACGCGCTCGAGCGCAACCTGCTCTCCTCTTCCTGAGGAGGCCGGCGCACCGGCACCCAGGCGCGGACCTCCGCGCCCTCGCCGGGACGTGAGCGGACCTCCAGCTCGCCGTCCGCCAGCTCGATCCGCTCGCGCATGCCCAGCAGGCCGAACCCCTCGGTCGGTCGCATCGTGTCGAAGCCGTGCCCGTTGTCGCGGACGATGACCTCGATGCGCCCGCTGTCCTCGCGCAACACCAGTCGCACGGTCTCGGCCTCGGCGTGCTTGACCACGTTCGTCAGCGCCTCCTGGACCATCCGGTAGAGGGTGCTCTCCAGCTCGGGCTCCAGCCGCCCGCGCATCGTCCGGGCCGGCCCCGATCGAGACGTCCGCGTCGATCTCCAGCTCGCCCGCCGCCGCCTGCTGCTCGATCAGGCCCTCGATGGCGGCCGCCAGGCCCAGCTCGTCCAGCGCGGCCGGGCGCAGCTCGGAGATCAGCCCCCGCAGGGCGGTGATTCCCTCTCCCAGCCGCTCGACGGTCCCGTCGACGGCCTTCAAGAGCTCCTCCGGCGAGCCCGTGCGGGCCGCCGAGGACAGGACGACCCGCATCGCTCCCAGGGCCTGAAGGGTGTCGTCGTGGAGCTCGCGCGCCCACCGGCGGCGCTCGCGCTCGGAGGCGTCGATCGAGTGGCGCAGGCGCTCGGAGGCGACGTACTTCGCCGTGGAGACGGCGGTGGCGGCGCTGGCCGCGAACGCGTCGAGCAGGCGCTCGTCCTCCTTGTCGAACTCGGGTCCGGACTCGAGCCGGTCGAACGCGGCGATCACGCCCAAAGCCGTGCCCCGGAAGTTCAGGGGCACGAGCAGCGCCGCCCGCGCGTCCACGCCAAGCTCGCGGGGCGAGATGCCGAGCCGCGCGTGGACGTCGGCCACGCGTTCGGGCTGTAGCCCACGCAGGACGCCGCCCCACGTGGTCCAGCCGATCCGCAGGCGCTCGCCGCGAACGTCGCGGATGAACTCGCCGGCGGTTGCCGCGACCTCCAGCTCATCGCTGTCCTCGAGCAGGATCACGACCGAACGGGCCTCGACCAGCGCTCGGGCCCGCTTCACGATCGTCTCCAGCACTCGTTCGAGGTTCGTCTCGCCGCCGACCGCGCGCGCGATCTCGGTGGTGGCCTCCAGGCGGCCGACCGCCCGTTCCAGCTGCCGGCGGCGGTCCTCGGAGCTGGAGAACAGCCGGGCGTTGTCGATCGCGATCGACGCCCACTGGGCCAGGACGACCAGGGCGTCCTCGTCGGCCTGGGTGAACGGGCCGCTCCTCCTTCTCCGTGAGGTAGAGGTTGCCCCAGGCCTGGCCCCGGATCACGATCGGCACACCCAGGAAGCTGTGCATCGGGGGGTGGCCCGGGGGGAAGCCGAAGGAGCGGGGATGCGAGCCGACGTCCTCGAGTCGCAGGGGCTTCTCCTCGCCGACAAGCAGGCCCAGCACACCGCGGCCGCGCGGCAGTTCGCCGATCGCCTCGCGGGTCTCCTCGTCGATCCCCACGGCGTGGAAGTCCTCCAGGCCGCGGCGCTCCGAGTCGAGGATCCCGAGCGCGGCGTAGCGGGCACCGGTGAGCTCGCGGGCGACATCCAGCAGCTCCTGCAGGACCGCCTGGAGGTCGAGTTGGGAGACCAGCGTGCGCCCGACTGCCATCAGGCGGCGGAGCACGCGCTCGTCCAGGGTCCTGCCGATCTCGCTCGGCTGGCTCTCCATCGGTACGGAATGTAACCGGGGGGAGGGGGTACGGTGCCGCTGTGGACCACCGGTTGAGAGGGATCTACCTCCAGGACCATCTGGCGGGCTCGACCGTTGGGACCGAGCTCGCGAAGCGGGCGGCGAGCAGCAACGAGGGGACCGAGCTCGGGGCGTTTCTCGCCCGGCTGTCCGTCGAGATCGAGGCGGACCGGACGTCCCTCGAAGCGGTCATGGACGAACTGGGAGTAAAGGGCGACAAGCTCAAGAGCGCGGGGGCGTGGGGTGCGGAGAAAGTGGGACGGCTGAAGCCCAACGGCCGGCTGCTCAGCTACTCGCCGCTGTCGCGGCTGGTCGAGCTCGAGGGCCTGCACATCGGGATCTCCGGAAAGCTCTCGCTGTGGCAGTCGCTGGAGGCGACGTCCGCCGACGAGGTGAGCTCGGCCGACTTCACCGAGCTGATCGCGCGTGCGCAGGCACAGCTGGCTGACCTCGAGCCGTTCAGGACGGCCGCGGCCATCGAGGCGTTCTCCGGGGTCCCGGAGAGGAGCTAGGCGGCCGGGGTCTTCGCGCGCTTGCGCCGCCGCTTGGGAGCGGTTTCGGCCAGCAGGCGCCGCAGTTCGGCGGTTACCGTCTCGTCGGCTTCGAGCGGGACCATGTGGCCTGCCCCTTCCACCACGATCACCTCGGGCGAGGCGGGCAGCAGGTCCGCGAGCTTGTCGGAGTGGACCGGCGGGGTCATCTTGTCGGCTCCCCCGGCGATGACGCGTGGCGGGCACATCCAGGTTGCCCAGGCCCTCGTAGACATCCATGGTCGAGAGCGTTCCGCCGCTCAGCCCCCGCACCCGCCGGGGGCAGTTGCGGACCATGGCCGCGACCAGGGCCACGTCCTCGGTGCGCGCATCCGGACCGAACGCCACGTAGCGCGTGGCCGCGCGGACGACCGCCTCCGGCGCGCCGTCGAACGGGATCTCGGTCGAGAGGAGCGCGGTCGATGCGAACTCCCTGGACCCGTCGAAGGCAGCGGGCGCGCGCACGACGAGCGCCTCGCTCGTCAGGTCGCCCAGGCCAGTTCCGATCATCGCGACCGCCGAGCAGCACTTGGACACGCGCTCGGGGTGGCGCAGGGCCCAGGCGCCGATCGTCATCGCGCCCATCGAGTGGCCGGCGAGGACGGCCCGTTCCCCCTTGCCCAGCCGCGCCTGAAGCACCGCGTCGAGGTCGTCGGCGAACGCGTCGATCGAGTAGTCGAGGGTGGGGGCGAAGCCGCTGCCGCCGTGGCCGCGCAGGTCGAAGGCGATGATCCGGTACTCGCCCGCGAGGTCCTCGATCTGGCGGTGCCAGAGCTCGACCGAGCACATCCACGCATGGATGAGGACGAGTGGCTGCCCATCCTCGGGACCGAGCTCCACGATGTGGATCTCGGTGCCATCGAGGCTGGTGATGGTGCTGTCCCGCGCGCCCTCGAGCGTCACCGGGAGCGGGACGGGTTCGCCTGCCCGTGCGCGCGCGATCAGCCACGCGGCGCCTCCGGCGGCGGCCGTGGCGGCCGCCGCGGCCGCGAGTTTGCGTCCCCGTCGGTCGCTCACGCCGAGGAGCTTGTCGGATCCTCGCGCTCGGCGTCGCCAGCCCGGGAGCCGATGCGGTCACGGGCGACCAGGAAGGCCAGGCCCAGCACGATCACGACCATCGGGACGACGAACGGCAGGGCGCTGACCATGTTCCCGTGGTCGGCCAGGGGAAGCAGCACGCCGCTCATCAGGACGCCTCGATCGGGCCGCCGACACGGGGCCTGGCGCGGCGCTCCGGCGCGGCCTCCGGGATGGGCCGCCTCAGCCGTCACCGCCAGGCGGTGCAGGCCCCAGGCGATCAGGCCCAGGAACGACAGCGTGATCAGCAGGACAACGGCGTAGGCCGCCGACCCACACGCCGGGGGCGGCGGTGAGCTGCTCCCGCTGGAGGATCTCGTGGTCGGCGATGAACTCGCGGGTGGCGCCGGTCGTGGCGGGCACCTCGTCGACCGGGATCGCCTCATCCGCCGGCAGGTACACCGGCATGCCGGTGAGCGAGTTGCCCTCGTGCAGGCGAACCAGCGTCTTCCAGTCGTCGTTCAGCGGCACGGGCGCCGGAGCTCCGGTAGGTGCCGGGCTCTCCGGTGGGCTGCATGTCGTCGAGGACGAGTCCACCACCCTGCCACGAGATCGCCTGGAACCAGTCGGCGTTCTCAGCGGCGTTCGGCGGGTCCAGCGCCACGGTGACGACGCCCTCGCGCTCGCCGGACGAGCCCGACGCCGCGATCGAGATGGTCCCGCGAATGCCCTCGTCGGCGGGCTTCTGGAGCCCGAAGAGCACGAGGCCGGCGACGACCGCGGCGCCCGCGATCGCCCCGATCCGCATGGAGCGGGTACGCGGCAGGCGATCAGAGGCCAGGTGCGCGCCCATCCAGGCGCCCAGCAGCGAGGCCGGGATGGCCATCGCGAAGCCCAGCAGCGCGCCCTCGGGCAGCAGCTCGCTCGGCCAGGGGATCGGCATCATGATCTGCGACCACGCCCACTCCGCGGCGAGGCCCACGGTGCCGATGCCGGCGCCCGCGAACAGCGCGAAGCGCAGCGGCTTGTCCGAGCTCACGCGCAGGGCGATCAGCTCGACGACGACGGCCGAGGCCAGGTAGAGGGGGAAGTAGGGGGTCGTCTGGCCGAGGATCGGCCCGACGATCACGGCGATGCCGCCGCGGATCGCGAAGAAGAACAGGGCGGCTCCGATCGCGGCGCCCCTGCCCAGCCAGACGCGTGCGGCGACCAGCGAGACACCGGCGGCGAGCATCACGAGCATCGGGGCGAAGACGAAGCGGAACTGGGGCACGCCGAAGTCGAACTCGGCCTGGAAGGTCGAGAGGCCCAGCAGGAAGGCTCCGGTGAGCGCCACGTTCCGCACCCAGCGGACCCAGCTGGACCCGTGCTCGGGCCTGCCGGCGGTCGAGTTGGCACGGCTGCCCTCGACCAGCAGCACGGCGAGGCCGATCAGGGTCATCGAGGCGCCGCCGATCAGCATCAGGTGGGTGGGTCCCCAGAGGGTCACGTCCTGGCCGAAGAGTCGGTGCCACACGTCGTCGAGCGGGAACCCGACCAGCGAGAAGGCGCCGCAGGCGGCGATCAGGATGCCGCCGATGGGCGCGTACCAGTCGCCGGTGACGCGGATCGCCGTCGGGCCGGGGCGCTCCTTCGGCATCACCATCGCCAGGAAGCCGGCGGCGAACACGCCGAAGAGGCCGCCCAGGATCGCGTAGTGGGCGGGATTCGCCAACGGCCCCTCGTCGCGGCCGTTGTCGATGTGGAGCGAGATGTCCCAGAGCATCCCGAACAGGGCCAGCAGCAGCGAGCCGGTGATGAGGGCCGCCGGCAGGGCCGCCCAGGGCGGCATGCCCGAGACGCGCTCGGCGTAGCCGCCGATGCGATCCAGAAGGTTGGTTCGCCCCGTTCGGTGCCCGTAGCCCAGGGCGAAGAGGCCGCCGGTGACGATCATCGCGGCGGTGGTGGCGAGTACCACCTGGCCGATCGCGGCGCCGCCGGCAGGCGGGCTTGCCTGGGCGAGTAGCGGGATGAGGTCGGTCATTCGAGTCTCCTCGTTGAAGTGGATGGCCCGTGATTCCACGGGCGCTGGGGAGGGCTACACCGTCCCTGTACCCGACGTTACATCAATTCATGTCACATTGGTCGGTGATACCATCCACACAGGCATGGAAGCGGCTCAGGCACAGGCGGACGCCGAGCTCACGATCGACGAGCTCGCACGCGCATCGGGCATGTCGGTGCGCAATATCCGCGAGCACCAGGCGCGCGGGATGCTCCAACCCCCGGAGGTGCGTTCGCGCATCGGCTACTACGGGCCCGACCACCTCGAGCGGCTGAAGCTGATCACCGAGCTGCAGGCGGAGGGGTTCAACCTCAAGGGGATCAAGCGGCTGATCGATGATGCGAACGGCGTCACCGGCCGCCTCGCGGCGGTACGCCAGGCCGTGATCGAGCCGTTCGAGACCGAGCAGCCTCAGGTGTTCACGCTCGAGGAGCTGACCGAGCGCTTCGGCGCCGAGAACGCCGACGCCACGGAGAAGGCGGTGAAGCTGGGGGCCCTCGTGCCGCTGGCGGACGGCCGGTTCGAGGCGCCGAGCCCTTCGCTTCTGGACGCCGCGGAGGAGGTCGTATCGCGCGGGGTCTCGCTGCGGACCGCGCTCGCGGTGCTGGGCCAGATGGAGCGCTCGTCCAAGGAGGTGGCGCGCAGCTTCGTGCGGCTATTCCTGGAGGAGGTGTGGCAGCCCTTCGCCGACTCCGGGTACCCCGAGGAGCGGTGGCCCGAGATCCTCGAGTCGATCGAGCGGCTGCGCCCGATAGCCTCGCAGGCGCTCTTGGCCACCTTCAGGCAAACCATGACCCGCGAGGTCCAGGACGCGTTCGGCAAGGAGCTGGCGCGCCTGTCGAGGGGAAAGTGAGCGAGGACGCTCCCAAGCCCAAGCCGGAGGCGCCGGCGGGCGACTCCGAGGCGACGCCCGGCGAGTCCACGCCGGGTCCGGCCGGTAACGGCGGCCTGCTCGCCGACCTGGGCGGCGGCCTGTCCGGCGCGCTGCGGCCGCTGGCCGGCCTCGGCGGCCTGGCGGATGACATCAAGGAGATGGTCGGCTACGTCCGCAAGATGGAGTCGAACACCGAGACGCTCCCCGACGTCACCGAGACCCTTCACACCATTCGCGAGCGCGTCGAGCACATAGACCAGGAGGTCACGGAGATGCACGCGGCCGTGGAGGAGTTGCGGGACCTCCTCGAGCCGGTGGCCGGACAGCTCGAGAGCGTCACACGACTTACGAATCGCCTGCCGGGCGGGCGCAAGTACCGCCGCGCGCAGGCGGAGGCCGATGCGGCTGAGTCGGCCGAGGACGCGGCCCTCGACGCGGAGGCCGAGCGCGTCCGCGAAGCGGAGTAACGACTACTCAGGAGGAGGACCAGGCAATGGGATTCATGGACAAGATGAAGCAGGCCGCCGAGTCGGCTCAGGCGCAGACGAGCAAGGTCGGCGTCGGCGCCTCGGCGGGCCAGATGGGTCTGGCCAACAAGGCGAAGAAGCTGATGGACAGCGGTGTCGAGACGCCGGCGCACATCGACTCGATGGAGCCGACCGGAAACACCGACAAGCCCGGCGGCGCCGAGAACGTGATCACGGCGACCGTGAGCCCGGCGGGCGGCGCGCCCTACGAGGTCTCCTTCAACCAGTACATCTACCCCGCGGCCCCGTTCAGCGCCGGCGAGGACGTGATCGTCCGCGTCGATCCTGACGACGCGAATTCGGCGATGCTCTGGGGCAAGCCCTAGGCGGCGCCTCGCCGCATGGTCTCGCGGCGGGAACAGACTCTCGAGCTGCCGCTCGGCGGCGCCGAGACGGACGCGGTCTGCCGGAGCGTGGTCGCGGACCTCGGCTGGCAGCTCAGCGAGCGGGGTGACGGCACCCTGGTCGCTGCGGAGGACCCGTCACGGCTCCACTGCCGGCGCTCCCCGCTCCGGGCCGAGCTCGAACTGGCTCCACGCGGGATCGCGAAGACCACACTCGCAGTCCACGGTGCCGTGTCAGGCAGGGGACCCCTCGCCGCCCAGCACGTCCGCTCCCAGACCGACCTGCTCACGCGGCGGATCGGCGTCGAGGCGCTCCGCGCTTCTGCGAGGGAATGAGGGAACCGAGATGGAGCAGGCCGACGTAGACATCGTGCTCGCGCAGTTCGCCGCCGTGAACGAGCGTGACTTCGGGCGCGCGATGGAGATGTACACGGAGGACGTCGTGCTCACGGTGGAGGAGTTTCTCGAGAACGGCACCTTCGAGGGGCGGGAGGCGGTGGGGCGCTGGTTCGGCGACTGGTTCTCCACGTTCGAGCCGGGCTACCGGTTCGAGATCGAGGAGGCGCAGGACCTGGGCGGCGTCGTCCTGCTCGTTGCGAGTCACCGGGGACGGGGGCGCAGCAGCGGCGCCGAGGTCCGCGGGCAGACGGGGTACCTCTACGAGGTTCGCGACGGCAGGATCTCGAGCGTCGGCCTCTACCCGGGCCGCGCCGAGGCGGTGGCGGCAAGCGGCCGGGCTGCCTAGCGCCGCCGTTTGGGAAGCTGCCCAGCCGGGCACTCGCTCCGCGCCCGGCCCAACGAAAGGACTCCGATGTTCGGTCTCATCCTCTATCTCCTCGTGATCGGCATCGTCGCCGGCTATCTGGCTCGCCTGCTCGTGCCCGGCAAGGATTCGCTCGGCTTCTTCGGCACGATGCTGCTGGGCATCGTGGGCAGCTTCGTCGGCGGGTTCCTCGGCTACCTGATCTTCAACGAGGACTTCGATGAGGGAGCGCTGCAGGCATCTGGGATCTTCGGCTCGATCATCGGAGCGATCATCGCCCTGCTGCTCTGGCGGAAGTTCGGAGGCGGGTCGCGGACCGTGGCTCGCTGAGAAGGATCCGCCGCCTATAGGCTCGGGCGCATGGGCTCCTCCCAGCACACCGTCAACGTCGACAACGACCGGGTCCGCGTGATCACCTGGACCTTCAATGGCCCCGGCGGCGCCACGGGCGAGCACAAGCATGAGTTCGACTACATCGTGGTCCCGGTCACGGGAGGCCCGTTCGATGTGGTCGGCCTCGACGGCTCCACCAAGCGCATGGATCAGGTCGCCGGCACGCCCTACGCCGGTACTGCGGGCACCGAGCACGACGTCGTCCACGCGGGCGACGGCGAGACGGTGTTCGTGGAGATCGAGTTGAAGGACTGAGGACTTGTCCCAGGAGGACCTCGACCGGCTCTAGGCGTGCCTGGGAGGCCGCGCCGGAGGACCCGGGCCCGTTCTTCGCGCTCTTCCACGACGAGGTCGAGTGGGACATGTCGAATGGACCCTTCCCGGAGCGCGAGAAGGTCTACGGCCCGGAGGCCGTGCGGGCGTTCTTCGAGACGTGGACGGATGCCTTCGACGACTGGGGCTACGAGCCGGAGGAGATCATCGACGCGGGCTCCAACGCCATGGTCCACATGCGCCAGTGGGGGCGGGGCAAGGAGAGCGGCGTGCCCGTGGAGGGCCACGTCTTCCAGGTCTGGACGTTCGAGGACGGCAAGGTGGTCCGCTTCCGCGCCTTCACCAACCGAGCCGACGCCCTCGAGGCAGCGGGGATCTCGGAGTGACGACGCCTGCTGCCGGGGCCAACACCGAGGTCGTGGCGGAGTTGTTCCGCCGCTTTGATCCCTCCGATCTCGGGCCGTGGGCGGAGACATGGAGCCCCGACGCGGTCTCGACCTCGGCCGAGGGCTGGCCTGAGCAGGGTCCCTTCGTCGGGCGAGCGGCGATCATCGAGCAGTTTGAGCGCCTCTTTGCCGACTGGGAGGATCAGCGCATCGAGGACGTCGAGATCACGGAGGAGTCGGACGGGTGGGTCTTCGCCGCCTACACGCTCTGGGCACGCGGCGCTGGAAGCGGGCTCGAGGCGGAGTTCGACCTCGTCGTCGCCATGCGGGTCGAGTCGGGGCAGATCGCCGAGGGCCACTTCCGCTGGAACCGCGAGCAGGCACTCGAAGCCGCGGGCCTGAGCGACTCGAGTTAGTCGCTTCGCATGGAAAGCGGCTATGCGGCGACGGCCGCCATGCACATGAACGTGGCGCGTTTCTCGTCGTATAGACGAGCAAGGCGCCACGCCCGTCCGGATAGGCGCTTAGGACGAAAAGCGGGCCCGCCGTGGCGGGCCCGTCCTTCAGGTCGTGGCGGCTGAGGCTCAGCCGCAGCCGGTGTTGTTGCCGCAGGAGCTGCACGTGTAACACGAGCCCGTGCGCTGCATCATGCCGCCGCACTGGTCGCACGCGGGACCGAGCTCGCCGCCCGACATCTTCGCCGGCCGGACCGGCGGGGTGTCGGTGAGCGCCTCGGCGGCGGGGACCACCTTGGTCTGGACCGTCACCTCGGCTCCGTTCGAGTGCCCGTTGCCGTTGCCACCGTTGGCGGGCGCGGCCGTGTCGGAGCTGAACAGCGCCTGCTGATCCTCCTTACGGGCCCTGACCTCCGGCGTGAGGATGCCGAGATCCTCAAGCTCATCGACGTCCTCGATGAACCGGCTGGCGACCCAGCGCATGATGTAGTCGGGCATCGACTTCGCGAACGGGATCTCCGGGTTGCCGGTGATCCCCTCCGGCTCGAAGCGCATGTAGGAGAACTTCTTCACGAAGGTCTCGAGCGGCACCCCGTACTGGAGGCCGATGGAGACGGCGGTCGCGAAGGCGTTCATCATGCCCTTGATCGTCGAGCCCTCCTTGCCGATGTCGGTGAGGAAGATCTCACCGACCGAGCCGTCCTCGTACTTGCCGGCCGTGATGTAGCCCTCGTGGCCGCCGACGGAGAACTTGTGGGTGATGGACTCGCGCTCCTGCGGCATCTTGCGCCGGACCGGGGTGGGGTCGGCCGCCTCGGCGGCAGCGGCGAGGGCCTCGTCGGCCTTGTCGCCCGCGTCGGTGCGAAGCGCCTGCGCGGTCTTCGAGCCGTCGCGGTAGATCGCCAGCGCCTTCAGGCCGAGCTTCCAGCCCTGCGTGTAGGCATCGGTGATGTCCTCGATCGTCGCGGACTGCGGCAGGTTCACCGTCTTCGAGATCGCTCCCGACAGGAACGGCTGGGCCGCGGCCATCATCTTGATGTGGCCCATGTGCGAGATCGCCCGCTCGCCGACCGCCACGTCGAACACCTCGAGGTGTTCGTCCTTCAGCCCCGGGGCCCCGACGATCGTCGAGTTCTCGTTGATGTGGGCCTCGATCTGGTCGACCTCGGTGTCCGAGTAGCCCAGCGTGCGGAGCGCCATCGGCACCGTGCGGTTGACGATCGTCATCTGGCCGCCGCCGACGAGCTCCTTGAACTTGACCAGCGAGAAGTCGGGCTCGATGCCCGTCGTGTCGCAGTCCATCAGGAACGAGATCGTTCCCGTCGGCGCCAGCACCGTCGCCTGGGCGTTGCGGTAGCCGTGCTCGTCGCCCAGCTCGACCGCCTCGTCCCAGGAGCGGCGTGAGGCCTCCAGCAGCTCGTCGTCGTTGATCGTTTCGGCATCGATCTCGTACGACGCGTCACGGTGCATCCGCATGACGTTGTTGTGCGCCTCGCGGTTGCGCTCGTACTCGTCGTAGGGGCCGACGGCGCCGGCGATCTCGGCCGACTTGCGGTAGCCGCGACCGGTCATTAGCGCCGTGATCGCGGCGGCGACCGAGCGGCCCTCATCCGAGTCGTAGGGCAGGCCGTTCGACATCAGGTACGCGCCCAGGTTCGCGTAGCCCAGGCCGAGCTGGCGGAACGCGCGGGCGTTCTCACCGATCTTCTCGGTGGGGTAAGAGCTGGGGGAGACGACGATCTCCTGCGCCAGGAACACCGTGTCGACCGAGTGCTCGAAGTCGGCGACGTCGAACGAGCCGTCCTCGCGGCGGAACCGCATGAGGTTGAGCGAGGCGAGGTTGCAGGCCGAGTCGTCGACGTGCATGTACTCGGAGCACGGGTTCGAGGCGTTGATCCGCCCCGACTCCGGGGAGGTGTGCCACTTGTTGATCTCGGTGTCGTACTGCATGCCCGGATCGGCGCAGCGCCAGCCGGCGTCAGAGATCTGCTGCAGCAGCTCGCGGGCGTCGACCGTCTTGACCGCCTCGCCGCTCTTGCGCGCCGTGAGATCCCAGCTCTCGCCGGCCTCGACGGCCTGCATGAACTCCTCGGTGACGCGCACCGAGTTGTTGGCGTTCTGGTACTGGATCGAGGTGAAGCCCTCGCCGTCGATCGACATGTCGAAGCCGGCGTCGCGCAGGGCGGCGGCCTTCTTCTCCTCGTCGGCCTTGCACCAGACGAACTTCTCGATGTCCGGATGGTCGACGTCGAGCACGACCATCTTCGCCGCGCGGCGCGTCTTGCCGCCCGACTTGATCGTGCCGGCCCAGGCGTCGGCGCCGCGCATGAAGGAGACGGGGCCGGAGGCCAGGCCGCCCTTCGAGAGGTGCTCGGACGAGCCGCGGATGTTGGAGAGGTTGATCCCGGAGCCGGAGCCGCCGCGGAAGATCTGGCCTTCCTTGGTGTTCCAGTCGAGGATCGACTCCATCGTGTCGTCCACGCTCAAGATGAAACAGGCGGAGCACTGCGGGCGCTCCTCGAAGCCGACGTTGAACCAGACCGGGCTGTTGAAGGCGGCCTTCTGGTGAAGCAGGATGTGGGTGAGCTCGGCCTCGAAGGCGTCGCCGTCCTCGGCGGTGGCGAAGTAGTCGCGCTCGCGCCCCCAGGTGGCGATCGTGCCGGCGACCCGGGAGACCATCTGCTTGACCGAGTTCTCGCGCTCGTCGGTGCCGAGTCGGCCGCGGAAGTACTTCTGGGCGACGATGTTGGTGGCGTTCTGAGACCACGACTTCGGGAACTCGACGCCCCGCTGCTCGAAGGCCGGGTTGTCCGGATCGCCGATTACGGCGTCGCGGATCTCCCACTCGATCTCATCGAACGGATGCACCCCCGGGGTGGTGAACCGGCGCTCGATCGTCAGCCCCCCGTGCTCGGTTCCAACCGTGTTTGCAGCGCTTTTACTCATCCAAATCTCTCCTCGGACTGACTTTGAAGGTGGACTATCCATGCTCGTGGGTGCCTCGGACGGAACCCCCCATCGCCGACTCCCCAATTTCCGGGTTGAAATCGGGCAGCGTGCCGGCGAACTGCAGGTAGGCGCCGCGGTCGAGCTCGCCGAGGCGCTTGAGGCAGATCTCGCCGATCGCGGCCGCGTCGATGACGCCTCCTCTCGCGGTGGCCGCGCCCTCCACCCCGGCGACGACGCCATGGAGGTCGGCGGCGGAGACAGGCCGCTTGTGAGCGGCGCGGATCAGGGCCCCGCGGAGCTTCTCCGCGTCGAACGGCTGGCGCCGGCCGTCGCGCTTGGTGACCCAGAGCCGGTCCACCGCGATCCGCTCGAACGTGGTGTAGCGCTCGCCGCACGAACGGCACTCCCGCCGGCGGCGCACGGCGCGCCCGTCCTGGGCCGAGCGCGACTCGAGGACGCGGGTCGGCGACTTGCAGCTCGGACATTCCATGACCCACCATTCTACTACCACGCCTAGCGATCTTCTCCTTCTCAACACCACATCTAGCGTCTGGGGTCAGGCACCTCCGCTTCGCGGTCGGTGCCTGACCCCGGGACGGGGCGGGTGGGTTTGCGGGCGCTTTGGCTGCGGTAATCTCGTCCTGGATGGGCGACGAGCGGCCGGAAGGGCCACGCGAGCGAATCGAGCGGGCGACCGAGCGCATGGGCGAGCGGCGTGAAGCTGCCGTCGAGCGCATGGGCGAACGCCGTGATGCGGCCGTCGAGCGCATGGGCGAGCACCGCGACGCAGCGGTGGAGGCGATGGCCACGGCCCGCGAGAACACCGCCGAGGCGGTCGCGTCGGCGAAGGCGAGCACCGCCGAGGCGATCGCGAAGGTCAAGCCCCGCCTGCGGGGCGTGTCGCACGAGTGGGCGTTCTTCCTCTCGCTCGGGTTCGGGATCGCGCTGATCATCGCGGCCGAGGGTGCCCGTGCCACGGTCGCCGTCGCGATCTACGCCGCAAGCCTCTCGGCGCTGTTCGGCGTGAGCGCGCTCTACCACCGGGTCACCTGGCGCCCCGAGGTGCGCGTCTGGATGCGCCGCCTCGATCACACCATGATCTTTCTCCTGATCGCCGGCACGATCACGCCGTTCGCCCTACTCGTCCTCGAGGGTGGCTTCGCGAAGGCCCTCCTGATCGGGGTCTGGGGTGCGGCACTGGGCGGGATCGTCGTCGAGCTGATCTGGGTCGATGCCCCCAAGTGGCTGGCCGCGATCGTGTACGTCGCCGTCGGCCTGATCGGGGCCGTCGCCTACCCCGAGATCGTCTCCAAGGCGGGCCTCGGCGCCGGCATCCTCATCGCCGCCGGCGGCGCCCTCTACATAACCGGGGCCGTGATCTATGCCACCGAGCGCCCCGACCCGGCGCCGGCGACGTTCGGGTACCACGAGATCTTCCACGTGCTGGTCATCACCGCGGCCGCGGCGCACTTCGCCGCCATCGCGTTCTTCGCGCTGCCCTCGGCGTAGTCAGCCGACGGCGACCGCGCCGCCCGGCGGACTGGCGGCGATGGCCGCGTCGATCGCGGCGGGGGAGAGGACGTGTTCGGTGACCATCGCCGCGGCACCGATGACGCCGGCACGGTCGGCCAGCTGGCTGCGGACCACGCGCAGATGCCGGGTGGCCAGGGGGAGCGAGAGCTGATAGACGACCTCGCGAATACCGGCCAGGAGCTGCTCGTGGGCCTGGGCCATGTCCCCGCCGATGACCAGGACGGAAGGGTTGTAGAGGTTGACCGAGGCCGCCAGCACCTCGCCGATCAGCCGGCCTGAATCGCGGACGAGCGACACGGCGGCGGGCTCGCCGGCTCGGGCGAGGTCGACGACGGCGCGCGCATCAGCGGCGTCGAGGCCGTCCTCGCGGAGGCGCCGGGCCATCGCGCCGCCGCCGGCGAGCGCCTCGAGGCAGCCCACATTCCCGCAGGAGCACTGGACCTGCTCGGCCTCGTCGCCGGCCGCCACCCGGATGTGGCCGATGTCGCCGGCAGCCCCGTCGGCACCGCGGTGGATCCGCCCGTCCATCAGGACGCCGCAGCCGATGCCGGTCCCCACCTTCACGAACAGGAGGTGCTCGACCGAGCGCCAGTTGGTCCACTGCTCCCCGAGGCCCATGATGTTGACGTCGTTGTCCACCAGCACCGGCACGCCGTAGCGGTCGGCGAAGCGCTCCGGGACGGGGTAGCCGTCCCAGCCCGGCATGATCGGCGGGTTCCGCGGCCGGCCGGTGGCGTGCTCGACCGGCCCCGGCACGCCGATCCCGATCCCCCGGACCGCGTCGTCGCCGCGATCGATCTCGCGCAGGAGGACGTGGAAGCGCTCGTCGGCCCAGTCGAGGACGGGCTCGGGCCCGGCCGCGATCTCGATGTCTCCCCGATCCTCGGCGAGGACCGTGCCGCCGAGGTTGGTGACCGCCAGCCGCGAGTGGGTGGCCCCCAGGTCGGCGGCCAGCACCACTCCCGCGTCGTCGTTGAACTCGAGCATCGACGGCGGCCGGCCACCCGTCGACTCGCCGCCGTCGAGCTCCCGCAGCAGGCCCTGGGCCTGAAGCTGCCCCAGGCGCTGGGAGATCGTCGAGCGCGCGAGGCCGGTGAGCGCGGCGAGGTCGGCCCGGGTCGTCCCGTCCGCGTGGCGGATCAGCTGCAGCATCGTGCCCGGGCCGAGTGGGTGGGGGGCCTGCGCGCCCGGGTTGGAGGCCATCGGAGGCAGTGAACCAGGCACTTCGGCGGAAGTCAAGGCAGAAGTTACGGCTTGACCAAGCGAAGATTCGGGCTTCAGACTGCTGTCCGCAGACTTTTGCTTGACATGCCGCCAAAAGCGGTATAGGTTGGCGACATGGAGGAGGGCGCACCGCTGGTCGCCGAATCACGAGAGGCCGAGATGCCTGCCGCGCCGCTGCGAGCGGGCGTCATCGGGGCGGGTTTCATCGGCCGGGTCCACGCGCGGTCCGCCCGAGCCGCGGGCGCGACCCTCGCGGGGGTCGTCGCCTCTTCGCCGGAGCGCAGCGCCGAGGTCAGCCAGGAGCTCGGCGCGAGCCGGATCTTCTCCGGGCCCGAGGAGCTGATCGCCTCGGATGAGGTGGACGTGGTTCACGTCTGCGCCCCGAACGACCTCCACCTGAGCCTCGCGCTCGCCGCCCTCGCCGCCGGGAAGCACGTCGTCTGCGAGAAGCCGGTGGCCTTCGACTCCGCCGGCGCCACGGAGCTCGTGGACGCCGCGCGCGATGCCGGCCGGGTCGCGACGGTGCCCTTCGCCTACCGCTACTACCCGATCGTCCGCGAGGCCCGTGCGCGGGTGCGCTCGGGCGGGATCGGCGACGCGCGGCTGGTCCACGGGACGTACCTGCAGGACTGGCTGCTCGGCGCCGACGATGACAACTGGCGGGTTGACGCCGCGACCGGGGGCCCCTCCCGCGCCTTCGCCGATATCGGGGCGCACTGGTGTGATCTCGTCGAGTTCGTGACGGGGCAGCGCCTCGTGGCCCTCACGGCGCGGACGATGATCGCGCAGCCTGAGCGGCAGCGAGGCGGTGGGCACTCCTTCGCCAAGGCCGGCGACGGCAACGGCACCCGCCAGGTGGAGACCGAGGACGTCGCCACCCTGCTCTTCGAGACCGATGGCGGCGCGCTCGGCTCGCTCGTCGTCTCGCAGGTATCGGCGGGGCGCAAGAACCGGCTGTGGCTGGAGGTCTCGGGCACCGAGCGGGCGGTGGTCTTCGACCAGGAGAACCCCGAGACGCTGTGGGTCGGAAGCCGCGACCAGGTGGTCTCCGTCCCTCGCGATCACACCACCCTCTCCCCCGAGGCCGCCAGGTACGTAACGCTGCCGGGCGGGCACCCGCAGGGCTTCGGGTCCTGCTTCGACGCCTTCGTAGCCGACACCTATGCGGCGATCGGCGGCGCGAGGCCCGACGGCCTGCCGACTTTGGAGGACGGGCTGCGCGCAACCCGGATCACCGAGGCCGTGCTGCGATCGGCCGAGTCGCGCCAGTGGGTGGAGGTCGCGTGAAGCTCGGCGTCCTCACCGCCTCCATGCCCGAGCGCTCGCTGGAGGAGATCGCTGCGCTCGCTGCCGAACAGGGCTATGAGGCCCTCGAGCTGGCCGCTTGGCCGCGACGTGGCGACCGGCCGTTCACCGCGACGCACATCGACGCTTCCGACGCCGACGCCGAGGTGGAGCGGGTCGCAGCGGCGCTGTCCGAGCACGGCCTGGACTGCTCCGCGCTCGCCTACTACGACAACAACCTGCATCCCGACCCCGCTGAGCGAGAGGCGATCCACGCGCACGTGCGGGCCTGCGTCGATGCCGCAGCCGCCCTCGGCGGGGTCCCGGTCGGGACGTTCGTCGGGCGCGATCCGGCGCGCAGCGTGGCGGAGAACCTGCGCGAGGCCGAGCGCGTCTTCCCGCCGCTGGTCGACTACGCCGGCGAGCGCGGCGTGAAGCTGATGATCGAGAACTGCGTGATGGAGGGCTGGCACCCGGACGGCTACCCGGGCAACCTGGCCTACTCGCCCGAGCTCTGGGAGTGGATGTTCGAGCTGGGCCTCTGGCTCAACTACGACCCCTCTCATCTCCTCTGGCTCGGGATCGACCCGGTGGCCGCGCTTCGGCCCTACGTCGACCGCGTGGCCCACGCCCATGCGAAGGACGCCGAGACCTTTCCGGAGCGCCGCAGCCGCTACGGCTTCTTCGGCCGCACCTCGACCCGGGAGGAAGACCCCTGGGACATGGGCTGGTGGCGCTACCGGATTCCCGGCCTCGGCCAGGTGGACTTCCGCGCGTACGTCGACGCGCTGTACGAGGGCGGTTTCGACGGGGTGCTCTCGGTCGAGCACGAGGACCCGGTCTGGGGCGGGACCCCCGAGAAGGTGGATGCCGGGCTTCGCATCGCCCATCGCACGCTCAGGCCGCTGGTGGTGGAGTGATGGAGGCGAGGCCGCTCCTGGAGATCCGCGGACTGGAGAAGGAGTACCCGGGCGTGCGCGCGCTGCAGGGCGTGGACTTCGACGTGCGCGCCGGCGAGGTCCACTGCGTCGTCGGCCCCAACGGCGCGGGCAAGTCCACGCTGATCAAGTGCGTTTCGGGCGCGGTTGAGCCGACGTCCGGCCAGGTGCTCCTGGAGGGGGAGCCGCTGGCCGCCGGCAGCCCCTCCGCGGCCATCGACCGGGGCATCGCGACGATCTACCAGGAGCTCGATCTGGTCGAGGACCTCTCGGTCGCCCAGAACATCTTCCTCGGCCACGAGCCGCGGCGGGCGCGCCTGCTCGACCTGGGCACGATGCGAAGCGACACGGCCGCGATCCTCAAGCGGCTCGACCACGAGGGGATCTCGCCGCGCGCATTCGTCCGCGACCTGCGGCCCGCCGCCCGCCAGGTGGTGTCGATCGCCCGCGCGCTGTCGCGCAAGGTGCGGCTGCTGATCATGGACGAGCCGTCGGCGATCCTCGACGACGGCGAGATCGAGACGATGTTCGGTGTCGTCCGCCGGCTGACGGCCGAGGGCGTCGGCGTGATCTACATCTCGCACCGCCTCGACGAGATCAAGCGTCTCGGCGACCGCGTCACTGTGCTGACCGACGGGCGCACGGTGGCCTCCGGGCTGCCCGCATCCACCTCGGTCGACGAACTCGTCGAACTGATGGTGGGCCGCAAGGTCGACCAGCTCTACCCGGACCGCGCCACCGGGGGCGAAACCGTGCTCCTCGAGGTGCGGAACCTGACCCGCCTTCCCGACGTCCGCGACGTCTCGTTCGAGGTCCGCGCCGGCGAGGTGCTCGGGATCGGCGGGCTGGTCGGGGCGGGTCGGAGCGAGCTGCTGCGCGCCGTCTACGGGGTCGATGGCCGCGACTCCGGTGAGGTCCGGGTGGCCGGGGAGCCGCTCGTGGCCGGGCGGCCCGACAAGGCGATCGCCGCCGGCCTGGGGCTCGCGCCCGAGGACCGCAAGTCCCAGGGCCTCCTGATGGAGTGGAGCCTGGCGAAGAACGTGAGCCTGGCCAATCTCGGCCAGTTCCTCCGCCGGCGGCTCCTCAGCCCGCGCGCCGAGCGCGAGGTCACGGGCCGCCAGCTCGAGGCGCTCAACACGGTCCCGGCGGACGTCGAGCGGGTGGTCGCGGAGCTCTCCGGCGGCAACCAGCAGAAGGTCGTACTGGCCCGCTGGCTGCTTCGCGAGTGCCGGGTCCTCCTGCTGGACGAGCCGACGCGCGGGGTGGACGTGGCGACGAAGGCCGAGCTCTACCGGGTGATCATCGACCTGGCGGCGCGGGGCCTCGGCGTGGTCGTCGTCTCCTCCGAGCTGGACGAGCTGGCCGGCATCTGCACCCGCGTCCTCGTGATGCAGGAGGGGAAGCTCGTGGCTGAGGTCGCGGGCGAGGAGACGAGCGAGCTCGACCTGCTGCGCCACGCCGTCACGGCGTCCGGCCAGGCCGAGTACCGAGACGAAATCGCCGAGGAGGCCTCGTGAGCACCCAACGCCTATCGATCCCCAGCCTTGGGGGAGCCCGCCTGCGCACCCAGGAGTACGCACTGGTCGGCGTGATCGCCGATCCTGCTCCTGGTCGGGGCGATCCTCGAAGGAGGCAGCTTTGCCTCGGTCGACAACCTCCGCGCGATCCTCACCCAGGCGAGCGTGGTCGGCGTGGTCGCGGTGGGGATGACGTTCGTGATCGCCACCTCGGGGATCGACCTCTCGGTCGGCTCGATGCTGGCCGCGGCGGGCATCGCCGGCGGCCTGCTCGTCGACTCGGGGTCGGCCGCCTTCATCCTCGGCGCGCTCGCCTTCGGACTGGTGCTGGGCGGCTTCAACGGCGTCGCGATCGCCTACGGGCGGGTCGTCCCCTTCATCGCGACGCTCGCGATGTTCGCGATGGCGCGGGGCCTCGCCCTGCTGATGAGCGACAAGCTCCCGATCAGCCTGTTCAGCGCCGACGGGGTCCGCTGGTTCGGCACCGGCGAGATCGTCACGATCCCGGTCTCGATCCTGATCTTCCTGTTGATCACGGTCCTCGGCTGGGTCGGGCTCAACCGGACGCGATACGGGCGCTACGTGGTCGCGATCGGGGGCAACCGGGAGGCGGCCCGGATCGCCGGCGTCCCGGTGCAGCGGATCATGTTCAGCGTCTACGCCCTGACGGGGCTCCTGGCCGGGCTGGCGGCGATCCTGCTCTCCGCCCGCCTCGCGAGCGCGTCGCCCGTCAGCGGCAACCTGCTCGAGCTCGACGCCATCGGCGCCGTCGTCATCGGCGGCACGAGCCTCGCAGGGGGCCGCGCGACCATCGTCGGGACGTTCCTCGGCGTGATCGTGTTCGCGGTCATCTTCAACCTTCTCACCCAGCTCAATCTGGCCACCGAGTGGCAGCAGATCGTGAAGGGGGTGATCATCCTCGCGGCTGTTCTGATTCAGCGCCCTGAGCGCATCTGAGCCGCGAACCCAATCACCCGCATCCCGGATATCCCGGGGGACCAAGGACCACACCGACTTCAGGAGGAGATCTCGAAGATGTCGTTCAGGCGACTACTCATGTGTTTGATGCTGGCGTTCGTACTGGCGCTAGGCGTCGCGGCGTGCGGCGGCGATGACGACGACGAAAGCGGCGGAAGCGAAAGCGCTTCGGCCGAGGAGGAGAGCAGCGGTTCGGGCGAGACCGTGACGATCGCGGCCAGCGTGCCGCCGACCGACCACGGCTGGCTCGGCGCGGTCTCGAAGAACGCGCAGGAGGCCGCGGACCAGTTCGACGACGTCGAGTTCGAGCTGGTCGAGGCCGCCGACCCCGACTCGCAGGCGTCCCAGATCGAGACGCTGATCAACGATGCGCCCGACGCGCTGGTCGTTCTCCCGCATGACGGCGAGGCGCTGACCCCGGTCGCGGAGAAGGCGATGGAGGCCGGCATCGCGGTCGTCAACGTCGACCGCCTGTTCTCGACGCCGGAGGCCGCGCGGGCGACGATCCTGGGCGACAACTACGGGATCGGCGTTCAGGCCGGCACCTACATCGCCGAGGAGCTCGACTGCGAGGGCAACGTCGTCGAGATCCAGGGCCTTGCGGGCATCTCGGTCACCGAGGACCGCAGCAAGGGGTTCGAGGACACCATCAATGAGCTCTGCGGCAACGGCATTGAGATCGTCGCCCAGCAGCCCGGTGACTTCAACCCGGATACCGGGCTCGAGGCCATGGAGGCGATCCTCCAGTCCGAGGACCAGATCGACGCCGTGTACACGCACGACGACGACATGGCCGAGGGCGTCGTCGCAGCGATCCAGAACGCCGGCCGCGAGGACGAGATGTTCCTCACGGGCGTCGGCGGATCGTGCAACGCGTTCGACGCGATCGAGGAGGGCGGCCTGTACCGGTCGACCTACCTCTACAACCCGACCATGGCCGGGTCCGCCGTGAACATGGCGCGCCTGATCGCCCAGGGCGAGGGCTTCTCGGATCTCACCGAGCCCGAGGTTCCCTCGCAGGTGGTCGTACCTCCGACCGAGGTCACGGAGGAGAACGTCGGGGACCTGCGCGACTACTGCTTCAACTAGCGGTAGGCAGGACCTGAAAGCGGCCCGCCGGTGCGACGAGCGCCGGCGGGCCGTCCGTCGTTCTAGGCGGCGGCGAGGGCAGGCTCGGCGTCGCGGGCCGGCGATGCCGCCTCCGCCAGCTCGGCGAGGATCTCCTCGAGCCGCGACGCGATCTCCGCCTCGGCCAATCGAGCCGCCCGCGGTGAATGCCTCGTCCGCGTAGGCGACGCGGCAGCTCCTCGTCGACCACGCGCGCGTGAAGCGCGCCGAGCACCCTGCGCAGGTCGGCCTGGGCCCAGACGGCGCCGAAGACTGCCGGTGCTGGCGCCGACCACGGCGACCGGCTTGCCGCTGAGCGGGTTGTCGAGCGACCGGCCGCGAGACCCAGTCGATCGCGTTCTTCAGCTGGCCCGGGATCGAGTGGTTGTACTCGGGCGTTGCGAAGAGGACGGCGTCCGCCTCGGCGATCGCCGCCTTGAGAGCGACGACCGGCTCCGGCGCGTCCCGCTCCGCATCCTCGGAGAACGGGGGGATCGCGCCGAGCCCGTCGTAGAGCACCAGCTCCGCCGCGGGCGGCAGCAGCTCCGAAGCCGCCCGCAGCAGGCCGGTGTTGTGGGAGTCCCGGCGGAGGCTGCCGGAGATGCCCAGGACCTTCACGGTCTTACGCCTCCTCCGGCGCGAGCTCGAGGTTGACCACGAGCTTCACGTCGTTGCCGAGGGCGAACCCGCCCTTCGGCAGCGCCGCGTTCCAGTTGAGGTCGTAGTCGCGGCGGTCGACGGTGGTCTCGAGCTTGAGCCCGATCCGCTCGCCCCCGCCCATGTCGGCCTCGACGTGCTCGAGCGGCCCGTCGCCTCGATCGGCTTCGTGATCGCCGCGGATGGTGAGCTCGCCGTCCAGGGTCGAGCGGACCCGTCCTCGGCGACCTCGAGCCGTCGTCCGAGGAGAACTCGATGCGTCGGGCTGTTCTCGCGCGTCGAAGAAATCCGGGCTCTGGAGGTGCCCGGCCAGGTTCTCGTCGCGGACGTCGACGCTGGCCACCTCGGCGGAGCCGGCGAGGCGTGCCGCCCCGTTGGTGTTGTCGAGCGTGGCGTCGTAGTCGCGGAACGATCCGCGGAACGTGGAGATCATGTGCTTGACCTCGAACCCGACCGTGGAGTGGACCGGGTCGATCCTGAAGGCCTGGCCGGAATGGCCGTCTCGGTGCCTGCGGTTGCTGTGCTCATCGTGTTCCCTCTCATCAGTGGTTGACTTGGAAATGATTGACGTGGAAAGCACTTAGCACAGATTGCTTGACAAGGAAACTGTTTCATCGGATAGTATGTCGTGCATGGAGCTCACCGACCAACATCTGGGCGCCTGGCGGGCAGTGGTCACCAGCCACGCGGCGGTCACCGAGCGCGTCCAGCAAGGCCTTCGCCGCGCAGGACCTGCCACCGATCTCGCTGGTTCGAGCTCCTCTGGGCGATCGACAAGAGCCCGACGGGCCGGCCGCGCATGAGCGATCTGGCCGAGTACCTGACGCTCAGCCGGGGCGGCATCACGAAGCTCGTCGACCGGCTCACCGACGCGGGCTACATCGAGCGGGTCTCGTGCGCCGACGGACCGGCGGAGCCTTCAGGCCGAGCTCACCCCCGCGGGCGAGCGCATGCTCGCCGAGATGCGCGAGGTCTACACCGGCGAGCTCGCGCGCCACTTCGGCACGATCAGCCGCCGCCGAGGCCGAGCTCGATCGCCGAGGCTCTGGAGCGTGCGACGCAGAGCACCTGCGACGCCGAGTCCGCCGACGCCGGCGAGCCCCAGCTCGAAGCCGCCTAGACCTAGCCGGCGTGTGCGGCGGCGTGGCTCACCTTCGCCGCCTCGATCAGAGCCAGGACCTCGGTCTCGCGGCCCTCGCGGACGAGCTCGACCGGGTCGGGATCGCCGTTGACGATGCCCTCGAAGAACTCCTTGCGGTCGTGGTAGGTGGGCAGATTGCCCTTCGCCCAGCCGCGCGCGTCGTTGAGCATGATCGCGAGGCGCGCGTAGGGCTCGCCGTAGCTGTCGGCGATCTCGCGCTTCATCCGCTTCGCGAGCGCCGGTGAGGCGCCGGCCGTGGAGATCGCGATCGCCAGCGGCCCGGTGCGGACGATCGCGGGGAGGATGAAGTTGCACAGCGGCGGGACGTCGACGACGTTCACCAGCATCGCCCGGCGCTCGGCCGCGTCGTAGACCGACACGTTCACGTCGGTGTCGTTCGTCGCCGCGATCGCCATGAACTTGCCCTCGAGGTCGGCCTCGGTGTAGCTGCGCTGCTCCCAGGCGATCGAGCCCTCGGCCGCGAGCTCGCGGAGCTCGTCGACCGCGTCAGGGGCGATCAGGGTCACGTCGGCGTCGCACGCGAGCAGGCCCTCGACCTTCTCGAGGCCGATCTCGCCGCCGCCCACCACCAGGCAGTTGCGCCCGGACAGGCGCAGGCAGGCGATGTAGAGCGGGGTGTCCAGCATGCCCTGCACGCAGGACTGGTCGCAGATCCCCTTGCGGAGCTGGCAGACGCACTCTTTCCCTGCGAAGGCCTGGGCAGGCATCGCGCGAAAGGTTAGTGACCGGCCGTGGCCCGCCCGGCGGCCGGCGCGAAGCGTCGCTTGAACGTGAACGCCTCCGCGTCGGGCCGTGCTCGCGCAGGCGCAGCAGGCGCGCCTCGGCCTCGGGGACGTCCGGCGTGTGGCCGGCGGGGACCCACCACAGGCACATGAAGGTCTCGATCCGCTCGAACCACTCGCGGCGGCGGCGCATCACAGCCAGGTGGTCGCCCGAGTAGACGAAGTCCCACAGGGCGTCGATCGACTCCCAGACCGACATGTTCACGATCAGCGAGTCGTCGCCCAGGACCGGGATCGCCGTCGCGTTGCCCGACTCGTCCTCGAGGCGCCAGACGAATCCCGGGGCAGCGTCCGCGACGCGCGTTCACCGGGTCCAGCAGGGCCGCGAACTCGGCCAGCAGCGGCGAGTCGACGGGTGCCTTCGGCCGGGCGACGTTGACCTGCGCGAGATGGAAGGAGAGCGTCGGCCATGGCGGCGAAACGTATCGACGACGAGTCGCACTGAATATATGGAGACGAGCAGGGAAGCCGAGGCGGGCACAGAACCGGCCCCTACGGGGCCGCGCGAAACGCGTCCGGGCCGGTCTCGAGCGCTTGCTATCTTCGCGCCGCCTCGAAGGACTGAGCTATGCGACTGATCATCACCGAGAAGAACAACTCCGCCAAGAAGATCTCCGAGATCCTCTCCGGCGGCTCCGCCAAGGACGGCGCGTCCTACAAGACGCCCTACTACGAGTGGAGCGACGCCGACGGCGACCACGTCACGATCGGCCTCAAGGGCCATGTGATGAGCCCCGCCTTCCCCGACGGCTTCTCGAACTGGCAGGAGACCGACCTCCACGAGCTGATCGACGCGAAGCTCATCAAGGAGGCGACCGACAAGAACGTCGTCAAGGCCGTCCGCAAGGTGGCGAAGGAGGCCGACTCGGTCGTGATCGCGACCGACTACGACCGCGAGGGCGAGCTGATCGGCCTCGAGGCGCTGGAGCAGGCCGTGGATTCGAACCCCAAGGTCGCCGGCGATCCCGACGGCGAGGACGCCGCCGCCGTGCTGGCGACCGAGCCGCCGGTCCTGCGCGCCCGCTACTCGGCGCTCACCAAGGACGAGATCGAGCGCGCCTTCTCCGAGCTCGACGACCTCTCCTACGACCTCGCCTACGCCGGCGCCGCGCGCCAGGACATCGACCTGATCTGGGGCGCGACGCTCACCCGCGCCGTCTCGCTGGCCACCCGCCGCTTCGGCTCGAACTTCCTCTCGGTCGGCCGCGTTCAGAGCCCGACGCTCGCGCTCATCGTCGAGCGCGAGCTGGAGCGCCGCGCTCACGTGGCGAAGCCCTTCTGGGAGCTGTTCGCGAAGTTCGCGCATCCCGACGGCGCGTTCGAGGCCCATCACGCGACCGACAAGTTCTGGGAGAAGACGGAGGCCGACGCGGCGCTCGCCGGCACCACGAGCCCGGGCGTCGTCACCGAGGTCGTCCTCGCGCAGGAACACGCGCAAGCCGCCGACGCCGCTACAACACCACCGCGTTCACCACCGACGCCTCCAGCCGCCTCGGCATCACCCCCGCCGCGGCGATGCGGATCGCCGAGGACCTCTACATGGACGGGTTCATCTCCTACCCGCGCACCGACAACACGGTGTACCCGCCGTCGCTGAACACGCGCGAGCTGGTCTGCCTCGCTGGTCCGGATCCCCGACTTCGACGCCGCCGCGCCGCTCCTGGAGAAGTCAGAGCTCACCGCCACGCGCGGCAAGAAGGAGACCACCGACCACCCGCCGATCTACCCGACCCAGGCGATCTACCCGAACGCGCTCGAGGGGCCGAAGCGCCGCGTCTACGAGCTGGTCGTCCGTCGCTTCCTCGCCACCTTCTCCGACCCGATGATCACCGAGTCCACCCGTGCCGACATCAAGGCCGGGCTCCGAGAGCTACTTCGTCCGCGGCTCCGTGGTCGTCGACCCGGGCTACGCCCGCATCTACACCTACGCGCGCTCCGCCGACGACGAGATCCCGAAGCTCGAGGAGGGCCAGGAGCTCGACGCTCGACGGCGACCCGTGGATCGTCGACAAGGAGACGCAGCCCCCGTCGCGGATCAGCCAGGGCAAGCTGATCGAGCTGATGGAGGAGCGTGGCCTGGGCACCAAGGCGACCCGCGCCGACATCATCCAGAAGCTCTACGACCGCGGCTACGTGTTCTCGAACCCGCCCGAGCCGTCCGAGACCGGGATCGCGATGTACAAGGCGTTCCACGAGTACGTGCCGCGGATGGCGACGCCCGAGATGACCGCCGAGCTCGAGGCCGACATGGACGAGATCGCGGCCGGGAAGATCTCCAAGGACGACGGTCCTGGAGATCAGCCGCGAGATGCTGCACTCCACCACCGCCGCGCTCCAGGACCGAAGCGAGGACCTCGCCAAGGAGATCTGGGCCGGGATGGACGAGGACAAGTTCCTCGGTCCCTGCAAGGTCTGCGAGGAGGCCGGGCCGCAAGCGCGAGGACGGCAGCCCCAACCGGCTGCGGATCATCCAGCTCAAGGGCGGCAAGCGGATGTACGGCTGCGAGGGCTGGATCCGCCCCCCCGAGGGCTCCGATCCGAAGAACCCGCCGCCCAACCCCGACTCCTGCCCGGTCAGCGGGCCGCTGCCCGGCCGCGGCTACGAGCTCTGGCGGCTGGAGGAGCGTTGCTCGGTCTGCGAGCGAGCGCCCCCGGCTGACGGTCAAGGGCTTCCGCGGCCGGCCCTGGAAGCTGTGCCTGAACGACGACTGCCCGACGATGGTCGAGATGCGCGAGAAGCGCGCCGAGCGCGAGGCCGCGAAGGAGGCCCGCGAGGAGGCCAAGGCGGCCGGGGAGAAGGCCGGCGCCGAGGGCGACGGCGACGCGGCCGCGCCGGCGAAGCGCGCGGCCGGGGGTGCCAAGGGCGGCCGCCGCCGCAAGCCCTCGCCGCAGACGGCGCGCACCAAGAAGGCCGGCACCCGCCGGCCCAAGTAGCGCCCCGCTGCGAGCCGGGTGCCCCGCTAGGTTGAGGCGGCATGTTCATCACGCTCGAGGGGATCGACCGTTCCGGCAAGAGCACGCAGGCCGCGATGCTCGCCGAGGCGCTGGGCGAGCCGCTGCTGCTGCGCGAGCCCGGCGGCACCGAGATGGGCGAGCGGGCCCGGGCGATGCTCAAGGATCCCGACCTGGAGCTCGACCCCGTCGCCGAGCTGCTGCTCTTCTGCGCCGCCCGCGCCGAGCTCTGCGCCCGCGTCATCGGGCCCGCGCTCGCCGGCGGCGCCGACGTCGTCTGCGACCGCTTCATCGACTCGACCGCGGCGTACCAGGGCGCCGGGCGGGCGCTCGGGATCGAGCTGGTCGAGGGGCTGAACGCGATCGCGATCGGGGATTGCACGCCCGACCTGACCGCTGCTCCTGCGCATCGACCCGGAGGAGGCCGAGCACGGGGTCAGCTCCGGCTGGCGGGCGGCGACGAGGACGGCGTCGGACCGCTTCGAGGCCGAGGGCATCGAGTTTCAGCGCCGGGTCGCCCACGCCTACGACGAGCTCGCCGCCCGCCACCGCGACCGGATCGTCGGTCATCGATGGCCGAGGGCGATCCGCCCGAGGTCCACGGCCGGATCTCGAGGCCGTGGATGAGCGCCGGGGGACCGCCGGCGTGAGTCGCGATCGCACCGGGAGGTCCCCGCGTCGATCGCCGACGCCACGGAGCACCAGCCCGCCGCCGGCGCTGGCCCTGGCCTCGGCGCTCGGCTCGCGCCGACCCACGCATTCGTCCTCACCGGCCCGCCGGGCACCGGGAAGCGCGCCGCCGCGCGGGCCTTCGCCGCCGAGCTGCTCGCCGCACGGCTCCCCGGATCCGGCCGAGGCCCGCCGGCGCGCCCTCGCCGACCCCTCGCCCCATCCCGACCTCGTCTGGCTCGAGCCGCCCGGCGCCCAGCACCTGGTCGAGACCGTCCGCGAGCGGGTGATCGGCGCCGCCGCCTACCGCCCGTTCGAGGGCGAGCGCCGCGTCTTCGTGATCGCCGCCGCGGAGGCGATGGCGGAGGAGAGCCAGAACGCGCTGCTGAAGACCCTGGAGGAACCGGCCCCGTTCGCCCACCTGATCCTGATCACGGCCGAGCCCGAGGCGCTGCTGGAGACCGTGCGCTCGCGCTGCCGCGCGATCCGCTTCGCGCCGCTGGCCGCCGGCCGTCGCAGCCGAGCTGCTGGCGGAGCGCGGCGCCCGACCTCGTCCGGAGGCCGAGCGGCTCGCCGCCGCGCGGCTCGCCGGCGGCGACGTCGAGCGCGCCGCGCTGCTCTGCTCGCCGCTCGGGCCGCGAGCTGCGCGACGCCGTCGTCGCCAGCGCCCGCGCCGCACGCGCGGGCGAGCTGGGCGACCGGCCGTGGGAGCGGCTGCTGCGAGGTCGCCGAAGAGGGCGGCGAGGCAGGCCGGCGCGGCGTCGCTCGACGCCGGCGCGAGCTCTGGCCGAGGAGGCGGGCGAGTCCGAGGGCCCGGCCGCCCGCCGGCGCGCGCGCGAGGCGGAGGAGGCGCGCCCGCGCGCGGCCCGGCGGGCGCGGACCGCGACGCCTCGACCTCGGGCCTGGAGCTGCTCGCCGCATGGCTTCGCGACCTCGCCGCGGTCGCCGAGGGCGCGCCGGAGCTGGTCCTGAACAGCGACCGCGCGAGCCGCTCGCCGAGGACGCGGAGGGGCTCGACGGCGCGCCGCGCCCGGCGTGGCGCGGAGCTGGTGATGGACACGCGGCGGCGCCTCACGGTGAACGTGAACGAGGATCTGGCGCTGGAAGCTTTGTTGTACCGCCTCGAGGCCCTGTTAGCGACCGCGTTAGCGCAGTGCGAGAATTGAGCCTATGGCGATCGGGCAGTCCCAGTCGCGTGCCTCGCAGGCCGGTCGGGCGTCCGCCTGTACCTGGCGCTCGCCTTCGCCGCGGTCGCGCTGATCACGGCGGGCCTCTCCGTCCTGCTCGTAAGCGACGCGAGCGAGGACACCGCGACCGAGCAGGGCGGAGGAGATCACCGTCGGGCGGAGCGTCGCGGCTCGCCGACCGGATCGGCGACCGCTCCCCCGCAGGCGGCGCCCACGCTGCTGGCCGACATCACCGATCCGGGCTACGCCGCCTGGGTCTTCGACAGCCAGCGGCGAGCTGCTCACGCCGGAGATCGCGCGTGGGATCTCGCTCGCCGAGGTGCCCGGCTACCAGCGCGCGGTTCGCCTCGCCCAGCGCGGCTCGCGCACCGTCGAGGACCTTCCCGGCGACGTGACCCGCCTGGCCACCCCGGTCTTCAGGGAGGGCCGGCCCGCCGGCGCCGTCCTCGCCCGGGCCGAGCGGCCCGAGGAGCTCCAGGCCGCGCTCGACGAGATCCGCGGCGACCGCCTCACCGCGGCGCTCGTCGCCCTCGGCGATCGCCGCGCTGATCGGACTCGTGATCGCCAGCGCGATCACCTCGCGCGTCAAGCGGCTGGCCCACAGCGCCGAGCTGATGACCGAGGGCCAGCTGGACGAGCCGCTCGAGGGCACCGGCGGCCGCGACGAGATCACCGCGCTCGGCACCGCGCTCGAGACGATGCGCGCGCGCCCTGCGCGAGACGTTCGGCGCGCTCTCGTCGGAGCGCGACCGCCTGTCCGCGATCTTCGACGCGCTGGACGACGCCGTGATCGTCGTCGGCCCCGAGGGCGAGGCGCGCTTCGCAAACGCGGCGGCCGAGGAGATGATCGCCGACGGACGGGCGCGTCAGCGACGCGCTGCTCCCATGGCTGCGGCGGGCCGATGCGCGTGGCGCGGTCGAGAACGATGCGCTGCGGCGTCGGCGACCGCGTCTACGCGGTCGGCGTCCGCAAGCTTCCGGCCGAGGGCGCGGTCCTGGCCGTCGTTCGCGACCGCACCGAGGAGCTTCGCCGCGAGATCGCCGAGCGCGAGTTCGTCTCGAACGCGGCGCACGAGCTGCGCAACCCGATCGCCGGCATCTCGGGCGCGATCGAGGTCCTGCGCGGCGGCGCCAAGGACGATCCCGAGGCCCGCGAGCACTTCCTCGACCGCCTCGCCCAGGACACCGACCGCGTGAGCCGTCTGACCGAGTCGCTCCTGACCCTGGCGCGGATGGAGGCCGTCAGCGAGGGCGCCGGCGGGGCGCTCGACGTCGGCGATCGCGATGGAGGAGGCGGCGCAGGCTGTCAGCCCCCCCGACGGGCATCGAGCTGATCGTCGATGCCGAGCCCGAGCTGGTCGCGCACGGGCGACTCCGTGCTGCTGCGCCAGGTGCTGATCGGCCTGCTCACGAACGCGTTCAAGAACACTCCACCGCCCGGCGCCGTTACCCTTCGCGCGCGCCGGGCGGAGCCCGGCGAGGAGGAGATCCTGATCGAGGTTGAGGACACTGGAACCGGCATCGAGCCTGACGAGGTGGACCGCGTGTTCGAGCGCTTCTACCGTGGCTCCGGCGCGCTCGAGCAGGAGGGCTTCGGTCTTGGCCTCTCGATCGCGAAGCGGATGGTCGACGTGATGGGCGGCGAGATCGGCGTGCGCTCCGAGGTGGGCGTCGGCAGCACCTTCTGGGTGCGTCTCCCGGCGGCAAGCCCGGCCCCGACCCCGGTGGCATAGCGATGAGCAGCGGAACGATCCTCGTAGCCGACGACGAGCCCTCGGTCCGGGACGCGGTCGGCTACGCGCTCGAGCAGGAGGGCTTCGAGGTCACGCTCGCGGTCGACGGCGACGACGCCGACGCGAAGGTGGCCGCCGGCGACACCGACTACGACCTGCTGATCCTCGACATCATGATGCCCGGGCGCAGCGGCCTGGACATCTGCCGCGACGTCCGCGCCCGCAGCCCGGTCCCGATCATCCTGCTGACCGCGAAGGACGCCGAGGTCGACAAGGTCGTCGGGCTCGAGGTGGGCGCCGACGACTACATGACGAAGCCCTTCTCGGTGCGCGAGCTGCTGGGCCGTGTGCGCGCCCAGCTGCGCCGGCGCGAGCTGGACCGGCACGCCAGCGGCCCGGGAGGCAAGACGATCGACGCCGGGCCGGTGCGCATCGACCTCGCCCGTCACCTCGTCTCGGTGCACGGCGAGCCCGTCAACCTCACCCGCTCGGAGTTCCAGGTGCTGCGCCTGCTGGCCGAGAGCCCCGGCCAGGTGTTCAGCCGGCTCCAGATCATGGAGGAGCTGTGGCAGTCGGAGTTCGAGGGCGACGTCCGCGCCTGCGACGTCCACATCTCAAACCTGCGCCAGAAGATCGAGAGCGACCCGCAGGAGCCGGAGCTCGTGCTCACCGTCAGGGGCATCGGCTACCGCCTCGCCGAGGGCTGACCGCCTTCTCACCCCGACTACACTGACGCGCGCGCCGACGTAGCTCAGCTGGTAGAGCACTTCACTCGTAATGAAGGGGTCGCCGGTTCGAGTCCGGCCGTCGGCTTCGGATTGACGCAGCGTGGGGGTTGCGCGTAGGCTCCGGCGTCGTATGGAGATGAGCTGATGGCGCAGGACAACGTCGACGTCGTTCAGGGGGCCTGGGACGCATGGGTCGCCGGGCGACATCGACGCCGCCACCAGCGTCGTCGCACCGGAGGGCGAGATCAATGCCCCGTCGGTCCTGCCATGGGGCGGCACCTTCCTCGGGCCCGAGGGCTTCCGCGACTTCCTCACCGGTCTGCTCGGGCACTTCAAGGACCTCAAGGCCACGCCGGAGAAGGTGCTGGGCGCCGACGACGACCACGTGATCGTCACCGCCAACGTCCGCGGGCGGACCAGCGCGGGCGGCACGGTCGAGGAGAAGGTCGGTCTGGATCTACAAGCTGCGCGGCGGGCAGGTCGTGAGCGCCGAGACCTTCGCTCGACACCGCGGCGATGCTGAAGGCGCTCGACCGTCGAACTCCTGAGCTCGCTCTCCGTCGTCGTCGTCACGCACGACAGCCGCGAGGCGGTCGCGCGAACGCTGCCGGCCCTCATCGAGCGAGCTCGGCGCCGGCGACGAGCTCATCGTCGTCGACAACGCCTCCGGCGACGGCACCGTCGCAGGCGGTCCGTGAGCTGGCGCCGGCCGCGAGCGTGATCGAGACCGGCGCGAACCTGGGCTTCTCCGCCGCCTGCAACCGGGGGGCCGACGCGGCGACCGGCGACGCTGCTGTGCTTCCTCAACCCCGACGCCGTGCCCCAGCCGGGATGGCGCGACGCGATCGCCGCACCGCGCGCAGCGGGCCAGTGGGCCGCATGGCAGGCCCTGGTGACCGCCGAGGGTGGTGCCGTCATCAACACGCGCCGGAGGCGTCGTCCACTTCACCGGGATCGCCTGGGCGGGCGGGGCCGGGGAGCCCGTGGCGCCGCCGGCCGATGAGGGCGAGCCGGGCTTCGTCTCCGGCGCCTGCCTGGCGATCCCGCGCGCGACGTTCATCGAGGTCGGCGGCTTTCCCGAGGAGTTCTTCCTCTACCACGAGGACGTGGACCTCTCGCTTCGCGTGCGCCTCGCGGGGGGCGAGCTGGGCGTCGCGCTCCGGCGCCCGGGTGGATCACGACTATGAGTTCGAGAAGGGACCGGAGAAGTGGCGCTACCTGGAGCGCAACCGCTGGGCGACGCTCATCCGGACCTACCCGGCGCGCGCTGCTGTTCGTGCTGATGCCCGGCCTGCTGGCCACCGAGCTGGCGCTCATCCCGATCTCGATCGCCGGCGGCTGGTTCGGGCAGAAGCTCCGCGCCGGCGCTCGATCTGGTCCGCTGGCTGCCCCGGCTGCTCCGGGAGCGGCGGGCGATCCAGGACGCGGCGCACGGTCAGCGCGCGCGAGTTCGCAGACGCACCTGCGTCCCGAGCTCGCCTCGCCGTATCTCGGCGCCGCCGGGCGCTCCGGCCTACTCCGGGCGCTGCTCGCCGGCGTACTGGCGCGTCGCGCTCGGCCTCCTCGGCCGGCGGGCTGACCCGTTTGCCGCCGGACCGCTGCCTTGCGCGCGGCCCGGAGCTCGCCGTCGAGGCGGGCGACCTCCTGCGCGAGGATCTTCGTCTGCTCGGAGAGCCGCGAGGTCGCGACCGAGAAGTGCAGGAGCAGCAGGAAGGCGACCGCGAAGGCGGCGAGGAAGAGCCCGTTGGCGGGCACCTCGATGTTCGAGCAGGTCGGTGCCCCAGGAGAGAAGGTCGGTCCAGATCGCCAGCACCAGCAGTGCGCCGGCGACGATCATCCAGAGCAGCGCGTAGCGCTCGGCCAGGTAGCGGCGGCGGACCAGCTCGAGCACGGCCAGGAAGATCAGGCGGTGACGACGACCGCGACGACCTGGAGGCGGCCGTCGAGGCCGTCCGCCGCGAGCGGGAGCAGGGCGGCGCTCGTCACGGGCCACCCGCTTCGTCCGTGGCGCCGGTGACGGCGGCGCCGGGGGCGACCGGTTCGCCCTCGGGCCTGTCGGCGTGATCCTCGGAGGGCGTCGGGCGGCGGCGGAACAGGCCGACGAAGAGCGCCAGCAGCACCTTCGCCATGTAGTAGGCGCTGCGCGGGTAGTCGATCGAGCTGCGCCCGAACCCGCGCGCGTTCATGCGCACCGGCACCTCGTGGATCGCGCAGGTCGTGGGCGTGGAGCATCAGGATCGCCTCGACCTCCGGGTAGTCGTGCGGGTAGTCGCGCGCGAACAGCTCGATCCCGCGGCGGTTCGTCATCCGGAAGCCCGAGGTGGGGTCGGTGATCTTCTGGCGGGTGATCGCGGTGAGGACGACCGAGAAGATGAGGTTGCCGATCCGGCGCCCGAGCGGGACCTTGTAGCCGGGGTCCTCGCGGAAGCGGCTGCCGTAGACCATGTCGGCGTGGTCGTCGGCGTGCGAGCGCCGCGACCATCTCGTCGAGGTACTCCGGCTTGTGCTGGCCGTCGCCGTCGACCTGGACGGCGACGTCGTAGTCGTGGCGCAGCGCGTACTTGTAGCCCGACTGCATGGCCCCGCCGATCCCGAGGTTGAAGGGGTGCGTGAGCACGATCGCGCCGGCGCTCTCGGCCTCGGCCGCGGTGGCGTCGGTGCGAGCCGTCGTCGATCACGAGGACGTCGAAGCCCGGCGACGAGCGCGTTGGATGTCGCGCACGACGCGCCCGACCATGCCCTCCTCGTTGTAGGCGGGCACGATCGCGAGCTTGCGCAGGCCGTCGGGAGCGGTCATGGGCGAGTCAGGGTAGAGCGGGCGAGGCGGTTCCAGCGGTGCCGGCGCGTGCAGCACGGGTGGCGCTCAGGAGCGCGGTGCGCTGGATCTCTTCGCGCTCGGCCAGGCGGTTGCGCCGCCGCGTCTCCGCCTCGCGCTGGCGCCGCTTCTCGTCGTCGGACTCGGCGAGCAGCGGCGGCACGGGGATCGGGCTGCCGTCCTCGTCGACGGCGACCATCGTCAGGTAGGCGGTGGAGGTGTGGCGCTTCTCGCCCGTTAGCGCGGGTTCTCGGCCTCGACCCGCACGCCGACCTCCATCGAGGTCCGCCAGGCGGCGTTGACGGTGGCCGAGCAGGTCAGCAGGTCGCCGACTTGACCGGCTCGAGGAAGGTCATCCGGTCCATCCCCGCGGTCACGACGCGGGTGCCGCAGTGGCGGACCGAGGCGACGCCCGGCGGCCTCGTCGCAGAGCTTCATCACGATCCCGCCGTGGACGAAGCCGGCGGAGTTCGCGTCGACGATCCCCATCCAGCGCATCGAGGGCGGAGGCCGACGCGGAGGCGGGCTTGGCGTCCATTCGGCGATCGTATGCGCTGTGGAGCTGGAGAGAACTCGCGCACTGAGCGCAGGATCACGCGCTGCCGCCGCTGCCCGCGGCTGGTCGCCTGGCGAGAGGAGGTTGCGGCGGACCCGCCCAAGCGCCACCGCGGCGAGGAGTACTGGGCGCGGCCCGCTGCCGGCCTTCGGCGACCCGGCGGCGCGGATCGTGATCGTCGGCCTCGCCCCGGCGGCGAACGGCGCGAACCGCACCGGGCGCATGTTCACCGGCGACCGTTCCGGCGACTGGCTCTACGCGGCGCTTCACCGGGCGGGGCTCGCGAACCAGCCGACGTCGGTCGCGCCGCGACGACGGGCTTCGAGCTGCAGCGACACCTGGATCACCGCGGTCAACCGCTGCGCGCCGCCCGCGAACAGGCCGACGACCGGCCGAGCGCGACAACTGCCTGCCGTACCTGGCTGCGCGAGCTGCGAGCTGCTCGCGAGCGTGCGGGTGCTCGTCGCGCTGGGCTCCTACGCCTGGGACGGGGCGCTGCGCGCGCTGCGGGCGCGCGGCGTCGAGGTGCCCGCGCCCGAAGCCGCGGTTCGGGCACGGCGCCGAGGCGGAGATCGATGGGCTGACCCTGCTCGGCTGCTTTCACCCGTCGCAGCAGAACACGTTCACGGGCAAGCTCACCGCGCCGATGCTCGACGCGGTGTTCGCCCGGGCTGTGGAGCTGGCCGGCGCCTGAGGTCGGCCAGGGCTCGCTAGAGCCCGGCGGGCACGTGGTCCGGGCGGGCGAGGCCCTCGGCGATCGCGGCCGTCGGCGACGGCGTCGGCGACCGCGCGGTGGACGGCGGGGTCGAGCGCGTCGGGTACGAGCTCGGACTCCTCGGTGAGGCCGGCGATGGCGCGGGCAGCGGCCAGCTTCATCCCGGTTGAGATCGCCTCCGCGCCGCTGGTGAGCGCGCCGCGGAAGATGCCGGGGAAGCCCAGCACGTTGTTCACCAGCGAGCCGTCGGCGGCGAAGGCGGCGCCGGCGGCGAGGGCCGCGGCCGGGGTGATCTCGGGCTCGGGGTTCGTGAGCGCCAGGATCACCTGGCCGTCGCGCACCGACTCGGGCTTCACCAGGCCGGGCACCCCGGTGGTGAGCACGACGATGTCGGCGCGGGCCATGACGTCCTCGAAGCTGGTGACCTCGATTCCGCGCTCCCGCGCGCGGGCGTGCGACGTCCTCTTCGGGTCGGCGGCGAGGACGGCCGCGGCGCCGGCCTGGACGTTCAGGGTCGCGATGCCGAGCCCGGCGGCGCCCAGCCCCACCTGGCCGACGATCGGCGGCGGTGGGGTCGATCCCGGCCTGATCGCACGCGACGAGCACGGCCGCGAGGGTGGAGACGGCCGTGCCGTGGACGTCGTCGTGCATCACGGGAATGTCGAGCGCGTCGATCAGGCGGGCCTCGATCTCGAAGCACTCGGGCGCGCTGATGTCCTCGAGGTGGATGGCGCCGAACCCCGGCGCGATGCGGAGCACCGTCTCGACGAACTCGTCCGGATCGGTGGTGTCGATCAGGATGGGCATGGCGGAGATGCCGGCCATCTGTCCGTAGAAGAGTGCCTTGCCCTCCATCACCGGCATCGAGGCGACGGGGCCGATGTCGCCCAGTCCGAGCACCCGGGTGCCGTTGGTGCAGATCGCGACGGTGCGGCCGATCATCGTGAAGCGCTTGGCCAGGGCCGGGGTCTCGGCGATCGCCATGCATACGCGCGCGACCCCCGGCGTGTAGACGTCGCGCATGTCCTGCAGCGACTTCATCGCGACCAGGCCCTCGATGGCGAGCTTGCCGCCCTCGTGCCGGCGCAGCGCGCGGTCGTAGTAGGAGATCACGCGCACGCCGTCGAGCTGCCCGAGCTTGCCGGCGACGACGCTTCGCCTGGCCGTGGTCGCGCACCTCGACGGAGATCTCGCGGATCGAGCGGTCGCGGCCGATCTGGACGGTGACGACGTCGCCGATCAGACCCTGGGCGTCGGCGATCTCCCGCAGACCTTGGCGAGCTGACCGGAGACGTGCGGCTGCTCGATCCGGTAGACGTAGTCGACGGGCATCGGGCGGGCCTAGTATCCCTCGCCGCCCGTGGTTCCCGTCAACATCCCCAACGCCCTCACCATGCTGCGGATCGTCGCGGTGCCGGTGATCGTCGTCGCGTTGCTGGACGAGACGCCCAACGGCGACGTGATCGCGGCGGCGCTCTTCGCGCTCGCGGCGCTCACCGATGGGCTCGACGGATACATCGCCAGGCGCCGCAGCCAGGTGACGACCTTCGGGAAGCTGATGGACCCGCTTGCCGACAAGCTGCTGGTGGTCGCGGCGCTGATCGCGCTCGTGTCGCTCGACCGGCTGGCCGCCTGGGTGGCGATGGTGATCATCGCCCGCGAGCTGGCCGTGACCGGGCTGCGTTCGCTGGCGGCCGAGCGGGGCGTGGTGATCGCGGCGAGCTGGATGGGCAAGGTGAAGACGGCGCTGCAGGTCGCCGCGATCACGGCGCTGATCATCTGGGACCCGACCCCGGTTGCGGTCGACCTGCTGGTCTACGCTGGCGGTCGCGGTGACGGTGATCAGCGGCGCCGACTACTTCGTCCGCCTGCGCTCCCACATGGAGGCGAACGCCGAGGACGAGCGGCCGGCCACGGCCGCCGAGCCGGCGCGTCGACGCGGCGCTAGCCGGCGCAGGGCTCCTCGAGCCACTCGCGCTTCGTCACGTGACGGCGCGAGTGCTCGCCGGAGTCGAGCTCGGCGAGGATCTCGGCGAGCTCGCCGGAGCGCTCGGCCACCACCGAGTGGCGGTGGATCGTCTCCAGGTTCTCCTGGCGGGCCAGCAGGAAGGCGCCGTCGCGGAGTTGCGGGAACGCCTCGGCGACACGCCGGACCATCTCGCGTACGACGTCCTCGACGAAGCGCGGCTGCAGGTGGGCCTTCTCGACCACGGCGGCCTCGTCGGAGCGCTTCATCAGCTCGTAGATCTCGGAGCTCATCGACGACTCGACGATGTGCAGCAGGTCGCGGGCGTCGATGTCGAGGTCGGAGTTCTCGGGCCGGCCGATGTGCAGCTGCCCGATCCCGCGCTGGTTGTGGGTGGCGACGGGGACGTGGCCGAAGATGCGCTCGATCTCGTCGTCGGTGAAGCCGTCGGCGAGCAAGGCGCTCGCGGGCGCGCTCGGTGAGGAGGCCCTGGGCGCAGGGGCAGGCGGTCATCCCGTGGGCCTCGACGCCGGTGAGGGTGCGGGTGCCGCGCTCGGACGCGACGGCGGTGCCGAACAGGGTGTAGATCTCCTGCGTGGGCAGGTTCGAGACGGGGGTGGGGACGGTCTCCGGGTAGCGGGCGGCGATCGTCACCTCGGCGCGCAGGCCCTCCTGGCGCTCGCGGACGCGCTCGGCGATGTGGGCGGCGAGCGTCCTCGGCGCGCAGCGTCTCCTCGAGGACGACGCCGTCGATCGCCTCGTTCACGACCTCCTCGAAGCGGGACATGTGCACGCCCGCCTGGTGCGGGTTGAGGTCGACGAAGCACTCCAGCTCGGCGAAGAACAGCGAGCCGGTGCCGTCGCCGGGCCCGTTGACGCGGATGACCTTCTCGACGCCGCGAACGCCGACGCGGGTGAGGCTGATCTCGGTGGCCGGGCGAGATGCCTGGACGTCGCTGGACGTGGTTGAGACGGCGGAGCCGGACTCGCTCATGGTCGCCTCAGGGTACCGGGACGCCGAGCCGGCCCGGGGCCAGGGAAGGGTGCCGATCGCGACGATCGGCACAGCTCCGATGTACGAAATGCACGGATACAGCGGGGGCTCTGCGACGAAGTGCAGCGAGGATCGGGCATTGATTCGTATACTTCGCGCCGCTCAGCTGGCCGGATGGAGGACGGCGGGCAAGTGGCTGAAAAGGGAGACGTTCTGCTTACCGAGGGGAGTGAGCAGCAGCATGGCGAGGACGACGGCGAGACGCCCGCCGGTCGACATCGCGGCCGTGTTCGGCGGACACCGAGGAGCTGAAGACGCTCGTTGCCCAGGGCCAGGAGAAGGGCTACCTGACGTTCGAGCAGATCGCCTCCACGCTCGAGGAGGTGGAGGTCACCAAGGAGCAGGTGCAGGGCCTGCACGCGCACCTGGTCGAGCAGGGGATCGACGTCATCGGCGAGGACGGGCTGCCCGCCTACAAGGAGGCGAAGGGGGATGGGTCGGCGAAGAAGGCCGAGCTCGACCTCACCGTCGAGCCGAGCCTGGACTCGCTGCGCCTCTACCTGCGCTCGATCGGCCGGGTGGAGCTGCTGACGGCCGAGCAGGAGATCGAGCTGGCCAAGCGGATCGAGCGCGGCGACATGAATGCGAAGCGGCACATGGTCGAGGCGAACCTGCGCCTGGTGGTGTCGATCGCGAAGGGTTACCTCGGGCGCGGGCTCGGGTTCCTGGATCTGATCCAGGAGGGGTCGCTGGGCCTGATCAGGGCGGTCGAGAAGTTCGACTACCGGCGCGGCTACAAGTTCTCGACGTACGCGACCTGGTGGATCCGGCAGGCGGTCACGCGGGCGATCGCCGACAAGGCGCGGACGATCCGGATCCCGGTCCACATGGTCGAGAAGCTGAACCGGGTCACCCACGTGGAGCGCCAGCTGGTCCAGCGGCTGGGCCGCGAGCCGGAGCCGGCCGAGATCGCCGAGGAGCTGAAGATCACGGTGCAGCGACGTGCGCGACATCCTGCGAGTGGCGCAGATGCCGGTCTCGCTGGAGAAGCCGATCGGCGACGAGGACGAGTCCGAGCTGGGCGACTTCGTCGCCGACGAGGGGGTCGAGGAGCCGTTCGAGGCGGCCACCGAGAACCTTCAGCGCGAGGACATCCAGAAGGCGCTCGACGCGCTACCCGAGCGCGAGCGCCAGGTGATCGAGCTGCGCTACGGCCTCCGCGGGCACGAGCCGCTGACGCTCGAGGAGGTCGGGCGGGCGTTCGGCGTGACCCGCGAGCGGATCCGCCAGATCGAGAACAACACGCTGCGAAAGCTCAAGCAGCTGCCAGAGGCGCAGAAGCTCCGCAAGGTCATCTAGGCGCGTGGGCCGCGCGTTTGCGGGCCTGCCCACCGGGAACTTGGTCTGTACGGGACCTAAGACCTAAGGAGACGAACATGCCTGAGAACGTTGATGACGCAAAGGGCCGTGTCAAGGAGAGCGGCTGGAGACCTGACGAACGACCGGGAGCTCAAGAACGAGGGCAAGGTCGACCAGGCGACGGGCTCCGTCAAGGACAAGGTGGGCGGCGCCGCCGACAAGGTCAAGGACGCCCTCCGGCGCGACTAGTAGGTAACCGCGGGGACCACGGGGACCGGGGAAACGAACTTACCCCGGTCGACGAGGCGCTCAGCCATTCGCCCCGGCGAGCGCCCCGCGGCCGCCGCGGCGTCACACATGTGGCGTCGCGGCTATCGGGGCCGCATCTTCCAGATGCGGCCCTTTCTCATGCCTCAGTCCTCGCGGGCGTAGGGGTTGTACGAGGGGTCGTCGGTCGCCTCGCGGGCGACCACGTCCGGCCCGTCGGCCGGCTGATCGGTCGCGGGGATCGTCTGCACGCCGACGCCGGCGCCCCCGAGCCGCCCGGTGTGGAAGGCCCAGGCGAGCACGAGGTCGGCGACCCCGACGACGGCGATGAGCAGGAAGACCGGTCCCTGCCAGAGGGCGATAAGGATCCCGGCGGCGATCATGCCGAAGCCGCTCGCAACGAGCGCGCGGACGATGACGGTGCGGGACTGCTGAGTGGGGTCGGTGCTCATGCGCTCACGTTACCCCGGCGGGAGGGTCGATCGCGTCTGAGGCGAGATCGTCGAGGCTCGAGCCATGGGGGAGGTGGAGTCGAACCTGCGAAGGCTAAGCCGACGGATTTTACAGCCGCCCTGGCTCTGACCTGCTCCGGCGCTCCCCCGGCGGCGATGATTCTAGAGCCGGCCCGTCTGTCCGGTGTCCGTAGCACCAGCGCGATCGATCGGTGCGCGGCCGGGCTCGATCTCGAACTCCGAGTACTTGGCCCCACCCAGATGGATCGTTCGTCGCGCCGTCGATCTCACTGCGGCGGGAATCAACCATCGTCGGCCCGTCGCCCGTCACAGCGAAGAGAAAATCGACCGTGGTGGGGTCGAATCGCTTCGCGACCCGATTCCAGCTCTGGTTGCCTCCGTTCGTCGCGATGCGTGACGCTGAAGCGCTCGTGGCCATCCGGGGTGCGTCGCGCCGTGTTGAGCCTTGACCTGGATCGAGAGCAGGCCCTCGCCAAGTCCGCGATCAGGTCGTAGTCCGGGCTGTGGCCGAAGGGCGATCGAAGACGGTCGCGCCCTGGCGCGTCAGCCACTCGATCGCCGAGGCCTCGCCGAGGTCGCCCTGCTGGCGGCGGTTGATGAGTCGGTCCATGCTTCGACCGTTGCACCCGGGGTGGACGTGAACTGCCCGAATCGGGCCGATTCGGGCATCCGTTACAGACTCGGCACAGTCTCGGCACACATTCGTGACGAAGTCAGCTCGCGGATGGCCGGCTCACCGGCCGCAACGACACCGCTGCGCCTGTAGCTTCCGCGGCGTGAGTTCCCTCGAAGGACGCACGGTCGCGATCGCAGGCGCCGGCGGCGGCCTGGGCCCCGACGTCGCCAGCCGCCTCGCCGACGAGGGCGCCAACCTCGCGCTCACCGACATCGACGTCGGCCGGCTCGAGGCGCTCGCCAACGACCTCGGGCTGCCCTCCGAGCGCATCGACTTCCGCGAGGTCGACCTCCTGGACGACGACTCCGCCCGCCAGTGGTGCGACCACCTCGAGCAGCGCTTCGGCGGCACCGACGCCCTCGTCCACCTCGTCGGCGGCTGGAAGGGCGGCGACCCGATCGCCACGACGCCGCTCTCCGACTACGAGTGGCTCCACGACCTCCTCGTCCACACCGTGCAGCACGCCACCCGCGCCTTCTACGACGCGCTCGCCGAATCCGCCGCACGGCCGCTTCGTCCTCGTCTCCTCGGCCCAGGCGCAGAACCCCGACGGCACCAACGCCTCCTACGCCGCCACCAAGGCCGCGGCCGAGACCTGGACGCTCGCCCTCGCCGACCAGTTCCGCAAGGACGAGTCGGCCGCGACCTCGAACGTCATCGTCGTCAACGCCATCCTCACGCCCACAGATGCGCGAGGACGACCCCGACAAGCCGTTCAAGACGTTCACCTCCACCGAGGACATCGCCGACGCGATCGCCTTCACCCTCTCCGACGGCGCCGCGAAGATGAACGGGAAGCGCCTGGCGCTCCACCCGTGAGCGGAGGACTTCGCCTCCGACAACCACGCCGGGGTTCACCCCGACCTGCTGGAGGCCATCGCCACCGCCAACGTCGAGCACTCCGGTTCCTACGGCGCCGACGAGTGGACGCAGGGCGCCGAGGCCGCCTTCCGCGAGCACTTCGGCGCCGAGGCGCGCGTCTTCCCCGTCTTCAACGGCACCGGCGCCAACGTCGCCTCGATGGACGCCCTCACCGCGCCCGTTCGAGGCCGCCATCTGCACCGACGTCGCCCACATGCACGTCGACGAGTGCGGCGCGCCCGAGCGCCTCGCCCAGACCAAGCTCCTCCTCGTCGAGCACACCGACGGCAAGCTCACCGCCGCCGACATCTCCCGCTGGGAGCCCAAGCGCGGCGACGAGCACCACGTGCAGCCGCGCGTCGTGTCGATCACCCAGGCGACCGAGCTCGGGCACCGTCTACACGCTCGAGGAGACCCGCGCGATCGCCGACGAGGCGCATCGCCTCGGCATGCACCTGCACGTCGACGGCGCCCGCCTCTCCAACGCAGCCGCCTGCGCTCGGCGTGACGCCTGCGCGAGCTCACCACCGACGCCGGCGTCGACATCGTCTCCTTCGGCGCCACCAAGAACGGCGCGCTGGTGGGCGACGCGGTCGTGATCCTCAACCCCGAGCTGGCCGACGACTTCGTCTTCACGCGCAAGCAGCTGGGGCAGCTCGCCTCGAAGATGCGCTTCATCTCCACGCAGCTCACCGCGCTCCTCGCCGACGGCCTCTGGCTGCGCAACGCCGCCCACGCCAACGAGATGGCGCACTCGCTCGCCGCGGCCGTGTCCGAGGTCCCGACCGTCGAGATCGTCTATCCCGGTCGAGGCCAACGCCGTCTTCGCACGCCTTCCGCGCCAGGCGATCGACGACCTGCTCGAGAGCCTGGAGGGCGAGCACCCCTTCTACATCTGGGACGAGGCCGACAACGTGGTGCGCTGGATGTGCGCCTGGGACACGACGGCGGAGGACGTCGAGCGCTTCGCCGCCGCCGTCGCCGCGTCGGCCCGAACCACGGCGTGAGCTCCCTCGCCGAGCGGGCCGAGGCGCTGGCCGCGAGCGGCCTCTCGGTCCTCCCGGATCGCGCCACCCGCCTGATCGCCGGCCGCCCCATCCGGATCGACGGCCAGACGCTCCATCCCCAGGTGCAGGTGGCCCTGCGCTTCGCGGGGCTCGTCGGCGGCTCCGAGATCCTCCCCGTCGAAGGAGGCGCGCGAGCGCCGGCGCCACGACGCCCGCGTCTTCCGCGGCCGCGAGATCGCCGTGGGCGCCGTCGCCGATCGCACGATCCCGGGCCCGGCGGGGGAGATCCCGGTCCGCGCTCTACCGCCCGGCCGGAGCATCGAAGCCGCCCCTCGTCGTCTACTACCACGGCGGCGGGCACGTGATCGGCGACCTCGACACGCACGATCAGCCCTGCCGCCATCTGGCCAGCGAGATCCCGGCGATCGTCCTGGCGGTCGACTACCGCATGGGTCCCGAGCACCGCTTCCCCGCGGCCGTCGACGACGCGCTCGCCGCCTTTCGCTGGGCGCAGGAGAACGCCGGGCGAGCTGGGCGCCGATCCCGCTCGGGTCGCAGTCGCCGGGGACAGCGCCGGCGGCAACCTCGCGGCCGTCGTCGCGCAGCTCGCGGCGGCCGAGGGGACCGGCCCCACCCACCAGGCCCTCATCTACCCGGTCACCGACTACTCCCAGAACCACCCCTCCTACGACCTCTTCGGCGAGGGCTTCTTCCTCACCACCGAGGAGATGGACTGGTTCCGCGACAACTACTTCGCCGACGACGCGCAGCGCTCGGACCCGCGCGCGTCACCACTCCTGGCCGCCGACGTCGGCGGCCTCGCCCCGGCGTTCATCCTCACCTGCGGTTTCGACCCCCTCCGCGACGAGGGGGAGGCCTACGCCGAGCGCCTGGAGGAGGCCGGCGTGCCCACCACGCTGCGCCGCGAGCCGGACCTCGTCCACGGATTCGTGAACGCCGTGGGCCTCGGCGGCCGCGCGCGCGAGGCGATGGACGGAATCGCCGCCTCGATGCGAGACGGCCTGACGCGCGCCTAGCTGCGCCCGGCGAGTTCGGCCGCCGAGTCGTCGCCGCTCAGCGCGGCCTCAACCTTCGTCGCGGGCGACTCTGCGGATCAGGCCGCCGCCGTGCGCGCGCCCGGTGCGGTTTCGCTTGTCCAGGTTCATGCGCTGATCGGCGTCGGCGAGCACGTGGTCGAGCGTCTCGGCGGCCTTCGGCCAAGCGGTGACGGCGCCGAAGGAGATCGAGATCGGCGGAAGGTCAACGCGCTCGGCGTTTGCCTGGTCGCACGCTGCGGTCAGCCGCGCCCGGAGCTGCTCCGGCTCGGCCGCGCCCTCCATGTACACGGCGAACTCGTCATCGCCGATGCGCCCGACCACCGCGTCGGGGCCCATCGTCTCGCTGAGGATCTCGGCGGCCGCGACGATCAGGCCGGAGCCGACGTCGCGCCCGTACTCGTCGTTTGCGAGCTTCAGGCCATCCACATCCGCGAACGCGGCCGTGCACTGCCGGTTCGTCGCCTTGGCGGCGACGAACCGCCTGCCCGCCTCCGCGAAGAAGGCCCGCCGGTTGGCGACCCCCGTCAGCTCGTCGACGGTCGCGCCCTCGGTGAGGAAGATGTTGTCCATCGCGACGGCCGTCGCGTCCGCCAGCGACTGCAGCAGGCTGACCTCGCGGCTCGTCGGGCGGTGGAGCTCGGCCCAGTAGTTGCCGATCGCGCCGATCGGGTCGAGGCTGCGGATGGGCACCATGGCCAGGCTCCTCACGAACGTCGCGCCGTACGCGTCGTGCGGGATCCGCTGGTCGGCGTAGACGTCCTCGATCACGGCCGGCGAGCGGTTGAGCATGACCCAGCCGGAGATACACGCCTCGATCGGGAAGCGCTGCCCCTTCCACAGCGGCTCGATCGAGTCCTCGTCGGCGTAGAAGCAGAACTCGCGGTCCCTGAGGACGACGGTCGCGCCGTCGGCCCCGGTCATCTCCCGGGCCGCGTGGCGCACGACCTCCTGGATGCCCTCCAGTGAATCGGCCAGCGAAAGCTGCTGAACCGCTTGGATCAGGACATCGATCGACTCTTGTTGCGCTTCGGCTTTCATGCCAATCCTTGCGTCTGCGACGCACGCAATAGATCGGCCCGACGGCGCGCCCGCTTGAGCCTGGGCACGCCGCTACAGTGGACGCCGCGCCCGGATAGCTCAGTGGTAGAGCACCTCCATGGTAAGGAGGGGGTCGTGGGTTCAAGTCCCACTCCGGGCTCTCGGTCACGCCACGGCCAGAACGTGCATAGACTCGCGCCGTGGCCTTGGTCCTGATCATCAAGGAGGGGGCGGACGCCGGGCGGGAGATCCCGCTGATCTCGGAGACGACGATCGGCCGCGACGAGAGCGCCGACCTCGTCCTCGCCGACGCCGGCATCTCACGCACGCACGCGAAGGTGACGCCGGAGGGCAACAGCGCGATCATCGAGGACCTCGGCTCCTCGAACGGCACGTTCGTGAACGGGGAGCGCGTCGAGGACCCGCGCCGCCTCCGCGACGGCGACGAGCTGCAGCTGGGCAACGCGATCGTCGCCTTCGCCAGCGGAACCGATGAGACCGAGCTGATCGAGCCCATCGATCCCGACGCGACCGAGGCCCACCCGGGTCCCGCGGCCGCCGCGGGAGGAGCGGCCGCTGCAGCGGCCGGAGCGGCAGCCGCCGCAGCCCCGCCGGACCTGCCCCGCCGCGCCACCGCCGGCCCGAGCCCCGCCCCCGCCCGAGCCTGCGCCACCACCCCCGGCCCCGGCCCCCGAGCCCGAGATGCCGCCCACGGCGGCGCTGCCGCCCGAGCCCGCACCTGTGGAGGCCGCCGGCGGCGACAAGCCCTGGGACTCGATCCCGATGCCGAAGCCGAAGAAGCGGCCGCCCAAGCGCGCCCGGCCGAGACCGCGCCATGAGCCCCACTCGCAGGCCGACCCCGACGTCCAGGGCGACTCGGTCAACGACTGGAACCTGCCGGCGTGGGGGGCGTTCATCCTCGGCCCGCTCTCGATCGCCCTCCTGATCTTCTCCTCGGGCTCCGGCTTCTACGCCGCGCTCCCGATCGCAGTCACCGCAATCGCTCTCGGCACCATCGGCCGCAACAAGGTCCACCGTGGCGAGACCGCGAAGTACGGCGGGATCGCGATGTTCGGCCGGACCTTCGGCGATCATCGGGACGATCCTCGCCGCGATCATCCTGGTCGCCGTCATCGCCATCAACCAGTTCCTCGACGTCTCCGCCGAGTCGATCACGGACCTCATCGACGAGGTCCGCTCCGAGCTCGACAGCAACTAGGCAGCGGCTCAGCGGAGCAGGTGCCCATGGACCTCGACTTCACCGACGAGCAGCACGACTTCGCCGCGGCGATCCGCGACTTCTGCCGCCGCGAGTGCGGCACCCCCGAGCAGCGCGAGCGCCTCACCAACGGCTACACCGAGATCCACTCGCGCCGAGATCTACTCGAAGCTCGCCGACCTCGGCTGGCTCGGCGTCACGATCGACGAGGAGCTGGGCGGCTCGGGCGGCGGGATGGTCGACGCCTGCATCTTCATGGAGGAGACCTCCCGCGGGCTCGCCCCGATCAACGGCTACGCCACCACCCTGATCGTCGCCGGCGCCGTCCAGCGCTTCGGCACCGACGAGCAGAAGCGCAAGATCCTCGGCGGCATCGCCTGCGGCTCGGTCGAGGCGATCGCGATGACCGAGCCCGAGGCCGGCTCCGACGTCGGCTCGCTCACCACCTCGGCCGAGCGCTCGAACGGCGGCTACGTCCTCAACGGCCAGAAGGTCTTCTGCTCGAACGCCCACATCTCCGACCACGTCCTCGTCGTCTGCCGCACCACCAAGGGCGAGACCAAGCACGAGGGCCTCTCGATGATCTTCGTCCAGGCCGACAACCCCGGGATGGAGATCAAGCCGATCGACACGCTCGGCGGCCGCGAGACCAACTACCTCTACCTCACCGACTGCGAGGTCGCCCGAGGACGCCGCTGCTCGGCGAGGTCGACCACGGCTGGACCCAGCTCATGGCCGGGCCTCAACGTCGAGCGCCTGATCCTCGCCGCGACGATGCTCGGCCTGGGCGAGCGCGCCTTCGACGACGCCCTCGCCTACGTCAAGGAGCGCAAGCAGTTCGGCAAGCCCGATCGGCTCCTTCCAGGCGCTCCAGCACCGCCTCGCCGACATCGCCACCGAGCTCGAGGCCGCCCGCCTCATGACCTACTCGGTCGCCCGCCAGGTCGACGACGACCCCGACAAGATGCTCCCCCGCGAGGCCTCGATGGTGAAGCTCTTCGTCACCGAGGCCGCCCAGCGCGCCGCGCTCGGCGGGATGCAGATGATGGGCGGCTACGGCTACTCCTCCGAGTACGACATGGAGCGCCTCGTCCGCCAGACCCTCGTCTCCACCATCTACGGCGGCACCTCCGAGATCCAGCGCAACATCATCGCGAAGACGCTGGGGCTGTAGGCGCCGACTAGCGCGCGACTCGCGCCTGAGCGAGGGCCAGACCGGCGAGGATCACGGCGATCACGCCCAGGAAGACGATCCCTGCTGTGTCGACCCCGATGTCGGCCTTGTCGCGAAAGATCAGCCAGAGGGCGATCACCAGGGCTGCCGCGCCGTGCGCGATCGCGCCGGCGCGGGCGGCGATCGGCGCCACCTCGGGCCGCGGCGCCGCGGCCCACAGCAGGTAGGCAAGCCCGAGCATCCCAGCGCCGCCGATCTGCGCGCTCAGCGCCGGTAACCCCTGCGGCAGCTCGAGGGCCTCGTAGAGACCGTCCCAGCTCGAGAGCAGTAGGTAGAGGGCCAACAGCAGTGTGGCCGCCGCTGCCGCGCGCAGGGTCGACGAAGCCGTCTGCGATGAGTCCATGGGCGCCTACGCTAACGGCCGCGGCGGATCCCCGAGGCCCGGGCCGGCCGGCGCAACAGCTCCTGAAACGGGCCGTCGCCATGGGGGGCGTCGCCCTCGAGCCAGGCGTGGGCCTTGAACGCGTCGCCCGGCTCGGTGACGCCGACGATCAGGTCCCGCGGCTCCCCGTGCGCCGCGTACCAGCTCTGGAGCACGATCGAGCTGACCAGGCAGGTGTCGCCCCGGCGGCGAAGGGCCGCTCGCACGCCGCGCTCGGCATTCGCCGGGAGGTCGGGCGGAGCGGGGGGAAAGAGCGCGGCGTCGAGGCCGCCCCGGCGAAGCCGCCAGCGGGTGCGCCACGATGCTCGCAGGGCCCACCACGCCGCGCCGAGGTTCGCCGAGCTGAACCGGCCGATGGCCGCCTCGCCCGGAGAGCCCCGACTTGGCGTTCCGGTCTCCACGGGCGCGAAGCCTAACCAGCGTCCGGCCGACGATCGGTCGTCTAGGCTGCCGGGCGAATGGCGGAGGAGTTGCGAGTTCGCGCCGACGCGGTGGAGTGGCGCCAGGTGGAAGGCGAGATCGTCGCGCTCGACCTGCGCCGCTCGCTCTACCTCGCGATCAACCCCAGCGGCGCCGCCCTCTGGCCGGCCCTGGTGGAGGGAGCCAGCCGCGAGGAGCTGGTGGACCGCCTGTGCGCCGAGTGGGGCATCGACCGCGCCGCCGCCGAGCCCGACGTGGACGGCTTCCTCTCGGAGCTCGCAGAACACGACCTGCTCGACGACTAGTAGCGGCCCGTGCGGGACAGCTGGCACCCTGTCCGAGCCGGGCCATATGCTGCTCGCAGTCGCGGGGGTCACCGATGCCGGGAGGTCGAGTTGTTGAGCACTGATGCAAGGGGTTGCGAGGAGTTCCATCGTCGGGCGGGTTGGCCTGAGGATCGGGTTGGGATTGGCCGCGATCGCGACCGCCTTCGCCGTGCTCCCCGCCGCCGCGTCCGCGATCACGTTCAACCGCTCCGCCACGAACAACGCGACCATCACGCGCGACGGCGCAGTCGGCGAGACCAACAACCTGACGGTCACTCGGACCGAACCCGGCGCTGCCGGCGGTCTACACCGTTCGCCGAGACTGGCGCCAACTGCCTACTCGCTCACGGGCGCGGCGGGCTGCACCGGCACGGACACCATCCCGCCGACGATCACGGTCACCTGCAGCGACGCCATGGGCGCGGACATCGACGACCTCGTGGCCACCCTGGGCGACGGGAACGACACCTTCACCGCTGGGAGCCGTGACCGGGATGGACGACGCGGTCACGATGAACGGTGGGGACGGCAACGACACCCTCACCGGGGCGAACAGCGACGGAGTCATTGGAGGGCGAGCCACCGACACCTTCAACGGCGGCATCGGCACGGACGGATGACCGGGCCTCGCGGGCATCGACATCTACAACGGCGGCGCCGACATCGATCGCGCCGATGCTGAACACCAGGTGCGACGAGCGCCGCGACCGTCACGCTCGACGGGACCGCCAACGACAACGACGGGGACGGCAACGGCGGCGACAACATCCAGCACCGACGTCGAGTCGATCACCGGGACGACGCTGGCCGACAACCTCACCGGCAGCTGCCAGGCCAACACCTTCGCCGGGATCGGCGGGCACCACCAGCGGCACCACGGACGGCGGCGACACGCTCATCGGCGATCCCGCGGGCGCCTCTCCGCTGCCACCGACGGCACCGAGATGGACTTCCTCGGCGGCGGCGAGGGCAACGACGTCGTTCAACTGCGACGGCATCGGCGCAACGCACGGCTTCGACACCGTCACCTACGGGACGCCGTTCGTCTACGCCGGCGCCGAGGCCATCAGCGTCACGCTCGACGACGGCGCCAACGACAGCGACGGCTGGGGGAACACCACCGAGAACATCAACGGCGACTGCGAGCGGATCATCGGAAGCGCGGCAACGACACGATCAACGCACCGGGTTCACCGTGGCCGGCATCGGGCACCGAGGTCGGGCAGCTGGGCGTCCAGCTCTTCGGCCGGCTCGGCAACGACACCCTGACCGACAGCCCGGGCAACGACCTGCTGAACGGCGAGGGCGGCACCGACACCGCCAACTGCCCGAACGGCGGAACCGAACGTCTCGCTCGAACAACGAGGGCGGCACCTGCTAGCCGCGATCGCGAGGCCTCGACCGGCCCGCCGGTTAAGAAGCCGTGTAGTTCGTCCGGGCACTTGCCTCGCGGCCAGCTTGAGCGACTATGCTCGCGGGAATGCGGGGGTATCACGCCGACCGCTTATCGCTGCCGGGAGGTCGCATGTCGTCGAGCACCACCAGTCATCGCCAGGGTTCCGTCGCCAAGCGCGCCGGACTGACGCATCGCCCTGGCGCTCGGGCGCCTTGGCCGTCGTGCCGGCGATCGCGTCGGCGGCAACCGTCTCGCACCGCCGACAACGGTCATCACCTTCGCCGCGGCGGCTGGCGAGACCAACGGCCTGACGGTGACGCGACCGGCCGCCGACAACTACATGTTCGCCGACGACCGGCCGCTATCACCGACAGCCGGCGCGAGCTGCACGGACGCCGGGGCGACGTCACCTGCACCGCTGGCAGCTGCGACCTCGGTCGTCGTGAACCTCGGCGACAGCGACGACGTCTTCACCGCTACCGGCGTCAACGAGGACCCGTTCACGATCAACGGTGAGCGCCGCCGACGACGGCAACATCACCGGGAGCAGCGCCAACGACATCATCAACGGCGGCGCTGACGGCGACGACGCCACCGCCACCGGCCTCAGCGGTGGCCCTGGCGACGACATCATCGACGGCGGACGGCGGGGATCGCGCGACATCATCAACGGCAACGACGGCAACGACTGGTCTGTACGGCGGCCTCGAGGGCGCCGACGATCTCAACGGTGGCGCCGGCAACGACCGCATGGACGGTGGCCAGGGGACTGATAGCGACAACTTCGACGGCGGCGCGGACCTCGACCGCGTCGTGTATGGATCTCTCGATCGCGCCGGGCACGTCCAACTTCACGTATGCCTGCACGGCGCAGCCGGTCGTCGTGACGATGGACAACACGGGCGAACGATCGAGCTGCGCAACGGCCGCCGGGACATCGAGAACGTGCAGAGCTCGGTCGAGTCGGTCACGGGAAGCACGACCGCCGCCGACACCATCACGGGTAGCTGCGGCGCCAACACGTTCGCCGGCGAGCGCTGGCACCGACGAGCGGCCACGACCGACGGCAGCGACACGTTCAACGGCGATCCGGCCGCCTGCGCTCCCAACGGCGGCGACTTCCTCGGCGGCGGCGAGGGCAACGACGTCGTTCAACTGCGACGGCACGGGTGCGCCGCCGGCTTCGACACGGTCACCTACGGCACGCCCTACACCGGTGCGGCGGCCATCTCCGTCACGCTCGACGACGCCGCGAACGACAACGACGGCTTGGGCAACGTCACCGACAACGTCCACGGCGACTGCGAGCGGATCATCGGCACCGCCAACGGCGACACGATCAACGCCGCGGCCGCCGACCAGGCGCGTGCAGCTGTTCGGCCGCCTCGGCGACGACACGCTCACGGACAGCGGCTTCGACGACCTGCTGAACGGCGAGGGCGGCACCGACACGGCCAACTGCGTCAACGGCGGCACCGACACGGCCGTCGCATCGAGACCAACAACGGCTGCGAGCTCTAGGCGCCGCAAGCCTGAGGCTGGAGACCGACCGGGGCGCGGTCGGTCTCCGCCCAAGGCCGAGAAGAGATCAACCGTGATGAGGTTCCGGAGTCGGCTGCGGGCGGGCGGCAGTGCTGCCGACCCTCGTCGATCGCGGGAGCGCTGCCTGGTCGCGGCGGCCGTGGCCACGGGCGCCTTCAGCGACGGGTCGAGGAAGTTCGCCGTCCCGACCGACGACGATCCGGGAGACGGACAGCGACCTGCGAGCGCGGGCAAGGCGGTTGCAGGCGGGTTTCGCGCGCCCATTCCCGGTGGTAACGGCCCGGTAATGCAGCCGGTTGACTCCACCCGTGAGGGCAGCGACGGTTGGCGCCTGCGGGCCCGGAACACCGGTGAGGAGGGGAAGGCCACCGTCTACGTCTACTGCGGCAGGAACAACCCGCCGCTTACCACCGCGTCGTCCGCGCCCACCCTCGTCGCCAAGGACGAGTTGGCCTCGATCCCGGCCGTGTGCGGGGCCGGGCGAGGAGGCGGTGGCGGGCGGCTTCGAGTCGCCGGACGCGCGGACCTTCCTCATCGCCTCGAAGCGCACCGCATCGGACACCTGGGAGGTGTCCGTGGTGAACAACAGCCAGGACCCCCAGCTCTACACCGCCATCGCCTACTGCGATTCGTCCCACGCCGGGCCTCAAGGAGAGGACGAAGAGCCGCACCGCGGACGGGAACCAGGAGAAGTTCAACCAGACCGTGGCAGTCGGCTGTCCGCCGAACCGGAAGCTGCGCTCGGGCGGGTTCGAGATCGAGTACAACGTCGATCGAGCCCGCCGAGAACAGCGACCTCGGGCTGGTCCACGCGTCGCGGCGGTGAGCGGCGACGAGTGGCGACTCACCGCGTTCGCGTTCCTCGGCCACCCCGAGATGACCGCGTACGCGTACTGCGACTGAGCCCGACGGGCCCAGACCGTAGTTACTACGGTTGCGCCCCCGGGCGCGGGTCTGCGACGCTCGGCCCGTGAGGTACTCGATGGCAGGGGGGATGGGCGCGCTAGTGCTCGCGGCGCTCGTTGCGTTCCCGGCGGTCGCCTCGGGCGCGGGCGCCGTGACGCACTCGCCGGAACTTTCCACCGTCTTCACCTACACGGGCTCGACGCTCGGCCGACAGCGTGATCGTCGACGACGCGGGCACCAACTCCTACACCGTTCGCTGAGAACGGGATCAGCGCTGCCGCCCGCCTGCACGCTTGATGCCGCGCCGACACCATCGATGTCGCGACCTGCAGCGGCACGAACTGGGATCATCATCGTCCTGAATCCTCGGCGCCGGCGGACGACGACAGTCGATGGACGCCGTCGTCGTCAACGACTCCGACGGACCGCCGACTCGTTCGCTTTCGACGGCGAGGCCGGCGACGACACGATCGTGTTTCCTCGACGCTGCGGCTGGCGACATCTTCGACGTAGGCTCCGGCAGCGAGGGCAACGACACGTCTCGGGCTCGGGGGCGGGACCGGGGCGGGCGGCGACCTCATGGTCGGCGGCACGCCGGGGATGACGTCTTCGACGGTGGCGCCGGACCTCCGATTTCGTCACGTACTCCCCGACCAACTGTTCCGTGGAGCGGTGCACCGAGGCGCGACCCTTCGATCACCGTCGACCACGACGGCGTGCGCCTGACGATCAGGGGTGCAGCTCAGAGACGGGAGACGACATCGAATACCGACGTTGAGGCTCGATCGGGGGCAGCAGTGGCAACGACACGATCACCGGCGGCAGCCCGGTCCGGACTGCTCTCTGGGGATGGGATGGCAATGACCGGCTCGAGGGCCTAGCCGGCGACGACTCGGCTTCAGAGGACTGGTCGCCGCAGGATCGACCGCGTGGCTGTACATCAACGGTTGTACCGAGCTCGATCGCGGTCAGACTTGACGGTCCTGCTGGATCCGCGAAGCGGCAACGACGGCTGCACCGACGGCAGGACGACTGCGCGACGACGCTGGACCACGTGACGTCGAGTCGGTCACCGGCAGCCGATTCGCCGACACGATCACCGGCAACTGCTTCGCCAACACCTTCGCCGGCAGCGCCGGCACCGCCAACGGCTCAGTGGACGGCAACGACACGCTCAACGGCGATCCCGCCGGCTGCCTCGCCGCCACCACCGACGGCACCGAGGCCGACTTCATGGGCGGCGGCGAGGGCAACGACATCTTCAACGGCGACGGCACCGGCAACGCCGGCTTCGACACGGTCACCTACGGCAGCCCCTACACGGGCCATGCGACCTCCGCGGCGCCGTGCGCCGTATCGGGCAACCGCGCGGTCGCCGTCACCTTCGACGACGTCGCCAACGACTGCGACGGCTTCGGCAACACGACCGAGAACGTCAACGGCGACATCGACCGCCTGATCGGAAGCCCGCTCGCCGACTCGATCAGCGGCGACCGGCGCCGACCAGGACGTGCAGCTGTTCGGCCGCCTCGGCAACGACCTGCTCACCGACGGGCCGTTCAACGACCTCCTGAACGGCGAGGGCGGCACCGACACGGTCAGCTGTCCAGCGGCGGGACGAACGTCTCCGTCAACAACGAGCCGGCAGCTGCTGAATCGCCCTCCGAGGGGCCTCGTCAAACTACTGCCATGGCGCCTGGGCCGACGCAGCTCCTGCATGGCCTGCGGCTGAGCGGCGACGTGGTCGTGCCCGGGGCCGCCGTCGCGGACGGTCCCGCCGACTTCGAGGTGCGGCTCAGCCCTCCTGAGCCGGTCCCAGAGGCGCCGCCCGAGGGCGAGGTGGTGGCGGCGCTGCCGGGCCCGGGCGCCGGCTACGCGGCCGCGCTGCGAGGCGAGACGCTGACCGTTCGCTTCTTCGAGACCGCCGAGTTCGAGGTCGATCTGGCCGGCGGCACGATCGCCGCCCGTCCGGCCCCCGGCCGCGGCGAGGCGATGGTGCCGGTGCTCCTCGCCGGGAACGTCCTCGCGCTCGTGCTCGGCCTGCGGGGAGCATGCGTGCTCCACGCCAGCGCCGTCGAGCTGGGCGGCTCGTGCGTCGCCTTCGCCGGGGGCTCGGGGGCCGGGAAGTCGACCGCCGCGGCGCTGCTGTGCGCCGCCGGGGGAGCGCTCGTCAGCGACGACGCGGCGCGGGTCGAGGCGGACGGGGACGGCTTCTCGGTTCACCGTGGGCCGCACGAGCTTCGCCTGCGCCCGCAGGCGGCGGTCCTCGCCGAGCGGGTGGGCGGGGCGACGCGGACGACCGGGGACGAGCGCGTCGGGGTCGAGGCCGAGAGCCGGCCGCGGAGGACACGACGCCGCCTGGGCGCGATCGTCTTCCCCCGCTGGCCGCGCGGCGGGAGCGAGGTGGCCGTGAGCCGGCTGCGCCCGCGCGAGGCGCTGGAGGCGCTCCTGCGCTGCCCGCGGGTGATCGGCTGGCAGGCGCAGGGCCCGATTCGCGCCCACTTCAGCGACCTGCGCGCGAGATCGCCGAGACGGTGCCCGCCTTCAGCCTCGAGCTGCCGCAGGGACGCCTGGACGATCCCGGCCTGCCCGACGCCCTGCGGGACGCCCTGGCCGAGGCCGGCGCGCTCGAGCCCAGTCCCGCGCGACATGAGCCTGCGGCCGCTCGCCAACCTGGTGGCCGTCGCGACGCCCGGATCCGGACGAGCTTGCGCGCAGCTCCGCGAGCGGATCGAGGCCAGCGGCGCTCTTCGACCCTCCCTGGAGCCCCGCGCCGGGATGGCTGGTCGCCGCCAGCCGCCTTCCGGGCACCGCGCCCGACGACGAGCCGGTCCGCGCCGCCGGCCTCGCCTTCGCCCAGGGCCGCGACGAGGTGGGCGCGTCGGGGCGGAGCTGGGACGAGGTCGCGCGCCTGGTCTCCGAGCGGCCCGAGAGCCTCGACGAGCTGCCCGGCGACTTCGGCCTGATGCACTTCAGGCCGACCGGCGAGGCGACCGTGGTGCGCTCCGCCGGCGGCCTGGTGCCGTTCTACGTCGCGGGCGAGGGCGAGCGCTGGACCGTCGCCACGACGATGGCGCACCTGCTGCGGTTCCACACCGGGCCGCTGGAGATCGACCCGCTGATCAACGCGATCTGGACCTCGGGCTACGACGCGGCGCCCGACCGCCGCACCTTCGTCGCCGGCGTCAAGGTGCTCGGGCGCGGCGAGTACGTGCGGCTGGGCGCGGGCGCGCCGGCGTTCGGCCGCTGGTGGGACCCGCGCTGAGGCCGCGGCGCCGCGGCCGTCGGCCGACCACGCCGAGCGGCTGCGCTCGCGCCCTCGTCGGGCACCCTGGAGCGCGAGCTCGACCCCGACGGCGAGAACCTCCTGGCGCTGAGCGGCGGCGTCGACTCGTCGGCGGTCGGCGCGCTCGCCGCGGGACTCCTGGGTCGCGAGGTCAGCACCCTGACCGTGCTCCCGTCGATGAAGGCCGCCCGCGACCGGGACCTGCGGCTACATCGACGCGCTCGACCGAGGCCGTCGGCTTTCGCCGCCGCCGCGACGGAGATCGTCGACGCCGAGCGCCGCCTCGCCCTGCTGGCCGAACCCGCGCGTCCCGTTCCACGTCCTCCAGCCCTACCTCTGCCTGCTGCCGTCGGTGGCCAGGGACTGGCCCGTGACAGTGCTGGTCGGCGGCGAGTTCGCCGACCACACCGTCGGTTCGACCCTGACCCTGCGCGACTGGGCCCGGCACACGACGCCGGCTGAGCTGTGGCGCTCGCGCCGGGCGCTTCCGACGGGCCCAGCCGACATCCGCCGGTGGTTCGTGCACCGGCTGCGCCTGGCGCTTCGCCGCCCACCGATGCCGTGGCCCGAGGAGCTCCCGGCGATGGTGCGCCGCGAGCTTCGCGAGCGAGTACGCGCGAGTGGTGGCACGAGCGACGGCGAGCCGCCGCCCGCGACGACGGGCCGATGCCCTACCTGGCCATGTTCCTCGAGCGTCAGGGCTTCCTCGGCATGCACTGGGAGGTGACCAGCTCGCTCGGCGTCCGGCGGAGCTTCCCGTTCGTCACCAGGGAGCTGCTCGAGCTGGGCTTCGAGTGCCACCCCTCCGAGCTGGTCGGGCCGGGAACGAAGCGGCTGCTTGCGCACGGCGCTCGCCGGCGACGTGCCCGCGCGTCAACCTCGAGCGCCCCGACAAGGGGCACCCCGGCCCCGCTCGGGACCGGGTGCCGCGGCCCTGGTCGGGCGAGATCCCCGAGCGTGCTGGACGCCGTCCTCGCGCCCGGCTGGCCGCCGCGGTCACGACATTCCGTACTGGGATTTACATCGGGGTCGCCAACTGGTAGCGTTTCGCAAGAGCATTCGAGTGCGCTCGCGGGGGGACTTTCGCGAGCGGGTCCGGCCCATATCTAGGGAAAGCGCATGAGATTGAGATCAGAACCGAACACCGCTCCGGAAGACAGTGGCGAGCCTGGCAGGTACGTACGAGGCCCCCACGGTCGTCGGTCCTCGGCACCTTCGCCGAGCTGACCCAGCAGGGCAACGCGCCCACCGACGAGCTCCTGAACGACGGCTCGCAGATCTGACGTCCGCTGGGTCGGGGGTGCAGCACCGGACCGCTCGCCGGCGGTCCGCTCAGCCCCACCCGTAGTTGTCGATCAGCCAGACGTTGTCGTACTTGGCGAGGTCGCCCCGGCGCTTTTCGGCGGTCCCGTCGCCGTCGCCTGGTCGCCCGACACGCTCACGTCGGTGATCGTCGGGTTCCTGGCCGAGGCGCCGTACCCGCCCTGGTAGAGGACGATCGCGCCCTCGCACGGGGTTCCCTGAGTCTCGGGAGCGGCCTCGTGGACCTCCCTCTCCACGCGCTCGCGGCCCTCGGGCGAGAGCTGGGCGCACGCCTGCGGGCCATCCCCGCGCGAGATCGCCCGGAGGAAGTTGGTCAGGGTCTTGGCCACCGCCTGCTCGTTGGCGCTCGAGCGGTGCGCCGGGCGGCACCCCGCCGACCGGCGAGCCCGGTGGGCCGTAGGGGCTGGGCGGCTCCTCGTTGGCACGGTCTCCCCGGTCTCCCGTTCGCGGAGCCCGACCCGACCGCCGCTCCTGAGCCGCCGTCTTCTCCGCCGTCTCGCCGTTGCCGCCGGTTCGTCGTTGTTCTGCCCGCGCGGCTCCGCGGTCGTGACTCTCGCCCGGGCGTGACGTGCCCTGGCCGGGGTCCGTTGGGCTCCCCGAGGCGACGACGTCCGCGGCGTCGTCATCGTCGTCACCGCCGAGACGACGAGCGCCACCGGGATCGCGATCGCAAGCACGACCACCGGCAGCATGACCTTCCACCAGCGTCGTACGAACTCCCCCGCCTCTAACCACAGATCCGACACTGCCGCGCAGGCTAACAACTTGCCCGCCGCCGGTTCGCCGCTAAGCTTCCGCGCCGTCGCACGCTGATCGCCGCCACCGAGACGCAGGGCATCCGTGTTCGAGGCCTGGTCAAGCGCTTCGGGCCGGTCGTCGCCCTCGACGGACTCGACCTCGACGTGAACCGGGGCGAGATCGTCGCCCTGCTCGGCCCCAACGGGGCCGGCAAGAGCACCCTGCTTCGGGTCCTGGGCACGACGGTCGAGCCCGACGCCGGGACCGCCAGCGTGCTGGGGGTGGACGTGGTCGCCGATCCGGTGGAGGCGCGGCGGCGGATCGGCCTGATGATCGGCGACGAGCGGGCGCTCTACTGGCGGCTCACCGGGCGCGAGAACCTGACCTTCTTCGCGGCGCTTCACGGCCTGCGCCGCGGCGCGAGGGCGCAGCGCCGCGCGGCCGAGCTCCTCGCGGCGGCCGGGCTCGAGGAGGCCGCCGACCGCCGCGTGCTCGGCTACTCGTCGGGGATGCGCGCCCGGCTGCTGCTCGCCCGGGCGCTGGTCGCCGACCCACCGCTGCTGCTGCTCGACGAGCCGACCCGCAACCTCGACCCGCTGGCCGCGACCGGGTTCCGCGAGCTGGCGAGTGGCCCTGGCCTCGGAGCAGGGGACGGGGATCCTGTTCGCCACCCACGACCTGCACGAGGCGGTCGCGATCGCGGCCCGCGTCGTGGTCCTCTCGGGCGGGCGGGTCGTGCTGGAGGAGGCCGTCGAGCGGGATGGGCGCCGGGCGTCTCGAGGAGGCGTTCCTGGAGGCCGTCGAAGCGGGCCCGACCGCGGCCACGGGAGGAGGACGGAGGCGTGAGCTGCGCGCTCGGTCGTCGCCGCCGTCCTGCGCCGGGACTGGCGCATCGCCCGTCCTACCGGGCCAGCTTCGTCCTCGAGCTGGGCTCGATCGTCTTCTTCCTCGCGCTCTTCTTCTACCTCGGGCGGCTGGTGAACGAGGACGAGCTCGCCGCGCGCGAGTCGCTGAGCGGCGACTACTTCGCCTTCGCCGCGGTCGGCATCGCCCTCTTCCGCATGGTCTCGCTGAGCCTCGCCGGGTTCGCCGCCAAGCTGCGCGAGGAGCAGACCACGGGGACCTTCGAGGCGCTGATGACGGCGCCGGTCAGCTCGGGGCTGATCGTCCTCGCGAGCAGCGCCTACGACCTGCATCCGGGGCGCCTCTCGGGGCTCGTCGTCCTGGTGGCGGCGATCGTGATCTTCGGGCTCGACCTCGAGCTCGGCCGCCGGGTCGCTGGCCACCGCGACCCTCGCGATCATCGGCTCCCTGGGCCTCTTCGCGGCCCTCGGGGCGGCGCTCGCGGCCGTCGATCGTCGTGCTGAAGCGGGCGACCGCCGCTCCTCGGCCTCGCGCTCACGGCGCTGGCGCTCCTCGGCGGTGTCTACTTCCCGGTCGACGTGCTTCCGGCGCCGCTCGAGGCGATCGCCGAGGCGAGCCCGTTCACCTGGGCCCTCGACGTGCTGCGCGACGTCGCTTCTCGGCGGGCGACGTCGACCCGGCCCAGCTCGCCGGCCTCTTCGCGTCGGTCGCCGTGCTCGTGCCGCTCTCCCTGGCGGCCTTCGGCTGGGCGCTGCGGCGGGCGCGCAGGACCGGCACCCTGGCCACCTACTAGGTTCCGCCCGGTCGTGGCCTCGGATCGCTCGCAGCGTAGCCGTCGTGATCCCGGTCTGGGACGACTACGTCCGCTGGCTCGGCGGAGGCCGTCGCGAGCGTGCGCGAGCAGGATCTGGCGGCCGAGCGTCATCGTCGTCGACAACGCCTCCACGACGCCGGTGCCCGCCCTCGAGGGGGTCGCGGTCGTCCGGACCCCCCGGCGGCTGAGCGCGGGCGCCGCGCGGAACCTCGGCCTCGCCGAGGTGGAGAGCGAGTACGTCTGCCTTCCTCGACGCCGACGACCTGCTTCCCGAGGGGACGCTCCGGCATCTGTCCTCCGAGCTCGCGGCGCACCCGGAGGCCGCCGTCGGCGTGCAGCTCGATCCTCGAGGCGGAGACCGGACGGCGGCACCGCTCGCCGCGGCGATTCGTGTTCGCGCTCGCTCGCCGCCCGCCGCGTGTTCGCGCTCGCGCACTCGATCTGGTCGCTCTATCCGACCCAGGGGTGTGCGATGGCGCGCACCGCCCAGGTCCGCGACGCCGGCGGCTACGCCGACGCGAGCGGGGGCGAGGACTGGGTGCTGGGGGTGTCGCTCGCGTTCCGCGGGCCGGTGGTGATCAGCGAGCGGATCGGCCTGATCTACCGGCTTGGAGGCGCATCGCTGTGGCGGGCGAATCGTTCCGGCTTGGGCCTGACGTCCGCGGCGCGGCGATGGTCCGTGAGCGGATTCGAAGCGACCGCGCGGTGCCGCGCTGGGCGCGCCTGGCGCTTCCCGTCGTGGCGCTGCTGCAGCTGCTCGTGATCTACGGCCTGCGCCCGTCGTACCGGGCCCTACGGTCGCTCATCCCGGCGCGCACGGCGCCAGGCGAGCACGGCGCCGGGGAGGCGCGGCAGCACCGAGAGCGGCCTCCAGACGTAGGCGGCGAGGAGTCCGACCGGCCCGCGGCGCGCGAGCGCTGAGTCGCGTCGCAGCTCTCCGGCGCCGGCGACAGCTTGCGCCAGAGGAATCGAAGCCGCGCGCCCAGCCCGTCCGGCCGTCGCCAGGTACTCGAGCCCGAGGACCAGCTCGCGCTGGGGGGCAGCATGGAGCGCGACCTCGGGCGGGCGGTCGGCCGGCAGCTCCGAGCCTGTCCGCGAGCGCCGCGCCGCGAGGGCGTGAGCCGAAGGCCCGGTCGCGAACGCGGCGGTCGCCTCGACGCGCTCCGCCAGCCAGGTCGGCCTCGCGCCAGCAGCGCTCGTCGGCGCGGTCGAGCGCGCGATCGAGGTCCTCGATCGGCTTGCGATGCCCCTCGCCCCCGTGCTGTGCCGCGTGGAGCGCGACGTGGAGCGCCAGCCCGGGCGGCCTCAGCGCCTCCACCTCGATCCCGCCGACGCGAAGGCGTCTCGACCTCGCCGCTCAGCTCCTGCCAGAGCCTGGCCGGCGGAGCCGCGACGCCGACGAGCGAGCGGTGCAGGTCAACGGTCTTCCCGTCGGGGCGCTTCCAGCTGTGGGCCAGCTCGCGCCAGCCGGGCTGCCCGTAGCCGAACCCGAGCTCGGAGAGCACGCTCTCGGCGTCGCCCATCCGGCCCTCCTCGACCAGCAGATCGACGTCCCCGTAGCGGCGGAACGCGTCCTCGTAGAGCCAGGCCGCGAGCGCGGGGCCCTTCAACAGGATCGGGCGCGGATCCGGCCTCGCGCAGCGCCGGTGACGACCTCCGCGGCGAGAAGATCGAGCTGGAGCGTGGCGACCGCGGGCGCCAGGCGCTTGCCGCGCGTGGCCGCTTGGTCTGCCTCCATCACCGGCGGAGATTACCCCCGCGACACTCGTATAGGGTGGCGGCGTGTCGGCCGGAGAACGGGTCCTGGTCACCGGTGGCGGCGGCTTCATCGGCTCGAACCTGGTCGAGCGCCTCGTCCGCGACGGCTACGACGTCCGCGTGATCGACAACTTCGCGACCGGGCATCGCGAGAACCTCGCCGAGTCTCCTCGACGACATCGACGTGGTCGAGGGCGACTGCAGAGCTACGAGCGCGCCCACAACGCCGTGCGCGGCTGTGACCTGGTCTTCCACGTCGCCGCCCTCCCCGAGTGTGCCGCGCTCGATCCAGGACCCGCTGACCTGACGATGCCTCGAACGTCGACGGCACCCTCAACGTGCTGCTCGCGGCTCACGGGACGAGGGCGTACGGCGGGTCGTCTTCGCCTCCTCCTCGTCGATCTACGGCGCCAACCCGGACCTGCCGAAGCGCGAGTCGATGGCGACGCTCCCGATCAGCCCCCTACGCGGTCGCGAAGCTGGCGGCGGAGGGCTACTGCCGGACGTTCTCAGAAGTCTACGGGCTGGAGACGGTGGCGCTGCGCTACTTCAACGTGTTCGGGCCGCGTCAGGACCCGCTCCGCAGTACGCGGCCGTGATCCCCAAGTTCATCCCGCGTTCCTCGACGGTCGAGCGCCCGGTGATCTATGGCGATGGCGAGCAGTCCTCGCGAGACTTCACCTACATCGACAACGTCGTCGACGCCAATCTGCTCGCCGCCGGGCCGCCGGCGAGGTCGGCGGGCGAGGCCTTCAACATCGCCTGCGGCGCGCGCATCTCGCTGAACGACCTGACTCGGCGCGATCTGCGCGAGATCGCGGGCAGGAGATCGAGGCCGTCCACGAGGAGGCGCGGCCGGGCGACGTCGAGCACTCGCAGGCCGACATCTCGCATGCCCGCGAGCACCTCGGCTACGAGCCGGCGGTCGAGCGTCCCGAGGGCCTGCGGCGCGTCTTCGACGTACTACGGGAGCTGCACGCGGAACCGACGGCGCGGCGGCGGACGCAGGGACTACGGATAGCCGCTACGTAGAAGTCCGCCGTATTCACCATTTTGTAGGGTTGGGGCGATTCTCATGCCGAGTGCGAATAGGATCGGGTCGGCCTCAGGGGATAGGCAAGCACTCCAATCCTATGGGGTCGGGGTGCGATCTATTTGAGGAGGAAGGTCCCCATTCGTCACCTGATCACCGGGGGGCTGGGTTCATCGGCTCGCATCTCTGCGACGCGCTCGTCGAGCGCGGCGACGACGTCGTGCTCCTCGACGACCTGTCAGCACCGGCCGGCGGGAGAACGTCGAGCACCTGCTCGGGATCGCCGCCGGGTCCGGCTCGTCGAGGGCTCGACCTCCGACGCAGAGCTGGTCGACGGGCTGATGTCCGAGGTCGACAGCTGCTTTCACCTCGCCTCGGCCGTCGGCGTGCAGCTGATCTGCGACCGCCCGCTCGACTCGCTGCTCCGCAACGTCCGCGGCGTGCGACATCGTCGTCGGCGCGGCCGCTCGCCACGACGTCCGCCTCGCTCTACACGTCCACGTCGGAGATCTACGGCAAGGACAGCGTCGGTGCCCTCCATGAGGAGTCCGACCGCCTCCTGGGTCCGCCGCAGCTCGGCCGCTGGTCGTACGCGAACGCCAAGGTGTTCGGCGAGATGCTCGCCCTCGGCCACGCGGCGCGAGCACGGCGCCCGCGGGACCGTCGTTCGGCTCTTCAACACCGTGGGCCCGCGGCAGACCGGCGCCTACGGCATGGTCCTTCCGTAGCTTCGTGCGCCAGGCGCTCGAGCGGCGACGATCTGACCGTCTTCGGCGACGGCACCCAGTCGCGCTGCTTCGCGCACGTCCTCGACGTGATCGCCGCGCTCCTTGCTCGTCCACGAGAGCGGACGATGCGGTCGGCGAGGTCTTCAACGTCGGCTCGTCGATGGAGATCACCATCTCGGAGCTGGCCGAGCGCGTGATCGAGCGCACCGGAATCGACCTCGAGCATCCGCTTCGTCCCCTTCGAGGAGGCCTACGACGAGGGCTTCGAGGAGCTTGGCCGCCGGAAGCCCGACACCACGGCGCTCGAGGAGCTGACCGGCTGGCGCCCACGAGCTCACGGTGGACGACGCGATCGACGACGTGATCGCTACGAGCGCGATGAAGAGCGGCGACGTGCTGGCCGAGCACGGCGACCACGAGGAGGAGCTCACGGCCCCCGAGTCGGTGGTAGCGCGCATGACCCCGCTCGCCGACCTCTCCGAGCCCGTCCGAGTCATCGGCGCGCTCTGCGTGTCGTTCGGCGTCACCTTCCTCCTGATCCCGCACGTGCGCCGCCTCGCGATCCGGACCAGCTTCTACGACGAGCCCGGTCGGCTTCAAGAAGCACTCCGCGCCCACGCCGTACCTCGGCGGGCATCGCGGTGATGGCCGGGTTCTGCGGTCGGCGGCGATCGCCTTCGGCGGCGCCCTCGACGTGTACGCCGTCCTCTTCGCCTGCGCGCTCGTGCTCTGCGCCGTCGGCACCCTCGACGATCGGGTCGGCCTCGGGATCGCTGGTGCGCCTCGCTGGTCCAGGCCGCCGTCGGAGTCGCGATCTGGCGGGCCGACCTCGGCTGGCAGTTCCTCGGTGATGCGGGAAACCTGGCGCTGACGGTGGTCTGGGTGGTCGGGATCGTCAACGCGTTCAACCTGATGGACAACCTCGACGGAGCAACCGGCACCGTCGCCATGGTCTCCTCGGCCGGCGGCGGCGTCCTCGCCCTGATCGAGGGCCAGCCGCTCCTGGCCGGCCTCGCCTTCTCGGCGGCCGGGGCCTGTGCCGCCTTCCTGCGCTTCAACCTGGCCAGGCCATCGCGGATCTTCCTGGGCGACGGCGGGAGCATGCCGCTGGGCCTGATCGTGGCGGTGGTCATCGCCTCGATGCCGGGACGCTCGCTCGGGCTCGAGGACCTCTTCGCGCTGGTGCCGATCGCCGGCCTCGTCATCCTCGACACCTCCCTGGTCGTGGTCTCGCGCCTGCGTCGCGGCGCGCCGGTGCTGAGCGGTGGCCGCGACCACCTCAGCCACCGCCTGCTTGGCTGGACCGGGTCGGCCCGCGGCGTGGCCGTGGTCCTGGCGGTCTCCCAGGCGTGTCTCTGCGCGCTGGCGATCGGCCTCTACCAGGCGGATGAGCTGGCGATCGCGATCGCCGCAGCGGCCTACGTGGCCGCCGGGCTGGCCGTGATCGCCGTGCTCGAGCTGCCGATCGCGCTTGGTCGCCGCGCCGAGCCCGTCGAGCAGTCCGCCTGAGCGAGCTCCGCCGTGCCTGGATCCAAGGTCTGCCTCTTGCCCTCTCGCGCGGTTGACCGGTACGCTTGCCCCAATGCAGGGGGGTCGGCTCATTTGCCTGGGGCTTGCGTGTGCTGCTGGGGGCGCTCGTCGCGCCCACCTCGGCGACGGCTGCGGTGCCGGCCGGGTTCACCGACACCGACGTCGGCTTCACCGGCCTCGTGAACCCCACCGTCGTTCGCTTCGCTCCGGCGCCCGACAACCGCATCTTCGTCGCCGAGAAGAGCGGCCTGATCAAGATCTTCGACAGCCTCGCGGACACGACGCCCGACGACACTTCGCGGACCTGCGCACCAAGACCTACAACTTCTGGGACCGCGGCACTGCTCGGAATGGCGCTCGACCCCAACTTCGCGAGCAACGGCTTCGTCTACGTCATGTACGCGCACGACGCCGACATCGGCGGCACCGCCCCCAAGTGGGGAACGCGCCAACACGGCCGCCGATCCCTGTCCCGACCCCCCCGGGCCCCAACGCGGACGGATGCGTGATCAGCGGGCGCATCTCCCGCCTCAACTCCGTCGGCGCCGAGACGGTGCTGGTCGAGGACTACTGCCAGCAGTACCCGAGCCACTCCGTCGGCGCGCTCGAGTTCGACAGCGCCGGGAACCTGTGGGCGTCCGGCGGCGACGGCGCCAGCTTCACCTTCGCCGACTTCGGCCAGGACGGCAACCCGGTCAACCCGTGCGCGGATCCGCTCAACGAGGGCGGCGCGCTCCGCAGCCAGGACCTCCGCACCCACCCCGTCGGCGGCGATCCGGTGACGCTCGACGGCACCCTGATCCGGATCAACCCATCGACCGGCGCCGGCGTCGCGACCAACCCGCTGGCCGGCGATTCCAACGCCAACGCGCGCCGCGTCGTCGCCTACGGCGTGCGCAACCCCTTCCGGTTCACGATCTCCCCGGACAACGAGATCTACACCGGCGACGTCGGCTGGAGCACCTGGGAGGAGATCAACCGCTTCCCGGTGGGCACCGGAACGCTCCAGAACTTCGGCTGGCCCTGCTACGAGGGGAACAACTCGGGCGTCAGCGCCAACCAGCCGGGCTACGACGCGCCTCAACCTGTCTATCTGCGAGACCCTCTACGGCGCCCCCGCCGGGAACCGTGCAGGCGCCGTTCTTCGCCTACAACCACGGGTCGGCGCTGGGGACGAACTGCGAGTCCGGGCACGTCGTCGATCGCGGGCCTCGCGTTCAACACCGCCAACACCTTCCCGGTCGGCTACGACGGCGCGCTCTTCTTCGCCGACTACAGTCGCGACTGCATCTGGACGATGACGACGGGCCCCGACGGGAAGCCGGACCCGACCACGGTGACGCCGTTCCAGGACGCCGCCAGCAACCCCGTGAACCTCACGTTCGGGCCCGGCGGCGCCCTGTACTACCCGAACTTCGACAACGGGCAGGTCCGGCGGATCGCCTTCACCGGCACGCCGGCGGCGCCGTACGTCACGAGCCAGGGGGGCGTCGTTACCTATCACGGGAGCAACGGGGTCGAACAGCGTCGTCGTCACCGAGCCCGGCGACGACGTACCGGTTCGACGAGACCGGGATCAGCGCCGGCAGCTCGGCGTGCACGGACAGCGGCGCTATCGTCACCTGCCCGAAGGCAGCGACCGACGTCGGTGGTGATGAACATGGGCGGCGGGAACGACACCGCCACCGCGTCCGCCGTGACCGAGGACCCCTTCACGATCCGGGGCCAGGCTGGCAATGACACCCTCACCGCCACCGGTGCTGACGACACCCTGAACGGCGGCGCCGGTAACGACCGCCTTGACGGGGCGGGGCAACACGGCCGCCGGCGACGAGCTGTCCGGCGGCGCCGACATCGACCGAGTCCTCTTCGGCAGCTGCGGAACGGGGGTCACCGTGACCATCGCCACCTCCGCGGCCAGCGCCGACAACGACGGATGCACCGACGGCAGCGGCGACCTGCCCAACGACGACGTGTACCAGGACGTCGAGTCGTTCACCGGCACCGCCTTCGGCGACACGATCACGGGCAACTGCGCCGCCAACACGTTCGCCGGCAGCGTCGATACGACCGCCCGCCGGCGATCGACGGGGACGACACCTTCAACGGCGATCCCGCCGGCTGCCTCGCTGCCACCACCGACGGCACCGAGGCCGACTTCATGGGCGGCGGCGAGGGCGCCGACATCTTCAACGGCGACGGCAGCGCGGCAACGCCGGCTTCGACACCGTCACCTACGGCGCCCCGTACACCGGCCACGCGATCTCCGGGGCGCCGTGCCTCGTGACGGTCAACCGCGCGGTCGAGGTCACGCTCGACGAGACGGCGAACGACTGCGACGGCTTCGGCGCCACAACCGAGAACGTCAACGGCGACATCAACCGCTTGATCGGCAGCGGCCTCGCAGACTCGCTCAGCGGCACCGGCGCCGACCAGGACGTGCAGCTCTTCGGACGCCTCGGCGACGACCTCCTCACCGACGGGCCGTTCAACGACCTGCTGAACGGCGAGGGCGGCACCGACACCGCGAACTGCAGCGCCGGGGCCAACGTCTCCGTCAACAACGAGCTCGGCGCCGGCTGCTAAGCACTCTCCGGCCCTGAGCGCGTCAGACTGCCTCTGATGGCTGGCGGACGCACCCGGATCCTGCGCGTCATCGCCAGGATGAACCTGGGCGGCCCCGCCCACCAGGTCAGCCTGCTGAGCGGCCGCAGGCTCGACCCGGAGCGCTACGAGACGCTCCTGGTCCACGGCGCGATCGCGGCCGGGGAGGAGTCGATGGCGGACCTCGCCGAGCGCGAGGGCGCGGTGACCCGCTATCTCCCGTCCCTGCGCCAGCCCGTGAATCCCTGGGCGGACACCAGGGCACTCATGGAGCTGACGAGGATCTGCCGCGGGTTCCGCCCGGACGTCGTCCACACGCACACGGCCAAGGCCGGCTTCGTCGGCCGCTCCGCCGCGCTGATGCTGCGCCCCCGGCCGAAGATCGTCCACACCTTTCACGGGCACGTCCTGCGGGGCTACTTCGGACCGGCAAAGACGCGGGCGTTTCTCGAGGTGGAGCGCAGGCTCGGCCGGCGGACCGATTGCCTGGTCGGAGTCAGCCGGCAGACGGTCGAGGAACTGGTCGAGCTGGGGGTTGGCGATCCCGAGCGGTTTCGGGTCATCCCACTGGGGCTGGACCTCGATCCACTTCTCGCACTCGACGGATCCGAGCGGGCCGCCGCTCGCGAGCAGGCTCGCGCTGCCCACGCAGGACGTCGTCTTCTGCTTCGTCGGGCGCTTCGCCCCGATCAAGCGCCTCGACCTGCTGCTGGACGCGGTGGCGGGGGCGCGGAGCGACGGCGCGCAGGTGCACCTCGCGCTCGTCGGGGACGGCGAGGCGAGGGCCGAGCTGGAGGCACGGGTGGAGCACCTCGGACTGGCCGGCGCCGTCAGCTTTCTCGGCTACCGGCGCGACCTTCCGCTCGTCTACGCAGCGGCCGACGCCGCCGTCCTCTCCTCGGACAACGAGGGCACCCCTGTCTCGCTGATCGAGGCGGCGGCAGCCGGCCTGCCGGCCGTCGCGACCGATGTGGGTGGGGTCGCGTCGGTGGTGACGCCGCGGAGCGGTCTACTGGTGGCCCCGGGCGACTCCCGCGCGCTGGGAGAGGCGATCACGGCGATCGCATCCGCAGGCGGTGAAGCGCGAGGAGATGGGGCGGGCGGCGCGCGAGCACGTCCGGGCGCGCTTCAGCGCCGAACGGCTCGTCGACGACATCGACTCGCTCTATCGCGAGCTGCTGGCCTGAGAGCCGCTACTCGCCGCTCTTGCCGCGGCGCAGGACCCTGGTGAGCCCACGGCGGGGGTGCCCGTTGGATGCCGAGCCGTTGGAGCCCGTCTCCTGGGGAGCCGGCTCGCCGTAGCCGTAGCCGTACCCGTAGCCGTATGAGTCGAGCCGCTTGGCCTTGACCCCTGTGGCCACCACGCCGAGGATCGACCCGCGCGAGTTCTCGATCACCTGGCGCGCCTTGAGGACGGAATCGCGCGTTGAGCTGTCGAGGCGCGCCACCAGCACCGTTCCGGACACCTCCTCGAGCAAGGGGATGACGTCGCTGACCGCCAGGATCGGCGGGGTGTCGATGATCACGATGTCCGACTGCTCGGCCAGCTCCGCCAGCAGCGCCTTCATGCGCTTCGAGCCGATCAGGCCCGAGGGATTGGGGGGCGGCGCCGCGCAAGGCAGCACCCGCAGCGCGCCCGACCCGAGCTCGCCGTCGATCGGAACCTCCACGAGCGCCTCCTCGAGGGGCACGTCGTCCAGCACCACGGACTCGATACCCGGTCCGGGCTCGATCCCCAGGCGTTTGGCCGCCTGTGGCTTGCGGAAGTCACCGTCGACCAGCACGACCTTGCGGTCGTCCATCGCCATCGCGACCGCGAGGTTGGTCGCCACGGTGGTCTTCCCCTCGCCGTGGCTTGGGCTGGTCACCAGCACCGTCGCCAGGGAGCGGTCGACGTTGAAATAGGTGAGGCTGGCGCGAAGCGTCTGGAAGGCCTCCCGGACGGCGTGGCTCGGCACGTGGCCGGGGAACGCGGCGTCGGGGATGACGGCCAGGACGGGCTCGCCGATCAGGTCCTCGAGGTCGGAGACATCGCGGATGCGACGGTCGAGGCGGTCGAGCAACGGGATCAGCCCGGCTGCGAGCAGCAACGCGAACAGGCCCGCGAGCGCCGTGTTTCGTGAGCGGTCGCGGCGAGACCGGGGAGCTCGCCGGCACCGCGGGCTCGACGACGATCGTCGTGTCCTGCTGGGTCGCGCGCAGGCCGCTCAGGTCCTGGAGCTGCTGCGCCAGCGCGTCGCGGGCGGCAAGGTCGTCGGCCGGAAGGGAGTCGGCGTCGTCGGTCAGCAGCTCGATCGCCTCGTCGATGTCGCGCACCGCCTGTCGGGTGCGGCGGGTGGCGACGGCATCACCGAAGGCGTTGGCGATGTCCGCGGCACGCTCCGGATCCTCGTCGGTCGCGGTGATGGTGAGGAAGTCCGTGCTGCCCGTGCTGCCGTCCTCGGTCGGCTCGAGCGAGGCGTCGATATGACCGAGCAGCTCTCGTGCCGGACCCGCGCGGCTCACCCAGCTTCTTGGCCGCCAGCTCCGCGACCAGCGTCGTCTCGATCAGCCGCGCCGCGTCGTCGGCGTTCGAGGTGGCGACGCTGATCTGGTTCGAGAACAGCGACGAGCTGACGGCGACGGCGCGCACCTGGAGCGTCGTGCTCGAGACGTATTCCTTCGGGAGCTGCTTCGAGATCGCCGTACACGGCCGCGGGGATGAGCAGCACGATGCTCAGCAGCAGCAGCTTGTGGCGCCACACCAATCGCAGGTAGTGGCGAAGATCACGCGTATGGGAACCCTGACCCTGCAAGGGTGGGCATTATAGGTCGGCGTTCCTCCGTCACGGCGCACCTGGGTATGTCCGGAAGCACTCTCGACGCAACCATCCACGACGTGCTCGTCTTCGGGCTGACGGCGCTCGTGGCGGGATACGCCCTCTGGTGGCTCAATGCGCGGATGGAGCGCTCCCGTCCAGGGCTCGCGATCGGCCTCCCGCTGTTCGCCGCCCTGTTCCTGCGCATCACTGCGGCCGCGGGCACCTCCCTCACGGGCGTCGCAGAGTTCCTCCGCGGACCGGACGAGCTCAGCTTCACCGCTCACGCCGGCGACATCGCTTCCACCGGATTCGGGTCCGAGCCGTGGCTCGACGCGCTCACCGGAGCCCTTCACGAGTTCGTCTTCGCCCTCCAGTTCGGGGCTCTCGAGAGCCCGGACATGGCGCTTCGCCTGGCCAATCCACGATCGCGGTCGTAGGCCTTCTCTTCTTCGCCGTGGCCGTCTACGAGCTCGCCGGTGCCCGCGCTGCATTGATTGCGGCCTGGTTGCTCGCATTGGAGCCCAGCGGAATCTTTTTCTCCAGCCTGCTTCACAAGGAGCCGAACATGATGCTGGCGTCGGGACTGGTCGCCTACGGCGGGTCGATGATGTGGAGGCACGCCTCGCCGCTGTGGCTCCTCCCGATGACGTTGGGGTGCCTGGTCGGGGTCGCCACCCGGCCCTACGCCGGCTGGTTTCTCATCGCCGCCAGCGCTGCGATCGCGCTCCACGCCGGGATGCGCGCTGAGACCGGCGCCCCCGCCCGGCGGTTCTCCCTCGTCGCCGTGGTTCTTCTTCTTGCGGCGATCTCGGCTCCGACGATCCTGGAGGCGTCGACCGATGAAAGCCTCGAGCAGAACATTCAGGTCTCCCAGGACGCCAACGCGTCCGATGAGTCGAACCTTGGACTCGAGCGGGTCGACTTCTCCACGCGCGGGGCGATCGTGACCAATCTCCCGGTCCGGGTGACGGACATTCTCACCCGTCCCTATCTCTGGCAGGTGGACAACATCAGCCAGCAACTCGCGGTGGTGGGCAGTCTCATCACTCTGATCGTCATGGCGATGCTGATCGGCTCGATCTTCCGTAACCGGGGCGAGGTGATGGGCCGCGCGGGCCCGCTCCTCTATCTGACCGTCGCGCTGCTCTTCGCCTATTCCCTAAGCGCGGGGAATGCTGGGACCGCGTTCAGGTATCGAACGCACATCCTCACTCCTGCTATCGCCGCGCTCGTCGTCCTGCGGACCCGCCGGGAGGAGGAGAGCATCCCGCAGCCCCCACTGGAACAGATCCGCGGCCGGCCCCCGCTCGCCGCAGAGCCAGTCAGCTGACCTAACCCGCCGCGCCGATCTCCCGCTGCCATTGCTCGAGGCAGAGCAGTGCCCAGATGTGCTGTGAGCGGTCGCTGCGGCCGCTCTGATGAACGTCGATCAGCTCGCGCACGGCGTCGGGCCTGAGCAGATCTCGACTCAGCGCGGCGGGGTCAAGCAGCACGTCCCTGACCCAGTCGCGGAGCTCCTCGCGAAACCAGGTTCCGATCGGAACGCCGAACCCCCGCTTTGGCCCATCAAGGATCTGCTCGGGCAACCGGTCCCGGTAGGCGCGGCGCAGAATCCACTTCTTATGCCCGAGCCGGACCTTGTGCCGGTCCGGCAGCGCGGCCGCGAACTCCATCACCTCGGGGTCGAGCAGCGGCGATCGCGCCTCCAGCGAGTGGGCCATGGTGGCGATGTCGATCTTGGTCAGGAGATCGCCAGGCAGATAGGTCTCGACGTCAGTCTGCAGCAGCACGTCGAGGGCGGAGGATCCAGTCGCAGATTCCCATGGCTCGTCGATAACCCCTGTCGTTCGCGCAGGGTCGATCTCTGCGCGAAGGGAAGTGTCGAGCACCGCCTCCCGCTCGCTTGCGTCGAAGATGCCGACATGGGCCGCGTAGCGCCTCGCTGCCGGCTCGGCCAGGGTTGTCAGGTAGCGACGAGCGTAGACCTGGGCACTGCGTCTTTCGCGCGAGTCGAGCAAGCGGCGCGAGAGCTCTGCGACAGGCGCGCGTATGGCTGCCGGGACGTGGTCGACCCACGCGGTGAGCGCATTGGCCGGGTACCGCAGATAGCCCGCGAAGCTCTCGTCACCGCCGTCGCCGTTCAGGGCCACGGTCACCTGCTGCCGGGTCACCTCGGCGAGGTAGAAGCTCGGGATCGCCGACGAGTCGGCGAACGGCTCTCCGTAATGGCGAACCAGCTTCGGCAGCAGCTCGACCGCGTCGGGCTCGACGGTGAACTCGTGGTGGTCGGTCGAGAAGCGATCCGCGATGACCCGGGCCTTGGGCAGCTCGTTGTACTGCTCATGTGCGAACCCGATCGAAAAGGTCTTCACCGGCTCGGGGGAGTGCGAGGCCATCTCGGAGACGACGATCGATGAGTCCACCCCGCCCGAGAGAGAACGCCCCGAGTGGCACGTCGGCGATCATTCGCCGTCGTACCGCCCCAGCGACCCGCGATCGAAGCTCCTCCTCCAGCTCCGGAAGGGACCCCTCGATCCGTCGGCGAGTAGTCGAGCCGCCAGTAGCGGTCGAGGCTCAGCTTTCCGTCCTCCCAGATCAGTGTGTGCGCCGGCGGCAGCTTGCGAACGCCCCGCCAGATCGAGTGGGGTGCCTGGATATAGCCGTAGGCGAGGTAGCAGTCCAGCGAGGACGGATCGAGATCTCGGGGCACATCGGGGTCGCGGGCCAACGCCCAGAGCTCGGAGGCGAAGCTGAGCTCGCCATCCCGTGCGGAGTAATAGAGCGGCTTCTTGCCCACGCGGTCGCGGGCGAGCACGAGGCGGCGGCGCTTACGGTCCCAAATCGCCAGGGCGAACATCCCCTGAAGGCGCTCGACGAAGGCCGTCCCCATCTCCTCGTAAAGGTGGACGATCACCTCGGTGTCGCCGGACGTCGAAAACCGGTGCCCTCGCCGTGCCAGGTCCTCGCGGAGCTGCTCGAAGTTGTAGATCTCACCGTTCAGCACGACCGCGATCGAGCCGTCCTCGCTGTAGATCGGCTGATCGCCCGTCTCCAAGTCGATCACTCGGAGGCGCTGGATGCCAAGGACCGCGCCATCGTCCGTGTGCAGGCCTCGCGAATCAGGACCTCGGTGCTCCTGCGCTGCACACATCTGCTCGACGAGCTCGGGCGGGACTTTGCCGCGCGTGGATACCTTCCCCGCGATCCCGCACATGGCGGCCGACAATACAGTTGAGTACGTGACTGCGTCGCTGCACGTGACCGTCGCCTGGCTACTCGAATGACCCTGCGGTATTGCAGTGAGTGGTTCAGCCAAGGGTCGGTAGTCTCGGAGAAATGCGGCTCCGCTCCCTCCTGGCTCGGTCTCTGACCTCGGCAGGCCTGGATCCCAAGAAACTGGCTTGGGCGGGACGGGGTCTGCCTAGGTACGTGCGGGAACTCCGCCGATTTCGTTCCCAGGGCGGAGAGGCACCACTACTCGAGCTATTCCCGATCCTGACCGATCGTCGCACACCGGCTGGGATCGCTGACCCGCAGTACTTTCGACAGGATCTGTGGGGGGCCCGAAAGATCTTCGAGGCGAAGCCGGCACATCACTACGACATCGGATCACGAGTGGACGGGTTCCTTCTCGCCGTCCTGACCTTCATGCCCGTCACGATGATCGACATCCGCCCCTCTCCCTGGCGCGCCAGCGGAGATGACGTTTCAGCAAGGCGATGCCAGATCGCTTCCATTCGACAGCCAGACCATCGGCTCTATCTCAAGCCTTCATGCGGTGGAGCACTTCGGGCTCGGACGCTACGGAGACGACATCGATCCGCGGGGACCTCAGAGAGCGATGGCGGAATTGGCCAGGGTTCTTGCCCCCGGCGGACGGCTCTATTTCTCGGTGCCCATCGGTCGTGAACGAGTGATGTTCAACGCAGGGCACGTGCTCGCCCCCGACGCAGTCCTGACAGCGTTCAAGGACTGCACCCTGGTGGAGTTCTCGGGCGTGAACGACACCGGAGATTTTGTCGCTGACGCCGACCCCCACGACTTCGTCGAGTGTGAGTACGCCTGCGGCATGTTCGAGTTCACCCGCTGACGGGACCGCCAGCCGGGCTAGGGGAGTGGCCAACTGGCTCGCCGCAGCAGTGCCTCGTTCCGTGCAGGGACCAGGATGGCAAGGATGGTGCTGCGTGCGAGCGTTCCAGTATGTGGCCGGGTGTGGGTGACGACCCCATTGGCGAAGCCGGCCGATCTGATCAACGCGGCGAACTCGTTCCGCGTCCATTCGCGAACATGGCTCGGATTTCGCGGCGGCCCCTGAGGAGATGAATGCGAGAGCCGCCTGCGGTCTGGGGTCGAGATGATCACAGCTTCAGCGTGTCTTAGGGCGCCCCGCAGGGCCCAGAGAGTGCGCTCAGGGCGGCGCAGGTGCTCCACGACGTCGGCGCAAATCAGCACGGAGTGACGCAGCCCATCGGCAGTGAGGGGAAGCGGCTCGCTCGATTCCAAGTCGTGCTCGATCCACTGTCCCGACGGATAACGGGTGCGGCACAGCGCCAGGTTGTCGCCGATGTCGACCCCTACGACGTCGAAACGAGGATGGAATGCCGAGAGCTTCTCTCCGTTCCCGCAACCAATATCGACGATTCGCTCTGCGCCCGAACGCTGGGCCAGGCGGAGGGCGCAGCGATAGACGTCGGGTTGGTAGACAACTCCCGGCGGAGGGGCGTCAGCGTAGTATTCGGGCGCATCGCGCTCCAGGTAACCGAGCGGCAGGAAGTAGGACTGAGTTCGTTTGTCAGGAACCTCATACTCTGCGAGGCGGATGGCGCGCTGGGGTAGTCGCGGCCGGCCGATCTGGCGTACCCGGCCGATCAAATGATGTCCTGGCGTCGTGACCGTAGAGCGCTTGGAGAGCGAGGCTTAGATCTCAGTGGACCCATTGGTTGAGGCAGCCGCATCCGGATCTCAGGACCCGCTGGTGAGCGTGGTCATTCCCGCGTACAACGCGGAATCCTATCTGCCCGATGCCATAGAGAGCGTTCTATCCCAAGGCTACGACAGCATCGAGTGCATCGTTGTGGATGACGGTTCAACCGACGGGACGTCACGAGTCTTGGACCGCTACCGAAACCGCATTCGGTCCGTGAGCCAAACAAACGCAGGAGTATCCGCTGCGCGAAACCTGGGGATCAGCGCAGCAGAGGGCGAGCTCGTCGCCTTCCTCGATGCTGACGATGTCTGGGCTCCCGACAAGCTCAATCGGCAGATCCCCCTCTTCCGCGAGGAGCCTGACCTCATCTTCTCCTATGGTGGCATTGAGCTTGTCGACACCCTCACGAACCGCCTGGGGACGGTTCGAGCGCACCCAACCGCCGAGGCCGTGGAGCACACGCTCACCCTGCGGCCGGGCGGGTTTCACCTGGCGATGACCGGCGTCGTGCTGAAGGAAGCGCTCGTACACGTCGGGGCCTTCGACACGCGTCTGTCCACTAGCGCAGATGCCGACCTGGCCTTGCGCCTCGCCGATCTCGGCCGGGGAGAGCCGGTCGACGGCGTTCTTGCCCGGTACCGCCAGCACACGTTCCAGATGCATCTCGATCCTGCCGTGTTTGAGCACGACTGGCGCATCGTTCTTGAGCGCACATCGAGCCTCAGCTCCCTTACTCACAGGCCTGGACTGATGCGCCGGGCCTGGGCAGAGTTCGACTGGATGGTCGGCGTCGAGCATTGGAAGGCAGGAAAGGCGCGGACGGGGCCTCAGGCTTGGAGCCACGTCGCCGGTGCGACATCCGCGGGTGGCGCTGAATCGCACGGCAACCCGCCTTAGGAACTGAGGGCGTTTGGCAGCAGCTCAGGTGCTGGCCCCCGATCTATCCAGTAAAGACCAGTCCTTCTTCGACTTTGAACTGTGCGAGCGACTTCGGCGCCTCCGGCGCCCACAGCGTGTATCGCGGTGTCTGCCCGTAGAACGATGCCCACATCGAATAGGTGCTCGGAGGTCCAACGATGAAGTCACACTGGGCCAGCGAGTACAGATCTCCGATCGCGTCCCCAGGGCCTGCGCATACATTCGCCACCTTCATTGCCCGGTGATCACTCATCAGCATCTCGAGCGAACCCGAATCATCGGTAGCTACCAATAGCCCGACGGAGGTGCGTGGGAAGAGGGACGTCAACTCAGCCACTATGTCGCGGTACTGAGAGACGGAGTAGAACCATCTGCCAGCCCGAAACTCGCGATAGTCCCCACGGCGCATGTGGATTCCAACAAGAATCTCGCTGTGTTGCCGCGCCGCTGTGGTTGCCCTGGCTATTCGCCTCAGATGGTTCGGAAGCGGCGAATAGTACGAGCGGATTGCGCCTCCATGCCGCCGTAGCAGCCCTCCAGCTCGGAAATCCCACCCCTGCATGAAAACGGCGCGCCTTCGCCTGGCGAGTGAGGCAATCGGGGAATCCGCCAAGTCGAGCCTCTCGTCCCAATCGAGCCGAATCGCCGGGGCTGAGGCTCTGGTACCTCCAAGCCGGAACGAAATGGCAGCGGCGCGGTTCGCGAGCCAATACAGCTGGTGTCGAGCGCGGGGAGCCACTGAGCGCCTACGGGGCGACGGCGGGAATCGCGCAAGAGCGTGGCGTGCCGGCCCGACGAACTCGTCTGCGTACTCGTCCAAGGCCAGGTTGTAGACGACAAGGTCGTTCTCAAGCGCGAACGCCAGAAGGTGTGCCGAGTTCACAAGGCGGTTCGCAAGCGCGCCGGACTTGTAGGCGACGATCAGGGCGCCGCGTCTCATTCAAAGCCGGAGGGCAACTAGACCCGTCCCTTACTCGAACCCTGGAGGCGGGCGTAGACGTCACCAAATCCGCTCAAGGGCAGTTGCGTCAGCGTAGCTTCGAGTTCACTTTGAGATAGCCATTCGCCAGCGAGAAGCTTGGCCGATTCGCCCTGTGAGTAGTTCCACTCGTACGGTCCCAGCGCGGACAGGCAAGCGATACTGCCGATGGTGGAACGCGGGTACTCTGGCGTGTGCTCGAACGCGATAAGGGGAACCGGAGAGGACAGACCCTGCAGCACCTCATGCTCGGCACCTTCCACGTCGATCTTGCAAAACGCAGGAACACCAAATCTGCCAACAGCCTGGTCCAGAGTGATGCTGCGCACGCGGGTGACCGCGGACCATTCCTGGCTCCCGAAACGCTCAGACGCCTGAACCGCCTCAATCCACTCTGGATTGGTGCTGGCGATCGTATGTGCCGCCGGTACAAACAGCTGCCTCTCCCCGTCATGGTTGCTGACCACGCAATCTTCGAGCATGAACTGCGGATCGGAACCAAAGCGTTGGGTGAGCGTTGCACAGCACTGCGCCTGCGGTTCGAATGCGATCACACGGATGCGTTCGGCTAATAGGGCGGCGACTCGATTTCCCTCATTCGCACCGATGTCAAACGCAGTGTCGCCCGGCGCCAGCAGGGACCGGTAGAGGCGGCGCCGTGCGCGGTGACGACGGAACTCAGCCAGGCGTCCACGGATACTGGCTACGACGCTAATGGGCCGGGCGTCCGATCGCCCTCTTCGCCATGCGGGCAAGCCGTGGGATATCTGCAGAAACAGGGCGTAACCCAGCGAGGCCAATGCCCAAGCGTGAGTAGGCACGAAGACACCAAGCTAGGCCCACCATCGCAGATGCGGTCCAACCGAGGCTTGCCCCCAGGATGCCTGCGCTGGGAACCACCATCAGATCTATGACCACCATGACACAGACCCCCAGGCCAAACGATTCAAGGAGCAACCCCGGTCGGGCAGTCGCCGCCACCCCCCTCGCAAGTATCCATTGGATGCCCCAGAAAACCCCACTTACGGCGAGAATCGCCCCGGGCACCGCTGCCGACTCGAACTCTGAGCCAAAGAGCACGGGGACGAGCCAGCCAGCGCTGGCCGCTAAGGGTAGGGACACACAAATCGACAAGATAAGGCTCAGGCGCGCGGTCAGGAAGGTTACTTCCAACGCGTCCTGTAGCGACAGTTCAACGAGCCGCGGAAAAGTCACGAAAGCTACGGAGGTCGAGAGATAAGTCGCGATGCCGGCAATCGTCAACGCGATGCTGTACACGCCGGCGTACGTGGCTCCGAGAATGACGAATACGATAAGTAGGTCGATACGCGACGACGCTGCCATGGTGAGAAACGCTAGTTCGATGCGACTCCCATACCGGAAGGCTCGATGCAGATACTGTGAATCCCAGCTGGGTACGACCAGGGCCGCGCGGTGCGCCGTCCACAATGCCGCCGCCACGGCGCCTCCCAGCGAGGCGAGCACCGCTCCTGCGATGCCCAGATCCAGCGAGCCAACAAACACCGGGAGCAGAGCAAGGGTAACGGCGGGTACGAGGGCAACGACAAGGCTGGCACGAATGATCTGTCTGCGCTGCAACAGCAGGTTGGTGAATACGTCCGCGATCGCACCCAGCGGAATCAACACCGCACCCAATAGCACCGCAGCCCATATCTCCCCGGTATCCGGCTGTACAACCAGCACAGCAGTTACGAGGTAGGCGATGAGCGCCAGGGAGGTTGTCACGAACATCCCTGCAAACGTTGCTCTCAGGGCTGGCCGCGTCGAGATGAGCCCTTGCCCGGCGAAGACGATGATTGCTTCTCCCAGGCCCATCACGGCCAAGCGTGTGAAGAGGGCCGTCAACAGGACGAGGAGGGCGAGGAAACCCTTGCCGTCCGGCCCGAGCCAGCGGGCCGTCAGGATCGCGACAGCTGTGCCGAGGAGGAGACTGGACCCGAGTGCGATCGCTCGAGCCACGGATTCTCGGGGCGCGGCCTCCCAATCTCCTGACGAGACTAGTAGCGCTTCTGGAGGGCTGGTGCCCTCGCTGAACGCGTCTGGGTATCGCAGGCCGTCACCGCTGGGATCGCGGCGCTGCATGGGCCTGAGACAGCTCCTTCATCATGCGCTTGCACAATAGCCCGCAGCCGGAGGGGGCCGGGAGGGGCGTCGCCGCGCCTGAGCGACCGTGCCCAGGACAAACCGGACCACGAGCGGCCTCCCACTGAAAGTCGAGACTTGCGTTCTCATGAATCATGATCTAGTCGAGTTGCTTGCTTGTCCGGCCTGCGCGGGCGACTTGGGACTCGTCGGCACCAATGCTACGGGTGGACGAGTGGAGAGTGGGGCGCTTGAGTGCAAGGGATGCTCCCGGCGATACGACATCCTCGGCGGGGTGCCCCGCTTCGGTGAAGAAGGGGCTGGCCGTAACCCGCTCGACGTCGGAGCACTTCGCGGTCGAGTTCACCGCCAGACGCCGACGATGACCGTGACATCGATGCGGCGACGCTCGATTTCATCTTCCATACTCGGACGGCGCTCGATCCGAAGGCGTTCGAGCATGCCGATCCGCACGACTGGTACCCGAGTCCGTCCGCCTGCCGGTTACACCCCGGACTGGGGGGCGGTCGCGGGGAAAACCGTCCTGGAAGGGGGCTGCGGGCCTGGTCGCTTCCTCCCCTTGCTCGCGGCGCATGCGGACCGTGTGGTCGCACTCGAACTGGGCTCGCACGTCGACCGCGCGGCCGAGCGGTGCCGTCATCTCCCGAACGTGGATCTGGTGCAGGGCTCGGTGCTGGCACCGCCGTTCAAGCCGGGAACGTTCGATCTCGTGTATTCGCTCGGGGTTCTGCACCACACGGAGCAGCCCGAGAGGGGCGCGCGAGCGCTCGCCTCGCTGGTGGCCGACGACGGGCAACTGTCGGTCTGGGTATACGGGCCTGACTACTGGGGAAGCGGCGTCAGGCGCCTCACGGGGAGGACCGTCCACGCGTACCTGAGGCGACGAGACCCGGAATCCGCCTATCGAGCGTGCCGCCGGTGGCTGTATCCGCTCGGTCGCCTTCAGGCTCGGGCGGCGCGGCGCCGCTGGACGAAGATCGCCTTCGCGCCGATCTTCATCCTGGGAGTGCCGCGTCATCCGGTGCCCGAGGTCATGATGGCGACGATCTTCGACTACTTCGCCGCGCCGATCATCAGCACGCACACGACCGCCGAGGTTCGTGGCTGGCTCGAGGGGCAGGGCTTCTCGGAGCTGACCGCTCTCCCCGTGCCGACCTCCGTGCGTGCCACCAAGTCAGCGTGAACCGGCTTGTTCTCTTCACCCCGGGCCACGGCGAGCCCGGGGGCGCAGCCAAACGCTCCCGCCTCGATCGCCCGGCAGACTCGCGCTGAACGGCTGGGATGTCCGTGTGGTCACGCGGGCCGGCACGTTGTCGACGCCGCGAGTCCATCGCACGGACGGTCTAACCGTGGTCGAGGTGCCCGGGTTCAATCAGGCGAAGGCTCGGTGCCGCCCTGTTCATGGTCACGTCCGTGGGGCTGGGCCTGTGGTGGGGCCCTCGATGCCGCGCGTTCGTTGGCGATTCAGCTCATGTCCACGTCGACGGCCGCAGGTCTGTGCGGTCTCCTGTTGAGAAAGCCGTTCCTGGCCATGAGCACGACCAGCGGCGCCCTGAGCGAGTCCGCTTACATTCGCTCGACACGGCTTGCGGACGGCCGGGTGCGGTTGCTCCGCCGGGCTGCGTGCGCTCGTCGCGCAGACGGAGGAGGTCGCGCGCGAGCTGACTGAACTAACCGGCCACGGTCGCGTGGTTGTCCTGCCCAACCCGGTATCGCTTCCTCGCTCCGCCTCCCCTGAACGGCGGAGCAGAGGTGCTGTTCACGGGTCGGTTCTCGGAGGAGAAGGACCTCCTTCTGCTCCTGTCCGCGTGGGAGCGTGTGCTGAAGGCGGAACCGGGCGCGGGGCTGACACTGGTCGGGTCCGGAGGCATGTACCGCTCGGTGGAGCCGGAAGTGCGGGCAGCCGTCGGCGGAAGCGCCGCCCTTCGCGAGAGCGTTCGGCTTCCGGGGTGGCTGGACGACGTGACCCCGGCGCTGGCTGCCGCCGACGTCTTCGTGCTCCCCAGTCTGGGACGAGGGGATGTCGAACGCCCTCTTGGAAGCGTGTGCGCACGGAAGACTCGTGGTCGCATCCGACATACCGCCCGAATCGCGCGATCCTGGGCGACTCCTATCCCTTGCTGTTCGGATCGGGAGAGGCCGAGGACCTCCGCCGCTCCCTCATCACGGCGCTCTCGTATGGGTGAAGATGAACGGGCGGATGTCCGCGCTTACCTCGCCGAGCGGATGAAGATGTTTTCCACGGAGACGGTCGTCGGCCGGCTCGAGAAGCTAATTGTCGCCACGGATCGCACACGTCATTAGCACTCCCAGCGGGTTCGGGGGCGCCGAGCGCGTGCTCGAGGTCGTTGATGGCAGCGGGCGCGGCGCGGGGCTGGGAGCAATGGGTACTCAATCCGTTCGCCGACGATCCCACCGCCTCCGCGCTCAGGGATCGCTCCACCGGCGCCACCTACGCAGGGCACCCGTGCTCCCACGTTTACGAGCTGCCGGCGGTGCGTCGCTGGCTTGGCCGGAGCCTCCGCCAACTCGAGCCCGACGTGACGCATGCCCACCTCTTCCACGCCTCGGTCCTGTGCGCCTCCCTGCGCCCGAGTGCGAGGTCCGTCCTCACCCACCACCACGCCGACCTACTGGAGTTCGAGGGCCGCAGAGTCGATGCCAGGCTGGACCGGTGGGCCGGCCGGAGATACGACCGGGTAGTGGCCGTCTCGCGCTGGGGGGAGAGGTTGCTTCGCGAGCGCTACGGCTACGAGGCCGGCTCGGTCACCCTCATCCCGAACGGCTGGGACGGATCGCCTCGGCCGAGAGCAACCGGCGATCGGCCCCCGACTGCGATCTGTGTGGGGAACCTTCGCCCGGAGAAGGGGCATGACGTCCTTCTCCGAGCCTTCCGCGAGACGCTCACTCGGGTCCCCGCGGCGCGGCTCAGGATCATCGGGGATGGCGAGCTGCGTGGCGTCCTGGAGAGCCGGGCGGCGGAGCTGGGGATCGACAGGCGGTGCAGTTCATTGGCCAGGTAGACGACGTCTGGGGCGAGCTGAGTCGCGCCGACGTGTTCGTGCTCGCCTCCGTGGTCGAGCCACTCGGGATCGCTGTGATGGAGGCGATGGCGGCAGGCTTGCCCGTGGTCGCGGCCGCCACGGGCGGGATTCCCGAGCTGGTGGATTCGGGGATCACCGGGCATCTGGTGGAACCTGCGAGCGCGGAGGCGCTGGGCAGCGAGCTCGCTCGCGTGTTGTTGTCCCCGGAGCGCGGGACGGAGATGGGTCGTGCTGGCAAGCAGAAGGTCGCGCCGCTCCGCTCCGAACAGATGGTGGAGTCCTACTTCGGTCTGTACGAAGGGCTGAGGGCCTAGCCCGGTCCGGTCGGCAGTCCCTGACCAGCTGTTGTTGGCGAGACCGTGATCTCAGTAGCCCAGCCCTTTCGAGCATCCGACACCTGGTCGCGCGTGTACCGGTGCTCGATCGGGACGGAAGATCGAACTGGTCATTGACCGAGGCGCCAAACGGATAGTCCGCGTACGTCTTCAGGGGAGTGACTCGGCGAAGCGCGGTGAGACGAGTGCGGGTCATGCGATACGGCAGTACGGCGCCCAACCACAGGCCGGTCGCGAGCGGATAGCACGGCACGTTCAGGACCGACTGAGGCATGCGCGTGGTCACCCGCCTGACGAAATCGACGCCGCGCAGGACGGTGCGGTGCCAGCGACGCGATGGCTGCCAGTACAGATAGACGTGGAGGCGCCCACCTGGCCTCACGAATTCGACGAGCAGGTTCAGGGCGCGCTCCGGATCCGACAGGTGGTGCAGCACCCCAATCGACATCACGAAGTCGAAGGAACCGGGCTGAAGTGGGAGATTGCTCGGCATCCGCCTGAATGGTGGAGACGTCGTCCGGAAGGTTCCGGCGCGCCACATCGATCGAGTCGCCGAGATCGACGCTCGACAACCTTCGCGCCGAGGGCCCACGCCTCGCCCGAGTGTCGGCCGGAGCCGGTGCCCGACGTCCAGCACATGGAGGCCGTCGAAGAACTCCCGACTGTGCGGGACGCATGTAGTCGAGAAAGTTCTTGCGCCACTCCGGGCGCATCCCGCCATACCGATTCCACTCGTACGCGAAGCTCTCGGCAGTCCGTTGCTTGACGTCGATGCTCGGGCTCACCGTAGTGCTGGCCGTTGGACGGGAGCATTCGCAGTGTTCCATCGCTGACGCGGTAGGTGCGCCCGCATCCCTCGCAGTCGAACTCGCCGGAGTTCCGACGACGATCCGCTGGCAGCAGTCCACGCATCGCAGGAGACTCGCGTTCATGCGCGGTCGGAAGATACTTCGCAAAGTTCACCGCCGCGGCATACCGTTACCGCCGCTTGACCGAGTTCGTCGACATCTACGAGGAGCACGTGTGGAGCGTCTACGGGTTCTTCTCGTATCGCGGCCTGCCGGCTCAGGACGCCGAGGACCTCACGCAGCTGACGTTCGAGCGAGCGCTCGAGGCATGGGAGCGCTACGACTCCGAGAAGGCCTCGGAGGCGACCTGGCTCGCTTCGATCGCGCGCAACGTCTACATCGACCACCGGCGGCGGCGAGCGCAGCCGCCGAGAGGCGAGCGAGAGCGTCGCGGAGGTGTGGGGCGCCCACACCTCCGCACCCGCGCCCGAGGATGAGCTGCGTCAGCTCTCGCCGGAGCTCGCAGGGGCGATATCCCGGCTGGGGATGCGAGAGCGGGAGGCGGTGGCACTCCGCTTTGGCGGCGAGCTGCGCGGTCCCGAGATCGCCGAGGTGATGGGCATCACCCTTGCGAACGCCCAGCAGATCCTCTCCCGGGCACTCCGGAAGCTGAGACGGGAGCTGGTGCGCTCAGAAGCCCAGCGGGCCGGAGCCGGTGAGGCCGATGCCGGCGACGGCGAGGAGTAGCGATCCCGCGCCGCAGTAGCCGGCGACGAGGCGGCCAAGGCGCTTCGGGCGCCAGGCCACGGGCCGGGTGCGTTCGGCCTCGACCAAGGTGGCCTTCAACTCGGAGCGGAAACCGGCGCGTGGGACAGGCCGTTCGCGCTCAAGCCGATCGGCGAGCTCGTCGAGGCCTTCGGCTTCGCCGCGATCGACGTAGGGGCGCAGCTCGTGAAAGAGGTCGCTCATGGTGCCTGCTCCGCGGCGACCTGCTGTTCGGCCAAAGCCTCGGCCGAAGCGATCGAGAAGGAGTTCGGATTCAGGCTACGAGCCCTGCGGAAGGCGTCGACCGAGGCCGGTGCGTTCCCGGCCTTCGCCTCGATTCGCGAGCGGATCAGCCACGTGCGCCAGTTTGTCGGCTCGTCGCGCGTCGCTTCGGCGGCGGCTTGCGCAGCGGCCGGGAGATTCTGGGCGCGCTCGAGCAGCAGTGCCTGTTGAAGGCTGGGGCTTGCCGCGTAAGGCTGCGCGCCCGCGGCCGCGGACGCCTCGGCGAAGGCGGGCTCGACCTCGCCGGCGGCGGCGCTGGCGCGGCTGTCCGAGAGGTCGACGGCTCCGCTGAGCGGCAGGGCGATCGCGACGATCGAGCCGACGGCGATACCGCCCATCACGGCTCGGCCCACGTACGGGCGGTAGCGGGCGATCGCGCCGCGGGCGCGAGATCGCGAGGAAGCTCGGCGAACCCGTGGGCGTGCGCCCGGCGCCGATCACGATGGCGGCCGCGCCAAGGAAGACGATCGGGATCACGCCGAGCTCCCAGGTCCAATCCACCGCGGCGGCGGCGAGGAAGCAGGCGCAGGCCGTGACCGCCCCGGCGAGGTACGGCCGCGTCTCGGGGGGCGCCTGGATCACGCGTACCACGCCGTACGCCAGCAGCCCGAGGGCGAAGGATCCGATCAGGACAAGGCCCACGATGCCGAGCTCGGCCAGCGTCTCCATGTAGAGGGAGTGGGCGTCGCGGACGAAGCCGGGGTAGATGCCGTTTCGCGACCACCAGAACTCGAACGTGCCGGGCCCGATCCCCTTGAGCGGGTCCGTCGCGTTGGCGTCCACGGCGGACTCCCAGAACTGGTAGCGGCCGCTGGAGGAGACATCGAGCAGCTGGGAGGACCGGCTCGAGCCGGCGGGGGCGGTCGTCCCACTCCCCTTGAACTCGTCGACCTGGTCGGAGATCTCTCCCGGCAGGCCCGCGAGGACCCCCACCGCCAGCACGGCAAGGACGGCGACGCCGCTGGCGATCGCGGCCTGCGGTCGAGAGATCTGCATCCAGCTGGGGCCTGGTCGCGTACCGGGCCGCGAGCCCGATGCCCACCTGGAGGAGCGCCACGCCCGCGCAGACGACGAGGATGATCGCCATCATCTCGTCGCCCTCGCGCTCGAGCGCAGCGTTCGCGAGGCCGCGGTCGAGCGCTTCGCGTTGGTTCGCTGCCGCGAGGAGGATGGCCGAACCGGTGCCGGTGACCGCGAGCGTCGCGAGCTTCGGCAGGCGGTCCGAGCTGAGGAGGATGAAGCCGAGGATGCCGATGGCCGCGACGGGGACCGAGAGGCTCGAGGTGGTGAGCCACAGGGTCAGCGCGAGCACCGGGACGACCGCCGCGCCCAGCGCTTGACCGACGAGGGTGCGAGCGGAGCCGGCGACCGTGAGCAGCAGGGGAAGCGCCATCGCGGCGAGCGCGCCGAGGCCGCTCGAGTAGTTCAGGGGATAGGCGAGGCGTCGCTCGATCTCGATGCCCGGCAGGTACTCGCCGGTGATGCGCTCCGGGAACATCGAGGGCTCGAGGCGCGAGAGGACCGCGATGCCGCAGACGATCGCGACGCCCGTCGCGATCCCGTTGAAGAGGTAGCGCCAGCGTTCGCCGCCCTGGATCGAGAGGGCGAGCGCGAAGACGCCGAGGTAGGCGGCGACTCGGGCGAGCTCGAGCGAGGTGCGCTCGTCGCTCTCGGTCCAGCCGAACGAGAGCGCGGTCCAGCCCGCGAAGAGTGCGAGCAGCGCGAACAGGACGCGGCCCGACCGCGTGCCGCCGGCTGCCGGTAGTGCACCGATCAAGGTCCCGGCCAGGACCGCCGCCCAGGCAATGAGGCCCACCTGCCCACGCTCGATTGGGCCGTATCCCCCGTTCTCCAGCGCGAGATAGACGACGAGCGCCGCCGGGACGAGCCAGGCGGCGACGTTGGCGGGATCGAAACGTCCGAGGGCGTTGATTCCGGTGCGCGCAGGTGATCGTGCGATTGCTTCCATCGCTTGCCCCTATATACGGACGAGGCGCGCGGATCCCGACAACTGATTGTCCAGATTCGCGAATTGGGTGTCAGCCCGCGGGCCGCTCGTCCGTATAGAAGGGGTGATGAAGCGTTTCCTCACGCCTCGTCCTCGTCGCCTGCGCGGTGCTGCTGCTGAGCGCGGCGAGCGCACAGGCGAAGCCCCGCTGCGACGACCAGAACAATGTGCCGCCCGGCAACTCGGAGGTCGACCAGTACTCGGAGACCGTGCCGGGCGACTGCGGCGACCGCAACCCGCCGGCGCCGAACGAGAGCGACGATCCCTCGGAGTCGATCCCGCCCGCCGCCCTGGCGGCGCTCGAGGAGGAGGGCGCCGACGGGCGAGCGGCAGCGCTGCTCGCGGCGGCCGGTGATCGCGAGAACGGGACCGGCGGTGGCGGCGGTGGCGGGTGGACCGGGTGCCGGCGACCTCTCGACCAAGCGACCCGCTCGGAGACACGCCGGCCGTCCTCGACGGCGACGAGGGTGGCTTCTTCGACTCCGTCGTCGACGCCCTGAGCGGAGAGGGCGGGCTCGGCTGGGTGCTGCCGCTGGTGCTGCTCCTGATCCTCGGCCTGGCCATCACCACCGTGGTTCGCGCTCGACGCTCGGCTTGAGGATGCGCGGCACGTTCCTCGTACTTGGCTCTGACAGCGATCGGAGTCGTATCGCTGCCCTCGAGCGCGCATGCCATCCGCTCGCTGGAGGTGGGCCTCACCGACGGTGTCTTCTCCGACCCCAATCCCGTTACTCGAGACGCGTGGTTCGATCGAGCGGTCGATGCACGCTCAGACCTGATCCTGATCCCCGCGGTTTGGCGCGGGATCGCTCCGGCGAGCGCCGGAGGCGGCTTCGATGCTCGAGATCACACCGACCCCGCGTACGACTGGTCACAGCTCGACGCCGCCGTGAGCGACGCCGACTCGCGTGGCTTTCGCGTCGCGATCATCGTGACGAACGCTCCCGACTTCGCCGAGGGCGCCGAACAAGCCCGGCAATGTCGCCGACGGGACCTGGAAGCCCAAGCCCGGCGCGGTCGAGGACTTCGGCCACGCCATCGCCGAGCGCTATGACGGCACCGTCCGCCACTTCCAGCTCTGGGCCGAGCCGAACCTCACCACCTATCTCACGCCGCAGTTCGCGAACGGCACGCTCGCCGGGGCGATCCACTACCGCAAGATGCTCCGCTCCTTCTACAAGGGGATCAACTCGGTGGACCCCAAGAACTACGTGATCTCGGGCGGGACCGCTCCCTACGGCGACCCGATCCGCGGCGGCAACCGCACGCAGCCCGTGAAGTTCTGGCGCAAGGTCCTCTGCCTGCGCGGGGGCCGGCTGGACCCCCAGAAGTGCCCGGGCAAGACGAGCTTCGACGCCCTGGCGCACCACCCGATCAACGTCGGCCGCCCTCGGCGCCACGCCCTGAACCCGGCGGACGTCTCGACACCGGACATCGGCAAGCTCGAGAAGATCCTGCGCAAGGCCGAGCAGACGAACCGCGTCGGCGGCCCGCGCCGCCATGCGATGTGGGCGACGGAGATCTGGTGGGACTCAAAGCCGCCGGATCCCAACGGCGTCCCGCAGGCAAAGCACGCCCGCTGGCTCGCCGAGTCGTTCTACCTGCTGTGGAAGCAGGGGATCTCGAAGGTCGTGTGGTTCCAGATCCGCGACCAGGAGGCGAACGGCAACTTCCCGGGCACGCCGCAGACCGGGCTCTTCGAGACCGACGGGACGCCGAAGACCGCGTTCGACGCGTTCCGCTTCCCGTTCGTCGCCGATGGGCTCGGCAAGGGCAAGGTGCGGGTCTGGGGCCTCGCGCCGGCAGCAGGCGAGGTCGTGATCGAGCGGCGGAGCAACGGCGACTGGCGCACCGCCAAGCGGCTGGACGCTCCGGCCAAGCGGATCTTCAGCAAGACGATCAAGCCGGGGCCCGGGAAGCTGCGGGCTCGCTTCGGCTCGGAAACGAGTATTGCGTGGAGCCGTTGACGTGAAGGACTTCAAGACGGTAGGTTCAACTACGCGTGAGGTCGGTAAAGGCCGACCTCGGCGAACAGAAAGGGAGTACTAGGAATGTTCAAGACCAACGCAAAGAGGACCGCGCTTGCGTTCGGTGTGGGGGGAGCACTGTTCGCCATGGTCGCGCTCGCGAGTGCCGCCGTCACGCCGATCGGACCCGGCGACTACGACCGCGGGTTGCTCGCCCCAGAGTGGTGTGGCGCTCCAGGGCGACGGGGCCAACGACACCATGACGGGCACCCCGCAGGCGGACCTGCTGCGCGGCGGTGCGGGCGACGACACGATCAACGGCCTCGCCGGCAACGACTGCCTCAAGGGCCAAGACGACGACGACGACATCACCGGTGGAGACGACGAGGACAAGATCGGCGCCGGTCCCGGCGACGACACGGCCCACGGTGACGACGGCGACGACCGCGTCAAGGGCAGCAAGGGCGCCGACAAGCTCTTCGGCGATGACGGCGTTGACAACGTCGGCGGCGCCGACGGTGGCGACAAGGTCCACGGAGGCGCGGGCGGCGACGTCCTTGCCTGCGGCAAGGGCAACGACGTGGCCTTCAAGCAAGGCCCGGACACCATCAAGAACAACTGCGAGAAGATCAAGCCCGAGAACTAGGGCCCACCTCCGCAAGTCGTACCGAGAGCCCCCGCCTTCGCGGGGGCTCTCGCTATATTTGGGCCACCCTCGCGCATCCGCGCCGGGGTCTTTTTTCTGATTGGGGCCGGTTTCGGCCCCGGGAGCTGAGGAAGTCAAGTGGCTCGCGGAGACGTACGCATCGCCGTCACCCTCGCCTGTGAGGAGTGCAAGCGGCGCAACTACCAGTCGAACAAGTCGCGGCGGAACACGCCGGACCGAGTCGAGCTGCGCAAGTACTGCCGCTGGTGCGGCAAGCACACCGCGCATAAGGAGACCCGCTAGCGCCCGTGGCGAAGTCACGAGCACAGCGCAAGGCCGAGCGCACGCAAGCGCGAGGCGCGCCAGTCGGCGCTGGCCGGCCAGGAACGCGCCGAGGAGTCGCGCGCCCAGCACGACACCCAGGTGCCGGAGTCGCCCGACGTCGTCGAGGCCGAGCTCGCCGAGCAGGGCGCCGACATCGATGCCCTCCGCGCCCAGGGCGAGGCGCCCGGCCAGGCGCCGGCGCCCTCCCGCGCCGACGTCGGCAAGCCTGCCCACGGAGGCGGAGCCGAAGGAGAAGTCCCTCACCCGCCGCGAGCAGAGGCGCCAGGAGCGCGAGCAGCAGGCGAAGGCCCGGGCCTCGGAGGAGCGGCGCAAGCCCAAGGACGAGCCGGTCGAGCGCCAGCGCGGGCGCGTCACCGGCTTCATCGCCTCCTGCTGGGCCGAGCTCAAGCGCGTCCAGTGGCCGGACCGCGAGACCCTCATTCAGGCCTCCGCCATCACCCTCATCTTCATCGCCGTCGCCGCGGCCTACCTCGGCGTGCTCGACGCGATCTTCTCCGAGCTGGTCAAGATCGTCCTCTAGCGGCCGTCATCCCCTGTCAACCCCACCTAACGAAAGCTTCTGACTAACCCATGTTCCGCTGGTTTGTGATCAACACCTACTCGGGTCACGAGAACAAGGTCAAGCACAACCTCGAGCACCGGGTCGAGACGATGAGCCAGAAGCGGCCAAGTCCGCCAGGTCGTCGTGCCGACCGAGCAGGTCTCCGAGCTGAAGGACGGGCAGCGCATCTCCGTCGAGAAGCGCACGATGCCCGGCTACGTCCTGGTGAACATGGAGATGACCGACGACGCCTGGAACCTCGTCAAGAACACACCGGGCGTCACCGGTTTCGTCGGCTCCCGCAACAAGCCGATCCCGCTCTCGCAGCCCGAGGTGGACCGGCTGCTGCACCGCGAGACGGCCGAGCGGCCCGAAGACCCGCGCGCAGTTCGAGGTGGGGGAGACCGTCAAGGTCATCGCGGGCCCGCTCTCCGACTTCTCGGGCGAGATCGCCGAGATCAACGAGGACGCCGCCAAGCTCAAGGTGCTGGTCTCGATCTTCGGCCGGGAGACCCCGGTCGAGGTCGGCTATGACCAGGTGAAGAAGATTTAGCCCCACCCCCTAATCTGAGACTCCGAAATGGCGAAGAAGGTCCTCACACTCATCAAGCTCCAGATCCCGGCCGGCGCGGCGAACCCGGCCCCGCCGGTCGGTCCCGCGCTGGGTCAGCACGGGGTCAACATCATGGAGTTCTGCAAGGCGTTCAACGCCCAGACGCAGGCCGACTCCGGGACGATCATCCCGGTCGAGATCACGGTCTACGAGGACCGCTCGTTCACCTTCATCACGAAGACCCCGCCCGCCGCGGTCCTCATCCGCGAGGCGATCGGGATCGAGAAGGGCTCGGGCGAGCCGCACGTGAACAAGGTCGGCACGATCACCGCCGACCAGATCCGCCAGATCGCCGAGCGCAAGATGCCCGACCTGAACGCCAACGACCTCGACGCCGCGTCGCGGATCATCGCCGGCACCGCCCGCTCGATGGGCGTCGACGTCACGGGACTCGACACCTGATGGCCCGGGGCAAGCGCTACCGCGCGGCCTACGAGAAGGTCGATCGCGACCACCAGTACGACCCCGCCGAGGCGGTGACGCTGGTCCGCGAGACCGCCTCCGCCAAGTTCGACGAGACCGTCGAGCTCCACATGAAGCTGGGCCTCAACGTCCGCCACGCCGAGGAGCAGCTCCGCGGCACCCTGGCCCTTCCGAACGGCCTGGGCAAGGACGTGACGATCGCCGTCTTCGCCGAGGGCGATCAGGCCCGCGCCGCCCAGGAGGCGGGCGCCGAGTTCGTCGGCGCCCAGGACCTGGCCGACCGGGTCGAGGAGGGCTGGACCGACTTCGACGTCGCGATCTCGACGCCGGCGCTGATGGGCCCGGTCGTCTCCAAGCTCGGCCGCGTGCTCGGCCCCCAGGGCAAGATGCCGAACCCCAAGGTCGGCACCGTCACCGACGACATCGGCAAGGCCGTCGGCGAGGCGAAGTCGGGCAAGGTCGAGTACCGCACCGACCGCAACGCCAACGTCCACCTGACGATCGGCAAGGCCAGCTTCGGCGCCGACGCACTGCTCGCGAACTACGCCGCTGTGATCGACGAGATCAACCGCGCCAAGCCGGCCGCCTCGAAGGGCCGCTACATCCACTCGATCACGCTGACCACGGCGATGGGCCCCGGCGTCCGCGTCGACCCGGCGAAGATCCGCGAGTCGGAGATCCTGGCCCATCCGCCCGCCGGGAACGGGGCGCAGGCAGAGGCGCCCGCGGCCGAAGCCGAGACCCCGGAGCCGCCCGCCGAGCCCGAGCCCGAGCAGCCGGCCGCGAGGAGGCCGAGGCCGAGGAGCCCGCCGCCCCGGAGCCCGAGTCCGATGAGGCCGAGGCCGAAGCCCCGGCCGAGGAGGCGTAGCTACACTGCTGCGCCCCAACAACTTCGCCTGCCGAAGACCACTGGCCGAGTAAGTCGTAAGTCCAGTGCAGGTGGCGCCGGAAGAGCAGTTCTTTCGAGCCCGCCTGCGTGCGGGCTTTTTTATTGAGATAGAGACTTGAACAAGGAAGAGAAAGCAGCGGCGGTCGAGGAGATCGCGGAGAACCTCGAGCGGTGCCGAGGCGATCTTCGCCGTGGACTACCGCGGGATCAGCGTCCCGCAGGCGGCCGAGCTGCGCCAGAAGCTCGCCGAGGCCGACGCGGTCTTCAGCGTCGTCAAGAACCGCCTCGCCAAGCGCGCCGCCGCCGACTCCGGCACGGAGGGCCTCGACGACCTGCTCGTCGGCCCGACCGCGCTGACGCTCATCAAGGGCGACCCGGTCACCGCCGCCAAGGCGATCGCGACTTCACCCAGGAGCACGACGTCCTCGAGTACAAGGGCGGCATCATGGACGGCGCGGCGCTCGACGCCGACAGCTTCAACGCGATCGCCCGCCTGCCCGGCCTCGAGGTCCTGCACGGCCAGCTCGTGGGCCTCACCGCCAGCCCGCTGACGGGCCTGGTGGCCGGCATGAGCAACCTGATCTCCGGCCTCGGGCGCCAGCTCGCCCAGATCGCCGAGCAGGGCCTCGTGAGCGGAGAGGCTCCGGCCGCCGGAGGCACGCGAGGCCCCGCGCCGAGGAGGAAGCCCCGCGCCGAGGAGGAGGCCGCCCGCTGAGGAGGAGCCGCGGCCGAGGAGGCTCCCGCCGAGGACGAGGCCCCCGAAGAAACTGAAACCGATGAACAAGACGGATCCGCCGAGGAGGTCGCCGCAGAGGATGCGGACGCCGATGGCGAGGACTCCGGTGAATCCGACGAGGAGGACTAAGTAATGGCTGCAACCAAGACTTCAACAGAGGACTGGATCGAGGAGCTCAAGGGCATCTCGGTGCTCGAGCTCTCCGAGCGCATCAAGGCGCTCGAGGAGGAGTTCGGCGTTTCCGCGACGGCCGTTGCGGCCGCCGCTCCGGCCGCGCGCAGGCGCCGGCGATGGTGCCGCGGCCGAGGAGGAGTCGAGCACCGTCGACGTCATCCTCAACTCCGGCGGCGAGAAGAAGATCCAGGTGATCAAGGCGGTCCGCGCGGCCACCGGCCTGGGCCTCAAGGAGGCGAAGGCTCTCGTGGACGGCGCTCCCGAAGCCCGTCAAGGAGGGCATCGACCGCGACGAGGCCGAGAAGCTCAAGTCGCGAGCTCGAGGAGGCCGGCGGCGAGGTCGAGCTGAAGTAGCCCGCGGGGCCCCTGGAGGCCGCCGCCTGAGCCGTGCGTGAGAAAAGCTTGCGCAGGGTGAAGGCCGTGTGTTAACCTGCTGGGTCGCGCGTCGTTCGCCAATCACCCCGGATCTCCTGCGCGAGATCCGGTATCCGTTCTTTCGACCAACCTGAGGAGTCGCCCAGTTGGCCAGAGTTCCTGCTGCCCCTGTCATTCGGAGGTCCTTTTCACGCCTCGACACACCCGTTGAAGTCCCGCATCTGATCGACATCCAGCGCCGTTCGTTTGAGTCGCTCACCGACCCGAAGTCGGGGATGCTGCGGAACACGATCAACGACATCTCCCCGATCGAGGACTACACGGGGAACCTGGCGATCGTCTTCGGCGATCTCAAGTTCGACGACCCGCTGCACACGGTCGAGGAGTGCCGCGAGAAGGACATCACCTACTCGCGCCCGCTCAACGTCACCGTCGCCTTCCAGAACCGCGACACCGGTGAGATCCGCGAGCAGACCGTCTTCATGGGCGATTTCCCGTGGATGACCGACCGCGGCACCTTCATCATCAACGGCACCGAGCGCGTCGTCGTCACCCAGCTCGTCCGCTCCCCCGGCGCCTACGTCATGGAGCCGAAGGACCGCGAGAAGCAGGTCTTCATCGCCAACCTGATGCCGGCCCGCGGCTCCTGGCTGGAGCTCGAGATCGACAAGAAGGGCCGCGTCTACGCCCGCATCGACCGCAAGCGCAAGCTGCCGGTCACCGTGCTGCTGCGCGCGATGGGCTACGTCACCGACGAGGAGATCCTGAAGCTCTTCGACAACTCCGTCTACATCCGCCACACGATCGACGCCGACACCGAGCCCACCAAGACCGAGGAGGGCGCGCTGATCGAGCTGTTCAAGAAGCAGCGGCCGGGCGAGCCGCCGTCGGTCGACGCCGCCAGGGCGCTGCTGGAGCAGCTGTTCTTCGACCCCAAGCGCTACGACCTCACCCGGGTCGGCCGCTACAAGCTGAACGCGCGCCTCGACCTCGACGTCGACCTCGACACGCGCGTCCTCACCAAGGACGACATCGTCGCGCTGATCCGCGAGCTGGTGACGCTGCCGCAAGATCCTCGATCCCGACCTCGAGACGGTCGACGAGGAGAACCCGATCAAGGACTACGCGGCCGAGCTGGCCCTCGCCCCGCGCGAGCCGATCAAGGACCACCTCGACGAGTACGAGCACTTCGGCAACCGCCGCCTGCGCACCGTCGGCGAGCTGATCCAGGACGCGTTCCGCGTCGGGCTCTACCGCATGGAGCGCGTCGTCCGCGAGCGCCTCACCACCGAGGACTCCGACGCGATCACGCCGCAGACGATCATCAACATCCGCCCGGTCGTCGCCGCGCATGAAGGAGTTCTTCGGCTCCTCGCAGCTCTCGCAGTTCATGGAGCCAGACGAACTCGCTGGACGGCCTCACCCACCGCCGCCGCCTCTCGGCGCTCGGCGCCGGCGGGCTCACCCGCGAGCGCGCGCCGATCGAGGTCCGCGACGTGCACCCGACCCACTACGGCCGGATGTGCCCGATCGAGACGCCGGAGGGCCCGAACATCGGCCTGATCGGCTCGCTGTCCTCCTACGCGGAGGTCTCCGAGTTCGGCTTCGTCACCACGCCGTACCGCGTCGTCAAGGACGGCGTCGTCACCAAGGAGATCGTCCACCTCGACGCCACCCAGGAGGAGGAGGACAACGTCATCGCCCAGGCGAACGCCGAGGTCGACGACAAGTCCGGCAAGCTCAAGGGCCCGCAGGTCCTCTGCCGGATCGGCGAGGGCGACGTCTGAGCTGATCGCGCCCAAGGAAGTCACGCTGATGGACGTCTCGCCCAGCCAGATCTGGTCGGTCGGCGACGGCGCTCATCCCCTTCCTCGAGCACGACGACGCCAACCGCGCCCTGATGGGCTCGAACATGCAGCGCCAGGCCGTGCCGCTCCTCAAGCCGGAGGCGCCGTACATCGGCACCGGCATGGAGCACCGCGCCGCGGTCGACACCGGCGACGTGCTGCTGGCCGAGGCCGACGGCGAGGTCACCTACGTCGACGCCGAGAAGATCATCGTCGCCAGCGGGTCGAAGAAGCACGAGTACGGGCTCGACAAGTTCACGCGCTCGAACCAGGGGACGATCATCCACCAGGTCCCGACCGTCTCGGTCGGCGACAAGGTGAAGCAAGGGCGACGTGCTCTGGCCGACGGCTCCTCGACCTCCGGCGGCGAGATCGCGCTGGGCAAGAACTGCCTGGTCGCCTTCATGTCCTGGGAGGGCTACAACTTCGAGGACGCGATCATCCTCTCCAACCGTCTCTTCAAGGACGACGAGCTCACCTCGATCCACATCGAGGAGTACGAGATCGACGCCCGCACGACGAAGCTCGGCGACGAGGAGATCACCCGCGACATCCCGAACCGCTCCGAGGACTCGCTGCGCAACCTCGACGAGCGCGGCATCGTCCGCATCGGCGCCGAGGTCCAGGCGGGCGACCTGCTGGTCGGCAAGGTGACGCCGAAGGGCGAGACCGAGCTGACGGCGGAGGAGAAGCTGATCCGCGCGATCTTCAAGGAGAAGGCGCGCGAGGTCCGCGACACCTCGCTGAAGGTCCCGCACGGCGAGGGCGGCGTCGTCATCGACGTCCTCACCTTCGACCGCGACGAGGGCGACGACCTGCCCCCGGGCGTCAACAACCTGGTCCGCGTCTACGTCGCCACCAAGCGCAAGATCGCGGAGGGCGACAAGCTCGCCGGCCGCCACGGCAACAAGGGCGTGATCTCCAAGATCGTGCCCGAGGAGGACATGCCGTTCCTCGAGGACGGCACCCCGGTCGACGTGATCCTCAACCCGCTCGGCGTGCCGAGCCGAATGAACATCGGCCAGATCCTGGAGACGCACCTCGGGTGGGTCGCCGCGAACGGCTGGTACGACGACGGCTCCGAGGCCTACAAGCAGGCCGCCAAGACCAACGGCGGCGCGCCCGTGAAGGTCGCGACGTCCGTGTTCGACGGCGCCCGCGTGGAGGACGTCGACGAGGCGCTCGTCCGCTGGCAGGAGGAGAACAAGGAGCGCGGCATCGGCTTCGAGATCGACACCAAGGCGCCTCCGGGCAGCCAGGCCGGCGGCACCGTGCAGCTCTACAACGGCCGCACCGGCGAGCCGTACGAGAACCGCGTCACCGTCGGCTACATGTACATCCTGAAGCTGCTCCACCTCGTGGACGACAAGATCCACGCGCGCTCGACCGGCCCGTACTCGCTCGTCACCCAGCAGCCGCTGGGCGGCAAGGCGCAGTTCGGTGGCCAGCGCTTCGGCGAGATGGAGGTCTGGGCCCTCGAGGCCTACGGCGCCGCGTACACGCTGCAGGAGATGCTCACGGTCAAGTCCGACGACACCGTCGGCCGCGTCAAGGCCTACGAGTCGATCGTGAAGTCCGAGAACATCCCCGAGCCGTCCATCCCCGAGTCGTTCAAGGTGCTCCTGAAGGAGATCCAGAGCCTCGGCCTCGACGTGAACCTGGTCGCCGACGAGACGGCCGTCGAGTTCGGCGAGGAGGACGACGAGCTGCTGCGGGCCGCGGAGGAGCTGGGCATCGACCTCTCCGGCGTCCGCGCCGACGGCGACGACGCCAAGAAGGGCGCCGCCGACGAGCGCGAGGAGCAGGTGGTCGCGGAAGGCGAGGGAGGCTCCACCAACGGAGCGTCTGAGGACGAGAAGGCGAAGGCGGAGAAGAAGTAATGGACATCAATAATTTCGACGCAATCGAGATCGGTCTCGCCTCCTCGAAGAAGATCCGTGGCTGGAGCCACGGCGAGGTCACGAAGCCGGAGACGATCAACTACCGGACGCTGAAGCCCGAGAAGGACGGCCTCTTCTGCGAGCGCATCTTCGGTCCCACCAAGGACTGGGAGTGCTACTGCGGCAAGTACAAGCGGGTCCGCTACAAGGGCATCGTCTGCGAGCGCTGCGGCGTCGAGGTGACGCGTTCCAAGGTCCGCCGTGACCGCATGGGCCACGTCGACCTGGCCGCGCCCGTCTCGCACATCTGGTTCTTCAAGGGTGTTCCCAGCCGCATCGGCTACCTGATCGACATGGCTCCGAAGGAGCTCGAGAAGGTCCTCTACTTCGCGGCGTCCATCGTCACCTGGATCGACGACGAGGCCCGTCAGAAGGACCTCACGAAGCTCGAGAAGGAGGTGCAGAAGGTCCTCGACGGCTACACGGCCGACAAGGAGCAGCGCACCCAGGAGCTCGCCGAGTCGCTGAAGCGGCGCACCGCCTGGCTCGAGGGCGAGGGCACCCAGAAGGACTTCGACCCCGAGGACGAGCTGTGGGCCGAGGGCCTCGACGTGAAGCCCGACAAGCTCGACGACGCCGAGCGCACCAAGCTCGTCCGCGAGACCAAGAAGGCCCTCGACTCCGAGATCGCCGACACCGAGGCCTACCTCGACGACGCCATCGAGCGCATGGAGCAGGTCTGGGAGATCTTCCAGAAGATGGAGCGTGAAGGAGGTCATCAACGACGAGGCCGTCTTCCGCGAGCTGAAGGACCGCTTCGGCTCCCCCTACGGCTGGGGCGAGTACTTCCGCGGCGGCATGGGCGCCGAGTCCATCCGCGACCTCCTCGACCAGGTGAACCTCGAGGCCGAGTGCGAGGAGCTCGAGCAGGTCATCAACACCTCGAAGGGGCAGAAGCAGTCCCGAGCCGTGAAGCGCCTGAAGGTCGCCTCATCGTTCCTGAACTCGGCCAACAAGCCCGAGTGGATGGTCCTCGACTGCGTGCCCGTGATCCCGCCGGAGCTGCGCCCGATGGTGCAGCTGGACGGTGGCCGGTTCGCGACGTCCGACCTGAACGACCTCTACCGCCGGGTGATCAACCGGAACAACCGCCTCAAGCGGCTGCTCGACCTCGGCGCGCCCGAGATCATCGTCAACAACGAGAAGCGCATGCTCCAGGAGGCCGTCGACGCGCTGTTCGACAACGGCCGGCGCGGGCGACCCGTCACGGGCCCCGGCAACCGGTCGCTGAAGTCGCTCTCCGACATGCTCAAGGGCAAGCAGGGCCGGTTCCGCCAGAACCTGCTCGGCAAGCGCGTCGACTACTCGGGCCGATCGGTGATCGTCTCGGGCCCGTCGCTGAAGCTGCACCAGTGCGGCCTGCCGAAGCTGATGGCGCTGGAGCTGTTCAAGCCGTTCATCATGGCCCGCCTCGTCGAGCGCAAGGCCGTCCAGAACATCAAGGCGGCCAAGAAGATGGTCGACTCGATGATCCCGGAGGTCTGGGACGTCCTCGAGGAGGTCATCCACGAGCACCCGGTGCTGCTCAACCGCGCGCCGACGCTCCACCGCCTGGGCATCCAGGCCTTCGAGCCGGTGCTGGTCGAGGGCAAGGCGATCCAGATCCACCCGCTCGTCTGCCACGCGTTCAACGCGGACTTCGACGGCGACCAGATGGCCGTCCACGTCCCGCTCTCGGCCGAGGCCCAGGCGGAGGCGCGGATCCTGATGCTCTCCTCGAACAACATCCTGAGCCCCGCGCACGGCGCGCCGCTGGCGACGCCCACGCAGGACATGGTGCTGGGCATCTACTACCTCACCTACGGCGAGGACGACGAGGCGCTCCAAAAGCGCGACGCGCAGCTACGCGCCGGGAAGGTCCCGAGCGGGAAGCGCCCGAAGTCGTTCCGCACGGCGCAGGAGGCCGAGCTCGCCTATGAGAACGAGCTCGTCAAGCTCCACGACGAGGCGGAGTACCGCCGGCACGGGCACGAGCACTTCCTGACCACGGTCGGGCGCATCATCTTCAACGACCGCATCGAGCGGTCGCTGGCGGATGCCCTCGAGGACGAGTACGACCCGGAGAAGTACGAGTTCGTCAACCGTTCGCTCAAGAAGCGCGACATCAACGAGATCGTCACCGACCTCGTCGAGGCCTACGGCGCCGCCGCGGTGGCGCTGGTGCTGGACGCCTTCAAGGAGCTCGGATTCCACTACGCCTCGCAGTCCGGGGTCACGATCTCCAAGAACGACGTGATCTCGCCTCCGAACAAGGAGGAGATCCTCGACCGCTACGAGCTCGAGGCCGCGGAGATCCACTCGCAGTACGACGAGGGCTACATCACGGCCGAGGAGCGCAAGGACGCGGTCACCAACCTGTGGAACCGCGCCACCGACGAGGTCGCGACGGCGATGCAGGACAACCTCCACCACCTGAACCCCATCTTCATGATGGCCGACTCAGGCGCCCGCGGATCGTTCAAGCAGATCCGCCAGCTGGCCGGCATGCGAGGCCTGATGGCCAACCCGAAGGGCGAGATCATCGAGCGTCCGATCAAGGCCAACTTCATGGAGGGCCTGTCGGTGCTCGAGTACTTCATCTCCACGCACGGCGCCCGGAAGGGCCTCGCCGACACGGCGCTCCGCACCGCGGACTCGGGCTACCTGACCCGCCGCCTGGTCGACGTCGCGCAGGACGTGATCGTCCGCCTGGAGGACTGCAAGACGAAGGAGTTCGTCGAGGTCCCCCTGCGCAACACCGAGGGCGAGCTGAACCTGAACCTGCTCGGCCGCATCGCGGCCAAGAAGTTCGCCACGAAGCGCGGCCGCGAGCTCCTCAAGAAGGGGCAGCGAGATCGAGCTGGCCAACGTCGAGGAGATCGCCGAGGCGTTCGGCGACGAGGAGGTCGGCGTCCCGCTCCGCTCAACGCTCAAGTGCGAGGCCGAGACCGGCGTTTGCCGCTCCTGTTACGGCGTGGCGCTCGCGACCGGCTCGATGGTCGAGATCGGCGACGCGGTGGGCATCATCGCGGCGCAGTCGATCGGCGAGCCGGGCACGCAGCTCACGATGCGCACGTTCCACACGGGTGGCGTCGCCGGGCTCGACATCACGCAGGGTCTCCCGCGCGTGGTCGAGCTGTTCGAGGCGCGCAAGCCGAAGGGGCTCGCTCAGATCGCTGCCGTCGCCGGCAAGGTGGCCGTCGAGGAGAGCGACAAGGGCACGACGATGCTCATCACCGACGCCAAGGGCGAGGACCACAAGCACACGTTCCCGCCGCGCTCGGTGCTGATGGTCGCCCACGGCGATCGCATCGAGGAGGGCCAGCAGCTCAACGAGGGCTCGCTCGACCCGAAGGAGGCTCTCGAGATCCAGGGCCGGGACGCGACCGAGCGGTACCTCGTGGCCGAGGTCCAGCGCGTGTACAAGGCGCAGGGCGTCGACATCAACGACAAGCACATCGAGCTGATCGTCCGGCAGATGATGCGCAAGTCCGCGATCGACTCGAAGGGCTCGACGACGCTGCTCCCGGGCCAGCTCGAGGATCGCTACAAGCTCAAGGAGCTCAACCGCCAGGTCAAGGCGGACGGCGGCACGCCCGCCAAGGCCTCCGAGGTCCTGCTGGGGATCACCAAGGCGTCGCTGGCGACGGAGTCGTTCCTGTCGGCCGCCTCGTTCCAGGAGACCACGAAGGTGCTTACCGACGCCGCCCTCGAGGGCAAGCGCGACAAGCTCGTGGGCCTCAAGGAGAACGTGATCATCGGCAAGCTGATCCCGGCCGCCACCGGCCTGCGGCACTACCGCTCGCTCGAGATCGAGCCGGTCGAGCCGGCCCAGCGCCCCGACGAGGATCTCCTCGACGAGGACGAGCTGGCAGCCGAGCTAGGCCTGGCGGGCGACGGCGACGCCGAGTCGAGCAACCTGGAGGGCTTCGGCCCCTCGTTCGCCGACGAGCTCGAGGAGCTCGCCCAGGAGATCGAGTCGGGCGACGGCACGCCCTCCGAGTCGAACTAGCGGCGCGGTTCACGCCTCCGACCCGGCACCGACGATCGCCACATAGACGCGTGCCCTAGGCGCGTCGCGCCTCGCCTCCCTGGTGAACCACGTGAGTCCAGCCGTCATCGGGCTTCGCGTCGTCGTCGATCACCGTCGGATGGGTTGAGCGCTCGCGAGCTCCACGTCGTCGTCCGGGTCGGCACGAACACAGCTCCCGCGCCGCCGATGGCGCTGCTGCCATCGCGGGCACGAGGCGTCGACTCGGTCTCTGCGTATTCGCGGACGGCCGACCTCGCCGCCGACGTGCTCGCGATCGCCGCGGGCTCGCCTGCAGCAGATCGCGTGCGCCAGTGGCCGTCGCCGTCGCCCAGGCGTAGCTCGATGAGCCACGGACTCCCACCCAGCCGGCGTCCGCGCCCAGGCGACGACGATCGGGACCCGGGTGGACGTTGCCCGGGCACGGTGACGCCCCTCCGACCGGCTTCTGGACCTGGCCGGGCACTCGTCTCGGAGGCCGCGTCGACGAGCCCGCTGAGCGTCACAGTCGAGCTGCGCCTGTTCGACCGGCACGAGCTCGCTCCGTCAGTGTGTTCGAGGCAGGCGGCGTAGGTGGTCATCGTCTCGTCGCCGGCTCCGGCGTTGAGCTGCGCACGATCACCCGTCTCCGCCGCTTGTCGCGGTCCCCCGATCGAACGGCGCGCTACCGGCCACCTCGTCCTCGAGCGCCGGCCTGCCGGTCCCGGTGACGAACGTTTACGCTCGAACGGCATCCTGGTCGCATGCCTAGCTGGCCGCGACGCACTGCTTGGTCGTCGGTTGGACAGGCTTCGGCTTCTCTCAGCCGCTCGAACGGGAGTTCGAAGACGGCACCGCTCGCGAACACGCGAGATCCTTCAGAACGCCGGTCACACGGTCCGCCGGTTCAGCACCGATCGTCTAGGCCGGCCCCACCGGCCATCGTCGGCGCCCTGCGGGCCGAGCTCGTCTAGACCCGCTCGGCGCTGCCGCGTCCGCGGCTGCCGGCGCGCACGGGTGCCGGCGCGGGGGTGACCCGTGTGCGTCCGCCCGGCGGGCAGTCCGGCACCGGCCGGGCGTCGGGGGCGTGCGGGCCGCGGCGGGGGCCGCGTGGCTGCCTCGGCTCGCGGCCGAAGCGCCGGAACTCGTGGTCGTCGGCGCTGCCGCCCGGTGCCTCCTCGGGGGCGGGCTGCTGGCGGAACGCCCACCAGACGAGGTAGAGGAGCAGCGCCACCGGGATCTTGAGCACGACGCCCAGGAAGAAGATGGGCAGGAATCCCTCCACGTGAAGGAGTGTAAACCCCGCCGGGGCTGCGCCCTAGCTCCCGCTCTGCTCGCCCGCCCAGGCGATCATCGCGTCGACCTGGGCGTCCGTGAGGCCCACGTCCGATTCGCACGGGACCAGCAGCGTCGGGGCCGGGCGCTCGGCGGCCCAGGCGTGGCAGCTCGCATCCATGGAGTCGTCGACCCAGGCAAGCGCCCGGTCGCCCGCGTACTTCGCCAGCGCGTCCAGCTTCCAGTGCGCCGTGCCGAACTCGGCCTTGCCTCCGAACGTGAGGACCGGGAGTTCCTGCGGCAGCCCCAGGATCAGCGGCAGGCGGTCGTTGGCCCGCTCCTCCCACCCGGTGGCCCAGCATCAGGTCGAAGTGCTCGGCGAGGCGAAGGATGCGGGGACCCGTCTCGTCGGGGATGCAGTGCGCGACGCCGTCGATCAGGTGAAAGCGGCCCGGGACCTGGTCGAGCGGTCCATCGAAGCCGAACAGGCTGATCACGCCGTCGACGTCGAGGGCGAGAATGGGCTGCTGCGGCAGGCACGGCGGCGGAGACTAGCTATCCGCGCCCCGCTACTATCCCCCGCTGTGCCGAGCACGAATCAGCTTGTAAGGAAGGGGCGGAAGCCCCAGAAGAAGAAGGTCACGACTCCCGGTCTCAAGTCCGGCCAGGGGCGCAAGGCCCGCGTCTCCGCGCCACAGCGGCGGGGCGTGTGCACGCGTGTCGCGACCGTCACGCCCAAGAAGCCGAACTCGGCGCTGCGCAAGATCGCCAGGGTCCGGCTGACCAACGGGATGGAGGTCACCACCTACATCCCCGGCGAGGGCCACAACCTTCAGGAGCACTCGGTCGTCCTCGTGCGAGGTGGCCGCGTGAAGGACCTGCCGGGCGTCCGCTACAAGGTCGTCCGCGGCACGCTCGACGCCGCCGGCGTCTCGGACCGCAAGCAGGGCCGCTCGCTCTACGGCGTGAAGAAGTAATGCCTCGTCGCGCCCGAGCAGCAATCCGTCCGGTCGAGCCGGACGCGCAGCACCGCAGCCGCCTGGTCCAGCAGCTCATCAACAAGGTGATGCAGGGCGGCAAGAAGTCTCGCGCCGAGCAGATCGTCTACGACGCCCTCGCCATCGTCGGCGAGCGCACCTCCCGCCCGCCCGTCGAGGTCCTCGACGAGGCCGTCAAGGAGCTCACACCCGTCCTCGAGGTCCGCTCCCGCCGAGTCGGTGGCGCGACCTACCAGGTGCCGGTCGAGGTCATCCCTCGCCGCGCCCGCACTCTCGCCGTTCGCTGGCTCGTGGAGTTCGCCCGCGCCCGGCGCGAGAAGTCGATGGGCCAGCGTCTCGCCAACGAGATCATGGACGCGACGCAGCAGCAGGGCAACGCCTGGAAGCGCAAGGACGACATCTACCGCATGGCACAGGCCAACAAGGCCTTTGCCCACTACCGCTGGTAACAGCGGTCCTTCCTTAGCCAGTCTCGCTTTTCGCGCCCGTTCGCCGGGACGAAGACCGTTTGCGGCGTTCCGTGGGCTCGGGGCTCGGCTTCGGTTTGCGGCCGCCTCCGGGCTTCAGGGAGCCTCAGCTGCTCTGACGTGAGCGTGGCCAGGGCGGAGCCGCTCAGGGCCAGCCCGAGGGCTCCCAGGAGCTCGAGCCAGAAGCCCGCCTGCGGGACCGCCTCCGCTTCGAAGAAGTTCTGACGGGGGTCGTCGAGGGTCCCGATGCTGTTGGCATCGGGCATGACGAAGAGCAGGAAGATGAGGAGCGCGACCACGCCGCACGCCGCCGCGGCCATGGCCAGCGGCTTGGACGCGGTCGCGATGGAGGCGAAGGCCGCGACCACGGCGAGAACCGCGAGGACCATCTGAACGTATCCGTGCTGGTCGGCCGCCGATTGTTCGGCCAGCGCCTCACCGCCCGGCGGCACCAGCTCGAACGTCGTCATCAGGTTCGAGGCGAACAGCACGGCAGCGGCGGCAGCGACGGCGAACGGCAGCAGGCGCTCCAGGCGGAAGCCGGACCCGGTCATGACTGCGCCCCCTGCACCGGGCGTCTACCCGGGAGGAGCCGCCGGCGCTGCGAATCGGCCCGCTCCGCCGCCGCACGGCGGGCGCGCTTGGGGCGCAGCTGGACGGTGAGCATGGCCCCGCAGAGCGCGATCACGGCGGCGGAGGTGACCTCGACCCAGAAGGCGCCGAGCAGCCGTGCCTCGGCGCCCTGGAACTGGATGGCCGTGGCGCCCTCGTCGAGGCCCGACGGCGCGTCGACCAGGACGGTGATCAGCAGGCAGGCCAGCCCGATCGGCAGCAGCAGCCGCGCGAGGCGCCACCGGCCCAGCATCGACAGCACGACGATGCACACCTGCCGCGATCGCGGCAAGCAGCAGGACGTAGAGGTGAGCGGAGCCGGCGGTCTCGGTGCTGCCCGAGACGGTGGGCGGCGGCGCGACCTGCTCGACGTCCGCGTACGCCGGCACACCGGCCCTGCACCTCGCGGTAGTCGAGGAACTGGGAGACGGCCAAAAGGATCGCGGCGGCCAGGGTGACCGCCGCCAGCGCGCGAGCGGGCGTGATCTCGCGTGCCGCGATCTTCAGGCCCCGGCGCGCCAGGTCGAGGGCCGCCAGGGCGATCGGGCGCAGGAAGCGAAGGACGGCGAGGATGCCGAGCCCCAGCCACTCCGCCAGCCGGAGCGCGTACCCGGCCGGTATCGCGACCATCTCCCTGGCGATGGCCAGAATCTCGACCCCGCCGGTCTTCAGCACCGTGCCGGCCTTCTGCGCTCCGCCGCGGGCCTGGCGCGAGCGCTGAGAAGCCGTCTCCTTGGGGTCCTCCCCGGCCTCCGAGTGGCCCTCGGAAACCGGCTTGTGGCCCCGTTTCGAGGCCTTGCGGCGAGGCCGCCTCAGGTCCATTCCGCCCTCTGGGGAGCCACTGACCCTCTGCTATAGTCACGCGTCGCTCGCGCCTGGGTAGCGCCTGTGCCGTGAGTGGGAATCCTTTCCATGGAGAGCAGCACAATATAAGCGTCGTCGGGCTGGTTCAGCGGTAGCGCTCGGGCCCGTTGCGGGCCTTTTTTGTGCGCCGACACGGATAGGGAACCCGACGAAGCACTCCACCTCAGGAAGAAATGCCACGCACATTCCCACTCGAACGCACCCGGAACATCGGGATCATGGCGCATATCGACGCCGGTAAGACGACGACGACCGAGCGCATCCTCTACTACACGGGCCGCACCCACAAGATGGGCGAGGTCCACGAGGGCGCTGCCGTCATGGACTGGATGGAGCAGGAGCAGGAGCGCGGCATCACCATCACCTCCGCCGCGACCGCATGCGAGTGGAAGGACCACCGCATCAACATCATCGACACGCCCGGCCACGTGGACTTCACCGTCGAGGTCGAGCGCTCGCTCCGCGTCCTGGATGGCGCCATCGCCGTCTTCGACTCCGTCGCCGGCGTCGAGCCCCAGTCCGAGACCGTCTGGCGCCAGGCCGACAAGTACCGCGTCCCGCGCATCGCCTTCATCAACAAGATGGACCGTGTCGGCGCCGACTTCGAGAAGAGCGTCGAGACCATGCGGGACCGCCTCGGCGCCCACCCGCTGCCGATCCAGCTGCCGATCGGAGCCGAGGACGGCTTCCAGGGCGTCGTCGACCTGATCGAGAACAAGGCGCTCGTCTGGAAGGACGAGCTGGGCACCGAGTTCGAGTACACGGATATCCCGGAGAACCTCGTCGACGCCTCGCACGACGCGCGCACCCACCTGATCGAGGCCTGCGCCGACTACGACGACGAGCTGATGGAGGCCTACCTCGACGACCAGGAGATCCCGCACGAGCGGATCGCCAAGTCGCTCCACCGGGCCACCCTGGACCTGAAGGTCACGCCCGTCCTCTGCGGCTCGGCCTTCAAGAACAAGGGCGTGCAGCCGCTGCTCGACGCGATCGTCGAGCTCCTGCCGTCGCCGCTCGAGGTCGAGCCCGTGATGGGAGTCGAGACCTCCGGCAAGGGCGCCGACACCGAGTCCGGCGAGGAGGTCGCCCGCCCCGCCGACGAGGACATCCCCTTCGCCGCCCTCGCCTTCAAGGTCATGACCGACCCCTACGTCGGCAAGCTCACCTATTTCCGCGTCTACTCCGGCAAGGTGGCCGCCGGCGGGCGCGTCCTGAACGCCACCACGGGCAAGACCGAGCGCATCGGCCGCATCCTCATGATGCACGCCAACTCGCGCGAGGAGATCGAGGAGGCCTACGCGGGCGACATCGTGGCCGGGGTCGGCCTCAAGCAGACCTCCACCGGCGACACGCTGACCGCCCCCGACGCGCCGGTGCTGCTGGAGAACATCACCTTCCCCGAGCCGGTGATCGCCGTCGCGATCGAGCCCAAGACCAAGGCCGACCAGGAGAAGCTCTCCGAGTCGCTGGCCCGCCTCGGCGAGGAGGACCCCACCTTCCGGATCCAGTCCGACGACGAGACCGGCCAGACGCTCATCCACGGCATGGGGGAGCTGCACCTCGAGGTCATCGTCGACCGGCTGCTGCGCGAGTTCAACGTCGACGCCAACGTCGGCCGCCCGCAGGTCGCCTACCGCGAGACGATCAAGGACCGGGTGGAGAAGATCGAGGGCCGCTTCGTGCGCCAGACCGGCGGCCGCGGCCAGTTCGGCCACGTCGTGATCAACATGGAGCCCGCGCCCGGTGAGGGATTCGACTTCATCAGCAAGATCAAGGGCGGGCGGATCCCGAGCGAGTTCATCCCCTCGGTCGAGCAGGGCATCGAGGAGGCGCTCGGCTCGGGCGTCAAGGCCGGCTACCCGATGGTCGACACCCGCGTCGAGCTGATCGACGGCTCCTACCACGACGTGGACTCCTCGGAGATGGCGTTCAAGATCGCCGGCTCGATGGCCGTGCAGGAGGCCGCCCGGCGCGCCAAGCCCGTGCTGCTCGAGCCGGTCATGGCGGTCGAGGTCGTGACGCCCGAGGAGTTCCTCGGCGACGTCATCGGCGACCTCTCCCGGCGCCGCGGCAAGGTCCAGGGCCAGGAGCCGCGCGGCAACGCGCTGGCGGTTCAGGCCTTCGTCCCGCTCGGCGAGATGTTCGGTTACGCGACCGATGTCCGCTCTTCTACACAGGGACGCGCTAGCTTCACTATGCAGTTCGAGCGGTACGAAGAGGTCCCCGCCAGCATCGCCGAGCAGATCGTCGAGCAGGGGGCCGGAGAGCCCGTCGGAGCGGGCGCATGAGGAATTCGGCCGCTTATTGCCTATATTCCACGGGTTCGCCCGCGAGGTTGCGACGCGCGTGACTACGCACGTAAGCGCCTGAACAAGCTGCAAAGAACGTAAACCAACTTTCAGACGGAAAGAAACGAAGGAGCGAGATGTCCAAGGAGAAGTTCGAGCGCGATAAGCCGCACGTCAACGTCGGCACGATCGGTCACATCGACCACGGCAAGACGACGCTGACCGCGGCGATCACAAAGGTGCTCTCAGAGCAGGGCGGCGCTGAGGAGAAGAGCTTCGAGGAGATCGACAACGCGCCCGAGGAGAAGGAGCGCGGGATCACGATCGCGACCTCGCACGTCGAGTACCAGACCGAGAACCGCCACTACGCGCACGTCGACTGTCCGGGCCACGCCGACTACGTGAAGAACATGATCACGGGCGCGGCGCAGATGGACGGCGCGATCCTGGTGGTCTCCGCGGTCGACGGCCCCATGCCGCAGACCCGGGAGCACATCCTGCTCGCCCGTCAGGTGAACGTGCCGTACGTCGTCGTCTTCCTCAACAAGACCGACATGGTCGACGACGATGAGCTCATCGAGCTCGTCGAGGAGGAGGTCAAGGACCTGCTCAACGAGTACGACTTCCCGGGCGACGACACGCCGATCATCAAGGGCTCGGCGCTGAAGGCGCTCGAGGGCGACGAGGACGCGAAGAAGGCGATCCTCGAGCTCGCCGAGGCGCTCGACACGTACATCCCGGAGCCCGAGCGCGACCTCGACAAGCCCTTCCTGATGCCGGTCGAGGACATCTTCTCGATCACGGGCCGCGGCACCGTCGCCACGGGCCGCATCGAGCAGGGCATCGTCAACACGGGCGACGAGGTCGAGATCGTCGGGATCCAGGACACGCAGAAGACCGTGGTCACCGGCGTCGAGATGTTCCGCAAGGACCTGGATCAGGGTCAGGCCGGGGACAACGCCGGCTGCCTGCTCCGAGGCACCAAGCGTGAGGACATCGAGCGCGGCCAGGTGCTGGCCAAGCCGGGTTCGATCACCCCGCACACCAAGTTCAAGTCCGAGGTCTACTGCCTGAAGAAGGAGGAGGGCGGCCGTCACACTCCGTTCTTCTCCGGGTACCGGCCTCAGTTCTACTTCCGGACCACCGACGTCACCGGGGTGTCGAACCTCCCCGACGGCACCGAGATGGTCATGCCGGGAGACAACGTCGAGATGACGATCGAGTTGATCAACCCGATCGCCATGGACCCGGGCCTGCGCTTCGCCATCCGTGAGGGCGGCCGCACGGTCGGGTCGGGGGTCGTGACCGAAGTCATCGAGTAACGGCCAGTACGGGCCGGTCCCCCATGGGGCCGGCCTTTTTTTCCGAGTTGTTGGATACGACCAAGGGCGCAGCCCTCCCGCGAGGGCAGCGCCCTACCTGCGCAAGAAGAACGAAAGAGAAGAGACGCGAGAAATGGCCTCACTGGCCGCCACCAGAATCCGAATCCGGCTGAAGGCGTACGACCACGACGCGATCGATCGCGCCGCGCGCGAGATCGTCGAGACGGCCACCCGCACCGGCGCCACGGTGTCGGGACCGGTGCCCCTGCCCACCGAGAAGAACGTCTACTGCGTGATCCGCTCTCCCTTCAAGGACAAGGACTCGCGCGAGCACTTCGAGATCCGCACCCACAAGCGCCTGATCGACATCCTCCAGCCCACCCCGAAGACGATCGACTCCCTCCAGCGCCTGGACGCGCTGCCCGCGGGCGTCGACATCGAGATCAAGACTTGACGGACGGCTTGGAATGGCAGCGATCATCGGCAAGAAGGTCGGGATGACACAGGTCTTCCAGGAAGACGGCACCCGCGTGCCCGTCACCGTCATCGAGGCCGGCCCCTGCACGGTCACGGCGCTCCGCATCGCAGACCGCGACGGCTACGAGGCGCTCCAGCTCTCCTTCGACGAGGTCCCCGAGCGCAAGCTCACCAGGGCCCAGCTGGGGCACCTGAAGAAGGCCGACGCCCCGCCCTCGCGCACGCTGGTCGAGTTCCGCGACGAGGTCGGCGAGCGCCAGGTCGGTGACCAGGTGACGGTCGCGGACTTCGAGGAGGGCCAGCGCGTGAAGGTCGCGGGCACGGCTGTCGGCAAGGGCTTTCAGGGCACGATCAAGCGCCACGGGTTCTCGCGCGGCCCGGTCTCGCACGGCTCCCACAACGTCCGGGCGCCAGGCTCGGTCGGCGCCAGCGCCGACCCCGCCCGCGTCTTCAAGGGCATGAAGATGCCGGGTCGCATGGGCGGCAAGCGCGCCACCCAGCGTCAGGCCGAGGTCGTGCAGATCGACGCCGAGAACAACCTGCTGCTGCTCCGCGGCGGCGTCCCCGGCCCCAAGGGCGGAACGGTGGAGGTCAGGTCCGATGGCTGACCCCAAGGCCCCCGTGCTGGGCAAGACCACCAAGGCCGACCTTCCCGCCGGCGTCTTCACCGAGGACTTCCACGAGTCGCTCGTCCACGAGGCGGCGCGTGCCGATCTGAACTCCCGCCGCCGCGGGACCGCGTCCACCCTGGGCCGTGGCGAGGTCGCCATGACCGGGGCCAAGGCCTGGCGCCAGAAGGGCACCGGCCGGGCGCGCGTCGGCGCGCTCAGCGTGCCCCATCGCCGGGGCGGAGGCGCTGCCTTCGGCCCCACCCCGCGCGGCTACACCGTCAAGGTCAACCGCAAGGCCCGCCGTCGCGCCCTGCGCTCCGCGCTGTCCGTTCACGCTGCCCGCGGAAGCGTCGCGGTGCTCGAGGCGGACGCGTACGCCAAGCCCTCCACCAAGACCGCAGCGGCCGCGCTCGCGAAGTGGGGCGCCAAGGAGCCGACCCTCGTCGCCGTCGGGCCCGATGAGACGGTGGTCGGCAAGAGCTTTCGCAACATCCCACGCGTGTCCGTCGTGCCGGCGGCCGCGGTTGGCGTCGCCGACCTGCTCGCCTCCGGCTCGCTGGTGGCCACGGAGGCCGCGCTCGAGGTGCTTGCCTCGCGCAGCGCCGAGGTCACGCGAAAGGGGGCGGAGAGCTGATGGATCCCCGCCAGGTGATCATCGAGCCGGTCGTCTCCGAGAAGAGCTACGCCCTGATGGCGGACGGGAAGTACACGTTCCGCATCGACGACCGCGCGCACAAGACGCAGGTCCGCGAGGCCGTCGAGCGCATCTTCGGCGTGACCGTGGTGGGCGTCCGCACGATGAAGGTGCACTCGAAGCCGAAGCGCCGCGGCATGCACAGCGGCCGCACCCGCGGCTGGCGCAAGGCGATCGTCCAGCTCGCCCCGGGCGACCGGATCGAGCTGTTCGAGGGAGCGGCGGTGGCTGACTGATGGCCGTTCGCAAGACAAAGCCGACCAGCCCGGGCCGCCGGTTCGCCACGTACCAGCTTCGCGAGGAGCTGACGGGCGACGCGCCGAACAAGAAGCTCACCAAGGGCAAGAACTCCAGCGGCGGGCGGAACGCCCACGGCCGCGTGACCTCGCGCCATCGCGGCGGCGGCGCCAAGCGCCGCTACCGCGAGATCGACTTCAAGCGCCTGAAGGACGGCGTGCCGGCGAAGGTCGCGACCGTCGAGTACGACCCGAACCGCACCACCTACATCGCGCTTCTGCACTACGCCGACGGCGCCAAGAGCTACATCCTCGCGCCGCAGGGCCTCGGGCCCGGCGAGACGGTGTCCTCGGGCCCCGATGCCGACATCCGGCCCGGCAACGCGCTGCCCCTGAAGAACATCCCGACGGGAACCATCGTCCACAACGTGGAGATGACCCCCGGTCAGGGTGGCAAGCTGGGCCGCGCCGCCGGCTCGGCGATCCAGGTGGTCGCCAAGGAGGACCCGATGGTCACCCTGCGCCTGCCCTCGTCCGAGATGCGCCTCGTCCGCGGCGACTGCCGCGCGACGATCGGCACGCTCTCGAACGCCGAGCACCAGAACGTCACGGTCGGCAAGGCCGGCCGCAGCCGCCACAAGGGCATTCGCCCGCAGACGCGCGGCGTCGCGATGAACCCCGTCGACCACCCGCACGGCGGCGGCGAGGCTCACAAGACGCCGGGCGGGCATCCCCGCACCCCGTGGGGCAAGCCCACGCTGGGCTACCGCACCCGCAAGAAGGGCAAGGCCTCCGGCGCGCTGATCATCCGCGGCCGCAAGCGCGGCAAGCGCAAGGGAGGTAACCGCTAATGGGACGCTCGACCAAGAAGGGCCCGTTCGTCGACGAGCGGCTGATGAAGCGCATCAACGCCATGAACGAGTCCGGCGACAAGCAGATGGTCAAGACCTGGTCGCGCACCTCCACGGTGTTCCCGGAGATGGTGGGCCACACGATCGCCGTCCACGACGGCCGCAAGCACGTGCCCGTGTTCGTCTCCGAGTCGATGGTGGGCCACAAGCTCGGCGAGTTCGCTCCGACCCGGACGTTCCGCTCGCACTCCGGCAGCGGGAGCAAGGCTGAGTGATGGCCACCGCAACGGACACCAAGACCGAGCCGCAGGCGCCGACCGTGCGCGCGAAGGCCCGCTTCGTGCGGGTCGCCCCGCGCAAGGCGCGCCTCGTGGCCGACCAGATCCGCGGCATGGACGTGACCGAGGCGCAGACGCTGCTGAAGTTCTCCACCCGTGGCGCCGCAGCCGACCTGCTGAAGCTCGTCGACTCCGCCGCCGCGAACGCGGAGAACAACCACGAGCTGATCGCGGAGGACCTGTCCATCGCGGAGATCCGCATCGACGAGGGCCCGACGCTGAAGCGCTGGCGCGCCCGCGCCCGCGGCCGCGCGACCCGCATCGAGAAGAAGACCTGCCACATGAGCGTCGTCCTGACGCCAACTGAGGAGTAGCTGATGGGACAGAAGATCCACCCCGAGGGCTTCCGCGTCGGCTACATCCACGACTGGAAGGCCACCTGGTTCAACAAGCGGGAGTTCGCCGACTACCTGAACGAGGACCTGGAGATCCGCGACCACATCGAGACCAAGCTCGCTCACGCGGGCCTGTCCGACATCAAGATCACCAAGCAGCGCGGTGAGATCGAGGTCGACATCCACACCGCCCGTCCGGGCATCGTGATCGGCAAGTCCGGCTCCGAGGTCGACGCCCTCCGCCGCGACCTCCACAAGATCACCGGCAAGCCCGTGAAGGTGAACATCAAGGAGATCAAGCGGCCCGAGCTCGACGCGAAGCTCGTGGCCCAGTCGATCGCCGAGCAGCTGCAGAACCGCGTCGCATTCCGCCGCGCGATGAAGCGCGCGCTGACCTCCGCCATGCGCTCCGGCGCCCAGGGCGTGAAGGTTCAGGTCTCCGGCCGCCTGGGTGGCGCCGAGATGGCTCGCACCGAGGGCTACTCCGACGGCCGGGTGCCGCTGCACACGCTGCGTGCCGACATCGACTACGGCTTCACCGAGGCCCGCACCACCACCGGGCGCATCGGCGTCAAGTGCTGGATCAACAACGGCGAGGTCATGCCCGAGGGCTTCCGCACCGCGCAGGACGACAACGAGGACGCGATCGGCCCGCGCCCGGGTCGCCGCAAGCGCGGCGGCGATCGCCCCGGTGGCGGTCGCCCGCAGGGCGGCCGTTCCCAGGGTGGCGGTCGTCCGCAGGGCGGAGGCCGGCCACAGGGTGGAGGCGGCGCCAAGCCCCCCGCTCCCAAGCCCCCCGCCGCTGCCAAGCCCGCCGCCCCGGCCGAGCCGGCAAAGCCCGCCGAGGCTCCCGCCGCACCCGCCGCGCAGCCGCCCGCTGCTCCGGAGGCTCCCGCCGCCGATGCCGCACCCGCCGAGACCCCTCCCGCTGAGGGTGGTGAGTAGCCCATGCTGATGCCCAAGCGCGTGAAGTACCGCAAGCAGATGCGTGGCCGCAGGCGCGGCAACGCCAAGGGCGGCAGCCAGGTCGCGTTCGGCGAGTACGGGCTGAAGGCCCTCGAGCGGGGTTGGATCACCAACCGCCAGATCGAGGCCGCCCGAGTCGCGATGACGCGCAAGATCAAGCGCGGCGGCAAGGTGTGGATCAACATCTTCCCGGACAAGCCCTACACCAAGAAGCCCGCCGAGACCCGCATGGGCTCCGGCAAGGGGAACCCGGAGGGCTGGGTGGCCGTGATCAAGCCCGGGCGTGTGATGTTCGAGATCGCCGGCGTCGAGCAGGAACTCGCCAAGGAGGCGATGACGCTCGCCGGACACAAGCTTCCGATCAAGACCAAGGTCGTCAGCCGAGAGGAGACGGGCGGATGAAGGGCTCAGACGCACATGCGCTCTCCGACCCGGACCTCGTGCAGGCGGTCAAGGAGGCCCGCGAGGAGCAGTTCAACCTGCGCTTTCGCCACGCGACCGGCGAGCTGGAGAACACGGCCGGCCTGGGCGCGTCCCGCCGCGCCGTCGCCCGCCTGCGCACGATCGCGCGGGAGCGGGGCATCGACCTGAGCAAGGAGCTCCGAAGCTGATGGCAGACGAAGAGAAGAACGAGACCGAAGAGACTTCAGAGGAAGCGCCCGAGGCCGCTGAGGAGCAGGCCGCGCCCGAGGCTGCCGAGGAGGCCGCCCCGGCCGAGGACGCCCCGGCTGAGAGGAGGCTGACCCGCCGAGGAGCCCGAAGCCACCGACGCGCCGGCGGAGGAGCCCGCAGACGACGCTCCCGCCGAGGAGCCTGCGGCTCCGGCTGCCGCTGCGCCCGCGGGCGACGACGACGGCGAGCCCCCGCTCACCCAGAAGGCCCGGCGCAAGCTCGAGCGCTCGAAGCACACCGGCGAGGCGAACCCGCAGCGCTCCTCGGAGGAGCGCATCGCCGCGCGCGCCGAGGAGCGCAAGAAGGCCGCGGCCAACCGCCGGCGCTACCGCGCGAGCCAGCGCCAGTCGAATGGCGAGTCCGGCGAGGGCACGCCCCCGGCCGAGCGCGAGCCCGGCGCGAAGAAGGTCCGCCAGGGCCGCGTGGTCTCGGCGAAGGCCGACAAGACCATCACGGTCCGGATCGACGTTGCGCGACGCCATCCGCAGTACGAGAAGGTCGTTCGCCGCAGCGCGACCCTGCACGCCCACGACGCGCAGAACGACGCCAACGAGGGCGACACCGTGCGCATCGTCGAGACGCGCCCGCTCTCGCGCACGAAGCGCTGGCGCCTGGTCGAAGTGGTGGAGAGGGCCCGGTAGTCGATGGTCCAGCAGGAGACACGCCTTCGCGTCGCCGACAACTCGGGCGCCCGCGAGATCCTCTGCATCCGCGTCAAGGGCGGATCGCACCGCCGCTACGCCGGCGTCGGCGACGTGATCACGGCGACGGTCAAGCAGGCGACCCCGCACGGCGGCGTACGCAAGGGCGAGGTCGTCGAGGCCGTGATCGTTCGCACGCGCAAGCAACTCGGCCGCCCGGACGGCACCTACATCGCGTTCGACGAGAACGCCGCCGTCCTGATCGACCCGCAGGGCGCGCCCCGCGGCACCCGCATCTTCGGTCCCGTCGCGCGCGAGCTGCGCGACCGCAACTTCATGCGCATCATCAGCCTCGCGCCGGAGGTCCTCTGATGGGCCGGATGCGCATCCGCCGCGACGATCAGGTGCTGATCACCGCGGGCAAGGACAAGGGCAAGACCGGCCGCGTGATCCGCACCGAGCCGGGCCGTCACCGGCTGTTCGTCGAGGGCCTCAACATGGTCAAGCGCAACCAGCGCCCCCGTTCGGTCAAGGACACACAGCGCGGCGGTGAGGCCGGCGGCATCATCGAGAAGGAGGGTCCGCTGGACATCTCCAACGTGATGCTGGTCGACCCCTCCGACAACAAGCCCACCAAGATCGGCGTCCGCCTGAACGACTCCGGCAAGCGTGAGCGCTTCTCGAAGCGAACCGGAAAGGTCCTGGACTAGCCATGGAATCCGCGACCGTCCCCGAGAGCCAGCAGGCCGCGCCGCCGCCCCGGCTGCGCGAGAAGTACGCGTCCGACGTCGTCCCGGCGCTCACAAAGCGCTTCGAGCTACGGCAACCCGATGGAGGTTCCCCGGCTGGTGAAGATCGGGCTGAACATGGGGATCGGCGACGCGAAGACCTCGACTCCGGTCCTGGAGGCCGCGACCGAGCAGCTCGGCACGATCTCCGGCCAGCGCCCGAACGTCCGGCGCGCCAAGAAGTCGATCGCGAACTTCAAGCTCCGCGAGGGCATGCCCGTCGGCGTCGCCGTGACGCTGCGAGGCGCCCGCATGTGGGAGTTCCTCGACCGGCTGATCACGATCTCGATCCCGCGCATCCGCGACTTCCGCGGCCTCAACCCGCGCTCGTTCGACGGCCGCGGCAACTACTCGATGGGCATCCGCGAGCAGCTGATCTTCCCCGAGGTCGACTACGACTCGATCGACGAGGTCCGCGGCCTGGACGTGACCATCGCGACCACCGCCAAGAGCGACGAGGAGGGCTTCGAGCTGCTTCTCGGACTGGGCATGCCATTCTCTGAGGAGGGCAGGCCCGGCGCCGTGGACACCGCGGAGGCCGACGAGGAGGAGCGCCGCCACGAGGAGGCCCGCCTCCGGGCCGAGGCCGAGGCGGCGGCCCTCGAGCAGCTCAAGGCAGAGAACCCCGACGCCTACGCCAAGCCGGAGAAGCCCGAGGAGGGCGAGGAAGGCGAGGACGGCGACGCCGAGAGCGCCGACACGGATTCAGACTCAAGCGAAGAGAGCGAGTAGCAAGCCGAGATGGCGAAGACATCCAAGATCGTCAAACAGGGCAGAACGCCCAAGCACAAGAGCAGGGCCCACAACCGCTGCCGGCGGTGCGGGCGCGCGCGCGCCTACTACCGCAAGTTCGGCCTCTGCAGGATCTGCCTGCGCGAGGCCGCGCACAACGGCTACATCCCCGGACTCACGAAGTCGAGCTGGTAGGTACCTGACATGAGCGTCGTCACCGATCCACTCGCCGATTACCTCACCCGCGTGCGCAACGGGCTCGCCGCCCAGCGCGATTCCGTCGAGGTGCCCGCGTCGCGCCTGAAGCGCGAGGTCTCGCGCATCCTCAAGGAGCAGGGCTACATCACCGGATTCACCGTCGAGCCCACCGCCGCCGGCGAGGTCATCAAGGTCGACCTGCGCTACACGGAGGCCCGCCGGCCCGTGATCTCCGGCCTGCGCCGCGTCTCGCGTCCCGGGCGGCGCCACTACGTCAACAACGGCGAGATCCCCCGGGTGCAGGGCGGGATGGGCACGGCCATCGTTTCGACTTCGTCCGGCGTCATGACCGGGCACGAGGCAAAGCAGAAGGGCGTCGGCGGCGAGGTCGTCGCATTCGTCTGGTAATCGCATGAGCCGTATCGGAAGAAAGCCGGTTGAGATCCCCGCGGGCGTCAGCGTCGACGTCGGGCCGGGCCGTGTTCAGGTGAACGGCCCCAAGGGCGAGCTCACCCAGGTGCTCAGCCAGGACATGACCGTCGCGATCGACGACGGCGTGCTCACCGTTGCCCGTCCCACCGACCGGGCGCCGCACCGCGCGCTCCACGGCCTCACCCGCAGCCTGATCGCGAACATGGTCGAGGGCGTCACCGACGGCTTCACGAAGGAGCTCGAGATTCAGGGCGTCGGCTACAGGGCCCGCCTGCAGGGCAGGTCGCTGGAGCTGAGCGTCGGCTACTCGCACGGGGTCTCGATCCCGGCGCCCGACGGCATCGAGTTCGAGGTCCCGCAGCCGACCCAGATCATCATTCGCGGCATCGACAAGCAGCTCGTCGGCGAGACGGCGGCCCGCATCCGCCGCGTCCGCCCGCCGGAGCCCTACAAGGGCAAGGGCATCCGCTACGCGGGTGAGCACGTGCGCCGAAAGGTCGGTAAGCGCGCATGAGCGTCCAGACCAAGCCGCAGCAGCGTCTTCGCCGTCGCCGCCGGGTGCGCGCGCGCGTGCGCGGCAGCGGCGAGCGTCCGCGCCTGTCCGTCTTTCGCTCCAATCGCGGCGTGTTCGCGCAGCTGATCGACGACGACAAGGGCCACACGATCGCCCACGTCTCCTGGGTCGAGTCCGACCTGAAGAAGCTCACTGGCGGCGAGCAGGCGAAGAAGGCAGGCGAGCTCCTCGCCTCCCGCGCGAAGGACGCCGGCATCACCAGCTGCGTCTTCGACCGCGGCGGCTACCGCTACCACGGGCGCGTCCAGGCGCTCGCCGAGGGCGCCCGCGAGGGTGGCCTCGAGTTCTAGAGCTTGAGCACCGACCCGCTACCTTGATCGACCCATGCCAGCCGACGTAGACATCGAAACCGTGAGCCCCCAGGGGCTCGACCTTCAGGAGCGCGTGATCGAGATCAATCGCGTCGCCAAGGTCGTGAAGGGCGGCCGTCGCTTCTCCTTCACCGCGCTCGTCGCCGTCGGCGACGAGGAGTCGGTCGTGGGCATCGGCTACGGCAAGGCCCGCGAGGTCCCGCTGGCCATCCAGAAGGCCGTCGAGAACGCCCGCAAGAGCCTGGTCCGCATTCCCCGTTACGGGCAGACCATCCCGCACCGCAACATCGGCCGTTTCGGCGCCGGCCACGTCGTCCTGCGCCCGGCCAGCCCGGGCACCGGCGTGATCGCGGGCGGTGGCGTCCGCGCTGTGCTGGAGCTCGCCGGGATCCGGGACGTGCTCTCGAAGAGCATCGGCTCGCAGAACCCCATCAACCTTGTGAAGGCCACCATGAACGGGCTCACCACGCTGCGCCGACCCGAGGACGTCGCGAAGCTCCGCGGCCTCTCCATCAACGAGGTCCTCGGCATCTACAAGGAGCCCAAGGCGACGGAGACGCTGAACGGGGACGCCGACGCCGAGGCGCCCGTCACGCCCGAGACCGTCGCCGAGGCCGCCGCCGCCGAGGCGCCCCCCGAGCCTGCCGCCGATGCCCCGCCCGCCGAGCCCGCTCCGCCCGAGGAGACGAAGTAGCGATGGCCGACGTGAAGCTTCGCCAGTACCGCTCCACGAACGGCACCGATGCGTCGCAGCGCGCCACGCTGCGATCGCTCAAGCTCGGCCGGATCGGGAAGACGTCGACGATGACGCAGACGCCGCAGCTCGACGGCATGCTCAACAAGGTCTCGCACCTCGTGAAGGTGGAGGACGACTGATGCCTCGCCTGACCCCGGAAGAGGTCGAGCTCCACACCGTTCGTCCCAAGCCGGGCTCGCGCACGCCGCGCAAGCGCATCGGCCGTGGTGAGGGCTCGGGCCAGGGCAAGACCTCCGGGCGCGGCCACAAGGGCTACGGCTCCCGCGCGGGCTCGAAGAAGAAGGCGGGCTACGAGGGCGGCCAGAACCCCATCCACATGCGGATGCGCAAGCTGCGCGGCCCGAACAAGAAGACCTCGATGCCGTTCGAGCGCTTCCGGACGCACACGCAGCCGGTGAACCTCGCCGACCTCGAGGAGCGCTTCGACGCCGACGCCGAGGTCACGCCCGACACGCTGCGGGCCGCCGGGCTGGCGAAGCGCAGCCACCCGGTCAAGATCCTCGCCCGGGGCGAGCTCTCCAAGAAGCTCACGGTCCGCGCGCACGGCTTCAGCACCACCGCCCGCGAGAAGATCGAGAAGGCCGGCGGCACAGCTGAACTCATCGAGGATTAAGCGGGGTCACTGGCAGTGATCCAGACGATCCTCAACGCCTTCGCGATCCCCGAGATCCGCCGGAAGCTGCTGTTCACGGCGGCGATGCTGGCGCTCTACCGCCTCGGCGCGTACATCCCGGCCCCCGGCGTCGACATCGACACCGTCGAGCAGCTGGAGAACAACTTCGCCGGGTCGAACATCCTCGGCTTCCTCAACCTGTTCTCGGGCGGAAGCCTCTCCCGGCTCAGCCTGTTCGCGCTCGGGATCATGCCCTACATCACGGCCTCGATCATCCTGCAGCTCCTGACCGTGGTCGTGCCGGCGCTCGAGCGCCTCCAGAAGGAGGGCGAGGTCGGCCAGCAGAAGATCACCCAGTACACGCGCTACCTCACCGTCGGCCTGGCGTTCGCCCAGTCCGCCGGCTACGTCGCCCTCTTCCAGTCCGACTCCTTCTCCGGCGGCGCCAATCCCTTGGGACCCGACGCCACCTTTGGAACGGTGTTCCTCGTCGTCATCTCGCTCACCGCGGGCTGCACCATGCTCATGTGGTTCGGCGAGCTGATCACCCAGCGCGGTATCGGCAACGGCATCTCGCTGATGATCTTCGCGTCGATCGTCGCCTCGCTCCCCACCGGGATCGTCTCCTGGTGGACCAATCCCGATCAGGTCTTCGTCGTGATGATGCCGTTCGTCGCGCTGGCCGTCATCGTCGGCATCGTCTTCGTCCAGGAGGGCCAGCGCCGGATCCCGGTGCAGTACGCCAAGCGCGTGGTCGGCCGCCGGATGACGACGGGCGGCTCCACCTATCTGCCGCTGCGGGTGAACATGGCCGGCGTCATCCCGGTGATCTTCGCGGCTTCGATCATGGCGTTCCCGCCCACGATCGGACAGCTCATCAACACTCCCGCCGCGCTCGACTTCGCCGCCTTCTTCAGCCCGGATGGCTGGGCCTACATCGTGGGCGAGGTCTTCTTCATCGTGATCTTCACCTACTTCTATACGGCGGTCACGTTCAACCCGGTGGACCAGGCCGACAACCTGAAGAAGTACGGCGGGTTCATCCCCGGGGTGAGACCCGGCCGGCCGACCGCCGAGTACCTCGACCGCATCCTCTCCCGGCTCACCTTCCCAGGCGCGCTCTACCTGGGCGCGGTCGCGGCGCTGCCAACGATCCTGATCAGCCAGACCTCGGCCAACTTCTTCTTCGGCGGCACCTCGATCCTGATCGTCGTGGGCGTCGCCCTCGACACCGTCAAGCAGCTCGAGGCGCAGCTGATGATGCGCAACTACGAGGGCTTCCTGAAGTAGGCCAGTTTCCGCCGTGTCCGAGCTCAACCTCGTACTTCTCGGTCCGCCCGGCTCCGGCAAGGGCACCCAGGGCGAGCGCCTGCAGGAGGACTTCCAGCTGCCGTACTGGGCGACCGGCGACATCCTGCGCGGCGCGGTCCGCGAGGAGACCGAACTGGGGAAGAAGGCCAAGGAGTACATGGACGCCGGCGACCTGGTCCCCGACGAGCTGATCGTCGACGTGATCGCCGAGCGCATCGCCACCGCCGAGGCCGCCGACGGCTTCATCCTCGACGGCTTCCCCCGCACGACTGGCCAGGCCGACTCGCTGGACGCGAAGTTCCGCGAGCTTGGCCGCGAGCTGTCCGCCGCGATCCTCATCGACGTGGGGGAGGAGGAGGTCATCCGCCGGCTGGGCGGCCGCCGCACCTGCGTCAAGGCGGCGCACATCTTCCACGTGGAGTTCGACCCGCCCGAGAAGGAGGGCGTCTGCGACGTCTGCGGGGGCGAGCTGATCATCCGCGACGACGACAAGCCCGAGGTCATCCGCAAGCGCCTCGAGACGTATGCCGAGAAGACCGAACCGCTGGTCGAGCGCTACGAGAGCGCCGGCAAACTGCGCCGCGTCGACGGCGACAAGCCACCCGATGAGGTCGCGGAGCAGATCCGCGCGCTCCTCGCCACGATGCGCATGGAGGAGGAGGCCTAGGCCTCCTTGACCGGCGCTAATCTCGTGAGCACGATGTACCGCAGCGGCATCATCCTCAAGACGCCCGAGCAGATCGAGCAGATGGCTGCCGCCGGGGCGATCCAGGCGCGCTGCCTCAAGATGCTCGCCTCCAAGTGCCGCCCTGGTGTCACCACCGCCGAGCTCGATCTGGCCGCGGAGAAGTTCATCGCCTCGCAGGGAGCCACCGCATCCTTCAAGGGCTACCGCGGGTTCCCCGGCTCCATCTGCGCCTCGCCCAACTCGATGGTCGTCCACGGCATCCCCGGCTCCCACGAACTCGCCCGTGGCGACATCATCTCGCTCGACGCGGGGGTCACCAAGGACGGCTGGGTCGCCGATGCGGCCATGACGGTCCCGGTGGGCCCGATCTCCGACGAGGCCCAGCACCTTCTCGATGTGACCAAGCACTCGCTCCTCGTCGGCATCGAGCAGGCACGCCCGGGCAACCACCTCGGCGACGTCTCGCACGCCATCCAGCGCACCGTGGAGGGCGAGGGCCTCTCGGTCATCCGCACGCTCGTCGGCCACGGCATCGGCCGCGACATGCACGAGGACCCGCAGATCTCGAACTTCGGCGAGGCCGGCACCGGCCCGCTGCTCGAGGCCGGCATGGTCCTCGCGATCGAGCCGATGGTGAACGTCGGTGGGCCCGACGTCCGGGTGGGCGGCGACAACTGGGCCGTCTACAGCTCCGACGGTTCGCTGGCCGCGCATTTTGAGTTCACCGTCGCCGTCACCGAGGACGGCCCGCGGGTGCTCACCCCGTGGCACGAGGACTAGGCGTCACGCACGCCTGCGGCCCCTTGCTATCCTTCCCGGTCGGCCGAAAGGCCGTTTGTTTGCGCCCATTTGCCCGATTCATGGGGCTCATGGGCCTTCTCGATGAAGTGTTGGATACGACCCCGAGTTTGGGAGCCGATGAAGGTTCGAACGTCCGTAAAGCCCATGTGTGAGCGGTGCCGAGTAATTCGGCGGCGCGGCAACGTGCTGATCATCTGTTCGAACCCGCGGCACAAGCAGAGGCAGGGCTAAGTGGCGCGCATCGCAGGCATCAACCTCCCGCTCAACAAGCGAATTGAGATCGGGCTCACATACGTCCACGGGATCGGCCGCGCGACGGCCGAAAAGATCCTCGCCGACACCAAGATCGACCCCAACACCTACGTCAAGGACCTCACCGACGACGAGGCCGTGAAGCTTCGCGAGGCGGTCGAGTCCCGCGAGGTCGAGGGCGACCTTCGCCGCGAGCGCTCGCAGAACATCAAGCGCCTCTCCGAGATCGGGGCCTACCGCGGGCTGCGCCACCGGCGCGGGCTGCCGGTGCGCGGCCAGCGCACCAAGACCAACGCGCGCGGCCGCAAGGGCCCGAAGCGCATGAGCGTGGCCGGCAGGCGCAAGGCGCCGGGCCCGAAGTGAGGAACTGAGCAATGCCGCAACCACGCAAGGCCAAGACGCGCCGCCGCGTCAAGAAGAACGTCCCATTCGGGATCGCTCATATCAAGACTTCGTTCAACAACACGATCGTCACGATCACCGACCCCGAGGGCAACGTGGTGTGCTGGGAGTCCGCCGGCTCGGCCGGGTTCAAGGGCTCGCGCAAGTCCACGCCGTTCGCCGCCCAGGTAACGGCCGACGCCGCCGCCCGCAAGGGCATGGAGCACGGCCTCGAGCGCGTGGAGGTCCACGCCAAGGGCGCCGGCTCCGGCCGCGACACCGCGATCCGCTCGCTGCAGGCCGCCGGCATCCAGGTGACGACCGTGAAGGACGTCTCCCCGCAGGCCCACAACGGCTGCCGTCCCAAGAAGCGGCGGAGGGGCTAGGCATGGCACGCGATACCGGACCGCAGTGCAAGCAGTGCCGCCGCGAGGGCCAGAAGCTGTTCCTGAAGGGCGAGCGCTGCTTCACCGAGAAGTGCGGCGTCGAGCGCCGCTCCTACCCGCCCGGAGAGCACGGCCGCGGCCGCGTGCGCGCCTCGGAGTACCGCAACCAGCTTCGCGAGAAGCAGAAGGCCCGCCGCTTCTACCAGCTGCTCGAGAAGCAGTTCCGCTCCTACTACGTCAAGGCCTCGCGTCAGGACGGGGTAACCGGCGACAACCTTCTGCGCCTGCTGGAGCGGCGCTTCGACAATGTGCTCGTCCGCCTCGGATTCGCCGCCTCGCGGCGCCAGGCGCGACAGATGATCGGACACGGCCACTGGTTCATCAACGGCCGCCGCGTCGACATCCCGAGCTACCAGCTGCGACCCGACGACGTGATCACGATCAAGCCCGAATCGCCGGCCACCGACGTGGTGCGTCAAGCGACCGAGCTGACGGCCGCGGTACCCCCGTGGCTCCAGGCCGATCACGACGCATTGACGGCGAAGGTGCTTCGCCTCCCCGAGCGTGACGAGATCGCCACGCCGGTGGAGGAGCAGCTCATCGTCGAGCTCTACTCCAAGTAGTAGCGCCGAAGGCTTTAGCCGCAACCCGAGAGGAAGACATATGACCACGCTGCCCGAGTTTCAGATCCCCAAGATCTCCAAGGAGGACGTCGCCGACACGAAGGGGACGTTCACCATCGAGCCCCTCGACAAGGGCTTCGGCTACACGTTCGGAAACAGCCTCCGGCGCGTGCTGCTCTCCTCGCTCGGCGGCGCGGCGATCAAGAGCGTCCGCATCGAGGGCGTGGCCCACGAGTTCTCCTCGGTCCCGGGTGTCAAGGAGGACGTGACCGACATCGTCCTCAACCTCAAGGACGTCGTGGTCCGGATGCACACGGATGCCGACGAGGTCGAGGCGCCCCTGGTGGCCACGGGTCCCGGCGAGGTCACGGCGAAGGACATCGACCTGCCCGCGGGCGTCGAGATCCTCAACCCCGACGCTCCGATCGCGACGCTCGAGAAGCGCACCAAGCTCGAGCTGTACCTCACCATCGGACGCGGCCGCGGATACTCGCCGGCGGAGGACAACAAGACGGAGGACCAGGCGATCGGCGTGATCCCGATCGACTCGATCTTCTCGCCGATCCGACGCACGGCCTACAACGTCGATGCCGCCCGAGTCGGGCAGCGCACCGACTTCGACAAGCTCTCGCTTGAGATCGAGACCGACGGTTCGATCGAGCCCGCGAGCGCGCTCCGCGAGGCCGCCGAGCTCCTGATCAAGAGCCTGGCGATCTTCACCGACGCCGACCGCGTCGAGGAGCTCACCGCTCGCGATGCGATCGGGGCCCCGGCCGACGCGGCCGGCCTGGCCGCCGCTCCCGCGGTCGAGGGCGACGACCGCCTGATCGAGGAGCTGGAGATCGGCGTTCGCGCCTACAACTGCCTCAAGCGGGCGGGAGTCCAGACCGTGGGCGACCTCGTCCAGCGCTCGGAGTCGGAGCTCAACGCGATTCCGAACTTCGGCAAGCGCTCGACGGAAGAGGTCAAGGAGTCGCTCGTCGCGCTGGGCCTTTCGCTCCGCGACGAGTAGCTTTACCCGCGGGCCGCACGCCCCGGGAGCCACGATCATGCGTCACTCAAAGCAACGCCACAAGCTCAGCCGCGACTCGGCCCACCGCCGCGCGCTGCTGCGCAACCTCTCGCGCGATGTGATCCAGCACGAGCGGATCAAGACGTCGCAGGCGAAGGCGAAGGCCGTGAAGCCGAAGGTGGAGAAGCTGATCACGCTCGCGAAGCGCGGCGACCTCCACGCGCGCCGCCAGGCGCTCTCGGAGCTGGGCCAGGACAAGTTCATCGTCCACAAGCTGTTCGAGGAGGTCGCGCCGCGATACGCCGACCGCCCCGGGGGCTACACGCGGATCGTGAAGCTCGGCCCGCGCCGTTCGGACTCGACCGAGATGGTCTTCATCGAGCTCGTCTAGTGCAGGTGCCCCCACTTTGTGCCCGCATATGGACACGAATCGGGGTCGCTACTGAGAGCGATGACGACTTACCGCCTCGACATCGCCTACGACGGAGGGCCGTTCGCCGGCTGGGCGGTCCAGCCCGGGCTGAGGACCATCCAGGGCGAGATCGAGGCAGGTCTCGGGCGAGGTTGGGATGCCTGCCGCGCTCACGGTTGCGGGCCGTACCGACACCGGCGTCCACGCGTGGGGACAGGTGGCCAGCCTCGAGCTGAAGGAGCCACCCGCCACGGACCTTCGCCGCGCTCTCGACGCGGTCACGCCGCGCGAGATCGCGGTGTACGCGGCCACTGAGGCTGCGCCCGGCTTCAACGCCCGCCGCGACGCCCGCTCCCGCACCTACTGCTACCGGCTCCTGCCGTCAGCGCGTCGCCAGCCCGTTTGAAGCGGGCCGCGCCCTGTGGTGGCCGTACCGGCTCGACCGAGAGGCGCTCGACGCCTGCGCCGCGGCCACGTCTGGGAACCCACGACTTCACCGCGTTCACCCCGACTCAGACCGAACACGTGCGCTTTGACCGCGACGTCCTTCGTTGTGAGTGGAAGCCCGGAGTGGGTATCGGACCCGACCCGATACTCGAGCTGTGGATCGAGGCCGACGCGTTCATGCGCAACATGGTCCGGGCCATCGTCGGGACCATGCTCGAGGTGGCCGCAGAGCGGCGTGACGCCGACAGCTTCACCAGGCTCCTCGAGGGCGCGCCTCGTTCCGAGGGGGGCGAGACCGCCCCGCCGCAGGGCCTCTACCTGGCATCCGTCAGCTACTGACGGGGCCTGGCGACCCCTCCATAGAATCGAACGCCGATGCGAGTGCTGATCACCAACGACGACGGCATCCAGGCCGACGGCATCCAGGCCCTCCGGAAGGCGATTCAGGGGCTGGACGGCGTCGACGTCCACGTCGTCGCCCCGGATTCCAACCGCAGCGCGATGGCGAGATCGATCACCACCCGCTCACCGCTGTGGGTCGAGGAGGTCCGCTTCGAGGACGGCACGAGCGGCTTCGCCACCGATGGCACGCCCGTCGACTGCGTCCGCTTCGCCGATCTCGGTCTGATCGGGGAGAAGCCCGATCTGATCGTCTCCGGCATCAACCACGGGGCCAACCTGGGCGACGACGTCACCTACTCCGGCACCGTCGCCGCGGCGCTCGAGGGCATCGTCCTGGGGATCCCGTCGATCGCGGTCTCCCAGCAGTCGCTGAAGGGGGAGATGGGCTGGCACTTCGGCGGCAAGCTCGACTTCACGGTCGCCGCCGGCTTCGTGGCGGCACTGGTCGCCCGGCTGGCCGAGCACCCCCTCCCGGAGCGCACCCTCATCAACGTCAACTGCCCCAACGAGGTGAACGGGATCGAGGTGACCCGCCTCGGCAAGCGGCTGTACGACGACGAGATGCGGCTGGTCGAGGAGGGAGAGGACGGGCGCAAGCGCTACCGGATCTACGGCTTCGAGCCGTCGTTCGAGGACGAGCCGGGCACGGACCTCGCGGCCCAGGCCCGCGGCCGGATCTCGATCACGCCGCTTCACTTCGACCTCACTCACCACGATGGCATCGACCCCGTGCGGGAGTGGGACCTCGACGGGATGCTGGACTCGGCACGAGCATGAGTAGGAAGCGCGCCGGAGAGCTGCGCAAGGAGATCGCGGGGCACGATCACTCCTACTACGTCCTCGACGATCCGACGATCGATGACGACGCCTACGACGCGCTCCTGAACGAGCTCCGCGACCTCGAGGAGGCCGACCCGAAGCTGCGCACGCCGGACTCGCCCACCCAGCGCGTGGGCGGCAAGCCGCTCGACAAGTTCGAACAGGTCGAGCACCCCGAGCAGATGCTCTCGCTCGGGAACGTCCGCAACGAGGAGGAACTGCGCGGGTGGGAGGCGCGGATCCGCAACCTCCTGAAGCGCTTTGACATCACGGCCGACGAGTTCGGCTACGTGACCGAGCCGAAGATCGACGGCCTCGCGATCTCGCTGATCTACGAGAACGGCACCTTCGTCCGGGGCGCGACGCGCGGCGACGGACGCATCGGCGAGGACGTCACGCACAACCTGCGCACGATCAAGGCGATCCCGCTCTCGATTGAAGACGCGCCCGACATGGTCGAGGTCCGCGGCGAGATCTACTTCCCGCGCAGCGGCTTCGCGGAGCTGAACGAGCGCCGTGCGGAGGCGGGGGAGCCGGCGTTCGCGAACCCGCGGAACGCGGCGGCCGGGACCATTCGCCAGCTCGACCCGCAGATCGCCGCCGACCGGCCGCTGTCGATGTGGTCCTACGGGATCGGCGCCGGCCTCGACCTGGCGACGCACTGGGACGAGCTCGAGTGGATGCGCGAGCGCGGCTTCCGGGTCGAGCCGGAGGTCAAGATGCCACGAGACCGAGGACGAGGTCGTCAAGCGCTGCCTGTGGTGGGAGGAGCGGCGCGAGTCGCTCGACTACGAGATCGACGGGGTCGTGGTGAAGGTGAACGAGCGCTCGCTGTGGCGCGAGCTGGGCGTCGTCGGACGCGAGCCGCGGTGGGCGATCGCCTGGAAGTTTCCGCCGATTACCGCGACCACCAAGCTCAACAAGATCGTCTGGAACGTCGGGCCGGACCGGGCACCTGATGCCGTTCGCGATGCTGGAGCCGGTGGGCGTCGGCGGCGTCACCGTCTCCACGGCAACCCTCCACAACGAGGAGGATCTGGCGCGCAAGGACGTGCGCGAGGGCGACGAGGTGATCGTGACCCGCGCGGGCGACGTGATCCCCCAGGTGATCGCGCCCCTGATCCAGCGCCGCAAGGGCAAGCGCCTGCGCAAGCCGAAGCCTCCGAAGGAGTGCCCCGCGTGCGGCACCCCGGTCGTCAAGCCCGACGACGCCGTGTTCTCGATCTGCCCCAACCGGCGCGGGTGCCCCGGGCAGCGCTTCCAGCACGTCAAGCAGTTCGCCGGCGTGATGGACATCGAGGGGATGGGCGAGAAGCTCGCGCTTCGCTTCCTCGAGGAGGGCCTGATCGAGGACGTGGCCGACATCTACGACCTCACCCCCGAGCGCCTGGCCGAGCTGGAGGGCTTCGGCGAGACATCCGCCGTGAACCTGATCGAGGCGATCGAGGCCTCGAAGGCGCAGCCGTTCGGCATCGTGCTCTTCGCTCTCGGGTTCCCGGGCGTGGGCTACGTCACCGCCCAGGCCCTCGCCGAGCACTTCGGCACCGTCGACGCGCTGATCGCGGCCTCGGCCGAGCAGATCACCGACGTCGAGGGCGTCGGCCCGATCCTCGCCGAGCAGCTCAGCGAGGAGTTCGCCGAGGAGGAGAACCTAGCCCTGATCGAGCGCCTGCGTGAGCGCGGTCTCAAGCTGGAGCTGTCCGCCGCCGAGCGGCGCACCGAGGGCGGACCGCTGGACGGCAAGACCCTGGTGATCACCGGCACCCTTCCCGACCTCTCACGCGAGGAGGCGACGAAGCTGATCCGCCGCGCCGGCGGCAAGGTCACGGGCTCGGTCTCCAAGAAGACCGACTACGTCCTTGCGGGCGACAACCCGGGCACGAAGCTCGCGAAGGCCCAGGACCTGGACGTCGAGATCATCGACGAGGCCGCGCTGCGCAAGCTCGTCGGCTGACGCCGGACTCCTCCGAAACCTCGACCCGAAGCCGATCAGCTGCTGATCCGGCGCCTGGGTCCGTCCTCATCGCCATAATTCCCGCTCGGATGGGCAAGGTCGTGAACATCGACAGCGCCGAGGCGAAGGGGGCACGCCCCGGCCGGCGGCGCAAGCGCTCGAAGACGGCGCTCGTGCTGGGCGGCGGTGGGTTCACCGGCGGCGTGTACGAGATCGGCGCACTGCGGGCGCTGGACCTGCTGGCGGTCAACCAGACCGTCAACGAGTTCGATGTCTACGTCGGGACCAGCGCCGGCGCCTTCATCTCGTCGCTGACCGCCAACGGCGTGACGCCCGAGGAGATGATGCGGGTCCTGAACCGCGACCTCGCCTCGCCGCTCCGCGACATCGACCTGAAGATGCTCCTGCGGCCCAACTACAAGGGCATCATCACGCGCGGCGCCCAGTTCCCGTTCCGGATGGCCGGCCTCGCCCGCTCGCTGGTCGGCAACCTGGGGGAGACCTCGGCGGTCGACCTGCTCATGGGACTCGCCAGCGCCCTTCCGAACGGGTTCTACAGCAGTGAGGGGATCGCGCGGTACGTGGAGGAGGCGCTCACCGACCCCGACCGCACCAACGATTTCCGGCTGCTGGAGCGCGAGCTCTACCTGACCGCCACGGACCTGGACACGACCGAGCGCATCGTCCTCGGCGAGGGCGAGTGGGCCGATGTCCCGATCTCCCAGGCGGTCGCGGCTTCGGGCGCGCTGCCCGGCGTGTACGAGCCGGTGAAGATCGGCGATCGGGAGTTCATCGACGGCGGCATCCGTTCGACGACGAACGTGGACGTCGCGGTCGAGCGAGGTGCGAAGTTCATCGTCGTGATCAATCCGATCGTGCCGTACGTCAACGACTTCTCCAAGCGCATCCCCACGATTACGGGCGACCGGGTGCGAAGGGTCTCCGACATGGGCGTCGGCGCGATCGCGAACCAGTCGTTCCGCGCCCTCTCCCACGACCGCCTTCACCGCGCGGTCCGGGACTGGGAGGCCGACTTTCCCGGCGTCGACATCATCCTCATCGAGCCCGAGCTCGACGACGAGCTGATGTTCGGCACGCCGATCCTGGACTACGGCAACCGGCTGGAGATCGCCAAGCACGGCTTCGAGTCGGTCACGCTCAAGCTGGCGCGCGACTACGACCGCTACACGGCGATCGCCCAGCGCCACGGGATCGAGATCTCCGGCCGCCGGGTGCGCCACGTCCTCGACCAGGTCGAGCGCGACCGCGGCAAGCTGTCCGCGTGGCGCCGGGTGCTCGAGCAGACGACCGCCGCGCTGCTGCGCCAGCAGCCGCGCGACGCGGAGGCCAAGGAGGCCGACGCCGAGGCCTCGGCCGACGAGCCCGCCGGCTAGCGCCTACTTCGCGTAGAGGCTCTCGACCTCGCCGGAGTACTTGTCGGCGACGACGTTGCGCTTGACCTTCATCGTCGGCGTCAGCTCCCCGCCCTCCTGCGAGAGGTCCTGAGGGAGGATCTCGAACTTCTTCACCTGCTCGACGCGGGCGAACTTCTCGTTCACCTGGTCCAGGTGAGCCTGGATCGAGGTCCGGACCTTCTCGCTCTTCGCCAGCTCGGCGAGGTCGGAGGGGAGACCCTCCTCCTGCGCGTAGGCGGCTGCGGTCTCGGGGTCCAGGGTGAGGAGCGCGACGAGGTAGGGCTTGCGGTCGCCGATCACGACGCACTGTGAGACCAGCGGGTGCTGCTTGATCTCGGCTTCGAGGTTGGCCGGCGTGATGTTCTTCCCGCCGGCCGTGATGATGATGTCCTTCTTGCGGCCGGTGATCTTGATGAAGCCATCGGAATCGATCTCGCCGATGTCGCCCGTGTGCAGCCAGCCGTCGACGATCGTCTCGGCCGTCGCCTCCGGGTTCTTGTAGTAGCCCTGGAAGACGTTCGGGCCCTTCACGAGGATCTCGCCGTCGTCGGCGATCTTGATCTCGACGCCCGGGAACGGCTTGCCGATCGTGCCGAACTTGAAGTCGTCCTCCGTGGCGATGGTGGCCGCCGTCGAGGTCTCGGTCATGCCCCAGCCCTCGAGGACGAGCACTCCCGCCGCGTCGAAGAACCGCAGGATGTCGGGGTTGATCGGGGCGGCGCCGGAGACGGCCTGCTGGAGGTTGCCGCCGAAGATGGCCCGGATCTTGGAGAGCACCTGCTTGTCGGCGAAGTCGTGCTGCGCCTTCAACAGGAACCCAGGCTCCTTGCCCTGGCGCTCGAGCTCGCGGACCTTGGAGCCGGTCTTGATGGCCCAATCGAAGATGGCCTTCTTGAGGCCTCCGGCCTTCTCTGCATTGGAGATCGCCGCCCCGTGGATCTTCTCGAAGATGCGGGGCACGGACGGGAAGTAGGTGGGCTTCACCTCGCTGAGGTTCGGCACGATCTTCAGCGGGTCCCGCTCCCAGTAGGCGAGGGTGGCCCCGAGGGCGAAGCTCCCGAGCTGGATCAGCAGCGCGAACGAGTGGGCGAGGGGGAGAAACAGGTACGTCTTCCCCTCTGCGTCGATCGCGCCGACCGAGATCACCATGTCCAGCATCGAGCGGTAGTTGCCGTGCGAGATCACGCAGCCCTTGGGCGGGCCGGTGGTGCCGGACGTGTAGATGAAGGTGCAGATGTCCGAGGGCTCGACCGAGCGGTAGCGCTCCTCCCATGCGGCGTCGGAGCCGTTGGCGCCGCGGGCTGCCACGTCGTCCATCGAGATCGCGTCCTCGGCGGAGCCGGTCATGAGGATCACGTGCTCGAGGTCGGGCACCTGCGAGCGGATCGCGCGGATCTTCTCCAGTTGGTCGGTGTCCTCGCACACCACGACTTTCGCGTCGGAGTTCTCCAGCACGTACTGGCACTCCTCCGGGCTGTTGGTCTGGTAGATCGGGACGACCGTGGCGCCGGCGGTGAGCGCGGCGAAGTCGAAGTACGTCCACTCGGGACGGGTGTTGGCGAGGATCGCAACCTTGTCGCCCTTGACGATCCCGAGATCCATCAGCCCGAGCGAGAGCGCCTTCACGGTTTCACCGACCTCGGCGTAGGTGCGGGTCACCCAGGTGCCGGAATCGTCCTTGAACTGGATCGCCGGCTTGGTGGCGTGCTCGACCGCCGCGAGCGGCAGCAGGTCGGCGAGTGTCTTCGACTTCACGCCGCTAGCCGCGGCAGGCGCAGTGGCAAGTTCCATTCAGGAAACTTACCGCCGGCGAGCCGGCGGCGCGCGAGCGCCGGCCAGGGGGTCGCCGGCGGGGGTTCTGAAGTTTGGTGCTAGTGAGCCGCTTGGGGCTGCTTGCTCGGCTCAGCGAACTGGTGCAGCGAACTTACGAAGAGGGTCTTGTCGATCCGGCCGTTGAAGATCGGCACGCCCATTTCCATGCACTTGGAGATGACCTCCCGCCGCTTCATGTTGACTTCGTCGGCGAGCTCGGTCGGCGTCAGATGATTGGCCACGTATCTCCTCCTAGGGATCGTTGCCTGGAGTTTTATCGCCCGACGCGGATGCGGTCAAACGTTTTCTTCCGCAATTTGCGGGCTCACGCGCCAAGCCGAATATCTTTGGAGCATGCCGGACCCGCCAAACGCCTTCGTCGAGTCGCTGATGGAGACCGAGCTGTACTCCATCGGCGCGTACTTCTGCGACGAGCACCCCGACCTCGTCGACGAGGTCGTCGCTCGCGCGGAGGAGATCGAGCGCAGCGGACTGGAGGCCTACGCGGGCGCCGAGGGGGCTCCGGTGGAGGAGACCTTCGAGACCCTGCTGACCGGGCTGGCGGTCCGGTATTACAAGGCGGTCGCGGGTTGAGCGGCCGCTCACCGTGGCTGCCCCGGGTCCTGCTTGGGATCGGGGGGCTCGCGGTTGTCGCCACTGTGATCTCGATCGCCGTTGGCGAGGGTGGCCCGGATGCTCCGGCGACAGAGGGCTTCAACGAGACGCAGCAGATCTTCGCGGGCATCGAGCAGGAAGGGGCGACGCTCGGCTCTCCGAGCGCACCGGTGCTGATCGAGATCTTCAACGACCTGAACTGCGTCCCCTGTGCGGAGTACCAGATCGATGAGATCGACCCGGTGATCGACCGTTACGCGCGAACGGAGGAGGCGCAGTTCGAGTTCAGCCACTTCTCGCTGGGCCCGCAGCCCACGACTGAGTCGGCGCTTGCCGCCACGGCGGCCGGCGTTCAGGGCCGCCAGTGGCAGTACATCGACCTGCTGATGCGCAATCTGGAATCGGCCCGGGGCGACGCCGACGACGAGTTTCTCCTGGACGTCGCGCGCGCCGTGCCGGAGCTCGAGCTCGAGATCTGGGAGGAGGACCGTGCCGCCCCCGAGACGTTCGAGATCGTCGAGGCGGACGCGGAGAAGGCGATCGACCTCGAACTCCAGGGCGACGCCGACGCCGCCGTGGTCGTCACCGGCCCGGGCGGTGAGGAGCGCTTGGAAGAGGCGCCCACGACCGAGGAGATCGAGGCGGCGGTCGAGGCGGTCGGCTAAGACCTACGCCGTGTCGCCCAGGCCCAGGGACCGCGCCACCCGGCGGGTCAGGAGCAACAGGGCCACGATGACGAGCACGCCGATCCACAGGACCGGGTCGTTGAGCGAAAGCTCCTCCAGCTGGCTGCCGACGTAGGCGAACACGGCGGTGAGCGGGAGGTAGCCGACAAAGCTCGTCCACATGAAGCGCCAAACGGGCACCCGCGCGGACCCCGCAGCGTATGAGAAGAGGCTGAAGGGAACGATGGGCACCAGCCGCATTCCGAGCAGCAGCGTCACGCCGCCGCGGGAGACCATGTCCTCGTAGCTGGTGAGGCGCTCACGTCCCAGCCAGCGCCACAGCAGCGGCCGCGCCGCTGCACGGCCGATCCAGTAGGACACGATCGCGTTCAGGGACCATCCCGCCATCAGCAGCGGCACGGCCACCCCGAAGCCGTACACGTACCCGGCCGCGGCGCTGAGGATCTCGGTCGGGTACCAGACGACGGAGTGGACCAGGGCCAGGGCGAGGACCAGGAGCGCCCCGCCCGGCCCGTCGAGGTCCTGCCGGAGGGATTCGGTGTCGCCGCTCACGGCGTCCGCGAACCCCTCGCGAAGTGGCTCCACCGCAAGCACGATCACCGCGAGCGCGGCGACCCCCGCCAGCGTGATCAGGATCGCGAGCCAGGGCGACCTGCCAACCGTGGGATCCGCGCCGGAATCGGGCTGCGAGGCGGGCATTGGCTGAGTATGGCGACCGCACGCTGCCACCCGGGCGGTCACCCCTAGAATGACCCGACTTCGGGGCGTGGCGCAGCCTGGTAGCGCGCACCGTTCGGGTCGGTGAGGTCCCCGGTTCAAATCCGGGCGCCCCGATTTCTTTTATGTCTGCCGACGAGGAGAAGCCACAGGAGGACGAGCGCGGTGCCGAGCCGCCGGCCGGTGGCGACGGCGAGGGCGAGGAGGGCTCGAGCGGCCCACAGGGGAACCCGGCGTCCGACGAGGAGGCCCTGAGTCACCGCCAGCAGGAGCAGGACCCGCCCGACGATGACTGAGCGCACGATGCGCACGGTCCTTGGGCTGCTGGGCATCTACCACGTCATCACCGGCGGCCTGGCGCTGTTCGCACCCGGGACCTTCTTCAACGAGATCGGCCGCTACGGCGCCGAGAACCTTCACTACGTAGGCGACGTCGGCGCATTCACGGCCGCCTACGGCATCGCCCTGCTGCTGGCGGTTGGACGCCGCTCCTGGTGGGTGCCGATGCTGACGCTGGGAGCCATCTGGTACGGCCTTCACGCCTTCAACCACGCGTTCGATACCGACGAGGCGCGCAGCTCGGCCCGCGGCTGGGTGGACACGCTCCTCCTCGCCGGCGGCGCTGTCGCCCTGGCCTGGCTCGCAAACGTGGCGGGGCGGATGAGGCCCGCTCGGTGAGGGTCTTCGTCGCCGGAGCGAGCGGCGCCATCGGCAGGCCGCTCGTGGCGCAGCTCATCGCCGCCGGGCACGAGGTCACCGGAATGACCCGCAAGCCCGACCGCGCCGAACGGATCGCCGCGGCTGGGGCAAAGGCGGTCATCTGCGATGTGTTCGATGCGGGGGCGCTCGACCACGCGGTGGCCGATGCTTCCCCCGAGGTCGTGGTCCACCAGCTGACCGCGCTCCCCCAGGCCCTCGACATGTCGAAGCCCGGCATCTACGACGCCACCAACAGGATTCGCACGGAGGGGACGCGCAACCTCGTCGCCGCCGCGCAGCGGGCGGGGGCGCGGCGGATGGTGGCCCAGAGCGTGGCGTTCCTCTACGAGCCCACCGGCTCGTGGGTGAAGGGCGAGGACGATCCCACGATCCGGGACGCGCCCGGGCACTTCGGCGCGGCGATGGACGCGATGCTCGGTGCCGAGGGGCAGGTGCTGGGCGCCGAGGGCCTCGAGGGCCTCGTCCTGCGCTATGGGTTCTTCTACGGCCCGGGCACCGCGTACGCCCCCGACGGCTACTGGGCCGACGAGGCGCGGCGGCGCAGGCTGCCGGTCGTCGGCAGCGGCGAGGGGATGTCCTCGTTCATCCACGTCGACGATGCGGCCGGGATCACCGTCGCCGCCGTCGAGCGCGGCGAGCCGGGCATCTACAACGCAGTCGACGACGATCCGGCGCGGCTGCGCGACTGGGCGCCGGCCTTCGCCGCGGGCGTCGGCGCGAAGAAGCCCTTCAGGGTGCCCGCGTTCGTCGCCCGCCTGGTCGCGGGGAAGGACCTGGTGGCGCTGGCGCTGACCAGCCGGGCGGCGTCGAACGAGAAGGCCAGGCGCGAACTCGGCTGGGAGCCCAGGATCCCGAGTTGGCGCGCGGGGTTTGAAAAGGCGCTCGCGTAGGCTAGATAGAGACTTCTGGAGCAACCCCACCCAAGGAGAAACCAATGGCCTACGAGGTCCCCGATCTTCCCTACGACTACGACGCGCTCGAGCCTCACATCGACGAGGAGACGATGCGCATCCACCACGACAAGCACCATCAGGCCTACGTCGACAAGGCGAACGCCGCGCTGGAGGGCACGGAGTGGGCCGACAAGGACGTCGACGAGGTCCTGAAGAACCTCTCGAGCCTGCCGGACGACAAGCAGGGCCCGGTCCGCAACAACGCGGGCGGTCACTCGAACCACTCGTTCTTCTGGGGCATCATGAGCCCCGACGGCGGCGGCGAGCCCTCGGGCGACCTGGCGGCTGCGATCGACGAGAAGTTCGGCAGCTTCGACGACTTCAAGGAGGAGTTCAAGAACGCCGGCATCGGCCGCTTCGGCTCCGGATGGGCGTGGCTGGTCCACGACGGCTCCGGGGTCGCGATCACCTCGACGGCGAATCAGGACTCGCCCGTCTCCGACGGCCAGACTCCCCTGCTGGGCGTCGACGTGTGGGAGCACGCCTACTACCTGAAGTACCAGAACAAGCGCCCCGACTACCTCGACGCGTTCTGGAACGTCGTCAACTGGGACGAGGTCGCGCGCCGCTTCGGCGACGCTTAGGAACCCGGATCGGGCGCGGCGTCGAGGAACTTCTGGCGCCGCGTCCGCTACTCTCGGGCACGCACTTCGGAGGAACTCAAGCAGGGGAGAATCGGCATGGACGCTGGCGCACTGGGATCAGCAGATAAAGGTCGTCGTCGGTCCGTACTCGGACTGACGGCCGGCGCCGCCATCGTCGCGCTCGCGCTCCCGGTCGCCGCGCTCGCGCACGTCGAGCGCCCCAGCTACTGGCCTGATCCCGCCGCGGACACCGGAGTGACCCCCTCCGCAGGCGGCGGCGTGCCCACGGCCCGCCCCCTCGACACCGCTCTGACCGGATCGGACGAGACCCGGGTCGTCTGTCAGGACGACTCCCTTGATCTGGCCAAGGCTTCGATCTCGAAGGCCAAGAACGACGGCTACAAGATCATCCCGACCGGCAAGAAGAAGAACCTCAGCCAGGCGAAGACGGAGGCCGCGCGCGAGCTCAACAAGGATCTCTTCGAGGAGTGCAACTACGACGAGATCCAGCCGGCCGTGGACGACTCGGGCAACAACGACCGAATCGTCGTCATGCCTGGGCACTACACCGAGCCGACCTCGCGTGAGGCGCCCACCAACGACCCGGCCTGCGACGAGCTCGAGCTTTCCGATGGCGCGCTGACGTACGAGTACCACACGGTATGCCCGAACGACCAGAGCCTTGTCTTCGTTCAGGGCCGCGCGATCGGCGCCTCCGAGCCGCCCGACCCGCCGCTCGAGGACCGCCACGGCATCCCCGACGAGGGCGACTGCGTGCGCTGCAATCTTCAGATCGAGGGCTCCGGTGTCCGGCCCAACGACGTACTCCTCGATGCCGCAACGGATCCCGAGGGGACCGAGCTCAAGGAGCTCGGCGTCCCGTTCAAGGATGTGGGCATCCGCGCCGACCGCGCCGACGGCCTCGTCGTGAAGAACATGACGTTCGCCCACGCCAAGGAGCACGGCCTCTACATCATGGAGACCGACGGCTACCTCGTCGAGGACTCGAAGTACTTCTACAACGGCGAGTACGGCACGCTGATCTTCAACTCCGACCACGGCCTCACCGACCGCTGTGAGGGCATGGGCCACGGTGACTCGGCGATCTACCCCGGGTCCGCGGCCGACAGCGGCGAGGATGCGGCTGACGACTCGCCCCAGTTCTACGGGGACGCGCCGCGCACCTCGGTGACGTTCAAGAACTGCGACATCCACCACAACACGCTCGGCTACTCGGGCACGATGGGCAACGCGACCCGCGTGACCGAGAGCCACTTCTGGGACAACGGCACGGCGATCACGACCGACTCGCTCTACGCGGGCGGCCACCCGGGCTTCCCCCAGGACTCCGCGCGTTACGACCACAACGAGATCTGGTCGAACAACTTCAACTCGTTCGAGGAGGGCTCGGACGTCGTCCCGCGCGTGCCGGTCCCCGTCGGCGTCGGCATCTTTATCGCCGGCGGCAACAACAACGAGATCGACAACAACCGGATCTGGGACAACTGGAAGCGCGGCACGATGCTGCTGACGCTGCCCGGCTCCGCGGACCCCAACCCGACGTCGCACCGGAACCGCTACCACGACAACCTGATGGGGCGGGACCTGGACGACAAGAAGGACCCGAACGGGGTCGACTTCTGGTGGGACGCGGCCAACCCCTTCCCGGACGTCATGGGAACCGGCGTCACCGACAACTGCTGGTACGACAACGGGAAGTTCACGAGCGCCCCGCTGCCGCCCGCGGTTCCGAACGCCAACGAGCCCGGCAAGCTGCCCGGTGTCTGCGAGAACGACACCGACGCCGACAACAGCTACGACGAGTACTACTTCGGCGTCCTTGCGACGGAGCTGCTCCCGTGCCAGGGCGCAATCGAGAACGGTGAGTTCGACCCGGAGGAGTGCCACTGGTTCGTCACACCGGACGAGCCTGGCGCCCGCAAGGTGGCCACCGCGTCGCTGGCGCGGAGCGCGGTCGTGCCGTTCGGCCTCGATTGCGTGCTGCTGGGCGACACGCAATCGTGCGCAGGCTTCGCCGACAGGCCCTAGGCGCGGCCGGCACGGCGGTTATCGCGCTGGCGATGGCCGCCGGATGCGGGCCCGACGATGCGGACGAGTCGGAGGGCGCCGCACCTGCTGAGCTGCTCGGCCCTCGGCCTGGCACGCTCACCTGTACCGACTGGAACCGTGGCAGCGAGGCGGAGCGGCGGGGGAGCATCGAGCAGCTGACGAAGCTCGCGGGCGCCAACGCCAACCCCGAGGAGGTCGGCGCCGAGCGCACCCTGGAGGACGACCAGGCCTACAACGCGCTCGATGGAACCTGCGAGGAGGATCTCGCTCGCGGGTTCCTCCTCTACGAGGTGTACAACCGCGCCGCCGCGTTCGACTTCGAGGGCGGCTGACTACGAGGCCGCGCGGGCCGTCTCCGGCAGCTCGCGCAATGACTCGTCGGCGGGCGGGATGAAGCTCATCGCGCGCTCGGCCAGCGCCGTGATCGTGAGACTGGGGTTGACTCCGGGGTTGGCCGGAACGGCCGAGCCGTCGCGATCAGCAGGTTCTCGTAGCCGAACACCCGGTTCTGCGTGTCCACGACGCCGGTTTCGGCGTCGGCCCCGATGACGGCCCCGCCCAGGATGTGGGCCGTCATCGGCACGTTGAGCGTCGCCTCGGTGATGCCGGACTGGGCCATGCCCCCGGTGCGCTCCGCGAACCACCTCGTGGCGGCGTCGGCCGCGGGGATGTGCGTGGGGTTCGGGCGTTCGGGGTCCTGCTCGGTCTGAAGTTTCACCCCGCCGCGCCGCCGCGGGGTCGCGCGCAGGCTCATCGCGGTGTCCAGCGTCTGCATCACCAGCAGGATCACCGTCCGGCGCGACCAGGCGGCCGGCCAGATGAGGCGCATCGCCTGGACCGGGTGGCGGAGTATCCCCGCGATCCAGCGCAGCGGCCGTGTCGTCCGGGTGCCCGGCCCGGTGAACATCGTGAACAGCCCGCTGAGGGCGTCGCCGCCGCGGCCGTAGGTGACGACCTCGATGTGCGTGTCGGGGTCGGGGTAGATGCTCGAGGTGATCGCGACCGAGCGCGTGAAGTCCTTGCTGTCGTCGCGCATCGTCACGGCCTGCACCGACTCGGTGTTGGTGCGGACGACCTCGCCGAGCCGGTCGGAGATGCGGGGCAGCGAGCCGTCGTGCTTGCACTCGGCCAGGAGCTGATTCGTCCCCAGCGCCCCGGCGGCGATCACGACCCCGCGGGCCCTGAAGGTGCGCCGGCGCTTGCGGACCCAGGCGCCGGGGTGCTCGGTGGTGATCTCGTAGCCCTCCGAGCCGTCACCCGGGCCGAGCGGGCGGATCTCGGTCACCTGCCGCTCCGGGATCACGGTGGCTCCCAGCTTCTCGGCGAACCAGAGGTAGTTCTTGACCAGCGTGTTCTTCGCGCCGTAGCGGCAGCCCACCATGCATGAGCCGCAGCGCAGGCAGCCGGTCCGCTCCGGTCCCTCGCCGCCGAAGTAGGGGTCTGCGACCTGCTCGCCGGCGGGTCCGAAGAAGATCCCGACCCTGGTGTGCTTGAAGGTCTCGCCGACCCCGATCTCCTCGCCGTACTCGCGCAGGAGCTCGTCGGCCGGGGTCATGCCCTCGTAGTTCGCGACCCCGAGCATCCGCTCGGCCACGTCGTAGTGGGGCCCTAGCTCGCGATCCCACTCGGCCAGGCCATCCCACTGCCGGTCGGCGAAGAAGGCCGGCCGGGGCCGGTACAGCGTGTTCGCGTAGCCAAGGCTGCCCCCGCCGACCCCGTTCCCCGACGCGATGAAGACGTCCTTGAAGAGCGTGAGGCGCAGGATGCCGCGCAGCCCCAGCCGGGGCATCCAGAAGTACTTCCGGGCATCCCAGGCCGACTCGGCGTAGTCCTCGTCGGCGAACCTTCGCCCGCACTCGAGGACCGCCACCGAGTACCCCTTCTCGGTCAGGCGCAGGGCGGAGACGCTCCCCCCGAAGCCCGATCCGACGACGACCCAGTCGTAGTCCACCCCCTCGGCCACCGTGTAACCCTAGTCCGTGTTGCCCTCGGCGATGTCGCGAAGTGGCTGGAACGCCGCGGCGCGCGCGTACATGACGTGAAGCCTGAACCCGTCCGCGTAGGGCTCGGAGCAGCCATGCTCGAACACGTCCATGGCATCCTCGTCGCTGAGCTCGGAGGCGCTCACCCCGGCGTCCTTGCGATTGACCTGGCTGCGGATCTCCTCGATCGTCGCGAGCTTGTCGGCTTCGCTGGCGCCGGTCCAGTCGCGGCACTGAGCGAATGCCGCCACGGAGCCGGCGACCTCCTGGCCGACCGGCTCTCCCGCCGGCAATGCGCCGCCGCCGTCGTCGGCGCCGCAGCCCGCCAGGGCCAGCGCCGCCGCGAGGCAGACGGCGACGCGTGCGACGCTAGTTCGTCGGCCCGTAGTCGACATCGCCGGCCAGCGCGCCGAAGTGCTCGTTGATCCGCTTCGCCTCGGGCGAGTCGGCGACATCCTCGAGCTTCTGGCGCTGGTCGCGCTGCTCGGCCTTGGCCTTCGGGGTCCCGGGCTGCGGAGGCATCTCGTACCAGTTGCACAGGCCCTCGCCGGCCATGCCCTGCTCCCACTCCGCGAAGCAGTCCAGGAGAAGCAGGGCCTTCGCGCCGTAGATGGGGCTGCCGATCGCCGTCGCGCAGTCCTCGGGCAGGAAGCCCGGGACCGATGTGTTCGCGAGCGGGTTCAGCGGCGGGTCGCCGGTGAGGCTTCCCCGTGTGCCGTCCGGTCCGGCGTTGTCGTACCAGCAGTTGTTGTCCGAGGTCGGGGCCTCGTCCCACCAGAAGTCGACCCCGTTCGGCAGCTCAGCCGGGACCGGCTCGCCGGTGAGGCCGCTCTGGTTGCCGAACTTCGTCAGGCCCTTGTGGGCCTTGAAGCCGTCGGGGACGCTCCCCATCTGGTTATCGAAGTACTCGTTGTCGCAGGAGGTGGAGGCCACGCCGCCGATGGGGGCGGGCAGGGTGGTCCCGGGGCAGTGGTTCTGGGCGTCGACGTTCCCCTCGGCTTCGCCCGCCAGGACATCCGGGATCGAGACCAGCAACGTGCCCTGGCGCCAGTTGTCGAACACCCGGTTCTCGCTGAAGACGCCGTTGTTCATCCCCGGCCACATGATGCCGGTGCCCACGGCCTGCGGCACGAGGGGCTCGAACGGCGCGAAGTCCTCCGCGTAGACGTTGAGGTTGTTCGAGTAGAACCAGTTGTGGTCGACCTTCATCCCGTCGGCCGGGAAGCCCGGGTGTCCGGGAGCGGAGATGGTGTCGGTGGTGAGGCCGTTGGCGTTGCCGTAGAAGCGGTTCTGGGTGACGCGCACCGAGTTGCCCATCGAGCCCGAGTACCCCATGGCCGAGCCGTGGAGGTCGCACTTCTTGATGACCGTGTTGTAGCGCTCCTCTGGGTAGAAGCTCTCGTCCCGGAACTCGCCTGTCTGGGGCGCGGCGCCCGGGTAGACGACGGCGTCGCCCGACCCGAATCCGTCGCAGCGCTTGACCACGTTGTGGTCGGTCGTGAACGACAGATGGCCGTAGTCGGCGTTCCAGAAGAACTTGACCTTGTCCAGCAGGACGCCGTCGGTCTCCTCGGTGTAGAAGCCGTGTTCCTTGGCGCCGCGCATCAGGAAGTTGCGGCCGACGAAGCCGTCGGAGCGGTCGGTGCGCAGCACGACGTGCTTGGCGTAGCACGGGTTTTCGGGCCCGTCGGGGGCGGCCAGGCAGTCCGCGGCCGGGGTGTCGCCGCCGGGACGGGCTCCGGGGCGCTTGGCGTTCTCGTAGCCCTTGCCGGCGTCGAGGAGGACGTCCTCGGGACGCGCGCCGGAGCCGTCGATCTGAAGGTTGCACCGGACGCACTTGCCGAGTTCCTGCTCGGGGATGCCGTGGCGGTCCGGATCGGGCGTGGGGAGGGGGTCGCCCTTCACGGCCCGGCCCTGGACGTAGATCAGGTTCTGGTCGTTCGAGCAGGTCGCCTGGTACTCGTAGGACGGGGTGAGGGCCCCGCTCTGGTCCTCCTGGAGCAGCGACGGGGTGCACGCCGGGTCGTTGACGGGCGACCTGCGCGACTTCGGCTCCGTGTAGCGGCCGGGCATGATCACGACTCGGTCGTTGTTCCCGGAATCGTCGATGGCCGCCTGAACGGCGTGGTAGTCGCACATCTGGGCGAACTTCACGTTCAGCTTGCGAAGCCTGTCGGCGGCGCCGGCGCTCAGCTTCCGCTTCGGGAGGCTGGGACGCAGGCGGACGCCGCGCTTCTCGGCGCGATGGATCGAGCGCGAGGGCGAGGGCGAGAGACTTGTTGCCGCCCTTGCAGACCACGCGCACGTCGCCGGGCCCCTTGCCGGTCGCCGCCGAGGCGAGCGAGCGGGCCTTTGGCACCTTCCCGCCGGCCGCCGGGGTCACCGCGGTATCGGGCGCCGGGTCGGGCCAGTAGGAGGGCCGCTCGAGATGGCCGAACGCCAGCGCGGGGATGGCGAGCGAGCCGGCGACGAGGGCGCCGGCGAGCAGTGGTAGGCGCGGGCGGGGAGGGCGTGGCGTGTCCGTTCTCTCTCTCAAGGCGCGGCGACCCTACCAGCGGTTTCGCCCGCGCGCGCCGGTTCAATCGGTGCTCACGAGCCGCTTTCCGGGACCGTTTCGCCCCCCTTAACCCGAACTCAACGTGCCCGCGCCGAAACTCCCTTCAGAGAGCCATTTGCGAGCACGGTTGTGCTTTGACAGGTGGCTTCCCGCACTGGTAGGTTCGCCACGCGTACGGGGGCGGCACGCACAAAGAGGACACCAAAGTTGTTCGGGTACGGGACAAATTGAGCCGGTCGACTGCCTTGGGCAGGATCGCTGCGCTGGTCGCAATCGTGGGAGCGGTTGTCGTGCTCGTGCTCGTGCTGAGCGGCGGCGAGGATCCCTACCAGGTAACCGGCGAGTTCGAGAACGCCTCCCAGCTGGTCCCGGGCAACGAGGTGATCGTGGGCGGCGTCGCCGTCGGCTCCGTCAAGACGATCGAGCTGGGCGACGACGGCCAGGCCCTCGTCGACTTCACCGTTGAGGATGAGTACGCGCCGCTCAAGCGGGGCACCACGGCCACCGTCCGCTCGTACTCCCTGTCGGGCGTCGCCAACCGCCAGATCCAGCTCACCATCCCCCCCGACTCGGCCGCCGGCGAGGAGATCCCGGTGGGTGGCACCCTCGACCAGTCCGAGACCGTCTCCGAGGTCGACCTCGACGAGCTCTTCAACACCCTCGACAAGGAGACCGTTGCGGACTTCAAGCGCGTGATCACGGGCTTCGAGCTCTCCTATGACGGCGTCGCCAAGCAGGCCAACGAGGGCGCCAAGTACGCGAACCCGTTCCTGTCGACCTCGCGGGGCCTCTTCGCCGAGCTCACCTATGACGAGCGGGCCCTCGAGAACCTGATCGTCGACACCTCGAACCTCTCCGGCGCTCTCGCCGCGCGCGCCCCCGACATCTCGGCCCTCGTCGGGAACCTGAACACGATGATGAGCGCCATCGGCAACCAGAAGCTGGCGCTGGCGGAGGCGATCTCGAAGCTGCCCGACTTCATGCGGAACGCCAACACCACCTTCGTCAACCTGCGTGCCGCCCTCGATGACACCGACCCCCTCGTCGAGGCCTCCTATCCCGCGGTCGACGAGCTCGGGCCCTTCATCGACACCCTGCGCCCGGCGATCGCCGACGCCGTGCCCACGATCCGCGACCTCGACGCGATCGTCAAGCGCGGGGGCAAGGACAACGACCTCGTCGAGCTCACCAAGGACCAGGTCTCCCTCGCCAAGCGCGCGGTCGGCTCCGGCGCTCCCGACTGCGGCGACGGCGGCGACCTGTCCGATCCCGCCAACGGCGCCGCCGATGACGACTTCTCCCAGGGCGCCTTCGGCGAGTCGGTCTGCGCCCTCACCAACGGCAACGGCACCCTGGCCATGTTCCGCCCCTACACCCCGGAGCTGGTGGGCTGGTTCGACGACTTCTCCCACCCGGGCACGTTCGACGCGCTGGGCGCCGTCGGGCGAATCGGCACCAGCTTCAACCAGTTCAGCCCCTCCGCCGCCGGCCTCCCCGACCTCGGCCTGCCCGCCGACCCCAACGACCTGATCGGCCCCGCCGGCACCCTCCAGAACGACCTCGACTTCAAGTGTCCCGGCGCCGAGGAGCGCCCGCTGCCCCCCTCGGTCGGCGAGGGCGGCAACGTCTTCACCGACTCCGGCAACCTCGACTGCGACCCCGGCGACGTCTTGAGGGAGCCATGAGGCGCATCGCCTTCATCTGCTCGCTGGTGGCCACCACGGCCGCCGTCTTCGCCGTCCAGGCCCCGGCCGACAACGAGCGCACCTACCTGATCGAGATGTACAACGCGTTCGGCGTCGTCGAGGGCTCGGACGTCCGCGTCGCCGGCGTGAACGCCGGCTCCGTGACCAGCCTCGACGTGAACTCCGCCAAGCGCGCGGTCGTCGAGGTCTCCCTCAGCGGTCCGCTGGCCGTCCTGGGCGAGGACACCACCTGCTCGACCGAGCCGCAGTCGCTGATCGCCGAGTACTTCATCGACTGCGAGCCCGACGGGCCGGAGATGGAGACGAGCGGCGACGTCGAGGATCCGGACGTGACCGCGGAGAACGTCTCGCAGACCGTCCAGAACGACCTGGTCAACAACACCCTGCGCGAGCCGTTCAAGCGGCGCCTACAGCTGCTGATCAACGAGTTCGGCACCGCCCTCGCCGGCAACCCCGACAACCTGAACGAGGCGATCCGCCTCGGCGCCCCCGCGCTCACGTCGCTGGAGAAGGTCCTCTCCGTGCTGGCCCAGCAGAACACGACGATCCGCGACCTCAACGTCGATTCGGACCGGATCATCGCCCGGCTCACCGAGCGCCGCGAGGACGTCGTCGCCTTCATCGAGGAGGCCCGCGACACCGCCGCCGCCTCCGCCGAGCGCCGGGACGACCTCGGGACCGACTTCGCCCTGCTGGACGACTTCCTCGCCGAGCTCAACCCGACCCTGGTCGAGCTCGAGGCCGTCGCCCGTGAGACCACGCCGCTGTTCACAGACCTGCGCGCCTCGGCGCCGGGCCTGAACGAGCTGATCACCAGCCTCCCGGCGTTCAACGCCGCCACCGACGACTCGCTCGACTCGCTGGGCGAGGCATCCGTGGTGGGCGAGAAGGCACTCGTCCGCGGCAAGGAGGAGATCGACGCCCTTGCCGACTCGGGCGCGAAGGCGACGTCGGTCGGCGAGATGCTGGCCGACCTCTTCCGCGACCTGGACGATCCGAGCCGGGCGGTCGAGGTCGACTCCCGCGCCGCCGACGTCACCGGGCGCCCGGAGCCGACCGGCTACACGGGCCTCGAGGGCCTCCTCAACTACGCCTACTTCCAGTCCGCCTCGACCAACCAGTTCGACCAGGTCGGCCACCTCCTGCACTTCACCCTGTACTACGTGTTCAGCGGTCCGTGCGGGGCGTTCACCACCGGCCGCAACCCCGAGACTGGCGCGATCGAGCTCCCGAACAAGGCCGGTGGGACGACCTCGACGCCCGGACTGATCGGCCCGGATTCCACCCAGATCAACAACTGCATCGCCTGGCTGGGCGATTCGCAGCCGGGGATCGCCGACGGCGACTTCCCCGACCTGCCGCCGTACGACCCCTCCGTCTGCCCGGACGGCACCGAGCCTCCCCAGGCGGCTGCCGAGCTGTGCCCGGGCACGCCCAAGCAGGGCAGCTCGGATGATGGCGGCGGCGGCCAGGGCTCCCCGCAGGGGCTCCAGGGCGGCGGCGCCGGCGGCGGCACGCCGGGTGGTAGCGGCGTCGATGACCTGCTGCCGGACCTCCCGCTTCCCGGCGGCGGCCCCAACATCCCCGATGACCTCCAGGACCTGCTCGATCTCCCCCCGCGAGTCCTGAACGACCTGCCCGACCGCCTGCAGGACCGCCTCCGCGAGATCCGCAACCAGGCCGGCGGTGGCGGCAATGGCGGTGGCGGCAACGGCGGTGGCGGCGGCGGCGGCGGCGGCGGTGGCGGTAACGGCGGCGGAGGCGGCGGCGGCGCCGTGGACGATCTCCTCGACTTCATCCTGGGGCCGTGACATGAAGCGCCGAGGCCCAGTCCAGTCGCTCTCAGCCTCGCCGACGATGGTCGGCGCGGTCACGGTCCTGATCGCGATCGTCGCGGTCTTCCTGGCCTACAACGCCAACAATGGCCTGCCGTTCGTGCCCGTCTACCGGGTCTCCGTCGAGGTCCCGAACGCGGCTCGCCTGACGACCAACAACGAGGTCCGCATCGGCGGTCACCGCGTGGGCGTGGTCGAGTCGATCGAGCCGGTCCAGACCTCCGAGGCGCAGACCACGGCCGACAGCGGGGAGACCGTGGCGGCCGGCGCCGCAAACGACACCGGTGGCCTCGGCGCCCTGGTGAACCTGAAGCTCGACAAGACGGCCGAGCCGCTGCCTCAGGACTCGATCTTCCGCGTGCGATACAAGTCGGCGTTCGGCCTCAAGTACCTCGAGGTGGTGCGTGGCAACGGCGAGGACGCCCCCGAGGGCTACACCTTCGACGGCACCGACGACGGCGGCGTGTGCACGCTGCCTGCGACCACGGAGGAGCCCCCGGGTACCGGCGCCGCCGGCAACGGCTGCTTCCAGGAGCAGACCGAGTTCGACGACATCGCCAACACCTTCGACACCGAGACCCGCGAGAACGCGCGCCGCAACCTGGTCGGCTACGGCGACGCCTTCGCCGGACGAGGCTTCTCGCTGAACCTGGCGCTCGAGAACCTGAAGCCGCTGATCGTGAACCTGAAGCCGGTTTCCGACGTGCTGATCGAACCGGCTACGCGCCTCGCACGGTTCTTCCCCGCCCTCGGGCGGACGGCGAGCATCGTCGCCCCGGTCGCAGAGGAGCAGGCCGAGCTCTTCACCTTCATGGCGACGACGTTCACGGCGATCTCGTCGGACGTGCAGGCGCTGAAGGAGACGATCTCGGAGGGCGTGCCGACGCTCCAGACCGGGATCGAGACGCTGCCGCGCCAGATCCCGTTCCTGCGCGACTTCGCGACGCTTTCCGCCGCGCTGCGCCCCGGCGTCGCGGACCTGCGGATCACGCTGCCCACGCTCAATGAGGCCATCGATGTCGGCACCCCGGTGCTGAGCCGCTCGGTCTCCATGAACACGCGTCTCAAGGGTGTCCTCCAGGAGCTCCTGGAGCTGGTCGAGGAGCCGACCACACGCACCGCGTTGATCCGCCTGAAGGAGACCTTCGACATCTCGAAGCCGCTCGCCAGGTTCGTGGTCCCGGCGCAGACCAACTGCAACTACTGGAACTACTGGTTCACGTTCGTGCCGAACGCGCTCTCCGACCCGGATCAGATCGGCTACACGTTCCGCCAGGCGCTCACGAACTATCCGCTCGGCCCGCAGAACTTCACGCTGCCGGACGGCTCCACGAGCACCATCCCGGGGGAGGCCGAGACCCCGATGGCCGGGTACTCCGGGATCCAGTCGAACGGCAAGGTCGGCGGCTTCCTGCCCTCCGACGGCAGCGTCAGCTACTCGTCCGGCGAGTTCGCCCCGTACGCGCTGCCGATCACCTACGGGCCGATCTACGGTCCCGCGGGCCAGAACTTCGCGAACCAGGACTTCGACGACTGCCAGGCCGGCCAGAACGGCTACCCGCTGGGCCGCCTGCAGCTGGACGGCCAGGCCGACAACAACCCCGCGATCGGCGTCGCCGACCTCCCCGGCTCGCGCGGCCCGACCACGCTCTTCTGGAACCAGGACTCCACGCGCGAGCTGCGTGACACCCGAGTCGACAACCGCCAGCCTCAGACCTGGGACGGCCTGTAATGAGGCCCACCGGCTCCAAGCAGCGTCTGCCGAACTGGGCGATCGGCCTGATCCTGATCGTCGTGATCGGGGTGGGCTCGGTCGTCGCCTACACGAAGAAGCTCCCCTGGAGCAATCCGCATGAGATCCAAGCGGTATTCGAGACCGCCCAGAACCTGCGGCCGAAGGCGCCGGTGCGCATCGCCGGCGTGAACATCGGCGAGGTGACGAAGGTCGAGCCGCTCAGCGCCGACTCGCCGCAGGTCACCGCCCAGACGGATGGCGAGACGCCCCCCGAGGAGGAGGGCCAGGCGGAGTCCGCGGCGCTCGTGACGATGACGATCAAGGAGGAGGGGCTGCCGCTCCACGAGGACGCCCAGTTCCAGCTGCGCCCGCGCCTCTTCCTGGAGGGCAACCTCTTCGTCGACACGAAGCCGGGCAGCCCGAACGCGCCCGAGGTGGAAGAGGGCTACCAGTTCCCCGTCAACCAGACCTCCAGCTCGGTGTCGATCGACCAGGTGCTCACAACGCTCCAGTCAGACGTCCGCGCCAACCTTCAGACCTTCCTCGACCAGTTCGGCAACGCGCTCACGAAGTACGGCGGCGCCGAGGGCTTCCAGGAGCTCTACCGCTCCTCCGCCGGCGCCTTCAAGTACACGTCGATCGTCAACGAGGCGCTTCAGGGCAAGCGCACGCACGACCTCTCGGGCCTTATCCGGAACCTGGACAAGGTGGTCGCGGCCCTGGGCTCGAACGAGTTGGCGCTGCAGAACCTCGTCACGAACCTCCGCGTGGTCTCCGGTTCCTTCGCGGCCGAGTCCGCATCGCTCGAGCAGGCCATCGCCAAGCTCCCCGACGTCCTCGACGCAGCCGAGCCCGCCTTCGCCAACCTGAACGCATCGTTCCCGCCGCTGCGGGCCTTCGTGCGCGAGGCCCTTCCGGGCGTCCGGTCCACGGCGCCGGCCCTGCGGGCGGCGACGCCGCTGATCGAGCAGGTGCGCCTGCTGGTCTCCGAGCCCGAGCTGCGCGGCCTCGTCTCCGACCTGCGGCCCACGATCCCCGATCTGGCGCGCCTCTCGGCCGAAACGAAGCCGCTGCTGAGCCAGTTCCGCAAGGTCTCGAGCTGCTTCAACGAGGTGGTCATCCCGTGGTCCAACGACACCGTGGATCCGCCCGCCAGCTACCCGGCCAAGCTCCAGCCTCAGGGCAACGTCGCGGAGGAGACGGCGTCCGGCCTGGTCGGCATCGCCTCGGAGAGCCGTTCCGGCGACGCCAACGGCCAGTACATCCGGGTCGAGGCGGGCGGCGGCGCCAACACAGTCGTGATCCCGGGTGGAGCTCCCGACGGCGTCGCCGACGCGGTCGGCCTGCTGGACTTCCCGCTGCTGGGCGGCATGCCAAGTGTGCACGGCAACCTCGCCGACTCACAGCGACCCGAGTTCCACCCCGAGGTGGCCTGCGAGACGCAGGATCCGCCCGATCTGAGCGCCGCGGGCGTTACCTCGGGAGATGCCGGCGTCGACACGCCCGAGAACCCCGTCGGGCTCGACGAGCTGATCGCGATCATCGACGACATCGTCAACCTGCTGCCCCCTCGCGCGGCGGCGGCGCTCGAGCGGCAGTCCAACGCGTACCTGGAGGCCCAGCAGGAGGGCGACCAGGAGGCGCTCGCCGAGGCGGGCGCCGCGCTGCTGGAGACGCTCGAGGAGAACGGCGCGGAGCTGTCGGGCCTGACGGGCGCGGACGACGGCGGTTCCTCCGATGACTCCGGCTCGAGCGCGCCGAGGCTGGAATCGGAGGTGGGCGGCTGATGGCTCTCGCGATCCGGAAGAACTTCCGCTACATCATCGCCATCGGCGTCCTCGTGGCGATCGCCATGGGGATCACCTACTACATCTTCCAGGAGCAGCGACTGCGGATCCCGATCTTGGAGGAGAAGCCCTTCGAGCTGAAGGCCGAGTTCGAGACGGCACAGGCGGTCGTCCCCGGCCAGGGCCAGACGATCCGCGTGGCCGGCGTCCGCGTGGGCGACGTGGCCGACGTCGAGGTCGAAGGCGGAGTCGGCGTGGTCACGTTCGCGATCGACCGGGAGTTCCTGCCCATCTACCAGGACGCGACGCTCCTGATGCGCCCGACCACCGGCCTGAAGGACATGTTCTTCCAGCTCGACCCGGGTAGCTCGGGCGCGGGCGAGTACGAGGAGGGCTCGACGGTCTCGGTCTCGAACACCGCGCCAGACGTGAACCTCGACGAGGTCCTCGAGGCGCTCGACTCCGATACCCAGGCCTACCTGAAGCTGCTGCTCGTCGGCGCCGGCAAGGGATTGGAGGGCCGCGACGAGGACCTGGGCAAGGTGCTCGGGGGCCTGGGGCCGATCAACAAGGACCTGCGCCTACTGAGCTCGAAGGTCGCCACGCGCCAGCAGAACGTGCGCAACCTGGTCCACAACTTCAACATCCTCACCGGCCGCGTCGCGCAGGCCGACGACGACCTCGTCGAGCTCGTCTCGACCTCCAACTCCGCGCTTGGCGCCATCGCCGAGCAGGACCCGAGCGTGCGCCGCGCGGTCCAGCTGCTCGGCCCGACGCTGACCCAGGCCGAGTCGACGCTCACCGAGGTGGCCGACTTCGCCGCCGTGCTCGGCCCGACCTTCAACGACCTGCGCCCGTTCGCGCGCAACCTCGACGAGGCGAACGGCTCGCTGGAGACGCTGGCCACCAACGCGACGCCCGTGATCGAGAACGAGATCCGCCCGTTCGTACGTGCCGCCCGCAAGCCGGTTCCGGACCTGCGCCGGGCGGCGGGCTACTACTCCAGCGCCGCTCCGCGCCTGACCGTGGTCGGGAAGAAGCTCAACAAGCTCACGAACATGGCCGCCAACAACCCCGACACCAACGATGACGGTGACGGCCAGGATCCGACCGGGACGCCCGGGCGCGAGGAGGGCTTCCTGTTCTGGGCCGGATGGCTCGGGCACAACGGCAACCTGCTCTTCAACACGGCCGACGGCAACGGCCCGTTCCGCCGCATCTACTTCACCGCGGGCTGCAACCAGCTGGTGAACATCCTCACCGGCGGTACGGGCGGCCTGATCCCGACCCCGCCCGCCGGCGGCGAGGAGCTGAACGCCCTGCTCCAGCAGGTGCGCGGCCTCACCAGCGGCGTGGGAACCCTGTTCGCCGACGGAGGGCTCTGCGACCCGTCATGACCACGCGAGCGATGACATCCGGGGAGGTGAGTGGCTGATGCAGAAGCAGGCGCCCGGCGTCGGTCGCATCCTCATCGCCGTCGGCTTCACGCTGTCGTGCTTCGGGCTGATCCTCTTCCTGTGGATCGCCTTCGGCGGGCCCATCCCGCTGAAGCCCGAGAGCTACAAGGTCACGGCCTACTTCCCGGAGACGACTACGCTCGCGCGCGAGTCGGATGTCCGCGTGGGTGGCGTTTCCGTGGGCAAGGTCAAGGAGCTCGCCCTGGCCCCGCCCGAGTACCGCGTGGGAGGCAACGACACGACCGAGGCCGTGATGGAGATCCGGCCCGAGTTCGCCCCGATCTCGGAGGACGCGAAGGCGATCCTCCGCCAGAAGACGCTCCTGGGTGAGACCTACATCGAGCTCACGCCCGGCACCGAGCCCGGAGGCAAGGAGGTGCCCGTGTCCGTGGGAGCCGCGGCGAACGTCTCCGACGCCGAGGCCGAGAACGTCAAGACGCTCGAGGAGGGGGAGACGCTTGGGATCGAGCAGACTCAGGACGCGACGCAGATCGACGAGATCTTCAACGCTCTCGACGAGGACACGAGGACGTCGTTCCAGCGATGGCTCGCCAGTTCCTCCGACGCCATCCAGGGCCGCGGCCTCGACCTGAACGATGCCCTCGGGAACCTCGGCCCGTTCGTCGAGGACGCCGCCGGCCTGCTCGAGATCCTCAACCGCCAGAAGGTGGCGCTCAAGGGCCTCGTGCGCGACACCGGGACCGTGTTCGAGGCTCTCTCCGAGCGCGACCAGGCGCTGGCCGGCGTAATCACCGGCTCCAACGAGACCTTCGAGGCGCTGGCCAGCGAGGACGAGGCGCTGGCGGAGTCGTTCCAGATCCTGCCGACGTTCGAGCGCGAGTCGCGCCTCACGTTCGATCGCCTGGACGAATTCCAGGCCGACACTCGCCCGCTGATCCAGCAGCTGATCCCGATTGCGAACGACCTCTCGCCGACGCTGGCCTCGGTGCGGCGCCTCTCGCCGAACCTGAAGAGCCTGTTCGAGGACCTCGACGTGCTCATCACCGTGAGTAAGACGGGGCTGCCGGCGCTCGAACGGACCCTGAACGGGCTGGCGCCGGTGCTGGATGCGCTCGACCCCTTCCTCGCCAACCTCAACCCGGTGATCCGCTACCTGGAGTTCCAGAAGACGACGGTCACCGACTTCCTGGCCGGCCCGAGCACCGCGCTCGCCAACTCCATCGATCCGGTCGCGTCCGATCAGCCCGCCGCGCGCCACTACCTGCGCCAGCTCGGCTACCTGGGTATCGAGACACTGGGCGTCCACCCGTCGCGACTGCCCACCAACCGCTCCAACGGCTACCTGGCGCCCGGCGCGATCACCAGCTTCAGCTCCGCGCAGAACGGGATGTTCCCCAGCTTCGACTGCCGCAACCTCGACTACGCCGGTCCGCCCACCTACGAGGCGGCCGGCTCGGCGAACTCGCAGGACGAGGAGATCCACACCGCGGCGGACCCGGTGGGTGGCACCGTCCCGCCCGTCTCGCCCGCCTTCGCGCCGTGCATCGTCGAGGAGCCGTTCCCGGGCGGGTTCGGCACCGGCCGCTTCCCCACGCTCTTCCAGGATCCCTAGGCCGCTGGGCCACTAGGATCCGCTGGCCGTCAACCGGCGGCAGGGAGAGGAGAGAAGTGGCGCTGTTCGCAAGCGACGACGACGTCTACGCGACGCTGGGCAAGCTGTTCACCGATCTCGCGGCGGACGAGGAACTGGCCTCGAAGTTCCGCGAGGCGAACACGATCGTGCGCTACGCATACTCGGACCCGGACGCGGCGATCACGGTCCGCCTTCAGGAGGGCCAGCCGACCGAGGTCGACTTCGGGGAGTCGGAGATGGAGCCCGAGGTGGTCATGTCAATGGCCGCCGACGTCGGGCACCGCTTCTGGCTGGGCGGGGTGAACGTGACCGTGTCGCTCGCGCGCGGGGAGATTCGCGCCACCGGCCCGGTCGCGAAGATCCTGAAGCTCGTGCCCCTGGCGAAGCCGGTGTTCCCGCGCTACCGGGCGCAGCTCGAGGCCCAGGGCAGGATGGACCTGATCGAGGCGGCGGCCAAGGAGGCGGACGAATGAGCGGCACGGAGGACGCGGGCGCCTGGGAGGCGATCGTCCAGGAGGTCGGTTCCAAACGCGAGCTCACCTACGACGCCGTCGGGACGCTCAACCCGCCCGGCGGGCCGGCGGCGCTGTGCCCAGGCGGGACCAACCGCCTGGTCGGGCAGCTCTCCGAGGGGTTCTGGGGCGCGTCCTGCGACGCGGACGAGCGCGAGGAGGGCCGCCTGTTCAACAAGACGGTTGTCCCGCATGCCGTGCTCGCCAAGGCCCATGTGCCCGACCTGGCGCAGGCGATGCCTCCGTTCAACATCGAGTCGCTGGAGCGCAGCGCCGAGGACGTGATCGAGCGGCGGGCAAGCCGCCACAAGGTGCAGTTCGAGAGCATCGAGTTCAACCAGCGGTTCCTGGCGACGGTCCCCAACGAGTACGACCCGATCGCGCTGCGCGAGATGTTCGGCCCGGGCTTCCTGGACTGGGTGACGACCATCGACCGCGAGGTCGACTTCGGCGTCTCCGAGGGTCAGCTCTACTTCCACTGGCGCCTGCGCGAGCGCACCCGCGAGGAGTACGAGACCGCGCTCGACTCCGGTGCCGGCCTGTTCACCCGCGTGTGCCGCGAGGTGGAGGAGCACGGGGTGCACACCTACCTCCCGGGTCCCTGGCACGCCGGCCTCGAGCCCTTCCCGGATTCGCCTCCGGCTTCGGCTCAGTCCTCCGGGTAGCCGGGCTCGCCCGGCAGCACGACCCGCCAGTCCTCGCGGGTGCCGATCACCTTCGGGAGGATGGGCTCGCCTCCGCGCTCGGCCGCCGCCGCCAGTGCCTCGTCGGAGCTGGCATACGGCAGGAGGGTCTCGAGCGTCTTGACGGTCGGGAAAACCAGCTCGATCTCGCCGGCCGAGTTGCGGTCGAGCGCGACACGCGGGCTCATCCAGGCGACCTCGGTGATCTCGGTAGCGTCCGGCTCCGGCGCCGCGTGCGGCGGCGCCAGCGCCACGTAGAAGCGGGTGTCGAACCGGACGGACACCTCCTCTGGGGTGATCCAGCGGATCCACTGATGCAGGTCGCCGGGCTGCAGCTCGAGCCCGACCTCCTCCTCGACCTCCCGAGCGCCGCAGACCTTGTAGGCGTCGTCCTCGGAGTGGGCCTCCAGCTCATCGGCGTCGACCGCGCCGCCGGGGAACACCCACACTCCCGGCATGAAGCTGGCCTCCTCCGTGCGCTTTCCGAACAGCACCTCGAGGCCGCGGTCGCTGTGCTTCCCACCGCGCCGCAGCAGGATCACGGTGGACGCGGGACGGGGTGTGGCGGGCTCATCGTTCACGGGGCCGCACGCAATCTATCCGCGATACCCTGCCGCGCGATGGAGGCAGGCACCCAGACACAGCAGGTATGGATCTGCACGTCGTGCGGATTCATCTACGACCCCGAGGAGGGCGACCCCGACGGCGGCATCCCGCCGGGCACCCCCTTCAACGAGATCCCCGACAGCTGGTTCTGCCCCGTGTGCGGCGCGCGCAAGTCGGACTTCGAGCCCTACGAGGACTAGGGCACCCGGCGGCGGGGCTACTCCTCGAGATCGGTCGTGCTGGTCGAGCGATCGACGAAGCGGACCGTGACCTCGAAGAGGGCCGCGGCGGGCCCGCCCGAGGTATTGGTCACCGTAAAGCGGCTCGGCGGCGCCCTGTCAGGGTCTGCAGGTTCGCCGGATTCGTGAGTTCGATCATCTGGTCGTCCGGGAAGGTGAGCGGACCAGCCGCCGCACCAGAGAGCGGGGCCTTGCCCGGGATGTCATAGACCGGGAGCCCGCCAAGTGACCCGTTGGGAGCGGAGGTCAGGGGCAGCTGGGTGGCCCCTGGGTTGCCGCCGCCGACCGAAGTTGTCCCGGGGGCCCCGATGATGACGGCGCTCATCGACATCAGGCCGGCCTGACCTACCGGGTCCGCCGGGCATGTGCCATCGCTCTCGCCGGAGCGGATGCCGGCCTTGAGGGCGAGCGGCTTGGCCGTGGTCCCGTCAGGCACGAGGACCACCATGGTCCCCGTCACGGTCGACTGGTCCCCGCTATCCGGGATGTCGGCGCTCGTGAGCATCTGCCCGGGGACCGCATCGTTGGCCTCGAAGCCGTTGCCCTCGGCGTCGAAGTAGAGCGTGACGATCCCGTATTCCGTCGAGTCGACGTAGCCGTTGAAGAGCCCGTCGAGCGCGGTGAGCGCGGCGTCGACCTGAGTGACTTCAGCATCGAGTTGAGTGACCGAGGTGGTCACACTCTCGAGTCCGGCGGTCGCTGCCTCGACTCCCGCCGTGAGCGCCTCGGCGCCCTGCTTGAGTTCCTTGATGGCCTTGTTCTGCTTCTTGTCCGTATTCGTCACCGCGAGCGCGGGAGCCGACGCACCGGCGCAAGCTATGGCCACGACCACCAGAAACAGACCACGGCACTTGCCCATACGGATTCCTTTCGTCTGGGGCGTCGAGAGTTAAGTACGTCTCGTCACAGGCACTCTAGTCGCCATGAGCCCGAGGGGGCGACTTTCCCGAGTTGTGCTGCTCTGAGCAGTAGAACTCCGAACTCGGCCCGGCTAGTCGTCCAGGGCTCGGTCGCGGGCCCGGTTCGTCCGCGTCCGCATGAGGAGGGCGATCAGCAGGGCCACCAGGCTCAGGGGGAGCAGGACGGCGCCGACGATCACGATCACGCCGGCGGCGGTGGAGAGCACGTCGCCGGCGTCCTCGAGGGCGTCGGAGATGCTCCAGTCGCCGTCGTCGCCCGCGCCCTCCTCGGCCACGACCGTGACCGTGACCGGGACCAGGCTGACGCGCTCGCGGTCCTCCTCGAGCTCGGCGCGTGTCGCCTGAAGCTGTGCGTTGACGGCGTCGACCTGGCGGCGGATGACCTCGGCCGCCTCCTCGGTCTCGGCCTCGGCGAGGCGCGTGAGCAGTCCCTCGCGCTCGGCCTCCAGCTCCTGCGATCCGCTCCTGGGCGCTGAGGAACTGGCCGGTGATGTCCTCGGTCGACTCGGTGCGCGACTGCACGTGGGCCAGCTCGGAGAGATCCGCCAGTGCCGGCTGCAGGTTGCCGGCGGGAATGCGCAGGCGGAACTGCGAGCTCAGGCCGGGGCGCCCCTCCTCGCCGCTCTGCACCGAGGAGGAGACCACGATCCCGCGGTAGCGGTTGGTCACCTCGTTGACGCCGTCGGAGACCTCGCGCACGTCCTCGGGCTCCGTGGCGAGGGTGAGGTCGGCCGTGCGGACGACCTTGCGCTCGTCGGGCGACGCCTTCTCGGCGGAGCTGGCGCGGCCGTCGTAGGCGAGCTCATCTCGCAGCGCCGCGCCGCGCGTCCTTCCCGATGCCCAGCAGCCTCGGGGGCTTCGCTCGGGCACGGCGCGTTGTCCCGCCCGCCTCGGCGGCCGCGCTGTCCGCCGCCCGTCGGTGCTCTGAATCGCAGCATCGTCACTCGAAGAGCTCTGATCCTGGTCGCCGCCGGTGTTCAAGCCGCCGCTGGAGATGGCGATGCCCACCACGACCGCCAGGGTCGCCACCGCGCCGACCGGCGCGATCACGCCGCGCGGCACGATGCCCGCGAAGCGCGCGCTCCGCTGTGCGGCGTCGCTCCCCGGACTTGCCTTCCGGCGCTCCGCCTTCGCGAACCCGCTCGCCGCCCAGCGGTCGAGCTGGGCGGCGAGGGCCGGGGTCGTCTCGGCGCGCTCGGCGCGGAGCTCCCGGGCGAACTGGGCGAGCTGCTCGCTGTCGGCGGGCACGGGGCCGCCCGACAGGGCCGCGTCGATCACGGCCAGCTCGGCCTCGGCCTCGGGGTCGATGGCCTCGTCGGAACGGAACCTCTCAGGCAGCTTCATCGCACGCCCTCCTCAGCTTCTCGATTACACGGTGGAGCCTGGTGCCGGCGTTGCTCTCGCTGGTCTCGATCACGTCCGCGATCTCGGCGTTGGAGAGGCCGGCGAAGAACTTGAGCGCGACCAGCTCGCGATCGCGCGGCGCGAGGTCGGCCATCGCGCGGCGGAGCGTCGCCCGGCGCAGCGCGACGTCGGCGCTGTCCGCGGGATCGGGTGCGTCCGGGTCCAGGACCTCATCGGCGAGCTCGGCCTTGCGCCTGCGGTGGCGCAGCTCGTCGAGCGCGGCGTTCCGGGCGATGCCGAACAGCCAGGCGCGCCTGCTGCCCCGCCCGGGGTTGAACCCGCGCCGGCGCCGGTACGCGCGCTCGAAGGCCAGTGCGGTCACGTCCTCTGCGGCCGATCGGTCCCGCAACAGGCCGCTGACGTAGGCGAAGACGTCGTCACGGCTCTCGCGATAGAGCGCCTCGAACGCGACCAGTCTCGGCGTCCGGTGCCTGGGCGGCGGGGGCGGTAAGCGTTTGCTCCATGCCCCCACTACGGCGGAACGGCGACTTCATCACAGCTCGAAGATATTGATGGCCGACGGGCGCCTAGCCCGCGGAGGCCTCAGGCGGCTTCGGCGACCTGGCTGTCGGCGGGCGCCGACAGCGGCGCGACCTGGCCGCGCTCGCCATACGCCGAGGCGTGTGCCGCGGCGATCGCCTCGGCGGTGATCGCGACCAGCCGGCTGAGCTCCGCCTTCGAGATCGCCAGCGGCGGCATCAGCACCATCGTGTCGCCCAGCGGGCGGATGATCGCGCCTCGCTCGCGGGCCTCGACGGTGACCCGATGGCCCATCCGAAGAGCTGGCTCGTGCTCGCCCAGGTCGATTCCCACCATGAATCCCCGGCCGCGCACCTCAGCGACCTCGGGCATCGCGGCGACCTCCTCGAGCAGCTCACCGAGCAGGCGCATCTTGGGCTGCAGCCGCAGCAGCGTGTTCTCGCGGTCGAATGCCTCGAGGCTGGCGATCCCCGCCGCACAGGCGAGCGGGTTGCCCGTGAACGTGTGCCCGTGGAAGAAGGTCCGGTAGTCCTCGTGCGCTCCCAGGAAGCCCTCGTAGATGCGCTCGGTCGCAAGCGTCGCCGCCAGCGGCAGATAGCCGCCGGTGAGGCCCTTGCCGACGCACAGGAAGTCGGGCGAGACCCGCTCCTGCTCGCACGCGAACATCGTCCCCGTCCGCCCGAAGCCGGTCGCGACCTCGTCGCAGATGAGGAACACGCCGTGGCGGTCGCACAGGCGCCTGACGTCGCCGAGGTACCCGGGCGGCTGAACGCGGATGCCCGCCGCGCCCTGAACCAGCGGCTCGACGAATCACCGCCGCGATCTCGTGTCCGTGCTCGGCGAGCACTCGCTCGAGCTCGTCCGCCTCGCCCGGCGGGACGTGGTGCGCGTCGAAGAGCAACGGTCCATAGGCGGAGTGGAAGAGTTCGATGCCTCCCACCGAGACGGCTCCGACGGTGTCCCCGTGGTAGGCGTCGGTGAGCGAGACGAACGACGTCCGCCGCGCGTCCTCGCCGCCCTGCTGCTGCCAGTACTGAAACGCCATCTTCAGCGCGATCTCCGTGGCCGTGGATCCCGAGTCCGAGTAGAAGACGCGCTCGAGCCCCGGCGGCGCGATCTGCGACGAGGCGCTCCGCGAGCTGCACCGCCGGCGCGTGGGTGAGCCCCAGCATCGTGGAGTGGGCGACTCGGTCCAGCTGCTGCCGCACCGCCTGGTCGATTCCCGGGTGCCGGTGTCCGTGCACGTTGCACCACAGCGAGGAGACGCCGTCGATGTAGCGCCGCCCGTCGCTCCCGATGAGGTCGGTGCCCTCGGCCCGCTCGATCACCGGCGGCTCGGCTTCCTCCCAGTCCCGTTGCTGCGTGAACGGGTGCCAGAGGTGCCGCCTGTCGAGCTGACCGATCTGTCCCGTCATTCGCTGCGGCGACGATAGATGCGCCCGCGGCGGGAAAAGCCGGCTAGATCGAGGCGGGAAGCAGCGCCGGCCAGCTTGCGGGATCGCCGAGTCCGATCCGCTCCAGGGTCAGCACCTGGGTCCCGGACAGGCGCTCGAGGGAGGACCGGTTCGAGACCTCGACCTCGCTTGGCGCCGCCGGCCAGGGCGTGAGAACGACGGCCGCCACCTCGAGGCCGACGGCCCGGACCGCCTCCACGGTCAGAAGCGTGTGGTTGATCGTGCCGAGCCCGGGCGAGGCCGCGATCACCACGGGAAGCGAGAGGTCCCGCGCGAGATCGCGCACGAGGTATCCGAGGGTGAGCGGGACGAGGAAGCCACCCACCCCCTCGCAGACGAGCGCGTCGGCGCCCGCGGCAGCGCCCCGCGCCGCGTCCCGGATCCGCTCCGGGCTGATCGCCTCGCCCGCCAGCTCGGCACCCAGGTGCGGCGAGACGGGCGGCCCGTAGCGGTACGGCGCGATCTCGTCGTCGGTCTGCCCGGATTCGGCGGCCATCCTCAACAGCTCGTGGTCGGGCGATTCGCCCGACCCCTCGTAGTCGTCCAGCCCGCTCACAGCGGGCTTGAACACCGCGACGTCATCGCCCGCCGAGCGCAGCGTGCGTGCGATCGCCGCCGCCACCACGGTCTTCCCGACCTCGGTCCCGGTACCGGTCACGAACACGCCTCTCATCCAGCGCTCTCGAGCGCCCGGGCGATCGCCTCGCTCCCTCCGCTCAGCACCGGCGCCCAGTGGGAGACGAGGACCCGTTCGACCGGGAGGTCCAGCAGCGGGAGCAGGGAGTCGCGTACGTCGGCGACGTGAAAGTCACGGGGGAGGTAGTCGATCCACGACTGCGGGCACACCCGCAGCCCGCCGTGTCCATCCCCGAGAAGCCGGTCGCCTGGGATCAGGGTGCGCACTTCGGGGAGCCAGAACATCGTCTCGCCGGCGCGGCGGATCGGGATCGCCTCCACTCCGGCCGGCAGCCGCCCGCGTGCCCGCGAGGTCGTCGCGCCGTATCGCGCGACGACGGCGTCGCGGCTGCGGCGGTGGAACTGGAGCGTCGTCAGCACCGCCACGCGCGGGCGCTCCGCGGCGCGCTCGTCCAGCCAGTCCCACAGCGCCTCGCCGCCTTCGGGCACCAGCGGGTCGAAGAGGACGAGCGCATCCGGTGCCAGGTAGGCGGCGCTTCCCACCTCCGTCGGCCAGTAGTCGGGGCTCTCGGGCTTCGCGCCGGCGCTCCACTCCGGGTGCCGGGCGGTCCAGCGCCAGAGTCCGTCGTCGATCTGGGTCAGGTCCGCGGGCGCGAGCACGCCCGCCACTCTACGAGGGCCTGGCTACGCCGCCCGGTCGATCCGGCCGTGCTCGCCGGTCGACGCCCGCCCGGCCGGCGCCTGGGCGATGCCCACCTCCCGTGCGGCCTGCCCGATCACCCGGGCCGCCCCGCGGAGCTCGTCGGCGGAGTGGGTCGCCATCACGGCGAGCCGCAGGCGCGAGGTTCCGTCCGGGACCGTTGGAGGACGGATCGCCTGGGCGAAGACGCCGCGCTCGAGCGCGTGCTCGCAGAGCGACATCGCTCGCCCGGCCTCCCCGACGAGCACCGGCACGATCTGGGTCCGGGAATCGCCGAGGTCCAGGCCGTAGGCGCCGAGCGCTTCGCGGAGGGTGGCCGCGTTGCGCCGCAGCTGCTCGACGATGCCGGGGTGCTCGCGCAGGATCGCCGAGCGCTGCCAGCGCGGCTCCGACCGAGGGCGGCGGCGGCGCGGTGGAGTAGATGAAGGGCCGGGCCGTATTGAGGAGGAGCTCGGCGACCTGGCCGGACGTGCACACGTAGGCGCCGTAGCTGCCGAGCGCCTTGCCGAGCGTTCCCACCACCACGTCCACCTGCCCGGAAAGGCCCGCCGCGGCCACCGAGCCCCGGCCGCCGGGACCAAGGGCCCCGGTTCCGTGGGCCTCGTCCACCATCAGCATGCACCCGTGGCGGCCCGCCAGCTCGTGGAGATCCGGGAGCGGCGCGATATCGCCGTCCATCGAGAAGACGCCGTCGGTGACGATCAGCGAGGCACGCGCGCCTGCGCGGCGCAGGCCCCACTCGAGGTGCTCGGTGTCGCGGTGGCGGTACACGAACACCTCCGACCGGCTGAGCCGGCAGCCGTCGATGATGCTCGCGTGGTTGAGCTCGTCGGAGAAGACCACCTCGCCGGGCCCGCCGAGGGCCGCGACCGTGCCCGTGTTCGCCAGGTAGCCGGACCCGAACAGCAGCGCGGCCTCGGCACCCTTGAAATCGGCGAGCCGTTCCTCGAGCGTGCGGTGAATGGTCATCGTCCCCGAGATCAGACGCGACCCCCCGGCTCCAGCGCCGTAGCGTTCCGCGGCGTCGGCGGCGGCTGCCCGGACCTTGGGGTGGTCGGCGAGTCCCAGGTAGTTGTTGGAGCAGAGGAGGAGCGCCTCGCCGCCGTCCAGACGGACCCGTGAGCGCTGGGGTCCCTCGATCGTCCGCAGCCGCCGATGCAGGCCGCGCCGCCGCAGGTCGGCGAGCCGCGCGGCGACGTCCCTCACGCCGGGCGCGCGCCGTCGCCGTCGCCCCGGCCGGCCGTGGTCGGGTAGGGCGGGGGCTTCTTCTTCGTCTTGATCACCCGGAGCTGCGTCGAGGGATCCCAGAAGTTGGCCTCCGCCTGGCTGTCGATCAGATCGTCCACCGGGGTGCGCGGGGCGTCACCCTCCAGCCAGCCGTCACGGTTGTCGGGGCGCGGGTTGGCGCCGTTGTCGTCCTGCCGCGCGACGTTGAGGCCCAGCTCCTCGAACATCTCCCTGTCGTCGGCGGGCTCGGCGCCCAGCGTGGTGAGGAAGTTGCCCATCATCACGCCGTTCAGGCCGGCCTTCACCGCCAGCGGCTGGAGCTCGTGGAGGTTCTCCACGCGGCCGCCGCACAGGCGGAACAGCGCGTCGGGCAGGATCAGCCGGAAGACCGCGACCCACTTCACCACGTCCCACGGGTCCATCAGCGGCCGGTCGCCGAACTTGGTCCCGGTGCGGGGGTTGAGCAGGTTGATCGGGACCGAGGTGGGGTTGATCTCGGCCAGCTCGAATGCCATCTCAACGCGCTGCTGCGGCGATTCGCCGAGGTTGAGGATGCCCCCGACGCAGCTCTCGAGGCCGGCCTCGCGCACGGCGTCGATCGTGCGGATCCGGCCCTCGTAGCGAACGGTGGTGGAGACCTCGTCGTAGTAGGACCGAGCGGTCTCGACGTTGTGATGCACCCGCTGCACGCCGGCATCCTTCAGGCGCTTGGCCCGGGCGGGGGAGATGTGGCCGACGGAAACGCAGCGCTTCAGGTTGGTGTTCGCGGAGACGAGCTTGGCTCCCTCCACGATCGCCTCGAAGTCGCGTTTGGAGAGCCCCTGCCCCTGCGTGACCATGCAGAAGCGGTGGGCCCCGGCGGCCTCGGCGGCGCGCGCGTGCTCCAGGATCTGCTCCGGGCTCATCATCGCGTGCATCGGCGTGTCGGCCTCGGCGTAGCGCGACTGGGCGCAGAAGCCACAGTCCTCGGCGCAGCCGCCGGACTTGGCGTTCACCAGCGAGCACATGTCGGTGGAGTCGCCGAAGCGCTCCTGTCGGACCGTCCACGCGCGCTCGACGAGATCGCCGATGTCGTCGTGGTCGGTCAACTCGCCCAGCGCGAGCGCCTCATCGAAGCTGATCAAGGACGCCATCCGTGCGCCCGCAAGGCTAGGTGCGCCCTCGGACGGCCTACGCGTACCCGAACTCGGCGAGCCCCTCGGCGCCGGTCGCGACCACCGCCTCCATCTCGGCGGGGTCCTGCAGGCGCCAGCGGCCGATCTCCTTGGACGGGTCGATCAGCTCGTGCGCGCGAGCGATCACGGGGTCGGGGTCTGCGACCTCCAGATGGGCCAGGATCCGGGCGATGCCTCGCTCGGGGTCGCTGCAGAGGTCCTCGTAGCGGATCACGAGATGGCGGCCCTCCATGCGCTGCCGCCCATACTTGGCCGCCGCGACGTTCAGCCGCGACCAGAGCGCGACCGAGCGGACCGCCTGCGGCGTGTCCGGATCGAGGTCGGTGAGCATCGCCGGTCCCAGTGCCTCCAGCTGGTTCTGGTTCTGCGAGTAGGCCATGTCGCGGCCGTCCCGCACCAGTTGCACGGTGTAGGCGTCGCGAAAGAGGTGGTGGATGACCGGGAGGACGAAGATCGTTCGGGGCGCCTTCCAGCCCCAGCGGGCACCAGCGGCCGGGATCCCCTCGCGCTGGTTCTTGAGCGAGGCGACCAGGTCCTCCACCATCGCGGGATCGGGCTCGGACGGCTGGAGCTCGCCGCCGGCCGCCACCCAGTCCGACCCGGTCACGTACTCCTCCGGCCAGCGCCGCAGGAACTTCTCCAGCGCGAGCGCGTCGCTGGCCCGGTTCAGCCTCGGGCCGAGATATATGCCGGCCTCCCGAAGGATCGCCGCGATCGCCCGCGTGCCCGACCCGCCGGTCCCGAACGAGACCACCGGTGGCGGCGTGGAGCGCATGCGCATTCGATCGATCAGCCGACGCGAAGTCGATTCCAAGCGGCCTATTCTGCCCGGATCCGGCGCACGGCCCGCGCCGGTACCGCTACTTTCGCGCCGCCGGTGGGTTGAGGCGGGTGGGGGAGCACATTGACGCCCACGACACACCACCGCCACCCGCGCCGTCGCACCACCGCGCTCGCCGTCGCAGCCGCGCTGCTGAGCGCTGCCGCCGCCGCCCTCGCGGCCGGCGGCCCCGCGGCCACCGGCCGTACACCGGCATCGCCCAATGTGCTCTTCATCATGTCGGACGATCAGACCGCTGCGTCGATGCCGCTGATGCCGGAGGTGAGCGAGCGCATCGGGGAGCGGGGCGCCACCTTCCCCGACAATTTCACCAACTGGGCCCTGTGCTGCCCGTCGCGGGCCACCTACCTCACCGGGCAGTACGCCCGCAACCACATGGTTCGCGGCAACTCCCAGCCGAACGGCGGCTACGCCACCTTCAGCGCCCTGCACGGGACGAACAACCTGGCGGTCTGGATGCGCGATGGTGGCTACTTCACCGGCTACATCGGCAAGTACATGAACGGCTATGCCCTGGGGAGCGCCCCCAACGAGGTCCCGCAGGGGTGGAACGAGTGGTACGCGATGGCGAGCGAGGGCCAGCGGGTCTACGACTACGACCTGAACGAGAACGGGACCAGCGTCCCCTACGGCACGACCGAGGCCGACTTCAAGGGCGACGTCCTCACCGGGAAGGCGGTCGACTTCCTCGAGCGCAGAGCGCCGGAATCCCAGCCCTTCTTCCTCTCGGTCGGTTACACCGCGCCCCACGGCGGTGGGCCGGACCCGAGCCCGCAGCCGCCCGCGGACTGCGCCGACACCGCCAAGCCCGCCCCGCGGCACGCGACGGCATTCGACGCCGAGCCGCTGCCCCTGCCGGACAACTTCAACGAGGCGGACGTCACCGACAAGCCGACGGGCGTCGCGAATCTGGCAACGCTCGACCAGGCAGCGATCGACAACGCCACCCGCCGCTACCGCTGCCGCATCGAGGCGATCCAGCACATCGATGAGGGGGTCGGGCAGATGCTCGACACCCTGCGCGACGCCGGCGAGCTCGACGACACGCTCGTGATCTACACGGCCGACAACGGCTTCTTTCACGGCGAACACCGCATCCAGAGCGGCAAGAACCGGGCCTACGAGGAGGCGATCCGTGTCCCGCTCATGATGCGGGGTCCCGGCGTCCCGGAGGGCATCGTCGCGCGCGAGCTGGCGGTGAACGCCGACCTGGCCCCGACGATCCTGGACGCGGCCGACGCAACGGCAGACGATGTCGTCGACGGCCGTTCCCTCCTGCGCGCCGTGCGCAACCCACGCGAGCTCCGGGGCAGGGAGATCCTCCTCGAGAAGGGCGACATCGCCGGCGAGGGCGAGCCCGAGGATCCGGCGTCGTTTACGGGGATCCGGAACCGGTCCTACAAGTACATCGAGTACGGCACCGGCGAATTGGAGCTCTACGACCTGCGAACGGACCCGTTCGAGCTGGAGAACCTCGTCGACGATCCCGCCTTCGACGCAGTCGAGGCCGCGCTGGCGGCGCGGCTGGCCCTGCTGGCCGAATGCGCGGGCGACACCTGCCGCACCGTGCCGGGCCTTGACCTCCACCTCGAATACCGCAGCGGGCCTGGCGACTGTGCGCGTGGGGCGGTGACGGCCGCCGTGACCGGCGCCGATGCGGGCTCGCTCACCCAGGCCGCCTTCGAGATCGACGGCTCCGATGCCGGCACCCGCTCCGAGCCGCCCTTCGAGGTGCGCATCCCCGGCTCCCGGGTCAGCCGCCGTCCTCCCTCGGCCGTCGCGGCCACCGCCCGCCTGCTTGACGGGCGCGTGATGAGCCTCGACGAGCGGGTCCGCGCCTGCTGACTCAGCTCTCCACGGGCGCGTTGGACAGCGACTCCCAGAGGTAGATGCACGCCAGGGAGCGCTGCGGACGCCACGGCTCGGCGATCCTCGTGAGCTCCGCCGGGTCGGGGAGGTCGTCCAGTCCGTAGTGAAGCTCGACCGCCTTGCGGATGCCCAGGTCACCGGTGGGCAGGACATCGGGCCGCTGGAGGAAGAACATCAGGAACATCTGCGCGCTCCACTCGCCGAAGCCGCGCACGGCGACGATCGCCTCGATTGCGTCGGAGTCGGAGAGCTCGTCGAGCCGTTCCAGGTCCAGGCTTCCGTCCTCGATGTGCTCGGCGAGGCTGCGCATGTACTCCACCTTCCGGCCCGAGAGCCCGCACCCCCTGCAGGTCGTCCTCGGAGGTCGCGAGCAGCTCCGCCGGCGTCGGGTGCTTCCCGTCGTAGAGCTCGAGAAAGCGCCCGTGGATCGTGAACGCCGCCTTGGCCGAGATCTGCTGGCCCATCACCGTCCGGAGCAGCGTGCCGTAGGCGTCGCCGGCCGGGCGCCCGCGGCGCCGGCGCTCGAGCGTCATCTCGCCGGTCTGGGCCATCAGCGCGGCCATCACGGGGTCGGACGCGGCGAGCGCCGCGTGCGCGCTCTTCGCCACGGCTATTCGCCTCGCCAGCGGGGCTCGCGCTTCTCGGCGAAGGCGCTGATGCCCTCGCGGAAGTCCTCCGACCTGAAGCAGGAGCGACGCAGCTCGACGAGCTCGCGCTCCTGCTCGGCGCTCAGCACCGGGTTCCGCGCGAGCGTCTCGATGGCCCGCTTGTTCCCGCGCGTGGCGAGCGGCGCGTTGCGGGCGATCCGAGCCGCCAGCTCCACACCCGCCTGCTCGATGTCGCGCGCGGCCACCACCCTGTTGACGAGGCCGATCGCCTCCGCGTGAGATGCGTCCAGGCTGTCGCCCACGAGGAAGAGCTCCTTCGTGCGCGCGATCCCGATGACGTCGATGAACCGCTGCAGCCCCGTGTGGCTGTAGATCAGCCCGAGCTTGGCCGGCGGCATCCCGAGCTCGGCGCCCTCCGCGCAGATGCGCAAATCGCAGCGGACCGCGAGCTCGAGCCCGCCCCCCAGCGCGTGGCCGTTGATCGCGGCCACCACCGGAAACGGGTGAGAGCTGATCGCCTCCATCGCGGCGTGGAACGGGTGGGCGACGAGTGCCTCGGCGTCGTCGGAGAAGCTCGCATCGCGGATGCCACCGATGTCGTATCCCGCCGAGAACATCGGGCCCTCTCCGGTGATCAGGACGCATCTCGTCTCGATGCCGTTGTCGAGCGCGGGCAGGCCCGCGGCCAGCGCATCGAGGATGGTGTGGTCGAGCGCGTTGCGCTTGTCGGGATTCGACAGGGTGAGCCGGGCGACCGCCTCGGCCGGCCGGTCGAGCTTCAGCTCGCCGGGCACGCGCCTCTACTCGTCGAGCACGACGAGGACGTCCCCCTCCTGGACGGACTGACCCTCCTCGCACTTGATCTCGGCGACGGTTCCGTCGTCCTCGACCTCGACAGGCATCTCCATCTTCATGGACTCGAGGATGGCCACGGTGTCTCCATCGGAGACCTTGTCCCCGACCTTGACCTCGATCTTCCAGACGGTGCCAGTGATGTGGGCTTCAACGTCGATGCTCATTGGCGCGGCACAATACCTTGCGGCGGCAGAGCCGCCTGACATGCCACTGCCGAGACACTTTGTGTCTCGGCCCGCGAATATCCCCCCCTTGCCGTCGTCAGCGCCAGCAACACAGGCCCTCGTGGTGCTCGTCGCAGCACGGAACGAGGCCGATCGCATCGGCGCCACGCTGGCGGCCCTCGGTGAGGCCTTTCCAGGCGCGCACGTCATCGTCGCCGACGATGCATCCGACGACGCCACATCGGACGTGGCTCTCACGCACGGAGCCGAGGTCGTATCCCGTGGGCGGCCCCATGGCAAGGGGGCGAACGTAACCGCCGCGGCGGCGACCGTGATCGAGCGCGCCGCCACCGACAGCGCGCCCACCTTCCTGCTGTGCGATGCGGATCTGGGGGAGAGCGCCGGTCGTCTGGCGCCATTGGTCGAGCGCGTCGATGCGGGCGACGCCGACCTCGCCATCGCCGTCTTCGCGAGCCGTGTCGGCGGTGGCTTCGGCATCGCCCTCAGATACGCGCGGAGCGCGATCGAGCGGCTGTGTGGCTACACCGCCGTGGCCCCGATCTCCGGCCAGCGGGCGCTCAGCGCCGCCGCGATGCGGGCGGCGTTCCCGTTCAGCGCGGGCTACGGGATGGAGATCGGGATCACCGTCGACGTCGTTCGTGCGGGCCTTGAGGTCCGCGAGATCGAGCTGGAGCTCTCCCATCGCGCGACGGGGCGCACGCTCGGCGGCTTCCTCCACCGCGTGCGCCAGCTTCGCGACTTCCGGCGTGTGGTGCGCGCCAAGCGAGCGGGATAGCGTTGCAAGGATGATCCTCGCCATCGACCAGGGGACGACCGGCACGACCTGCCTTGTGTTCGATCGCTCGGGCGAGATCACCGGCCGGGCCTACAGCGAGTTCCGCCAGCACTTCCCGCGCCCGGGCTGGGTGGAGCACGACGCCAACGAGATCTGGGACGTCACCCGCAGCGTGGCGTCGGAGGCGATCGGCAACGCGGGCATCTCGGGCCATGACCTGGCCGGCATCGGCATCACCAACCAGCGTGAGACCGTCGTCGCCTGGGATCCGAAGACGGGCGAGCCGGTGCACAACGCCCTCGTCTGGCAGGACCGCCGGACCGCCGGGCGCTGCGACGAGCTGCGAGCGGCCGGCCACACGGACCTCGTCCGTGAGCGCACGGGCCTGGTCATCGATCCGTACTTCTCCGGCACCAAGATCGAGTGGCTTCGGCGCAACGTCGAGGCGGCGAGGGACGCCGTGTTCGGCACGATCGACTCCTGGCTCGTCTACAAGCTCACCGGCCGGCACGTCACCGACTTCTCCAACGCGTCGCGGACAATGCTGTTCGACATCCGCAAGCAGCGGTGGGACCCGGAGCTCTGCGCGCTGCTGGACGTGCCGGAGGAGACGCTTCCCGAGGCCGTCCGTTCCTCGCAGGTGTACGGGCGCACCGATCTCTTCGGCGGCGACGTGCCGGTGGCCGGGATCGCGGGGGACCAGCAGGCCGCCCTCTTCGGGCAGGCCTGTCACCGGCCCGGGCATGGCGAAGAACACCTACGGGACAGGGAGCTTCGTGCTGCTGAACACGGGCAGCCGACGCCCCCGAGCCCGGCGACGGGCTGCTGACGACGGTGGCCTGGGGGCTGGAGGCCGGCACCGATGTACGCGCTCGAGGCCGCGGTGTTCGTCACCGGGGCCGCGGTGCAGTGGCTCCGCGACGGACTGGGGATCATCGAGGGTGCGGTGGAGACGCAGGCGCTGGCCGCCTCGCTGGACTCGAACGACGACGTCTACTTCGTCCCGGCGCTCACGGGCCTCGGCTCGCCGCACTGGGATCCGTACGCCCGCGGCACCATCGTCGGGATCACCCGCGGTACCGGGCGGGCCCAGCTCGCGCGAGCCGCACTGGAGGCGATCGCGTACCAGACCGTCGACGCCGTGCGCGCACAGGAAGCCGCCGCGGGCGAGCGGCTCACCGAGCTGCGAGCCGACGGGGGCGCGGTCGCCAACGAATGGCTGATGCAGTTCCAGGCGGACGTGCTCGGGGCGCCGGTGATCGTGCCCGCAGATCAGCGAGACCACCGCCCTCGGCGCCGCGTATCTCGCGGGCATCGCCACCGGCGTGTGGGATCAGGCCGAGGTGGGGGAGATGTGGCGCGAGGCCGCCCGGTACGAGCCGCGGATGTCCGAGGGCGAGCGCGACGAGCTGCTCGGGCGTTGGGGGGAGGCGGTCGGGCGGTCGCGGGGTTGGGCTCGCGGTGAGGCTTCGGACCCGGAGTAACCGCCCCCGGCGCAACGGGTAGTCCTACGTGGAGCCGGCAAGGCCGGCCCCGCTGCCATGGCCGACATCAAGCCGCAGGTCTACAAGGATCCCCGCCCGGCGGAGTACTTCACGCGCTTTCACGAGCACATCCGGGCGCACCCTCCCGGTTGGATTTACGAGCTCGTCCGCCTGATCACGACCTGGATCTCGATCCTTCTCTACCGGGAGCGGGCGATCAATACCCAGAACCTGCCCGCCGACGGCCCCGTGATCGTCGCGCCGAACCACTTCTCGAACATGGACCACTTCTTCGCCGGCGCCTACGTGCGCCGGAAGATGCAGTTCATGGCGAAGTCGCAGCTCTTCGGCAATCCGATTCTCAACTACATCTTCCGCATCGGGGGCGTCTTCCCGATTCGCCGTGGCTATCGCGACGAGGAGGCGTTCAAGACCGCGCACGCGATCCTCGCGCGCGGCAACTGCGTGCTCATGTACTGCGAGGGTGGCCGCTCGCGCACCGGACAAGCTCGGCGAGGCCAAACCCGGAGTCGGCCGGCTCGCGCTCGAGTCCGGAGTTCCGGTGGTCCCGGTGGCGATCCACGGCTCGCTCGGCGTGCGCAAGTGGCGCAAGCTGCGCTTCCCGAAGGTCACCGTGCAATACGGCGAGCCGATCACCTTCCCGGCTGTCGCCAATGCGACGCGGGAGCAGCAGCTCGAGGCAGCCGAGACCGTCTTCGAGTCGGTCAAGGAGATGTACACCGCGCTTGACGAGCAGGGTCGCAGCGGCGTGCTCAAGTCACTCAAGGAGTCCCCGATCGCCCATTCGGGGCTCGAGCGAGGGCGTTTAGGACTCGGCCCGGCCGGAAAGGTGGTTGTCATGTCCACCGCCGTCGTAATCGCAATCGTCGCCGCGGCAATCGTCCTTCTCGTTCTTAATCGTCGCCGCGGCCCGTCGGCGCTCCGAGGCCCGCGCCGCCGCCCGCGAGCGCGACGCGAGGGAGGCCGCCGACCACCGCCAGCAGGCGGAGGCCCACGTCGCCAAGGCGAGCGAGCTGGGCGCCGAGCTGGATCGTCACCGCACGCAGGCCGAGCTGCAGCAGCGCCGAGGCAGAGCGTCACCGTGCCGAGGCGGCCCGCCAGGAGAAGCTGGCCACCACGCACGAGGAGGCAGCGGCCGAGGCAGCCGAGCAGGCCCGCGAGGTGGAGGAGCGGATCCCGCGCGAGGGTCAGGGCGCCGCCCGTCACGACGAGCGCGCGGCCGAGCTGGAGAGCAGGCTCTAGGCGCTACTCGTAGCGCTTCTCGAGCGCTGCCAGAGCTCGGGATCGTGGCTCGGGATGATCAGCGCGTTCGGGTACTGACGCGCGAACAGCCGCATCTCCTGCAGCGAGCGGTTGAAGGTGTGCGGGTCGAACGGTCGCGCCGGCCCCGGGGCGGTGTCGAGCTGGGACAGCGTGTAGACGACGTCGCCGGCGATCACGAGGTCGCGGTCGCGGAGGCGGCAGATCACCGACTGATGTCCGGCCGAGTGTCCCGGCGTGTAGGCGAGGCGTACGCTGCCGTCGCCGAAGAGGTCGAAGGTGCGCCCGAAGGTCGAGTACGAGGTGACGCCCTCGGTGAACGACACCGTCCGGTAGTCGAAGGCGTAGTCGTACTGGTGCGGGCACGTAGCCCGCGCAGGAGCGGCCGGCTGCCGGTCGTCGCGTCGTCCCACTCGGCCGCGCTCATCACGAACGTGGCCTTCGGGAACTCCGCCATTCCGGAGGCGTGGTCGAGGTGCAGGTGGGTCATCACCACCAGGCGGATCTCGCCCGCATCGATGCCGCGCTCGCGAAGCTGCGAGGGGAGGTCGCTGTCCGGCCTCGAGGTGCGGCTTCGCGTACCACGCGAACGTCGCGGCCCAGGTTCTCCGCCGGCTTCGCCGCGACCGAGCCGTGAAGGCCCGGTGTCGACCAGGAACGGCCCGGCCGTCGGGTGGCGGATCAGGAAGGCGGTGACGGCACCGTCCACCAGCGCGAGCGGCGGGTGAAGACGCCGATCGCCCGCAGCGACTCGAACGGCCCCCCGGGCCGCTGGAAGTAGCCGCCGGGCTGCGTCACCTCGCCGACGATCATCGGCTCGACGGCGCACGGTCGCGCCCTCGCTGCCGCGCGGGAGCGGCGCCCTCCAGGGGCTTCGGCTCGAGCTGGACCTTCATGAGGCGAGCCAGGGTAGCGGCGGGATTGGCGGTGCCCCGGGCGCCCTCCGCGAGGCGAATGAGGCCTTGCCGGGGGTAGGCTGCCGTCCGTGGCCGAGCCGTCGCGAATCTTCCGGGAGGGCCTCCTCGACGGCCAGGTCTGCGTGGTCTCGGGGGCCGGAACCGGGCTGGGGAAGGAGACGGCGCTGGAGCTCGGCCGGCTGGGCGCCGCCGTCGCGATCTGCGGGCGCCGCCAGGAGCCGCTCGCGCGAGACGGTGTCGGCGATCGAGGCGGCTGGAGGCACGGCATCGCTGGGCGCGCTGGACATCCGCGACGAGGAGGCCGTCGACGCCTTCATGGACGGGGTGGTCGAGCGGCACGGCCGCATCGACACGCTCGTCAACAACGCCGGCGGCCAGTTCCTGAGCCCGGCCGAGGCGATCACCCCCAAGGGCTTCCGCACCGTGATCGAGCTGAACGTGCGTCGGCACCTGGCTGATGACCCACGCGGCGGCGACCAAGGCGTTCATCCCGCAGGGGGGCGGCAAGGTTCTGAGCGTCACGCTCTCTCCCCACAACGGGATGCCCGGCATGGTCCACTCGGGAGCCGCGCGGGCCGCCGTCGAGAACATGATGAGGACGCTCTCGGTCGAGTGGGCCCGGTTCGGAATCCGGCTCACGCGCGCTCGCCGCCGGCCAGTTCGGCACCGAGACGATGCGCACCAAGTACCCGAAGGAGGTGGTCGAGCGGGTGCCGCGCACGGTGCCGCTCCAGCGCCTCGGCACCGAGGAGGAGTGGGCGTGGCTGGTCGCCTACCTGGCCTCGCCCGGCCGGCGACTTCTACTCCGGCGGCGTGATCACGACTGGACGGCGCGCGCGACAACTGGTTCGGCGCCTGGCCGCCGACCGCCGTCGCCGGCGAGGCGGGCGAGCCGCCGGCGGAGGAGCGCCGCCCGAAGGCCTAGCTGCCGCCGGTGAGCGCCGGGGCGACGAGCTCGCCCAGCTCCCGGTAGCCCGCGACCGACGGGTGATCGCCGTCGTCGGTTAAGTCCGCGCGCATCGTCCCCGGCTCGTCGGGGTCCTCGAGCGTGTCGTGGAACGGGATGACCGGCACGTCCTCCTCGCGCCCGATCCGGTCGATGAGAGAGTTCAGCTGCTCGATCGGGCCGGTCGGCCGAGGGGTGGCCGTTGTTCCACGGCAGGACGTCGACGATGTAGGTCTCAAGCCCCAGATCCTTCCCACGCCGGACCATCGATCGCAGATCCTCCGCGGCGTCCTCCACGGGCCGGCCCTGGGCGATGTCGTTGATCCCGCCCTGGACGATCAGCGCGTCGGCACCATCCGCGCACTCGTCGAGGCGCGTGGAGATCTCATCGGTGCGCTCGCCGAAGACACCGCAGTTGCGGAACTCGAGCTCCGGGTTCAGCTCGGTCGCCCAGTACTCGAACTGGCTCGTCTCGTCAGCCTCCGCGATCTGGGCGCGGATCGCCTCGTCGGGATCCCACAGGGGTGAGCCCGCGGTGATCGAGTCGCCGAGCGCGGCGACGATCACGCCGCTCTCCTCGGGCTCCGGTTCGGGCGCATCGGTGGCGCCTTCGTCCTCGCCGCCGCACCCCGCGAGCGCGGCCGCGAGGAGCCCAAGCGGCAAGCAGGCGACCTATGTGGTCATGCCGCCGAACTGTCCACCCGTGACGTTCAGCACCTGTCCGTGCACGTAGTTGGAGAGCTCCGAGCACAGGAAGAGGACCGGCTTGGCCGCCTCCTCGGGCTGGGCCGGGCGGCCGAGCGGGATGATCATCGAGGCCATCGCGCGCATCTGCTCGGGGATGCCGAGATCGACCTCCTCGCCGTCGGGCATCTCGATCTTCTCGCCCTTCTCCTTGGCCTGGGTCAGCCGGGTCTCGATGAACCCGAACGCGACCGCGTTGCAGTTGATCTTGAACTGGCCCCACTCCTTGGCGAGCGTCTTGGTGAAGCCGACGACGCCGGCCTTGGCGGCCGAGTAGTTGACCTGTCCGGCGTTGCCCATCGTGCCCGAGATCGAGGAGACGTTCACGATCTTGCGGAACACCTCCTTGCCCTCGCCGGCCTCGGCCTTCGCGGCCTCGCGCCAGCGCGGGGGCGATCGCGCGGGTCACGCGGAACGGCACGATGGTGTGGATGTCGAGCATCGCCTGGAACTGCTCGTCGGTCATGCGGTGAACGACGCCGTCCCAGGTGTAGCCGGCGTTGTTGACGACGATGTCGACGCTGCCGAACTCGTCGAGCGCCTTCTTGACCATCTCGTCAGGCACGTCCGGCTTGGTCAGGTCGCCGGAGAACACGGCGGTCTCGCCGTCGATCTCGGACGCCGCCTGCTCGGCGATGTCGCCGTCGATGTCGTTGATGAGGACCCGGGCGCCCTCGCTCACGAAGAGCTCTGCCGTCGCGCGGCCGATTCCCCGAGCGGATCCGGTGACGATCGCGCTCTTGCCGTCAAGTAGTCCCATGTTGAAGCGTTTCCTCCTAGGTCGAAAAGCGGTGGGGAACCGTAAAGGAAATACCGAACAGGCGTCCGGTAAGTGAGCGGAGAACGGCGACGGTTGTCGTGTTTGTCATTTGCGAAGCATGGGTACCGATGCGCGGTATTCCGAACCAACCAGTTGATCGGGGGATCACTCAGATGACCAGGAACCTTCGCGGCACGCTCGCCGCAGCCGCAGCCGTCGCCGCCATGGCCGCGGCGCCGTCCGTTGCCACCGCGGATCACAACGCCAACCCCATCCACCCCGGGGTTCAGACGATCACCGCCGGTGGCCAGTGCACGTCCAACTTCGTCTTCCGCGACGGCGGCGGCACGTATCTGGGCCAGGCGGCCCACTGCGCCGGCACCGGGGCGGCCACCGAGACCGACGGGTGCGACAGTGCCTCGCAGCCGCTCGGCACCCAGGTCGAGGTGACCGGCGCGACAAGGCCGGGGACCCTCGTCTACAGCTCGTGGATCGCCATGCAGAGCGCGGGCGAGACCGACGCCGACACCTGCGCGTACAACGACTTCGCGCTGGTCCGCATCGACCCGGCCGACGTGGCGAACGTGAACTCCAGCGTCCCGGGCTTCGGCGGGCCGACCGGTGTCGGGCCGTCCAGCGCGATGCTGGGCGACACCGTCTACACCTACGGCAACTCGTCGCTGCGCCAGGGCGTCGCCCAGCTGCGCCCGAAGCAGGGCGTCGTGGTGCAGGGCGAGGGCGACGGCTGGAGCCGCACCGTCTACACCGCGACCCCGGGCGTCCCGGGCGACTCGGGCTCGGGATTCCTGAGCGGATCCGGCGAGGCCATCGGGACGCTGTCCACGCTCCAGGTCCTGCCGGTCGCGGGATCCAACGGGGTCGGCGACCTCGCGAAGGAGCTGGCCTACGCCCGCTCCCACGGGTTCGGCGGGCTCGAGCTGGTGCAGGGCACCCGCCCGTTCCGCCCGGACCTCGTCCAGGCGATCCTGGGCGACTGACCCAGGCCCTGCGCCGAACGTCCCGGAGACCCCCGGTTAACGGGGGCCCGAGGGACGTTCGGCGCTGCGGGGGCCTACAGCCCCAGCTGCTTGCCGAGGATCTCCTTCATGACCTCGTCGGTGCCGCCGCCGATCGGGCCCAGGCGGGCGTCGCGGACGGCCCGCTCGATGCCGTACTCCCGCATGTAGCCGTAGCCGCCGTGGATCTGCAGGCACTCGTCGGCGACCTCGAGCATCGCGCGCTGCGTCAGGAGCTTGGCCATCGCGACCTCGCGGATCACGTCCTCGCCCGCCACGTAGTCGCGTAGCGCCGAGTAGGTGAGAGCGCGGCAGGCCTCCATGCGCGTGGCCATGGCGGCGACCTTGTGGCGAATCACCTGGAAGTGCCCGATCGGGCGTCCGAACGCCTGCCGCTCGAGCGCGTAGGAGATGGTCACGTCCAGTAGCCGCTTCATGCCGCCCACCGCGCCCAGCGACATCAACAGCCGCTCCCATGCGAAGTTGGACATGATCAGGTAGAAGCCTCGGTTCTCCTCCCCGAGGAGGTTCTCGTCGGGCACCTCGACGTCCGTGAAGGCCAGCTCGCCCGTGTCGGAGGAGTGCCAGCCCATCTTCTCCAGCTTCGAGACGACCTCGTACCCGGGCATGTCGCGCTCCAGGATCAGGAACGAGATGCCCCCGTGGCCGCCCTCCTTTGTGGTCTTGACCGCGCACACGAGGAAGTCGGCGCGTACCCCGTTGGTGATGAAGGTCTTGGAGCCGTTGACCACATAGCCGCCGTCGACCTTCTTCGCGAAGGTCCGGATCGAGGCGACGTCCGAGCCGGCTCCGGGCTCGGTGATCCCCAGCGCCGCGACCTTCTCCCCGCGGATCGCGGGCTTCAGGAAGCGCTCGTGCTGGTCGGGGGTCCCGAACTTGAACACGGGCGGGGTCGCGATCCCGGTGTGCGCACCGAGGCCGGCGCCGACGCCGCCGGAGGCGCCCGCCGCGGCGAGCTCCTCGGCCCAGACGGCGTCATGGACGTAGTCGCCGCCCTCGCCGCCCAGCTCCTGCGGGTACTTCAGACCGAGGAATCCCAGCTCGCCGGCGCGCGTGTAGAGCTCGCGCGGGAACTCGCGGGCCTCCTCCCACTCGTCGACGTTGGGGACGATCTCCTCCGCGATCCAGCGGCCGATCGACTCGCGGAGCTGCTCGTGCTCGTCGGTGAACGGCGGCAGCAGCGCCCGGGAGCCGCTGTCCTTGACCACGGTCGACATCGGCGGCGATTGTTTCAGGCCGCCCGACCTACGGCGAGATCGGCACGCCCGGGTCCCCGAAGGCCAGGAACCAGATGGTGCAGACCAGGGCGACGACGAGGGTGGCGGCCGCGGCGATGTCCTCGATCGAGTTGGTCTCGGAAGGGCCCGTCTTGCGCTCGGCCGACAGGCTGCGGTTCCACTCGTGCCGCACCGGCGCCTCGGTGGGGGAGATGCGTTCCCTGAGCCAGGCGAAGATCGTGAGGAGGAGGGCGTAGGAGAGGACGATGCCCAGCAGGGCGACGCCCAGGCCGCCGAGCGACGGGGCCGTGCCGCCCTGGAGCTGGGAGCCGATCCAGATCCACAGGAACGGGATGCCGGCGCCGAACACGATCACGGCGATCACGGCCACCACGATCCGGAGCAGCGTTGCGATGGGCCGAAGCAGGGCCACGGTGCTCACGCTACCGCCGCGCCGCCGCCGGCGATGCGTCCCAGCCGGGCGCCGAGTGTCTCGGGGGTCCAGCCGTCCTCGCTGAGCAGCGCGCGCGCTCCCGACTCGGCGAGCCCGACCGTGAGGTGCCCGAGCAGGCGCGCCTGGCGGTCGAGCTCTGAGTTGTCGCGTTCGCCGAGGAGGGGGCGGGCCAGCATCGAGACCGCCTCCACCTGCCGCTCGCGTCCCCGCTGGATGCGATGGGCCACGGCGGCGTTCGCGCCCTCGCCCAGGAAGATCACGCGGTAGGCCCGCGGCGACGCCTCGATGGCGCGGAGGAACGCGATGAGCCCCTCGGTGAGCGCCCCCTCCAGGTCGCCCTCCGCCGCGGCCGGGAGGGCGGCAGCGATCTCGTCGAGGACGCGGTCCTCCTCGCGGCGCAGGAGCGCGTTGAAGAGCTCCTCCTTCGACGGGTAGCAGGCGTAGACGACCGGCTTGGTGACGCCGACGGCGCGAGCGACCGCCTCCATCGAGGTCCCCTCGTAGCCGTGCTCGAGGAACAGCTCGAAGGCGGCGTCGAGCACCATCGGCCGTCGGCGCTCGGGGCCGAGGTGCGCCGCCCGCTGGCTCGGGGCGCTGGTCTTCAGGGCTGCCTGCTCGATCGCCGACATCGTATTCCTACTTATGGTAGCGTTTTCCTACCCACAGTAGGAAACTTCCTCAGGAGGACTTGCGAATGACCGATACCGACACCGCCCCAGAGGCCGAGACCACGGAGGCCGAGAGCCCGGCGGCCGCCCCCGAGCTGGGCGCCGATCTCGCCAACGTCGACGCCGGGCAGCTCGCTGCCCTCGCCGCCAGCGCGACCGACGAGCAGCTCGCGGAGGGCATGTCCGATCCCGCGGCGCGCCAGTCGATCCTCGATGAGATCTTCCGCCGCATGACCGAGCACCTCGACGCCGACAAGGCGAAGGGGACCGACGCCGTGCTGCTCTGGAAGATCACCGACAAGCCCGGCGGCGGCGAGGACACCTACGAGGTCACCCTCAAGGACGGAGCGGTGAGCGTCTCCACCGAGCCCACGGCCGATCCGCGCGTGACCTTCGTCGTCGGCCCGGCCGCGTTCCTCCGCCTGGTCTCCGGCGCCCAGCCCGGTCCCGTCCTGTTCATGGCCGGCAAGCTCAAGATCGAGGGCGACCTCATGTTCGCGAGCCAGGTGGCGACCATGTTCAAGATCCCGCAGGCGGGTGCCTGATGGCAGCCACTGACACAGCCGAGCAGCAGGTCGCTGCCGCGATGGCGGGCTCGGCCGACTCCACGTTCTCGATGGAGCTCTCCCAGGACCAGCTCGACATCCGCGACTGGGTCCACGGGTTCGCCGAGAACGTCGTTCGCCCGGCCGCCTCCGAGTGGGACGAGCGCGAGGAGACCCCCTGGCCGGTGATCCAGGAGGCCGCCAAGATCGGCCTCTACGGGTTCGAGGGCCTCGCCCAGTTCTGGGCGGACCCGTCCGGCCTCACCCTTCCCATCGTCAACGAGGAGCTCTTCTGGGGCGACGCCGGAATCGGCATGTCGATCTTCGGCACCTCGCTCGCCGTCGCTGCCATCTTCGGCAACGGCTCGCCCGATCAGCTCGCCGAGTGGGTCCCGCAGTGCTTCGGCACGCCCGAGGATCCGAAGGTCGCGTCGTTCTGCTCATCCGAGCCCGACGCCGGCTCCGACGTCTCCGCCATCCGCACGGTGGCCAAGTACGACGAGGCCACCGACGAGTGGGTCATCAACGGCCAGAAGGCGTGGGCCACCAACGGCGGCATCGCCGACGTGCACGTCGTGATCGCCTCGGTCGACCGCGAGCTGGGCTCACGCGGGCACGCCGCCTTCGTGATCCCGCCCGGGACGAAGGGCTGCGAGCAGGGTGCCAAGGTCAAGAAGCACGGCATCCGCGCCTCGCACACCGCCGACGTTCACCTCGACGACTGCCGGATCCCCGGCAGCTGCCTGCTGGGCGGCAAGGAGAAGCTCGACGAGCGACTCGCCCGTGTCCGCGAGGGCAAGAAGGCCAAGTCGCAGGCCGCGATGCGGACCTTCGAGCTCTCGCGCCCGACCGTCGGCTCGCAGGCGCTGGGCATCGCCCGCGCCGCGTACGAGTACTCGCTCGACTACGCGAAGGAGCGCGAGCAGTTCGGCAAGCCGATCATCGAGAACCAGGCGATCGCGTTCACCCTCGCCGACATGGCGGTGGAGATCGAGGCCGCCCGCATGCTCGTTTGGCATGCCTCGTGGATGGGCCGCGCCGGCAAGGACTTCGACTCGGCCCAGGGCTCGATGTCGAAGCTGAAGGCCGGCGAGGTCGCCGTGTGGGTGACCGAGCGCGCGATTCAGATCCTCGGTGGCAACGGCTACACCCGGGAGTTCCCGGTGGAGCGGATGCACCGCGACGCGAAGATCTACACGATCTTCGAGGGGACCTCCGAGATCCAGCGTCTTGTGATCTCGCGAGCCATCTCAGGCGTCCACATCAAGTAGGGAGATCTCCATGAGCTCAGCAACCGCGGAACCCGCGGTCACCCATCGCACGCCCACGCCCGAGGTGCGCGACGAGACGATCGAGCTTCACGGCCACCGTGTGAGCTACAAGATCGCCGGCGAGGGCCCCGTCGTGGGTCTGATCCACGGCATCACCGAGAACGCCGACTCCTGGCGCGACGTGATGCCGCGGCTGGCGCGCCACTACACGGTGATCGCCGGCGACCTGCTGGGCCACGGCCGCTCGGCCAAGCCGCGCGGCGACTACTCGCTCGGCGCCTACGCGAGCGGCATGCGCGACCTGATGGGCGCGCTCGGCTTCGAGCGCGGCACCGTCGTCGGCCGCTCCCTGGGCGGCGGCATCGCCATGCAGTTCGCCTACCAGTTCCCCGAGTACACGGAGCGCATGGTTCTCGTCTCCTCCGGAGGCCTTGGCCGCGAGGTGCATCCGCTGCTGCGGGCGGCGACGCTCCCGGGCGCCGAGCTGGTCCTGCCGCTGATCGCGCCCGGCTGGGTGGTCAGCGCCGGCGAGGCCGCCGGGCAGGCCCTGGGGAAGCTCGGCCTCCACGTCCGGTCCGACATCGCCGAGATGGCGCGCGGGCTTCGCCTCGCTCAACGACTCGGAGGCGCGCGAGGCATTCCGGCACACGCTGAAGGCCGTCGTCGAGCCCGGTGGCCAGCGCGTCAGCGCGCTCGACCGGCTGTACCTCGCGGAGGACATCCCCGTCCTGCTGCTGTGGGGCTCCAACGACCCGATCATCCCGGCGGCCCACGGCCGGGAGGCGCACGAGCTGATCCCCAACAGCCGCTACGTGGAGTTCGAGGGCTCCGGCCACTGGCCGCAGCTCGACGACCCCGAGCGGTTCGCGGACACCCTCATCGACTTCATCGAGACCACGGAGCCCTACGAGTTCGACCTCGAGCGGATGAAGGATCAGCTGCGAGAGGGGCCGGCCGGAACCTGCAGCCGGATAGGACCTAGCCTGGTACTGCGATGGCCGATCTCCGCAAGCAGATCTCGGACGCAGCCTCGGTGGTGACCCTTCCCGCGGCGCTGACCCGCAACGTCGGCCGCGCCACGGACGCGATCATCGACATCCGCGACCAGCTCAGCGCGATGGCGGGATTGCCGCAGGAGCTCCTCGAGCAGCTGCGCTCGATGCAGGACCTGGCCGAGCAGATGAACCACACCGCGCAGGAGCTCCACGCCATCGCCGAGCCGATGCTTCAGGCCGCCCAGGGAATCCAGGCCCTCGCCGAGCCGATGCTGGAGATGGGAAGGCGGCCGGGAGCAGGCGCGCGACTCGGTCGAGCGCACCAACCAGCTGATGGAGCAGTCCCTCGAGCTCGCCGCGCCGATCCAGGGCCTGACCGAGCGCGCGGTGAGCCTGCGCGACCGCCTGCGCGGAGCCCCGCCGAGGCGCCCGAGGACCGCCGCGGCCAGCTCGGGCGCGTAAGCGGCCGGTCGCCGATCCAGTACCGCGGCCCTGGCCCCAGCCGGCCGCCCTGTCGCCGGGGTTCGCAAGCCGGCAGCGCTCCAGGGAGAGGCATCCGCACCCGATGCACTCGGTGAGTCCCGCCTTGAGGCGTTCCAGCTCCGCGATCCGGTCGTCGATCCGTGACGACCAGCCGCTCGAGAGCTTCGACCAGTCACGGCGAGTGGGGGCCCGGTCCGGCGGGAGCTTGGCGAGCTCGTCGCCGATCTCCTCCAGCGTCAGGCCGATGCGCTGCGCGAAGACGATGAAGGCGATGCGGCGGAGCACCGCTCGGGGGAAGCGGCGGTGGCCGGATCCGGCGCGCTCCGAGGTGATCAGGCCGCGCTCCTCGTAGAAGCGCAGGGCGGAGGTGGCCACGCCGCTGCGGCGCGCCACCTCGCCGATCGTGAGCTCCTCTGTCGGCATGGCCACAGCAAATCACAATTCGGCCTTGACTTCAAGCTAACTTGAACTTGTAGTGTCGTCGTGACACCACCCAAGTGCGAGGAGAAGTCCATGAGCACCACCCAGACGGCAAGCGAGAGAATCACCGAGGAGGTCACGCGCATGGCCAGGGGTCACGGCCGGGATCGGCGAGCGCGGCGAGTACGGGTTCACCGTCGACGGCCGGCAGATCGGCCATCTGCACGGCGACCGCGTCGCCCATTTCGGCTTCCCGCGCGAAGTCGGGCAGCGTCTGCGCGACGAGGGCCGTGTCGGCCCGCATCCGGTTAACCGGCACTCCCCCAAGATGGCATCGCGCGCGCTGGAGAGCGACGACGACGTCACCGACGCGATCGCCCTGATGCGGATGAACTACGAGCGGGTGACGGCCGCCGGCGAGTAGGCGCGCTCGGGGAGGAACCCCGCCCCGGCCGCCGAACGTCGCATTCAGTACTTCACGTAGCGACGCCTAGCGAAGGGGATTGACATGGAAGGTCGAGCAGCCGGTAGGAGCGATTCGGGATGGGCGGCCTTCGCGGGGTGCCTGATGTTCCTGGTCGGATCGTTGGACGCCCTCTGGGGCCTTGGAGCGATCCTCAACGACGACATCGTGGTCGTGGGCGGCCAGGGTGCGTTGATCGCCGACATCAGCCTCTGGGGCTGGGTGCACCTGCTCCTGGGCGCGATCGTGGCAATGACCGGCGTGGGCCTGTTGACGGGTCGCGGCGGGGCCCGGTGGCTCGCCGTCTTCTTCATCACGGTCAGCGCGATCTCGCACATCGTCTGGTTCCCGGCGGCGCCCCTGTGGGCGTTCCTGCTCATCCTGCTCGATGTCGTGATCCTGTACCAGCTCACCGCGCGCTGGGACCAGCAGGCCGTCTGGGACTGAGCTCCTAGCCGGAGATCAACCCTCGGGCATGGGAGGCGGCGGCACCGCGTCCGTCTCCTCGTCCTCCTCGGGCGGCGCCGCGTGCGGGGGCAGGTCGCCCACATCGCCCTCCCCGTCCATCGCCAGGCAGATCCGGCAGAAGTCGTCGCCGAACGGGGTGAGATGGATGCTCCGGCGCACGACCTTGGCCATCCGTACCGAGCCGGTCGCCTCGAGCACGTCCGGCTGCGCCTCCAGCACCTGGTAGGGCACCGGGTCGTGGAGCGTCTCGCGTGAGAACCAGAGCATCCCCAGGCGGTGGAGGTTGTTGAGGTACTGGGGTACTCGCGCCGGGTAGCGGCATCCGGCGCGGCCGCCGATCATCGTGAATCCCTGGGCGATCAGCTGCGAGCTGAGGAGCGCGAACGGGCCGCCCGTCCGGACGTCCAGGCTGGGCTGCGGCCCGTCGACCATGAAGAGATGGAGGATCCGCGCCTCGTCCGGGGCCAGGTCGCCGAGGATCCGCTCGTAGGCGGGGTGCGCCGTCTCCACGTAGTTGACGTCGCGCGACTTGCGCATCACCTCGGCCCCGAGCACCCGTAGCTCGTCCCACTCCTGCGTCGAGTCGGAGTCGCCGTTGGCTCCTGTGCCTCGCTCCCCCTGGCCGGTGACCTCGCGCGCGTAGTCGCGGACGTCGTCCGCCAGCTCGGATGCGCGCTCGGGCTGCGTCGCGGCGCCCAGGAGCTTCAGCCCGAGCCGCACGTAGCTGCGAGCCGCCCACTCGGTCGTGTGCCAGGCAGCGGACGCCGCCAGGCGGGCCAGGCCGGGGATGTCCTCGATCGTCTCCCGGCGCGGGCTCTCGCCCGGTGTCCCGGGGTTGTCCAGCGGGTCGTCCGAGGGATGGTCGTCCGTCATCCGCTCACCCCAAAGATCCAGAGATGCAGGAAGCCGCCGGCCAGTCCCATGATCGCGCCGTGCGCGTAGAGCATCCACTCATCTTCCTTGATGGCCGAGCGCATCATCTCCACGAAGTCGGCGGGCGGGCAGCTCCTTCGTCCGCTTGGCGATCAGGTTGTAGATCTTCTCGCTCTGCTGCTCGGAGAACTCGGGGTCCTTGAAGGCGGTCATCGTGTGGCCCCCGGCGCTCTCCGCGACCGACTCCCTGATCGTGTCGTACTCGCGCGTTCCGACGGCCACACGGACTGCGGCGCGAACCGGGCCCGCGGCCTGGTCGATGGCCGGCCCCAGCTCGTCCTGCAGCAGCTGCCGGGTGCGGTCACCGCGCGGGCCGTCCAGGAGGAAGTCGCCGATGTTCTCGAGCGTCACGACGTCGTCGGCGATGATCTGGGCGTAGACCTCCGCCGCCTCGTCCTGGCGGCGCAGGAAGAGCCCGTGGACCTTCATGCCCAGGAACGTCCTCGGCTCGGTCGGCTCGAAGATCAGCTGCATGCCGAGCAGGTTGGTGGTCCAGCCGACGATCACGCCCAGGATCGGTAGCAGCCACCACTGATGGAGCGTGTGATCGAGGAACGCGACCGGAATCCCGAGGAGGAACCCGAACACGAACCCGAAGGCGATCATCAGGTTCAGCTCCTTCTGGCCGAAGTCGCGGAAGATCCGGACGACGAGCTCCGGGGTTCGCTGAAACTGGTCGATGACCATGATCTTCGGGTCGAGCAGCTGGTCGATGTGCTCGCCGATCTCGTCCATGATCCGCTTGACGATCCCAGGCAGCTGCTGCTGCACGCGCGAGTAGACCGCCTCCTTGCCGCGCGGGGGCACGTTCGCCCACATGCCAGGATGCTCCTCCTGCATCGTCTGGTCGACGATCTTCGGGATCTCGGGCGAGAACATCCTCACGATGTGCTCGGCGACCTTCTCGGGCTCGAGCCGCTCGTAGAACTCGCCGGGGGTACCGAGCTTCGCGATGGCCTTGTCGACCGCGATCGACCCCATCTTCGCGGCCCGCGCCGGCACGATCCCCTGCCAGCCGATGCCGCCCTGCATGATCCCGGGGACCTCCTGAAGGCGGTGGGGCAGCAGCGTGGAGAGCTCGCGCAGGCCCGGCACCTCGAACCCGTGGAAGCGGATCGGGTTGAACAGCATCCAGACGCCGCTCCAGTTGATCAGCCAGCCGATCACGCCCGTGAACACGGGAATCGTGGCCAGTTGGATCCACTCGCTCGTGCTCATCGCTCAAGGCCCTCCATCACGGCCCGCGCCCAGAGGGCGGGGCCACGCGCAACATAGCTGCATTTCCGGGGCATCGAACCCGGTTCCGGAGGCTCCGCAAACCACACCCGGGGGTGGAAACGACCACACCGGAACGTGCGGATGTCACACCCCGGGATGCCTGGCGATGGCACCGTGCCGAATCGATGATTCCCACATGAACACACGAATCAAGACACTTATCGCCGCAGCAGCGGTTGTCCTTATCCCCACGGCCAGCGCGTCCGCGCACCACCCGAACTCCGGCCTCGAGCCGGGCGACGAGGTGCCGCGGTCCGTCGAGCGCGCCCTAGGCGGCGACGTCGAGGTCGCCGACGACGGGCTCTACAGCGTCGACGTCGGCCCCGGTGCGGACCTGCTCACGCACGGTCCCGACACCGAGGAGCAGATCGAGGCAGCCGACGCTGCTGCCGGCCAGTCGGCCGCGTTCGGCCCCGGCTCGCCAGAGCGCGCCCCCGAGTGCACCCTGGCCCGCCAGGAGAGCGAGCGGTTCCAGATGGTGATCTACGCGCGCCCGGCCTCGAGTCCGAGCAAGTACGACGAGTCGAAGCCAATCATCCGCACGCAGATGCGCCGGATGAACTGGGTGCTGAACCGCGACTCGCTCGCGTCCGGCGGCCCGACGGCCGATTACCGGGTCGCGTGCAACTTCCCGCTGCAGGAGCAGACGATCTTCGTCGGCCACCTGGTGACCAACGGCTCGACCTACGCCGAGATCGTCGCGGCCGCTAAGGCTGCGGGATGGCTCGACTACCGCGCCGACCACACGATCTTCTTCGACGGAGAGGATCCGACGGGCCAGGCGTGCGGCATCGGGAACATCTACAACGACGACTCGCTGTCCGCGGGTAACCGCAACAACAACCCGGACATCGCCGGCGCCACAGGCGACTACGGCGTGACCTACCGCAGCTGCTGGCAGGGCAGCACCGCCATGCACGAGAACGGCCACAACTCGGGCGCGGTCCAGAACACGGCCCCGCACGCGACCGGCCAGGGCGGCTGGCACTGTTGGGACGAGCAGGACGTCATGTGCTACTCGCCCGACGGCGGCACCAACCACCAGGAGGGCGTCGAGTTCCTCTGCAACGACCGCGAGTACTTCGACTGCGGTTACGACGACTACTTCGACTCCAGCCCGGAGCCGGGGGAGTACCTGGCCACGCACTGGAACATGGGCTCGCCGCTCAACAAGATGATCCGCTTCGGCGGCGTCGGCGGCGCAACGCCCACGGCCGATTTCACGCAGAGCTGCGTGGAGACGACCTGCCAGTTCCAGAACACGTCGACGGACGACCTGGGCATCCACGAGACCCAGTGGTCCTTCGGCTACGGCACGGGCTCGAGCCAGCTGAACCCGAACCACACGTTCCCCGGCCCGGGCACCTACCAGGTCACGCTGAACGTGCGTGACGGACATCAGTCCTGGGACGACGTCACCAAGCCGGTGACTGTCACCGAGGGGCGTCAGCTCCTGACGAGCGCCACGCCGTTCAACGACACGGGCGGCATGCGCGACACGTTCAAGCGGTACACGATCAAGGTGCCGGCGGGCGCGGACGAGCTCGAGGTCGAGATCGACGGCCCGGACTGCAGGTTCCTCACCGGCCCGAAGTGCGAGCCGAACCTGGACCTGTACCTGAAGAAGGGCACGGATCCGACCCGGCAGGACTTCGACGTGCGGTCGAAGAGCGCGACCAGCTCCGACGAAACGGTCACGGTGGACAACCCCGGCAGGGGCAACTACCGCATCGGCGTCGAGAACCGGTACGGGAACGCGGGCGCACAGTTCTCGATCACGGCGACGGTCGAGGACTGACGGGGAGCACGGCGGAGGGCTGGGCCCCAGGTGGGCTCAGCCCCCGCTGTCGATCTGAGGCGCTCCCGTTCGTCTATAGGGTGAGAGCGGCGAACAGCGCCGCCGAGACCCAGGAGGTTCCAATGAAGTACATGCTGATCATGGTCGGCCCCGAGACCGGCCAGGACGAGCAGATGAGCCCCGAAGAGTTGGGCGAGATGATGGGCGCGTGGGGCGACTACGACAACGAGCTGGCGGAGGCCGGCGCGTTCATCTCCGGCGAGGGACTCCAGCCCAGCGCAACGGCCACGACCGTGCTGCGCACGACGGACGACGAGCGCATCGTCAGCGACGGTCCGTTCGCGGAGACCAAGGAGCAGGTCGGCGGGTTCTACCTGCTCGAGTGCGCCGACCTCGACGAGGCGCTCAGCTGGGCGAAGAAGACCCCTGTGACGCCGGGGAGCAGTGTCGAGGTCCGGCCGGTCATGGACTACGGCGACGCTGGCCTTGGGGACCGGAACACCAGGGAGGCGACCGCGTCGTAGACGGCTCCAGCGAGCGGATCGACCGCCTGTTCCGGCGCGAGTCGGACGGCGGTCGCGCGGGACGCACCGGCCGGCGGCGATCTGGCCTCAGGACCGACGCGTCTGGACCGGGATCCGCCAGGCCGGTTGACCAGGCTGCGCTGGGCGGCGGCGCCAACGAGGCGCGGCTCGGCGAGCGTCGAGCCGCGGTGCGGACGCGAGGCTCGATTACACCTCTCGAGCTGGCTCCGCTGGCCGATCCCTCGGCGGGATCGCCGAGCGGTGGCGGGCGATGGGACGAGCGCCGCGCGGACGCTCGAGCAGTTGCCCGCCGAGGCGCGCTCGCCGTCAGCGCCGGACGGCTCTAGTACGAGCGCGGCAGGCCCAGCGAGTGCTCGGCCACGTAGTTCAGGATCATCTCGCGCGAGACCGGGGCCGTGCGGGTCAGGCGGGCGCCCCAGTACATGTCGGTCAGGCCGTACTCGAGCGCGAAGCCGTTGCCGCCGTGAGTCTGGATCGCCTGGTCGACGCAGGCGATCGACGCCTCGGCCGCCGCGTACTTCGCCATGTTCGCGGGCTCGCCCGCCGGCGCGCCGGCGTCGTAGAGCGCCGCCGCCTTCTGGGTCATCAGGCGGGCCAGCTCGAGCTCGATCTTCGCCTTGGCGAGCGGATGCGAGAGCCCCTGGTGTGACCCGATCGGCGCGCCGTTCCACACCTTGCGCTCGTTGGCGTAGGCGGAGGCGAGCTTGAGCGCGCGGCGCCCGACGCCGTTGGCGACCGCGGCGCCCATGATCCGCTCGGGGTTGAGCCCGTCGAACGCGGCCTTCAGGCCGGCGGTCTCGGACTCGCCGATGACCCGGTCGGCCGGGACCTCGACGTCGTCGAAGAACAGCGTCCACTGCTTGTCCGACGCCTTCACGGCGACGGGGATGAACTGCTTCTCGAGGCCCGGAGCGTCGGTGTCGACCAGCATCAGCAGCGGCAGGCCCAGCGACCCGTCCTCCTCACGCTTGCGCGCGATCACCAGCACCTGGTGCGCGTCCTCCATCCCGGAGATGAAGGTCTTCGTGCCGCGCAGCTTGTAGACGTCGCCCTCGCGGGTTGCGGCGCTGGAGAGGTTGTGGGAGTTGGTGCCGGCGTCGGGCTCGGTGATCGCGAACGCGATCTTCGTCGTGCCGGCGGCGATGCCGGGCAGCCAGTCTGAGCGCTGGCGCTCGGTGCCGTGGCGGGTGAGGATCGAGCCGACGATCGCGGGGGAGACCACGATCAGGAGCAGCGAGCAGCCGGCGGCGGAGATCTCCTCGCCCACGGCCTGCAGGGCGTGCATGCCCAGCCCGCCGCCGCCGTAGCGCTCGGGCAGGTTGACGCCGATGTAGCCCTTCTCTCCGAGCGCGTTCCACAGCTCGGTCGGCGGCTCGTCGGCCTCGACGATCCGCCGGTGGTAGTCGGGCCCGCCGAAGCTCTCGCAGATGCCGCGCACGGCGTTGCGGATCTCGACCTCCTCGTCGGTCGGGACCACGGGCAGGTTGACGGCGTCGAGGGTCTCGGTCGTTCCCATGCTTCCTCCTAGAGGCCGTAGGAACGGCCGATGACCTCGAGCATGACCTCGTCCGTGCCGGCGCCGATGCGGTTCAGGCGCTGGTCGCGGAAGGCCCGCTCGATCTCGTATTCCTTCATGTAGCCGTAGCCGCCCATGATCTGGACGCACTCGTCGGCGACCTCGTGGCAGACCTGCGCGGAGTAGAGCTTCGCCATCGAGATCTCGCGCACCGGGTACTCGCCGTTCGCGAAGCGCCAGGCGACGGCGTGGGTGAGCTGCTTGGAGGCCTCGATCTTCGTGGCCATCTCGGCGAACTTGTGGCGGATTGCCTGGAAGCGGCCGATCGGGCGGCCGAAGGCCTCGCGCTCCTTGGCGTACTCAAGGGTGCGCTCGAACATGCGCTCGGCGCCCGAATAACAGCCCGCCGCGCCCACCAGCCGCTCTCCCTGGAGCTCCCAGGAGATGTGGTAGAAGCCCTTGCCCTCCTCGCCGAGCACCGAGTCGGCCGGGACGCGGAAGTCCTCGAAGGCCAGCTCGCCCGTGTCGGAGGAGTGCATGCCCATCTTCTCCAGCTCGGCGGAGACGGTGAAGCCCGGGAGCTTCTCCCCGTCCTCATCGCGCAGGTCGATCAGCATCAGCGTGATCCCGTCGTGGCGCTTGTCGGGGTCGGTCTTCGTGACCAGCACGCAGAAGTCGGCGCGCGGCCCGTTCGTGATGAACGTCTTCGACCCGTTGATGACGTACTCGTCGCCGTCGCGGATCGCGGTGGTCCGGATGCCGGCGACGTCGGATCCGGCGCCGGGCTCGGTGATCCCGAGGCAGCCGATCTTCTCGCCCCTGATCCCCGGGGCGAGGTAGCGCTGCTTCTGCTCCTCGGTCCCGAGCAGGTGGACGGGGGGGAGGACCATGTCGGTCTGGACGGCGAAGCCCATGTTGGTGCCGCCGGAGCCCGAGTAGCTGAGGCACTCGGCGCGGATCAGCGAGTAGTAGTAGTCGCCGCCCTGCCCGCCGTACTCCTCGGGGAAGCACAGGCCCAGAAAGCCCAGCTCGCCGGCGCGCCTCATCACGTCGGTCGGCCAGTAGGTGTCCTCCCACTCGTTGCGGTGGGGGTGCATCTCCTTGAGGACCCAGGCCTTCATCGACTCGCGCAGGTCGAGGTGCTCCTGGGTGAAGATCAGGTGCTGGCGCGCCGCCTCGTGGTCGGGCTTGATGACGGCGGCATCGCTGGTAGCCGTCGGCATGAAGTGTAGAGTAGTACTTTCTACTCCTTATGGCCTACGAAAAGATCACCTACGAGGTCGGCCGACGGGGTCGCCACGATCGCGTTCGACGACCCCGAGACCCGCAACGCGCTCTCCGACGACCTGCTGAAGGAGCTGCTCCAGGCCCTGGCCGAGGTCAAGGAGGATCCGGAGGCCAGGGTCCTGGTCCTCACCTCGACGCACGAGAAGGTCTTCTCCGCCGGCGGCAACCTCAGCGGCGTTCGCGGCCGACGTCCCGACCGCCCACAAGTACATGGGCGTGCAGTCGTTCATCGACGTCTTCCAGGCGCTCGGCGAGCTGGGCAAGCCGTCGATCGTCGCCGCGAACGGGCACGTGCTCGCCGGCTCGCTGGGCATCGCCCTCGCCTGCGACCTGATCATCGCCAAGGACACCGCCGGCTTCGGCACGCCCGAGATCAACGTCGGCCTGTTCCCGTTCATGATCATGGCGCTGATCTATCGCAATGTCCCGCGGAAGATGACGAACGAGATGCTGCTGCTGGGCGAGCGCCTGACCGCCGAGGAGGCGCGCGAGGCCGGCATCGTCAACAAGGTCGTGCCGGCGGACGAGTTCGACGCCGCCGTGGCGGAGTGGGCGGGCAAGCTCGCGGCGAAGTCGCCGCTGGTGATGAAGCTCGGCAAGGACGCGATGTGGCGCCAGATGGACATGCCGCTGGCCGACGCCCTCGACTTCCTGCGCTCGCAGCTGACCATCGAGCTCTCGACCGAGGACGCGATCGAGGGCGTCACCGCGTTCTTCGAGAAGCGGGATCCGAACTGGAAGGGCCGATGACCGACGAGGTCACGCAGGCGAACCGGCTCCACGAGCAGACGGACGACCTCCACGCGCGCCGCGAGAAGGCGAAGCTGGGCGGCGGCGAGGAGAAGATCGCCAAGCAGCACGAGCGGGGCAAGCTCACCGCCCGCGAGCGCATCGACCTGCTGGTCGACGAGGGCACCTTCGTCGAGATGGGCATCCACGGCCGCCCGCACTTCTCCCAGAAGGCGATGGCCGGCAAGGACGCGCCGGCCGACGGCGTCGTGACCGGCTGGGGCGACGTGGACGGCCGCGCCGTCGCGATCGCCGCCTACGACTTCACGGTGATGGCCGGCTCGATGGGCATGACCGGCGAGCTGAAGGTCACGCGCCTGCGCGAGATCGCGCTGAAGCAGCGGATGCCGCTCGTCTGGCTGCTCGACTCCGCCGGGGCCCGCATCCAGGAGGCCGCGGGCTCGCTGTTCGCCGGCTCCGGTCACCTCTTCCGCGAGGAGGTAGAGATGTCCGGTGTCGTGCCGCTCGTGGCCGGGATGCTCGGCCCCTGCGCCGCGGGCACCGCCTACATCCCCGGCCTCTCCGACTTCGTGCCGATGGTCGTGGGCCAGGGCGCGATGGCGCTGGCCGGCCCGCACCTCACCAAGGCGGTGACCGGCGAGGACATCTCGATGGAGGACCTCGGCGGCGCCAAGGTCCACTGCCGCAAGTCGGGGGTGGGGGACCTCGAGGTGAAGGACGACGCCGAGTGCATCGAGGCGATCAAGACCTACCTCTCCTTCTTCCCCTCGAACTGCGAGCAGCGCGCGCCGGTGATGCCGACCACGGACCCCGTCGACCGGATGTCGGAGAAGCTGATGGAGATCGTCCCCGACTCCAACCGCAAGCCGTACGACATGTACGACGTGATCACGGAGATCGTCGACGACGGGTTCTACTTCGACATCAAGCCGAAGTTCGCGAAGACGATCATCACCTGCCTCGCCCGCTTCGGCGGCCAGCCGGTGGGCATCGTCGCCAACCAGCCGAAGCAGCTCGGCGGCATCCTCGAGAACGACTCCGCCGACAAGGCCGCTCGGTTCGTCAACCTCTGCGACGCCTTCTCGATCCCGCTGGTGTTCCTTCAGGACGTGCCCGGCTTCATGGTCGGCTCGAAGGTCGAGCACGCCGGGATCATCCGCCACGGGGCCAAGATGCTCTACGCGATCTCGCGGGCGACGGTGCCGAAGGTGACGGTCGTGATCCGCAAGGCCTACGGCGCCGGCTACTACGTGATGAACGGCAAGGCGTACGAGCCCGACCAGATCTACGCCTGGCCGACCGCCGAGATCTCGGTGATGGGCGCCGAGGGCGCGGTGAACATCATCGGCCGCTCGGCGATCGAGGCCTCCGACGATCCGGAGGCCACGAAGGAGGCGATGCTGAACGCGGTCCGCGAGCAGATCGACGTCTACATCGCCGCGGGCAACGCGATGATCGACGACGTCATCGACCCCCGCGAGACCCGCCCCCGAGTGATCCAGGCGCTGCGGATGGCGAAGGACAAGAAGGTCGAAAGGCCCTGGCGCAAGCACGGGGTGATGCCCGTATGACGAAGGAGCCGCAGTGAGCACGTTCGACGACCCGGTGATCATCAGCTGCTCGATCTCGGGCGCGATCGCGAACCGCGACCAGTGCCCGGCGATCCCCTACACGCCGGAGGAGTACGCGGCCGAGGCCCGGCGCGCGGTCGACGAGGGCGCCTCGCAGATCCACATCCACGCGCGCACGCCCGACGGGATCCCCTCCTACGAGGTCGAGGACTTCCGCGCGATCACCGCAGGCGATCCTCGACGAGGTCGGCGACGTGATCGTCAACTACTCCACCGGCGCGATCGGCGTCTCGATGGAGAAGCGGCTGGAGTACCTGCGCGAGCTGACCCCCGACGTGGCCGCGCTGAACATGAGCTCGATGAACTACGCGAAGTACTCGCGCCGGCGCAAGGACTTCGTGTTCAAGGCCGTGTTCGAGAACTCCTTCGACACGATCATCGAGTTCCTCACCGAGATGCGCGAACTCGGCATCAAGCCCGAGCACGAGTGCTTCGATGCAGGCCACGTCGCGAACCTGGACCCGCTGATCGACATGGGCCTGGTCACCGAGCCCCACCAGATCTCGCTCGTGATGGGCGTGACCGGCGGGATCCGCCCGACCTCCAAGAACATCGGCTTCATGTCCGAGCAGATCCCCGGCGGGCCGGACACCGGCGCCAACTGGCAGGTCATCGGGATCTCGCGCGACCAGTGGCGCCTGCTCGCCACCTCGCTCACGCTCGGCGGCAACGTCAGGGCGGGGCTCGAGGACAACCTCTACCTCCCGAACGGCGACATGGCCACGCTCGAACGGCGACCTGATCGGCAAGGCGCGCTCGATGGCCGAGGACATCGGCCGGCGGGTGGCGACGGTCCCCGAGGCGCGGCAGATGCTCGGGCTGGGTGAGCAGAGCCAGGCGCTGACCGCGAAGGCAGCCGCGTGAACGGCGCGCTCGAGGGCATCCGGTCCTCGATCTCTCCCGGCTCCTGCCCGGGGGCTACTGCTCGCTGCTGATGGCCGATGCGGGCGCCGACGTCATCAAGGTCGAGGACACCGGCATGGGCGACTACGTCCGCTGGGCCCCGCCGTACTACGGCGGCGACGAGCACCAGGCGCTCGGCACGCGCTCGGCCCTCTACCTCGCGCTCAACCGCGGCAAGCGCTCGATCCGGATCGACCTGAAGTCGGATGCGGGGCGCGAGGCGTTCCTGAAGCTCGTGCGCGACGCCGACGTCGTTCTCGAGAGCTTTCGCCCCGGTGTCCTCGACAAGCTCGGCGTCGGCTACGAGACCCTGCGCGGGGTCAACCCGGGCATCGTCGTGTGCGCGATCTCCGGCTACGGGGCCACCGGCCCCAACGTGACCCGTGCCGGCCACGACACCAACTACCTGGCGCTGGGCGGGCTGCTTGGCCTGACGGGGGCGAAGGACGGCCCGCCGGTCCAGGCGGCGGGGCAGATCGCCGACCTCGGCGGCGGAGGGCTCATGGCCGTCTTCGGCATCCTCGCCGCGCTCTGGCGCCGCGAGCGCACCGGCGAGGGGCAGTTCGTCGACGTCTCGATGACGGACGGCGCGCAGAGCTGGCTGGCGATGGTGGCCGGCCAGTTCCTCTGCGACGGCGACGTGCCCTCGCCGGGGCACGGGGATGCTGAACGGCGGCGTCGCCTGTTACCTGCCGTACGAGTGCGCCGACGGCTGGGTCTCCTGCGGCGCGCTGGAGCCGAAGTTCTGGAAGGCGTTCTGCGAGGGGGCCGGGCAGCCCGACCTGCTGGAGCACCAGTTCGCAGCGCCGGGCTCGGACGGGCACGCGAAGATCGCCGAGGTCTTCAGGGGCCGTACGAAAGCCGAGTGGGCCGCCTTCAACGACGAGCACGACTGCTGCATCGAGCCGGTGCTCGACCTCGACGAGGCGCTGGATTCGCCGCTGACCCGCGACCGCGAGATGGTGGTCGAGCTCGACCAGCCCGAGCTGGGGCCGGTGCGCCTGCTCGGGATGCCCGTGAAGTTCTCCGGCACGCCCGGCGACGCCACCCGTCCAGCGCCCGCGCTGGGCGAGCACACGGCGGAGGTCCTGGGCGAGGGTGGCCTGGGCGAGGACGAGATCGCGGAGCTCTTGGAGAGCGGCGCGGCCGCCGGCCTCAACGAGCAGCCCGAACAGGAGCCCTTCCTCTCATGAGCGCGCCCGCCAAGGAGCTGCTGAAGATCTCCGAGCTGGCCGAACGAGCGGACGTGCCCGTTGCCACGGTGCGCCACTACCTGCGGGAGGGGCTCCTGCCCGAGGGGGTCAAGACGTCGAAGAACATGGCGTACTACCCGCCGGAGCTGGCCGAGCGCATCCGCTTGATCAAGCGGCTCCAGGAGGAGCGGTTCATGCCGTTGCGCGTGATCCGGGAGATGATCTCCGCCGACCGGACCACGAAATCCGAGCTGCTCCAGCGCCATGACGTGCCCGAGCGGGCCCTCGACAGGCTCGAGGAGGTCGGCGTCCTCAGTCCGGATGGCAACGGCTACTCGAGCGCGGACGTGCGGATAGTCGAGGCGATCGCCAAGTTCCGCGCGGAGGGCTGGAACGAAACCACCGGGTTCGGCGCTCGGGACGTGGCCCGTCTCATGCAGACCCTCGAACCGATCGTCGGCGAGGAGCTGGAGCTCCTGAGCGAGCGCTTCGCGGCGCTCGAGCCCGACCGGGCGGCCGAGCTGCTCGAACGCGGCATGAGCCCTTTCCCAGATCTCATCGGCGCTCTGCACACCAAGGCGCTCAACGAGCGGTTCGAGCGTCAGCGAATCGAGCGGGACTAGCGCCTAGCCCGCCCCCGGCTCACCGGGGCCTGGTGGCGCGCTCGAGAAGCCTCCCGGCCAGAGGCATCGTCGGTGGCTCCCAGACCTGTCGTTCCTCGTAGGGCCACGCGTAGATCGGGCTGCCGTCCCGCACCAAGTCGAGCAGGCGCGGCTCGCCGAGCTCCTCGGCGGACCATTCGTAGATGCGCTGGAGCCGAGGGAGGATCACGGCGTAGTCGAGCAGCCGCCCCAGGCGCTGCTCCTGGGCGATGTACCGCTCGACGTCCTCGCCCAGGGGATAGCGGTTGGGAAGGACGCGGCGCAGCGAGAGGAAGGCCCCCGTCATCCCGAGCCTGGGATCGCCGAGCACCCGGGCCAGCGGGGCGAATCGCCCCAGCGCCAGGCGTGGCGCCGAGACGAGCGTGTGGGCGTACAGACAGCGGACGAGCGCGACGTTCATGAAGAAGCGCTCCGGCGCGCTCTCGGCGTCGGCGAGCCGGCGGTGCTCCAGATACGCGCTCACGATGCTCGCGTTGTGGGCTCGATACCAGTTGGGCGCCGCCGGCTTGGCGATGAACTCCAGCCACAGGCGCACGGCCCGTGACGTCGGCTCCCCGGTGAGACCGCCGGCGAGCGCGACCGACTCGGCGCCATCCCGGAGGAGCCGTTCGTTCATCGTGCGCCACCATGGGCTGCCTGGCGGGGACGCGTCGAGGGGATTGAGTAGGCCCCGCTTGGCCTGCCAGCGCATGAACGAGAGCGCCGCCCGCCTGAACGGCAGGTGGCGAGGTGCCTCGCCCGTCGGCCCGTGATAGGTCCGCACGATCAGGGCAAGGCGTGCGTCCGGGTCGTCGCGGACGGCGGCGACCTGCGCCTCGGCCCTGGCGACGGCGCTCTCCTCTCCGCTCATCCGCGGTAGTGATACAGGGGTGACGGCACCCGCCATTGCCCTGAACGTGGCGGGTTTCTCGTCGTATGGACGAGAAAGGCGCCACGCCGTGCCTCTGGCGCTCAGGCCGAAGCTATCGCTTCGCATGAAAAGCAGCTTCCGGACGAAAGCGGCTAGTAGCCCGTTCCCTTCTCGGCAGCGAGCTGGTCGAGCTTCGTGATGGCCGGGCCGAGTTCGTTCGGGAAGGTCGTGTCGTCGAAGCTCACCGTGTGGCCGCCGCGCGTGATCTCGTACTCGAAGCAGTCGGCGCATCCGGTCGGCTCGCCGGAGACCTCGATCTCCTCGAAGCCCGCGTCGTCGAGGGCCTTGTTGATCGTCGCGAGCTCGGCCTCCGGCAGCCTGAAGGCCTCGACCTTCGGGTCTGAGTAGCCCGTCTCGACCGTGGCCGCGCCGTCGGCCTCGATCTCGATCCGCTGGGCGATCCCCGCCACGCCGCCGGACTTCGAGTAGACGATGGACTCCGCGGCTGGCGGCCCGGGCGCCTGGGGCTCCGGCTCGGAGTCGTCGGCGCCGCACGCGCCCAGGGCGGTCGCCAACGCCACGCAGGCGGCGAGGGTGATCGCGGTCCTCATGCCCGGACTACGCCGCCCGGCGCGCTTCGTCACGCCTACTCGGGCGTCGTGGGGGACCTATCGGCCGAGCAGACGTGCTGGTGCTGGCCGGAGCCGTCCACGCGCTTGGTGACGGTCGCGTAGTAGCGCTGGCCGATGAACTCGTAGCGCCACCTGCCCTTGCCGTTCGTCGTCGTCTCGGCGATCACGTTGCCCTTCTCCATGTGCAGCCGGATCGTCCGATCGCGCTTGCACGCCTCACGGTCCGAGATCACGCGGCCGCTGTACTTGGCGGTCCCGTCCTTGTGCCGGATCGTGACCGTCGAATCGAACGACTCGGTGTGCGCGGAGGAGCCCGGCGCGGCCACCAGTGCCACGGCGGCGGAAACGGTCGCGATCACCGCGCTGGTGGATCTCAACTGCGGCACGACACGAACGCTACTACGCGGCCTGGCGCTCGTCGCGGTCTGCGTCCTCGCGTACCGCGGACAGGATCTCCGCCGCGAGCCGAGCTCCGTCGGAGGGGTCCTGTGGCGTGGCGGCGATCTGGACCACGACCTCGTCGCGATCGAGCTCCTCGAGCGTGACGTCCGGCGGGTAGCGGAGCTGAACGGAGACGCCGTCCCCGACGCGCTCCTCGACCTCCGCGGGCGTGACCTCGCCGCCGAGGCGCGCCCGCAGCTCCACTCGCTCGGGCTCGCGAAGCGGCACGATCGCGACATTCAGCATCGCGCTGTTCGGGATCATCGTCTTGTCGGCGCCGCTGACGAGCGTCACGTAGAAGAGGCCGAGCGACCCGACGATCCCCTCGATATGCCCGGCGGCCCAGCCACCGGTGATCCGCACCCGTTCGCCGACGCGGAACGGACGCGTGGTGAGCAGGACCATGCCGGCGAAGACGTTGCCGAGCGTCTGCTGAGCGGCGAGACCGAGGACCACCGCGGTGAACGCACCGCCAGCCGCGAGCGTGCCGGTGTCCAGCCCGGCGATGCGCAGGGCGACGACGAGCATCGCGATGATCGTGCTGAGGCGGACGATGAATCCGACGACGCCGGCGGTCCCTGGCTCGAGGCGGCCGAAGAGGACCGGCGCCACGCCTTGTGCCAGCGAGCGAGCGAGGCCCCAGCCGAGGACGACCAGGAGGACGACGGTCGCGATTCGAACCGGTGTGCCCAGGCCGGGGAGCAGGGTCTGGCGCTGGCTGAACAGCACCAGGACGCCCGCGATCAGGGCGAGGAAGATGAGGGCGCCGCCGCGGGCTCGCTGCGCCTGGGCACGGTCGACCTCGGCGCCCAGGCCGACCTGGCGCCACTGCTCGGTGCGGCTTTCGAATGCGCTCAGGGAGCGCAGCCGCTCGGCGGTGAGCTTTCGTTCGCGACGACTTCGGAACATTCCATCCCGCCTAGCCGATTCGCGCCCGCTTACACCACTTGTTCCGGTGTCCGTGAGCATCGTCACGTTCGCGCCGCCATACGATTGGCGCCGTGAACGAGGAACGCGCGCCGTTGCTGGGAGTCGCCGCCGGAACCGGCTTGGCGGCGATCGGCCTGATCCTGGCCGGGGCCAAGGGGGCGCCCTATCTCACGACGGACTCGGTGAACGGCTGGATCGTTCTCTTCGCCTTCGGCCTGCTCGGTGCCCTGTTCTCGATCCCGTTTGCGATCGAGCGCCGGATGCGCTCGCGCTACGAGGAGAGCGACCGCCGTTGGGAGCGGTCGCTCCTGGCATGGGGCGCGATCTCGATCGGGTTACTGCTGGCGGGCTACCTGCTCGGAGTCTCGGCCGACTGGGCGTCGGGCGAGTCGCTGACGGGAGCCGTTGGCCTACTGGTCACCATCGAGGCCGTGATCGTCCTCGGGACGATGGTGGTCTGGCTCCTATCCGGCTGAGGACCTGATCTCGGCGAGCCCCTGCTCGCGCGAGACGACCGGCGTGTAGCCCAGCTCGGAGCATGCTTTCGAGTCGTCGAGCACGCAGTCCTTCGAGGCTGCCCAAAGGGCGAAGCGGGTTAGCGGCGGAGCACCCTTCAGGGGCAGCAGCTTCCAGGCCGCCTCGCCGCCGGCCGCCAGGGCACCGGCCACCCAGGCCGGAACCGAGCGGTCGGGCGGCTCGACCCCGTTGGCGCGCAGAAGCTCGGTGAGGAACTCCCGAAACACGACCGGGTCCCCGTCGGTGACGAAATAGGCCTCGCCGCCATGTCCCTTCACGGCCCCGTCGATCAGCCCCTCGACGACGTTGTCCACGTGGGTGACGGAGGTGCGATGTTCACCGCCCCCGATCCAGGCGAACTTCCCTGACTCGACCGCAGCGGCGATCTCCGGTATCAGCGTGGTGTCACCCGCACCCCACACGAACCTGGGCCGGATGACCACGGTCTCGATCCCGTCGCCATCGGCCGCACGGACGAGTGCCTCGGCCTCGGCCTTGGTCGCCGAGTACAGGGCCCGGGAATCCGGGCGAAGCGGCTCGGTCTCGTCGGCTCCGTTGAGGGCCTGGCCGACGAGGATCGCGGCCTCGGTGCCGCAGTGCACGAAGCGGGCGACGCCCGCGCTCCGGCTGGCCTCCAGCGCGTTGCGCGTGCCCACGACGTTGCCGCGCTCGAACTCCTCGCGGGTTCCCCAGTCACCGAGGTGCGCGGCGAGGTGGAAAGTGACGTCGCAGCCCTCGGCGCCCGCCGCCATCGAGGCGGCGTCATCGAGGTCGCCGTGGACGGGATCGGCCCCGAGGGCGGCGACCTTCGCGGCCGACGCCTCCGAGCGCGCCAGCGCACGGATTCGGACCCCGTCGGATACGAGCCGGCGAAGCAGCCGGCCGCCGATGAAGCCGGAACCGCCGGTCACAAACGCGCTCTGAAAGCGGGAATCCATGGTGGAGAGGCTATCCGTCCGTCGAAGGTATCCTCCTAGATTGACCCGTCAGTCAATGGCGGGCACGGGGAGGAGGAGCCCCGTAAAAGACTTCACGGAACTCATGCGCGTTGCTGCTGTACAGATGAACTCGACCGCCGACAAGCCGGCCAATCTGGCGACGGCGGAGCGGCTCGTCCGCGCGGCCGCCGCCGACGGCGCCGAGCTGATCGGGCTGCCCGAGAAATGGAACCTGCTGGGCCCGCCCGAGGAGGCGCGCGCCGGTGCGGAGCCGCTCGACGGCCCCACTCTCAGCGCGGTGGCCGGTTGGGCGCGGGAGCTGGGCGTCGCGATTCTCGCCGGCTCGATCGTTGAGGCGGCGGCCGACGGGGAGACGCGGCACAACACCTCGGTCCTCATCGATGCCCACGGCGAGCAGCTGGCCGCCTACCGCAAGATCCACATGTTCGATGTCGATGTCGGCGGCATCTCGTATCGCGAGTCCGAGGTCGAGCAGGCGGGCGAGGAGCTCGTCAGCGCGACCTGCGGAATCGGCGACGAGGAGCTCGAGGTGGGCCTGACGATCTGTTACGACGTTCGTTTCCCCGAGCCGTACCGGATCCTGGCCGTGCGCGGGGCTCGCCTGTTCACGGTTCCCGCCGCGTTCACGATGCAGACGGGCGAGGGCCACTGGGAGGTGCTGCTGCGCAGCCGGGCGATCGAGAACCAGGCGTTCGTGCTTGCGCCCGGGCAGATCGGCGAGGCGCCACCGCACTACAACTGCTGGGGCCACTCGATGATCATCGACCCCTGGGGCCGGATCCTCGCCCAGGCTGAGGGCGGAGAGTGCTTCGTGGCCGCCGATCTCGATCTCGCCGAGCAGGAGCGCCTGCGGGTCGAGCTGCCCAACCTCGCCAACCGCCGACCCGGGACATACCTTTGGCCCGACTTGACGGAGGCGAGCACCTAGATGGCCAAGGCACCGCCCGCCGATCGCCGGCGGCAGATCCTCGATGCGGGAGTCCGCGTGTTCGCCCGCCAGGGTTTCCACTCCTGCCGTGTCTCGGACATCGCCGACGAGGCGGGCGTCGCCTACGGCCTCGTCTACCACTACTTCAAGTCCAAGGACCAGGTGATGAACGAGCTCTTCACCGAGCGCTGGTCGCTGCTCCTGGCCGCGGTCGACGAGGTGGACGCGACGTCGGCCAGCGGCCGCGAGAAGCTCGACGAGGTCGCTCGCTTCATCGTCGACTCCTACCGTTACGACCCGGAGCTGATGAAGGTGATCATCGTCGAGGTCACCCGCGCCGCGAACTCGTTCGGCCAGACACACCTGCCGGAGATCCGCAAGGCGTACGAGTCGATCGCGAAGATCATCGAGGGCGCCCAGAAGTCCGGCGAGTTCCGCTCCGACATCGACCCGCAGGTGGCCTCGATGTGGTTCTACGGGGCGATCGAGCAGCTCCTGTCGGGCTGGGTCTTCGAGCTGATCCCAGACGGCGACGGGGACTTCGACCGCGCTCGCGAGATGGTGGTCGAGATCATCTGCGGCGGACTCGAGACAGCGTAGGGCCGTGCCCAGGTGGTTTACTGCCCCCGGCGCCACGGGTAGCCGCGGCACAAGAGTTGCGAGGCGATCGGGGACCGAAGGACAGCATGGATAACGACATGGTGAGAAGACTGATGTGGGCCGGCCTCCTGGCCGCGACAGGAGCGCTCGCCAGCATCGCCGCGCACAAGACCTCCACCGCCATCTGGTACCGCATGTTCAACGAGGATCCGCCGGAATGACCCCGGAGGGGGGTGACCGGATCCCGCCGGATCCGCCCCACACAGAGCGCCCGCGCGACGACATGAGCGTTGGCGAGATGGTCTTCGACGTCTCCGAGCGCGTCTCCACGCTGGTCCGCGAGGAGATCGAGCTCGCGAAGACCGAGGTCACCGAGAAGATTCAGGCGCTGCTGCGGGGTGGCGCCGTCGGCATCGCCGCGGGCGTCTTCGCCCTCATGGGCCTGGCGATGCTCATGCACGCGTTCGCCTGGCTCCTCAACGACCTCTTCTTCGACGACACGGTCTGGCTCGGTTTCCTGATCGAGGCCATCTTCTGGTTCCTCGTGGCAGCCGGCGCGGGCTACTTCGCGTACCGCTCGCTGCAGAAGGGCTCGCCGCCCACGCCCGACCTCGCGATCGAGGAGGCCAAGCGGGTGCGCCAGACCCTCGAGGGCTCCACGACCCCGTACGAGAAGCAGCCATGAGCGACGGCGGCGACCTCTACGTCAGCGGCGCGGGCGAGCCAGTCGCCCGGCGCGCCGCAGGTGCTCCCGGACGCTCCTCCTCAGAGATCCGGCACGACATCGAGCTTCAGCGCGAGCAGCTCGGCAAGTCCGTCGAGGCGCTCCGCGGCCGCGTCACCGAGCTCACCGACTGGCGCAAGCAGGTGCGCGAGCACCGCCAGGAGCTCATCGTCGGAGCCGCCATCGTCGGCTTCGCGGTCGGCGGCCTGATGGCCCTGCGCCGCCGCCGCTAGGTCCTCAGCCCGAATCGCCGAGTGGCCCTCGGGCGGCGGCGTCGAGCCTGGCGACGAGGTCCCGCACCCGACCGTCGATGTCGTCGCGGATCTCCCGAACCTGCTCGACCGGCAGACCCTTCGGGTCCTGGAGGTCCCAGTCGATGTACCGCTTGCCGGGGATGTAGGGACACTCGTCTCCGCAGCCCATGGTCACCACTACGTCCGCGGCCTCGGCGGCCTCTCGGTCCAGCAGTCTCGGGACCCTGTCGCTCAGGTCAATCCCGAGCTCTCGCATCACCTCGATCACCTCCGGATGAAGTCCATCCGCTGGCGCGGTCCCGGCAGACGTTGCCGCGTGACGCCCTTCAGCAGCTCTCTCAAAGAGCGCCCGACTCATCTGCGAACGGCCCGCATTGTGCAGGCAGACGAAAAGCGCGTGCGCCACGTCAGCAGCTCTAAAGCAGGTCGCTCTTCGCCCCGCCGAACCCCAGCAGGCCGGGGCCGACGTGGGCTCCGATCACCGGGCCGATCTCCGAGACGAAGACGGGGTCCGAGCCGAACACCTCGCGGCAGCGCTCGACCAGTGCGCGGGCCGTCTCGGGATCGTGGATGTGCTGGACGACCCAGCGGTCGGCGCCCGCCTCCTTGCGCTCGTGGGCGAAGTCGACGAGCCGCTCCATCGCGCGGCGCCGGGTGCGGACGCGCTCGATCGGCGTGATCTCCTCCTCGAGGGTCAGGATCGGCTTGATCTGCAGCGCCGAGCCGAGGAAGGCCTGCGCGGCGCCGATGCGCCCACCCTTTCGCAGGTACTCGAGGGTGTCGATGGCGAACCACAGCTTCAGTGACGCGCGGACCTGGCGCGCGATCTCGAGCACCTCGGCGCCGGAGGCGCCCTGGTCGGAGGCGCGCGAGGCGGCGATGGCCATCAGGCCTGGGCCGCCGCAGGCCGAGCGGCTGTCCTCCACGTAGATCCGCTCCCCGCCCTTCCCCTCGTCGATCAGCTGTTGGCGCGCCTGCGTCGCCGATTCGAAGGTGCCGGAGATCCCCGCCGAGAGGTGGATCGAGACGATGTCGCGACCCTCGTCCAACAGCGGCTCGTAGACGGCGCGGAAGTCGCCGACCGACGGCTGGGAGGTGGTCGCGCCGCCCTCGGACCGGCTCAGGCGCTCGAAGAAGTCGTCGTACTGCTCGGCCCGGATCTCGCTCTCTGGCCGCTGCTCGCCATCGAGCGTGACGTAGAGGCTCACCCGGTGGATGCCGCGGTCGGCGATGATCTCCTCCGGGAGGTAGGCCGTCGTGTCGATCACGACGGCGGTGGGGGCATCCGGGCTCACCATCCCCCTTCTAACACACCTGCGAGTTGACCCTCGGCCCGCCGCGACTCCGTACGCTCCCCGCGCGATGGGCAAGACCCTCCTGACAGGCGGCAGCGGATTCATCGGCTCGCACCTCGCGCGAGCCCTAGCCGAGCGCGGCGACGAACTGGTCCTGCTCGCCCGCCGGACCGCCGACCTCTCCCATCTCGATGACATCGAGTTCGCCCGGGTGACCGGCGACATCACCGATCGCAGAGCCGTGCGCCGGGCGATGCAGGACGTGGACCGCGTGTTCCACGCGGCCGGGCGGACATCGCTTCGCGCGCAGGACCGCGACGCCGTGTTCGAGACCAACGTCAAGGGCACCAAGGTCGTCTTCTCAGGAGGCGCTCGAGGCGGGGGTGAAGCGGGCGGTGCTCACTTCCTCGGTCGCCGCGATCGGCCCGGCCGAGCCCGACAAGACCAACGACGAGGAGGCCCCCTTCACCGCCGGCCGGCTGGGCATCGCCTACGTCAACTCCAAGCACGAGTCCGAGGTCGAGGCGCTCCGCCTGGCAGTTCACGGGCTGCCGCTGGTGATCGTCAACCCGACGTTCGTGCTCGGCCCCGACTCCCCCGGCGGAACGTCGATGCACCTGGTCCGCCGGTTCCTGCTGGGCCGGATCCCCGCCTACGTGAACGGCGCGCTCAACATCGTCGATGTGCGCGACGTCGCGGACGGCCACCTGCTGGCGGACAAGAAGGGCGAGGTGGGGGAGCGGTACATCCTGGGCGGGCGCAACTTCACCTTGGACCGCCTCTTCGCCGACCTCTCCCGGCTCTCCGGAGTCCCGGCGCCCGGCCTGCGTCTGCCCGCGGGCGTCGCCGCCCACGGCGCCGAGTTGGCGATGCGCGCCGGGCTGCCGATCTCGGTCTCGCCCGACGAGATCCGCTCCGGCGGCCTGTGGTGGACGTTCCGCAACACCAAGGCCAAGCGCGAACTGGGCTTTAAGCCGCGGCCCCACGAGGAGACGCTCGAAGACGCGGTGCGCTGGCAGAGCGACGTGCTCGGCGACCGTGTGGGCGCCGGTGGTGGACCCGAGCGCCGCCTGTTCTCGGCGGCCGGCCGTGCCATCCGGCTGTCCGAGCGGCTGTGGCCGGCGCCGCGATGAGCGAGCTCCTCCTCTTCCGCTGCCCGACCCGCACGAACGTGCTGTGCCCGTGCGGCACCGTCGAGCGGCGGCTGCGAAAGCTGGACCTCGAGCACGAGACCGAGCGGCGTTCCATACGGCAAGCGCCGCCGGCCGGAGATCGAGGAGCTCACGAGCCAGCGCCGGGTGCCGGTGCTGGTGGACGGCGACGAGGTGATCCACGACTCGAAGCGAATCCTTCAGTACCTGGATTGGAAGTACGGCCGGGAAAACGCCGACTCCGATCTCGATGAAGCAGATCCGGACGAGGAAGATTCAGACGACGCCCGCTAGGGCTATACAATGTGAAGCCATGGATACGCCCGACTCAGCAGTAACCCTCACTGACAAGGCCGCCGGGAAGATCAATGAGCTGATCGCCTCGGGCGAGGCCGGCTCGAGATCAGGCGCTGCGCATCGCCGTGCGAGGCGGCGGCTGCTCGGGCTTCCAGTACGCGCTGGCGCTCGACCAGAAGAAGGCCGACGACCATGTCTTCGAACACAGCGGGGTCGCTGTCGTCGTCGACAAGGTCTCGATGCAGTTCGTCTTCGGGTCCGAGGTCGACTACATCGACGGGCTCCAGGGCGCGGGGTTCACCGTGAACAACCCCAACGTCGTCGCGGCCTGTGGCTGCGGCTCGTCCTTCCAGGTCAAGGAGGACGCGGCCGAACAGGCCGCTGCTTCGGTGTAGGCGCTCCGCCGCCACTCCCTCCCCGACCGTCGTACCCGGCGCGCCTGAGCGCGCCCCACACACAGGAGCATCGATGGCCATCGTCACGGCGTCGAACCTCACCAAGACCATCGGCGCGCGCACGCTGTTCAGCGGGGTCTCGTTCAAGCTCGAGCCCGGCGACCGCATGGCCCTGTCCGGGCGCAATGGCAGCGGCAAGACCACCCTTCTCCGGACGCTCGTCGGCGAGCTGAGCCTCGACGGCGGGGGCTTCTCGATGCCCGCCGGGGCGCGGGCGGTGCTCCACGACCAGCGGCCGCCCCACAGCGAGGGGATGTCGCTGCGCGAGTACGCCCTCTCCGGCCTTGGCTGGATCGCCGAGATCGAGGCGGAGCTGTCCCGGCTGGAGGGACTGATGGCCGACGGCGACTCCTCCGAGGCGACGCTGGAGGCCTACGCGAAGGCCCAGGGGCGTCTCGAGCATGCCGGGGGCTATCGGTGGCGCGAGGTCGCCATCTCGGCAGCGCACGGCCTGGGCTTCTCCGAGGCCGAGCTCGACCGGCCGCTCCTCGGTTTCTCCGGAGGCGAGCTGACCCGGGCGTCGCTTGCCCGGGCCCTGGCCGCGCAGCCCGACCTGCTGCTGCTCGACGAGCCCACCAACCACCTCGACATCGACGCGATGGAGTGGCTCGAGAACTATCTGATCGGGCTCGACGCCGCCGTCGTCCTCGTTGCTCACGACCGCTGGTTCCTGGAGTCGGTCGGGACGTCGGTCCTCGAGCTGGAGGCCGGGAGGGCGCGGTTCTTCGCCGGGCCGTGGCACGCGTGGCGCGCGGAGAAGGCGGCGCGCGAGATCGCGGCCGGCAAGGACGCCGAGAAGCGCCAGCGCGACATCGCGCGGATGGAACGCTTCGTCGAGCGCTTCCGGTACAAGGCAACGAAGGCGCGCCAGGCCCAGTCGCGCGTGAAGATGATCGAGAAGCTGAAGGCCGGCGAGGGCGCTGCGCCGGGATCCGAGCGGACCCTGGCCTTCTCCTTCGGGGCGGCCGAGCGTTCCGGCCGAGTCGTGCTCGAGATGGAGGGCGCCCGTCTCGCCTTCGGCGACCGCACGCTGCTCGAGGACGGTGAGATGTGGCTCGAACGGGGCGAGCACCTCTGTCTCGTGGGGGCCAACGGATCCGGAAAGACGACGCTGGTCGAGTCGCTCGCGGGCCGCCGCGAGCTCGACGAGGGCAAGCTCAAGATCGGCCACAAGGTCACCATCGGCTACCTCTCCCAGCACTCGGACATCCCGGCCGATTCGTCGCTCACCGTGCTCGGCCACGCCCAGCGGTCGACCGGCCTGTCGGAGGCGAAGACCCGGGGACTGCTCGGGCGGTTCCTGTTCTCCGGCGATGAGGCGCAGAAGACGGTCGACGCGATCTCCGGCGGCGAGGCTCAGCGCCTCGCGCTGGCGATCCTGGTCAATTCCGACGCCAACCTCCTGATCCTCGACGAACCGACGAACCACCTCGACGTCGAGAGCCGCGAGGCGCTCGAGGACGCTCTGCAGGCCTTCCAGGGCAGCCTGCTGCTGATCTCCCACGACCGGGCGCTGCTCGAGGCCGTGGGCAATCGCACCGTCGTCTTCGCGAAGACCAGCCTGACAAGCCACCCTGGCGGCTGGGCGGAGTACCGCGCTGCGGAGGAGGAGCGCGCCGCCGCCGCGAAGCGGCCGAACCCGATCCGCCAAGCCTCCTGCGAGTAAGGGCCCGAGCAAGAACCGGATCGCCGACGCGGCGCGGCTGGAGCGAGCGGCCGAGGAGGCCGAGCGGCGGCTGCGCGAGATCGAGGAGGAGCTGGGCGACCCCTCGCACTGGGGCGACCCGCGGAGCTCCGCGAAGGCGACGCGCCGGCACGAGGCCGCGCAGCGGGCATTCGACGAGGCGATGGCGGCGTGGCAGGAGGCAGCGGAGATGGCCGGTCAATAACTTGCGCGCATGAACTACGAACTGCAGCTCATCTACGTGCCCGTGTCCGACGTCGACGCCTCGATCGCGTTCTACACGGAGAAGGCGGGCTTCAACCTCGACCACGACCATCAGGTCAGCGACGAGATGCGCTTCGTCCAGCTCACACCGCCCGGCTCGGCCTGCTCGATCTCGATCGGCACCGGCATCGGCGCGGGCGAGCCCGGCAGCATCAAGGGCCTCCAATTGGTCGTCGAGGACGCCGACGCCGCCTACGAGGACCTCAAGGGCCGTGGGTGCGAAGCCGGCGAGGTCCAGGACTTCCCGTGGGGCAAGTTCACGGGCTTCGAGGATCCCGACGGCAACGTCTGGGCCGTGCAGCAGATCCCGGACTACGGGGCGCAGTAGCGGCGCCCGAGCCACTCCTGGAGGACGTCCTCGGCCCCGGCCTGCGCGTCGTCTTCTGCGGGACCGCGCTCGGGGCGGTGGCCGCGAAGGTGGGCGCGTACTACGCCGGGCCGGGGAACGCCTTCTGGCCGACGCTGGCCGAGGTCGGGTTCACACCGCGCAGGCTCGAGGCGCTGGAGTTCCGCGAGGTTCTCAGCTACGGCATCGGGCTGACCGACCTGTGCAAGACGCGGTCGGGCTCGGACGCGGAGGTCGGCACCGACGCCTTCGACGTACCGACGGCTGGTCCGGAACCTCGAGGAGCATCGCCCCGACTGGATCGCCCTGACGAGCAAGAACGCCGCGCGCGGAGCCCTGGGCCGGAAGGCCGACTACGGCGAGCAGCCCGAGCGCCTAGGCCCGAGCCGGGTCTTCGTCTTGCCCTCACCATCAGGGGCGGCCAGGGGGCACTGGGACATCCAGCCATGGCGCGAGCTCGCACGCATGGCGATGTGAGGCCAAGCGCGAGCACTGACGGGGCATAATCTGTCGCGAGGCAAAGGTGAACCAGGAGGCAGGGATGAGAAGGTCACTCACACGGCGACTGACAGGTTTGGGGCTCACGGTATCGGCGGTGTTCGCGGCGACTGCATTCGCGGCGCCCGTCACCATCGACGACACCGATTTGACCGGCGGGGACGCGACTACCTGGGACGCCACGAACAGCGACACCGCCTACTGCACGCCGGCGGAAGAGAACAACACGGGCTTCGCACCGGTGGACGACGGGACCGCAAACGGCAGCGGCGATGCATTCGACGGCGGCATGATGCTCGTCATCGGTAACAAGACGTTCGAGGACGGCAACGACCAGGGTTCGCTGAAGGGCCAGACGCTCAAGGTGGGCCCGGACCCGCTGGGGAGCGTCGACGTCACGGTGAAGGCGACGGCGCTGCAGGACTCACCGACCCTCCAGGTGCTCTACGGCCTCAAGAATTCGAAGGACCACCAGATCTCACCCGAGGCCATCATCGGGTCGAACCTCGGTTCCGACGACACGGGAACGGCGATCGCCGGTACAAGCAGCGGCGACGAGAAGTTCAAGAACGTCGACCGATGGATCGTGACCGAGGACACGGATCTCGAGGACGGGCCCGTCACCCACGTCCTCTATGGCAAGCAGGCGAACGGCTTCGATGACATCGTGGCAACGCCCGGGAAGGGGTGCGATGACTCCCCCCAGCAATACAAGGACGGCGTGGCGGCGAGCTACTCGCTCAAGATCCCCGCCCACTCGACCCGCTACCTACTGGCCTTTGCGGAGATGCACGAGAGCGATACCGGGGCGGCACTCGACGACGTCAAGAAGTTCAACGACGCCAAGCTCTCCAAGAAGCTCCTGAAGGGCATCACCGGGAAGGTTCAGAGCAAGATCCTGAACTGGGATCTGTAGTCCCCGAGCAGTCCTCGAGTGAGTGGCTCTGCGGACCGCGGTCTTGGCTGGCATCACGCTCCTCGCGATCGCCGTTGTGATCGCCGCCGCTTTCGTCATTCTCGACGTGTCATCGCAGGTAGGTGGCACGCGCATGGACTAGCCGCTTCTCGTCCGAAGCGCCTAACCAGCCGAACGTCCCGGAGTCCGTCCTATAGAGGGGCTCTTCAGGACGTTCACCGCGTTTGGGCGCTCCGAGGCCGATAGCTGCTTTCCATGCAAAGCGACTACCTCGGCGCTTTATCCGATCGTCCAGGCGTCGATCTCGTCGCGGCGGAACCGCAGGTACTCCGGTTCGGACAGCCGTCCCCCGCGCACGAGGTAGAAGGGGATGGCGTCGCGGTCGACCAGCTCGACGACCTCGCTGGGCGGGAGCTCGAGCAGGGTCGCGACCTGCTGGACGGTCAGCCACTCGTGGCCCTCGGCGGGGGGCGTCCCGTTGCCCTCTCGCCCCCCGTCATCGGGCAGGAGGATGGTGCGCGGCTGCTGGGGATGCGTGCGGCCGCCGATCCCTGCGAGCACGTAGACGGTCGCGGCGAACGCCACCACGGCGACACCAGCGACGACGATGTCCATGCGCCTGCTCGGCTAGCCGAGCTGCATCGGCGGGCTGGTCTGGGGGCCGCCGGGAACGAGCTTCTCGGGCTCGGGTGCCGAGGCGGCCTCGGGCTGTTCGACTCCGAGGAGCTGTGCCAACTCGCCTGAGTCGAACATCTCCTCGATGATGTCGCAGCCGCCGACCAGCTCGCCCTTGACGTAGAGCTGGGGGAAGGTGCGCCAGTCCGAGATCTCGCCGGTGGCCTCGCGCAGCGGCTCGAGCGCCGGCAGGACGTCGACCGCCCCGTACTCCGCGCCCAGCTGCTCGAGCATTCCGACGACGCGCATCGAGAAGCCGCATTGCGGCGCACTCGGGCACGCCCTTCATGAACAGGAGCACCTCGTTGTCGCGGATGATCTCCTCGACCTTGGCCTTCATCTCCGGATCGCTCATGAGTTCACCTTAGCGAGTCGGGATCACGCCTCAGGCGTGCTCGCCGAGACCGACAGCGCGTGGATCGACCCGTCGTCCATGAGGTGCTGCACGGGGCGCTTGACCATGCGGTGCTGCTCGATCCGCGAGGCGCCCTCGAACTGGGGGGCGCTCACGACGGCCCGCAGGTGATTGCCACCGCCCTCGTCGAGCACCTCGACCTCGGCGCCCGGCAGGGCCGCGGCGATCAGCCGCTGGATCTCAGCCAGGTCCGCCAGCGGACCTAGATCTCGCAGTCGACGTCATCGCCGGCGTCGGCCGGGCACTCGTCGTTACCGCCGCCCCCACCGATGGCCACGTCGTTGCCCTCGCCGTCGTCGACGCTGATGAAGTCCGAGCCCTTCTTGCCGATCGCACGGTCCTTGTCGGTGTCGAGCGAGTCCTGGACGGCGTCGATCTGATCGTCGCCGCCCCCGCCGATGTGCAGGTCGTTGCCCTGGCGGCCGCCGATGAAGTCGATGCCGCTGCCGCTGGCCATCTTGTCGTTGCCCGTGCCGCCGAAGATGTCGTCGCCGTCCCCGCCACCGCAGATCCTGTCGTTGCCGTCGCGGCCGTTCACGTCGTTCTCGCCGTCGCCGGCGATGATCACGTCGTTGCCGTTGGTGCCCTTGATGTTGTCGTCGCCATTGCCCTTGACGATCGTGGCCGGCTTCCCGAAGCACTTCGGAGAGCCGCCGGTCTGAGCGGCCGGGACGGCGAGGATGAGGAGCGTGCCGGCGGCGATGGCGCCGCATGCGGCGAGCCGGGTGATGCGAGCGGTCATGTCGAACTCCCTGCGGTAGCGGTTCGAGGCGAAGGTATCAGCGTCGCGAGTCCGCGAACTACTCGGCGCTGACGGTCTGGCCGCTGCGCGAGGCCTCGACCATCTCGTCGATCCGGCAGAACTTCACACGGGGGCGTCCCAGCGGCTCGCCCTTGCCCTTCTCGGCGGCATCGATGGCCTCCCATCCCGCGAAGCTCACGATGGTGTCGGGGCTGCGCTCGGCCAGCAGCTCCTCGATGGACGTCTCCTCCGAGACCCCGGCGGGCTCGGGAACGTGGCCTGCCTCGAGATCCTCGAACAGCAGGTCGATGGTCTCCTGCGCGTCCTTCTTGTTCGTGCCGATCACGCCGCTGGGTCCGCGCTTGATCCAGCCGACGGCGTACTGGCCCTCAACCTGACTGCCGTCGTCGTCGAGGATCCGCCCACGATCGTTGCGGATGGTCCCGCGGTCCGAGTCGAACGGGATTCCCTCCAGGCCGATCCCCTTGTAGCCGATGGAGCGGAAGACGAGCCCGCACTCGAGTTCCTCGCGCTCGCCCGTGTCCTTGGCGCTGATGCGCCCGCCGTCGCCGGCGGCCAGCTCGTTGCGGCCGATCACGATGCTCTCGACCTTGCCGTCGCCCTTGATCTCGACGGGCGAGCTGAGGAAGCGCAGCACGATCCGGCGGGGCTTTCCCTCCGCCTCTCGCTGGGAGAAGTCGGTGAAGATGTCGACGTTCTTGCGCGAGGTCATGTCGGCCTCGTCGGAGTCGAGCCATGCCTGGCTGGAGGAGTCGAGCTCCATGTCCGCGGGGTCGATGAACACGTCGGCGTCGACCATCTCGCCGAGCTCGCGCACCTCGGGGTTGGTGAACGCCGCCTGCGCCGGCCCGCGCCGGCCCAGCACGACGATCTCGCGCACGCCGCTCTCGGCCATCGCCTCGATCGCGTGGTCGGCCGTGTCGGTCTCCTCGAGCTCGGCCCTGGTGAGGGCGAGCATCCTGGCCACGTCGGCGGCGACGTTGCCGTTTCCGATCACGACGACGCGCTCGCAGGAGAGGTCGAACTCGTGGTCGGCGAAGTCGGGGTGGGCGTTGTACCAGGCGACGAACTCGGTGGCCGCATGGCTGCCGGGCAGGTCCTCGCCCGGGATCCCGAGCTTGCGGTCGGTGGAGCTGCCGTAGGCGTAGACCACCACGTGGTAGCGCTCGGCGAGCTCGGAGACGGAGATCTCGCGGCCGACCTCGACGTTGCCAAAGAACCGGAAACCCTCGTTGGCCGCCGTCTTCTCGTAGCGCTTGATGACGTTCTTGATCTTGGGGTGATCGGGGGCGACGCCGGCACGCACCAGGCCGAACGGGGTGGGCAGGCGGTCGAACATGTCGACCTCCACCGTCACGTCGTCCTTCGCGAACAGGCCCTCGGCGGCGTAGAAGCCCGCGGGTCCGGAGCCGACGATCGCGGCGCGGAGGGGGTTGTCAGGGGTCCCGAGGTCGCTCATGCGAGCGGGACAGGGTACGGAATCGCCCCGGCTAGGCCGTCGCTGCCGCGGTCTGCGCGACGCCGTCGAGCGCGTCGAGCGCCCGGCCCACCGACATCGAGACGCAGGTGAAGATCGGCGTGTCGCGCAGGGTGTAGGCGCTGGACTCGGTCCCGCGGAGCTCCTGGACCAGGTCGAGGAACATCCCGGGGTCGTCGGCCTCGAAGGAGACCACGAACTCCTGGTCGTCGATGCCGAACGAGTACGCGGTATTGATCGTGATCTCGGGATACGTCCGGCCCACGCGGATGTGGTCGGCCATGATCCTCCCGCGCTCCTCCTTCGGCAGCGTGTACCACTCGCGCTTCTTGTCCATCGGGTAGACGATCAGGTACCTGCGGTCGGAGGTGCAGATCTCGACGCGCGCCTCGGCGTCGGAGTAGGGGGAGCGCTTGGTGAGCGCCAGGTATGAGTGCGGGATCGTCGCCCAGCGAGCGAGCCCGCTCTGCGCGAGGACGACGTGGAACGTGTGGAGGTCCTCGAGGATCGGGCTCTGGGAGAGGACCAGCAGATCGGTGTCGCCGCGGGTCCCGACGGTCGAGTAGGCCCGCAGCGAGCGATCCTGGGCGAAATCCTCGCAGGCGGCGAGGAACTCGCGTTTATCCTCCGCCCGCTCCTCGGCGCTGCGGCGCTGCCACTCGGGATCGAGCTTGAAGAACGTGAACTTCGCGTACGTGCGATCACTCATACCGCCCATTCTCGCATCGCTGGCCGTTGCGCTCGCACTCGCCCTGCCCGCGACGGCGGCCGCCCAGGACGAGCCCGCCGACACCCGGGTGACGATCGCATTGCTGCCGAAGGGCACGGGCCTGGCGAGCCTCGGGTCGGTACCGGAACTGGCGCCCGGCCTCATGAGCGCCGGCATCGGTGGCGTGCCCGCCGCCCAGACCTACCTGGACATCACCCAGGGCAACCGCGTCTCGGAATCCCTCTATGACGAGGAGCTCCCGTTCATCGGCTTCGACCGGACGGGGGTGGAGCCCGCCGACTGGGACGTGATCGTCCCAGCGGGCCGCCGACGCACCGGCCGAACTGGTGCCCGGGCTGCTCACGACTGCGCTCGCCGAAGCCGGGCTGAGCTCGGCCGCCGAGCGCGCCGTGGGCCTCGGCCGGCTGGCCGCCGCCGACCGGGACGGGCGGATCGAGCCGGCGCCGGGCGGCGGCTGCAGTGCCGATTGCCCGGCCCTGAGCGTCGAGGAGGTGACGATCGACGAGCTCTCGAGGCTGGCGTCCGGGCTGGAGGGCGAGGACCTGCTGATCGCGATCGAGCGTCCCCCGCCCCTGTTCCGGACGCTGTCGATCGGGATCGCAGGGGAGGGTTTCGACGGCCTGCTCACATCCGACAGCACCCGGACGGACGGCCTGATCACCTCCACGGATGTGGCCCCCACGGTCCTCGACCGCCTGGGCGTCCCCGTCCCCCCGGAGATGAACGGCCAGCCGATCCGCTCGACCGGCGAGCGCGACGTCGGCGCCGTCATCGATCTCGAGCAACGCCTCGAGATCACCGGTGGGCGGCGCGGTCCGGTGATCGGCGAGACGCTCCTCGTGTGGCTCGTGATCGCCGGACTGGCGATCGCCATCCGGCGACGGGCCGCGGCGAGGTTGGCGCTGCCCCTGTTCGCGCTCTCGCTGGCCTACCTGCCGCTGGTGCTGCTGCTGACCCCGCTCTTCGACCCGTCGCTCCTCGCCGAGCGCCTGGCCGCGGCCCTCGTCTCGCCTCTCCTCGCGGTGGCGACCTGGCTGCTCGTCGGGGGCTGGCGGGCGCTGGGGGTGGCGTGCCTCGCCACCGTCGCCGCGTACGCGGTGGACGTCGTTGCGGGCAGCGCCCTGGTCCCGCTCTCGATCCCGGGACCTAACCCCGTGTCTGGCTCGCGCTTCTATGGCATCGGAAACGAGATCGAGGCGACGGTGGGCGCCCTCCTGCCGATCGGCGTCGGCGCTGCGCTGGCATCGTTCCGGGGCACCCGTGACGGCGGCCCGGCTGCGGCCGTGGTCTTCCTGCTGGCCGGCCTGGTGGGCGCCGCGGCGTTCGCGCTCGGGCGCTTCGGGGCCGACGTCGGGGCGGCGATAATCCTTCCGGCGGGGGCTGCGGTGGGTGCCGCCGTGTGTCTCGGCACCCGCCGCGGCTTCGTGATCGCGATGCTGGTCCCGATCGCCGCGCTCGCGGCGCTGATGGCCGCCGACGTGTTCCTGGGCGGCGAGGCACATCTCACCCGCTCCCTGCTCGACGCGGGCGGGCTGGAGGAGGCGGGCGACGTGCTCGAGCGCCGCGTGCGCCTGGCGGCCGACAGCTTCACGAAGGGCTCCAACCTTCCGTTCCTCGCCGGCGCGGTGCTGGTGATCGGCATCGGCGTCTGGAAACGCAGGACGATCCGCGGCTGGTTCACCGAGCGCGCCGCGTTCGCCGGATTCGTGGGCGCAGCCGCCGCCGCCGCGATCGGCACGGTCTCGAACGACTCCGGGGTCGTCCTGCTCATCCTGGGGACCGTCTTCTGCCTGTCGATGGCGGCCTATGCATGGAGCCTGCGCTCGTGAGCGGGTCTCGCTGCCCGGAGTTCGAGCGGCGCTGGGTGCGGGTATTGGAAGGCCTGTTCGGCGAATCCGCGGAGTCGCTCCGCTAACGTCGCATCCCCGCATGCGCATTGCGATCGTAAGCCCCTACTCCTGGACTTATCCGGGAGGCGTCAACCGGCACGTGGAGTCGCTTGCCGGTCAGCTCATCGAGCGCGGACACGAGGTCCGCGTGACGGCCCCCTGGGACCCTCCGGACCGGACGAGCAAGATCCTCCACCAGGCCCAGCCGGAGAACCTCGAGATGCCTGACTACCTGGTGCCCGTCGGGCGCACGGTCGGCTTCAACGTGAACGGGTCGGTCGGAAACCTCTCGGCTTTCCCGGCCGGGATCACCCAGACGCGGCGGGCGCTGCGCGAGTTCCAGCCCGACGTGGTCCACGTGCACTCCCCCGAGGCACCGATCATCAGCTGGGACACGTGCTCGTTTCCGGACGCGCCGGTCGTCGGCACCTTCCACTCGTACTCGACCCGCCCCGTGCCGAACACGCTCGCGAACCTCTTCGGCGCCCGCCGCAAGTTCAATCAGCTGACCGCCCGCATCGCGGTTTCGAAGGCGGCGGAGTGGACCGGCCGCCGCTGGTATGGCGGGAGCTATCGCATCGTCCCCAACGGAGTCGACCTCGGTCCGGCGCCGTCCACGCTGCGCGAGCCGGGCGACGAGCTCCGGGTGCTGTTCGTGGGCCGCGCCGAGGAGCGCAAGGGCTTGCCCGTGTTGCTCTCGGCGTTCGAGGCGCTGACGGAGCACGTCCCATCCCGCCTCACGGTGATCGGCGCCGAGCCCGACGAGGTCGCGCGGTACGCGGCCTACGAGGAGGCGGCCCCGCATATCGACGTCCAAGGGCCGGGTCGGGCACGAGCAGCTGGCGCAGGAGCTCGCCGCCGCCGACGTGCTGTGCGCGCCGTCGCTCGCGGGCGAGAGCTTCGGCATGGTCCTGACGGAGGCCTTCGCGGCGGGCACGCCCGTCCTGGCCTCCAATATCGCCGGCTACGCGGACGTGGTGACCGACGGAGTGGACGGGATCCTCGTGCCGCCCGCCGACGCGCAGCGCCTCGCCGAGGAGCTTCAGACCCTCTACCACGAGCCGGAGCGGCGCGAGGCCATGGCCGCCGCCGCGCGGGAGAGTGCTGCGCGGTACGCATGGCCGCGGGTGGCCGAGCAGGTCGAGAGCGTCTACGAAGAGGCCGTCTTGGCACCCGAGCCGGCTACCACTCGCGGCGAGGCGGCGGGCCGCCGCCTCGGCCTGACCCCCATCGACGGCGGCAAGCCCCGTCCGGCCGAGCGGCTTCCCCGGTTGGATCCCGAGCCCGCGAAGGCGATCGGCCGCCACCGGACCAAGCGCCGCATCGCGCTGGGCGTCGCCGGCCTGCTGGGGATCGCGCTCACGGCCATCGCGGCAAGCCGGATCGGCCTGCACGACGTGGTTCGCAACATCGTCCGCTCGGACTCCACATGGGTCCTCGTCGCCCTGGCGCTCATGAGCGCCTCGCTCTTCATGCGTGCCGGCTCCTGGTACGCCTCGGTCCGCTCGGCGCTGCCATCGCGTCCCGTGAGGCGGCGCGATGCGACCTCGGCGACGATGATCGGGGTGCTGATGTCGGCGACGCTTCCGGCCCGCGTGGGCGAGCCCGCTCGCGCGATGGTCCTCGCCCGCCGCATCGGGCGGATGCGGGAGACCTTCCCGGTGCTCCTCGGAACGCTGGTCTCGCAGACGGTCATGAACATCGGCGCCCTGGTGCTGCTGGGCGCGATCATCGTCTGGGAGACCGACCTGTTCGCGGCCAGCTCCGAGCGCCTCTTCCTGTTCAGCCTGGCCCCGCTGATCCTGCTCGTCGCGGTGATCCTGGCGCCCGCGATCGTTCGCCGCAACGGCTCCGGTCGCGTGGCGCGCATCGTCGGTGCCGTTCGCTCGGCCCTGGTGCAGGTCCGGTCCGGGCTTCACATCTTCCGCGACCCTCGCAGGGCGCCCCTGGCCATCGGCGGTCAGCTGGTCGCGTGGGCGCTCCAGCTCTCCGCCTGCTTCGTGCTGTTCAACGCTCTCGGACTGCGCCCCGAGGCGCAGCTCGGCGCTGCCGCCGCGGTCCTGTTCGCGGTCAACGTGACCGCCGTCGTGCCGGCCACACCGTCGAACATCGGTGTCTTCCAGCTCGCCACCATCAGCGTGCTCACGACCGGGTTCGGCGTCAGCGCTTCCGATGCGCTCGCCTACGGGATCGTCCTGCAGGCGGTCGAGATCGCGACCGCTGTCGTGCTTGGTCTCCCCGCCCTGGTGCGCGAGGGCGTGACCTGGTCGGACATGCGGATGCGGGCGCTCTCGGCGGCCCCGGTCCGCCTCGCGCCGCGCTCCGAGGGCGCGGGCGAGAGAACCCTCTCCTAGCTCAGTCGTTCTCCAGTAGGAACTCGTCCAGGACGCGCCAGGTGGTGTGCTCGGCCGAGCGGCCCGTCAGGACTCCCAGGTGCCCGCCGGGGGCGGTCTCCAGGCGCACGTCGGTCGCGTTGCGGACGAGGTTCCCTACGTGGTGCACGGCCGCGCGCGGGGCGAGCACGTCGGTGTTCCCGGCGACCGCCATCACCGGCGCTCGGACGTTCCCCAGGTCGATCGTGCGGTCCGCCAGCTCCAGGCGGCCTTCCGAGAGGTCGTTCACGCGGAAGAAGCGGTGGTAGAGCTGGCCGAAGGTCCGGCCGGGGTAGGCGATCATCGAGCCCATGAAGCTCTCGATCGCCTCGTCCTGGGCCAGGAACTCGGTGTCGTCCATCCGTGATGCCAGCACCAGCGGCCGAGTGAGGTAGCGGTCGATGGAGGTCAGCCGGAAGCCGGCGCCCACGAGCGTGGACGGTGCACCGCCGAGAGCGCGGTAGAGCGCAGTGCCAAGCGCGCCACCGGTGAGCTCGGCCAGCCGCCGCACCGGGGCCATCAGCCGGACCTGCGCGAAGTCGAACGGGCTGGCGATGAGCGTGATGGAGGCGACCTCCGAGCGTCCGTCGGCGACGGCCAGCAGGCCCATGATGCCTCCCAGGCACCAGCCGACCATCTGGGTGCGATCGGCGCCTGAGTCGTTCAGAACGACGCCCGCCGCCGTCGGGATCACCGAGTTAACCCAGTGTTCGAGGCCCAGGTCGCGGTCTTCGAACCCGATCCGGCCGTAGTCGACGAGATACGTGCGGTAACCGAGGGACGTGAGGAATTCGGCCATGCTGCAGCCACGCCGCAGATCGAAGCACTGCGCCGGTGCCGCGAGGGGAGGGACGAGGAGCACCGGCGTCTGCTGGGAGGGCTCGAGGCCCGCGGGCATCTCGTACCTGCGCACGGTGCACTGCGGTCCCTCGTGGATGACCTCGGACGGCCACGGGGTCAGGTCCGCGATGCCGCCGCGCAGATACTTGCGGTAGGCGTTTTCGGCCGCGGCGGGAAAGCGCCCAGGGGAGAGCGGCTTGGGGATGTGCACGGGCAGGGAGGCCATCGGGCCCGGAAGCGTAGGGATCGGGGGGTGGGATCCGCCGCTATGCCGGCGCCGCGGCGACCGCAGCCGGGAACTCCACCAGGAGCTCGGCCATGTGCTTCGGGCGCTCGACCTGCGGGCAATGTCCGCAGTCGGGGATGAGGACCACGGATGAGCCCTCGACCTCCTCGAGGACCCGGTCCGCTCCCTTCGCGAAGACCATCCTGTCCCGCTCGCCCCACACGACCAGCACGGGGCAGGTGATTCGCCCGAGCTCGAACGGATCGGTCAGCTCGGCGACCAGCCTGTGGCCCGTCCCAAGGATCCGAACGACGTCGCGCTTGGTGCCCACGTGCCGCGTGAAGGAGGAGACCGAGGCGGCGTCCACCTGGCCGGGACGCGCGAAGGCCATGGACCGGTACATACGCCCCACCACCTCGCGGACGACGACCTCAGGCATGGGGACCGGCGAGCGCATGAGCCATCGCAGCGGGGCCTCGCCCTCGATCACCGCGAGCCATCGCGCGTGGTCGAGCCCGGCGGGGGCGACCGGCATGACTCCGGCGAGGGGGAGGTCCGCATTCTGGGCGGCGCGAAGGGAGGTGGCGCCGCCCATTGAGTTCCCGGCCAGCACGACGTCGCCGGTCGGCGACCGTTCGGCCTCCCTGTGCACCGCGGCGGCCACGAACGTGTCCAGCTGCGGCAGGATCTCGGCGTTGCGGTCCAGGCGAGCCGCTTGGCCGAAGCCGGGCAGATCGAGGGCCGTCGCCCTGCGGCCCAGCTTCGCGAGCTCGTTCAGGGTCGGGCGCCAGCAATCCGCCGAGTCCGAGAAGCCGTGGAGCAGCACCATCGCCGGTCCGCGGGCGTGCCCGGTGGGCTCGAGCTCGAGCGCCCGCGTGGAGAAGCCGGCCAGTTCGATGCGCTGCTCGCGGATCGTGGACATCGAAAACCCTCAGAAACCCCGCCGCTATTCTTCCTCACAGTGAAGACGCAAGCCCCACCCGCCCTGTTCTCCGCTCTCCACGAGGCCGTGATGTCCTCGGACATGCCCGGGCGGGCGCCTTGCAGCGCGGCTCTGTAGGCCGCGAACCTGCACGGCGACCGCGCCCCTCTCCCTACCATTTCCAGCGCGATGAGTGAGCGCGACTATCTTGCTGCCGTGCGTGAGCGCGTCGTCGTCTTCGACGGCGGCATGGGCGCGACACTGGAGCAGTTCGACCTCACGCAGGCCGACTACGGCGGACTGGAGGGCAAGTGCCACGAGGCGCTGGTGCTCAATCGCCCCGACGTGATCGAGGGCGTCCACTCCTCGATGGCCGACGCCGGCGCCGAGGTGGTCGAGACCGACACCTTCCAGGGCTCGCGCCTGAAGCTCGACGAATGGGGGCTCGGCGAGCACACGCTCGAGATCAACACCAAGGCGGCTGAGATCGCCCGCAAGGCCGTGGGCGAGGAGCGGTTCGTGGCCGGCTCGATCGGGCCGACGGGCTTCCTGCCTGCCAGTGACGACCCGACGCTGGGGGACATCAGCTTCGCCAAGCTCGTGGAGGTGTTCGCCGAGCAGGCCCGCGGCCTGGTCGAGGGCGGCGCCGACCTGATCATCATTGAGACGGCGCAGGACATTCTCGAGGTGAAGGCAGCGGTCTTCGGCGCCCGGGAGGCGTTCGCGGCGACCGGCCGGACGCTGCCGATCCAGACGTCCGTGTCGCTCCTGCCGCAGGGCGGCAAGATGTTGCTCGGCACGGACATCGCCGCGGTGCTCACAACGCTGGCGGCGCTGGAGGTCGACGTGATCGGGCTGAACTGCTCCACGGGTCCCGAGGACATGCGCGACGCGATCCGGTTCCTGGGCGAGCATTCCCCGCTGCCGGTCCACTGCATCCCCAACGCGGGGCTGCCGCTGCAGGGCCCCGACGGCGAGACGATCTTCCCCGAGACGCCGGAGCAGCTCTCGACCGTGCTCGGCGAGTTCGTCGAGCGCCACAACGTCGGCATCGTCGGCGGCTGCTGTGGCACCACCCCCGACCACATCCGTGCGATCGCCGAGCGGGTCGCGGGCCGCGTACCGGGCGAGCGCCCCCAGGGCGCGCCGCCGCTGGTCAGCTCGATGATGACGGCCACCGATCTCGTGCAGGAGCCCCGGCCCACGCTCGTCGGCGAGCGGGTGAACTCGCAGGGCTCGCGCAAGGCCAAGGAGCTGCTGCTGGCCGACGACTACGACGGCCTGGTGCAGGTCGCCGAGGATCAGGTGACCGGTGGCGCCCACGTGCTCGACGTCTGCGTCGCGCTCACCGAGCGCCAGGACGAGGACGTCCAGATGCGCGAGGTGGTGCAGCGCATCTCGCTCACGCAGCCGGCGCCGATCCAGATCGACTCGACCGAGCCCGAGGTGATCGAGGCTGCCCTCGAGGTGATCCCCGGCCGCGCAATCGTCAACTCCATCAACCTCGAGGCCGGCCGCGACAAGGCCGACCGCGTCATCCCGCTCGCACGGGCCCACGGCGCCGCGCTGATCGCGCTGACGATCGACGAGGTGGGGATGGCGAAGACGGCCGAGCGCAAGCTTGAGATCGCGAAGCGCATCACCGAGATCGCCTGCGACGAGCACGGCCTGCCCCGCGACTCGCTGATCTTCGACGCGCTGACCTTCACGCTCACCACCGGCGACGACGAGTGGAAGCCCTCCGCCGTCGCGACCATTGAGGGAATCAAGGCGATCAAGGAGGGCCTGCCCGGGGTGCAGACATCGCTGGGCGTCTCCAATGTCTCGTTCGGGGTCGGCCAGCCGGCGCGGGCGGTCCTCAACTCGGTGTTCCTGCACCACTGCGTGGAGGCCGGGCTCGACCTCGCGATGGTCAACCCCAACCACATCACGCCCTACGGGGAGATCTCGGAGAACGAGCGCGAGCTGGCCGACGACCTGGTCTTCAACCGCCGCGACGACGCGCTGGAGCGCTTCATCGCCCACTTCGAGTCCAAGGGTGAAGAGGACGAGGCGGAGGCGGAGGACCCGACCGCCGACATGGAGCCCGAGGAGGCCCTGCACTGGCACATCCTGCGCCGCAAGAAGGACGGGGTGGAGGAGTGGATCGACCGGTCGGTCGAGAAGATCGGCGCGGTTCCCACCCTCAACCAGGTGCTGCTGCCGGCGATGAAGGAGGTCGGCGACAAGTTCGGCTCCGGCGAGCTGATCCTGCCCTTCGTCCTCCAGTCGGCCGAGGTGATGAAGCGCGCGGTCGCCCAGCTCGAGAACTACCTCGACCGGATCGAGGGCCACACCAAGGGCAAGGTCGTGATCGCGACCGTGTTCGGTGACGTCCACGACATCGGCAAGTCGCTGGTGAACACGATCCTCACCAACAACGGCTACACGGTCGTCGACCTTGGAAAGCAGGTCCCGATCGACACCATCATCGACGCCGCCGTCGAGCACGACGCCGACGCGATCGGGCTCTCAGCGCTGCTCGTCTCCACCTCGAAGCAGATGCCCGCCTGCATCCAGGAGCTGCACTCACGCGGGCTTGAGTACCCGGTGCTGATCGGCGGCGCCGCGATCAACCGCGACTTCGGCCGCCGGGTGCTCTACCCGGACGGCAAGGAGTCCGACGACGTCTACGCCCCCGGCGTCTTCTACTGCAAGGACGCCTTCGCCGGGCTCGACACGGTCGACGCGCTCGTGGACGACGACGCGCGCGAGGCGCTGGTCGCGAAGATCCGCGACGAGGCCAAGACCCTGCGGGAGAAGCCCGAGGTCGTCGACGACTCTCCGCCGGTCACCGACGACTCGGCTCGCTCGGCCGCCGCCACCGACAACGCGATCCCCGAGCCGCCCTACTGGGGGGTGCGCGACGCCGAGATCGACCTCGACGAGGTCTACCCGTATCTCGACCGGCACGTCCTGTTCAAGCTCCACTGGGGCGGACGGGGCAAGAAGGGCGAGGACTGGAGGCAGATCGTCGAGGGCCACGATGGCGACGAGGGCTTCGCGCCGAAGCTCGAGCGCATGTGGAGCGAACAGGACTACCTGCACCCGAAGGCGAGGATCGGCTACTTCCCCTGCAACTCGGATGGGAACGAGCTGGTCATCTTCGATCCCGAAGACCACGACAAGGAGATCGAGCGCCTGGTCTTCCCGCGCCAGCCGAAGCACGACCGCATCTGCCTCGCCGACTTCTACCGGCCGATCGACTCGGGCCAGCGCGACGTCGTCGCGCTCCAGGGGGTCACCGTCGGGGATGAGGTCACCGAGCGGATCTCACGTCTCGAGCGCGACGGCGAGTTCGCCGAGCAGCTCTTCGTCCACGGGGTCGGGGTCCAGGCGGCCGAGGGCCTGGCCGAGTGGCTCCACTCCCAGGCGCGCGAGGATCTCGGAGTCGAGCTCGACCAGGGCCGCCGCTACTCATGGGGCTACCCGGCCTGCCCCGAGCAGTCCGAGCACGAGAAGGTCTGGCGCCTCCTGGGCCTCGAGGAGATCGGGATGACCCTGTCGGACGGCTACGCCGTCATGCCCGAGCAGTCCACCGTCGCGATCATCGCCCACCACCCGCAGGCCGTCTACTTCGGCATGAAGTCGGGCTTCATCCCGGCGGAGAAGAAGGGCGACGAGCTCATCGCCGGCACCGACCGCGGAGGCGAGCTCCCGCCCGACGCCGACGTGGAGGGCGACGGCACGATCGAGGCCGAGACGGACGAGCCGGCGACCGACGCCACCCCGGCGTAGAGCGCTCGCCACCCAACGCGCGGTGGATTCTGCCCGCTATGCGGGAACTATCCACCGAGCAGGCGAGGGGTGACTACCTCAGCGCGAACGTCTCCAGGGCCAGGTCACAGGCATCGTCCACCTGGTCGCGGCCGTCCCGTGTCGACTGGCAGTTGATGAGGTACTCCTGGTCGCCGTCGAAGATGAAGTTCAGGCGGCTCTGGCCGCCCTCGATCGTCTGAACGTCGACCTCGTCGTAGACCAGGGCCGGGAGGCCCGCCACCTCGGTCTGCTCCGCACTCGCGCCGTCGGTGACGCTGCGCAGGAGTCGGTCGAGCTCGGCCTTTGCGCTGCCCAGGCCGGACTTGTCCACCGCCCGGTTGAGCGTGTACTGCTCGGCGAAGATCCCGTCCTCCTCCTCGAGGGCCACGCCAGCCGAAACGTCGGCCTCGCCGCCCAGTGATGCGTCGGTGGTGACGTCCTCTGTCTCCTCGAACCCATCGGGGTATTCGAAGGTGAATCCGAACCCTTCGCGGTCGAAGATCTGGTCGGAGTCCTCGTCGTCGCCGCCGCACGCCGCGAGGCTCGCCGCGGCGAGCATCATCGCGATCGCTGTGGCCGTCAGGCGTTCCGTCCTCACGCGCCGAGCCTAGCCCGGACGGCGGTTCGATCCCGGGCGCAGTGGGAACATCCTCACTGTGGAGAGCTACGAGCAGGCCTGCGACGAGCACAGCTGGGACGTGCCCGAGCGGTACAACATCGCCGCGGACGTCTGCGACAAGCACCCGGCCGACAAGCTCGCGATGGTGCACGAGCGCCATGACGGCGAGACCCGCCAAGTTGAGTGGGGCGAGCTCCAGGCGATGGCGAACCAGGCCGCGAACGTGCTCTCCGCTGCCGGCGTCGGCAAGGGCGACCGTGTCGCTGTCGTCCTGCCGCCCACCCCCGAGGCGGCGGCCATCTTCTTCGGCACGTGGAAGCTCGGTGCCGTGCTCCTCTCCATGTCCGTCCTCTACGGCGACGACGGGCTGCGGCACCGGCTGGACGACTCCGAGCCGACCGTCCTCGTCACCGACGCCGACAACGCCGACCGCTTCCGCGAGTCGGGGGTCGAGCTCATGATCCTCGACGACTCGTTGCTCGCCGGCCCCTCGACCGAGTTCGAGACGGCGGACACCGCCGCCGACGATCCGGCGCAGCTCTACTACACGTCCGGCACCACCGGGATGGCGAAGGGGATCGTGCACGCCCACCGCTACCTCCTGGCGCACGAGGAGTTCATCTATTGCCACGAGGTCGAAGACGGCGAGCGCTTCCACGGCATGGGCGAGTGGGCATGGGCGGCAGGGATCGCGCCGCTCCTGGGCCCGTGGCGCCTCGGCGCCGTCCAGTGCGTCTATCAGCGCGAGGGCGGCTTCGATCCGGGCAAGCAGCTCGACTTCCTGAGCCGCCACGAGGTGACGAACGTCTTCACCACGCCCACCGCGATGCGGGCGATGATGGCGGTGAGCGACGCGGGGGAGCGATACCCGCAGAACTTCCGCCGTGTCTGCTCGGCGGGCGAGCCCCTGAACCCCGAGGCGATCCGCTGGTTTCGCGACCAGTACGGCCTGACGGTCCTCGACTACTACGGCCTGACCGAGTCGTATCCGTTGTGCGCGAACTTCCCGTTCATGGACGTCCGCGAGGGCTCGATGGGCAAGCCCATGCCCGGCTGGGACGTGGCGATCCTGGACGAGGACGAACAGCCGGTCGCACGCGGGGAGCGGGGCGAGATCTGCCTCCGGGCCCGCTCGAATCCGCACTATCCCCTCGGCTACTGGCGCAACGAGGAGGCTGCGAAGGAGACTTTCGGCGGTGAGTGGTTCCACTCCAAGGACGCGGCGTCCGAGGACGAGGACGGCTACTACTGGTACGAGGGGCGCGCCGACGACGTGATCATCGCCGCCGGGTATCGCATCGGCCCGTTCGAGGTCGAGTCGGCCTGCATCGAACACCCCGCCGTCCAGGAGGCTGCGGCCGTCGCCTCTCCCGATGAGGTGAAGGGCAACGTCGTGAAGGCGTTCATCGTCCTCGCCGACGGGGAGGAGGCATCCGACGAGCTCGCCGAGGACATCAAAGGGTTCGTCCGCAAGCGCCTGTCCGCCTACGCCTATCCCCGGAAGATCGAGTTCACCGACGAGCTGCCGAAGACGCTGACGGGCAAGATCCGCCGCATCGAGCTGCGCCAGCAGGAGGCCGAGGCCGCCTCCTAGACCAAGCCGGCGAGCGTGTACGTCTCGACCGGCTCGCCGGATGCCTCCAGGTCCAGCAGCATCCGCTTGCGCTCGACGCCGCCGGAGAATCCGGCGAGGTCGCCGTCGGAGCCGATCACGCGGTGGCAGGGGACGATCACCGTGATCGGGTTGCGTCCGTTCGCCGCTCCGACCGCGCGGGCGGCGCCGGGCCTCCCGACGGCGCGGGCCAGCTCCGCGTAGCTGCGCGTCTCGCCGTAGGGGATCGCGCGGAGCTCATCCCACACTTGCCGCTGGAACTCGGTGCCCTCCGGCGCCAGCGGCAGGTCGAAGTCGGTGCGCTCGCCGGCGAAGTACTCGCCGAGCTGCTCCCTCGCATCCGCGAACGCCTCGTCGTCGCGGCGCCAGCCCGGATCGGGCTCCATTGCCGCCAGGCCATCCTGGATGTACAGCCCGCTGATCGCCTCACCGTCCCCAGTGAGGAGCAGCTCGCCGATCGGGCTCTGGATCGTCGTGTGGAGCATCTCGCCATTTAAACGGCGAGCACCCCGGCGATGTGAGGTCGTCTACCCCTCGACGACGTCGATCGAGCCCTTCATGAACGGGTGGAACTCGCAGAAGTAGGCGTACGTGCCGGCCTCGTCGAAGGTCAGCTCACCCTCGTCCTTCTTCTCCAGGCGGCCCGTGTCGAATGAGCCTTCGCCGTCCGCAGTCGCGGTGTGCGGCGCATCGTCGTTGTTCAGGAACGTGACCGGCTGGTCGACCTCGACCGTGATGTCCTCGGGGTCGTAGCGGAAGTCGGCAATGAGGACCTCGCCGTCCTCGCTGACCGCGACCGTCTCTTCGGAGCCTGCCGATTCGCTTGTGCCCTCGTCGTCACCCCCGCAGCCTGCGACGGCGAGTGCCGCCGCGGCCGCGAGAGAGGAAGCATGTCTTCCATGACATGGAAGGTGATACGCGGCCCCCCGGGGGTTGGATCAGAAGAGCGGTTCTAGCCGCGCTTGCCGATGCCGAGCCGGGCGGCCAGGCCGCGCGCATTCAGCAGGCGGTAAAGGCGGTTCATCAGCTTGCGGCGCTTCGGCGTGTACGGGTACCAGAGCGGCTCGGACTTCGCCGTGGGCAGGCGCGGGGTCACGATCGACTCCGTGCGGCAGTACTTGCGGATCCCGTCCGGCGCCGTGGCGCCAGCCGATCCCCGAGTCCTTCCAGCCGCCCATCGGAACCTCGAGGTGGAAGTAGTTGACGAGCGCGTCATTGATGTTGCAGGCGCCGACCTCCAGCTGCTCGGCGACCCGCTCGGCCCGCTTGGTGTCGCCGGCGAAGACCGAGGCGGAGAGGCCGTAGCGCGAGTCATTGGCCATCTGGATGGCCTCCTCGGGGCTCTTCACCTTCATCACGCCCACCACCGGGCCGAAGGTCTCGTCGACCATCACCTTCATCGAGTGGTCGGCGTCGGCGACGACGGTCGGCTCGTACCAGTCGCCGTCCCGGTCCAGGCGCTTGCCGCCGGTGAGGATCCGCGCGCCCTTCTCGCGGGCGTCCTCGACATGGTCGGAGACGATGTCGATCTGGGCCGGGGATGTCATCGCGCCCTGCTCGGCGTCGTACTTGCGGCCGTCGGCGCCCTGGCGGAGCTCCTTCACGTTGTCGGTGAGGCGCTGGACGAACTCGTCGTAGACCGGCTCCTCGACGTACACGCGCTCGATCGACATGCACACCTGGCCGGTGTTGACGAAGCCGCCGTAGGTGGTGGCGTTCGCCGCGCGCTCGATGTCGGCATCGGCGAGCACGATCGCCGGGTCCTTGCCGCCCAGCTCGAGGCTCACCGGGGTGAGCGTGTCGGCGGCGCGCTTCATGACGAGGCGCCCGGTGCGGTCGGAGCCGGTGAAGTGCATGTAGTCGACCTCGTCCACCAGCGCCGAGCCCGTCTCGCCCATGCCGTTCACGACGTCGAAGACGTCGGGCCCGCCGACCTCCTCCTTCCAGCCGCGCACGACCTCCATCAGTTCCAGCGGCGTGAACTCGCTGGGCTTGATGACGACCGCGGCGCCGGCCATCAGCGCGGGGATCGCGTCGCCGGCCGAGAGGATCAGCGGGAAGTTCCAGGGGCTGATGACCCCGACCACCGGATAGGGCCGGTAGCGGACCCGCAGCTTGCGGACCTTGGTGGGCAGAAGGCCCGGGCGTGGGCGTCTCGTCGGCGAGGTACTCGCCGGCGTTCTTGCCCCAGAAGTTGACCGCCATCTCCAGATAGATGGACTCGAGCCCCGAGTCGCCCCGGACCTTGCCGGTCTCCGCCTGGACGAGGTCGGCGATGCGCTCGCGGTTGTCGAGCAGCCAGTCGCGCCACTGCTCGAGCCAGCGGCGTGCGGCCCTTCACGCCGAGCGCCTCCCATGCGGGCTGGGCGGCGCGGACGCGGGCGACCGTCTCGGCGACCTCCTCGGGCGTCGCGACGGGGACCGTCTCGAGCACCGAACCGTCGGTGGGCTTGCAGGACGTCGAAGGTCTCGGCCGACGGGCGAGCCACCGTTGCCGGAGGCTCCGTTTGCCCCCTTCGTGCGCTCCTCTGCGGCCGTCGGCTCCATGCGCTCGGAGAACTGTAACCGCTCGGACGCCGGGCGCGGGCGGGTTCGCTACTCGGGGACGAGGCGGTAGAGCGTGCCGCCGGTGAGCGACGTGATGTACACGGTTCCGTCGGGTCCCGATGCGAACGAGGACGGGTTCTCGACCGAGATTCCGACCGGGCGGTCGTTCCGCGCACCGGACAGTCTCACCCTGAACGAGCGGAGCTGGTCGTTGCCGTAGTCGGCGTAGAGGTAGCGTCCCTCGAGGTCGGGCAGGCCGGCGTCGCGGACCACCACGCCCCCGGTGATCACGTTCCCCTGGCTGTGCGGGTACTCGTGAACCGGCGGCTCGTAGGTCCCCGGCTTCGGGCGAGGCGCCTCGTTGTCGCCACTGCCGTTGTAGCGGTGGTCGCCCTCGTAGTGGTCCCAGCCGAAGTTTGCCCCGCGCAGGGACTGGGCGCTTTCGATGTCCACCTCCTCGAACCGCAGCTGGCCCACGTCGCCGATCGTGATCCGCTCTGTCGGTGGGTCGAACGACCAGCGGAACGGGTTGCGCAGCCCCATGGCGTAGATCTCGTCGCGTCCGTTCCGGCCGTCGAACGGGTTGCTGTTGGGCGTCGAGTAGTCGCCGTTTCCGTTCCCCTCCGGGTTGATGCGCAGCAGCTTCCCGAGTAGCGATCCCTTGTCCTGGGCGTTCTCCTTGGGATCGCCGCCCGGACCCGCCGTCACCGGGCGCGGCGTAGAGGAAGCCGTCGGGCCCGAACGCGATCGTCCCGCCCTGGTGGTTCTCGGCGCCGGGGTGCGGGACGGCGAGCACCGCACGGCGCGTGGACTCCTGCGCCTCGGTGTCGCTGAGCGTGTCGAACTCGTCGACCCGGATCGTGTGGCTGTTATTGGACGTGTAGTAGGCGTAGAAGAGCCCGTTCGACTGGTAGTCGGGGTGGAAGGCGATCGAGAGCAGCCCGCCCTCGCCGTCGGTGGAGACCCGGGTCTCGATGTCGAGGAAGTCCTGGGAGCTGCCGTCGCTCGGGTCGAGTGCCCGAACGCTCCCCTGGCGCAGGACCACGTACGCGAGGTCGCTCACGCCCGGCGCGAACGCGGTGTAGATCGGCTGGCTGAGGCCGTCGGCGACCTCGTCGCGCTGAACCCCGAACTGGCCCTTGGCGGCGTCGGGCTCGGGCTCCCCCTGGGCCGCCGCGGTGACGGCGAGACAGCAGGCGGCGAATGCCGCGACGGCTGCCGCGCCCCGGCTCACTGCTGTTCGAGGCGGTAGACGTTCCCGCCGAGGTCGACGACGTAGATCTGGCCGTCCTCGCCCTCGCCGAAGGAGACTGGGGAGCCGACCGAGAGGTTGAGTGGCGTGCCCGCCTCCCCGGAGGGGATCGCGACCGTCGCCAGGTCGCTGGCGCAGAGGTCGCTGAAGATGTACTGGCCCTGGAGGGCCGAGAGGCCGGGGTCGTGGATCACGTACCCGCCGGCGATCGAGCAGAAGTTGTCGGGAGCGCCGTGGCTGAAGTCGGCGATCGGCTCGGTATGGGGCGTGGCGTTCGGCCCGGTGCCGAAGGTCGTCTCCATGAAGCCCTCGTAGTCGTTCCAGCCGAAGTTCGCGCCCAGCCCGCCGCCGGGCACGTAGTCGATCTCCTCGAGAGCCGAGCCGCCGACATCGCCGATCGTGAGCGCGCCGTTCGCGGAATCGAACGAGAATCGCCACGGGTTGCGCAGGCCGAGCGCGAAGATCTCGTCGGCGCCCGCCACGCCGGCATACGGGTTGGACTCGGGCGCGGTGTAGCCGCCGTCGGCGAGCGGATCGATGCGGATCAGCTTGCCGAGCAGGCTGTCGATGTCCTGAGCGTCGTTCTCGGGGTCCTGCTGTGGTCCGCCGTCGCCGATGCCCGCGTACAGATAGCCGTCCGGGCCCATCTGAAGCTGGCCCCCGTTGTGGTTGGAGGCCTGGTCATGGACGATCTTGATGATCTTCTTCCTCGACCCGAGGCTCGCGCGCAGCGGATCGGAGGCCCTGCGCTTGAACTGGTCGATCCGGATGTCGCCCTGGTTGTTGATGTAGTAGACGAAGAAGCGCCGGTTGGTCTCGTAGTCGGGATGGAACGCGACCGAGAGCAGGCCCTGCTCGCCGCCGAACTGCACGATGTCGCGGATGTCGAGGAAGGGCATGCGGACCTTCTCCTCGTTCTCGAGGACGCGAATCTTTCCGCTCTGGCTGACCACGAACAGCAGGTCCTCGGACGTGGCCCCAGGCGCGGTGGAGACGTGGACGGGGTCGTGGAAGTTGCCGAGGTCGACCAGTTCGAACTCGGCGCTGCCTCGTGCCTGTGCTCCGGATCCGCCGAGGGCGAGGGACCCGGCGAGCGCGAGCAGCGCAACGGTCCCCGCGAGCGCGAGCTTCCTGCCTTCCCTGCCGATCACGGTCCCACCCGTCATCACAAGGAGGTTAACCGGCGAACTCCCGGCTGCTCACGGCGTGGCCTGCTCGAGGCGGTACACGGTCCCGCCGAGGGCGGTCACGTAGATCTGCCTGTCAACGCCCTCCGTGAACGCGACGGCGTTCGAGACCGGGAGCGGCAGCGAGTACGAGTTCGCGAAGGTGTTCGCCGCGACGTCGGGGGTCATGAGGTCCGGGAGCTCCTCGTAGACGTCGGCGAACACGTACTGGCCGGCGAGTGAGGGCAGGCCGGGATCGCGGATGACCAGGCCCCCGGTGATCGCTGCGCCGGAGCTGGGCGGGTTCGCGTAGGTGAACATCGGGTCGATGGGCGGGTCGGCGCCGGGACGGTCCGGGTCGTACGGCAGCTCCCCCTCGCGCTCCGGCCACCCGAAGTTGCCGCCGTTGGCGACGGAGATGGGGACGAAGTCCACCTCCTCGCGCGCGCCCTGGCCCACGTCGCCGATGGCAACGGCATCGAGATCCTCGTCGATTGTGAACCGGTAGGGGTTGCGCAGGCCGTAGGAGAAGATCTCGTCGCGCCGGGTGTCCCCGCCGGCGAACGGATTGCCCTTGGGGATGCGGTAGCCGGGGGCGTTCGGCCTGGCCGGCACCGGCCGCAGGCGGATCAGCTTCCCGAGCAGGCTCGTGAGGTCGCGCGCGTTGTCGTCGCCGTCCCCGCCTCCGCCGCCGTCGCCGGTGGCCAGCCACAGGCGCCCGTGGTCGTCCACCCGGACCGTGCCGCCGTTGTGGTTGCCGTAGCCGGGATGAGGGATGACGATGACCTCCCGGCGCGAGCTGGGCTGGGCCCGCAGCGGGTTGCCCTTCTTGCGCTTGAACTCGTCGACCTCGATGTTCCCGGCGTTGTTCGTGAAGTAGACGTAGAAGCGACGGGAGTGCTCGTAGTCCGGTGGAAACGCGATCGAGAGGAGGCCCTCCTCGCCGCCCGACTGGACGATGCCGTTGATGTCGAGGAACGGTTCGGCCGCCACCTCCTCGTTCTCAAGCACGCGCACGACCCCGTCCTGCTCGGTGACGAAAAGCAGGTCCGGGTAGCCCGGCGCGTCGTCCGTGTAGGTGGTGGAGGCGGCGAAGGTCTCGACCTCCACCGCCTCGTACTCCGGTTCCTGGGCGGTGGCGGCGGACGGCAGCGCGAGGGCACCCGCCATCACGGCGAGGGCTACCGCCCTACTCACTGGGTTCGAGCCGGTAGACCGGGCCCTCGATCGAGGTCGCATACACGTGCCCATCGGCATCCTCGCCGAAGGAACTGAGCCCGGGGACCGGCACGCCCAGGTTCGTGTCGTCATCGGCCTTCCTGCCGGGCTCGGCGGTGATGCTCCGCAGCTCACCTTCGCAGTAGTCGCCGTAGAGGTAGCGGCCGTACAGGCTCTCGAGCTCCGGGTCGCGGACCACGTAGCCGCCCGTGATCGAGCAGCCCTCGTCGTGGCTGTAGGCGAAGACCGGCGGGATGTGACCGGGCGCCTCCTGGTCGTCGTTGAAGCGGGCGTCGGCCTCGTAGGCCGACCAGCCGAAGTTGAGCGGCTCGCCCTCCAGCGAAGGAGATTGGACCGCATCGATCTCCTCGAACTCCTGCTGGCCGACGTCGCCGATCCACAGGTCGTCCGTCTCGCGGTCGAACGAGAAGCGCCACGGGTTGCGCAGGCCGCGGGCGACGACCAGATAGCGGTCGCCGCCACTGGGATCGACCCGGAGCAGCTTTCCCAGCGGGGAGGAGGGGTCCTGCGCGTTGCGCTCGGGGTCACCCGCCGACCCGCCGTCGCCGTAGCCGGCGTAGAGCTCGCCGTCGGGGCCGAACAGCACCAGCCCGCCGTTGTGGTTGGAGTAGGGCTGGTCGATCGCCAGGAGCTCGCGGCCGTCGGCCGCCTCGACCGGCCCGCCGTCCTCCGATTGGTACTCGACGACCCGCGAGTCGCCCTCCGTGTTCGTGAACGATGCGTACAGCAGGCCGGACTTCTCGTAGTCCGGCGCGAACGCGATCGACAGCAGGCCCTGCTCGCCGCAGCACGTGATCTCGCCCGAGAGGTCCAGGAAGACCTCCGCCTCGCCACCGTCCACGGGGACGCGCTGGACCTTCCCGGTCTGCTCGACGACGTAGAGGTCCTCGCCACCCTCGGGCGGCTGGGTGACGTACACCGGGCTGTCGAAGGTCCCGATCTCGTCCAGCTTCACCCCGCCCTCGCCGTCGCCAACCGGGGGCTGCCGATCGGGCTGCTCGTTATCCGCCTCGGTCGTGGTCGTGCTGGTGGGCGCCGACGCCGTTGTCGTCTCGTCGTCGTCCCCGCCGCAGGCGGCCAGGCAGGCGGAAGCCGCCCCCACCGCCAGCGCTGCCATCACGCGTCCCATCACCCGACGGAGGCTAGATGGTCGGCTCGCTCGACTTGCCGGCTCGGTCTACTTCTCGATCTTGATCGAGCCGTCCGGCTCGACCGTGGCCTTGGGCGGCTTGTCGTCGATGGTGACGACGAACGAGCCCTCGGCCGGGCTTCCGTCGGCGGTGACCGCCTGCGCCTTCCCCGTCAGGCCGGCGGCCATCTCATAATTCACCGTGTAGGTCCCGGCCTGCACCGGCGTGACCCGCCAGACCGCGGTGACGTCGTCGCCCGGCGCCAGGGCGCCGAACGAGAAGGTGTTGGTCTGCGCTGCCTCCGCGCCGGCCGTCGGCTCGTTCTCGAGCTCCTTGGGGCTGATCCCCGCCTCCAGGAACTTGGGGTAGTCCTGCTCGAGAATCCAGACCGGTCGGTTGGGGTTGGCGAGTCCGGTCTGCTCGGAGCGCAGCGAGAACGAGCCGTCGGAGTCGCAGGAATCCAGGCAGATCGTCACGGCCAGGTCGGGGATCTGCTCGTCCCCGATGTTCTCGACGCCCAGTGTCAGGTCGCTGGTCTGAGCCAGACGCTGCCGAGTGGGGAAGTCGGCGTCCACGACCTCGACCGGGAATTCGCCGGAGGGCTCGTCCACGTCCTGGCGCTCCGCGTCGGAGCCGCCGCACGCGGACAGCGCGACGACGGCGCCAGTGAGGGCCAGGGCGATCGAGATCCTCAACATGAGTGCACAGCCTCGCTGAGCCGGGCGGTTTTGCCTCTCTCCCCCAAGGCGCGGGGAACATACCACCGCTGCGGGCGCCGGCAACCCGGTACGCCGACCGGGGCCCGGGACGACCCGGCTCAACATGGGCACAACAGTTGTCGGTGGCGCACGCCTCCGCCATCGAATACTCTTAGCCGCAGTCCCGGGGTTGGAGACTTGCGGGGCGGGAGAGACATGGTTAGAGCAGTCGCTGACAGGGCGTTCCTACCGGCCAAATCGATGTTCGAGGAGGTCGGGAACATGATGATCCTGACCGGCAAGACGATCACGGCCGTGGTCAGGCCCCCATATCCCTACGGCGGCGAGTTCATCTCCCAGTTCCTTTTCGCCCTCCAGCTGTGCTGGTTCCCGATGATGATCTCCACGATCGCCTTCGGTTTCGGCGCCCCCGGCCTCCAGGCTGCGAACTTCCTCTCCCTCTTCGGCGCCCTCGACCGCCTCGGCGGCTTCTTCATCCTCGCGTCGGTCCGCGAGTTCGCCCCATTCGTGACAGCCGTCGTCGTCGCCGGCGTCGCCGGCACCGCGATCACCGCCGACCTGGGGGCCCGCAAGATCCGTGAGGAGCTCGACGCGCTCCAGGTGTTGGGCGTCGACCCGATCAAGAACCTCGTCGTGCCGCGGTTTCTGGCCCTGATGCTCATCACGGGCCTCATGGACATCTACGCGCTGCTCTTCGGCATCTCCGGTGGCATCTTCGCCGAGATCGCGTACGGCCAGCCGCTCGGTGGCTTCTTCGCAACGCTGTTCAACAACGCATCCGTAACGGACCTGTGGGGTTCGATCCTGAAGTGCACGATGTTCGGCGCGATCATTGCCGTGGTCTGCTCCTACAAAGGGATGAATGCGTCCGGAGGCGCTGAGGGGGTGGGCCGTGCCGTCAACGAAGCGGTCGTAATCGCGTTCCTTGGCGTGTTCGCCTTCAACTACGTCTTCACTCAGACCCTGCTCGCAACCAATCCCGAGATCTCGGTGATCAAGTGAGCGAGATCGTCTGATGGGCTGGCTCGCCGTACCCAGGGACTGGCTCGACTCGCTAGGCGAGATCGCTCGCTTCGGCGGGCGGGTGATGATCCTTGTCTTCAACGGCCGGGTGTTCCACTTCTTCGGCGAGGCCCTGCGCCAGGCCGGGATCCTGATCCTCGGCTCCGCGATCGTGATCTGGGGCCTCACCTTCATCCTCGGCCTCCAGTGCGGCATCGAGGGCGCGTACTTCTCGCGCTCGGTGGGCGCCCCCTCCAACGCCGGCGTGTTCGCGGCCTGGTGCGACCTGCGCGAGGTCATCCCCTATGCCTTCGGCTACATGATGGCCGCCAAGGTCGGAACGGGAATCGTGGCCGAGCTCGGCTCGATGCGGATCTCCGACGAGATCGACGCCCTCGAGGTCATGGGCGTGCAGCCGATGATCTACCTCTGCGCGACGCGCCTCCTTGGCGCTTGGCTCACCCTTCCGTTCATCTACCTCGCCGGCATCGGCGTTGGCTACTTCGCCTCGTACCTGGCGGTGGTCGAGCAAGTCGGTGAGGTTTCGTCGGGCGGCTATTTCCTGATCTTCTGGATGTTCCAGAACCCACCCGACCTCATATTCAGCCTGACCAAGGGCATGGTCATGGCGACGGCGATCGTGCTGGTCGGCTGTTACTACGGCTACAACGCGGCCGGTGGCCCGGTCGGCGTGGGTACGGCGACGGCGAAGTCCATGGTGCTCAACATCGTGTTGGTGCACATCATCGGGATGATGGGAACACTGATCTTCTGGGGCGCGAACCCGAGAGCGCCCATCGGAGGATGAACGGGCCCCGGATGGGGCGCCGGACGAAGGAGAGCGACGAAGTTGGCTGACGAGCACGAGAACGAGTTCAATCAGGACGAGACCGAGGCGGAGGCCCAGGGGGAGTACGAGACGCAGGTCGAGACCCCCCAGGCGGAGGCCGACTACGAGGAGACATCCTCCGACTTCGACCATCGCGGCGGCGACGACGAGGGCGAGTACGTCGAGCCCGCGCCGGAGCTGGGCACGCTCCACAAGGACTACATCCTTCCCGGCGTCGCCTCCGACGAGAGCAACCCCTACCGCTGGCACACGGGCGAGAAGCGCGATCACGGCGGCGAGGACGCAATCGAGTCAATCGACGTCGTCAAGCAGTTCGGCCGCATGCGGATCCAGAACGGGCTGAACCTGGGCGTCCCCGACGACATGATCTCGATGCTGCTGGGCCCCTCGGGCACCGGCAAGAGCGTCTTCATCAAGCTCGTGGTCGGCCTGCTCTACCCGGACTCCGGCGACATCCTCGTCCACGGCGAGTCGGTCCCGGCCATGACGGACGACGAGCTGTTCGAAATGCGCAAGAAGTTCGGCCTGCTGTTCCAGGACGGCGCGCTGTTCGGCTCGATGAACATCTTCGACAACACCGCGTTCCCGCTCCGCCAGCACACGGACAAGAGCGAGGACGAGATCGCCGAGATCGTCAACAAGCGCCTGATGGAGGTCGGTCTCCAGGAGGCGATGGACAAGATGCCGAACGAGCTCTCGGGCGGCATGCGCAAGCGCGCAGGCTTCGCCAGGGCGCTGGTACTCGATCCGTCGATCGTGTTCTTCGACGAGCCCGACTCGGGCCTCGACCCGGTCCGTACGGCACTGCTCTGCGAGCTGATCCGCGAGATCCACGACGAGAACGGCGGCTGTTACATGGTGATCAGCCACGACCTCGGCACCGCGCGGCGCATCGCCGACTTCATCGCGGTGCTCTGGAAGGGCAAGATCGTCGAGTCCGGTCCCTCAGACGAGCTGTTCGACTCGGACAACGCGTTCGTCAACCAGTTCCTGAACGCCGAGACCGAGGGCCCGCTCGCAATGGATTAGCGGGCCTGCGGGCGCGCACGCCCCGGCCCTCCGGTACCCAACACGGCCTTAACTTGGCCTCCTTACTCTCCCTCCGATGAGGGACCTCCTCACGCGTATCGCCGCCTGGGTGGTGGAACGGCCGGCGCCGGTCGTCGCGCTGGCGATCCTGCTCTCACTGGTCGGCGCAGTCGGTGCGCTCAGCCTCGGCGCCGACCGCAACCCGGACGCGCTGGTGGACTCGGGCTCGGAGGCCTTCGCCGCGACGGAGGACTTCTACGAGGAGTTCGGCGACGAGCCGGTGCGAATCCTCGTCGAGGGGGACCTTCAGCGCCTGATGCTCACCGAGGACCTGGGCACCATCCTCGCCCTTGAGGCGTGCCTCGCGGGAAGTGACACGGAGGGGGTGAAGGGGGAGGTCTTCGGTGAAGGCGAGGATCCGCCCGACGTCTGCTCACGCATTGCCGAGGAGCAGCCGGCCGAGGTCGTGTTCGGCCCCGCCACCTTCCTCAATCAAACGGCGATCACCGCCGAGAATGTGCTGCGCGACCAGAAGGAAGCGGCTGACACCCAGGCCACGGTGGCGGCCCGCGAGGCCGCCGACGCCGCCAGGCAGGCAGGCGAGTCAGAGGACGACCAGCTCCGTGACGCGCAGGCCGCTTATCAGGAGGTCCAGGCCAACTTCCAGCAGCAGCTGATCCAGGCGGCCACCCGCTACGGGCTGACCGGGATTCCGCAGCTGAGCGACCCGACCTATGTCTCGGCGGTCGTGTTCGATCCGGCGAAGCCGTCGGGCACGCCCAAGTCCCGCTTCAGCTTCCTGTTCCCGAGCCCCGAGGCGGCGATGATCACCGTCCGCCTGAAGCCGGACCTCACTCAGGCCGAGCGCGAGCGGGCGATCGGGCTCTTCCGCGACGCCGTCGAGGACCCGGCGTTCAACCTGCGAAACGGGGAGTACGCCGTGAGCGGCGTGCCGGTGATCTTCGACGGCCTCGCCGCCAAGCTCTCGACCGAGATCTTCGTGCTGCTGGCAGTGGCCCTCGCCGTGATGGCGATCGTCCTTGCGCTTGTCTTCTCGCCGCCGATGCGCCTGCTGCCGCTGGCGATCGCGCTCGGCTCGACGGGAGTGGTCTTCGGCCTGCTCGCGATCTTCGGCGGCTCGCTGACCATGGCGTCGATCGCAGTGCTTCCCGTCCTCACCGGGCTCGCGGTCGACTACGCGATCCAGTTCCAGGCGCGGTTCCGCGAGGCGCTCGAGGGCGGCTCCTCGCCGCCCAGGGCGGCGGTCGAGGCAGCCGCCAAGGGCGGGCCGATCATCGCCGTCGCCCTGCTCGCCACCACGGCCGGGTTCCTGGTGCTGCTGCTCTCCCCGATCCCCATGATCCGCGGCTTCGGCCTGCTGCTCGTGGCGGGCATCCTGGTGGCGTTCGTCTTCGCGCTGACGGCCGGGCTCGCGACGCTGTCCCTGGTGCCCAAGCCGGGAGCTCGCGCCGGCCGGGACGGTTCGCGCGCCGGCGAGCTTCTCGCGTCGGTACGCGGGCGCACCTCGAGGGTCGGTGACCGGCTCACGGCCTGGGGGCGCTCCGCGCTGGCGGCCTCGATCAGGGCCCCCGGGAAGGTGCTGGCCGCTGCGCTCATCCTCGCGGTCGCCGGCTGGATCGCCGGGACGCGGACAGAGCTGGTCTCCGACATCCGCCAGCTCCTGCCCGCCGACCTCCCGGAGCTGCAGGACGTCGATCGCCTGGAGGAGACGACCGGCGTCTCGGGCGACGTGTACGTGACGGTGGAGACCGACGATCTCACCGACCCCGCGCTGATCGCCTGGATGGCCGGCTACGAACAGCGCGTCCTGGAACGCCACGGGTTCGAGTCCGGGGAGTCGATCTGTCAGGACGACGAGGTGGAGCTGTGCCCGGGCACGACGCTCGCCACGCTCTTCGCGGGCCAAGACCTGCCGCGCCGCACCCAGATCCGCGAGCTGCTGGACCTGCTTCCGGAGTACTTCTCGCAGGCCGTCGTTAACCGTGACCCGGATGGCGACGGGGGGACAGCGCTGATCGGCTTCGGGATCCGGGTGATGCCCTTCGACGAGCAGAAGGAGCTGATCGACGACCTGCGCTCCGAGCTCAACCCGCCCGGATCCGAGCTCGACCCGCCCGAGGGCGTGTCGGTGGACGTGGTCGGGCTGCCGGTCCTCGCGGCCGACGCGAACGCCGCGTTGGGCTCCAACCGCTACCTGCTCACCGGGGTCGGGCTGCTGGTCATCGCGCTCGTGCTGCTGATCGCCTACCGGTCGTGGGAGCGCGCGCTCGTGCCCCTGATCCCGATCGTGCTGGCCACCGGCTGGTCCTCGCTGGTGCTGGAGGCGGCCGGCGTTCCCCTGAATCCCATGTCGGCCACGCTGGGGGCGCTGGTGGTCGCGATCGCGACGGAGTTCTCCGTGATCCTCTCCGCCCGCTTCCACGAGGAGCGGGAGTCGGGGACCTCGCTCGGCGAGTCGCTGCGCCGCACCTACGCGCGGACGGGCACCGCGGTCGCCGCGTCGGGCGCCACCGCGATCGCCGGGTTCGCCGTGCTGATCGCGAGCGACGTGCGGATGCTCCGAGATTTCGGCCTGGTCACGGTCTTCGACCTGGCGGTCGCCCTGATCGGCGTGATGCTGGTGCTCCCGGCAGCGCTGGTGTGGGCCGAGGGCGGGGTGGAGGATCTCCGCGAGCGCCTGCGCCGGCGTCCCACCCCCGAGAGCGCGTGAGCGACGAGCGCCCGCCAACCGCCGGGGATCCCGACCGCGAGGCGACTCCGTCGGCGCCGTCGCCTCCAAGCGGCTTCCGGCCCGGTGCCAGGTACTCGCTGCTCGTGGGCCTGGCCTTCGTGGGTGTCATCGCCGTCGCTGCCATCAACGGCTTCAACACCGACGAGGGCACGCTGCTCGGCACCGAGCCGGTGCGCGGCGAGCCCCTGGCCGAGTTCGCCGTGCCGGACATCGAGGGTCCGCTGGAGCTCGACGCCAACATCGCCCAGGACGACTGCGCCACGTCCGAGAACCCATGCCCGGAGGACGACGCACGGACGCCAGCCTGCGAGATCGACCCCAAGGATGCGATCCGGGTATGCGACCTCTTCGACCGTCCACTCGCGATCTCGTTCTGGTTCACCAACCCCAGCGCCTGTGTGGACACCCAGGATGAGATCTACGACCTCGCCGCCCGCTACCGGGGCGAGGTGAACTTCCTGTCGATCGCCATCAGGGGCGACCGCCCCGAGGTGGAGGACATCGTCGACGAGCGCGACTGGGACGTGCCGGTGGGATGGGACCGCGACGGCGCCGTGTCGAACGTCTATCGCGTGGGCGTCTGCCCCACCGTGGGGATCGCACGGACCGGTGGCATCTTCGAGGAGGTCCTGATCGGCGACGACGCCACACCGGAGCGTGTCGCCTCCGAGCTTGACGAGTTGGTCGAGCGCCCGGCCTCGGGACAGGGGGAACAGGGTTGAGCGAGACGGCGCCGGAGGCCGGCTACCTGGCCCCGGAGCTTCGGGAGGAGTTCGCCGGCTTGGCGCTTCGCTACCTCATCGTCGAGCGCGGCTCCGGCCGGAGCCCCAGGGAGGTCAAGGACCGCCTGCGGGAGATGAGCAACCGATTCGCCGGCGGGCAGGCCATCAACCTCCGCCATCAGCCGATCCCGTGGGCCTACCGAGTCTTCTATCGCCACATCGGCCTCGATCCCGACGAGCAGCTGACGCCGGTTGAGGCTCTGGCGCTGGAGCGCATGAAGGACGGCGGCTTCAAGTCCCGGAATCTGTTGGACGACGCCCTCACGATCGCGATCATGGAGTCGCGGGTTGCGCTGCGAGCCTTCGACGCCGAGAAGGTCACCGGTCGCCTGGGAATCCGCCCGAGCGCGGTCGGCGAGGGGCTGGAGGGCCGGCCCGGCGAGCTGCCGCCTGGAACGCTCGTGATCGCCGACGAGGCCCGCCCGATCGCGCTTCTGTTCGGCGCGACCGGCGACGGGCGCGGCGTCCATCCGAAGACCAGGCGCACGATCCTCTGTGCCGTGGCCGTGGCGGGCGTGCCCGACATCGCCGTGGAAGAGGCGATTTGGCTGGCGGCCGACGTGCTGCAGGGTTAGAATCGTTCCGGCGATGCCCGAGCTTCGCACTCACGAGACTCCCCGGCAGCGGACGCCGTTCCTGGCTCCGCCGGTGCTCGGAGGCAGCGGTGGTGCCACCACCGAGGCCGCCGCGAAGCTCGCTCGCGATGACCTGCGCCGCCAGATCGCAGCGCTCGAGCGAAAGCTCGGCGAGCTCTTCGCCTCCGCCTTCCCCCGCCAGGGGATCGAGTGGCGGGTCGGGGCCGTCGGCGGTCCTCGCGTGCTGGGCGTCGCGGAGCTGGAGCGCGTTCGTGATGCCCTCGTCGTGCGCCTGCGCGACGCTCAGGGCGAGCTCGGACGCCGCGCCGAGGCCGAGGAGGCCAACCGCGCGCTGATCGAGTCGATGATCGCCCAGCCGGAGCGCCACTCCTGGGTGAAGGTCTCCAACGAGGACATCGGCGAGGGCGAATGCCGCCACTGGCACTCACGCCCAAAGTGGGGCATCCTCGGGATGTTCCTCGGCTGGTGGCGGGTCAAGCTCTCCTCCGGTTGTCCGTTAGCCAAGGGCGAACGCCCCTCTCCATCGGTTAGTCGCTCCGCGTGAGCGCCAAGAAGAAGCGCCGCAAGGGCGGGCAGCGCAGGCCGCCTCCCCCGCAGCGAAGCGCCGACCGCAGGGGCGGCGGCGCCAAGCGCCAGGCCGCGGTGGCCGGGGCTCCCTCGCGGCCGCGGCGCTCTCGCCCAGAGGACGAACGCCCGCCCGCTCCCTGGGGCTCGTTCCCGCTCGTCGAGCTGATGACCCTCATCGGGATCATCCTCGTCGTGCTCGGGTTCCTCGTGGTCAAGGGCGACCAGGGTGCGGTGATGATCGGCGTAGGCGTCGTGCTGGCGGCGCTCGCCGGCCTCGAGCTCTCGATCCGCGAGCACCTCGGCGGCTACCGCTCTCACACCCTCCTGCTCGCCGGCTTCGCGGCAGCGATCGTCCTCGCCGGCCTCTTCTACCTGGCGCCGGAGAGCCTGCCGGTCGTCGTGCGCCTGGTGATCGCTGGGATCGTCTTCGCCGGGATGGCGCGGATCCTCACCCTGGTGTTCCAGCGCCGGGCCGGCGTGGCCTACAAGCTGCGCTAGGCGGCCGCTCGCACCATAGGATTTGCGCCGTGCCGTTCACGCTCAGAAACCTGAGGGGGGACCTCGAGGACTTCGGGTCGAATTTCGACGGCGCGCCGGACCTGGAGTTCCGCCTGGCGACCGAGGCGCTCGAGCTCGAGCAATCCGGCCTGAGCTACCAGCGCATCCCACCCGCCTATCGCTTTCCGTACGGCCACACGCACACGAAGCAGGAAGAGGTGTACGTGGTCGTGCGGCGGGAGCGGGCGTATGAAGCTCGACGACGAGATCGTCGAGCTCAAGGAGTGGGACGCGGTGCGCGTCCCGCCCGGCACGTGGCGAGGCTACGAGGCCGGGCCCGAGGGCCTCGAGATCCTCGTGATCGGCGCGCCCAGCCTCGGCGACGCTAGGCGCGAAGACGTCGAGGGCCGGCGCGACTGGTGGACTGACTAGCCACCAAGTAGGTGAATGCGAGGGCGCCCAGGTTGGGCGTGGTGGGGGACGGACGCCTTCGCGGCGCCCGTCCCCACCCGGCCTTCAGTCCGCTACTCGGACCCCTTGCTCTTGGTCTCGAGGGCGACGGCCAGCACCAGGCGCTGGCGCTCGGTGAGCTTCCCCAGCTCACGGTTCTCGTTCAGACCCAGGCCGAAGAGGAACTTCCGGGCACGGGCCCGTCCCCACCGGCGCTGGCTGCGAAGCAGCTCTCCCACCGTCATCGTTTCGACCTGCCAGGGGCACTTGCGCGCGACCTCGGCCGCAGCGGCGCTCCCATCGGCGATGTCGCGCTTCAGCTCTGCTCGGGCCAGTCGTACTCGGTTTGCTTCGGCCAGGGCACGCATGTGTTGCGGCATCGGCGCAGGGGCGACCGTTGAGGCAGCTTCCATTCACTCCTCCTCTGAAGTGGCTTGAGGTTGGCGGCTTACTTGGGGCCGTAGCACCTCCTTGCGACTAGGGAAGCCGCGTCGGGGGTGGCAAGGACAAAGCACTCTCTCCGTCCCTTCCGCTCCCCGCCCCGGGTGCGTCCGGCGTGCGAGCCAACCTAGTTGAGTACGCGGCCGAGCGTCAACCAGGACCGCCCTTGGCGGCAACAGGTCGTTCGCTAAGAGCACACTTTTTCTTCACAACTTGCCCTTGTTCAGGATTGGACAAGCCGAAACTACCCATCCAGGGTGAGACGGAACGGCTGAAATCCGGATCAGGTTCGCGGGACGTCCGGGAAATCGGCCAGGACCCTCTCGAAGATCTCGAGGGCCCGGTCGAGGTGCTCGCGCTTGTGCGTTGCCATCAGCGAGGTCCGGAGCAGCGCGCCCCCCGGCGGCACGGCCGGGTGGATCGCGACGTTGGTGTAGACGCCCGCGTCGAAGAGCGCCTTCCACAGCAGCACCGCCTGCCAGTCCTCGCCGACGACGACGGGCACCACCGGCGTGTTGGCCTCGGTGCCGTCGGCCAGCTTGCCCGGGTCCACGACCTGAAGGCCCAGGTCGCGGTAGCCCTGGCGGAGGTAGGCGGAGTTCTCCAGCAGCTGCGCCATCAGGTCCGGCCCTTCCGCGCGGATCACCCGGAGAGCGCCGAGGGCCGCCCCGACGGCGGCCGGCACGGCTGAGGCGGTGAAGATGAACGGGCGCGAGGAGATCCGCAGGAACTCGACTACCTCCGCCGAGCCGGCGATGAAGCCGCCGCAGGAGGCGAGGCTCTTGGAGAAGGTGCCCATGCGCAGATCGACCTCGTCCTCCAGGCCGAACAGCTCGCAGGTGCCGGCGCCGCGGGCGCCCAGGACGCCCACCGCGTGGGCCTCGTCGACCATCAGGCGGGCGCCGTATCGCTGGCAGAGCTCGACGATGCCGGGCAGGTTGCAGACGTCGCCCTCCATCGAGAAGACGCCGTCGACGACCACCAGCACGCCGCCCCCGTCCTCGGCGGCCCGCTCCAGCATCCGCTCCAGCTTCGGCATCTGGTTGTGGCGAAACGGGCGGAGCTTCGCACCGGAGACCCGGACGCCGTCGAGGATCGAGGCATGGTCGCCCGAGTCGCAGATCACCGTGTCGCCGGGCTCCAGGATCGTGCCGAGGCATCCCAGGTTCGCCTGGTGGCCGGTCGTGAAGACGATCACGTCCTCCGTTCCCATGAACTCGGTGAGCTCGCGCTCGAGAGCGAGGTGGAGTGGCGTGGTGCCGTTGAGGAAGCGCGAGCCGGTGAGCCCGGTCCCGAAGCGCTCCAGCGCGTCGCGGGCGGCCTCCTTTACGCGGGGATCGCCGGTCAGGCCCAGGTAGTTGTTGGAGCCGAGCATCACCTTCGTGTGGCCCTCGACCTCCATCTCCGGGCCGGCCTCGGACTCGATCAGGCGGAAGTAGGGGAGGACGTCGGCCTCGCGGGCGGCCTCGAGTTGCTCCAGCCGGTCGTGCGTGCGCGTCTTCGCAAAGACGTCCTTGGGGACCTGTGCCGTCTCTGACATGCCGCAAGTTTGGCAGCACAGGTAGCGTCCCGCCGGTGAGCGTCACTATCCGGCCGGTCGTAAGCCGCAAGGACCTGAAGGCCTTCGTCGAGGTGCCGTACCGCCTGCGCAGGCACGATCCGCAGTGGGTGCCGCCGCTTCGCTTCGAGCGGATGCAGTTCCTCAACCGCAACAAGAACCCATATTTCGAGCACGCCGAGGTGCAGCTCATGATCGCCGAGCGCGACGGAGTCGGTGTCGGGCGGATCAGCGCCCACGTCGATGAGCGCTGGGACTCCTACCAGGGCGGCGCCGACGGCCTCTTCGGCTTCTTCGAGTGCGAGGACAACGCGGAGACGGCGACGGCGCTCTTCGAGGCGGCGGTCGCCTGGCATCGCGAGCGGAACCGGACACGCCTCCTCGGCCCGATGGACTTCACCACCAACGATGAGTGCGGCCTTCTGATCGAGGGCTACGAGGAGCCCTCGATGATCCTCGAGCCCTGGCACCCCCCGTACTACCGCGAGCTGGTCGAGGCGCAGGGGATGACGAAGGCGATGGACCTCCTGATGTGGGAGATGTGGTTTGGCCAGCTCACGGAGGGGACGAACATGCACCCCATGATCCACGCGGCTGCGGAGAAGTCGCGGGAGGAGGGTGTAGTGCTTCGGCCCATGCGGCGGAAGGACCTGGAGGCTGAGGTCAAGCGCTTCATGGAGGTCTACAACGAGGCCTGGGGCGACAACTGGGGCTTCGTCCCGGTCACCGAGGAGGAGGTCAAGTTCCAGGCGAAGGCGCTGAAGCCGGTGCTGGACGAGAACTGGGCGATGATCGCCGAGAAGGACGGCGAGGTCGTCGGCGCCGCCCTGACCCTGCCCGACGTCGAGCAGGCGCTGGTCCACATGAACGGCCGCCTCTTCCCGACCGGCTGGTGGCACTTCCTGCGCCGAAAGAAGTACATCGACCGCCTCCGCGTCTTCGCCCTGGGCGTAAAACACGACTATCAGCACCTCGGAGTGGCGGCGGCTCTGTACGAGAAGCACGTCTACCACGCGGGGACCGTGGGGCCGCCGGGCGGGCACATGGGCTGGATCCTCGAGGTGAACGAGCCCATGAACCGGGCGATGGAGGGGATGGGCGGCAAGGTGGTCCAGCGCTACCGCCTCTACGAGCGCTCGTTGAACGGCGAGGCCGCGGACTCCGCAAACAGCGAATTGACCTCCGGCTGAGCCCGGGCCCCGGGCGATAGACTCGCCGCCGTGGGAGAGGACGTGCTGGAGGCGCAGGCAATCGAGGAGCCCCTCGCGGGTTCGGCTGCCGACGTCGAGCTCGAAGCCGAGGCGCCGCGCCCGCTCCCCGAGAAGCGTTCGTCCGGAAGCGAGGTGGATGTCTGGCGCGGCGAGGTGCGCACGGCCGCCATCGCCGCCGCGGGGGGCATCGTTGCCGGCGCCGCCACCGTCGCTGCGGTCCGCGCCATCAGTCGGCCGGAGAAGCAGTCGCGCAAGGGCATCATCCGCCGCGGCAGGAAGTCCCAGAACGTGGTGGCCAGCCGCTCGTTCCTCGTCGACGTTCACGTCCTCGGTCGCTGAGACCCTGAACGACGTGAGCAACCTGAACCGCCTCGAAGCCGAGGTCACGCCTCCGTGGCCGTATCGGCTGCCTCGCCGGGGCAGCGGGAACGGGACGATGCGAGTTCGCGACGGCGTCCTGGTCCGGTTGCTCTGCGTACGGCGAGGAGCCCATCGTCGGGTACGCCTGGCAGATCCGCTCGGGCGAAGTGCGATTCCGGGTCAGCGGCAACACACCGCGCGAGGAACTCGAGGTAGCGCTCGACCGCATGCGGTTCATGCTCGGGGTGGACGACGATCTGTCCGAGTTCTTCGCTGAGTTCAAGCGCGACGAGGTCCTCGGCCCGGCGCTGCGTCGCCGGCCATGGATCCGTCCGCGCCGGCGCCCGTGGCCGTGGGAGGCGCTCGCGGGGGCGATCGCCGGCCAGCTCATCGAGGCCTCGCGGGCGGCCGGGATCGAGCGCCGGATGGTGCGGCGATGGGGGCGCGAGATCGAGGCCCCTGCGCCGCTGGCGTCGGGCTGGCTCCGGGAGATGCCGACTCCGGAGGTCATCGCCGGCCGCGCCCCCGCCGAGCTCGCCGGAATGGACCTCTCCGGCGGCCGGTCGATCGCGATGATCAAGTGCGCTCGCGAGGTCGCTGCGGGCCGGATCGACCTCGCCCTTCCCGAGCACGACGAGCACCTAAAGCGAATCCGGGAGATCGGCCCGTGGACGGTCCAGTGCCTGGGCTTTCACGGGCGCGGCGAGGCGGACTCGCTGCCCGCCGGCGACCTCGCCTACGTCAAGCTCGTCGGCCGCCTGGCCAACCTTCGCCGCCGGGCCACCGTGCCCGAGGTCGAGGAGTACTTCGAGCGCTTTCGCCCGTTCCGCGGCCTCGCCGGGATCTTCGCCGCGATGCACTACCACTCGGCCGTCCCGGCGGGCCCGCCGCTGCGGCTCGCGGCCTAGGACGATGTCGAAGGCCAACGTCGTGGCGCTCCGACCGGTGTACGAGGCGTGGGGCAAGGGCGACTGGAGCCCCCGGTTCGACGTCTACTCCCCGGACATGGAGTGGGGTTGGTCGGACGAGTTCCCGGGGCTCGCCGGGGTCTCACGCGACTTCGAGCTGCGAAGCGAGCGCCTGCGCGAATGGCTGAGTCCCTGGGACGATTGGCGCTGCGAGGTCGAGGAGTTCGTGACGTCGGGGGACCACGTCGTAGCCCTCACCCGATACAGGGGCCGCGGCAAGGGCAGCCAGGCCACGGTCGACAGCCTGGGCGCCCACCTCTGGACCATGCGGGAGGGCAAGGTCGTACGGCTGGAGGTCTTCTCGAGCCGGGACAGGGCACTGACAGCCGCGGGCCTGTCCACTTCGTGACGTGAAGGTCCCCGGGGCGTAGTCACGGTGATGCGCTCCAAGCCGCGCCTGCGCTTCTGCTGGCCACTGCTCGTCGCCGGAGGGCTTATGAACCCGGGGTTGGCGGGCGCGATCGCCCCCATTACCGAACGGGAGCTGCTCGAGCTCTACCGGCCGCACCTGCGCTACGACTCGGCCGAGACGGTCTTCGCGCAGCCCGCGAGTCGCACCGGCGAGGTGATCGGAGAGGACCGCGTCTACGGAAGGATCGCCGACGACGACGACCGCCGCTACCTCCAGTACTGGCTCTTCTACGCGCGCAACGACCAGGACCGCGGCGTCGTGGACACGGGCCGGCACGAGGGCGACTGGGAGTTCGTCCAGCTGCGCCTCGCGCCGGACGGCCCGCCCGACGAGGTGGCGTTCGCCCAGCACTCGTGGGCGGAGGTCTGCGCCGCCGACCAGGTGGAGTTCGAGGACGGCGCACCCGTGGTCTACGTCGCGAACGGGTCGCACGCGTCCTACCCGCGCGCCGGCACCGCCGACCGGCCGTGGCCGGACCCCAACGACGAAGCCGACGGCGGCGGGCAGGAGGCGCTGCCCGAGGTGACGATGCTCACCGAGACCAGGCCGGAGTGGGTCACGTACTCCGGGCGGTGGGGCGACGCGGAGGCCGGGATCGTCCCGGGCGAGCAGTCAAGCCCCTTCGGGCCCATGTTCCAGCCCGACGGCCGCTGGCAGGAGCCCGCCAACTACGTCTCCCAGCAGGGAATCCCCTGTGGCGACGGGCCACCCGGCAGGTGGTGGCAGCTCCCGGGGTTGCTTGCGGTTGCCGGCGCCGCGATCGCTGGGCTGGTCTGGTGGCGCCGCTATCGCGCCTGACCTCGCCCCGGTTCGACTCTCAGTTGATCCGCGTATAGGTGATGTCGAAGTCGGTTTTCCACGTCTCGCCGTCCTCCGCGAGCTTCCACCTGCCCGTGATCGTCCTACCGTCCTCGGAGAACGTGCCGGTGAAGCGCTGGGCGAAGGGCGCTCCCTCGCGCCACAGTTTCCAGACGCCGTCCTTGAGGCTCATGGCATAGAGGCGCTGGACGTCTCGGTCATCCGTGTAGAGCTGGTAGTAGGTGTCGTTCTGACCGTCGCAGCCGATGACCGCGACCCCATCGGGTGCCTCGGGCAGGTCGACGTGCGAGCGCTCGACCAGGAGCGGTATGCCGTCGTCGAGCCATTCGAATATGACCGAGCCCTCGCCCGGCCAGGGCGGGCCCTCGGGCGGCCCCGCCTCGATGGACCATTCGCCGACCAGCGCCTCCAGTCGCTCGCGGGCCGTCGTGTTGGTGGATTCGTTCATCGGCTGAGCCTCAATCGGGCTGGCGCATCACCGACAGGATGTTGCCCGCCGGGTCCTTGAACCACGCGATGTCCGGGCCGTTGCCCCGCGCGATGCCCTTCTCGTCCTGGTCGAACCCCTCGTACCGCTCGAACGACACGCCCTTGCCGCTCAGCGCGTCGACCGCGACGTCGATGTCGTCGACCGGGAAGTTCAGGATCGTGTAGTTGCCGGGCTCCAGATCGTCCTTCGCGTAGACGAGCGTCGGCCGGTTACCGCCCTCGAGCTCGAGCTGGATCAGCCCGGCCTCCTCCGAGAGCACCTCGATCTCGATTCCAAGCGTCTCGCCGTAGAACTCCTTCGCCTTGTCGAGGTCGTTCACCGCGAAACCGCTGTACGCCTTCGTGCTTCCAAGCATTGCTTTCTCCTTTCGTTCACTCCTATAGACGGATACGGGCGCCGAGAATCATCGGTGACGGCCTTGAGGCCCTCGACTTACGGCAGCAGGTCGTTCGTCAGCACCTCGTCGGGCGGGGGCCGGCGGGCGATCAGGCCCTCGTTGGCCATGAACGCGATGAAGCGCTGCCATTCCTTCGGGTCCATGTGGCCGAACTGCTCGCCCTTGTCGGGCAGGAGGAGTGGGAGGGTGGCCTCGATCTCGGCGGCGGTCAGATCCGGCTCGAGGCCCTCGCCGGCCTCGAGGACGGCCGCCGTCGCGCCCTTGGGGTCGTCGGCTGCCGCGAGCGTTCCGCGTTCGAGCGCGGCGATGAAGAGGCTGATCGCCTCGGGGTCGTCCTCCAGGCGATCCTCGTTCGCCACGAGCACGAGCTCGTCGTAGGTGGGAATGCCGAGCTCATCCACGGGCACCACGACCGGATCCTCGCCGCGCACCTCGAGGTCGACGCCCTCGATGTTGCGGAACCCGCCCAGCATCGCGTCGGCCTTCCCGGAGAGGACGGCGGGGAGGAGCCCCAGGCCCACGTCGACCTGCTCGACGGCTGCCGGCGGGATCCCCTCGTCGTCAAGGATCGACTCGAGGAACGCCGTCTGGTAGGGAATGCCGGCCGTGGCGATCGTCTTGCCCTCGAGGTCGGCCGGCTCGGCGATCCCGCCCTCGGGAAGCGAGATGAGCGAGCTCAGCGGCTGCGCCACCAGCGCGCCCACGGCCTTGACAGGCAGTCCCTGGTCGCGGGCCAGTAGCACCTCGGGCGCGTAGGAGATCGCCAGGTCCGCCCGCCCCGCTGCCACCTGGCGGATCGGGGCCGACGGGTCGCCGGGCACGTGGGTGTCCACGTCCAGCCCTGCCTCGGCGAAGTCGCCCCGCTCGAGGCCGGTGAAGATGCCTGCGTGGTCGGGATTGACGTAGAAGTCGAGCTCCAGCGCGAAAGGCTGGGGCTCGCCCGGCCTCGACGTCTCCGCCTTCTCGCCGCATCCGGCGATACCGGCCGCCACCAGCACGGCACCTGCTGCCGCCGCCAATCTCACTGATCCGCTCCGCACCTGTCGTCTCCTATCTGTCGGTCGCGAGGGACCAGCCCGCGAATCGCCGCTGCGCCAGTGCCAGCAGTCCGACGAGCGCGATCGCGATCACGCTCAGGACCACGACGGCCGCGAAGACGCGCGCGGTCTGGAGTTGGGCCTGCGAGGTGAGGATCAGGTGGCCCAGGCCCTCGTTCGCCCCCGACCACTCGCCGAACACCGCACCGATCACGGCGATCGCCGCGGCGATCTTCGCGCCGCTGAAGAAGTAGGGGAGGGAGGAGGGCGCCTCGATCCGGCGCAGGATCGTGGCCCGGTCGGCATCGAGCGTGCGCATCATCCGCACCAGGGCCGGCTCCACGGCGCGGAGCCCGTCGAGGGTGTTGACGGTGACCGGGAAGAAGCAGACCAGGGCGATGATCGCCAGCTTCGGCCCGATACCGAAGCCGAACCAGACGATGAGGATCGGTGCGATCGCGATCACCGGCACGGTCTGGGTCGCGACGATGAGGGGGTAGAGGGCGCGGCGCAGCACCGGCGAGAGATGAAGCGCGACGGCGAGCCCGTAGCCGATGACCAGCGCGAGCGCCAGCCCAAGCACCACCTCCTGCAGGGTCACCCACGCGTTGTCGATCAGCAGCTCGCGGTCGTTCCAGAGCGATTCGGCGATCTCCGCCGGCGACGGGACGAGGAAGGGCTCGATGCCGAGCGCATCCGCGAGGAGGTCCCAGCTTGCGGCGATCTGCCACAGGGCGAGGAGCGCGGCCACCACGGCGGCGGGCGCCAGCAGATCGGCAGGCCGCCACCTCATGCGCCCGTCCTCAGCGCATCGGTCGCGCGGGTACGGGCCTCCAGGAAGGCAGACGCCGTCACCGCGTCGGCCCGCGGGGCGGCCCGGGGCGCCGGCGACGACAGCTCGGCGACGATCCGGCCAGGGCGCCTCGACATCACCAGCACCCTGTCGGCGAGGTAGAGGGCCTCCTCGACGTCGTGGCTCACCATCAGGACGGTTCGCGCCTCCGCGGCGAGCGCGCTCGCCAGCCATTCCTGCATGTCGGCCCGCGTGATGGCGTCGAGCGAGGCGAACGGCTCGTCCAGCGCGATCACCGGCTTGCCGGAGAGCAGCGTCCTTGCGAACGCCACTCGCTGGCGCATTCCGCCCGAGAGCTCGGCGGGCGGAGAGCCGGAGAACTCCTCCATCCCGAAGCGCCGCAGGAGCGGTTCGGCCTCCGCCCGGGCCGCCGTTCTCGACGCGCCGCGGTTGCGTGGCGCAAGCGCGGCGTTGTCGGCCGCCGAGAGCCACGGCAGCAGGCAGTCGTTCTGGGGCATCAGCGCGACGTGGCGGATCCGGTCGACGTCGTCGATTCCGGTCCGCGCCCGGCCTTCGGTGGGCTGGCGCAGGCCCGCGATGAGCTCGAGGAGGGTCGACTTCCCGCATCCGGATGGCCCGACCAGGGCGACCACCTCGCCCGGCTCGACCCGGAGCGTGATGTCCCGGAGCACCTCGAGTTCGCCGAAGCCGAACCCCGCTTCGGTCAGCTCCACGGCCTCGCCTTCGGCTTTCATCGCTCCCTTCGCGCGCATTACCGCGACAGGTTCGGAGGGTCGGCGCCGGGCGGTCGAATCCGGAGGCGCAATCTCAGCCCGCTTGCCCGCGAGCCCCCCTGATTACGGGCGGGAGTCTAGATGCGGGCGCGCCTAGGGGCCGGGCCAGCCGTTTGCGTAGCAGGGGTTCCCGCCCGCGCAGCCGCCCTGGATGGCGCCGCCGAGCTTGAGGAAGTCGGACTTCTGCTGGCGCGCTTCGACGTTTCGCCGCGGGTATGAGTGCGGGTCGCCGCCGTAGCCGTCGGTCTCGCGCGGCGGCACGTTGCCGTTCGGCGGCGTCGCCGTGCCCGGGTCGATCGTCCCGTCGAAGCCGAGGGGCCCGCCGTCCCAATAGACCATTGCCGACCCCGTGAAGGGGAACGACGAGATCGCCGGGATGCCCATGAATGGGGTGCTCTCCCAGTGGCGGCCCGGATCGAGCGCGGGCGTCAGGACCGACGCGCCGATCGTCCGCGCCTCCACCTCGGCGGCCACGTTCGCGACCTGGTGATCGCCGAAAGCGAGATGCATCAGCACCGTGTGCTGCGGTGTGTCTGGCAGCGGGTCGGTGGTCATGTGGTGGGCGTACCCATTGGCCTCGGCCCGGTCCCAGAGCATCTGCATCATCGACAGCAGCAGCGGCAGCTCGGCGTCGTCCTGGTAGCTGTCGTAGAGGCCCAGCGGCGTGTCGTCGCCGCCGAAGATCCCGTGCGCGTACTCGTCGAAGTCCACGCTGCGCTGGAGCAGCGTGGAGTAGTTCATCCCGGGCACGCCCAGCGAAGCGCGCTCGAAGTCCGGTGAGAGCGCTGTCAGCGCGCCGCCCATGATCCCGCCCTGGCTGTTGCCGTCGTAGAACAGGCGGGTCGTGTCGATGACGGGAGCCGCGGCCTCGGGCCCGTCGCCATCCGGGTCGACGTTGAACGCCGGATCCGTTGTGAGGCCGTTCGGGTGGATCATCGCCCGCCCCAGGTACATGAAGTTGATGAACCCCTGCTGCGCGCGGTCCGCGAGCTTCGGGAAGTTCGAGACGTCGTTGAGAATCGGGAGGACGACCGGCATCGCGTCGGCGCCGGACATGCCCGCCCAGTCCGTCGCGCAGAACACGAAGTTGTGCTCGTTGGCCATCATGCGGACGTTCCCGCCGGTCCCCGACTCGACCTCCGAGCGGCTGCCGAGCAGGCCGTGTCCGTACAGGGACGGCCGGGCCGGCGCGATCTCGTCGTCGTCGACGACCGCCCGCGGGACGATGCACGTGAACGGGACGTCGGCGGCGTATGCCGGGTTGAAGTTGGGGGTCCGGTCGGCCGCGTTGTCCCAGGCGAACGTCGCCCCGGGCGGGCACCCGTCCTGGTTCAGGTAGCACGGCGTGTTGATCGTGCCGCGGATGCGCTTGATCAGGTCCGGGTTCTCGGCCGGCGTGTAGTTCGTGACCTCGGTCACCGCGAACGACGGCGAGGTTCCCTCGACCGTCAGGTTCGAGAGGTTCTCGTCGCCGAGCCGGTCGAATGCGTCTTCGCGCATCGCCATGACTCGCCCGCTGAGACTGTCTGCGCTCGCCACCGTGAAGTCCCAAGCGAGGTACAGGCTCGAGCGGGGGATGTTCGCGCTCTGCAGCTCGCCGAGCATCGCCTCCACCTCGCCGCGCCGGTCCTCGATCACGGGCTGGTCGGTGATCAGGCGGTCGCGATAGGCGCGGAACGCCGGAAGCGGCCCGATCTCGTCGCCCTCCGCGTCCTTGAGGTTGCGCAGGGCGACGATGTAGCGGGTGCCCTCCTCGAAGTTCACGGCGGGGCGAATCAGGAGGTTTCGGTCCACGTCGCTGTCCGCGAGCTGGTCGAGCTCGGCCCACACGGGATGGCGCTCGCCCGTCTCGGCGTTGATGACCACGACGGACTGGTCGGCGTCGTCGTACTGGCTGAGGTCGGTGATGGGGACCATGCCGGTCTCGTCGAAGGCGGCCCCGTTGTCGAGGCCCGGCACCTTCACCGTCAGCTCCTGACCCGGGCTGAACCCGTCGGCCCGGTTGAAGTCGGTGGGGTCGACGCGGATGCTGTAGGAGCTCTGTGGCGTCGCGGACGGATCGAGGTGGAGGCGCCTGCCCGTCTCCGTCGTGTTGTCAGCGACCGTGAAGTAGTCGTTCGGCCAGGGCTGGAGGCAGACGGATGTCTCGAGGAAGTCACAGACGCTGGCGGCGGGCGTGTCGATCGCCGGCCCGTAATACGGCCGTTCGTCGGGATCCTCGGAGCCCACGCTGCACCGCGCGAGGTTGCTGTCGAGGGCTGCCCGAGCGACCTTCCTGGACTCGGCGCCACCATCGGTCTTGAAGCGGACGTCGGCGGAGATGTCCTGCTCGCCGCACTTCCCGAGCCGGTTCCTGCCGCCCTTCGTGAGCTTGATCGCCAGGCGCTTGCCGGACGCCGAGACGGAGGCCTCGACGCGCTTCGTCACGGCCTTGGTCTCGCCGCCGCGGCGGGTCTCGACGCGGACCTTCGCGGTGCCGGACTGAGGCGGGTCGACCTCGACCGTGATCTTCGAGGAGTCGAGGATCTGGGCCTGTCGGTCCTCGGGGATGTCGACGTCGAGCGACGCGGCGTTGGCGGTGGCGGCGACTCCGAGGCCGGCCGCTACGGCGGCGGTGAGCGCGACGGAACGCGTGAGCTTGCGATGCATTGGTTCTCCCTGCCTTGGCGACTGATCCCGGGCTCCATCCCGGTCGCGGCAGGGTAGCGCGGAGGGTGCGCCTAGGGCGCGTCCACGACCGGCGGCGCGCCGGCGATCACGTTCACGAAGTTCTCGAGGTGATTGGTGGTCCAGCACTCGAAGGCGCCGGTGCAGTGCTTCTCGTACGCGGCCATCACCGAGTCGCCGTAGTTCCAGTAAAGGCGCGGCTCGGGGTTGAGCCAGAAGGTCCGCCCGGCGCGCTCGGAGACCCGGGCGAAGACGTCGGCGTGCGGCTCGCGGCCGTTGGTGCGCGCGTCGCCGAGGACGATGATCGTCGAGCGAGGGTCCAGCTCATCCGCGATCAGCTCCCCGAACTCCAGCCACACGCGGCCGTAGTCGGTGTAGCCGGAGACGTCGGCGACGCCGCCCTCCTGCGAGATCCGCTGGGAGATCGCGCGGAAGTCGCGCTCGTGCTCGAACACGTCCGTGACCTCGGAGATGCGCTCGATGAAGACGAAGCTGCGCAGGCGCCGGAACGAGTCGTGGAGGGCATGCAGAACGGAGAGGAAGAACATGCTCGCCGAGGTGACCGAGGTGGAGACGTCGCAGAGCACGTAGATCTCCGGTCGCCGGGGGCGCTTCGGCCGGTAGCGGAGGCGAAGCGGCACCCCGCCGGTCTCCAGCGAGGCGCGCATGGTCCGGCGCATGTCGACCACGGAGGCCTTGCGGCGCCCGCGCTGCTCGTGGCCGAGGGTGGCGAGCCGCCGCTTCAGCTGGGTAACTGCGCGGTGAACGGAGGAGAGGTCCTGGGTGGGGCTCGTGGGCAGCGCCCGGTCGAGCTCGGCCAGCGGGCGCGACGGCGGCAGCTTCTCGGTGCGCTCGATCAGCCCGCGCTCCAGCTCGCGCCGGAGGTGGCGCTCGAAGCGGTTGATCGCATCGCGGTCCAGGGGCTGCTCGGCCTGCTCGCCGGGCGGGGCGGTGCGGGATTGAGTCTGCAGGCCCAGAGCGCGGCGGATGCGCTGGACGTCCACGCCCACAACCCCGGAGCCCTCTCCCTGGCGCCCGAACGCGGCGATCGCGAGGCGAGCCAGGTCGCTCATCTCGCCGTCGTTCCCGGCGATGATCGCCCGGCGGATCGCCTCGCGCAGCTCGTCCAGGTCGATCTGTCCCTCGCCCTGATGGCGCTCGGACTCGCCGATGCTCTGGGCCAGTGCCTCGGCCTCAGCCGCGCGGAAGAAGAAGCGGTCGAAGAGAAGCTCGAAGACCCGGCGGTCCTCCGGCGACTTGGCAACCGTGGCAGCCAGCGCCTCCCGGAAGTCCTCGCGCACGGTCCACGGGACGTGCTCGAGCGCCTCGAACGCGTCGAGGATCTCGGAGGTGCCCACCGAGAGCCCCTCGCTGCGGAGCTGCTCGCAGAATGCGATCAGCCGCGGCCCGAGGCCGGGGGGGAGGCCCGATTCGAAGGCGGGCGAGGTCGCCATCAGCGCTACCTCAGCCGCTCGCGGCGCCGAGCTCGGTGGCGCTGTCGCCGGCCAGCTTCACCCCGACGCGCTCGGCCACGAGGTCGAGGTCGGTGCGGTGCTTGACGATGATGCTCATCGTCTGCTCGAAGGTCTCACGGTCGATGTCGTCGGCCCCCAGGAGCAGGAGGGCTCGCGCCCAGTCGATCGACTCGGCGATGGACGGCGGCTTCTTCATGTCGAGGTCGCGGACCATGTGGATGATCTCCACCAGGCGACGGGTGAGGGTCTGATCGAGCTCGGGCGCGTGCAGACGGACGATCTGCATCTCGCGCTCGACGTCCGGATAGTCCAGCCAGAGGTAGAGGCAGCGGCGCTTCAGGGCCTCCGTCAACTCACGGGAGTTGTTGGAGGTGAGGACCACCACCGGGTGGGTCTTCGCCTCGATGACGCCAAGCTCGGGAATCGAGATCTGGAAGTCGGAGAGGACCTCGAGCAGCATCGCCTCGAACTCCTGATCGGTCTTGTCGATCTCGTCGATCAGCAGCACGACGGGCTCGGGGCTGGCGATCGCCGCCAGCAGCGGCCTCGTGAGCAGGAACTCCTCGCCGAAGATGTCGGAGCGGGCCGCGTCCCATCCCGCCTCGGCCTCCTCCTTGGTCTCCGCCTGGATCCGCAGCAGCTGCTTGCGGTAGTTCCACTCATACAGCGCCTTCGCCTCGTCGAGGCCCTCGTAGCACTGAAGGCGGATCAGGTCGCGGCCGGACGCGCGGGAGATCGCCTTCGCAAGCTCGGTCTTGCCGACGCCGGCAGGCCCCTCGACGAGCACGGGCTTGCCCAGGCGCTGCGCCAGATATGCCACCAGGGCGGCGGATTCGTCCGCCAGATAGCCGACCTCGGCGAGGCCCGCGCGCACGTCCGCAATTGAGTCGATCGAGCCCGACATCGTCGCGGCCGATGATAATGCCGGTGATGCTCGCCCTCGGGATCGACGTCCTCAGCTCCCTGGCGGCCCTGCGGACGCTGTCCGACCTGGGCCCGTATCTCGCGCTGTTCGTCGCCGGGTTCCTGGTGGCGATGTGGGGCCAGTCGTCCAAGTCGCCGCTGGCGGTGGTGATCGGGATCACGATCATCCTGGGCGCTGTCCTGCTGTTTCAGTTCGAGGCCAACGACTTCTCGGGTTCGAACTCTCCTTTCTGAGAGGATCGCGGCTCATGGGCCGTCTCGACGAGGTCGATCTCACGCAGAAGCTCAGCCGCAAGGAGGAGGCGCAAGCACTCGACCGTGGCTGGGAGCGGCTCGCCCAGTTGCGCCTCACCCTGGGCGGCCAGATCGGACCGAAGGAGATCGGCCCGCCGCTCTGCATCCTCTTCGAGGGCTGGGATGCGTCGGGGAAAGGCGGAGCGATCAAGCGCCTGGTCGCGCCAATCGACCCCCGTCACGTCCGCGTCGTCCAGTTCGCGGCTCCGACTTCGGACGAGCTCCGCCACCAGTTCCTGTGGCGCTTCTGGCCGGTGCTTCCGGGCAAGGGCGGAATGGCCGTGCTCGACCGCTCCTGGTACGGGCGCGTGATGGTCGAGCGCGTCGAGTCGTTCGCGACGCGTGAGCAGTGGCTGCGCGCCTACGACGAGATCAACAACTTTGAAAAGGCGCTTGTCGACGACGGGATGATCCTCGTGAAGTTCTGGCTGCACGTATCGGAGGAGGAGCAGCTCAAGCGCTTCAAGAGCAGGGAGAAGGAGCCGCTCAAGTCGTGGAAGCTGACCGATGAGGACTGGCGCAACCGGGAGAAGCGCAAGGAGTACGAGATGGCGGTCGAGGACATGATCGCCCGTACCGACCAGCCGGGGGCGCCGTGGGAGCTGGTCGCCGGCGAGTCGAAGCGGTTCGCCAGGGTTCAGGTTCTGGAGACGGTGATCCGGCGGGTCGAGGATGGCATGCGAGACAGCGGCATGGACCCCCCGGAGCGGCTGACGGAGTAGCCCGTGGCCGCCGCCCCTCCCGAGAGCCCCCAGCTCACCCCGGAGGAGCGCCTGCTGCGGCTGGGCCTGCGGATCTTCGCGGTCTGCTCCGCTGGCGAGACGCTGATCTACCTGCTGCCGGCCTTGATCGGCAGCTCGGAGGGCTGGGCTCAGCTTCCGTTCGTCGCAGGCTCGTTCGTGAAGGCCGGCATGCTGGCGGGCCTCTGCTTCGTCGCGGCGTCCGATGTCCGTCGCTACGAGCGGCTGGTGTCGGTCCTGGTGATCGCCCTGGCGCTGTGGAGCGTTGCGGGCGTGACGATGCTGATCTGGGGCGAGACCGGAACGATCCGTCGAGATCCTGGGCTGGACCACCTCGATCGAGACGATCGTGTGGGGCGGGATCCTCTTCGAGGGCGGCCTGGCCGTCCTCTACGCGGTCCTTCACCGGCGAGCCTTCCGCTCGCGCTACGGGATCGAGTACCTGTCGGCCGGTCAGTTCCGGGCGCTCGGCGCGCTCGCCGAGGCGGTGCTCGGAACCGAGGCGATGACGCTCACGCCCGAACGGGTGGCGGCCAACGTGGAGGCCTACCTGCAGCGCTTCGACGCCAGGCGCAAATGGGTCGTCCGCCTGGCGCTCAGCGGGATCAACTTCTACCCGATGCTCGTGCTGCGCCAGCCCTTCACCCTGATGGCCGCGGACGAGCGCACCACCTTCCTGGAGCGCCGGTTCCGTGGCGACGTGGCGCGCCGGCGCATCGGCTCGCTGCGGAGATGGCTCGTCCAGGGAATGATCCGGATCGCCCAGCAGATGGTCTACCTGGGCTACTACGGCGACCCCGTGACCTGGCCGGAGGTGGGGTACGTGCCCTTCTCCGGACGGCCCGGGTTCGATCCGTCGCTTCGGAAGCGCCGTGGCGGACTACGGGTGGAACGTGGGCCGGAGCTGCGGGAGGCACCGGTCGAAGCGGATGTCGCCATCGTCGGGTCGGGAGCGGCGGCAGGGGTGATCGCCCACCGGCTCGTCGCGGACGGCAAGCGCGTGGTGATGGTCGAGCGCGGGCGCCACGAGGACCCGGCCGACTTCACCGAGGACGAGGCCGAGATGCTCGGGCGGCTCTATCGCGACGGCGCGGTCCAGCTGGCCCGCGACTTCCGCCTCCAGGTCCTGCAGGGCATGTGCGTCGGGGGGACGACCGTGATCAACAACGCGGTCTCGATCCGCACCCCACCCGAGGTGCTCGCTCGGTGGGATGAGCTCTGCGGTGGCGCCATGTCCGGCCTGGGGGAGGACATGGACGCGATCTCCGAGCTGCTCGACATCAACACTCAGCCGCCGGAGGTCTTCGCGGCCGGGGTCACCAAGTTCGTGCAGGGGATCGAGCGGCTGGAGCTTGGCGAGCACGCGCGGGTGTTCGAGCCGGTCGCAGCCAACATCCGGGACTGCCTGGGGTGTGGCTACTGCAACATCGGCTGTGCCTACGGGCGCAAGCTCTCGATGCTCGACACGCTGTTGCCCCAGGCGCAGGCCATGGGCGGTGGCGGCAGCCTGCGGATCGTCTCCGAGTGCGAGGCCGAGGGGTTGGAGGCCGGGGCGGGGCGGGTGGATGGCATCTCCTGCCGGGCGAATGGGTCCAGGGTGCGGGTTTCGGCCGACCGCTACGTGGTGGCGGCAGGCGCCGTGAGCTCCAGCCATCTGCTCGGGCGCAGCGGCATCGGCGGCGCGGCTGTCGGCAAGGGACTGGGCTTCAACATCGGCTCGCCGATCACGGCCGAGTTCGACGAGCGGCTCGACAACTACGCGGGGCTGCAGATCACGCATGTGTACCGCCCGCGGGGCATCCCGGACTACGTCATGGAGACCTGGTTCAACCCGGTGCTCTCCCAGGCGCTGGCGATGCCCGGCTGGTTCGGGGATCACCGGCGCAACATGCTCCGCTACGCCTACATGGCCGCGACCGGGGTGATCGTCGGTTCGGCCTCGAACGCGACGGTCCAGAAGGCGCTCTTCGGCGGCGCGGACGTCGTCTACACGCCGCAGCAGAACGACCTCGGGCGCCTGCTCGAGGGTCTGAAGCTGGCGGGGCGTATCTATCTCGAGGCGGGTGCGAAGCGGGTGATGCCGGCCACGTTCGAGTACCACTCGTTCACGCAGCCCGAGCAGCTCGATCGCCTCGACGAGATCGTCCGCGACGCCTCCGACATCCAGCTCGGCACGGGCCATCCCCAGGGCGGTAACGCGCTGGGCACCGACCCGGCCTCGTCCGTCGTGGACCCCACGACCTTCCGGGTCCACGGGATGGAGAACCTCTACCTCTGCGACGCCTCCGTGTTCCCGACCACCATCGGCGTGAACCCCCAGCTCACGGTGATGGCCCTGGCCCACCGGGCCGCAGCGCGGATCTCGGACGGGGCATGATGGCGGCCGGACGCTCTCGGCGGCCTTTAGAACGACCGAGGCCGGAGCTTCCTGCCCCGGCCTCGGCCCGATACCTGTTCGAACTGACTGACTAGGCGGCGATCTCCGCCTCGCTGTGGGCCTGGAGGATCGTGTCTCCCTCCTCGCCCGTTCGGATGCGAATCGCCTCCTCGACGGGAACGACGAAGATCTTCCCGTCGCCTACGTCGCCGGTCCTCGCGTGCTTGAGGATGGTCTCGACCACGAGGGACTTGTCCTTGTCCTCGACCACGACCTCAAGCTTCAGCTTGGGTCGCACGTTGACCGTGAGGGTCGATCCGCGGTAGTGCTCGACCACGCCCTTCTGGCGTCCCGATCCCTTGGCCTCGATGATCGACAGAGAGGGAAACCCCTTGTCGAGCAGCTCGGCTCGGATCGGTTCGAACGCCTCGTGGCGGATGAACGCTTCGATCTTCTTCATCTGGCTCACCTCCTCCTATGCCTGCGTGGGACTGTCGTTGGGCACGGCTCGCGGCGGACTCTCGCCGCTCATCTTGGTGATGGCCGCCGCGTGCGCCGGCATGGCCGGGGCCGGACCCCAGCCGCCGCCTCCGCCGGGGTACTCCTCGTTCGGGATGAACTGCTCCGGGTAGCCATACATGCCGTGCTCGGAGATGTCCAGCCCGGCGTCCTCCTCCTCGGCGCTCACGCGCAGACCGTACGTCTTCTTGATGAGCCAGAACGTTGCGAAGCTCATCGTGAACACGAAGGAGAATGCGATCACCAGGCCGACCGACTGCGCGATCAGCTGATCGAAGCTGCCCGAGTAGAACAGCCCGCCCTCGGGGTCGCCGAAGGCGTTGTACTGGGCCAGGCGCGGCGCGGTGAACAGACCGCAGGCGAGCGTGCCCCAGATACCGGCCAGGCCGTGCGCCGACAGCGCACCGACCGGGTCGTCGATCAGCTTGTCGATTGCGTACACGCCGACCACCACGATCACGCCGGCGACCGCACCGATGATCGGCGCCGCCCAGGGCTCGACGTAGCCCGACGGGGCGGTGATCGCGACGAGTCCCGCGATCGCGCCGTTGCCGGCCATGCCGATGTCGATCGAGCCGCTCTTGACCTTCGCGGTGACGATCGCTGCGAGCACGCCCGCGGCGGCGGCCAGGTTCGTGATCAGCAGGATCTCGGGGAACCTGCCGTCCAGGGCATTCAGGGTCGAGCCCGGATTGAACCCGAACCAGCCCAGCCACAGGATCAGGACGCCCAGCCCGAACAGGGGCATGCTGTGCCCCGGGATGGCCCTGGGCTTGCCGTCCTCCGCGTACTTGCCGCGCCTGGCGCCCAGCAGCAGCAGGGCGGCCAGGGCGCCGGTCGCGCCGATGAGGTGGACTGCGGTGGAACCCGCGAAGTCCTGCATTCCGACGATCCCGGTTCCGAGCCAGTCGCCCGTCTGCAGGAAGCCGCCGCCGAACACCCAGTGAGCGCCCAGCGGGTAGATCACCGCGGCGAACACGATCGCGTAGATGGCGTACACGCCGAACTTGATGCGCTCCAGGGTGGTGCCCCAGACGATCGCCAGCGAGACGGCGCAGAACACGAACTGGAAGAAGAACTTCGACTCGATGGTCGCGTCGGAGAGCGACATCACCGGGAAGTCCGGGCGGAACGTCGTAACGCCGTCGGCTGTCGCCGCCAGCGGACCGAGGTCCGTCAGGAAGAATCCTCCAGAGTGGCCGATGATCTCGCCGGCACCGAACGCCAGCGCGAAGCCGCAGGCCCACCAGGCGAGCGCGGCGATCGAGAAGTTCATCAGGATCTTCGCCACGATCGTTCCCGCGTTCTTGCCGCGCGAGAACCCGATCTCCAGGAAGGCGAAGCCCGCCTGCATGAACATCACGAGGCACGCGGCGAAGATCACCCACATCGAGTTGATCCCGACCGTGTTGCTCAGCTCACCGGCCAGCGCCGTGTCGAGGTCCGTGCCGTCGGCGAAGGCCGAGCCCGGTACCACCATCATCGCGGTGAGCGCTGCCACCAGTAGCAACGCCGCGCCGTACTTTCGTCTCATTCGTTTACACGCTCCTTGCCCGCAGGCGGATCACCGCCCTGCGGTCGCAGGTTCCAGGGATGCGACGACCGTAGGGCCGAGCGTGTTTACGGTCTTTATCCGCGTGTCGAGACTTCGGCCACGGCGCTTGTACGAGCGGTCGCGGCCGTGCCTGAGGCGGCGTCGGAGGCGTTCACCTGAAGCTCGTTCCCCTCCTGCGCCATCGAGATGTCCGCTGCGTTCCCGCCCGCCTCGGTGAAGCGCCTGGCCGCCTCGGCGCCGAGCCCGTCGAGGTACTCGTCGTCGTGCATCGGGTCATGGTGGAAGAGCAGCAGCCGTTTGGCCTCGACGCGGCGCGCGAACGTGAGGGTGTCGCCGAGCGCGGAGTGGCCCCAGCCGACGTGCTCGCCGTACTCGTCGTCCGCGTACTGGCAGTCGTGGATCAGGAGGTCGGCCTTGCAGGCGAGGTCGAAGCCCGAGATCCACTCGGGGTCGAGGTCCTCAAGTGAGGCTCCCAGCGCCGGCTCGTGGTCCGGGATGTAACAGAGGGACGTGTCGCCCTCGGTGATCCGGTACCCGAGCGTCGGCCCGCGGTGGGTCACAGCCTCCGCCCGCACCGTGGCCGTGCCGATCGTCCACTCGGAGGGCGGGGTGTCGCGGAACGAGACGTCGCAGGGGAGCTCGCGGACCTCCACCGGGGAGAGCGGCGCCGAGATGTAGCGGGCGATCCGGTCCTCGAGCGAGGCCTCGGGCGAGGCGGGCCCCCAGATGGTGATCGAGGACTCCTCCTGAAAGCAGGGCGGGAAGAACATCAGCCCCTGGATGTGGTCCAGGTGAAGGTGCGTGAGCAGGATGTTCACCTTGGGGTTGTTCACGAGATTGAGCCCCAGGGTCCGGATGCCGGTCCCGGCGTCCAGGATCAGCTCCTCACCGCCGTCGAGCGTGACCTGCACGCACGAGGTGTTACCCCCGTAGCGGTTCATCTGCGGGCCCGGGGCCGGGATCGATCCGCGCGCGCCCCAGACCTTGACCCTCACGCGCCCGCCCCGTTCTCCTCGAGTGGCCAGAAGAAGATCATCGCCCCCGAGGCGCCCTGCTCCGAGGCGATGATGGGGAACGCCGCCGCCTCGATCCCGTGCTCGGTCCCCTTGGCGGAGCGGATGCAGAACTTGGAATGGGCCGGACGGCCGGCGACGAGCGCGCCGGTGATGTCCAGCTGGTCGATCGAGATCGGGTTGCCGTCCGTGTCGAAGGGCCCGAAGCTGCCCGTCCATTCCTGGGGGTCCATGCGGCCGGTCTCCTCGAAGGAGATCCCGAGCAGCGCTCCAGCCGACTCGTTGTAGAAGACGAGGTGCGAGTTCTCGTCGAGGAGGAACGCCGGCGTCGAGATGCTCGTCAGCAGGTTGCGGGCGAGGATCAACTCGAGCGGCTTCTGCGAGTTGGCCACGAACGCATTCTTCCACCTGGCGACGCGCCTGCTGGCGGAACTACGAGAACGGGTGCCGCCGACCGCGCCGGGCCGGCGGCCGCCCGAGGCTTGGGACGGGCGCTCCTAGTCGAGCTTCCCGATCTTGAAGATCTTCGTCCCGCAATCCGGGCATGTTCCCTGGATAGCCGGGCGACCGTTCTTCATGGTCACCTGCTGCGGGTCTTGGATCTCGACCTTCTTACGTTCCTTCACGCAATAGCCCTCGGGCATGTGCACGCACTCCTCTCAGTGCTTGGTGACTGAACCTGCAGGCGACCGTAGCCCCTCCGGCGGACGCACGCAGGAAACTACGTGTGAATAGGCACAAACGTGCCTGACCGTGCTGCGGCCGCTGGACGTGGCAGGATCCCGCCCGGTATGGGGGCGATCCCGATCACCTGCGCGCGAATCGCGGACAGCTCGCGGTTCCAGGGCTTCATCATGGCCGTGATCATCGCCAACGCGGCGACGCTGGGCCTGGCCACCTACGAGAGCATCGAGGACTCGGTCGGCGAGCTCCTCACCGTCCTCGACAGCATCTTCATCGGGATCTTCGTGGTCGAGCTGGTGATCCGGATCGCCGCCTACGGCAGCCGGCCGCAGGACTTCTTCAAGGACGGCTGGAACGTCTTCGACTTCGTGGTCATCACGGCCGCCTTCGCGCCGGGCCTGCGCCAGAACGCCACCCTGCTGCGTCTGGCCCGGCTGCTGCGGGTGCTGCGCCTCGTCACGATCCTCCCCGACCTGCGCGGGATCGTCCGCGCGATGGTCCGCAGCCTGCCCCCGATCACCAGCCTCGTCGTCCTGATGCTGATGCTCATGTTCGTCTACGGGATGGTCGGCTGGATCCTGTTCCACGATCAGATCCCGAGCGAGTGGGGAAACATCGGCCAGGCGATGCTGAGCCTCTTCGTGATGCTCACGCTCGAGAACTGGCCGATGTACCTCGACGACGGGCAGGCGGTGCACTCGGCCTCGTGGATCTTCTTCGTCACCTACATCCTCATCGCCTCGTTCCTGGTGATCAACATCCTGCTCGCGATCATCATCAACTCCATGGAGGAGGTCCGCGAGAGCGAGGAGCAGCGCAAGCGCGAGCGCCGCGCCGCGGACATCGAGGCTGGCGGGGTCAAGGCGGAGGCAGCGCTCGCCGCCGAGTCGGCAGCGGCCATCGCCGACCGTGTCAAGGTGCTGAGGGAGGCCCTGGACGACCTCGAGCGAGATCTGGGTGGGAGCGTTCCGCGCCAGTCCGCCGGGCGCGTCACGACGAAGGCCCGGCTGAAGCCCTGACGGTGGGCTAGGGCGAGTCGGTCCCGCCCGAGTCGCCGTCCAGGTCGGACGAGTCGGTGTCGGTCGAGGACGTGTCGATGTCCGCGATGTCCGTGCGCAGGTCCTCGATGTCGTCCTGGACGACCTGGAGCTCGTCGGTCGTGGTCGACTGGTCGTCCTGCAGCGAGGCGACCTCGCCCTCGAGGGTGTCGAGCCGGTCGCTGAGGGAGTCCAGATCCTCCTCCGCCGCCTGCGTCGCCTCCTCGGAGGACGGTGCCGAGCCGGGTCTGAAGGTCGTCGAGGTCCTTGTTGGTCGCCGAGTCCTCCTGAAGCTGGAGTGCGAAGACGATCGCGACTGCCGCCGCGGCGAGCGCCAGGACGGAGGCAGCGGCGAACGCGTAGGTGCGCACCCCGAGCTTGCGGTCCACCTGGGCGAGCCAGGCACGCAGCCCGTCGATGCGCTCGTGCGGATCGGTCGCGTGCGTCGCGAGGCCCTGCTGCTCGGCGGTCCGCGGACCGGGGGTCTTCCCCTGTTCGGCGGGGGCCTTGGGCTGGTCGCCGGTGGGCGGGCTCTTGGGGGGCTGCGGAGGGGTGGCTTCCATCGGGCGGGCAGGGTAGCGCCCGGGAAGCCCTCGAGTGGGGTTCAGGCCTCGGGTGGGCGGCCCTCTGCGACCGAGCCGTCCTCGGGCTCGAGCGGCAGGCCCGCCTCGACCCATGCGGTGATGCCTCCGGCCATGTTGTGGGCGTCCCAGCCGGCCTCGCGGAAGGCCTGCGCGGCCATGCCGGAGCGGTCCCCGCCGCGGCAGTAGAAGACGACGGTGCGGTCCTTGGGGATCGAGTCCGCGCTCCGCGGTCAGGTCGTTCACCTCGACGTGCCGCGCGCCGGCGAGACGGCCCGCGTCCCACTCGTGGTCGGTGCGCACGTCGATGAGCTCCGCCTCGCCTGAGTCGCGCAGTTCGGCGACCCGTTCGGGCGGCAGATGGATATCGGCGGCGTCCGCTTCCTCGGTCACGGCCGAGAGCGTAGTCAGCCGCGTGCGGCGGGGGCGTTCTACTGTTCCAACGGTCGGATGACCCGCCCGCGCACCCGCTTCTCTAAGGTGCCGCCCCGCTCTTCCCACCCGAATCCAAGGAGAACCTGAACAGATGCCTGAAGCCGTCATCGTCGACGCCGTCCGCAGCCCCATCGGCCGCGCCTTCAAGGGCTCGCTCGCCCAGCTTCGCCCCGAGGAGACGGCCGCGTACGTGGTCGATCAGCTCCTCGAGCGCAACCCCGACGTCGACCCCAAGCTCGTGCAGGACGTCTACTGCGGCTGCGGCATGCCGCAGGGCCTCCAGGGCTTCAACATCGCACGGATCATCGTGCTGCTCTCCGAGCAGCTCACCCAGGAGACCACCGGTACGACGATCTCCCGCTACTGCGCCTCCTCCCTCGACGCGATCCGCCATGCGGCGAACGCGATCAAGGCCGGCGAGGGCGACGTCTACATCGGGGCCGGCGTGGAGTTCGTCTCGCGCTTCAACGAGGCGACCGAGCCCGCCCGCGTCGCCGACCGCAACGAGAACCTGATCGGTGAGAACGGCCAGCCCAACGTCTACATCGACATGGGCCTGACGGCGGTCAACGTCGCCAAGCACTACGAGGTCTCGCGGTCCGACATGGACAAGTACGCGCAGCGCTCGCAGGAGCTGGCGGTCGCCTCGCAGGAGGACGGCTTCTTCGACCGCGAGATCGTTCCCGTGAAGGATCACGAGGGCAACGAGGTCGCCAAGGACGACGGACCCCGCGCGTCCTCGACCCTGGAGAAGCTCTCCCAGCTCGACGAGGCGTTCGGCGGCGGTGGCGTCACGGCCGGCAACTCCTGCCCGCTGAACGACGGCGCCGCGGCGGTCCTGATCATGTCCGACACGAAGGCCGCGGAGCTGGGGCTCACGCCGCGGGCAAGGATCCTGAGCGCGGCCACCTGGGGCAACGAGCCCGAGTACATGGGCGTCGCCCCGATCGGAGCGATCAAGAAGGTGCTCGAGCGCACCGGGGTGTCGATGGACGACGTCGGCGCGGTCGAGCTCAACGAGGCGTTCGCCGCCCAGGTGATCCCGATCATGGAGGAGTGCGACATCCCGCTCGAGAAGCTCAACACGCACGGTGGGGCGATCGCTCTCGGCCACCCCTTCGGGATGACCGGCGCGCGGATCATGACCACGCTCCTGAACGTGATGGAGACGGACGACCACGAGGTCGGACTCGAGACCATGTGCGTCGCCGGCGGCCAGGGCGAGGCCATGCTGGTGGAGCGGGTCGGCTGAGCGGATTCGCGCGCTGAGCTCCGGTGGATCTCGGCGCCACCCTCCTGAGCACCGGCTGGGCCTCGGGCGTCAACGCCTACGGCACGCTCGCGCTGCTCGGCCTCCTCGGCCGCGCGGGCGTGGGGGAGGTCCCCGACCAGCTGGAGAGCTACCCGATCATCGTCCTGTCGTCGGTGATGTTCCTGATCGAGTTCGTGACCGACAAGGTGCCGCTGCTCGACAGCGCGTGGGATGCCGTCCACACCTTCATCCGGCCTCTCATCGGCGGGGCGATCGGCTGGGCATTTGGCACCGACGCCGATATCAGCAACTTCGAGGAGGTCGTGGCGACGGGGGGTACCGGCACGGTCGCGCTCGCGAGCCACTCGGTGAAGGCGTCGCTGCGGTTGGGGATCAACTTCTCGCCAGAGCCCGCGTCGAACATCATCGTCAGCCTCGCCGAGGACGGGATGGTCGCACTCGTCGTCGTGTTCGCCCTTGAGGAGCCGGTGCTGGCGGCGATTCTCGCGACCGTCCTGCTGGTGACCGGAGGCCTCTTGGTGTGGGCCCTCGCCGCCCGGATTCAGAAGGGCGTGATTCGTTTCCGCGAGTGGCGCGCCGCCCGCTCGGGCCGGGCGCCCCCGGCGGTGGGGACGCCCGGGGAGCGCAGCGGGGCTGGGCCGGATCGGCCCGACGCGGATCCTTAGTAGCCGCCCGCGCCGCCGCCGCTCTCGAGCGCCTTCGTCGCCGCGTCGGCTGTCTTCTGACACGCCTCCACGGCCTTGTCGGAGGCGGCGCTGTCGCTGATCTTGTCTGCCTCCTCGGCGCACTTGGCGAAGGCGTCGGCCGCGGCCTTGCACCCGGCCTGGCCGGCCGATTCGGCCGGCGTGCCCGAGATCGCGTCCTCGCAGGCCTTCAGCACGTCCTCGGACGAGCTGCTCGAACCGCTGGAGCTGCTCGAGTCGGAGCTGGTGCTGGTCGTGCTGGAGCTGTCGTCGTTGTCGTCGCCACAGCCCGCGGCGATGATCCCGCAGGCCAGCAGTGCCGTCAGGGCAAGCATCAACTTGCTGATGCGCATTGGTCCTCCTTCTTGGTTTCCCCACAGCCGGTGGACCGCAAGTGGGGGAAGCCTACGCGTGCGTCAGTCCTCGAACAGGGCGTAGCCGTACTCGCCGCGCTTGTAGGCGAGCTTGGCGATGGCCGACATGCGGTCGTCGTCGTTGGACTCGATCTGCTGGAACGCGCCGTTCACCCGCTGCGCGGCGCGTGTGCAGAAGGTGTCGGCGATGTAGCGCTCCTGCCCGGAGGGCTCGACGCCGTGCTCCTCGAAGATGCTGGTCACGCGGGAGAGCACCGCGACCTGGGCGAGGATGTCGGAGACCGCGGTGGAGAGACGCTTCTGCTGGAACTGGCGTTCCATGATCTCGCCGCGGTGCTCCTTCAGGAGCGACTCGGTGACCGCGTGGAGCTGCTGGACCTGCTCGGAGACCGCCTCGGCGTGCTCCTTCAGCTCGGGGTGCGCCAGGCTGATCTTGTCCGGGCTGACCCGGTTGGAGATGCGGGACCCCACGTACTCGGCCAGCACCCCGATCGACCCGATCGGATCGTTGAGGCCGATCTCGCCCATCCCGGAGAGCTTCTCGCCCACCGGCTTGACTCCGGAGAGCGCGATGAACGCCCGCATCACGTCGTTGGCGCCCTCGAAGATCGGGAAGATGCGGATGTCGCGCAGGATCTTCTCGTAGGGCTCGTCCTTCATGTAGCCCTGGCCGCCGGCGAGCTGCATCGAGCGGTTGGCCGCGTACCACAGGAACTCGGTCCCCGACACCTTGCAGATGGCCGACTCGAGCGAGTAGTCCTCGACGCCGTTGTCCACCAGGCCACAGGTCAGGTAACACATGGACTCCAGGCCGAACAGGTAGGAGACCATCCATCCGATCTTGTCCTGGACCAGCTCGAAGTCGGCGATCGGACGGTCGAACTGGCGGCGCTCCTTCACGTGCTCGATCGTGCGATCGAGCAGCCCCTTGGTCGCGCCCACCGACCCCGTCCCGAGCCCGATCCGCCCGTTGTTCAGGATCTGCATCGCGATCCGGAAGCCGTCGCCGGCCTCGCCGAGGACGTTCTCCGCCGGCACCTTGACGTCCTTGAAGTAGAGGCGGCGCAGGTCGTTGCCGCGCAGGCCCATCGTGTCGAAGCGCTCGCCGACCTCGAAGCCCTTCATCCCCTTCTCGAGGATCAGCGCGATGTGACGGTCCTTGCCGTCGATCTCGCAGCGAGCGAAGGCGGTGAACACGTCGCCCTTCGACCCGTTGCCGATGTAGCGCTTCTCCCCGTTCAGCACCCACGAGCCGTCCGGCTGCTGCACCGCCCGGGACTGGATCTCGTACGCGTCCGAGCCCGCCTGCGGGCTCGGTGAGCGCGAACCCGGCGAGCTTCCTGGCGCTGGCGAGGTCCGGGAGCCAGCGCTCCTTCTGCTCGTCCGTGCCGAACATGTGGATGCCCTTGAAGCCGATCGACTGGTGGACGCCCATCACGATCGAGAGCGTCGCGTCGATCTGGGCGAACGTCTCGAACACCCGCGCGTAGCCGGTCTGGGAGAGGCCCTGCCCGCCGTACTTCTCGTCGACGTAGAGGCCCGCCAGCCCGGCCTCGCCGAGGTCGCGGATGACGTCGTCGCCGATCCATCGCTTCTCCTCGATCTGCCGGTGGTCCATCCGTGAGCCGATCTCCCGGGCGGCGGCGTTCAGGCCGCGGATCCGCTCCTGTTCCTCCGCGTGGGGCTTCGGCCAGGGGAAGACGAGCTCCTCCTGGATCTCGCCCATGAAGAGCGACTTGGCGAACGACGAGGCGGATCGCTCGGGCTTCCCCTCGAGCTGCCGGGCTTGGTCGCAGCCTCCACGAGCGCAGCGTACCCGAGGCTCGCTGCTTGAATCCCAAGTGTGAGCACCGATCGCGCCGCGGCTTCGCGGCGACGGCCCACCCCCGCGGTCTACCGGCGCCGGCGCTCTGGCGGCGCTGGTGGGCCTGGCCGTGATCATCGTCCTCTTCGTCTTCGTAACGGGGCTGGGGAAGCCCGGCCCGTCCGAGCCGCCGCTCACCGCGGCGCAGCTGCGCCAGGCCGAGTTGGACGCAAACCCCGTCGAGCTCACCCTGTCGTTCAGCGGCGATCTGCTGATCCACACCGCGCTCTTCACCCAGGCCCAAGCGCTCGCCGGGGGCAGCGGCTACGACTTCGCGCCGATGTTCGAGGAGATCAAGCCGTACGTGGAGGACGCCGACCTCGCCTTCTGCCACGTCGAGGTGCCGATGACGCCCGACCCGCCGACGAGCTATCCGATCTTCAACTCACCGCCCGAGCTGGCCGAGGGGATCGCCGAAACCGGGTGGGACGCCTGCGACACCGCCTCCAACCACACGCTCGACCAGGGCGAGGAGGGGATCGGCGAGACGCTGGAGTCGCTCGACAAGGCCGGCGTGAAGCACACCGGGTCGGCCACGTCCGAGCGGGAGCGGGACAAGCCGCTGATCCTCGAGGCGGAGGGCGTGAAGGTCGCCTACCTCGCCTACATCTCCGACACCAACGGCATCCCGGTCCCCAAGCCGTACAACGTGAACCTGTTCGATCCGGAGCTCATCGAGGCCGACGCCAAGGCGGCCATGAAGGCCGGGGCCGACGCGGTGATCGTCAACCTCCACTGGGCCTCCGAGGCGGCGCCTGAGTACGTCACCGAGCCCAGCCCCGAGCAGCAGGAACTGGTGAAGGAGCTCTCGAAGTCGCCGGACATCACCGCGATCGTGGGCCAGGGCCCTCACATCGTGCAGCCCATCGCCAAGGTCGACGGCAAGCTGGTGGTGTTCTCCGAGGGCAACCTGACCTCGAACCAGGGGGTCGACACCGGGCTCGCCGCCGGTAGTCAGGACGGCTACATCGCGCTGCTGGACCTCGTGGTCGACGGTGACGGTGCCCGCATCACGGGCGCGAAGTACGTGCCGACGTGGACCGACCACACCGACTACCGCACCCTTCCGGTGGGCGATGCGATCAAGGACGGCGAGGCCGACGAGGCCTCGCTGCGGGCGTCGTATGAGCGCACCGTGGACGTCGTCGGCGATCAGAACGCCAAGCCCGAGCCCGCGAACCTGAAGTAGGGCCCCGGCCGCCCGGCGAACCCTCCGGGCCCAAGTCTGTACACGTGGATATGGAAGTTCGGGTCCGGAAACCGGATATTTCCAGGCGAGATGGTGGTAAGGGAACCGCAGATCGTCGCGTTCGGAGGCGGGGGCTTCTCGATGGAGCCCAAGAACCCCCTGCTCGACGAGTACGTCCTCTCCTTGACCGGGACGCTGCGTCCCAAGGTCTGCTTCCTGCCATCCGCCAGCGGCGACGCCGACCACTACGTGGTGCGGTTCTACAAGCAGTTCGCCGACCGGGCGGACGCCTCTCACATCACGCTTTTCCGTCGAGAGGCCGGTCCGCGCGACCTGCGTGAGCACCTGCTTTCGCAGGACCTGATCTACGTCGGCGGCGGCAGCCTGGTGAGCCTCCTCGGCGTCTGGCGCGCGCATGGGATCGATGTGATCCTGCGCGACGCGTGGGCGCGCGGGGTCGTCCTCTGCGGCCTCAGCGCCGGCGCCCTCTGCTGGTTCGACCGGGCGCTCACCGCCTACTACGGCAGCCCCGAGCCGGTGGGGGGTATGGGGTTCCTGCCGTGGAGCTTCACCGCGCACTACGACTCCGAGCCTGAGCGCCGGGCCGAGTTCCACCGCCGCCTCGCCGGCGGGATGGCCATGGGCTTCGCCGCCGACGACGGGGCCGCATTGCATTTCCAGCGGCGCGATCTGCTGCGGGCCGTCACGTCGAAGCCCACCGCCGGGGCCTACTCGCTGCGGTACCGGGACGGTTCGGTGTGCGAGGAGCGCCTCGACGCGACCTACCTGGGCGACGAGCCGTGCCCGCCGATGCGCCCGCCGCTGGTGAGCGTTGCCGAGCGCATGGCACCGCCGCACGCGCCCCCGGCGGTCGCCGCGTAGATGGCGACCCGTCGAATCGTCGCCCTCGGAGGGCACGAGTTCAATCGCCGGCCCGACGAGCTGGCGTGTGTCCATCACCTGCTCGCGCTCACGGCGACGGACAACCCGCGCGTGTGCTTCATCCCGACCGCCGGGGGCGATGACCAGGCGGGGATCGCCGACTTCTATCTCGCTCTGGACGGCGTGGACTACCGGCCGTCCCACGTCTCCCTCTTCCGGCGGGAGCGCGAGCGTGTAGATCTTCGGCGCCACCTTCTGGAGCAGGACCTGATCTACGTGGCCGGCGGCTCGATGCTGAACCTGCTCGCGGTCTGGCGAGCCCACGGGCTGCCCAAGATCCTGGCCGAGGCTTGGGAAGCAGGCGTGCTGCTGGCCGGTCAGAGCGCGGGAGCCATGTGCTGGTTCGACTACGGGATCACGGCATCGCTGGGCGATCCCCGCCCGCACGCCGGGCTCGGGATGCTGCCGGGCAGCCTGTGCGTGCACTACGCCCGCGACCCGGGCAGGCGAAGCGCGTATCACCGCGCGATCGCGGGTGGCTACCCCGCGGGTTACGCCCTGGACGACGGCGCCGGGATGCTGTTCGATGGCCAGCGTCCCGTGGAGGCCTTCTCCGGCCGCCCCGACGCCCGCGTGATCCGGGTGGAGCCCGACGGGCGCGGCGGGACCCGCGAGATCCCGTTGCGGCCCGATCCGCTTCCTCCGGTGCGCGTGCCGCGTGAGGAAGCGGCGATCGCCGAGCTGCGAGAGCTTCGCCTCGCTCGGGCACGCTCGCCGGCCCGCATCTGAGAAAGGCGGCCGCGGGCAATACGATCGCGAGGTGGCCCTTCCCCTGAAGCCGCCCGTGAAGCCGCAGCTCGCCCTGTCGCGCAAGGCGCTGCCCGAGGGCGACGAGTGGACCTACGAGCCGAAGTACGACGGCTTCCGGGCGATCGCGTTCGTCGACGGCGATGACGTCTTCGTTCAGTCGCGGAACGGCAAGCCGCTCATCCGCTACTTCCCGGAGCTGCGCTTCCCCGATGGGAAGTACGTGATCGACGGCGAGCTGGTGATCCTGGGCGACGACGGTGCCGAGATCTTCGACGCCCTTCAGAACCGGATCCATCCCGCCGAGTCGCGCATCACCATGCTCGCCGAGGAGACGCCCGCCATCTTCCGCGCCTTCGATCTGCTCGCCGAGGGCAGGAGGAAGCTCCTGAGCGAGCCGTTCACCTCGCGCCGCGATCAGCTCGAGAGCCTGATCGCATCCGCGGGCGACGCCGGCTCCGTTGAGCTGACCCCGCTGGACCCGGACCCCGCGGGGGCTGCCGAGGGCTGGCTCCAGTCAGGGGAGGGCGTGATCGCCAAGCAGGTCGACGCGCCCTACCGCCCTGGCGAGCGCAAGGGCTTCGTGAAGGTGAAGCGACTGCGGACGGCCGACGCCGTGGTGGTCGGGTGGCGGCCCGGCAAGGAGGAGGGCACCGTCGGCTCGCTCATTCTGGGCCTCTACGACGGAGACGACCTTCGGGTCGTCGGCCACACCTCGGGCCTGAAGGCGAAGCAGAAGCGTGAGCTCGTCAAGACGCTCGCGCCCTACGAGTCGGGCGAGCGCGGCTCGGCCGACGCCAGCCGCTGGGCCGCCGACCGCGACCTGGAGTGGGTATCGCTGCGTCCGGAGCTGGTCGTCGAGGTGACCTTCGATCACGTCGCCGCGGGACGCATCCGCCACGGTTCGAAGATCGTGCGCTGGCGCGACGACAAGGACCCCGCCGACTGCCGCTTCGACCAGCTGGACCAGTAGCCGCGGCGCGGCTCTCGCCCCTTCCACCGACCGCCTGATCTACGCCACCTCGCGGGAGGTGGGCGGGCCGCTGGTCACGGCTGACGCGCGCATGCGGGAGTTCGACCCGCGCGGCACCCTCTGGTAGCTGCCGCCCGATAGCGTGCCTCGCCGTGGCCGACCCTGGCGAGCTTCGCACCATGACCTACGAGCGCGACGGGCGGGTCGCGCGGGTCACGCTCGACCGCCCCGAGCGCGGCAACGGCATCACCCTCCAGATGCCGCGTGAGCTGGCGGCCTGCGTCGAGCGGGCGAACCTCGATCCCGAGGTGCACGTGATCGCGCTGGCGGGAAACGGCTCCGGGTTCTGCGGTGGCTACGACCTGGTCGCGTCGGCCGAGGGCATGGGGGAGGGGGTCTTCGGCGAGGACGTGCCCGAGGGATCGCCGCTCCACCCGATGGTCCAGGCTCGCAACCACGACCCGGCAGGCACCTGGGACCCCGTGGTCGACTTCCAGATGATGTCCCGCAACGTCCGCGGCTTCATGAGCCTGTTCTGGTCGGAGAAGCCGGTCGTCTGCAAGGTCCACGGGTTCTGCGTGGCGGGCGGCACCGACATGGCGCTGTGCTCGGACCTGATGGTCGTTGCCGACGACGCGAAGATCGGCTACCCGCCGGCACGGGTCTGGGGCGTCCCGACCACGGCGCTGTGGGTCCACCGGCTGGGACCCGCGAGGGCCAAGCGGCTGCTCTTCACCGGCGACTCCCTCAGCGGCGCCCAGGCCGCGGAGTGGGGGCTGGCGACCGAGTCGGCCCCACCCGCGGAGCTCGACGCGGCGTTCGAGGCGCTGCTCGAGCGGATCGCCCGGGTCCCGGTGAACCAACTCGTGATGCACAAGCTTCAGGCCAACCAGGCGATCCTCTCCGCAGGGCTGCTCCAGACTCAGGCGCTCAGCACGCTCATGGACGGGATCGCGCGCCACACGCCGGAGGGTTTCGCCTTCCAGCAGCGGGCGGCGGAGGCCGGGTTCAAGCAGGCCGTGCGCGAGCGCGACGAGCCGTTCGGGGATTTCGGGCTGCCAGGGAAGAACGACGAGGAGGTCACATGAGGGTTCTGGTCACCGGTTCGCGGATGCCATTCGCGCTCGCGATCATCCGCAAGCTCGCCGAGGAGGGGCACGAGGTGCTGGCGGCGGACGCGTGGAGCTTCTCACCGGGGAGTCACTCGAAGTACGTCACCGAGCACTTCGTCACCGGCTCCCCGCGTGATGCGACCGAGACGTTCATCGACGACGTCGAGCGCATCGCCGGTGAGAACGACGTCGATGTGATCGTGCCGGCGTTCGAAGAGGCCTTCTACCTGTCGACCCAGTGGGAGCGGCTGTCGAAGGTGGCGAAGCCGTTCTTCTCGCCCTTCGCCACGCTGCTGCCGCTCCACGACAAGGAGACCTTCGAGCGGCTGGCGACCGGGATGGGCCTGCCGATGGCTCAGACCGTCATCGCGCACTCCAGCGACGAACTGGCCGAGGCCCTCGAGAAGTTCCCCAAGTACTTCGCGCGCGCGGCCTTCTCCCGGGGCGGCGTGAGCCTGCTCACGAACTCCGGCCCGCTGGCGGGACGGCTTGCTGTGTCCGACTGCCACCCGACCGAGACGAATCCGTGGCTGGTGCAGGAGTTCATCGAGGGCGACACGTTCTGCACCTACAGCACCGTGCACGAGGGCAAGGTCACGGCCCACTGCGCCTACGCGATCCCCCGTCAGTGGAAGCACTCGACCGGGATCCAGTTCCAGGCGATCGAGGGCGGGCCGACCCTCGAGGTGATCGAGAAGCTCGTCGCGTCGGACTCCTACACGGGGCAGGTCTCATTCGACTTCATCGACTCGCCCAACGGCCCGTACCTGGTCGAGTGCAACCCGCGAGCCACCGATGGCGCGCTGCTGATGAGCTCCTCACAGCTCGCCACGGGCGTGCTGGACGCGGACGCGGAGTGCGAGACGGTGCCCGCCGGTGAGGAGATCCAGCTCGACCTGGCGGTGTTCGGCGGGATCTTCGACGAGGGCCTCAAGCAGGCGCCCTCGACCCTCCATGACCTCATGCACATCCGCGGCTCCGACCGCGGCTGGCACGACGCGCTGCCGAACCTCTATTCGTTCCTGGCGCTCATCCATTCCGAGCGGCTGAAGCACTCCGAGCACGCCGCGCTCTTCGTCGCGATGGCCGGCGACATCAGCTGGGACGGTGACCCGATTCCCGGCATGTCGGATGCGGACGCGGCCCTGCTCACCGCTGCCGGCTGAGGAGCGTCAGGGCCAGGGCGATGCCGGCGGCGTCGACCGCGATGTCCAGCGGGTCCGCGTCTCGGCCCTCGACGAAGGACTGGTGGATCTCGTCCGAGATCGCGTAGGCGAGGGCGATCGCGGCCGCCGTGATCACGGCCCGGCGGCCCAGCGCCGGAGCGAGCGCCCAGGCCCACAGGAGCGTGAGCAGGAAGTACTCCCCGGCGTGGGCGGCGATGCTCCCGATCGTCCCGATGTCGGCCCCAGGGTCGGACTGGGCGGACAGGTAGAAGATCACGGCCATCAGCGCCAGCGGCGCCGGGGCACGCAGGAGCACGGTCCTCAAGGAACGCGGTGGATCTCGAACAGGTTGGTTCCCAGCTCCTGCTGGGGCAGCCCGGCGGTGATGCCGATCAGGTCGCCCGACTTGGCCACCCCCGCCTCGCGTGCCAGGCGGGCGCAGTCGTCGAGCAGCGCCGTGAGTCCCTCCCATTCGTCGGCGATATGCGTCTTGACGCCGAACAGCAGCTGCAGGCGCCGCACCGTCTCGATCCGCGGCGAGACGGCGAGGACGGGCACGCGTGGGCGGTGCGACGACACCAGGCGGGCGGTCCTGCCGCTTCGGGTGGGAACGACCATCGCGGCGAGGCCGAGCGTGTAGACGGCGCCCACCCCGGCGCGGGCAACCGAGCCCGCGACGTCGGAGGCGTCCGTGGCGACACGGTTGAAGAGCCAGTCGCCGTAGCGGAGGTCCGGCTCGGTGGCCCTGGCGATCCGGTCCATCGTCGCCACCGCCTCCACGGGGTACTCGCCGACCGCGGTCTCCTCGGAGAGCATCACCGCGTCGGTGCCCTGGAGGATCGCCGCCGACACGTCGCTCACCTCGGCCCGCGTCGGCCGTGGGGACGAGACCATCGACGCCAGCATCTGCGTGGCCGTGATCGACGGCTTGGCGTGCTGACCCGCGAGCCGCAGGAGGTGGCGCTGGACGGTCGGGACCTGCTCGATCGGCAGCTCGATCCCCAGGTCGCCTCGCGCGACCATGATCCCCGCGGTCACCGCCTTCACGATCTCCTCGGCGCGCTCCGCCGCCTGCGGCTTCTCGATCTTGGCGATCACCGGGATGTCCGAGCCCGAGGTGCGGATCCGGCGCTCGACCGGCGCGATGTCCTCGGCGCGGCGCACGAACGAGATCGCGAGGAGGTCGATGCCGTGCGCGATCGCAAAGTCCACCCACTCCAGGTCCTCGCGCCCCGCCGAAGGCAGGTCGACCTCGGCGCCCGGCAGGTTGAGTCCCTGGTGGGAGGCCACCCTGCCGCCCGCCTCAACCTCGCAGCGCACGGAGCCCTCGCCCGACTCCAGAACGCGCAGGCGGATGCGGCCGTCGGCGAGGTAGACCCGGTCGCCTTCGTGCACCGCCCCGGGTAGCCCGGCCCACGCAACGGGGAAGTCGCCCTCCGCGGGCTCGCGCCCGTCCACGATCAGAGAGTGCTCGGACCCTTCCACCAGTTCGATGGATCCGCCCGGGATGTCGCCCAGCCTCAGCTTGGGGCCTGGAAGGTCGCCCAGCAGACAGATCTCGCGGTCGGCGAGCTTCGCGGCTTCACGGGCCCACTCGATGTTCTCGGCGTGCTGCTCCGCCGTGCCGTGCGAGAAGTTCATCCGGAACACATCGGCCCCGGCGCCGATCAGCTCGCGCATCATCTCCACCGAGCGCGTCGCGGGACCGATCGTCGCGACGATCTTGGTCCGGCGATGAGGCGTGGGCTCAGGCATCGGGCTTGACCGCCGCCGTCTCGCCGGTCCTGGGCGTGTGTGTGGGGGCGGGCACTCCGTCGTCGGGCTCGGTCTCCCCGTCGACCTCCAGATGCTGGATGTAGGGGAGTCGCCACCCGACCGCCGCCAGCAGCAGCCCGGCCGCGACGGACGCGAGCGCCAGGAACCATTGCCCGGCGGTGAGCAGCTCCAGCTCGAAGAACTCGCGAACAGGGGGGATGGCCATGATCAGGGCGAGCAGGGCGCCGAGGCCGGCGATCATCGCGAGCATGTAGCTCTGGATGGTGATGTGCTCGCGCCCGGGCCCACGTTCAAGCAACAGGATGAAGCACAGGCCGAGAACGATCAGCGTCATGGTCGCGGCCGTGCGTCCCTCGTCCTCCGTGCCGCCGAAGACGCTGTCGACGAGGAAGAACGACAGCAGCGAGGCCACCGCGCACGCCACGCCCGCCGGGACCGCGAATGCCGCCAGCGCCTTCAGCAGTCTCCCGCGGTAGAGCGGTCCCTCGCTGGGGGCCAGCGCGAGCACGAACGACGGGATCCCGATCGTCAGGAACGCGGCGACGGTGAGGTGGCGCGGAAGAAACGGGAACGTGAAGCCGAAGATCGCCGTGATCGTGATCAGCACCGCGGCGTAGACCGACTTCGTCAGGTACAGGCGGCCGAGGCGGTGGATGTTCCTGGCGATCCGCCGCCCCTCGGCCACGGCGCGCGGGAGCATCCCGAACTCGTCCTTCAACAGCACCACGTCGCCCACTCCCTTGGTGATCTGGCTGCCCGAGCCCATCGCCACAGCGACCTTCGCGGCCTTCAGCGCCGGCACGTCGTTCACCCCGTCGCCGATCATCGCCGTGAACCGCCCGCGGTCGCCGAGCGCCTCGACCAGCGACTTCTTCTGCTCCGGGGTGATGCGGCAGAAGATCGTGTTCTGCTCGGCCGCCAGCGCGAGGCCGGGCCGGTCGGCGGGAAGGTCCGGTCCCTCGATCACGCCGGCGTCCAGCGGGACCCCCACGGCGTGAGCCACCGCGGTGACGGTCGAGCGGGCATCGCCTGAGATCAGCTTGAGGTCGACCTCCTGCTCGCGCATGAATGCGACGGTCTCGGCTGCGTCCGGGCGGAGCCGCTCCTCGAGCACCACCAGCGCACGAGCCTCGAGTCGTGGTGGCGGGGCGGAGGCCGGGTCCTGCGGGAGGGCCCCGGCAGCCTCGCCGAAGGCGACCACCCTCCGGCCCGCCTTCGTGTGCGTCTCCAGCGTGTTCTGCAGCGCGGGGGACAGCTCGAGGGCTCCAGCGGCGGCGAGGATGTCGGGCGCGCCCATTACGTATGAGGTGGCGACTCCGGAGCCGTTGAGGGTCAGCCCGCTCCACTTCCACGACGAGGAGAACGGGACCTCGGCCACCACTTGTGCCGCCGCTCCCGGGTAGCGCTCGGCGATGACCTCCAGGGTGCGGTTGCGCTCGCCCGCCGAGTGAGCGAACACACCCAGCGCCTCATGGGCGGCCCCCGGCCGCTGGGGGTCGGCCACCTCGACCGAGACGAGATCCAGGGTCCCGTCCGTGAGCGTGCCGGTCTTGTCGACGCAGATCGTGTCGACTGCGGCGAGCGCCTCGGTCGCGCTCATCTGCTGGACCAGCGTGTTCATCTTCGCCAGGCGCACCGCGGCCACCGCGAGGGTCACGCTCATCAGCAGCACCAGGCCCTCCGGGATGAGCGTGATCAGGCCGGCCGTGGAAGTCTGCGCGGCCTCCTGGAAGCCGATGCTGCGAATGCTCAGGGCGACCAACAAGAGGACCGCCAGCGGGATCATCACGATCGTGGTCGCCTGCAGGACCTGGTTGACCTCCTGCTGGAGCGGCGACGGCGGGTGGCGGAACTCACGGGCCTCGCCGGCGATCTTCGCTGCGTGTGACTGCTCGCGGACCGCGTCCAGCTCGTAGTAGCCCGAGCCCGACAGGCAGAACGCACCGGACAGCAGCCGATCTCCGGCCTGCTTGCGCATCCCGTCGGACTCCCCGGTGAGCATCGACTCGTCCAGGGTGAGCCCGCGCGAAGCGATCACCTCGCCGTCGGCCACGAGCTGATCGCCCGGCTCCACTCGCACGATGTCGCCGGGCACCACCTCCTCGGCGGTGATCTCCGACAGCTGCCCGTCGCGCACGACCTTCGCCCGCGGGGCGACAAGCAGAGCGAGCTGGTCCAGCGTCTCCTTCGCCTTCAGCTCCTGGCGGATCCCGATGTAGGAGTTCAGCGCCGCGATGAGCCCGAAGATCGCGTCCGCGAACAGGCCCAGCGACAGGATCAGGATGAAGAAGACGCCGATGATCGCGTTGAACAGCGTCAGGACGTTGCCCAGCACGATCGAGCGCACCGAGCGGCTCGAGGCATCCTCGGGCGGGCCGAGCTCCTCTAGGCGCCGATAGGCCTCGTTGCTCGAGAGGCCCTGGGGATGCTGTCCCGCTTCCACCGACCCATCTATACACGGACCGCTTGCGCGGAGTCCGGACCGGGTCTATGCTCGGCGCATGCGCAGGGGAGTGCAGGTGGCGTCCGCGGCCATGGTCATCGCGCTCGCGACGGCCGCGACGGCCCTCGCGGCGCCCGGAGATCTTGCCTACAAGGACTGCATCACCGGGGAGACCGAGTCCGGTCCCACCCCGGGCAGCGGGGCGTGCGACGTCCTCCCGGGCGCGGCCTCTTTCGGGGCGAACTCGGGCCTCAACGATGTGACGGGCGGGGCGGTCAGCCCGGACGGCAAGTCGCTGTACGCCGTGGGGCAGAGCGACGATGCGATCGTCCATTTCAGCCGCAACCCAAAGAACGGCAAGCTCACCTTTGAGGGATGCCTCACCGGGTTCGTAGGCGTCACGGCGTGCGATGTCATTCCTGATGCGGACGGTGTGCCCGACAACTCGGGCCTCAGCGAGCCCGAGGACGTCGAGGTCAGCCGGGACGGGAAGTCCGTCTACTTGGCCGCGGAGGGCGATGCCGCCGTCGCCTGGTTCAAGCGCGCCGGCAACGGTGACCTCACGTACAAGGGCTGCCTGACGGGTGAGTTCGAGACGGTCTCACCCGATTGCGTGGCGGTGCCGGGGGTGGCCGCGATGGGCACGAACGGGAACGACTCCGGTCTCGCCGGGGCGCATGATCTCGTGGTCGCCCCGAACGGCAAGGCCGTGTACCTCGCGGCCGACCTGGATGATTCCCTGGTCCGGTTCAAGCGCAGCACTTCCTCGGGCGAGCTCACCTTCAAGAGTTGCTTGACGGGCGAGAAGGAGAGCGGGCCGGCCGGCTCGGACGCTTGTGACTCTGCGCCCGATGAGGTGGCCGGGGGCCTTAACGCCGCGATGAACAACCTCGAGTCCCTGGCGATTACATCGGACGGAGAGTCGCTCTATGGGACCGCCCCGAGCTCGTCCGCCATCGTGGAGTTCTCACCGGCGCCATTCACGTTCGAGAGATGCATCACGGGAAGCTCGACGGTGGCCGGGGGTGGCGTGTGCGATGCGATCCCGAATGCGACCGCGGACGGCCTGAACTCAGGGCTCGGCGGCCTGGAGGGCATCGTGGCCAGCCGCGACGGGAAGTCGGTCTACGTGAGCGCGGAGAGCGACGCCGCGGTCGTCCACTTGAAGCGCCAGGGCAACGGGAGCCTGAAGCTCAAGGGTTGCATCAGCGGCGACTCCTCGCTTGCGGTGTGCGACCTCACGGGCGGGGCCACCGCCGACGGCAACGACTCCGGCATGGGCAACGCCCAGATCCCCGCGATCAGCCCCGACGGCAGGTCCGTCTACGTGCCGTCGGAGGACGACGCAGTCAATCACTTCAAGCGCGACACCGGAAGCGGGGAGCTCGCCTACAAGGGCTGCATCACCGGGGAGACGGAGAGCGGGCCGCTGATGGCCGGCAGCGGCGCGTGCGATGACATCCCCAGCGACGCCTCCACCGGGACGTCCTCCGGCCTCGACGAGCCCGAGTCGGTGATCGTCAGCCCGGACTCGAAGTGGCTCTACTCGTTCGCGCAGAACGACGACGCGGTCGGCCGCTTCAAGCGCGCGCGCTGAGTGAGACCTACCCGGCCTGGGACAACCGGAACGATCGGCCGGTCACGCGGTTACAGTGACCATGATGGCGGGCCGACTTCCTCTTCTCGCAGCGATCGCCGCCGGCGCGCTCGGCCTCGTCGCCGCGCCCGCCGGCGCGGCGACGATCGAACGTCGACGTCACCAACGACGAGCTGAACGACGACGCGGACTGCTCCCTCCGTGAGGCGATCGAGTCCGCCAACGAGAACCAGGCGGTCTCCGGCTGCGCGAAGGGCCAGAACAGCCTCGACACCATCAGGCTGAAGGCGCAGCAGTACACGCTGGTCTCGGCCTCGGACGAGGATCAGAACCAGAGCGGCGACTTCGACATCGCCGCCAACGGCCCGCTGACCATCCAGGGCAAGGGCCCGGGCGAGACCACCGTCTTCCACAGCGGCAACGACCGCCTCTTCGACCTCTCCAACGCCGCGAATGTCACGATGAGCGACCTGAGGGTGAGCGGCGGGGACGTCACCTCGTACGCGTCGGTCGACGCCTATGGCGGCAACATCCGCGTGCTCGGCGGCGAAGCTCACGCTCGACAACGTCGACGTCGCGTCCGGCGACGCTGTCCTGGGCGGCGCCATCTACGCCACATCGGACGGCGCCCGCCTGAACATCTCGAAGGGCGAGTTCGACTCGAACGACGCCGCCAGGGGCGGGACCATCGCTCTCCAGACGGGGGCTGAGGCGACGATCAAGCGCACGACGATGCAGCTCAGCGACGCGACCTCTCCGACGGACAATGCCGAGGGCGGCATCATCCTCTTCGCGGGCGAGAGCCTGGGCATCTTCGACAGCGTGCTCCAGGGCTCGGGTGCTCGAGACCACCGGAGCCGGCAACGCGGCGCTGGGCGCCGCGATCTACAGCTCGGGTGACCTCAGGGTCCGGCGTTCGACGATCAGGGGCAACACCGCCAGCGCGGATCAGGACAACACGGCCGAACGCGGCGGTGGCATCTACGTCAATGCCGGCAACGTCTCGATCGTCAACAGCACCTTCTTCGACAACCGCGCCGGCGGGCCGGGTGACAACGACGGGCTCGGCGGGGCGATCTACGCAGGCGCGGGCACGACGAACGTCAAGCACGTTACGTTCGACTCCAACGACGGCTCCGACGAGGGCGACGCCCTCCACGCGGCAAGTGTGCTGAACCTGTTCGGCTCGATCATCGACGACGGGGACGACCCCTGCTCGGGCGGCAGCGTGGAGTCCACGGGCTTCAACGTCATCGAGGAGATCGACCCCGGCGACGACTGCAACCTCGTCGGCCAGGACTTCCAGGGCGCCGACCCGGGCCTTGGCACATTCGCCGACAACGGCGGGCCGACCGAGACGATCGCGATCGAGCCCACGAGCGACGCCAAGAACATCGTGCCCAAGGGCAAGTGCAAGGCCGCCACGGGCCTCGAGGACCAGCGCGGCTTCACCCGGCCCAAGGGCAAGAAGTGCGACGCCGGGCTCGTTCGAGCTCGGCGCCAAGCCCTAGCGCCGCCCGCCGCCGCAGTCGCAGCGATTACGCTCCCGGCATGGCGCTGAAGCTAGGACTCAACCTCGGTTACTGGGGAATCGGGCCGAAGGGCGACGAGGCCCTCGAGGCCGTTCGGATGGCCGAGGACCTCGGCTTCGACTCGGTCTGGGTGGCCGAGTCGTACGGGTCCGATGTCGTCTCGGTGCTTGCCTGGCTGGCCCCGCAGACCGAGTCGATCAAGCTCGGCGCGGCGATCATGCAGGTTCCCGCGCGACCGCCGGCGGCTGCCGCGATGGCGGGCGTCACCATCGACGCCCTCTCCGGCGGGCGCTTCATCTTCGGCTTCGGCCCCTCGGGCCCGCAGGTCTCGGAGGGCTGGTACGGCGTGCCCTACCAGAAGGCGTGGGGCCGCACGCGCGAGTACATCGAGCTGGTCCGCGAGATCGTGCGCCGTGAGGGGCCGGTCACATCGGATGGGCCGCACTACCCGCTGCCGACGCCCGACGGGATCGGCCAGGGCAAGGCGCTGAAGCTGAACGTGCACCCGATCCGCAACGAGATTCCGGTCTTCGTCGGGGCAATCGGACGCAAGTCGGTGGAGATGGCCGCCGAGATCTGCGACGGGTGGATCCCGATCTTCTCCTCGCCCGACGCCTTCGAGTCCACCTGGGGCGAGCACCTCGAGGCCGGGTTCGCGAAGGGTGGGCGCAGCCGCGAGGATCTCGAGGTGTCGCCGACGCTCCAGATCGGCATCGACGGCGATCTCGACGCCGCCCGGGCGATGGTCAAGGCCGGCCTGCTGCTCTACCTGGGCGGGATGGGCAGCCGCGACACCAACTTCTACGTGGACCTCACCCACCGCTTCGGCTTCGGCGAGGTCGCCGACGAGGTCCAGTCGCTGTATCTCGACGGCAAGCGCGAGGAGGCATACGCGGCGATTCCCGACGAACTGGCGGACGCCACGTCGCTGGTGGGGACGGAGGAGCAGGTTCGCGAGCGCGATCGAGAAGTACGCCTCGATCGCCGACCGCCTGATCGTCTCCCCGATCCAGCCCGATCCGGACCAGCGCCGCCACACGATGGAGCGCCTGGCCGAGATCGTCGGCGTCGCCGCCCCCGCCTAGCCTCTGGCATGGCTCGGGAGATCGAACGGAAGTTCCTGCTCGACGGGATCCCGCAAGCGATCGATGGCAGCCCCGGGGAGGCGATCCAGCAGGGCTACCTGCGGTGCTGGAGGGACGGCGAGAGGTTCGGATCCGGCGCAGGGCAGGCCGGCCGGTGCTCACGGTCAAGGTCGGTGCGGGGCGTGACCGTGAGGAGGTCGAGATCGATCTCGTCGATGAGCAGTTCGATGCCCTCTGGCCGTTGACCGACGGGATGCGGCTGGAAAAGATCCGCCACGAGGTTCCCCATCACGGATTGACGATCGAGATCGACGTCTTCGGAAAGTCGCTCGATGGCCTCGTCACCGCGGAGGTCGAGTTCGAATCAGGCGAGGCAAGCGACGCGTTCGTCCCGCCCGCTTGGCTCGGCTCCGAGGTGACCGGCGACCAGCGCTTCGCCAACGCGAGTCTCGCCCTCCACGGGCGCCCGGGCGCACCCTGATCGCCGCGCGACCGCGTCTAGCGCGATAATCGCCGACGATGGCTGAGCTGGAGCAGGGTGCGATCTTCGCGGGGCACCGGATCGAGGGCATCGCCGGACGCGGTGGCTTCGGCGTCGTGTACCGCGCGACGCACATCCACCTCGACCACGTGGTCGCGCTGAAGCTGATCTCCAGCGGCCGGGGCGGCGAGGAGACGTTCCGCCAGCGGTTCATCTCGGAATCGCGGATCGCCGTCTCGATTCGCCACCCGAACGTGGTGGCCGTCCACGACGCCGGCGAGGAGGACGGCCTGCTGTTACGTGACGATGGACTTCATCGACGGCACCGACCTTCGCGGGCTGTTGAACCGCGAGGGCCGCCTCGAGCCCGAAAACGCCGTGAGCCTCGTGCGCCAGCTCGCCGCCGCCCTCGACGCCGCGCATGAGAAGGGTCTGGTCCACCGCGACATCAAGCCCGGGAACGTCCTGATCGACGAGCGCGGCGGCGGTCAGCACGTCTACCTCACCGACTTCGGCCTCTCCAAGCAGATGGACGCCACCAGCGGCGTGACCGCGTCGGGCGCCTTCGTCGGCACCCTCGACTACGTCGCGCCCGAACAGATCAAGGGCGCCCGCCTGGATGCCCGCACCGACGTGTACGCGCTGGGCTGCGTGATGTTCGAGCTGCTCTCCGGCGACGTCCCGTTCGCGTCCACCGAGGAGAAGGTGGCGAAGATCTACGCGCATCTTCAGGAGGAGCCGCCCGGAGCTCGTCGACGCCGCGCCCGAGGTGCCGGCGGCGCTGAGCGAGGTCGTCTGGCGCGCGATGGCGAAGGAGCCCGATGATCGCCACCCGTCGGCCGGCGACTTCGCACGCGCTGCCGCCGCCGCCGTTGAGGGCCGCCAGCCCTCCGAGCCCGAGCGCAACGTCGGTATCGGCGCAGCGGCCCCGACCCAGGTGTTCGAGGCGGGCACGGCCGCAGCCGCAGCCGCCGCGGCCGGAGGCGTCGCGGAGACCGCTGAGGCATCCGCCCCCGCCCCGAAGACGGTCGAGACTCCGCCGCCCGGCGGGGGCGAGGAGACCGTCGCGGTGCCGCCCCCCGGCGGCGGCGAGCTCCCCCGGCGAGACCGTCGCGGTCCCGCCCCCGCGCAGCGGGTCGCCTCCCGCCGAGTCGGACATCGTCCCCGAGGCCTCCACGCCCGGGCGAGACCGTGGCGGTGCCGCCGCCCGGCGCCCCCGAGCTCGACGAGGTCACCCCGCACCCGCACTCCCCGGCGGCCGGCAAACGCTCCGGCCGCACCGTCCTGCTCGCCGGGATCGCGCTGCTGGCTCTCGCCGGCGGCGCCTACGCAGTGCTCGGCGCGGGGCAGAAGGCGGCCGACGACGGCTCGCAGGGCCAGACGACCAACGGCGGCAACAACGGCGGTGGCGACGCGGCGGCGGTGGATCGGGCGGACCCGGGGTGACGCAGCTCGCCGAGGTCGCGGCGCAGCCCGTCGGGATCGACGTCGGCGACGGCAACGTCTGTGGTCTCCTCCCGCGAGCGGCGAAGCGCTCACGCGTCTCGATGCGTCACCGGAGGCTCGGCGACGAGCTGCAGCGATGATCAAGCTTGGCGGCGAGCGGCGAGCAGGTGAACGTCGATCCCGACGGGGTCGTGTGGGTAGCCGTGGGCAAGGGCGAGGGACAGACCGGAGAGGTGGCAGCGGTTCGACGACGGCGGGAAGCCCTAGCGGTCGAGCACATTCCCGTGGGCGTCGAGCCCAGGGGCGTGGCCGGCGGTGAGCAGAACCAGTGGGTCGTGAACCTCGGGGAGCGACAACGTCACCCGGATCGATCGCGAAGACCTCGAGGTCGACCGAGATCCCGGGCTCGGAGCCGCGCCGGCGCGAGCGACGCGAGGGATCGCGACGGGGCCACCGCTGGGATCTGGATCTCGAACTCGGGCGACGGCACGGTCTCCCGGATCACCGCGCTTCGGCGACGCGGTGAGCACTCGTCGACGGCGTGGGCGAGGAGCCCCGCGGGATCGTCGCCGACGGGGACCGATGTGTGGGTCGCCGATCAGGCGAGCGACGCAGCTCTACCGGATCACGCCCGCACGCCGGACCACGGATGTCGTCAGAGGCGACCCTCGGCCGGCGAGGTGAGCCCGACCATCGATCTCACCAAGAGGGCTGCGAGGAGCCCCGGACCGTCGCACGCTGGGTTCGAGTCGATCTGGATCACCTGCGGCGAGCCAGGGCACGCTGGCTGCGGGTCGACGCAGAGTCGGGCAAGATCCAGGAAGCCGATCGAGGCGTCGGGCCCGACCCCGAGGGGTTATCGCCGTCGAGGCGACAACGGCGTCTGGGTCACCAGCGGCGGCGAGAACGACCGACGCCCCTGGGCACCGTTCAAGCTTCATCGACCCGAACGAGCTCTAGGCCGGATTGGGTAATCTCTCGCGGCTTCGCGGTGGGCTAGTGCACTGTCCGCCCGCCGCAATCCCTGGGGCATGACTTGAAGATCGGAGTTCCAAAGGAGACCGCTGACGGCGAACGCCGCGTCGCGCTGATCCCCGACGTCGCCGCCGCCCTGGTCGCGAAGGAGCTCGACGTGGCGGTCGAGTCCGGCGCCGGCGAGGCATCGGGCCACCCCGACTCCCAGTACTCGGACGCCGAGGCGACCGTCGGCTCGGGCGACGACGCCTGGGGCGCCGACGTCGTCGCGAAGGTCGCGGTCCCGACCGCCGACGAGATCTCGAGGCTCCGCTCCGGCCAGGTGCTGATCGGCCATCTGGCGCCGCTCACCTCCGGCGAGACCTCGAAGGCGCTGGCGACCGCCGGCGTCACCTCGTTCGCGATGGAGGCCATCCCGCGCATCACCCGCGCTCAGGCCATGGACGCTCTCAGCTCGCAGGCGAACGTCGCCGGCTACGCGGCCGCGCTCCTCGCCGCTCGCGAGGCGGGCCGCTTCTTCCCGATGCTGACCACGGCCGCCGGCACCGTCGCCCCGGCCAAGGTGCTGGTGCTGGGCGCCGGCGTCGCCGGGCTGCAGGCCATCGCGACGGCCAAGCGCCTGGGTGCGATCGTCAGCGGCTTCGACATCCGCCGCGCGGCCTGGGAGCAGATCGCCTCGCTGGGCGGCCGCCCGCTCGAGCTCGACTTCATCCCCGACGCGGAGGACGAGGGCGGCTACGCCCGTCCCCTGACCGACGAGGAGAACCAGCAGGTCCGCGACGCCCTGGACGAGAACGCGGCCAAGCAGGACGTGATCATCACCACGGCCCTGATCCCCGGGCCGCAAGGCGCCCGATCCTCATCACCGAGCAGGGCATCAGGAACATGGCGCCCGGCTCCGTGATCGTCGACCTCGCGGGCGACTCGGGCGGCAACACCGAGCTCACCAAGGGCTCGGAGACCGTCGTCACCGACAACGGCGTGAAGATCATCGCGCCGAAGAACCTGCCGTCCGACATGCCGGCCCACGCCTCGCAGCTCTACGCCAAGAACGTCGAGAACCTGCTCGGGCTGCTCGTCTCCGACGAGGGCGAGCTGAGCCTCGACTTCGACGACGAGGTCATCGCCGGCGCCTGCCTCACCCACGAGGGCGAGATCCGCAACGAGCGCGCCAAGCAGGTCGCCGAGGGGGGCGGTTCCTAGATGGACCTGGCCACCGAGATCACGATCTTCGTCCTCGCTGCGTTCGTCGGGTTCGCCGTCATCTCGAAGGTGCCGACGACGCTGCACACCCCCCTCATGTCGCAGACCAACGCGATCCACGGCATCGTGATGCTGGGCGGGCTGATCGTGGCCGGCGCAGCCGATGGGGCGCTCGAGAACACCATCGCGTTCATCGCCATCGCCTTCGGCGCGATCAACATCGTCGGTGGCTTCATGGTCACCGACCGGATGCTCGGAATGTTCGTGCGGAAGCCAAAGCCGCCCACGGATGAGGAGCCGAAGCCGTGATCGCCGGAGTCATCGAGTACGGCGGGGACGCGTCAATCCTCCTCTACGTGGTGTCCTTCTCGCTCTTCATCTACGGGCTGATGCAGGGCACGCATCCGACGACCGCCAAGACCGGCAACCTGATCGCTGCGGGCGGCATGGCGATCGCCGTCATCACGACGCTCCTGCTCGACGGGATCGGAAACTGGGGCGTGATCATCGGGGGCCTGGTCGTCGGCTCCGCGGTGGGCGTCGTCGCCTCGCTCCGGGTCCAGATGACCGAGATGCCGCAGATGGTGGCGCTCTACAACGGCGTCGGCGGTGGCGCCGTGGCGCTGATCGCATGGTCGGAGTTCCGCCACGAACCGATCGACCCGCCCCTCGAGCTGCTGATCCCGATCCTGTTCGCGGCGGTCGTCGGCTCGGTCTCCTTCTGGGGCTCGAACATCGCCTTCGCGAAGCTCCAGGACCTGATCCCCACCAAGCCGCTCGCGATCCCTGGTCAGCAGGTGATCAACGCGCTTCTGCTCATCGGCATCGTCACCGCGTGTGTGGTCCTGGCCTCCTCCGAGATGCCGTCCGAGGGCGTCTTCATCGGCCTGCTGATCGCGTCGGCGCTGCTGGGCAACCTGGTCGTGCTGCCGATCGGCGGGGCCGACATGCCCGTCGTGATCTCGCTGCTCAACGCCTTCACGGGCCTGTCCGCCGCCGCGGCCGGGTTCTCGCTCGACAACGTGGCGCTGATCGTCGCCGGCACCATCGTCGGCTCTTCAGGAACCATCCTCACGATGGAGATGGCCACGGCGATGAACCGCTCGGTCGCCAACGTCCTGTTCGCCGGCTTCGGCGGCGCGCCCACCGGCGGCCCGGCGGCGGGGGAGAAGAGCGCCCGCACACGTCGATCGGCGCCCAGGACGCCGCGATCAAGCTGGCCTACGCCGACTCGGTCGTGATCGTCCCCGGCTACGGGCTGGCGGTCGCCCAGGCTCAGCACGCCGTGAAGGAGCTGGCGAACGAGCTGGAGAAAAAGGGCGTTGAGGTCAACTACGCGATCCACCCGGTCGCGGGCAGGATGCCCGGACACATGAACGTGCTGCTCGCCGAGGCCGACGTGCCGTACGAGAAGCTGCGCGAGATGGACGAGATCAACCCGGAGATGCCCCGCACCAGCGTCGCCGTGGTGATCGGCGCCAACGACGTGACGAACCCGGCCGCCAAGAACGATCCCGACTCGCCGATCGCGGGCATGCCGATCATCGAGGTCTCCGAGGCCCAGCAGGTGATCGTGATCAAGCGCTCGCTCTCGCCCGGCTTCGCGGGCATCGACAACGACCTCTTCTACGAGCCCAACACCTCGATGCTCTTCGCCGACGCCAAGCAGGCCGCCGCGGACATCGCCGCCGAGATCCCGAACCTCTAGGCCGGGCCGACACCACGTGTCCGAACCGCTGTTACGGTGGGTGATGGGTGATCTGGAGAGGGGATCGAGCTTGAGGCGAGTACTCAGCGTCGCGATCGGATTGTCGGCATGCATCGTGCTCGCGGCCACCGCCGCCGCAACCGACCTCGGCAGCGCCGGCGGGGTGGAGTATCGCGTGACGGCGCGGTTCTTCGAGCCGCCCGAGGCGCCGAAGGCGACGGCGATGTGCCCGGAGAACACCCACATTTCGGGCGGCACATTCGTGGTCTTTGATCCGGAGAGCACCGACGTCTACACGTGGAACTCGTCGATCCCCGTCGACGCCGGCGATTCCGACAACCGGCCCGATGACGGCTGGCGGGCCAAGGGCTCCGACATCCCCGGCCGGGCCGGGGTGGCTGCGACCGCGATGTGCACACACGAGAACCTCCGCTACCGCTCCAAGGAGCTCCCGACCGAGCTCGGCTTCTCCGATGTCCGGATCGGCTGTGGCGACGACTGGCACGTGACGGGCGGCGGGATCTCGGTCCCGGCGGGCAACAACCCCACGTCGAGCTACCCGTACGACTCTGGCGATCCCGGCAAGCGCCCTGACGACGGCTGGGCGGCCGGCCTGTACATCGATGACCAGGATGTCGAGGCCGATCTCTACGCGGTCTGCACCCGAGACTCGCTTGAGTACCACCGGGCCCGCGAGCCCCTCGACCCCGGACAGGGATCGGCGCTGAACGCCGACTGCTCGGCGAAGGGCCACCTCCTCGGGGCGGGCGCGCGACTGGTCGCGACGCCCGAGACCACGATGATCACGCGGACCGCGGCGGTCGACGACGCCGGTGAGCCAGGCCAGGCGCCCGACGATGGCGCCAGCGCGTTCGGCATCCGTTCGGGCGGCTCCTCGGGCGAGGGGCAGCTGACGACGTTCGCCATCTGCGCGAAGTAGCGCGACACTCGAGGCGCCCCTCGCGGTTAGGGTGGGTGAGGTGTCACGGAGGACCATTAGCGCCGGTGGCGCAGCAATAGCTGCACTCGTACTCGGCGCGGCCCCGGCCAGCGCGACGACGATCACGGTCAACGGCCTCGGCAACCAGCAGGCCGACAACGGCAACTGCTCGATGGTCGAGGCGATCACGGCCGCGAACACGAACATTGCGAGCGGCGCGCTCGCCGGCGAGTGCGCGGCCGGGCAGCCGACGCCGACGGTGGACGTGATCGCATTCGCCTTCGGCGGCGCCGCCCCACACGTGATCAGTCCCGCCGCCGCCCTTCCGACGGTGGTCGAGGCCGTCACGATCGACGGCTCGACCGAGCCCGACGAGGTGAGGCTCGACGGCGTCGCGGCGGGGATCGCGACCGGACTCGTCCTGAACGCCGACGACGTGACGGTCGATGAGCTCTCGGTCGTGCGGTTCACGACCGCCGGGATCGAGCTGCGCGGGTCGGCCGACGCCGTGATCCGCGACAGCTTCATCGGGACAGATCCCCTGGGGGCCGCCGGGCTCGGCAATGGCGAGGGGATCCTCCTCGGCAACAGCGTGGCCGCGACGACCGGCGCGCTGATCCGCGACAACGTCATCTCGGGCAACACCACCGAGGGGGTGATCCTCTTCGAGAACGCCACCGGTACCGAGCTGACCGGCAACAGGATCGGGACCAACTTGGCCGGCACCGCTGCCGTCGCGAACGGGCAGGAGGGGTTCGAGGCGTTCGGCGCGAGCGAGACCACGATCGGGGGCGACGAGCCCGGGGACGTGAACCTGATCTCCGGGAACGGCACCGGCGGGGTGCGCTTCGTCAACTTCGCGGCCGAGCGCGCGACCGGAAACGCGGTCGTCGGCAACCGGATCGGCACGAGGATCGCAGGGGAGAACGCGCTCCCCAACGGCGGCGACGGAGTGACGATCGGCGGCTCCGTGGACGAGACCGAGATCCGCGACAACCTGATCTCGGGGAACACGGGCTCGGGCGTGGGCATCGACGACGCCTCACCGACCCCGCCGGGCTCCGCGGCGCCTACCGACACCGTCGTCGCGGGCAACCTCATCGGGACCGACGACGATGGCGCCCAGGCCATCGGCAACTCGCAGTTCGGGATCGGCGCGTTCGCGATCAACGACCGGCCACTCGAGGGAACCGTCATTGGTGGCACGACCGGCCTCACGCCTCAGGGCGCGTGCACCGGTGACTGCAACGTCATCTCGGCCAACGGCTTCGGGGGGATCTCCGTCGAGGGCGACGTGGGGATCAGCGTCAGCGGAAACCACGTCGGGGCGGATGTGACCGGCGGAGTGGACCTCGGGAACGCGGACCAGGGCATCGTGCTGCGCGACACCACCGGCGTCCAGGTCGGGAGCGCCGGGGCCGGGAACGTGATCTCCGGCAACGCTCAGGACGGCGTCCTGATCGTCGGCAACGAACCGGGGCTGGCCACGGGCAACCGCCTTCAGGGGAACCTGATCGGGGTCTCCTCGGACGGCGTGACCCCGCTTGGCAACTCGCAGTCCGGGGTGGAGGTGACGGGCGCCGCGTCGCAGACGCTCATCGGCGGGACGGCAGTCGGGGAGCCGAACGTCATCGCGAACAACACCGACGAGGGCGTGACCATCGCGGAGGAAGCCACGGACAACGCGATCCTCTCGAACGTGATCACCGCCAACGACGACCGCGGGATCGACGTGGGGAATGACACGGGCGACGTGAACGACCCGGGCGACGCCGACACGGGCGCGAACGACGGCCAGAACTTCCCGATTCTGGCGTTCGCCGCCGACCTCACGTCGGTGACCTCGGTGGCCGCGGGCACCCTGGATTCGGTGCCCGACAGCTCGTTCCGGGTCGAGGTCTTCACCAACGACACGGGCGACCCGAACGGGCGCGGCCAGGGGGAGCAGCTCGTCGGGGCGTTCGAGGTGACGACAGACGCCACCGGCATCGCCCGCTTCGCCGAGTCCCTCGGAGCGATGGAAATCGGGAGCGACGTCGACCTCGACGACGTCGCGGCGACTGCCACGGAGCTGGGGCCCTCGGGCGCGCCGCTCTCCACCTCCGAGTTCTCGCCGCACATCGAGACCAGATCCTGCGAGGTGCCGGCGACCTCGGGCGACGACACCCTCACCGGCAACGGGGCCGGCGCCGACGTGGTCTGCGGCTTGGGGGGCGACGACGTCTTCACCCCCGACGGCGGCGGGGACCTCTTCGTCGGCGGTGAGGGGACCGACGAGATCGACTACGAGGCCGCGCCCGACTCGATCGAGGCGGACCTCGCCGCGGGCTTCATCACGGGCCCGGGAGCAGACGGGGACTGGGTCGAGGCCGTCGAGAACGTGCTCGGCTCGGACTTCGACGACATCATCCTCGGCGACGAGCTCGCCAACTTCGTCCAGGCCAACGACGGCAAGGACACGATCGAGGGTCGCGACGGCGGCGACGAGCTGAAGGGTGGTGTCGGCGGCGACGAGCTGAAGGGCGGCGACGGCGACGACGAACTGCTGAGCCAGGACGGCGGCGACGAGCTGAGGGGCCAGGACGGGAACGACGACGACCTGTCCGCCGGGCCCGGCAAGGACAACCTGAACGGCGGCGGCGGGGGCTCCGACCACTGCAACGGCGGCGGTAACGCCGACGACACACCCGCGCCGGGGTGCGAGAGCACCGCCAGCATCCCCTAGCCGGACCGGCGCTAGCGATCCTCGTCGTGGCCGCGCCGGCGGACGCGCGGCGCCAGCCAGCCCACGAGGGCGCCCAGGATCCCGACGATCAGGAGCGCGAATACCAGCGGGGTCTCGACCGAGGCGAAGAAGAAGTTGACCTCCACCTTCTGGGAGTTCTGGGCGATCAGGATGATCATCGCCAGCAGGGCGATGCCCGCCACCCACTTCTTCCACTCCGACTTCTCGCTGCGTGGCGCCTCTGGGATCCGTGAATCCATCGGCACGAAAGCTACTCGCACTCGGCACCCGGTATGAGCCACGGGTGACACCGCCGCCGCCAGGCTGGCGGCGTGCCTCACTTGCGGCGCCAGGACGGCCAATCGACGGTCGAATGGATCGGCCTGGTGCTCCTCGTATCCCTCATGGCGCTCGCCAGCCTGGTGGCGATGGGCGGACATCCGCCCGGCCTCGACCTGGCCCAGGCGATCGCGAAGCGGATCACGTGCGCGGCCGGGCTCGGTCAGGACTGCCTCGAGCTAACCGACACCGAGCTGGTCGCCGAGTACGGCCCCGAGCTCGCCGCGGCCGTGCGGCGCTGGGTTCCGACCCTCTCCTACGAGCGCGGCATGAGGGCGCTCCCCGTGGACTTCCGCACCTGTCGCACCGACTCGTGCTCGATGGGGCGAGATGAGGGATGGGTTCGCCAGGCGGAGGAGGGTGAAGCCGTCACCCTCTTCGTCCACGTCGTCGACTGTCGCGGGCAGCCCGCGCAGAGTGGCGCCGACTGTTCCGGCGATCGGGCGGGGCGCCTGTACGTCCAGTATTGGGCCTACTACCCCAGCAGCCACAGCTGGCGCGCGCTTCCGGGAGACGCCGGCTTTCACAAGGACGACTGGGAGAGCTTCCAGGTCCGTGCCGGCCCGGAGGGACGGGCGGCGAGGGCGAGCTCGCACCACGGCTATAACTACGACGGCGGCATCAGCTCCTGGCTCTCCGACACGGGCATCGCGAAACGCAGCGCGTGGGGGCCCGACGGCGGCACCTACTTCGTCTCAGGGGGCAGCCACGCGGGCCGCGCCTTCGACCCGGGGGCGCCCCGCCATCGGTGGACGCCTCCGAACGGCGTGCGCCTCGTCCCGATCGAGTCGATCGCCCGCGGCGAATGGGCGGATGAGAGGTTCGCCGTGACCCCGCCATGGCTGAAGCGGGTCTACCGGGACCCGGAGTACATGGGCACAGACTGAGCCTGGGAACGACGGCGGGGCCCCGCAGGGCCCCGCCGTGGATCGTCCTCTTCTCGCGACGGGTCTACTCGTAGACCGCCTCGAGGAGCAGCCAACAGCCGTCGCTGCCGTCGGCCGTTGCGAACGGATCGCCGAGCTGCAGCTCCGGCTGGAACAGCAGCTGGTTCGTACCGCCGGAGGAGCAGCGCAGGAACGAGGTCCTCCGCGACTCGATCGCCAGGTACTCACCCTTCTCGACCGGGATGTTCACGTTGAACGTCTCGATGTCGTAGTTCATGCCGCCGCCCTGCTGGCCGTCGTAGGACAGCTTGCCGCCGCGGTAGGTGATCTTGGCCTTCTCGGGTCCGGGCCGCACCTTGGCGAGCTCGGGCCGGAAGCTACCGGGGCCCTGGGCGATGATCTTCAGCTCGTCGATGGTGCCGGCATGCGGCGCCTTCGGCGACCCGACGCCGGGGGCGTTCGTGTACCCCTCCATCATCACCCGGGTGCACTGGCCGCCGTCGCCCTGAAAGCAGCGCTGACCGTCCGTGCCCGCGTTCGATGGCTGGATGTTCTGGTTGAGCTTGGAACCGAAGCTCTCTGCCTGCGCCGAGGCCGGAATGGCCATGGCCAGGGCCGCGATAGCCGCGGCGGCGAGCGTCTTGCGATTCATCTCTTGATCCCTTCTCTCTGTCGAGGGTGGATTCCCTCTGCCTGAAGAATCGGCGTGGCCGCGCCCGCCGGACAGATGCCCAAGGGAGTCGCCGACGCCCCCCGGGGGGTGGTCGCGGCAAGCCCTTGGTGGGAATAGGCTCGTGCACATGAGTCGGGAATCCGTCGCGGTGATCGGCGCCGGCGTTATGGGTCTGGCGGCGGCGGACGAGCTGAGCCGGCGCGGACAGGCGGTCACGCTGTACGAGCGCGACCGGGTCGGCCACCGCGGCGGCGGCTCGTGGGGCACGGCGCGGATCTTCCGCCTCGCCTACGACAACCCGCGTTACGTCGCGGCCTGCGTGGAGGCCCGCGGCCTCTGGCGGCGGTTGGAGGACGAGGTCGGCGAGCCGCTGATCGTCCCCACCGGAGGCCTGGACTTCGGCGATGCCGCGACCGTCGCCGCGGTGGGCGCCGCGCTGGACGCGGCCGGCGCCCCGCACGAGTCGCTCACCCCGGAGCAGGCCTCCGCGCGCTGGCCGGGGCTGCGGCTGGAAGGCGAGATCCTGTTCCAGGGCGACGCGGGCGTGATTCGCGCCCAGGAGGTCATCGCGGCCCTGCACGCGCGCCTGCTCGATCGCGAGGTCGACGTGCGCGAGGGGACGGAGGTGCGGGAGGTGATGCCCGGGGCGGACGGGGTGAGGGTGGTGGCGGCCGAGGGAGCCGAGGACCACGACGCCGCCGTTGTCGCGGCCGGCTCGTGGTCGGAGCACTTGCTTGGTCCACTGTTCGGGCTTCCCCCGCTCATCGTCCGCGAGGAGTTCCCGCTGGAGTTCGACCTGCCCGGCGCCGACCGCCTGCCGGTGGGCACCCACTACACGGAGTCCGCGGTTCCGGCCGACGCGATCTACTGGCTCGCCGCCGGGCCGGACGTGATGAAGGTCGGCGCCCACTGCTCCGGGCGCGTGCTGGCCGACGCGGACGACCGTACTGCGGAATGCCCACCCGAGATCGCAGCAGCCCTCACCGAGTACGCGGCCCAGACGTTTCCCGATCTCCTCGGCGAGCCCAGCGACCTCGCCACCGGTTGCCTCTACGACATGACCGCCGACGAGAACTTCATCCTCGAGCGCCGCGGACGGGTTGTCGCCCTCGCAGGGTTCTCAGGGCACGGCTTCAAGTTCGCCCCGTTGATCGGTGCCATCGCGGCCGACCTCGTCGAAGGCGACGACCGGCGGCGGGACCTCTTGCCCAGCTCGGCTCACCTGCCGCCCGCGACCTAGGGCTCGGCCGGCTCATACGCGCCCGCGAGCGCCCGCACTTCCTCGTAGACGCGCTCCTCGCGCTCGGGATCGACGATCGGCTTGCGGACGCTGGTGAGCGCCCATTCCTGCTGCTCCGCGGTTGACGATGCCTTGCCGTGGAGCTCGACGGCGGTGGTGCTGAAGTCGCGGACCAGCGTCTCGAAGATCAGGTCGACGATGTCGGCGGGCGTCTCGTCCAGCTCGGCCTGCTCCAGGATCAGCTGGCCGTAGGGGATGAGCGTGAAGAGCTGGGCCAGCGACTGCTGGAAGTCCAGGTCGACCGACATCTGCTCCTCGGTGAGCGGGGCGGCGTCGAGCATCGCCAGCAGCGCGTCGGCCTGTTCGCGGAAGCGGGCAACGTTCGGCACCGACGCGAGCCGGTCGAACGGCGGGCGCCAGTCGCTGAACTTGATCCTGGACAGGCCACGCGTGGGCCCCTGGGCGAACAGGAACACGTCGTCGCCGCCCACGTGCGAGGCCGGCGGGGCCTCGAGGTCCTCGGTACCGAACAGGTAGTTGGGAAGAAACTTCAGCGTCAGCGCGCGGTTGACGTGGACCGTGCCCTCGAGCTTGGGGAGGCCGTCGATGATGTTCTTGGCGCCGTCGAAGTAGGAGTCGCGCTCGAAGCCCTTGGCCGAGATCACCTCGGCCAGCAGCCGCACGATCCGCTCGCCCTCGGTCGTCACCTGCATCTTGTTGATCGGCGTGTAGAGGAGGTAGCGGCGGTCGTCCCGGCTGGCGGTGCGGACGTAGTCGATGGCGCGCGCGCCGTAGAGCTTCGCGGCCAGCAGCCGCGCGTAGGCCTCGGAGAGGATCCGGCGCACCTGGCCGAACTCCGTCACGCGCTTCCCGAACAGGACCCGGCCCTCGGCCTGGGTCACGGTCTCGTAGAAGCAGTGCTCGGCCATGCCGACCGAGCAGAAGCCGAGGTTGAACTTGCCGACGTTGATCGTGTTGAGCGCCGCCTCGAACGCCTCGACGCCGGTATGGAGGACGTCGTCCGCGGCGACCGGGTAGTCCTCGAGGTCGAAGGCGCTCACGTACATCTGGCCGTGGACCACGTTCTTCACCAGCTTGTAGGCGGGGTTTGAGCTGTCCGCCGCGAAGAAGACGTACCCGTCGGGGCCCTCGACGTCGGCGCGCCGGCCGAACACGCTCACCATCCGGGCCACGTTGCCGTTGCCGATGTAGTACTTGCCGCCGTTGGCGATGAATCCGCCGTCTTCGCGCGGCTCGAGGACCATGTCGGTCGAGTAGATGTCGGCGCCATGGTCCTGTTCGGAGAGGCCGAAGGCGAAGATCGCGCCCTCGTCCAGGAACCGCGCCGCGCGCTTGCGGGCTCCCTCGTTGTCGCTCTGCCAGATCGGCCCGAGCCCCAGGATCGTGACCTGCCACGCGTACCAATACGGCAGCCCGTAGAACCCGAGGATCTCGTTGAAGACCGCGTTGCGGGAGGTGTCCCAGCGCTTGTCGGGATCGCCGTCCGCGTCTCGGGCGGGGGTGAGGAGAGTCGCGAACGCTCGCTCGTTCGCCAGGAACTCGATGAAGTCGGCGTACCAGGAGTCCGTTCGAACCTCGGCGGCGATGCGCGCGGTCCCCTTCGCCTCGAACCAGTCGATCGTCGCCCGGAACAGTCGTCTGGTCGCCGGGTCGAACTCGGGCCCCTCGAAGGTCGTGGGGTTCAGGAGTCGCGCCGTGGCGCTGGCCGTGGTCAAAGGTCGCGCTCGGAGACCATGCCGCTCTGGAGCGCCCGCTCCACCAGCCCCACGCGCTTCTGATTCTGCGGCAGGTCGCCGACGCCGAACTTCTCGAACAGCGCCCGGAGGTGGGTCTTCACCGCGTCGACGGAGAGGTGGAGCTCCTCCCCGATCTGCCCGTTGGTCGCCGGCGTGGCGAACGAGGCGCCGTCCTTATACGGGCGGCACAGGGCGATCAGCACGCGCTTCTGTGCGGGGGAGACGCCGCCGGCCTCCAGCACGTCGGCGGACAGCACCGTGGACTCTGCGCCCTCGGATCCGGGAGCGCGGTAGAGGACCAGGGTCTTTCCGAACCGCAGCACGTCGGAATCCCGCAGGAGCTTGCGGCCGCGCACGCGCTCGCCGTTGACGTAGGAGCCGTTGCGCGAGAGCCCGTCGTCGACCACGGTGCACTCTTCGCCGACGAACTCGAGCTGGGCATGGAGGCCTGAGACCTCCTCGTCGGATTCGAGCCTGATGTCGGCGGCTTCCCTGCGGCCCACCCACAGCTCCTGGCTGCCCTCGGGCACCGCGACGATCCGCTGCTCGTCGGCGCCGTCGCGATAGACGAGGAAGGGCCGGCCCTCGCGCTCGGCCTCGATCTGGGCCTTCAGCTCAGGGGCGGTCTTCGCCTTCGGTCCTTGGGCTGCGTCGGCCATTCGCCGGGAACTCTACGCCCGCGGGTGGCGAATCAGCGTGGCGGCATGCGCAGCGCGCCGTCCAGCCGGATCGTCTCGCCGTTCAGCATCGAGTTCTCCACGATCTGTCCCACCAGCGCCGCGAACTCAGGCGGCTCGCCGAGCCGGGAGGGAAACGGGATCGCGGCGCCCAGCTCCTTGCGGGCCTCCTCCGGCAGCGCGGCCAGGAGCGGCGTGTCGAACGTGCCGGGCGCGATCGTGTTGACCCGGACGCCGCGGCCGGCCAGATCACGCGCGGCGGGAAGGGTGAGCCCGACGATTCCGCCCTTCGACGCCGAGTAGGCGACTTGCCCGATCTGGCCGTCGAACGCGGCGATCGACGCGGTGTTGACGCAGACGCCGCGCTCGTCCCCCTCATCGGGCTCGTTGTTCACCATCGCCGCGGCGGCGAGCCGCAGGACGTTGAAGGTTCCGATCAGGTTCACCTTGATCACGTTGTGAAAGATCTCGAGGTCGTGGGCGCCCTGCTTGCCGGCGGTCCGCTGCGCCCAGCCGATCCCGGCGCAGCAGATGGAGATCCGCAGCCCGCCCTTGGCCGCCGCGGCGGCGTCGACCGCCGCCTGCACGGGCTCGGGCTCCATCACGTTCGCCTCGACGAAGCTGGCGCGTTCACCCAGCTCGGCGGCCAGGGCCTCGCCTTTCTCGGAGTTCATGTCGGCGATGACCACGGTCGCGCCGCGCTCGTGGAGCAGCCGGCTCGTCGCCTCGCCGAGGCCCGACGCTCCGCCCGCGACCAGCGCGCCTGTTCCCTCGATCTTCACGGGCCGGAACCCTACCTCGCTACGGTTTCACGATCGCCCCGAGCACCCAGGCCCCAGTCAAGGAATCGATCGCCACCCGCCTGGCCGAGGCTCGCGAGCGGACCCTCCAGCTCATCGAGCCGCTCACCGACGAGCAGCTCAACCGCGTCTACACGCCGCTCCTCAGCCCGCTCAGCTGGGACCTCGGCCACATCGCGAACTTCGAGGAGCTGTGGCTGGTGCAGAACATCGGCGGGCGGGAACCGATGGACGGCGAGCTCGGCCGGCTCTACGACGCGATCGAGAACCCGAGGGCTGGACGGAACGAGCTGCCGATCCTCCGGGGCGAGGAGCTGCGCTCCTACATGGACGGGGTGCGGGGGCGGACCCTGGACGTTCTCGAGGTCATCCAGCTTGAAGGTGATCCGCTGCTCGAGGACGGCTTCATCTACGAGATGCTCCTCGCACACGAGCACCAGCACAACGAGACCATGCTGCAGCTCCTCCAGATGGTGGAGCGCTACGAGCCGGTGACGGTCGATACCTCCGTCGCCGCCGAGCCCGTGGCGGACGGCCCGGAGCTGGTCCAGGTCGACGGCGGCGAGCACGTCATCGGCGATGCGGGCGAGGGCTTCGCCTACGACAACGAGCGGCCGCGCCACTCGGTGGAGCTTGCGGGCTTCGAGATCGACCGCACTCCGGTGACGAACGCCGCGTTCATCGAGTTCCTCGCCGTGGAAGGCGGCGAGCCGCCGAAGTACTGGGAGCGCGACGGCGAAGGGGGGTGGGTCCGCACCGTCATGGGTTCCACCGCGAGCGTCGATCCGGCCCTACCGGTCGTTCACGTGGACTGGCACCAGGCCGATGCGTTCGCGCGCTGGGCGGGCAAGCGCCTGCCGACCGAGTTCGAGTGGGAGGCCGCCGCCGCCGGTGCCTCGCGCGAGCGTGCGAACCTCGACCACCTCGGCTTCGGCTGCGCGCCCGCCGGCGCCTTCGCGGACGGCGCGGCCGACTGCGGTGCCGTGCAGATGCTGGGCGACGTCTGGGAGTGGACCGCATCGGACTTCACCGCCTATCCGGGCTTTGAGGCGTTCCCCTATCCGGAGTACTCGGAGGTCTTCTTCGGCCCCGAGCACAAGGTCCTTCGAGGCGGCGCCTGGGCGACGCGCCGCGACGTCATCCGGGCGACGTTCCGCAACTGGGATCTCCCCGAGCGCTCACAGATCTTCTCCGGCATCCGTTGCGTAAGGGATTCGTAGATGGAGACCCCGCTCACCGCAGATCAGGTCGCGATCGACGTCCACCTGCCGCGCGACGGCGTGCACGCCGGCATGGCCGAGGACGTGCGCGAGGGACTGTCCTGCCCGTTCAAGGAGCTGCCGCCCAAGTACTTCTACGACGAGCGCGGCTCGCAGCTCTTCGAGCAGATCACCGAGGTCCCCGAGTACTACCCGACCCGGGCGGAGCGCTCGATCCTCGAGGCCCACAGCTCCGAGATCGTCGCGGCTGCCGGCGCCGGCATCCTGATCGAGCTGGGTTCAGGCTCGGCGGCGAAGACCCGGTTCCTGCTCGACGCGATGCGGGACGCCGACCTGCTGGACACCTACGTCCCGGTGGACATCTCGGAGGAGATCACCCGCAAGACCGCCGCCGAGCTCGTGCAGGAGTACCCGGGGCTTCGGGTCCACGGCATCGTGTGCGACTACGAGACTCACCTCGAACGGGTCCCGCGCGAGGAGGGCGCCCTGCTGGCGTTCCTGGGCGGCACCGTCGGCAACTTTCGCCCGGCCCCGCGCCGCTCGTTCCTGGCCCGGATCGCGACGCTGATGTATCCGGGTGACCGGTTCCTCCTCGGCACCGACCTGGTGAAGGACGCGGCGCGGCTCGAGGCGGCCTACGACGACTCGGCAGGGGTGACGGCCGAGTTCAACAAGAACGTGCTCGAGGTCCTCAACCGTGAGCTCGGCGCCAACTTCGATCTCGCGCAGTTCGAGCACGTCGCCTTCTGGGATCCCGACAACGAGTGGGTTGACATCCGCCTGCGCTCACTGGCCGAGCAGTTCATCGACGTCAAGGAGTTGGACATGCGCGTCCATTTCGCGCGCATGGAGGAGATGCGCACCGAGATCTCCACGAAGTTCACGCGCGAGCGGCTGGAGGAGAGCTACGCCGACGCGGGCCTCGAGTTGACGGACTGGTGGACCGACCCGGATGGGCTCTACGCGCTCAGCCTTGCGCGCGCCATCTAGAGCAGACCTGATTCCGGCTCGGCTCAGCCCGGGCCAAGGGCATCGATCAGGTCACCCTGCTTGTCGGGCGTCGTGATCGGCAGCAGGATGGGGAGGGTCACGCCCGCCGCGACGAACTCGTCGAGCCGCTCCCGGATCGCGGGCGGCTCGCCAAGGAGGAAGGTCTCCTCGATCAGGTCCCATGGGGCTGCGGCCATCGCCCCGGGGCGGTCCTTGGCAGCCCAGAGCTCGCACATCTCGGCGATCTCGTCGCCGTGGCCCAGCCAGCGGAAGAAGTTCGCGTAGACGGGCACGGTCGCGTACGACGCGAACATGAAGCGCGCGATCGGCTCGGTCTCCTCGCGAGGTCCCGGGATGCAGAAGAACCGGCAGAGCAACTCGAAGCCCTCCGGGGCGTCGGCCAGCTGCTCGATCACCTTGGGAACCCCGGAGATGGGCAGGTAGTTCGAGAACGCCCCATCGGCCTTCTCGACGGCGAGCCGCAGCATCTTGCCCCGGAGCGCCGCGAGCACGATCGGCACCGGCTGGGGCGGCGGCATGTCGATCTTGAAGCCGGTCTCCGTTCGCTCGCCGGCCAGAGCCGGCCGCAGGAAGTCGACGGCTTGCGAGACGCGCGTGAGCGGCTTCTCGAACGGGATGTCGTTCCAGCCCTCGACGATCCGGTCCGACGACGCGCCGATCCCGAGCACGAAACGCCCGTTGCTGGCATCGGCCATCGCGATCGCCTGTTGCGCGAGGAGGGCGGGGCCCCTGGTGAAGACGCCGACGACGCCGGTCCCGAGCCGCATGGTGGAGGTCTGCTCAACGGCCACGGCGAGGGGCGTGAATCCATCCGGCCCATTGGTCTCGCCCGACCACAGATCGGTGTAGCCCGCTGCCTCGGCGCGGCGGACCAGCTCGCCGGTCTCGCGCAGCGGCACCTGAGGCAGCGGCAGTGTCAGTCCCCAGCGGCGGTCGGCCATCTGCGGGCGACCCTATCCCACGCGCCCTATTGAGGCACGGCGCCCGCTCGCCGTATAGGCTCGCGCCGGGATGGATCTTTCGCGCCTGGATCGCAACCGGACGCTGTTTGGCGGGGCCTGCTCGATCCTGCTCATCCTCAGCATCTTCTTCTTCCCCTGGTACACGCTGGACGTGACGCCCGAGCGGATCGCCCAGGACGCCTGGCTCTGCGGCGAGGGCGACACCTCGTGCACCGCCTGGGAGACCTTCCCGATCCTCCGCTGGCTGCTGCTACTGGCGGCGCTCGCGCCCGCCATCCTGGGCTACATCATCATTCGTGGGCACAAGCTCTCCTACCCGCCTGGCGAGCTGACGATGATCGCCGGCTTCACCGCGGTCATGCTGATCGGCTACAACGGCATCCTCGACCGGCCGGCACCCGACCAAGGCGTCGAGTTCGGCATCGGCCTCTCCTGGGGCTACTGGCTCGCCCTGGTGTGCGCGATCGGGATTGCGATAACGGGGTTCCTGCGCTCGCAGGTCGGCCAGAAGCGCACGCGAAAAGCGCCCGGCACCGTCTAGCGGCGCACCGCACGCGGCGATAGCCTCCGGCCATGTCCGTGATCTCCCACGATGTCCGCTCGGGCGCGAAGCCCGACCGCAACCTCGCGCTCGAGCTCGTCCGCGTGACCGAGGCGGCGGCGCTCGCGGCGGCCCGCTGGGTCGGCAAGGGCGAGAAGGAGTCGGCCGATGGCGCCGCGGTCGACGCGATGCGCCTGCTGCTGGACACCGTGCCGATGGACGGCATCGTCGTGATCGGCGAAGGGGAGAAGGACGAGGCGCCCATGCTCTTCAACGGCGAGAAGATCGGCGACGGCAGCCCGCCCGAGGTCGACATCGCGGTCGACCCGCTGGAGGGCACCCGCCTGTGCGCCTTCGGGATGCCCTCCGCACTCGCGGTTATCGCCCTCTCCGAACGCGGCACCATGTTCGATCCCGGCCCATGCGTATATATGGAGAAGCTCGCCGGCGGCCCCGAGATCGCCGACCTGCTCTCGCTCGACGAGCCGCTCATGGACGTCATCGGGAAGGTCGCCGAACGCAAGGGCACCGATCCCGGGGGAGTCACGGTCATCGTCCTCGACCGCCCCCGCCACGAGGAGCAGATCGCGGCGATCCGCGAGCTCGGCGCCCGCGTCCGGCTGATCACCGACGGCGACGTCTCCGCGGCGCTGTTCGCCGTCTCCGGCGAGGGCGGGGTGGACCTGCTGTGGGGCATCGGGGGTACCCCGGAGGGCGTGATCTCCGCCGCGGCGATCAAATGCCTCGGTGGTCAGATCCTCGGCCGCCTGTGGCCCCGCGACGAGGACGAGCGCAAGGCGGCTCTGGATGCCGGCTACGACCTCGACGAGGTGCTCGACGCCGACAGGCTTGTCTCCGGCAACGACGTCTTTTTCGCTGCCACCGGGGTCACCGACGGCGAGCTGCTGCAGGGCGTCCGCTACACCGGGGCCAAGGCCTCAACCGAGTCATTGGTGATGCGCTCTCGTTCCGGCACCGTGCGCACCGTCCGGGCGCGCCATGACCAGGCGAAGCTGCGCGAGGTCACCGGCGGGCGCTACGGCTGAGCGCCGCGGGCCGCGTCAGCCGACCGGCTTGTTCTCGTAGGCCCCGGAGTCGCAGGCGGTGGCGGGTCGACGCTCGCCGCGCTGGTCGCGGTTCGGGCAGTTGTTGGCGAAGCCCACGGCGGCGCTCGCGCCCGGGAGCTTCATCGTCTCGGTTGGACCGCCGTTGTCGGCGGCCTCGTTCGCGATGACCGATGCCGAGTATTCGTTGAACGGCATCGTGAAGCTGATGATGCAGCCCGTGGTCGAGTTGATGGCGTTGCCGGAGCCGCTGAAGACCTGGGTCGCCGAGCAATCATCGTCACCACCGGCGGCGCCGTCGCCGTTGCTCGCGAGGACTGAGTCGTCAACGCTGAAAGAGGCGTTCCCATGCTGAAAGACCCCCCCGCCGACCGCAGTTCCGATGCCGTCGTCGTTGGCGTCGTTGAAGCCGATCGACGAGCTGTCGATGTCGACCGTCGCGAGGTTGTCGCCCATCACGCCGCCGCCGTCGTTGTTCGCCTGGTTGCTGGCGATCGTCGAGTTGTTGATGTGGACCTCGGGATCCTCCGCGAGGTCTGGGCCGCCATGGGGGAGGCCGTCGACCATGATGCCGCCGGCCTTGTTGGTGGCGGTGTTGTCGAAGACGGTGGAGGAGGAGATCCTGGTCACGGGGAGCACGGCCGCCGGCCGCAGGTCGAAGCCGCCTCCCTCGCCCCCGGTGTTCCCGGCGATCGTCGTCTTCTTCACGAGCAGATCGGACGTCCGTCGAGGCGATGCCGCCGCCGAAGCCCGCGTCGTTTCCGGTGATCTTGCTGCGCGTGACCGTCATCGTGTTCGTCCCGAAGGCGGCGATGCCGCCGCCGTTTGGCGCGCTGTTCCCGCTGATCACGCTGCGCGTCACGGTCACATTGGGCGCCGCTGACGCGAATAGGCCACCGCCAGCACCGGGGGCGGTGTTGTCGGTCAGCCGTGTCCGTGAGAGGGTCAGGGAGTTCTCGCTACCTCCCGCGTTGAGCGCGCCTCCGTTGTCCTGAGAGCCCGGCTCGGCGTTCCCTCCGGTGAGCTCCAGGGACTGGATCTTGAAGGAGTCCGCTTGGAGGTTGTTGAACATCGTCATGACCTGATCGAGGCCGTTCGCGTCGATCGTCGTGCTGCTCTTGCCGCGGCCGCGGATGGTGACCCCATCGATGAGGTCGAAGCCGCCAGAGGAGCTGCCTGAGTCAGGCGGGATCTCCATCTCGTACGTACCGGCGCCGAGCAGGATCGTGTCTTGAGGCGCCGATCCGTTCGAGGCGTCGAGCGCTTCCCGCAGCGAGCAGTCGTTCGGCTTGCACGCCCCGGGTGCGGGGTCGTCCTTCCGGGTGGGCTCGTAGGTCGCCGCCGCCGCGGGCCCTGCCGCCAGCAGGCAGGCGAGCGTGATGGCTCCCGCCAAGCTCCTGCTCCAATATGGATGAGGCACTGGGTCCCTTCGTAGTCCCTGGACTGCCCAGAGTACTCCTGTCAGGCGCGGTGACCCAGGTCGCTGCGGGTAGTAGCCACCGCAATGAACGACACTCGCAAGCTCCTCGTCGCCGGCGCGACCGGCTACATCGGCCGCCTGCTCGCGGCCGAGCTCGCCGGCGAGGGCGCGGACGTGCGCTGCCTCGTCCGCGACGCCTCCAAGGCGCAGGACCTCGAGGCGGCCGGCTGTGAAGTGGTGACGGGCGATGTGCTGGAGCCCGACACGCTGGGCCCGGCGCTCGATGGCGTGCAGGTCGCCTACTACCTGGTGCACTCGATGGGTCGCGGGGCATCGGATGGCGACTTCGCCGAACGCGACAAGCGCGCGGCCCGGAACTTCGGCAAGGCCGCCGCCGACGCCGGCGTCGAGCAGATCGTCTACCTGGGCGGCCTGACGGAGGGCGGGTCGAAGCACCTGACATCGCGGCACGAGACCAGTGAGGTCCTCAAGGAGAGCGGCATCCCGGTCACCTACTTCCGCGCCGCGGCGGTGATCGGGTCGGGCAGCGAGTCGTTCCGGCTGGTGCTGCACCTCGTGCGCCGCCTGCCGGTGATGGTCACGCCCAAATGGACCGCGACCAGGACGCAGCCGATCGCGATCGCGGACGTCCTGCGCTACCTCATGCAGGCGCCGGACGTCGAGCGCGCACGCGGGATGGAGATCGAGATCGGCGGCCCCGACGTCACGACCTACGCCGGGATGATGGACGCGTGCGCCGATGCCCTCGGCATCGCCGTAAGGCCCAGAGTGCCGGTGCCGGTGCTGACGCCGTGGCTCTCATCGCTCTGGGTGGGGCTGGTGACGCCGGTCGACGTCGGTGTGGCACGGCCGTTGATCGAAGGCGCCGAGAGCGAGACGATCGTGCGCGATCCGGACGGGATGAAGCTCTTCGAGGTGAGCCCGGTCTCCCTCGCGGAGGCGATGGCCGCCGCAGTGCTCGAGGCCGAGGCCGACGGGTTCTAGGCGCTAGGCGGGCGGCCCCGGGGAGTTCTCGGCGTGCGGCGCGAGCGCGCCGACGGGCGAAGGGGGGAGGTCGAGGCGCGCGAGTGACCGGAGGAAGCCGTGGGTCACCCAAACGTGGATGCGCAGCTGGGTTGCGCTGTAGAACCGCGCGCCCAGCCGAGCGAAGGGCCCTCCGAAGCGCAACAGCGGGTAGAAGTTCGCCACCTCAGAGCTGACCCTCACGACGGCGTTCCCGTCGCGCATCTCATCGAGGCGGCGGACCCTGATCCGGAGGTAACCCTGGCCCCGCCCCTCCGCGGAGACGAGGACGCCCCGTTCGATCGGCCACGTGACCTGCCCGATGCCCGAGGGCGTCAGGTACTCCGGCTTGCGGAACCGGAGCAGCACGAACGGCTTGAACCGGAGCACTACCGAGCGTGCGCCCGGCTCGTAGACCACGCGCAGGAGCCCGAGGGAGATCCTCCTCAGGTAGCGCCAGTAGGCGTATGCGAGGCGCTCCAGGTACTCGGGCTTCCACAGCTCGGAGAGCAGCTCGGCCGGGAGCTCCACGTCGGCCTCCTGCATCGAGCGCGCCGCGCCATGCGATGGCACCGGCTCCCGGCGCTCCGGCAGCAGGTGCACCTTCGCGGAGCCCTCGAGGTCGCCTCGCCCGATCATGCTCAGCCCGGCGCGATCCGCTGGACGCCGCCCTCCAGCGAGACGACGTAGGTCTCGCCGCCGGGCCCCTCGGCGAAGGAAGCGATCCGCGACGCCTCGAGGCCGGTCTCGCGGGGTTTGGGCTTGCCCTTCGCGTTGGGGTCCACGCTCAGGATCGTTCCCTCGCAGAAGTCGGCGTACACGTATCGCCCCTCCAGGGAGGGCAGCTCGGGGTCGCGCACCACGTGCCCGCCCGTGATGGCGCAGACGGGGTCGTCGGGCTTCCCGGAGCGCGCGTAGGTCAGGTACGGGTCCGTCGCCCCCGGGGCCTTCGCGTCCGATGTCGTCTGAGCGGTGCCCTCCAGATCCGGCCAGCCGAAGTTGATGCCGTCGAGCTGCTCGGCGTTCACCCGGTTGACCTCCTCCTGCGTGAAATCCCCTACGTCGCCGATCCATGCTTCGCCCGTCCTGCTGTCGAACGAGTACCTCCAGGGATTGCGGAGGCCCAGCGCCGCCACTTCGGGCCTGCCGCCCTTGCGGTCCAGCCGCAGGAGCTTCCCCAGCGGGCTGTCCGGATCCTGAGCCGTGTCCGGAATGGGATAGGGGGGACCGCCGTCGCCGGTGCCCACGTATAGCTCCTCGTCGGGCCCGAAGGCGAGCATCCCGCCCCAGTGGACGGCGTTCGGGTGGTCGGCCTCGAAGATCACCCTCCGGGACCCGGGGTCGACCGTCCCGCGCTCGGGGTTGGACTTGGCCTCTTCGATCACGAGCTTGTGGTCCTTCGACGAGTAGGCGAAGTACACAAGGCCAGACTCGGCGTGGTCAGGCGCGAACGCGAGCGAAAAGAGGCCGCCCTCGCCCTCGGTGAGGACGTCCTTCGAGATGTCCAGGAAGGCGTCGGCCTCAGCCTCTCCGCCGGGCGCGACCGCGCGGATCACGCCGGCGCGCTCCGCCACGTAGAGCGTTCCGTCGCCATCCGGTGGCACCGCCAGGTGAATCGGCTCCTCGAAGGTGCCCACCTTCTCCAGCACCGGTTCCCCGGACCCCGGGGGCGGCTCCGGGCTCTCGCCCTCTTCCTCGCTCGAGTCCCCCGCACCCGAATCCCCCCCACATCCGCCGAGCAGCAGGGCTGCGGCGGCCACCGTCGCCACGCCTCGGATCGAGGCCGGAAACCTATACGCCGGCATCGCGTTCCTCGCCCGGCACGAGCGCATCCCGTTCGCCGGTGAAGCCGGGCGAGTCGAGGGAGCCCGTGTCGTGGAGCTCGAAGCGCAGCGCGTTGATCACGGCGCCGGCCAGCAGCGCGAGGCTGACGGCGTAGAACCAGAGCAGCGCCACGAGGATGAATCCGATCGCCCCGCCGACCGCGTCGACGTTCGAGATCTCGGCGAGGTAGAACGGGAAGACCGCGTTGGCGATGCCGATCGTGGCAGTGAAGAAGAGGGCCCCGGGCCAGACCCCGCGCCACGGCACGTGGCCCTTCGGTACGAAGTAGTAGATGGTGCAGAGAACCGCGAAGGTGATGATCAGCGCCACCACGAGCAGCAGCGCACTCGCAAGCCCGGCGATGTCGCCCAGCCCGAACGGGAGGTCGTCGGCGCCGGAGACGATCAGTGCCTCGAGGGTGGGGATGATGATGCTGGCCGCGAGCAGGATCGTGAGTCCCAGCAGCATCACCAGGGCGAAGCGCTTCTGAGCGACCCAGCTACGGCACTCCACGTGGTAGATGCGGCAGAACGCCGTGTCCATCGCGCCCCAGAACGAGGTGCCGATCCACAGGGCGCCGATCGCAGCCACGACGCCGATCGTCGTCGAGGAGTCGCGGATCCGCGTCAGGTAGCGGGCGAGCTCATCCTGCTCGACCGCCGGGAACAGCCGCTGCAGGTCGACCAGGACGTTGGCTTCGACATCCGGTGACTGCAGCACCTTCCCGAACACGAACAGCACCAGCAGCGCGAAGGGGAAGAGCGCCAGCACGAGGTTGTAGGCGACCATGCCGGACAGTCCGGTGATGTTCTCCTTGTAGGCGCGGTCCCAGAACGCGTGCAACCAGCGCCGGGGGCGATCCCGGAACGGGGGACGCTCGTCCGTCAACGCCGGTCCACGGTGTCCCGCATCGCCTCAAGCGCCTTGGTGGCGAGCCGGACGCCGATCGTGGCCGCCTCGGCCGCGGCGGCGACGCCGGCCCAGGCCACCTCCTCGATCCCCGCTCCCGCCGGCGACTGGGGGGTCAGGCACCCCGTCAGCGGCAGGATCTGGCGGGGGCGTGGCTTGGGTGCCAGACCCCGCGCTGTCTGGCTTCGGCTCCGGCTTGGCGGGGACCCGCCGGGTCGTGGCGTCGTCGCGTCGTGGGCTACGCGCTCCCGGACGGGTCTTCGGCAGGTTCCCGAAGACGCCGGGGGACTCCTCGCTGGGCTCGTCCGCGGACATCTACACCTATTCCACCGCACCGGCGGGACGTTTGCGCTGCGCGTAACCTCGGTCCCACCGGCTGGTTTGAATCGGGTACGGGCCAGGGTCCGCCTCGGGATCGCACGAAAGCGTGCAAAAACGGCGTGTTCAAGCGGTTTGAGGCGCTTTGACCTTGACTTCAGAATGTATAGCTACTAGGATGAGAGCACTCGTTTGAGCACTTGAGCGCTGGGAATTCCCTCACTGGGGTATGCGGATCCAAGGGTCCGCTTTCTTGTCGGCAGTCGCACGGACTCGAACGCACCGACGAGGACGGGCCGTCCAGTAGGGCGGGCGGCGCGCAGAACGAAAACTTGAGACAAAAGGAAGAGCCAACCGGATGCTAGTCGCGGAACTCCAGGAGCTCGAGGAGGTCAAGACCCTCCTCGCCAAGGGACAGGCAGAGGGGGTCGTCGCCTACGGGGAGGTCGCCAAGGCGCTCTCCGAGGTGGAGGTCGACGAGGGCGACATCGAGGAGCTCTACGGCTACCTCGAGGGTCAGGGCGTCGAGATGGTCGACGACCCGGATCCGGCCCAGGCCGCCGCCGCAGCCGCCGAGCCGGCCGACGGCAAGCGAGGTCGCAAGCGCCAGAAGACCGCGCTGGACCTGAAGCCGGACATGACCACCGACTCGCTCCAGCTTTTCCTGAAGGACATCGGCAAGGTCCGCCTGCTCACCGCCCAGGAGGAGGTCGATCTCGCCAAGCGCATCGAGCGCGGCGACCTGGACGCGAAGCAGAAGATGGTCGAGTCCAACCTGCGCCTGGTCGTCTCGATCGCCAAGAACTACCGCAACCAGGGCCTGCCGTTCCTCGACCTGATCCAGGAGGGAACGCTGGGCCTGGTCCGCGCGGCCGAGAAGTTCGACTACCGCAAGGGCTTCAAGTTCTCCACCTACGCGACCTGGTGGATCCGCCAGGCGATCGCCCGCGCCCTCGCCGACAAGGCGCGAACGATCCGCATCCCGGTCCACGTGGTCGAGAAGCTCAACAAGATCGGCCGCGCCGAGCGCAAGCTGGTCACCGAGCTGGGCCGCGAGCCCACGCCGGACGAGATCGCCGAGGTCACGGGGATCGACCCCGATGAGGTCGACCAGATCAAGCGGTCCGCCCAGGCCCCGGTCTCGCTCGAGAAGCCGGTCGGCGACGAGGAGGAGTCCGAGTTCGGGCAGTTCATCGCCGACGAGAAGGCCGAGTCGCCCTTCGAGCGCGCCGCCGACCTTCTCACCAAGGAGGCCCTGCGCGAGGCCCTCGAGAATCTCTCCTACCGTGAACGCCGCGTCCTCGAGCTCCGCTACGGGCTCGGCGGCGAACACCCCCGCACCCTCGACGAGGTGGGCCGCACGTTCAACGTCACGCGCGAGCGGATCCGCCAGATCGAGAACCAGTCGCTCAAGAAGCTTCAGTCGCTCGCTGAAGCGCAGAAGCTGCGCGAAGTCGCGTAGCCCCCCCGGCGCCCGCGGCCGGCCACGCGCGGGACACGCTTTTCCTGGAACGACCCAGCCCGAAGCTGGGCAATCGACATCGGAGGATCAAATCAGCACCGCAACAGCAACCAAGCCGGCCCAGTGGACCTGTGGCCGCTGTGAGATGACCAGCACCTGGACCAACGGCCTCGAGGAGGGCACGGCCCCTCCGCACTGGGACAAGGTGGGCACCAGCTTCTACTGCCTCGCCTGTCGCCGCGAGCGTGCCATCGAGGCCGCCCTCGAGGACTGCAACGAGGAAGGCCTCGAGGCCCGTGCGAAGGTCCGCTCGGCCGCCGTGGTCGAGTTCGAGATCCTGCGTGATCCGGACCGGACGGAGGGCGAGATCGCCCGCGCCGCCCGCACCTCGATCGGCGCTGTGCGCAAGGCCCGCAAGGCGCTGACCAACTAGCCCGTTCCCGATCGGGTCGCCGCGGCGGCCCGATCCGCGGTTTCCCGAGCGCTACTCGCAGCCGGCGACATCGTCGCCGGCGTCGCTGGTGCACGTGTCCGTGTCCGCTCCGCCTCGGACCTTGTCGTTGCCCGTGATGTCGTCGGCTGAGATCGTGTCGTTCCCGGCGCGCCCCAGGAGGACGTCGACGCCGAGGTCCTGAAGCGCGCTGGTGGAGACCAGCTCGTCGTCGCCATTGCCGCCATCGGCGACGTCGTCCGCCGTGCCCGGCAAAAGCCTGTCGTCGCCGTTGCCCCCCTTCAGGAGGTCCTCGCCCCCCGGCTCCCCGGACTCGTCGCCGCGCAGCAGAGCATCCGAGCCCTTGCCCCCGAAGATCCGGTCGTTGCCGGAGCCGCCGGCGAGCTCGATGTCATCGCCGCCGCCGCCGCGCAGGACGTCGTTGAGCCCGGCACCGGTGAGGTTGTCGCTTCCCGCGCCGCCGAGGACGGTGTCCCTGCCACTGTCTCCCAGGTCGGGCCGTCCGTCGCCCTCGAGCTCATCGTCACCGTCGCCGCCGCGCACCACGTCGTCGCCGTCGCCACCGTCGATGTCCTCATCGTCGCCGTCCCCGCCGTCGATCCGGTCAGATCCGGCGTCGCCCGATGCCGCTTCGTCGCTGTCGGCACCCATGTCGATCCGGTCGTCGCCCGGCTCGCTGGCACACCCGAAGTCATCGATGCCGGCTCCCATGAAGGCCCTGTCGTCGCCGCCGGAGGCGCACGCGTCGTCATCTCCGGCGCCCCCGCGCAGGGTGTCACCACCGCCATCGCCGGAGAGTGTGTCGGCGTCTTCCTCGCCGTCGAGCTCGTCGCCGGCTTCGCCGCCGGCCAGGAAGTCCTCGCCCGCCCCGCCGAGCACGTGGTCGGCCCCGTTCTCCTGAACCGGGTCCCCCTTGCTCGAGATCCCGAAGGTGTCGTCGCCTGGGCCGAGGCACACGAGGTCGTTCCCGCCCCGGCCGAGGACCTCATCCTCGCCGCCGGCCGCGGCGATCACATCGCGCCCCTGGGTGCCCGTGAGCTCCTCGTCCGTGCCGTCGCCGAGGATCGTCACCGGCTCGCCCAGGCACCTCGCGCCACCGCCTGCGCCGACCCCTCCGGGCCAGCTAAGCGCCCCTGCCGTCACCACTACCGCGATCCAGCCCAACCGAGACATGCTCCTCCTTCCCTGCGCGCCCAGGCTACTCCGCATGCGGGGCGGTGTCCAGCACTGGTCGCCCGCGCCTAAAGCAGGCGCGCCCAGCGCCCGATAGGGGGGTGATGGCGTTCGATATCGATGCAGCCCTGCGCTATGTGGTTGAGCGGGAGGGCTCGGACCTCCACGTGAAGGTGCCCTCGCCCCCGATGGTGCGGGTTCACGGCGAGCTGCGCCCGATCGAGGGCACCGAGCCGCTGACGCCCGAGGACACCGACGCCGCCCTCGAGCACATCCTCACGGACCGCGAGCTGCTCCAGGAGTTCGCGACCGTCGGCGAGGCTGACTTCTCCTACGAGATCCCCGGGCTCTCGCGCTTCCGCGTCAACGCGTTCCGCCAGCGCGGCCACGTCTCGATCGCGCTCCGCGTGATCCCGTTCCAGGTGCGAACGATCGACGACCTGGGCCTGCCCGAGGTGATTCGCACGCTCGCGACCGAGAAGCGCGGGATCGTGCTGCTCACCGGCACCACCGGCTCGGGCAAGTCCACGACGCTCGCGGCCATGATCGACCACATCAACTCGACGCTGGGCGCGGCACATCATCACGCTGGAGGACCCGATCGAGTACCTGCAGCGCGACAAGCTCTCGATCATCAACCAGCGCGAAGTCGGTCAGGACACCGAGAGCTTTGGTCGCGCGATGCGGCGCGTCCTGCGCCAGGATCCCGACGTGATCTTCGTCGGCGAGATGCGCGACGAGGAGACGGTCCGCACGGCGCTGTCGGCGGCCGAGACCGGCCACCTGGTGCTCTCCACGCTCCACACCCTGGATGCGACCGAGACCGTGAACCGCATCATCGACTTCTTCCCGCCTCACCTCCAGCAGCAGGCCCGGGTGATGCTGGCCGCGACGCTCCGCGGCGTCGTCGGCCAGCGGCTGGTGCAGCGCGCCGGGGGCGAGGGGCGGGTCGCCGTCTGCGAGGTGCTCGTCGTGACCGGCCGCGTTCAGGACCTGATCCTGAATCCGAACGAGACGGGGCGCATCACCGAGGTGATCGCCGAGGGCGAGTTCTACGGGATGCAGACCTTCGACCAGGCGCTTCTCAAGCATGCGATGGCGGGCAACATCACCGAGGAGGTCGCGCTCGAGGCCGCCTCCTCGCCGCACGACTTCAAGCTCATGCTCCAGGCCCAGGGCCAGCGCGCCTCGGGCATCGAACAGGTGATGGGCAACGGCGCCGGCGCCGAGCTCGAGGATGCTCCGGTCGAGGGCATCCAAACCTGATTCCAAAGCTTCATTAGGTAAAGCATTGGCTATACTCGTCGTGGTACGAGGAGGCGCAGAGGTGTGCGCGCTCCGCTTGAACTACCCCGATCAAATGACCGAATCTCCCTGTCCCGTCGGTTGTTGTGCCGACATCATTTCCGGTAAGTGGACACTCCTGGTGATCCGCGATCTGGCCGACGGCACCAGCCGCTTCTGTGAGCTCGAGCGCTCGCTTCGGGGCATCAGCCCGCGGACTCTCTCGCTGCGCCTTCGTGCACTCGAGGAGCACGGCATCATCGAGCGGCACACTTACCCCGAGGTGCCGCCCCGCGTCGAGTACGGCCTCACCCCGAAGGGCAGCGCGCTCGTGCCGCTCATCGAGGACATGCGGGCGTACGGCCAGCGCTGGCTGGTCGAGACGCCCACGCCCTCCGGGCAGCGCGCCACGGCCGCGGCGTAGCCGCTACCGCAAGGTCACGTTCTCGCAGTTGTCGGCGACCTTGTCGTCGTCGCCGTTCGCGATGACGGTGTCCTGGCCACCGCCGCAGTCGATGATGTCTTTGGAGCCCGGGCTGTCCTGGTTCACGGCGTCGATCTCGTCGCCGCCGGCGCCCCCGAAGTAGCGGTCGGCCCCCTGTTCGCCCTCCATGGAGTCGCCGCCGCCGCCACCGCGGAGAACGTCGCCGCCCTCATCGCCGAACAGGTCGTCGGCATCCGCGCCACCGGAAAGCGAGTCGCCCTCGATTCCTCCGGCGATCTCGTCGAGGCCGCCCTGTCCCTTGAAGGTGTCTCTGCCGACGCCGTCGCCCTTGGCGTCGTAGATCCCGTCGTTGCCGCCGCCACCGAACTGGGTGTCATCCCCCTGCTCGCTGTAGAGCAGGTCCGAGGCCTCGCCTCCGTCAACGCGGTCGTTGCCCTTGCCGGCGCGGACCAGGTCCTCGCCGTCGCGGGCGTCGATGTCATCGGCCTTGTTCGAGCCCTGGATCGCGTCCTCGCTGTTGGTCCCGTTGCAGTGGTTCTCGCCCGCCACGCAGTCGATGTCGGCCGCCCACGCGTAGGAGGCCGATAGCCCCGCCGCGCACACGATCGCCGCGCCCGCCGCCCTGATGCGCTTCGTGTTCATGTTGACCCCTTGAGTCTCGCTCCCGGCCCCGCCGGCTGCGGGAAAGTCTAAGGGCACGGCGGCTGCAAGCGCCGTTGCAGCGCAGGAGCTTCCCGTGCCTGGGCGAAGCCTGACCCATGCGTGATCTCGTCGTTCGTGAAGCCCTGCTGGAGATGTCCCGCGATGCCGCCAAGCGGTTCCGGGAGTTGGTCGCCCAGGGCGAGGAGCTCCCCTACGACGTCCATGAGTCCGGCGACGGCTCGCCGCTCCCTCAGTACGTCCCTCTTACCGAGCGGTTCGTGCGCGACCACGCCTCCGCCCTGCACGAGCTCGACTCGTTCGGCGCCGCGTGCGCCGCGATCGAGGCCGCCGGCCTCGCCGGCCCCTACCTCCAGGACAACGGCATCGAGGCGCCGCCCGACGCCCGTCGCCGCGCCGAGCTCGCCGGCGTCGTCTTCCTGGCGCGCCTGTGGATGGACTCCACCGACTTCTCCCTTGACGACGAGCGCCTGCGCATGGCGATCGGCGAGATCGAGGCCAACGCCGATGCCCGGATGGGCGAGATCGAGGTCGTCGTGCCCCTGCGTGGCCTGCGCATGGAGGCGACCCGGATCGACCTCGCCACGGGCTCGATCGTCCGCGCCGACACCGTTGACGTCCCCGCCGAGGCGCGAGCCTCGGAGGCGTCGGGCGGCGCCGGGTGGGAGCCGACGTTCCTGGCAGTCGCGACGGTCGACGCTCAGGCTGACGCCGACGAGGATCACGCGGACGCCCCCGGCACCGGTAGGCGCTCGGTCGAGGCGTTCCACGAGATGATCACCGCGCTGCGGCTTTTCAAGCCCGGCGGTGTCGCCCTCGGCCCGCACGCCTGGACGCGCGTGGGCACCGGGCGCTGGCGCCGAATCTCCACCGGCGCGGGCAAGCCTCGTCCGGGCGGGTACCGGCTCTCCGAGGGTGAGCTCGGCGAGCTCGCAGGATTCTCGAAGGCCGTTCACGCCCGCCTGGCCGACGAGGGGTTTGGCCGTGCACGTCATTCGGGCGGCGTCGAGCGGGCGATCGCCCGGTTCGAGGCCGGGCTCGAGCGCACCGCCGCGATCGATGCTCTGAACGACCACCTGCTCGCCCTGCGCTTTGTGCTGGAGGGCGGCGGCCCCGCCGATCTCGGCCTGGCCATGCGCGTCGCCTCGCTCTGCGCCGAGCCCGACAACCGCACCGAGGTCAAGTCCGTGATCGAACGAGCGCTCTCGCTTGAGCGCGAGCTGTGGAGCGGCGAGCCCGCCGGCGGCCCGACGGTGGAGACGAGCCCGGCCGAGACGGCCCTCGCCGTGGAGGAGTTCGCCCGCGCGATCCTGAAGGACGCGGCCTGCGGCCACCTTGGGAACGACCTGCGTGCCACCGCCGACGAGATCCTGCTCGCCGACGGCCTCGCCGTCGGGGACGGCGCCACCGGCCAGCGCGGCGAGACCGCGGAGTGGGCAGCCGGCACCGACGAGGAGCCGGACATGGAGGTGGAGCTGGAGTCCGAGCTCGAGGCGCGGCATCCGGTCGAGCCGCCGAGCGCCGACGCCGCACCGGCCGACGACCCTGCCTTCGAGCTCACCGATGAGCCCGAGACGCCTGCGCACCCGGAGCCCAAGCCCACGCAGGCACAGAGGGACGAGTCCTTCGAGTGGCAGGCCCTGCCCCTGAACCAGACCCGCATGCCCGATCGCGAGCCGGAGCCGCCGCGCGATGAGTTCGGCGACGGTCCCCGCTACGGCCGGGAGGCCCCGGTCGTCCGCGGAGCCGAGTGGGAGGCCGACGAGTCCGAGATGAAGGTGATCCAGGAGCCGACGCGAATCAGCGTTCATCGAACCGCTGACGACGAGGAGCCCGAGATGATCCAGAACCAGCGCCGCCCGGCGCCGCCCACGCCCATCGCCGAGAGCGACGGCCCAGTGGCCCGCCTCCTGGCCCTGCACTCGGTCGAGCGCGAGGCGACCGCGTCCCGCGTGGCGAACCTCTTCCCGCCCCCAGAGACGACGGAATGGGGCGTACGCGAGATCGCCTACGACCGGACCCGCCGCTCCCAGGCGACCCCGCAGGCCTCATAAGCACCAACTTCCTTCTCCGATCAACACAGGAAGAGCAGTCGAGCCGCCGGCAAGTCCGGCGGTTCGGCTTTGAGCAGGCAATCTATGGCCGAGTCCGGGAGGACGTGACCCCAATTTGTGCCTACATGCGGGCCAATTCTGGGGTCACTACGCGGTTTCGTCGGTAGCGCCTAGGGCGAAGAGCAGCCAAGACCGCTTTGACGACAGGGGGCCCCTGTCGTCGGGATACTGTGGCTTGTCATGGCGGAAGAAGATGTCCAGATCGTCCGGCGTATGTACGACGCGTATCTCGCGGGAGATTTCGATACGGCGCTTGCCCTCTGCGACCCAGGTGTTGCGGCCGACTTCAGTGTGCGGGGCGATACGCGTCCGACTGCCGGACGCGAGGCTCTTAGCGAAACCGTTGCGACGTGGATAAACACCTGGGATGACTATTCGGAGCAGGTTGAGGACATACGAGACCTCGGCGAGAACGTTTGCGTTATCGCGACCCAGCGGGGACGCGGAAAAGGAAGCGGTCTCGTCATCGACAACCGATGGGGGCAGCTCTACAAGGTCGAGAACGGGCTGATCACCAGCATCACGATGTACGACAGCCCGGCGAGCGCTCTCAAGGCGGCAGGGTTCGCGGAGTAGCGCTTTGGGCGAGAAGCGTCTAGGCCGTCCGTCGTGCGATGTGCCCGTGAAGGTTGCGGAGAAGACCACGTCTGGCGTGGTCAATCCCGCAACCCTCGCCCCTGGGAGTGGTTGGGTAGGGACGACGGGTTGCTAGCCATCTCGCCCGCTTGCGGCGAAGAGGCCGAGGCAGACCAGGGCCATCGAGAGGACGATGATGCCCAGCGTGTCGACGCCGAAGGCGATGAAGCTGATCAGGGTGGCGACGATCAGGGCGATGATCAGCCAGAGCTCGGTGCTGCGCTGCATGCGTCCCTAGGCCTCCGCCGCGATCCGCTCGCGCTCCGCCGCGCCGTCCGCGAAGAGGTATCGGTTGATCTCCATCAGGCCGGCCAGGTCGTGGACATCGTGGTCGAGGTACGGGACCTCGATGACGGCCCGGGTGCGCATCTCCTTGGCGAGGTGGCGGACGTTCTTGCGGTCGCGCCGGGCGAGGGCGTCGTAGTCGGCGAAGTTGGCGGCCACGCGGCCTGCCAGGTCGGCCGAGCCGAGCGTGTCCTCCAGCGCCTCGGCCAGCGAATCGTCTGAGCCGGCCACCTCGCCGTCGAGCTCGTAGTGGACCTTGTTGACGATCACGCCGCCGAAGGGAAGGTCGGCCTCGACGAGCTTGCGGTGGAAATACACGGCCTCGGAGATCGGCTCGCCCTGGGGCCCGCAGACGACGAGGAACGTGGACTGCTCGTCGGCGAGCAGCTCGTTCACGCGCTTCGCCCGCTCCTGGAAGCCGCCGACCATGCCGCTGAAGGCCTGGAAGAACTCCTGGAGGTCGTTCAGCAGGTCCATGCCCGTGATCCGCTTGAGGACGGACAGCATCATGGACGTCCCGCCGCCGATGATCTTGGTCGCGAACCCGGTCGGCCTCAGGAACACCTGCAGCGAGCGGCCCTCGATGAACTGGGTGAGCCGGCGGGGTGCGTCGAGGAAGTCCAGTGCGTTGCGGCTGGGCGGCGTGTCGAGCACGAGGAGGTCGTATCGGTCCTCGGCCCAGATCTCGAACAGCTTCTCCATCGCCATGTACTCCTGAGAGCCCGCCAGCGCGCCGGAGAGCTGCTGGTAGATGCGGTTGGAGAGGATGCGCTCACGCGTCTCCTCGTCGGGTGCGTGGCGGCGCACGACCTCGTCGAACGTCGCTTTCGAGTCGAGCATCATCGCCCACAGCTCTCCTTCGCCGTGGTCGGCGCCCGCCTCCATGAACAGCGCCGGATCGACCTGGCGCTCCTCGTTGCCCAGCTCGGGGAGCCCCAGCGAGTCGGCGAGCCGCTTGGCCGGGTCGATCGTGAGCACGGCGACCTTCTTGCCCTGCGCGGCCATGCCGGCGGCGATCGCGGCCGACGTCGTGGTCTTGCCCACGCCGCCCGAGCCGGCGCAGATGCAGACCTTCTTGTCCGTGAGGAGCTCGGCGACGCCCGCCATCAGCCGACCTCGGCGGCCAGCTGCCGCACCTGCTCGATCTCGAGCTGGGGCTCGAAGATGAACGGCAGCGTGCTCACGGGAGCCGCCACCAGCTCCTCCAGGCGCTCGAGCTGCTCGCGCTGTCCGCTCGCCCGGCGGAACTGGCTGACCGCGGCGCGGCAGGCCGCGCGTACCGCGCCGTCGGCATGCTCGGCGGCTCGCTCGATGGAGGGCATCTCCTCGGCGCTGAAGCGCTCCGGGTAGAGGCCGTTCAGGTAGACGCGGTCCACGGATGTCCCCACGTCGTCGGTCAGCGCCCGCTCCAGCGACGCGGACTCGTTGACCGGCATCTCCTCCGGCAGCGCGACGATCGCCACGCCGGTGCGCTTGTGGTCGGTGAGGAAGGCATCCAGCGTCTCGGCCTGCGAGCGGATCGGCCCGACCCGGGCGATCGATGCGAAGGTGCGGGGCGTCTGCAGGAACCCGACCCCGTGCCCGGTCGCAGGCGCATCGAGCACGACCACGTCGTACTCGCGCGCCCCGCGGACCTTCCGGTTGGGCTGGGCCAGCTCCCAGATCTTCCCGATGGTCACCAGCTCCCGGAGGCCGGGCGTCGCGGCTGCCAGGTAGTTGAAGATCCGCGAGCGGAACAGCAGGTCCCGCATCGCCTTCACCTTGAGCTGGAGCAGGACGTACTCGCGCATCGACTCGTCGGGGTCGATCGAGATCGCCCACAGGTTCTCGGCCATCTCGACCTCGTGGAAGCCCACCTCCGCCCGGTGGAAGACCCGCGACAGCCCCTCCTGGGCCGCGACCTCGCACACGATCGTGCGCTTTCCCCGTTCGGCCGCGGCCATGCCGAGGGCCAGGGCGACCGTGGATTTGCCCACGCCGCCCTTGCCGGTGACGATGACCAGCCGCTTGTCGAGTAGATCGCGCATGTTCCCCGGCAGGCGATCTTTTCATCCCGGATGCAGGAAAGCCCCACCCACGTGCGAATAATCGCGATCAAATGGGTCTTTTCAACCGCGGACAGCGGCAGCCTGACAAGGCGAAAACGAACGGGGCCTCCCCTGAGGCCGAGGAGATCGAGATGGCCTTCACGCCTGACGACGAGCTACCCCCGGCGGAGGAAGTCGCCACCGAGGTCGAGCCTGCAGACACGGGGTCTGGCACCGAGCCTGAGCCCACGTCGGAAGAGCCTCGCGGTGAGGTGCCTGACCCCACGAGCGACGCTGACGAGCCCGAGCCCGACGCGCGCCGTGGACCTGCCCGAGCCTGAGGCCGAGATCACGGTCGAGCGCGTCGAGCCTCCGCTCGATCCCGACACGATCGTCGCCGACCCGGACGCCGGCCGCATGACGGCCACGGATGCGGTCGCTCCGCGCCGCACTCCCGGTGTGATCCGCAACGAGTCTTCAAGCGATGAGGACAGCGGCCGCACCGCCAAGGTGATCGCCTTCGCCAACCAGAAGGGGGGCGTGGCCAAGACGACCACGACGCTCAACCTCGCGGTGGCCCTCAACGAGCTGGGACACCGGGTGCTTGCCATCGACCTGGACCCGCAGGGCAACCTGACGATGAGCCAGGGCGTGGATCCCGACAAGGTCGAGAAGTCGATGTTCGACGTCCTCGTCCACCGGATGCCCCTCGCCGAGATCATCCAGGAGCGCGAGATCGACCTCGCCGTCGGCTCGATCGACCTGGCCGGCGCCGAGATCGCGATGAGCACGCAGATCGGCCGTGAGCGCTCGCTCGAGAAGGCCATCAACGAGGTCGGCAACGACTACGACTTCGTCTGCATCGACACGCCGCCCAGCCTCGGGCTGCTGACGGTGAACGCGCTGACCGCCGCCGACAAGGTGATCGTGCCGGTCCAGTGCGAGTACCTGTCGATGCGTGGTCTGGTGCAGCTGCAGAACACGCTCGAGATGATCCGTGAGAACCTGAACCCCGGAGTCGAGATCGAGGGCATCCTGCCGACCATGCTCGACGCCAGGACGGTTCATGCCAAGGAGGCGATCGAGATCCTGGAGGAGAATTTCGGAGACATGGTCTTCAAGACCCGGATCCGTAAGGCGATCAAGTTCGCCGAGGCACCGGTGAGGGGCGCCAGCGTCCTGAAGTACGATTCGTCGAGCACCGCCGCCCAGTCGTACCGGGATCTCGCCCACGAGGTCCTGGCCAAGGAGGTAGTGACCCATGGCACGGCGTAATAAGCGGGCCAGCATGAGAGAGGGCCCGCTCGCGGACCTGTTCCGCTCGACGGTCGAGCCCGAAGATCCGCCCGAGGCGCCCTCGCCCTCCTCCGAGCCCGAGACCCGGGTCGAGCCGGAGACCACGGTCGAGCCCGAGCAGCACGAGATCTACGACGCCCGCGACGACTTCGAGGATGAGCCCGAAGTGGCTCCCACGCGGCCGCCGCTCACGCCCGAGCGACCCGTTCCGCCCGTCTCCGACACGCCCGATCCCGAGCGCGTCCACGCCTACCGCGTCGACGAGCGGGAGAGCACGGTGCCCGCCCCCAAGGAGCGCCTGTCGCGAATCTTCGACGACCGCGCCGGCGACCCTGAGCCCCCGCTCTACGGCCGCGACGACCCGAGCTCCGCCGGGCCCTCCGGGCCGCCGCGTCCGCATGCCCCCGTGATCCGCGTCGTCGGCGTCGGCGGTGCCGGCGTGAATGCCGTCAACCGCATGGTCGAGGCCCAGATCCCGGGCGTCGAGTTCATGGCGATCAACACCGACCTTCAATCCCTTCAGCAGTCCACGGCCGACGTGACGGTCCACCTCGGCCAGGGCGTTGCCCGCGGCCTCGGCGCCGGCTCGGACCCCGAGATCGGCTACAAGGCCGCCTTCGAGGAGCAGGACAAGATCAAGCGCCTGCTGAAGGGCTCGGACATGGTCTTCATCGCCGCCGGAGCCGGGGGTGGCACCGGTACCGGTGCCGCGCCGGTCGTGGCCAGGCTGGCTCGCGACGTCGGCGCGCTTGCGGTGGGCATCGTCACCCGCCCGTTCCGCTTCGAAGGCACCCGTCGCGGCAAGCAGGCCGAGGACGGCATCGACGCGCTCGGCGCGGAGGTCGACACCCTCATCGTGGTGCCGAACGAGCGCCTGCTGGGCGTGCTCGCCCGCAACACGACGATGATCGAGGCCTTCCAGGTCGCCGACGACGTGCTGCGCCAGGGCGTGCAGGGCATCTCCGAGCTGATCACGCTCCCCGGCCTCATCAACCTCGACTTCGCCGACGTGCGCACGACGATGCGCGACGCCGGGCATGCGCTGCTCGGGATCGGCATGGGTACCGGCGACAACCGCGCCAACTTCGCGGCCGAGCGGGCGGTCTCATCGCCCCTGCTCGAGACCTCCGTGGACGGCGCGCGCTCGATCCTCCTCTCGGTCACCGGCGGCTCCGACCTGACGCTGCTCGAGGTGAGCGAGGCGGCCAAGGTCGTCCAGGAGGCGGCGCACCCGGACGCCAACATCATCTTCGGCGCCAACGTCGACGACTCGCTGAGCGACCAGATCTGGGTGACGGTGATCGCCACGCGCTTCGACGGCCGTGGCCGCCGCAAGGACGGCTCGAGCACGTCCGAGCGCCGCGCCGTGGGGACCGCGCCGACGTCGACCCGACGTCCGGACGATCGTCGCGCCGGCACGGCGAAGAGCTTCGAGTCGCGCCCCCGGGACATGTCGATCGACGTGCCCGAGTTCCTGCCCGGCCGGTAGCCGGGCCTGGCCGAAACTGCGTCTACGCTGCGGCTGATGGCCGTGAGCGCCAAGGGAGTCGTAGCCGCGGGTCACCCGCTCACCGCCGGGGCGGGCGCGCAGGTGCTCCGCGAGGGCGGCAACGCCGTTGACGCGGCGATCGCTGCCGTGCTCACGTCCTGCGTGACCGAGAGCCCGCTCACCGGGCTGGGCGCGGGCGGCTACATGCTCGTCCACGACGGCAGCCAGCAGGTGCTCCTGGACTTCTTCGTCGAGGCGCCGGGCGTGGGCGGCCTCGAGCCGGGCTCGGATCTGGTGCCGGTGCCGATCCACTTCACCGACGAGAACATGCAGGTGTTCCATGTGGGGGCCGCGTCGTGCGGGGTGCCGGGCACTCCGGCCGGGATGGTCGCGGCGGCGGAGCGGTTTGGGACCATGCCGCTGGCCGACCTCGCCGCTCCAGCGGCGGCGCTCGCACGTGACGGGGTGGAGCTGATCCCCGAGCAGGAGTACTTCGTGCGGATCCTGGAGCCGATCCTCACCCTCTACGAAGAGGCACGGGCCATCTACGCCCCCGAGGGCCACATCCTCGAGGTGGGCGAGCCGTTCCGCTTCCCGGAGCTGGGCGACGCCTTGGAGCGGCTGGGGACCGATGGGGCGGAGCCGTTCTATCGCGGCGATATCGCCGCCGCCATGTCCGACTGGGTGCTGGAGCGCGGCGGCACGCTCGGGCGCGACGACCTCGCGGGGTACGAGGTGGAGGCACGCCAGCCCGTCCGCGCCCGGTTCCGAGGGCGTGACGTGCTCACCAACCCGCCCCCGGCGTCAGGCGGGGTCCTGATCGCCTACGCCCTCGCCGTCCTCGAGCGCCTGGACGACACCGGGGTCGAGACCCTGGTGGGGGCGATGGAGGCGGCTCAGGCAGCCCGCACCGAGGACTTCCTGGACGGTCTCCTCGCGCCGGGATTCGCCGAGCAGCTCCTCGACCCGACCGGGCTGGACGGGGCTGCCGAGACCGTTCGTTCCCGCCTCGCCGCCGGCGAGGGCCCGATGGTGCGCGGCGACCAGTTGGGCTCGACGACGCACATCACCGCGATCGATGCGGACGGCGGCTGCGCCAGCGTCACCTGCTCCAACGGCACCGGCTCGGGGCTGATCGTGCCCGGCACGGGGGTGCACGTGAACAACATGCTGGGCGAGCAGGACCTGAATCCGCTGGGCTTTCACCGCCACCGGCCCGGGACCCGCATGCCCTCGATGATGTCGCCCACCGTCGTCCTGTGCGATGGCGAGCTGGAGGCCGGGCTGGGAAGCGGTGGCTCGAACCGGATCCGCTCGGCGGTCACCCAGACCGTCGTCCACCTGATCGCGGAGGGCGCCGACGTGGAGGACGCCGTCGACGCGGCCCGCCTCCATTTCGAGGCCGGGGCGGTGCACGCCGAGCCCGGCATCGACGAGGCGGCGCTCGAGCGCCTGGCCGCGCGTGGCTACGAGATCGTGCGGTGGCAGGAGCCCAACGTCTTCTTCGGTGGGGTTCACGCAGTTGCGCGCGATCCTGCCACGGGCGAGCTGGTTGGGGCGGGGGATGCCAGGCGGGGCGGCGCGGTCGCCTACGCCTGACCATGTTCGGGTGAGGGGCGGTGCCCCGAAACTGGCATGTGAGGCCGCCGGAGGCGGCCGCAATGGTCCCGCTTCAGCCGACGATGACCTTGCCGTTCATCCGGGCCCGCTCGGCGACCTCCTGCGAGCGGTCGACGGCGTCGACGAGCGCGCGCAGGGCGTTGCCGAGCACCTTCATGCGCTCGGGCTCGGAGCGGAGCTCCAGCAGGCGCTGCTTGGTCTCGGCGGGGAGCTCGACGCGGGCGGCGATCGCGTAGGCGTCGTCGTCGGCGAGCTCCTGACTCTCGGGAGCCTCTCCGGACACCCGCTCGACCAGCTCGGCGAATGCCTCCCGGGCGAGGTCGGCGTCCTTCCCGGCGTTCTCGGTGGGATCCTCGGCGCCAAGGTCAATCGGCTCGATCTCGCCGCTCGGATACTCCTCGGCCTCGAACCGGTCGAGGACCTTGAACGGCTCCTCACCCGTCACCACCACGTTCATCCGGCCGTCGTCGAACGTCTCGGTGACCTCGGTGATCCGGGCGGTGCACCCCACGCGCCGGGCGCTGCCGTCCTCGTCGCGAAAGACGATGCCGAACGGCTCCTCCGAGTCGAGGCAGTGGTCGATCATTCGCTTGTACCGCTCCTCGAAGATGTGGAGCGGCATCAACTCGCCGGGGAGGATCACCGCCGGCAACTCGAAGATCGGCACCTGAAAGCCATCCTCGCCTGCCATGCGCGGATTGTACGCCGACCGAGTGGCCGGCAGGGAAATCCGGTGCCCGCCCTCCTATCCGAACAGCGTGGCCAGCAGGGCCAGGAAGATCAGCACGGACATGACGCCGAACGCCAGCTGCACATCCTTGGTTCCTTGCTCCATCGGTACCCCTCTCGTGGCTTTGAAGACGGTCGGCACATCCTCTCACGGGATCCGGAGCGATGGCGCGACGTGGGGGCTAGAGCCGCTCCAGCGCCTCGGCGGCCGCGCGCTCGCCCGAGCGCACCGCCCCGTCCATGTAGCCGGACCAGATCGTCGGACGTCTCGGTGCCCGCCCAGTGGATCGGGCCGATGGGCTCGCGCAGGGCGTGCCCGTAGCCGGTCGCCACGCCGGGGGGCATGAAGGAGACCGGCGCGCCTCCCGTGTAGGGCTCCCGCGACCAGTCCTGCTCGATCCAGTGCTCGGGTTCGCGTGCCTTCGGACCGTAGAGGCGGGCGAGGCCCTCGAGGACGGCGGCACGGCGCTGGGAGACGCCCAGGCGCTGGAGGTCGCGGGCCTCGGAGCCGCTCACGAAGGACATCAGCACTCCGGGCGAGCCGCCGGGAGGGGTGTTGTCGAAGGTCGTCGTGGCGGGGCCGAGGTCCGACACGCCCTCGCCGCTGAGCCCATCCGCGCGCCAGAACGGCTCGCTGTAGACCGCCGTGCACTTGATGTAGGAGCCCCACGGCATGCGCTGGGCCAGCTGGGTGCGGGCGGGCCCGAGCCCGGGCAGGAACTCGATCCGGGCGCACAGCGCCGGCGCCATCGCCACGATCGCGCGCCTGCCCGTCGCCTCGGTGGCGCCCGCCGTGACCACGACACGCTCGCCGTCCCATGCCACCCGTTCCGCGGGCGCGTTGAGCGTCACCCGGTCGCCCAGGCCCTCGGCCATCCGCAGCGCGATCAGCTGCGAGCCGCCGACGAAGCGGTCCTGCTGGGCCCCGCCCTCGACGTCGATAAGCGAGTTGAAGCCGCCGCCCGAGCGGACGTACCAGAGGGCGAAGAGCAGCGAGATGTCGCCCGAGTCGGCGCCCCAGACGGTTCGCGCCGCGATCTCCACCATGCGCCGGGAGGCGCCGAGGTGCATGCGGCGGTCCAGCCAGGTGCCGAGCGTGGTGCCGTCGAGCTCCTCGGCGTTCGGCGCCTCCCATGGCGCGTCGAGCGGGACCTTGCGGGACTCGGAGTCGAGCTTGCGCCTGGTGCGCTCGATCTCCAGCAGCGCGAGCGGGTTCAGCTTCGGGATCGTGCCCTTGTAGGTGCTGATCCGCCCGTTCAGCTCCAGCACGTTCTCGCCGTCGACGAAGGTGGGGAAGGTCTCGATCTCGAGCTCGGCGGCGAGCTCGTACAGGCGGTCCTGCGTGGGGCCGACCCACTGGCCGCCGATCTCCGCGATCTCGCCGTCCCCGATGTCGGCGTTCAGCGTGCGCCCGCCGACCCGGTCGCGGGCCTCCAGGACCTGCACCGAGCGGCCCGCGGCGACCAGCGAGCGGGCGGCGGCGAGGCCCGCGAGCCCGCCTCCCACGACCACGACGTCCACATCTGGCTCATCCGCTGCCACGGCGAGACCGTATCCGGGTGGTGTGGCTTGTGTAGCGCTTGAGGTTCTGAGAGGACGATGTCACCTAGATGGTCCTTCTCGATGCTGTTCGCGTTCGTCGCCGGCGCAGGCACCGCCCTGTCGCCGTGCGTGCTGCCCGTGCTGCCCGCCGTGCTCGCAGTGGGCGCGACCGGAGGACGACGGCGCCCGCTGGGCGTGGTCATCGGCCTGGCCGCCTCCTTCACCTTCGCGACGGTCGCCCTGGTCTACGTGATCGACGCCCTGGGCCTTCCCGACGATCTCCTGCGCACGCTGGCCATCGTCACGCTCGGCGCCTTCGGCCTGCTGCTGCTGTTCCCGGCAGCCGCGGCCAGGGTGGAGGCAGCGGCCTCGCGCGTCGCCCCCGGACCCGCCCGCCCGGGCGGTGACGGCTTCGGATCGGGCCTCATTCTGGGCGCGAGCCTCGGGCTGGTCTACGCGCCCTGCGCCGGGCCGATCCTCGCCGGGCGTGATCACGGTCTCCGCGGCGCAGGACTTCACGGCGGGCAAGCTCGCGGTCGCACTGGCCTACGCGGTCGGATCGGTCGCCGTCCTCTACCTCTTCATGATCTTCGGCCGTCGCCTGGCCGACCGGCTGAGCGCGCATCGCGGGCAGATTCAGATGGCGATGGGCGCCGTGATGGTGGTCGTGGCGGTGGCGATGGCGGCGAACCTCGACATCAAGTTCCAGAACGCGATCGCCGACGACCTGCCCGCGGTGCTGGTGAACCCGACCGCCGAGATCGAGGAGAGCGACGCGGTCAGCGACGAGCTGACCGACGTGCGCGGCGGCGGCCCCGTGTCCGAGGAGGGCGGCATCGCCGAGGCGGCGGAGGGTGAGCGCCTGCCCGACCTCGGCCTGGCTCCCGAGTTCGCGTCCGGCAACTGGCTGAACACCCCCGGTGGCGAGGCGCTGACGATGGCGGACCTGGACTCGGAGAACGAGGTGGTGCTGGTCGATTTCTGGACCTACACCTGCATCAACTGCATCCGCACGCTTCCCTACCTGAAGGCGTGGGACCAGGAGTACCGCGATCAGGGCCTCACGATCGTCGGCGTGCATGCGCCCGAGTTCGCGTTCGAGAAGGAGACGTCGAACGTCGAGAGCGCGATCGACGACAACGATCTCGAATACCCCGTGATCCAGGACAACGAGCTGGCGACCTGGGAAGCCTTCCGCAACCAGTACTGGCCGGCGAAGTACCTGATCGACGCCGACGGGCAGATCCGCTACGTCCACTTCGGCGAGGGGGCCTACGAGGAGACCGAGTCCGCCATCCGCAGCCTGCTCGCCGAGGCGGGCAGCGACCGGCTCGGCAAGGGCGTGGGGGAGACGGACGCCGAGACGCCCGACCCGAACGTCCAGACGCCCGAGACCTATCTCGGTTGGCAGCGGGCGCAGGGGTTCGCCCAGCCGCCGCACCCCGGGACCGACACCTACACCGCGCCCGAGGGCGACCCACCGGTGAACGGCTTTGCGCTCGACGGGACCTGGGAGGTCGACGAGGAGTCCGCGACGGCGATCGACGACGCAACGGTCCGCTTCGGCTTCCGCGCGCGGCGCGTGTTCCTGGTCCTGGGCCCTCCGGAGGAGCGCTCAGGGGGCGTGGAGGTGCTCCTGGACGGGAAGCCGATCTCGCGGGTCGACGCGGGTGACGACGTTCGGGACGGGTCGGTGAAGGTCACCGACCAGCGCCTGTACCGCCTGGTGGAGCTGGACGAGGCCGGCGACCACACGCTCGAGCTGCGCCTGGATCCCGGCGTGAGTGCCTACGCCTTCACCTTCGGCTAGCGCCCTACGCGGGCTTGCGGGCGCTGAGCAGCAGGTTGTAGAAGAGCTGCGGGGGAAGCCGCGGCTCGAGCAGCGTCGTGTCGACGCGCTGCAGCGCCATGTAGCTGCGGAAGCCGAACCGGCGCCAGGCGAACGGGACCTCGGCGGGCTCCGCCGACCCCTCCAGCGAGCGAAGCGTCCAGCCCCACGCGTTCGCCAGAAGCTCCTCGCCGCGGACGCGCCCGTCGGTTAAGCCGGCGCCCGCGAGCAGGTCGTCGAGCTGCCGGGGGTCGAACGCGTGCACGTCCACCTCAGGCTCCAGCTCGTGGCCGTCGTTGTGAGACTCGTACGTGGCCGTCGAGGCGCTCGCGCGCATCGCGGTCCGCCAGACCGGCGCCAGCAGCGTGCCCACGCGCTTGGGGACGGTGGCGATGCGGTCGCCGTATCGAGACGGCTCCCCGCAGAACACCACCATTCCGCCCGGCCGCAGGACTCGGTGGAACTCGGTGAACGCGGCTGGAAGGTCCGGGATGTGGTGGAGCACCGCATGGCCCAGCACCAGGTCGAAGCTCTCGTCGGCGAACGGCAGCGACTCGGCCTCCGTCACCGTCGTGGTCACATCGAGTCCCAGCGCCGAGGCCGACGCCTTGAGCGAGTCGAGCATGCCGGACGAGATGTCCGTTGCGGTGAGGCGCTCGATCGTCCCCACCTGCATCAGGTTCAGCCCGAAGTAGCCGGTCCCGGCGCCGATCTCGAGCGCGTCGCCCAGGACGCCCGGTTCGTGCCCGAGGGCCTTCACGATCTTTGCGCGCACCTGCTCCTGTCCGACCTCGCCGAAGTCGATGCCCCACTTGGAGTCGTACTCGCTCGCCGCCGCGTCGTGATAGCGGGTGTTCACGTCCTTGATGTGCTCGGGAGTGGCCGAGGGGGAGGCGGGCATCGGGGGCGGAATCGTAACCCCCGCTCTACCCTCCCGCGCCATGACTCACGTCCAGCAGGACCAGCCGGCGGGCGTGCCGGCACTCGAGCTGACCGGGGAGCGCACGCTGCCCGACGTGCCCGACGAGAACTACTGGTATCGCCGCCACCTGGCGGTCTACGAGTGGATCGCCGACCGCGTGGCCGGGCTCAGCGTCGCCGATCTGGCCTGCGGCGAGGGCTATGGCTCCGACGTCCTCGCGGGGGCCGCCGAAGCGGTCGTCGGCGTGGACGCCAACCCGGACGCCCACGAGCACGCCCGGCTGCGCTACACGCGCCCGAACCTCCGCTTCGAGCGCGATCTCGTTGAGAGCTATGCGGGCCCCGCCGACGCGATCGTGTTCCTCCAGACGATCGAGCACATCCACGATCCCGCCACCCTGCTGCGCGGCTTCGCGAAGGTCGCCCCGGTCTCCTACGTCTCCACGCCGAACCGCCTGACCCTCGCACCGCCCGGCGCCGAGAAGTCCGACAACCCCTGGCACCTACGCGAGTACACCCTGGCCGAGTACCGCGACCTGCTCGAGCCCTGCTTCACGAAGGTGGAGATCCTGGGCCTGTTCCACGCCCGCAAGCTGCGCGTCCACCAGCTGGCGCTGGACCTCGGCTGGGACCGCGTCCACAAGGCGCTGCGCATCACGAAGCCGTTCTACGACCGCTTCACGCCCGCGATCGCCGCGAGCGACTTCAGTCTCCAGGACGGCTCCGAGCGGGATCTCGATGAGGCGCTCGACTTCATCGCCGTCTGCCATGCCTGAGGAGCCGTGAGCGACGAGCGGGTGGGGGACCTCGCGATCGTCCTCCACAGCCACATGCCGTACGTGGAGGGTTACGGCACCTACCCGTTCGGCGAGGAGTGGCTGTTCGACGCGGTGTGCCGTTCGTACCTCCCCGTCCTGGACGCTGCACGCGGGATCACCCTCACCGTCACCCCCGCGCTCGCCGACCAGCTGGAGGCCCCGGGCGTGGCCGAGCGGCTGCGGGCCTTCGTCGCCGAGTTCCGGGTCGGCTCGGCCGACGCCGATGCCGCCGACGCGGATCCCGAGCTCCGCCCGGCGTGTGCGGCGGAGGCGGAGCGCTACCGGCTCGCACTCGGCCGGCTGGACGACGTCGGGGATGACCTGCTCGGCCTGTTCCGGACTCCGGCCGAGGAGGGAAGGGTCGAGCTCATGGCCTCAGCCGCAACGCATGCGGTGCTACCGCTGCTGGCGACGCGCTCGGGTGCGCGGCTGCAGATCGACGCCGGGCTGCGATCCCATCGCCGCCGGTTCGGCGAGCCCGCCGGCTTCTGGCTGCCCGAGTGCGCCTACGAGCCCGGGATCGAGCGGCTCCTGGCCGAGCGGGGACTGCGCTGCTTCTGCGTCGATCAGTCGGCGCACGAGTCCGGGCTTCAGGCGCTGACGCCGGCGGCGACCAGGGAGGGACCCGTCGCGCTCACGATCGACTGGCCGGCGATCCAATGGCTGTGGTCGGGCGACGGATATCCCTCCGACCCGGGCCACGCCGACTTCCACCGCAAGTCGCTGCGCGGCACCAGGCCGTGGGCGATCTCGGGCGTTCCCTACGACTCGCCCAGCGCCACGGAGCGCGCCCGCGAGCAGGGTCGCGAGTTCCTGGTCTCGATCGCGTCGCGGCTCGCGGACCACAGGCGGGAGCACGGCCGCCCCGGCCTGTGCGTCTTCGCCATCGACACCGAGCTGCTCGGGCACTGGTGGTGGGAGGGCCCGGAGTGGCTGGCGACCGTCATCGACGGCGCGGACGCGGCGGGCGTCGAGCTTGTGGGCGTCACCGACGCGCTCGAGCGCCACCCCGCCGCGGAGCGCGAGCTCGCCCCCTCCACCTGGGGCGAGGGCAAGGACCTGCGCACCTGGGATTCGCGTCCCGTGGCCGACCTCGCCTGGGCCGCGCGGCGCCTGGAGCTCCGGCTGATCCGCGGGGTACGCGGTGGCCTGCCCGAGGCTGTCGCCGAGCGCGCCACCCGCGAGCTGCTGGCCCTGCAGGCGAGCGACTGGGCCTTCCTGGACTCGCGCAAGCAGGCCGGCGATTACGCCTACGGGCGCGCCGTCGCCCACGGAGAGGCCATGCTGGAGGCCATACACTCCCCGGCCCACCCCGACGGGCGCCTCCGAAGCCTGGCGCCGGATCTGAGCCTCGCTCCTCTGCTCGAGCCCTAGTCATGAACCGCGTTCTCATCCTCTCCTGGGAGTACCCGCCCCTCATCGAGGGAGGCCTGGCGCGCCACGTGCGCAAGCTCTCCGAGGCGCTGGTCGACCTGGGGACGGAGGTCCATGTGCTCACCCGCGGCGGCGAGGAGTCGCCTGCGGAGGAGATCGCCGGCGGGGTCCACGTGCACCGGGTGATCGAGCCCACCCGGCCGACGGACCTCAGCGAGTTCGTCGCCTGGGTCGAGCGCATGAATTCCGACATGCTCGCCGCGGGCGTCGAGCTGGGCGACAGCTACGACTTCGACCTCGTCCACGGCCACGACTGGCTGGTCGCGATGGCAGGCGACCACCTGGCGCGCCGCTTCGGCACGCCGCTCGTGACCACCGTTCACGCCACCGAGTACGGGCGTCACCAGGGCTGGGTCGACAAGCACCCCCAGTCGCACATCCACGGAGTCGAGCGCTGGATGACCAATCGGGCCGACCGCGTGATCGCGTGCTCGTTCTACATGCGGGAGCAGATCGCGGACGTCTTCGGGGTTCCCGACGAGCGGATCTCGGTGATCTGGAACGGGATCGACCCCGAGGACCTCCAGCCACATGACGAGGCGGGCCTGAAGCGGTTGCGCGCGCAGTTCGCGGCGCCCGAGGAGAAGGTCATGCTGCTGATCGGCCGCCTGGTCTACGAGAAGGGCTTCCAGCTGGCGCTGGAGGCCATGCCGAGGCTGATCGAGCGCCACCCCGGCACCCGTTTCCTCGTCGCCGGCTCGGGCACGCACGAGCAGGAACTGCGCCGCCAGGCGGAGGAGCTCGGCCTGATGGGGCACGGAACCTTCCTGGGCTGGATGGGCGACGACGTCCTGCACTCGCTCTACCGGATCGCCGACGTCTGCGTTGTCCCCTCGATCTACGAGCCGTTCGGCCTGGTGGCGCTCGAGGCGATGGCATCCGGCTGTCCCTGCATCGTCGCCGATACCGGCGGCCTGCGCGAGGTCGTCCCGCACGGCGAGGCCGGCCTGCGCTTCACCGCCAAGGATCCCGACTCGATGGCCGAGATGGTCGAGCGCGTGTTCAGCGACCACGACCTCCGCGACGGCCTCATCGCCGAGGCGGCCGAGCACGTCCTGCGCTTCGACTGGGCCGACGTCGCCGCCCGTACCGCCGAGGTCTACGGCGAGCTCGCGGGCGTCGGGCGCACCTGACGCGTTCCCCCTGGCGCACGCATCCCGCACCCTCGCAGCGGGTAGCGTGATCCCGAGGGAGCATGCCGGAGCACAGACAACTCAATCCCCTGAGCAGGGCCGTGCTGCTGGCCGCTGCCCTGCTGCTCTTCGGGCTGCTCTTCCAGCAGCTCGTGACGCTCCTGATCGCGATCCTGATCACGGTCCTGCTGGCGATCCCCCTCGGCGCCTGCGCCACCAGCCTCGAGCGCTACAAGGTCCCGCGCGCCGTCGGGGCCCTGGTCGGAGTGTTCCTGGGGCTCGGTGTCTTCGTGGGCATGCTGGCCCTGATCATCCCGTCGTTCGCCGACCAGGCGCAGGAGTTCGTCGACGAGGTCCCGGCGATCGTGGAAGACGTGGAGGAGACCGTGGCCGACATCACCGGGTCCCAGCCCAGCGAGGTGGGCGTGGAGGTCCAGGAGTTCCTGCAGCCCTACATCGACGACCCGGGCGAGTTCATCGGGCCGCTTGCCTCGCTGGGGCTGAACGTGGCCGGCGTGATCGGGGCGTTCCTCCTGATGCTGATCACCGCGTACTACATGGCCGTCAGGCCGGATCCGCTCATCAACGGTGTCGAGGCACTCTTCCCGCCCGATCGCCGCGCCTGGGCCCGGACCTTCATGGACCGCCTGCGCGCGAGCTGGATCGGCTGGATGGAGGGCGTCCTGTTCGACATGGTCCTGACCGGCGTCCTTTTGTACGTGGGCCTCTCGCTCATCGGCCTGGACTTCGCGATCTTCTTCGCGGTCTTCTCCGCGATCCTCGTGCTGATCCCGTACTTCGGCGCGATCGTCGGGGCGGTCCCGCCGACGCTCTTCGCCCTCACCGACTCGCCCGAGCAGGCGCTGTTGACGCTGGGCATCTACGTGCTGATCCAGCAGATCGAGTCCAACCTGACGATCCCCCTGGTGATGGCGAACCGCGTGAAGCTCCACCCGGCCATCGTCGCCATCGGGGTGGTTGTCATCGGACAGCTCTTCGGGTTCGTCGGCCTGTTCGTGGCCGTCCCGATCCTGTCCCTGATCGTGATCCTGGTGGACGAGGCCTGGGTCAAGCCCCAGGAGGCGGAGCGGGGGGTGGTGGCTCAACCGGATGGGGCCAGCGCAGAGCTTCAGGTGCCTCGCGCATCCGGATGACCTTCGCCGGGATCCCCGCGACGACCGCATTGGCCGGAACGTCCTTCGTCACCACGGCATAGGTGCCGAGCACCGAGTTGTCGCCCACCGTCACCCCTCGCAGCACGCACGCCCCGTAGCCGATCCAGACATTGGACCCGACGCGCACGGGCTCCTTGTAGATGCCCTGCACGCGGATCGGGCGCTCGACCTCGGTGACGCCGTGGTCGAAGTCGATGAACATCGAGCGGTCGGCGATCACGCACTGCTCGCCGATCGTCACGTCCTGGTAGGCGGAGATCGTGCATTCCTGGCCGAGCACGGACTTCGCACCGACCGTGACCCTGCCCTCGTGGCAGCGGATCTTCGTCCCGTCCCCGACCCAGACGAAGCGGCCGAAGCTGATGGTCCCCTTCCTCCCGATCTCCAGCTTCAGGTCGCGGCCGAAGAACACGGGCCCGTCGGTCTCCCATCGCCATCCTGCGCGCGTGAGGTAGCGCCGCCAGAGATAGCGCCACAGGAGGCGCCCGTACTGGGCGTTCAGCATGTCGTGGGCGGCGAAGAAGCGCAACGAGCGGATCAAGGCGGCGCGGAGCCTAGACTGCCACGCCCGATGGGCGATTCGACGAAGCAAGCCGAGGAGCCGCTCGCCGAGCGGGTGCTGGCAGGCGAGGGGCGTGCCCTCGCGCGTGCGATCAGCCTCGTGGAGAACCGGGATCCCGCCGGCGACGAGCTCGTGGCCGAGCTCTACCCCCGTACCGGCAAAGCCGGGATCATCGGCCTCACGGGCCCTCCCGGCGTTGGCAAGAGCACCCTGATCGGCGCGCTCACCGCGTCGCTTCGGGAGGACGGGAGCGAGGTCGGCGTGCTCTCGGTCGACCCGTCGAGCCCGTTCACCCAGGGCGCCGTCCTCGGCGACCGCATCCGGCTGACCGACCACTTCCTCGACCCCGGTGTCTTCATCCGCTCGATGGCCACCCGGGGGTCGCTCGGCGGCCTCGCTGAGGCCGCGCTGCAGGCGGCGCTCTTGATGGATGCGTCCGGCAAGGACTACGTGCTCGTCGAGACCGTGGGCGTCGGCCAGGGCGAGATCGACGTCGTGGATCACGCCGACACGATCGTCCTCGCGCTGATGCCCGGCTCGGGCGACTCGATCCAGGCCCTGAAGGCGGGGATCATGGAGATCCCGGACGTGATCGTGGTGAACAAATCCGACCACCCCTTGGCCGACACGATGGTCCGCGAGGTGCGGGCCGTCCTCGCGCTGGGTCCGGATCGCTCGTGGCGGGTGCCCGTCGTGAAGACGGAGGCGACCCGCGGGGAGGGGATCGCGAAGCTCCGCGAGACCATCGACGAGCACCGCGCGCTGATCGAGTCAGAGGGCACTCTGGCCGAGCGGCGGGCGCGGAATCTACGTGCCGAGGTGATCGGGATCGCCGCCTGGCGCATGCGACGCGAGCTCGAGCAGAAGGCTGAGGCGGACCCGGAATGGGAAGCCCTCCTGGACAGTGTGGTGAGGCGCGAGACGGACCCCGCGAGTGCCGCGCGCACGCTGCTGGAGAGGATGGGAGATGGGTGAAAGCCGGCGGACTGACCGCCAGTCCTGCTGTCGGGCTGTCTGTCTAGGCGGCGGCTGACCAGTCGTACGGATGAGGTCCCGAGTCGGAGGGGCGCAGCTGCACCACCCGGTCCCGGCGGCCGTACTCGTTACGTACGACCTTCACCTCTGACCACTCGTCGAGCGCAGCGAAGGCGTCGGTCAATTGCAGCGCGAGCCTCGAGGGCTTGCGGTTGCGGCGCGACAGTCTCTCCTCCGGTGCCATGCGGACCCCTCTCGTGGGTGGCAGGAACGCGACCACTCTAGGCACGGGGTGGGACGCCAAAGCGGTCCAGGGGCCAGAAACCGCATGGCGAAGCCGCAAACAGGGGAAAGAATGTGTGTTTCCGAGACGCCCGCGTGGGCACGCGCGAGCGTCAGCAGCCGAGCTGGCGCGCGATCACCATCTGCTGGATCTCGTCGGTCCCCTCGCCGATGGTGAGGATCTTGGCGTCGCGGTAGAAGCGACACACCGGGTATTCCTCGATGTAGCCGTAGCCGCCGTGGATCTGCACCGCCTCCTCGGCGGCGCGCACCGCCAGGCGCCCCGTCTTCAGCTTCGCCTGCGCCGCCGTGAGCGTGAACGGCTCGCCCCGGTCCTTCAGGATCGCCGCCTTGTAGGTGAGCAGCCGTGCCGCTTCGATCTCGGTCGAGATGTCGGCGATCTTCGCCTGGATGGCCTGGAACTTCGAGATCGGCTGGCCGAAGGCCCGGCGCTCCTTCGCGTAGGCGATCGCCTCGTCCAGCGACCCCTGGGCAAGCCCCAGGCCCATCGCCGCCACCCCGATGCGCCCGCCGTCGAGGATGTGCAGGAACTGCTTGAAGCCCTCGCCGCGGCGGCCGAGGAGGTTGGCCTCGGGGACCCGGCAGTCGTCGAACGCGAGCGGGCGCGTGTCCGACGCGTTCCAGCCCATCTTGCGGTAGGCCTCGCCCACCTCGTAGCCCGGGGTGCCGTTGGGGACGATGATGTTGGAGATCTCGGGAGCCCCGTCGCCGTTCCCGGTCACCGCGGTGATCGAGACACAGCCGGTGATGTCGGTGCCGGAGTTGGTGATGAACTGCTTCGCGCCGTTGATCACCCACTCGCCGTCGTCGAGCTTGGCCGTCGTCCGGGTGGCCCCCGCGTCCGAGCCGGCGTCCGGCTCGGTGAGGCCGAAGGCGGCGAGCCGCTTGCCGGCGCACAGCTCGGGCAGCCACTCGTCGCGCTGCTCGTCGGTTCCCCACAGGTGGATCGGCATCGTCCCCAGCGAGGTGTGCGCCGCGACGGTGATGCCCACCGACGAGTCCACGCGGGCCAGCTCCTCGATCGCGAGCGCGTAGGTGAGGCTGTCGGCGCCGCCGCCCCCGTACTCCTCGGGGAACGGGATGCCCATGAAGCCCAGCTCGCCCATCTTGGCCACGATCTCGTAGGGGAAGCTCTTGGTCCGGTCGAGCTCCTCGGCGACCGGCCGCACCTCCTGGTCGGCGAAGTCCCGGACGGTGTCGCGCAGCAGCCGCTGCTCGTCGGTCAGGTCGAAGTCCATCTGCGGGGAACTTAGACGCTAGGCGTCGGTGACCACTGCGGCGAGCGGTGCCGTGGCGCTCTTCGCCAGGACTGCGGCAAGGTCGCTCATCTGCGCGGGACGGGCCAGGTAAAAACCCTGGCCGAGCGTGCAGCCCAGGTCGATAAGCCGCCGCTCCTGATCGGCGTTCTCGATCCCCTCGGCGATCACGTCCATCCCCAGGCTGAGCCCGAGGTCGATGATCGATCGGACGATCGCGGCCTGGCGGCCGTCGCGGACGATCTCCTGGACGAAGGTGCGGTCGATCTTCAGCACGTCCACCGGGAATCGCGCGAGGTGCCGGAGCGACGCATTGCCTGTCCCGAAGTCGTCGACGGCCAGGCGGATCCCCAGCTCCTTCAGCTCGGCGAGCCGCTCGCCGGTGCTCTCCGCGTCGGAGAGCAGCGCCGTCTCGGTGAGCTCGAGGACGAGCCGCTCGGGCGCCAGCCCGCTGCGTGCGAGCGCGTCGGCCACGTCGTCCCGCAGGTTCGGGTCGTGGAGCTGGGCGAGCGAGACGTTGACGCTCAGGAGGGGTGGGGCGGAGGGCCCCTCCCAGGCAGCCAGCTGCTGGCACGCGGTACGGATCACCCAGCGGCCCAGCGGCACCATCAGCCGGCCGTCCTCCGCGATGGGGATGAAGTCGCTGGGGAGAAGCAGGCCGCGGATGGGGTGACGCCAGCGCACGAGGGCCTCCACGCCGTCCAGCCGCCGCACTCCCAGGCCGAGGATCGGCTGATAGTGAAGCGCCAGTTGGTCCTCTCGCAGAGCCTTGGCGAGGGCGCTCTCGAGCTCCATCCGTTCCACCACGGCGGCGTGCATCTGCGGCTTGTATAGCTGCGTGCGCCCCTTGCCCGTGGACTTCGCCCGGTACAGGGCGAGGTCGGCGTTTCGCAGCAGGTCGTCCTCGGGATCATCCGACATCGCGATGCCGACGCTGGCGCTGATCAGGAGCTCGCGGCCACGCACCTCGAACGGCTGCTCGAGCTCCTCGAGGATCCTGGCCGCGACGCGGGTCACGTGGAAGGCGTCGGCGTCCTCCAGCACCACCACGAACTCGTCGCCGCCGAAGCGCGCCGCGGTATCGCTCATGCGCACGCATTTCAGGAGCCGTCGGGCCGCCTCCACCAGCAACTCGTCACCCGCGGCGTGGCCGAGGCTGTCGTTCACGGTCTTGAACCCGTCGAGGTCGATGAACAGGACGGCCACCGGGCCGTCGGCTCGGCCGGCACGCTCCTGTGCCTGGCTCAGACGGTCGTGCAGCAGCGTCCGGTTCGGGAGGCCGGTGAGCGAGTCGTGGAGCGCCTCATGCATGGCGTCGTCGACGGTGCGAGCGTCGGTCAGCGCGAGGCTCGCATGCTCCGCGAAGGCCAGGAGCATCTCCCGCTCGGCCTCGCTGTAGCTCCGGTCGGGCCGGTGTGTGGCGACCACCAGGCTGCCGACGACGTTCCCGTGCTCGCGCACCGGGGCCGCCAGTGCGGAGCGGATGCCCGCGGCGGCGAAATCGGGGAGCGCGCGGGAATTGACGGCGTAGTCCTCGATTACGACCAGCTCGCCCTCGGCCGCCGCGCGGCCGCCCGCGCCGACGCCCAGGGGCGACCGCGCGTTGTTCTCGGCGAGTTCCTCGCTGACGCCGGACGAGGCCACCATCACCAGCGTCTGCGGGTCCTCGGGATCGATGAGCCGGAGGCCGACCGTCTCGTCGCCGAGGAGGTCCTGGGCTCCGGCGACGATCGCGTCCAGGACCTCGTCCAGCTCGTGGCGGCGCACGATCGAGTTCTGGATCCGGGAGAGCCGCTCCAGCAGGCGCCTGCGCTCCTTGAGCGACTCCATCAGGCGCATGTTCTCCCCGCGCTGCTGATCGGCCTGCTGTCGCAGGCGCCGCTCCTTCTCCGCCGCTCTCAGCAGGCGGACGGTGAGCCCGAGGACTCGCACCAGGCTCTGCGCGAGGCGGCGTTCCTCCGTGGAGAAGTCGGGCCGGTCGCGGGCGAGGACCAGCATGCGGAGGCGGGAATCATCCACCCGCTCCACCAGGGTCACCCAGGGTTCGTGCCCGGGCTGCTGAATCGACTCCGCCTGCGCCGCGCCGGCCTCACGCAGCATCGCGGCGCTGGGGGCTGAGGCGTCGGTGTGCGCCGCCAGGACCTCGCCCTTGGAGTCGACAATGGCCGCCGCCCCGGCGTCGAACGTGCGGGCGAATCGCTTGACCGCGCCGTGGATCGTCGTCTCCTCGTCCGGGAACGACGAGACGGCATTGATGAACTCGGTGAGCTGCTGGGTCGTCCAGCTCGCTGGCACAGCAGGCGTCGGCACGTCGCTTACCTATCGGTCGGAGGCCGGGAAGCTTTAGCCATCGGCAGAGACTCCCGTGACTTGAGCGGATCGCGCGCAGCTGGACGAAGGTTCTAGGCCATGCCCGCGCGGGATCGTGGGGCTTGCAATCCCGGCGAATCGGCGTAGCCTCCAGGAGAACGACCGGGGAGGCCCACAGGGTGGGCAGGTTGTGGAACAGCTGGAAGCGCCTGATCCTGCCGTTGCTGGCAGTGGCAGCGGCGGGGATCGCAGCGGGACCTGCCTCGGCGGGCGTGAAGATCAAGAGCGCCGGCGGGCTCAAGTACGTCAGCCTCAAGACGAAGCCGCAGCTCTTCCCACCGACGCCTGAACTCAAGGTCCGATGTCCCGGGGACACGTTCGTGCTGGGTGGTGGCTTCCTCAACACCGGTCCGTTCGACACAGAGTTCGTTCACGCGATGACCCCCGGCCAGCCTCGCGACCGGTGGTATCTCAGGTTCAACAACCAGAGCGCGCCCGACCCTCCCATCTACGGAACGGCGATCTGCGATGAGAAGAGGCCCGTCTACCGGTCCGAGGCCTTCAAGGTCGGGACCCACACCGCAGGCTCGGACACGGCGATCTGCCCGGACGGTCTGCACGTCTACTCGGGCGGTGCCTACGACCCCTTCGGCAGAACCGGCTTCGCCCCCTTTCTGACCAGCTCCTACCCCGTGGATCTGTTCGACGGGGACTCGGTCCCGGATGACGGCTGGAGGACCGTCGTCTACAGCTTCGACTTTGAGGACGAGGCAAAGCTGAAGGCGACCGCGGTCTGCGGCGAGCGGATGCCCGCCTACATCCCTACCCCGGGTTTCGTCTCGGCCGGGACCCAGGGTGGGGTGCCGAGCTTCTGTCCCAGCGAGAAGCGCTTCGTCTACGGCGGGGGGATGAACTACAGCGTCGTCGATGGAGACGGTGTGACCGACACCAGCTCGTTCGCGATCGAGGGCGGCGAGCCTGACGTGCACCAGTGGGCGGTCAAGGTCGACAACTACGCGGACAGTGGCTCACTGACCGTCGTGACCTACGCCGTTTGCGGCAAGGCTCTGAAGTAGCCGCGGCGGCTAAGCGGACAGTTCGCGCGCAAGCGCCGTGAGCAGGCGCACCCCGACTCCCGTCGCGCCATTGCCCACGTAGTCGCGCCCCGTATCCCAGGCGGTGCCCGCGATATCGAGGTGCACCCAGGGCTTGCCGTCGACGAACTCCTCCAGGAACGAGCCGGCGTAGATCGTCCCGGCCTTCCGCTTGGCCGACGCGTTGGTGAGGTCGGCGAACCTGCCCTTGGTGAGCTCCTTGTATTCCTCGTGCAGCGGAAGGCGCCAGGCCAGCTCGCCGGTGCGATCGCCGGCGGCGCCCACCTCGGCCGCCCACGCGTCGTCGTTGGAGATCAGCGCGGTGTAGGTCGACCCCAGGGCGACAAGGACGGCTCCGGTGAGCGTCGCGAGGTCCACCACCCGCTCGGCTCCCATCTCCCGGACGCAGTAGGTGAGGGCGTCGGCGAGGATCAGCCGGCCCTCGGCGTCGGTGTTGTTGACCTCCACCGTCTTGCCGTTGAGCTGGGTGATGATGTCGCCGGGACGGGTCGCTGTCCCGCTCGGCATGTTCTCCGTGGACGGGATCGCCGCCACGACGTTCAGCGGCAGGCCCAGCTCGGCGATGGTCGCCATGGCCTCGAGCACCGCGGCGCCCCCGGACATGTCGAACTTCATCTCCTCCATCTTCGCCGAGGGCTTGATGGAGATCCCGCCGGAGTCGAAGGTCACGGCCTTTCCCACCAGGCCGACCGGAGCCTGGCCCTCGGCGCCGCCCGAGTAGCGCAGCGTGATCAGCGCCGGCTCGGTGGCCGTGCCCTGCGAGACGGCGACCAGGCCGCCCATCCCGGCCTCCTCCATCCCCGCGCGGTCGATGACCTCGACCGAGACCGGCTCGAACGCGACCGAGATCTGGCGGGCGCGATCGGCCAGGTAGGTGGGGTTGAGGATGTTCGCCGGCAGGTCCTGAAGCTCGCGGGCGCGATTGGCGCCGTCGGCGCCGGCGCCGGCGAAGCGGGCCTCGGCGGTCAGCGCGTCGGCATCTGCTCCCTCGGGGGCCAGGAGGATCAGACGCTCCACGGCCGCAGGCTTCGGATCGTCCTCGGTGGACGTGTGGAAGCGGTCGAAGCGATAGGAGGCGAGGATCGTCCCGTCGACGATCGCGGCCGCCGCTGCGGGGAGCTCGACGCTCGAGGAGCTCTCCGGGAGCGCCCACGCGATCGATGTCGCCTCAAGGGACTGCGCTTGCTTCAGGGCCACCGTGGCGGCAACCCGCAGCCGCTCGGCGGTCAGCTCCTCGCGCTTGCCCAGGCCGATGACCAGCAGGCGCTCGTTGTCGGAGGGCCGCAGGAGCGTCGTCTTCTTGAAGGCGGTCCTGACGTCGCCCGCGCCGGGTACCCCGGCGATCCCGGCGGGCACGTCTTCGCCGTCCGGGAGTCCCAGGACCTCGAGGTCGGCCTCAGTGGCCCCGGTCAGCACGTCTACCTGCATCAACGGGTGTTCTAGCATTGCCAACCCTTCAGCCCCGCTCCGCTGTCACCGGGGCCGCCATCGACAAGGAGTAGCCGCATGCCGCAGACCGTGATCCTCGGAACCGCCCGTACCCCGTGGGGGAAGATGGGCGGTGCGCTCGCGTCGAAGAGCGCCATCGAGCTGGGCGGGCACGTCCTGAGCGCCGCCCTCGAGCGGTCCGAGGTCTCGCCGGAGCAGGTCCAGCAGGTCGTCTTCGGCCAGGTCCTGCAGGCCGGACAGGGGCAGATCCCGTCCCGTCAGGCCCAGATCGAGGGCGGCATCCCCAAGGAGGTCCCCTCCGAGACGGTGAACAAGGTCTGCGCCTCGGGTATGCGCGCGCTCGGCCTCGCCGATCAGGCGATTCGCGCCGGCGATGTCGAGGTCACCGCCACCGGCGGCATGGAGTCGATGAGCGGCGCGCCCTATCTCCTGCCAGAGGCACGGTTCGGATTCCGGATGGGCGACGCCAAGGCGATCGACGCAATGACCCACGACGGGCTCACCAACCCCTTCACCCACAAGCAGATGATCAACGAGGCCAGCGAGGTCTCCAACGAGCTCGAGATCACCCGCGCCGACATGGATCGCTGGGCCGCCCGCTCACACGAGCTCGCGGCGAAGGCGACGGACGAGGGGCGCCTGGCCGACGAGATCGTGTCGGTGACGGTGAAGACGCGCAAGGCCGAGAACGTGGTCGAGGTCGACGAGGCGATTCGTCCGGATTCCACGGTCGAGAGCCTGGCCAAGCTCCCGGCGATCGGGGGCGACGATGCCACCCACACCGCCGGCAACGCCCCCGGCGTCAACGACGGGGCGGCCGCGGTGATCGCCGTCTCGGAGGAGTGGGCCCGTAGCGAGGGCCGCGAATCGCTCGCCAAGGTCCTGTCCTACGGGGCGATCGCCGACGACTTCCCCTACCTGGCCCGCACCCCTGCGAAGGCCGCGATCGCCGCGCTCGAGAAGATCGGCAAGACGCCCGCCGACGTCGACCTGTGGGAGATCAACGAGGCATTCGCGTCGGTGGCGATCAACTCCGTGCGGATGCTCGGCATCGACGACGAGAACGTCAACGTCAACGGCGGCGCGATCGCCCTCGGGCACCCGATCGGCGCCTCGGGCGCTCGCATCACGGGCGCCCTCGTCCACGAGCTCCGTCGCCGTGGCGGCGGCCTCGGTGTCGCCGCCATCTGCTCCGGCGGCGGCCAGGGCGACGCAATCGTCCTCGAGGTCAGCGGAGGCTAGGTATGGCCGCTCGCGCAGCGGCTTTCTTCGATCTCGACAAGACCCTCATGGCGGGGTCGTCGGGAATGGTCTGGGCGCGCGTCTCCTACGACGCGGGCGGGATCTCGAAGCGGATGCTGGTCCGCTGGGCGCTGGATCACCTCCGGTATCGGCTCCGCGGCTCCAGCGACGAGGCGGCGGCCCAGGTCATGGCCGAGGTCCAGGAGCTTCTGCGCGGCACCTCCGCGCGCGACCTTGGGCGCCTGGGCCCGACCGTGCTGGCGGGTGTGCTGCCGCGGATCTACCCGGAGATGCTCGACGAGGTCCACGCCCACCAGGACGCCGGCCGAGCGACGTTCATCGTCTCGGCTGCCGGCATCGAGCTGGTCGAGATGCTGGCGCGGGTCCTGGCGATGGACGGTGGCATCGGCACGCGCTACGAGATCGATGCGGACGGGCGGTTCACCGGCGACCTGGATGGTCCCTTCATGTATGGCGAGGGCAAGGTCGAGGCGATCAGCCGCTACGCGGACGAACACGCCCTCGACCTCGCCGAGTCCTTCGCCTACTCCGACTCGGCGTCCGACCTGCCCATGCTGCGGGCCGTCGGGAACGCGGTCGTCGTGAACCCCGACGAGCCGCTGCTGGACGTCGCCCGCGCGGAGGGCTGGCGGGTGATGCGGTTCGAGAAGCTGGGGCGGCGCCTGGTGGTTGCCGGCGCCGCGACGACGGCGCTTGTGGTCGGCGGGATCGGAAGCGTGCTGGCATCGCGCAGGGGCGCCTCGAATAGGGTCCGCGCACGCCGTGGACGAGCAGCTCGCATTCGCCGGTAGCGCCCGCCTGGCCGGGCTGCTGCGCTCGCGTGAGATCTCATCGCGTGAGCTGACCGAGCTCTACCTGGCCCGGATCGGACGCCTCGACCCGAAGCTGAACGCGTTCCTCTACCTGAGCACCGAGAAGGCGCTGGCCCAGGCGGATGGGGCCGACCGCCGGATCGAAGCCGGGGAGGAGGCTCCGTTCCTGGGCGTGCCGATCGCAATCAAGGACGTCGAGGACATCGAGGGGGAGCCCACCCGCTTCGGTACCGACGCCTTCGACGGGGTCGCGAGCTCGGACTCCCCGATGGTGGCCAGCCTGCGCCATGCGGGGGCCGTCTTCCTCGGCAAGACGGCGCTCCCGGAGCTCGCGATCTGCGGCTTCACGGAGTCGAAGACCAGCGGCGTCACTCGAAATCCGTGGGACACCGAGCGCACGCCCAGCGGGTCCAGCGGGGGGAGCGGTGCCGCGCTGGCCGCCGGGCTCTGTGCCGCGGCCTCGGCATCGGATGGGGCGGGCTCGATTCGCAACCCGGCCGCCTTCTGCAACCTCTTCGGCCTGAAGCCTCAGCGCGGGCGCATCCCGATGCGCCCGGCGGATCACTGGCGAGGCATGTCGGTGACCGGGTGCGTCACGCAGACCGTTCTCGACACCGCCATCTGGATCGACGCGACGATGGCGGCGGGCGGCGAACCCGGCGCGCCGCCGCCCCCGGAGCGCCCCTACGCCGAGGTGGCGGCCACGCCGCCCGGGAAGCTCCGGATCGCGCTCTCCACCAAGCCGGTCCGGGCCGCCGCGCCGCCCCACGTGAGCGGCGACGCGAAGGCCGCGGTCGCCGCCGCGGGTGAGCTGCTGCGCTCGCTCGGCCACGACGTGCGGGAGGCCAGCCCCTCCTACGGCATGGCCGGCAACAACGTCGCGACGCGGTATCTGGGCGGCATCCACGACGACGTCGAGAACGTGCCCCGCCCCGACCGGCTCGAGGCGCGCACACGCGGGTTCGGGCGGCTGGGGTCGCTTTATCCCGAGCGGATGGTCCGGTCGGCCACCGAGGCCGCCGAGAAGGACGCGCACAGAATCAACGCCCTCTTCGACGACCACGACGTCCTGGTCACGCCCGTCGTCGGCGAGGTGGCGTTCCCGGTCCGCCGCTGGGAGGGCAGGGGGGCGTTCCGGACGTTGATGGGCCTGAGCCGCACCTTCTGCTTCGCGGGCATCTGGAACCACACCGGCCAGCCCGCGGCCGCCGTTCCGATGGGCTTCACCGATGCGGGCCTGCCGCGCTCGGTCCAGCTCGTCGTCGCGCCGAACCGCGAGGACATCGCGATCTCCCTCGCGGCGCAGATCGAATCCGAGCAGCCCTGGGCGGAGCGCCGCCCACCGATCTCCTAGCCAGGAGCCTCTCCGCGGTGTAGCCTCGGTCTGAGAAGGCGGGGAGTGCCGGCAAGGGGGGGAGACCCGATGACGAACAAGATGCAGGTTGGCAGGGGCAGGAGCAGGAGCCTGATCGCGATGTCGCTCGCGGGGATGGCTGTGCTTGCGGCCGTCGTTCCAGGCTCCGGTCAGGGGGCGAAGGGCCTGAACGTCTACGACCCGGGCGACATCATCGTCGCCGACTCGGTGAATCAGACGGTCAAGGCGATCGACCCGGTGACGGGCGCCGCCACCCAAATCACCAACGCCGCGTTCGCCGCCCCCTACGACGTCACGTTCGCGGACGACGGCGACATCTTCGTGGTGGACCGCGACGCGTTCGGCGGCACCGGCGGGATCCGCCGGCTGGAGAGCACCACCGGGGCCCAGACCGCCGTCTCCAGCAACTCGATCTCGGCCGGGGTCGGCGGCAAGGAGCTCATGAGGAACCCGGTCGCCATCGACCGCGCCGGGGACTCGCTCTTCGTTGCCGACTACTCGCCTCCGCGGAAGATCATCGAGGTTGACATCGCGACCGGGGCGCAGTCGCTGGTCACCAAGGCGGGCGGCCTCGCCTCGCCCTTCGGCATCATCGCGGCGGGCGGCGCCAAGCTGCTCGTGAGCGACGCGAGCGCCTACCACGACAACAAGGGCCGGGGTGCGGTCATCGAGGTCAACGCGAACACCGGCGAGCAGGAGGCGATCAGCAGGAAGGGCAAGTTCGTCTTCCCGCAGAACCTCGCGCTGATCGGCTCCAAGAACGTCCTGGTCACGGACACCGACACCTACCAGAAGCCGGGTGCCGTCTTCAAGGTGAACCTCCGAACCGGCGCTCAGAAGACGCTCGCGCGCGGCGGCCCGCTGCAGAATCCCAGCGGGATCGCGCTGATCGACAGCAATACGGCGGCCGTCGCCGACTACTACGCACCCTCGGGTTCCGGCGGGATCTACCGCGTCGATCTCGACACCGGCGACCAGACCCTGCTGAACGGCACCGACCTCTCGAACCCGAGCGGCATCCGAATCGCACCCTGAGGCGCGGCAGGCCGGGGTGAACGCCTACTCCCCTGCCAGCCGTTCCGCCAGCCACAGATCCCACAGCCAGTGTGCCCCTTCGTGGCCCTTGCGGCGGACCTCGATCCGCGGTCCCTCCTGCTTCGCCTTCGCGTCGCTCCATGTCGCCGCCGATCCCCGGCCCGCGTAGGCCAGGATCGCCTCCCCTTCCAGCGGCAGGGCATTCGAGCTCCCGGTGAGACGCGTGAGCGATCCGTACTGGTCGAGGGTGATCGCGACCGCACGGCCGTGACGTTCGCCGGCCAGCACCGTGCCGTCCTGGATCAGCCCGAGCGGCGCGAGCACGGCGGCTGAGTTCCGCTGGGCCCAGCCGAGGATGGCCGGGGTCGCGGCGGCCCACACCACCACGATCGCGACCAGGACGATGACGGTGACCTTCGTGCTCCCGACCTCCAGTCCCTCCTGCCACATGATCGACAGGCCCAGGGCGGTCACGATGATCCCGAGCACCAGGTAGGCCTGCGCGAGGCGGCGGGAGGCGCCGATCGCCGAGGCCGTGATGCCTGCCTCCCACTCACTCCGCTCCTCGAGCGCCAGTTCCCGCAGCAGGCCGTCGAGCTCCGGGTCGGGCTTCGCCCGTGTCTTCCACAGCGAGTAACCGAAGACCAGGCCGAAGAACACGGTGCCGCCGGCGGCGAAGCCGATGAGGGTGGGGGCCGGATCGGTCGGGTCCTCGGCGAGCGCGCCCGGGATCACCCCGGCCGCGATCCACAGTGCGATCCCTCCCAGGCAGAGGAATAGCCAGCGTCTGCTCGCGGTCACCCGGCGAATCTATCCCGCCCGGGTGGCGTTCCCGCCCGCCGTAGAATCCCGCCCATGGCCATCGAGCCCGATGCGCGCCGCCGCGCGCACCAGTGGAAGGACGAGTCCTACGCGGAGAAGCCCGAGCGCGACGCGCTCTTCGAGACCATCTCCGGCCACCCGATCGACCCGCTCTACACGGAGGAGGATCTGGAGGGCTGGGACGCCGACCGCGACCTGGGCCACCCCGGCGAGTTCCCCTACACCCGCGGCGTCTACCCGTCGATGTACCGCGGCCGGCTGTGGACGATGCGCCAGTTCGCCGGTTTCGGCACCGTCGAGGAGACGAACGAGCGGTTCCGCTACCTGCTCGACCACGGTCAGACAGGGCTCTCGACCGCCTTCGACATGCCCACGCTGATGGGCCTCGACTCCGACCACGCCCGCTCCCTCGGAGAGGTGGGCGTGGAGGGCGTCGCCCTGGACACGGTGGACGACATGGAGACCCTCTTCGACGGCATCCCGCTGGACGAGGTCACGGTCTCGATGACGATCAACGCGCCCGCCGCGATCCTGCTGGCGTTCTACGTCGTGGCGGCGGAGGAGAAGGGCATCACGCCCGATCGCCTCGGCGGCACGATCCAGACCGACATCCTCAAGGAGTACATCGCCCAGAAGGAGTGGTGCTTCCCGATCGACCCGGCGATGAGGCTGGTCACCGACATGATCGAGTGGTGCTCGTCGGAGATGCCCCGCTGGCACCCCATCTCGATCTCCGGCTACCACATCCGCGAGGCCGGGTCGACCGCTCAGCAGGAGCTGGCGTTCACGCTGAAGGACGGCTTCACCTACGTCGAGCGCGCGATCGAGCGCGGCCTCGACGTCGACGAGTTCGCCCCGCGCCTCAGCTTCTTCTTCAACGCCCACCTCGACTTCTTCGAGGAGATCGCGAAGTACCGCGCCGCCCGCCGGATCTGGGCCACCGAGCTGCGCGACACCTACGGCGCGACCACGCCCGAGGCGATGCGCATGCGCTTCCACACGCAGACGGCCGGCGTCTCGCTCACCGCGCAGCAGCCGCTGGTGAACATCGTCCGGACCACGATCGAGGCGCTCGCCGGCGTGCTCGGCGGCACGCAGTCGCTGCACACGAACTCCTACGACGAGGCGCTCGCCCTGCCCACCGAGGACGCGGTGCGGATCGCGCTGCGCACGCAGCAGGTGATCGCCCACGAGACCGGCGTGACGAACACGATCGACCCGCTGGGCGGCGCCTACTTCGTCGAGAAGCTCACGGACGAGATGGAGGCGGCGGCCCGAGACTACTTCGCGCGGATCGACGATCTGGGCGGCATGGTCGAGGCCGTGAAGCGCGGCTACCCGCAGCGCGAGATCGCCGACGCCGCCTTCCGCTACCAGCACGAGGTCGACCAGCGCAAGCGGATCGTGGTCGGCGTCAACGAGTACAAGCTGGCCGGCGAAGAGCAGATCCCCACGCTCAAGATCGATCCCGAGATGGAACGCAAGCAGGCCGGGCGCCTGGCCGCGACCAAGACAGCCCGGGATGGCGCCGCGGTGGAGTCGGCGCTCGCGGCGCTCAAGGCGGCGGCCGCCAGCGAGGGCGAGAACCTCATGCCCCATTTCCTTGCAGCGGCGAGGGTGCGTGCCTCCGAGGGCGAGATGGTCGCCGCCCTCCAGGAGGTCTTCGGGACCTTCACCGAGCAGCCGGTCTTCTAGGCGTTTTCCCCCGTCGGCCCCGGGTATTCGGTGGCCATGGCTGATCTCAAGGTCGTGCCCAGCGAGATCGACGGCTGGGACGTCGTCAACGTGGAGGACGGCGTCGCCGTCACGAATCACCCCACCCGTGAGGCGGCCGAGCAGGCCGCCCACATGCGGGCGCAGGAGGACTCGATCTCCGAGGACTCCGAAGGGCGACGTGATCGTCGATCCGGAGGACTCCCACGGCATCGACGACGACCAGAAGGGCATGAAGACCGCGTTCTTCTCGCTTGGCGGCCTGCTGGCGCTCGTGACCGTGCTTGCGATCACCATCGCGATCATCGCCGCAGTCACCGGCTTCGGCTCCTAGCCGAGGCTCTACGCTCCCCGCTCAGATGAGCGAGGAAGCCGGGAAGAAGATCCGAGTCGTCGTGGCCAAGCCCGGCCTGGACGGGCACGACCGCGGCGCCAAGATCATCGCCCGCGCGCTTCGCGACGCCGGCATGGAGGTCATCTACACCGGCCTCCACCAGACGCCCGAGCAGATCGCCGCAACGGTGATCCAGGAGGACGCCGACGCGGTGGGTCTCTCGATCCTCTCCGGCGCCCATATGACGCTCGTTCCGCGCGTCGTCGAGCTGCTGAAGGAGCAGGGCGCCGAGGACGTCGTGCTCACCGTGGGGGGAACGATCCCCAACGACGACATCCCGGAGCTCAAGAAGCTCGGGGTGGACGAGATCTTCACGCCCGGCTCGCCCACCGACGACATCGTGGAGTTCATCCGCGGCGCCGTCGCGCAGGGCGCCTCGGCCTAGCGGCCGCGGTTTACCGCGCCGGGCGCTTGCAGACGGCGTTGGCGACGATGTCAATGCCCTGCGTGTGAAGGTTCTGGGCCTTGGCGAGCCAGCCGTCGTCGGGCACCTTGTTCGCGTCGTCCTTGGAGTCCCAGGGCCTCGTCGTCAGCGCTCGCATGGTGTAGCCGACCACGTTCTCGCGTTTCCCGGACCAGCCGCCCGAGACGACGGCCTCCTTGGACGTGCACCTGGCGATCGTCTTGCCGGTCTTCCTCGGGGCCGATCCGCACCCGGGACGAGTTGCGGTAGCTCACGTCGAGATCGCTGCAGATGGCCCAGGAATCCCACAGGGTGTCGTCCATGGTCGTGTTGTGCGCGAAGGGGTGCCAGCCCAGCGGACTGCTGGGAGGAAGCCGCGGGAAGCTGGCGATCATGCGGATGCCCGAGCCGGTTGCGCCACCGCCACCGCCGATCGGATCCGTGTCCATCGCGCACGGCGCGGTCGCGATCAGCACGGTGTTCTCGCCGAGCGCAGCCTGATTGTTCTCGTACTCCGGAATGAAGCCGCCGCAGACCGCGTAGGCCTTCAGCTTCTGCACGGCGCCCGTTGAGTTGCCCTCGGCCTGCCATGTCGAGGGCGGGATCGGATACGTCTCGTTCAGCGTCGATTGCGGCGCCGGGCCCGAGATCGAACCGCCCCCGCCCACGATCTGCGCGTCACCGTCGCAGTTGGCCGGCTGCGGAGTCTGCGTCAGGACGTTGGGGAAGGTCGCGCGCATGTACTCGAGTCCCTTCGACTTGCCGAGGCTCTCGGTCTGCCCGGCCGTCCCGGCGACGGCGGGTGCCGCGGCGCATCGATCGCCACGGTGACGGCAACGGACAGAGCGGCCAGCCTCCTCATGCGCCGCAGACCGCGAAGGTCTTCAGTTCCAGCTTCGCCCCGGTGTCGTTGTAGACCTTGGCGAGCCAGCCGTCCTCGGGGACCTTGTTCGCGTCGTTCGGGTCGTCCCAGGGCTTCGAGGTGATCGCGTGTACCTCGTATGGAAGCTGGAGCTCGTCGTTGTCGACCTTGAATCCGCCGCCCAACACCTCGTCCCCGCTTCCGCACTTGCGCACGACCTTCGCGGCCGAAGCCCTCCTCACCGTTGCCGTCGCCGCCCTCACCGTCCGCGAGTACTGCGAGGTGCAGACGATGTGCCGCGAGACCGTGTCGTTCGACTCGACGGCGAACCGGTTGGTCCAGTCGAACACCTGGAAGTCGGGCCGGATCCCGGCAATGGTGGTGTCGCCGTTGCCCGCAGAGACACCGCCGCTGAGCGATACGTCACCGGCGACACATTCCTCCCCGGAGTTGAACTCCTGACCGGCGGTGAATGACGCCGTGGCGGTGTCGAGCTGGGTGGCTTCGTTGCCGCAGATCCCGTACGTCGTCACCCTCCTCGGCCCGTCCGTGCTCGCGCCCTTCGCAAGCCAGCCCCCGGGCGAATCGCGTCGGAGCGAGCACGCTGAGCTCGGCGCTCGAGGGATCGCCGTTGATCGAGCCGCCCCCGCCGAGGATGTAGTCGCCCACGTCGCACTCGGCGGGCGCGCCCGCTTGGCTCGCAACGGACTCGAACTTCGCCTTGAGGTACTCGACCCCGCCGGCGCTGCCGAGGCTCTCCGTCGGTCCCGGCGTTCCCGCATTCGCTGCCGGTGCGACTGCGAGGCCTGCGACGGTCATCAATCCCAAGACCACCCTGCTCATCGGCAACAGGCTAGAAGCGGTGTCAAGAGGGCACCCGATTGACTAGTCAGTCAAACATGTGTTCGGACCAGATATGATCCCCGGCCGCCGGGTAAGCACAAGGACCCTCTCCCGGCTCGAAAACCACCCACAGCGCCCCCCAAGGAGGCCCGACTTGAAGATCTGTTGCCTCGTCAAAGAGGTTCCAGACGCCGCCGTACAGAAGCGGATCGACCCGAATACCAAGCGGCTCGATCGCTCCGGCGAGAAGAACCTGAACCCGTTCGACACCCATGGCATCGAGGCCGCGATGCAGATCCGCGAGGGCGGCAACGCCGAAGTGGACGAGATCGTCGCCGTGACCATGGGCCCCGAGAGCGCCGTCCGCGCCCTCCACAAGGCCGTCGCGCTTGGCGCTGACCGCTCGGTGCACCTCACCGACGGTGGCCTCGAGGGCTCCGACGTGTGCGCCACGGGGTACGCCCTCGCCAAGCTGCTCGAGTCCGAGAGCCCCGACCTGGTGCTCCTCGGCCAGCAGTCGGATGACGGCGAGTGCTACACGATCGGTGCCGTCGTGGCCGACCACCTCAAGATGCCCTCGCTCACGCAGGTCATCAAGATGGACGTCGCCGACGGCAAGCTCACCTGCCAGCGGCAGGCGGAGTACGGATACGACACCGTCGAGATCGATCTGCCCGCCGTCATCAGCGTCGGCGACGCGATCAACGAGCCGCGCTACCCGTCGCTGAAGGCGATCATGGGCGCCAAGAAGAAGCCGCTTGATACCAAGTCCAACGGTGACGTCGGGATCGAAGCCGATCGGGTCGGCGAGGCCGGTTCCAGGACCGCGGTCCTCGCGATCAACCCGCCCGCCGAGAAGCAGGCCGGCGAGATCATCGAGGACGAGGACACCAACGAGACGGTCGAGAAGATCGTCGCCTGGCTCGACGAAAGGAAGCTGATTTAGATGGCTGGCATTCTCGTCTACGCCCTCCACTCCGACGAGGGCGAGTTCAACAACAACTCTCTGGGCGCGATCACCGAGGCCGCAAGGCTGGCCGGCGAGATCGGCGGCGAGGCGGCGGCGCTGGTCGTCGGCGACGTCGACGACGCGGCTGCCGCGAGCCTCGGCAAGTACGGCGCGGCCAAGGTCTACCGGGCGAAGTCCGTGCCGGAGGGCCTCGCGCAGCCGATCGTCGACGCGATGGCCAAGGTCATCTCCGAGAACGACTACGGCTACGCCCTCTTCGGCGGCGGCCTGCTGGGCTTCGAGATCGGCGCAGGCCTCACAGCCCGCCTTGGCGCCGGCGTGACCATGGAGGTCACCGCGGTCAAGGCCGACGGCGGCAAGCTCGTCGCCGAGCGCCCGGTGCTCCAGGACTCGGCGATCGTCGACGTCGGCTACGTCTCCGAGCCCGCTGTGATCATCGGTCGCCTGAACGCCTTCGACGCGAAGGAGAACGGCTCGGGCGACGCCGAGGTCGTGGACGTCGAGGTCGAGCTGTCCGAGTTCTCGACCAAGGCACGGATGGTCACTCGCGGCGAGTCGGGTGACGAGGGCGGCGTGGACATCACCGACGCCGACATCCTCATCGGCAGCGGCCGCGGGTTCGGGGGCGAGGAGAACCTCTCGATCGCCCGCGATCTGGCCGCTGCCCTTGGCGGCGAGGTCGCCGCGACCCGCGCGATCGTCGACGCGGGCTGGATCCCTTACGCGACCCAGATCGGCCAGACGGGCAAGACCGTCTCGCCGAAGCTGTACCTGGGCGCGGGCGTCTCGGGGGCCATCCAGCACAAGGTCGGGATGCAGAACTCCGAGGAGATCCTCGCGATCAACAAGGATCCGAACGCGCCGATCTTCGAGTACTGCGATCTCGGCGTGGTGGGTGACCTCCACAAGATCCTGCCGAAGCTGACCGAGGCCATCAAGGCAAAGAAGGGCGGCTGAGACAGCCGCCATGCCGGGAGTAGCGCCAGCGGAGTTCCCGCCTCCGGTTGAGCCGACGGAGGAGTTCGTCGGCTCGATCACCGATCCGGAGGAGGAGCGGATCGAGGTGGGCGTGGCGATCGTCGGGGGTGGCCCCGCGGGGCTCGCCTGCGCGATCCGCGTGATGCAGCTCCTGGAGGACGAGCCGGAGCTCGCCGAGTCGCTCGGCGAGGTCCCGGTCGCCCTGATCGAGAAGGGCAAGACGCCCGGCGCGCACACGCTCTCCGGCGCCAACATGCGCCCGTCGGCGATGCGGGAGCTGTTCCCGGACCTCGACCCCTCGGACTGGCCGGTGTACCAGGAGGTCGAGAAGGACGCGGTATATCTGCTGACCAAGGGCCATGCGCTGCCGCTCAAGCCAATGCCGCCGAACTTCCGCAACCACGGCAACTACGTCACCTCGGTCGCGAAGCTCAGCCGCTTCTTGAACGACAAGGCCGAGGAGGCCGGCGTCTACGTCCTGCCCGAGACCGCGGCCACCAAGCTCCTCGTCGAGGACCGCGTGGTCGTCGGCGTCCGCTCGGGAGACAAGGGACGTGACCGCGAGGGCAACGAGCTGGGCAACTTCGAGCCCGGGTCCGACCTGGTCGCCAAGGCGACGGTCCTCGCGGAGGGCACGGCGGGCCACCTCACCGGCGCCGCGCTCGACTACTTCGACCTCCACGGTCACCTCCCGCAGCGCTGGGAGCTGGGCGTCAAGGAGGTCTGGAAGGTGGAGAAGCCGCTCGACCGGGTGATCCACACGATGGGCTGGCCGCTCCGGAAGCGCGCGAAGTGGAACGAGTTCGGCGGCAGCTTCATCTACCCGATGGGCGAGGACAAGATCTGCATCGGCATGGTCTGCGGCCTCGACTACACGGACGCGACCTTCTCCGTCCACGACGCGCTGCAGCAGCTCAAGACCCACCCGTTCGTCTCGAACCTCCTCGAGGGCGGCGAGCGAGAGGCGTGGGGCGCCAAGACGATCCCGTCCGGCGGCTACTGGTCGATGCCACGCAAGCTCGCGGTGCCCGGCATGGTGATCGCGGGCGACTCGGCGACGATGGTGAACATCCCGGAGCTCAAGGGCATCCACTACGCGATGCACGCCGGGATGTACGCGGCCGAGGAGATCGTGGCCGCGCTGAAGCGCGACGAGGTGGACTTCTCCGCGTACGACGAGCGCGTCCGAAACAGCATGATCGGCAAGGACCTCTACAAGTGGCGCAACGGCCGCCAGCCGTTCTCCAAGGGCTTCTTCGTGGGCGGTGCGATCGCCAGCGCGATGACCGTCACCCAGGGCTTCTTCCCCGGCGGAATGTGGAAGCAGGTGCCCGACTCCGAGGAGGAGATGGTCCTCGGCGATGCCGCGGAGCACTACCCGAAGCCCGACGGCAAGCTCACCTTCGACAAGCTCAGCTCGGTCTTCGCCTCCGGCAACGCAACCCGCGACGACGCGCCCAACCACGTGCGGATCCAGAAGCACGTCCCGCGCGAGGTCGCCCAGACCTGGGTGTCGATGTGCCCCGCTCAGGTCTACGAGATCCCCGAGGACCAGCTCTCCAACGGGGCCGTTGAGGTCGACCTCAACATCGTCCCGTCGAACTGCGTCCAGTGCGGCGCCATCACCGCCAAGGGCGGGCGCCTGACGCCGCCCGAGGGCGGCGACGGCCCCCTCTACACGGAGGTCTGACGAAACCCGGCGCGCCCCGGACCGCCCGCGTCGTCCTGCGCGACGGACGGGCGGTGATCGTCGGCCCGCTCGAGCCGACCGATCGCGAGCGCTACCTGGCCGGCCTCGAGGAGGCCAGCTCCGACTCCCTTTTCAAGCGGTTCATGGCGCCAATCGTGCGGCTGTCCGAGTCGCAGATCCGCTACCTCACCGACGTCGATCACACCAACCACGAGGCGCTCATGGCGATCGACGAGGAGTCAGGTGTGGCCGTCGGGGTCGCCCGTTTCGTCCGTCTGGGCGAGGGGTCCGACACCGCCGAGTCCGCGGTGATCGTGGTCGATCCATGGCAGGGGGCCGGCCTGGGCAAGGCGCTCAGCGTGATGCTCTCCGAACGCGCCCGGGAGCTCGGCATCACCCGCTTCGAGGCCACGCTGCTGATGGAGAACAAGGCGATGATGGCGCTGCTCCGGTCGCTCGGCCCGGTCCGGACCGTCGGCCGGGAGGGCGCGGCGGTCGTCGTCACGCTCGAGGTGCCCGAGACGGGCATCGGCGACGGGATGGCGGGCGTGCTCCGGGTGGCGGCCACCGGCAACGTCGAGGTGATGCCGGAGACCGCCGAGCTGGGCCTGCCGGACTAGGCGGCGGTCCGCGCGGGGCTCGTCTCCCGCATGAACGAGCCGATCCTCTCCGCGAGCACCTCGGGTTGGTCGAGCGCGAGGAAGGTCTTCGCGTCGTCGATCCATTCGAGACGCGCGCCCGGGATCGCCTCCGCGAGCCGCTCGGCCTGCGCCGGCTTGAACAGGCCGTCGTCGCGGCCCCACGCGACCAGAACCGGGAAGTCGATCTCGTCGAAGTGCTCGGCCGCCGCGAGCGTGTAGCGCTTGTTCATGTCCTTGACCAGGCGCGTCGCATCGTTCTTGATCGAGCGGTCGGTGAGCGACGGCTCGAGCCAGTCCTCGATCAGCTCGCGGGGAAGCGGTGTCTTCGTGAACTGGTTGTAGGCGAGCTGCGCCAATGCCCCGACCCGGAAGGGGAGAGCGATCGCGCTCATCCCGCCGGGCACCTTCATCATCGGGGGCATCAGCTTGAACGGGCCCGGCGGGAAGTGCTCGTACGAGTCGCAGTTCGTGAGGATGAGCCGGGCGATCCGCTCCGGGTGGCGGGTGACGAGGATCTGCGACATCGCGCCGCCGGAGTCGTTGCCGACGATCGTCACGTTCTCGAGGTCGAGCGCCTCGAGGAAATCCGCGATCAGCCGGGCAACGCCGGGCGGGGTGAGGTCGGCGTCCGGCTTCATCGGGAGCCGGTGCGACCCCATCGGCAAGTCGGGCTGGATGCAGCGGAACTCCCCCGCGAGGCGCTCGGCGGCCCCGTCCCAGAGGCGGCTGTCGACGAGGAAGCCGTGGACGAACACGATCGGCTCGCCCGTGCCGCGTTCGCGGTAGCGGATCGGCCCGTGGTCGAGCTCGACGGTCTTGGTTTCAGGCATGAGTTCAGTCCTCAAAGTCGTTGTTTACATACAGCCGGTATGTATCTAACATACAGACGGTATGAATGTCAAGTCGACGCAGGTGGAGCGCTCGGAGGCCACGCGGGCTGAGTTGCTCGCCGTGGCGCGCAGGCTCTTCGGCGAACGGGGCTACGCCGATGTCGGCACCGAGGAGATCGTGCGCACCGCCGGCGTCACCCGGGGCGCGCTGTACCACCACTTCGAGAGCAAGAAGGAGCTCCTCGCCGCCGTCTACGAGCTGGTGGAGGGCGAGATCACCGAGTACATCGCCACCGAGGCGTTCTCCGGCGAGAACGCCCCCACCAATCCGCTCGAGGCGCTCCACCGCGGGACTGACCTCTTCCTCGACGCCTGCCTCGAGCCGGACGTGCAGCGCATCGTCCTCCTCGACGCGCCCTCGGTGCTGGGCTGGGACCGCTGGCGGGAGGTCGCCTCGCGCTACGGGCTGGGGCTCATCGAGGCCTCGCTCCAGGCCGCGATCGACGCCGGCTCGATCCCCGAGCAGCCGGTGCGGCCGCTTGCCCATGTGCTGATGGGGGCGCTGGACGAGGCGGCGATGGTCGTGGCACGGGCCGACGACGACGGGAAGACGCGCCGCGAGGTCGGAGAGACGCTCTCACGCCTGCTCGACGCCTTGGCCGCGAGCTAGGCCGTCGCTAGACTCAGAGGCACGATGAAGACCGGTATTCACCCGACCTACCAGCTCGCGCACGTGCGCTGTTCGTGCGGAAACGAGTTCTACACCCGCTCGACCGAGTCCGAGCTCCACGTGGAGATCTGCTCCGAGTGCCACCCGTTCTACACGGGCAAGCAGAAGCTGGTCGACACCGGCGGCCGCGTCGAGCGCTTCAAGCGTCGCCAGGCCAAGAGCTCCGGCAAGAGCTAGACGGGGCATCCTCGGGTGAGCGAGGGAGCTCTCAACCTCGCCGGCTCCCGCATGCCCGACGGCCTGCCCGTGGCAGGCCGCGACGCGCCCGTGGGTGGCCAGGCGGTGCTGGAGGGCGTGATGATGCGCGGCGTCTCGACTTGGGCTGTCGCCGTTCGCAAGCCCGGGCCCGACGGCCCCGATGGGCTGACCGGCGAGATCGAGGTCACCTCGGAGCCTCTCGTCTCGTGGGCCAAGCGGCACCGTCTCCTGCGGCTTCCCGTCATTCGCGGCGTGGTGGCCCTCGGAGAATCGCTCAAGATCGGCTTCCGCGCGATGGCGATCTCGGCCAACGCGCAGGCCGTCGCCGAGGATGGCGAGCCCGAGCCGGCGCCGATCGGCGGCGTCACCTGGGCGCTCACCGTGGCGGCCTCGCTGGCGCTCGCCATCGGGCTCTTCTTCGTCGTCCCGGTCGGCCTCACCAGCCTCATCAAGGACGAGCTCGGCTCGGCCTTCCTGTTCTGGCTGGTGGAGGGGATCCTCCGCACCGCGATCTTCATCGGCTACGTCGTCGCCATCAGCCGGATCCCGGATCTGCGGCGCGTGTTCCAGTACCACGGGGCCGAGCACAAGACGATCTCCTGCTACGAGGCGAACGACCGCCTCACGCCCGCCCGCGCCGAGCGCTACTCGCGCCTTCACCCCCGGTGCGGCACCAGCTTCCTGCTGATCGTGATGGTGCTGGCGATCTTCGTCTTCGCCCCGATCGGCCTGCCGGAGTGGTACTGGCTCGTCGCCTCCCGGGTGCTCGGCATCCCGCTGATCGCCGGCCTCTCCTACGAGGTCATCAAATGGGCCGGCCGCAATCGCCGCAAGGCATGGGTCCGCGCCCTGATGTGGCCCGGACTGATGCTCCAGAACCTCACCACGCGCGAACCCGACCGCGAACAGCTCGCCGTCGCCATCGCCGCGCTCGAGGCCGTCCTGGCCGTCGAGAGTCACGAGCCCGAGCCGGCCGCCGAGAGGATCGAGATCGTCGCCTAACGGCGGCCTTTCCGCATTTCTCTACCGAGCTATCGACGCGGCATTGGTGCCGTTCGGCCCTATCGCGACTGTAATTCGCCGGATATCTCACATTTAGGCCCACGTTTGGGGGGTTCTTTCTCCAGACTCTTGACAAATAGGCCGAAATGTGAAATGGATTCGCTCGTTCATGAGTACGAGGAGGAGCGGCTCACTGGCATCCCTGCGCGAGGGCAACCGGCGCCGGGTGATCGATGCCCTGCGTGAGCGGGGTGCCGCGAGCCGGGCTGAGCTGGCGCGAATGACCGACCTGTCGCGCTCGACGGTCTCCTCGATCGTGGGCGACCTCATCGACACCGGGCTTGCCCTGGAGCGGGACGGCCAGCCGCACGACGAGTCGCCGCACGCCGGCCGGCCCGGCGTGATGGTGGCCCTCGACAGCTCCGCCGGGCTCGCGGTGGCTGTCGACTTCGGGCACCGCCACCTCCGGGTCGCCGTCTCCGACCTTTCGCACACCGTTCTCGCCGAGACCTGGCGCGAGCTCGACGTCGACCACGCGGCCGACGACGGCCTCGCCGCGGCCGCCGAGGACGTCGAAGCGGTCCTGGCCGAGGCGGGCGTCGACCGCAGCAGGGTGATCGGCGCGGTCATGGGCCTGCCGGCTCCGATCACGCGCACGTCCGGCACCGTCCAGGACTCGTCGATCCTGCCCGGCTGGGTGGGACTTGACGCCGTGGCCGAGGCCAGCGAGCGCCTCGATATGCAGGTGGCGGTCGAGAACGACGCGAACCTCGGCGCCCTTGCCGAGCTCGTCTGGGGCGCTGCGAAGGGCCACACCGAGATCGCCTACCTCAAGGTCGCCTCGGGAATCGGGGGAGGCCTGATCGCCAACGGCCGCCTGACCCACGGCGTCGGCGGCACCGCGGGCGAGATCGGCCATACGGTGCTCGCGGTCGACGGGCCCGTGTGCCGCTGCGGCAACCGCGGCTGCCTCGAGACGATGGCCTCGGCGCGCGCCGTCGCCAACGAGCTCAGCCTCAGCCGCCAGGAGCAGATCTCGACCCGGCGGCTCCTAGAGCTTTCGGAGGCCGGGGATCCTGCGGCCCGGCGGCTGATCCACGATGCCGGGCGGACGATCGGGATCGCCGTCGCGAACCTCTGCAACATCGTCAATCCCGAGTGCGTCGTGATCGGCGGTGACCTCGGCCGGACGGGCGACGTCCTGCTGGATCCCGTCCGGGAGATGGTCCAGCGCAACGCGATCCCGAGCGCGGCCGCTGATACGGAGATCGTCGCCGGGGTACTCGGAGAGCGGGCGGAGATGCTGGGGGCCCTGGCGCTCGTGATGCGGGAGCCGGAGCGCTTCGCCGTGCCCGAACTGAGCGCGGCGGCATGAATTTGACAACCACAACAGCAAACACCAAATCCCCCAAACACCCCCAACGAAGGGAGTACCCATGAGGACGCAGACGCGGACGCGCTCGCTGCTCGTGGCCCTCGCCGCGCTGAGTGCAGCGCTGGTGATCGGCGCCTGCGGCAGCGATGACGACGACGGCGGAAGCGATTCCGGCGGAGACGACAGCGCCTCCGGTGGCACCATCGCATTCCTGCTGCCCGAGACGCAGACGGCACGCTACGAGGCCCTCGACAAGCCATTGTTCGAGGCGAAGGTCGAGGAGCTGTGCCCGGATTGCGAGATCAACTACCAGAACGCTGATCAGGATCCGGCCAAGCAGCAGCAGCAGGTCGAGGCCGCAATCACCGAGGGCGTGGACGTGATGGTCCTCGATCCGGTCGATTCGACCACGGCGGGCTCGCTCGCCGCTTCGGCGAAGGCAGCCGACATCCCGGTCATCTCCTATGACCGACTCATCCTCGACACCGATCTCGACTACTACGTCGCGTTCGACAGCCTCGAGGTGGGTCGCCAGCAGGGTGAGTCCCTGACGGAGAAGCTCGCCGAGGACGGCAACGACACCGGCCCGATCGTGAAGATCAACGGCGATCCGAAGGACAACAACGCCACCCTGTTCAGCCAGGGTTCCACCGAGGTGTTCGATGCCGAGGGCGTCGAGATCGCGGAGGAGTTCGATACTCCGGACTGGCTGCCCGAGAACGCGCAGCGCGAGATGGAGCAGGCGATCACCTCGGTCGGCGAGGACGAGATCAAGGGCGTCTACGCAGCGAATGACGGCACCGCTGGTGGCGCCATTGCCGCGATGAAGGGCGCCGGCATGGATCCGAAGGAGATCCCGGTGACCGGCCAGGACGCCGAGCTGACCGCGGTCCAGCGGATCATCGCCGGCGAGCAGTTCATGACGGTCTACAAGCCGATCCAGCCGCTCGCGGAGACCGCGGCCGAGCTGGCGGTGGCCGTCGCTAACGGTGAGGAACCGTCGTCCGACCTGGTCGGAGGCGAGACGGACAACGGGACCGAGGAGGTTCCGACCGCAGTCATTGAAACGGTCCCGGTTACGGCCGAGAACGTCAACGACACGATCGTCGCCGACGACGTCTACCCGGTGGATGAGATCTGCGCCGGGCAGTACGCCAAGGCGTGCGAGCAGGCGGGCATCAGCTAGGCCCGCGAGGTAGCCGAGCGCGAGGAGAGGTGAGCATGGAATCGACCACCACACCCAACGTGGAGAGTCCTTCCTCAGAGCCTCTCCTCGCGCTCAATGGCTACTCCAAGAGTTTCGGCGCGGTCGATGCGCTGAAGGACGTCGACCTCGAGGTCCACGCCGGCGAGGTGGTGGGCCTGGTGGGCGATAACGGGGCGGGGAAGTCCACGCTGATCAAGGCGATCGCCGGCGTCCAGCCGGCCGACGAGGGGGAGACCCTCTTCGCCGGCCAGTCGGTCTCGCTGAATTCGCCCCAGGCCGCCACCGGCCTTGGGATCGCGACCGTGTACCAGGACCTCGCCCTCTGCGAGAACCTCGACATCGTCGCCAACCTCTACCTCGGCCAGGAGGTCGTCGACGGCGGGCCACACGTGCTCAACGAAACGGCCATGGAGCAGAAGACGGAGGAGCTGCTGGCGTCGCTGGGGGTCACCACCATCCGCAGCGTGCGAACGGAGGTCGCACGGCTCTCCGGCGGACAGCGCCAGGCCATCGCGATCGCACGCTCGCTGCTCGGCGATCCCAAGCTCGTCCTGCTGGACGAGCCGACCGCGGCGCTCGGGGTGGTCCAGACGAAGCACATCCTGGAGCTGATCGAGCGCCTGAGCGACCGCGGCCTAGGGGTGATCGTCATCTCCCACAACCTCGCTGACGTCTTTGAGGTGGCCGACCGTGCCACGGTCCTGCGACTCGGTCGGATCGCCGGGGACTACAAGATCGGCGACTCGAGTCATGAGGAGATCGTGGCCGCGATCACCGGGGCAGAGTTCGGCAACGGGGAGCGCCCGACCGAGGAGGCCCCGCTGTGAGCACGCCGGCTGAAGCACCGCCCCCCGTCGAGGCCGAGATCCGCGAGCGCATCTCCCCGGCGGCGATGCTGAGCCGGCTCGCGCGCGGCGAGCTGGGCTCGATCCGGGTCATTCTCGGCATCGCCGTCATCTGGACGATCTTTCAGCTCGCGAACGACAAGTTCCTCTCGGCCATCAACCTCTCGAACCTGACTCTTCAGGTCGCCGCCGTCGCGACGATCTCGATCGGCGTGGTGCTCGTCCTGCTGCTCGGCGAGATCGACCTGTCGGTCGGCGCGGTATCAGGCCTCGCCGCCTCCGTGATGGCGGTCGTGAGTGTGAAGGAGGGGCTCGCACCCGAGCTCGCGATCGTGCTCGGGCTCCTCGTCGGCACAACCATCGGCATGTTCAACGGCTTCATGGTCACGACCTTCGGCATTCCGTCGTTCGTCGTCACGCTCGCCGGCCTGCTCGGCTGGCAGGGGGCCCAGCTGGCGGTGCTCGGGGATACCGGGTCGGTGAACCTGCCGCCGTCGATCATCACCGACCTGACCTCCACGTTCTTCGATCCGGCTGTGGGCTGGGCGCTGGCCGCCGCCGCGATCGGCGCCTACGCCGCCAGTCTCTTCGTACGACGGCGAGGCAGGGTGGCGGCTGGGCTCTCCGCCGATCCGGTGGCTGTGCTCGTCGCACGAACGGTGCTCGTCGGCGTTGCGATCGTCGCCGCCGTCGCCATCCTGAACGGCGCCCGCGGGGTGCCGCTCGTGGTCCTGATCGTCATCGCGCTCACGGTGCTGTTCACCTTCCTCACCGAGCGGACGCGATGGGGCCGCCACGTCTTCGCGGTCGGCGGCAACGAGGAGGCCGCGCGCCGGGCGGGCATCCGCGTAAACCGGATCAAGCTCTCGGTATTCGCGCTGGCGTCGACCCTGGCTGCTGCCGGCGGCGTCCTGGCCGCATCGCGGCTGCTGTCGGTGAATCAGCAGTCCGGCTCGGGCGATGTGCTGCTGCTCGCCATCGCGGGCCCGGTGATCGCCGGCACCTCGCTGTTCGGCGGGCGTGGCTTCATCTGGTCGGCCTTTCTCGGCGCGATCGTGATCGGATCGATCTCAAACGGGATGGACCTGCTGGGCCTCGACTCCGACATCAAGTTCATGATCACCGGCGCCGTCCTGCTCCTGGCCGTGACGATCGACGCGGTCACCCGCCGCCAGCGCCAGACCTCCCGGTAGATCGGGCCACATCTCGCCGCGTCCCGGCGCTGCGGCTGACGCGCCCGTCACACTTGAGGCGTGATCGACCAGCTCGTCGAGCAGATCGAGGGGCGCTTCGCGGAGCTGGAGCGTCAGATGTCGGACCCCGAGGTGATCGGGGATCGTGAGCGCTACGCCGCGGTCGGGCGGGAGTACCGGGAGCTCGAGCCGGCGCGGGAATTCGCGCGGGAGTACCGGACCCTGAACGATGATCTCGAGGGCGCGCGGGAGCTGCTGGAGGAGGGCGGGGAGGACGCCGACCTCCGCAAGGTCATGAACGAGGCCCCGGCGCGGATCGCCGAGCTGGAGGAGGAGATCCGCCTGGCGATGGTCGAGCGCGACCCGAACGACGCCAAGAACGTCATCGTCGAGATCCGCGCCGGCACCGGGGGCGACGAGGCCGCCCTGTTCGCGGGCGACCTCTTCAAGATGCTCAACCGATACGCGGAGGAGCGGGGCTTCAAGGCCGATGTCCTCTCGCAGTCGCAGGCCGAGCACGGCGGATTCAAGGACGTGACCTTCGAGATCAACGGCGAGGGCGCGTACTCCGTCTTCAAGTTCGAGGGCGGCACGCACCGCGTGCAGCGCGTGCCCAAGACCGAGTCCCAGGGGCGCATCCACACGTCCACCGCTACCGTCGCCGTGTTGCCGGAGGCCGAGGATGTGGAGGTCGACATCAACGACAACGACCTCCAGATCGACGTCTACCGCTCGTCCGGTCCGGGCGGGCAGTCGGTGAACACCACCGACTCGGCCGTCCGCATCACTCACAGGCCGACGGGGATCGTCGTCGCGATGCAGGACGAGAAGTCGCAGCTTCAGAACCGCGACAAGGCGATGCGCGTCCTGCGCGCCCGGATCTACGAGCGGGCGCTTGAGGAGCAGATGGCCGAGATCTCAGCCGAGCGCCGCTCGCAGGTGGGGAGCGGGACTCGCTCGGAGAAGATCCGCACCTACAACTTCCCCCAGGGCCGGGTGACCGACCATCGCATCAAGCTCACCGCGCACAACCTCGACGAGGTACTGGGCGGCAACCTGCGCGAGTTCACCGACGCGCTGGCGGCCGAGGAGAAGCGGGCCCGCCTCGAGGCCCAGGCCACCGGCGCCTCGGGCTGATGAGCCCGGCGATCGCGGGCACCGTGCGCGACGCGCTCGGGGCCGCCACCGACGCGCTCGCCGCCGCCGGCGTGGAGGATCCCCGCCTCGATGCCGAGCTGCTGCTGGCCCATGCCATGGGCGCCGGGCGCGCCACGCTCGCGGCCGCGCCCGAGAGCGGGGTGGACGGGGCGCAGGCCCGAGCCTTCGGCGCGATGGTCCGCCGCCGGGTGGCCCGGGAGCCGGTTGCCTACATCCTCGGCCGCAAGGGGTTCCGGCATCTCGAGCTGCGCGTGGACAGCCGCGTGCTGATCCCCCGGCCGGAAACCGAGCTGCTGGTGGAGGTGGCGCTTGAGCTGCGTCCGAGCACGGTGCTCGACGTCGGTACGGGCTCCGGCGCCATCGCGCTGGCCGTGGCCAGTGAATTGCGGGACGTGGCAGTGGCAGGGGTCGACACGGCCGCCGGCGCGATCGAGGTCGCCCGCTTCAACGCCGCAGCCCTCGAGCTCGACGTGGAGTTAGAGACAGTGGGCGCTGAATCCGGCGGTAGCCGGGCCGAGAGCCCAGTCAACGGCAACTGGGATCTGCTGGTCGCGAATCTTCCGTACGTGAGTGAGGCGGAGTGGGAGGGGCTGGAGCCCGAGATCACGAAGTGGGAGCCCCGCGGCGCGCTGGTCGCGGGCCCGACCGGGCTGGAGTCGATCGAGCGCCTGCTCGGCGACGTGTCGGTGGCGGAGGGGCGGATCGGCGCGATCGCGCTTGAGCTCGGGATGGGTCAGGCCGACGCAGTGGCCGAGTTGGTTCGCCGAGCCGGGTTCGAGCGCGTCGAGGCTCGCCGCGACCTCGCCGGGATCGAGCGCGTTGTCCTCGGCCTCCCATGAGCACGGTGGCCGACTTCGAGGCGTGCATCAGCGAGGGCGGGGTGGCGCTCTTTCCGGCCGACACGCTCTACGGGCTGGCGTGCGATCCGTCGAACGCGACGGCGATCGACCGGATCCACGCCCTCAAGGGGCGCGACGACGGCAAGCCGTCGGCCGTGATGTTCTTCGCGCCGCTGGAGCTGCGCGAGGTCCTTTCGATGTCAGGCCCGGCTACCCGGGACGCGATCGGCCGGCTGCTCCCGGGCCCGGTCACCCTGGTGGTCGCGAACCCGCGCGGGCTCTATCCCAACGCCTGCCGGGAGGATCGTGAGCGCCTGGGCATCCGGCTGATCGAGGGCCCGCTCGCCGGCGCCCGGGTGGCGATCCTCCAGACGAGCGCCAACCGCAGCGGCGAGACCGCGCCCCACCGCCTGGATGACGTCGACGAGGAGATCCGGGGCGGCGTCGACCTGGTCGTGGACGGGGGCGAGGTGGGCGGCGAGCCCTCCACCGTCGTTGATCTCACCCGCATCGAGGAGGGCGAGTGGACGGTGCTCCGCGAGGGCGCCCTCAGCTCTCAGGCGCTGGATACGGCTCTCCGGGCTGCAGGAACTCCAGGCTGACGAGCTTCTCGTTTCGGAGCGTCGCGACGGCGGCAGCCTCCTGCTCGACCTCGATCCCCGACGCCTTCCCCGTTGCCCGCATCTTGAACAGCACCAGAGCCCGTTCGGCCCCCAGGTCCCTCACCTCCGTCGGCCGGATCACGATCTCGTCCATCACCTCGTAGAACGAGCTGAACCACTTCCGAAGGCCATCGTGGCCGCGGTAGACCTGCGGCTCCGCGGCGATGCCCGGGAGGGTCTCCATCTCGAAGTCGGGATCGACGTAGGCGAGCATCGCCTCGACGCCACCCTCCGCAAGAGCGTCGAACGCGCCTTGGGATAGCTCGCTGGGAGTCGCCATCCCCGTCAGTATCCTCGCCCGGGATGCGGATTGCCGTCGGATCGGACCACGCCGGATACGCCCTGAAGGAGCAGGTCGTGCCGTTGCTCGAGGGCGCGGGCCACGAGGTCGTGGACGTTGGGACCGATTCGGAGGAGTCCACGGACTACCCGCTTCACGCCGCCGAGGCGGCCCGCTTGGTCGGAGGTGGCGAGGCCGACCGCGCCGTGCTCGTATGCGGCTCCGGCGTCGGCGTCTCGATCGTCGCCAACAAAGTCGACGGCGTCCGCGCCGTGAACGCGCATGACGCCGAGGAGGCCGAGATGAGCCGCCGTCACAACGACGCCAACGTCCTCGCCCTCGCCGGCCGGCGCCTGGATTCGGGCGAGGCCCCCGCGATCATCGAGCGCTTTCTCGGGACCGAGTTCGAGGGTGGGCGTCACCAACGCCGCGTCGATCAGATCGCCGCGGTCGAGCGTGGCGAGACGAGCTAGCCCTCCCGCGCGCGCACTCGCGGCGCTGGCGCTTGGCGCCGCGCTGCTCTTCGCCGGATGCGGGGACGACGAGTCCGAGACCCAGGGCCTCGCCTCCACGGCCGGATCGACCGCCACGGCCACGGGGGCCACCGGCGCCTCGGGCGCCGAGGGATCCGGCTCCACCGCGGATCTGGTCCCGGAGGCCGAGCGCGCGGCCGTCGCCGCCGTCCTCGCCGACATCGATTCCGGCGCGCCGCTCCCCTACGAGCAGGACGGCGCGACCTTCCAGAACCGCGAGGGCCTCCTCCCCGATGAGCCCATCGGCTACTACAGGGAGTACACGGTGCCCACCCCGGGCTCCGATGACCGCGGCGCCCGCCGCCTGGTCATCGGTGAGGGGGGCGAGACCTATTACACGAGCGACCACTACGCGTCGTTCGAGCAGATCGAACCGGAGGACTTCAAGTGACCGTCACCGCCGCGCAGCTCGCCGCCCCGAGCCACACCTGCATCCACTTCACGGACAAGGCGCCCCCCTCGGCGGAGCTGTCCGGACAGGGCCTCTTCGTCGCCGACATCGGCGGTGGTGCGGTGCACACCGAGGAGGAGCTCTTCCAGGCCGTCGCCGGCGCCTTCCGCTTCCCCGACTACTTCGGGAACAACTGGGACGCGCTCGACGAGTGCCTTCGCGACCTCGACTGGCTGAGCGGCGAGAACGGCTACGTGCTGATCGTCAGGAACTCCGAGCACCAGTGGCGGGGCCACAACCGCATGTCCGGCCGCTTCCACGCCTCGTGGTCGCTCGCGGGCGAGGAGTGGGCACGGCGCGAGAAGCCGTTCCACCTCGTCTACGAGTGGTGAGCGCCGCGCCTAGCTGAGCTGGGCGGAGGCGGCGCGGATGAACAGCTCGCGCGCCCGCCGGACCTCATCCGTGTCGCCGCGCTCGATCCGCTCGAGCGTGAGGCCCTCGAGGCCGGCGATGATCAGCACCGCAGCGGTCTCGTCGGGCTCGCCGAGCAGGTCGGTGAGCACCCGCCGCCAGCCCGCCTTGATCTCGCGCATCACGTCGCGGACGTCGTCCTCCACCACCGAGACGGCGTTGAGGTCGAAGTAGACCCGGGGGAGACGCTCGTCCCGGTCCATCAGTGCCCACAGGCCGTCGGCTGCGCCCCGGATCACCTCCTCGGTCGAGGCCGCCTCGCTCAGCCCGCCGAGGATGTCCTCGCTGATCCCCTCGCCCAGCTGGCGGCCGGCCGCCGCGATCAGGCCCTGCTTGGAGCCGAAGTGGTACGCGATCAGGGCCTTGTTCTCACCGGCTTGCGCGGCGACCTTGGCGATCGACAGCCCCGCGTAGCCCTCCTCCTTCAGGACCTCGAGACACGCCTCGAGGATCCGCTCGCGGGCGCCCGTGGATGGACGCCCGCGGCGGGTGGGAGCGGGTGCCGGTGAGCTCAAGCGGGGGCCAGCATCGCCGGGTCGAGGCCCATGGCGGCCAGCTTCTTCGAGAGCGACTTTGCGGCGTACTCGAAGATCTCCGACGAGTGGTAGAAGGGCGTCTGGAAGTCGTACGGGTCGTCCACCCACGGCGGCACGAACACGAGCGGCGCGACCGGCAGGCACTCCTTCAGCGTCGCCTCGACCACCTTGGCGTTCTTCCTGTCCGCCTTGATCGCGTCGGCCAGGAACTTCACACCGAACCCGACGTGGCGCGACTCGTCGCGGTTCACGGCCGTGAAGCCCTGGACGAAGCCGGGGAACCAGCCGTTGTCCTTGAGCGATCGGATCATGAACCTGGCGGCGGTGAGCGCGAGCATGCCCTCGATCACGATCATGTACACGGTCACGCCGCGGACCAGGGCCTCGAAATCGCTCGGGTCCTTCCGCAGCGTCTCCGCGGCCTCGTGGAGGATGTCGTCGAACATCGTCTCCCAGTCCTTGTTGACGACGTAGCGGTGCTGGTCGAGTTGCTCGGCGATCCCGTCGGCGTCCGAGTCGAAGACCTCACGGTAGAAGCGGTCCCAGAAGACCACGTGCTTGGCCTCGTCGGAGATCTGTGTGGTGAGGAAGAGCTGCGCCTCCTTCTGCGGAGCCGCGATCGCGAAGGGGAGGAGCTCGACCGTCACCCGGTCCTCGGCGATGAAGAACTCCGAGAAGCCGAAGGCCAGGAACTTGCGCTCCTCCTCGGTGAACGTGTCCGGGTCCTCCCACTGGCGCCTGTCCTCGGTGAAGTCGAAGTCCTCGGTGGACCAGTGCTGGCGCTGCCAGCGCATGATCAGCTTCTCGTAGGAGGGGGCGGCCTCCACGATTCGGTCGAGGCCGGCCATGACCTTGTCGATGTCGCCGTCGAGCAGGACGCTGAGCGCCTCGTCCTCGGACTCGACTTCGCCGTTGGTGGTGCTGCCGTTCTCGGTCATTCCGGGGGCCTCCTCAGGCACGGGATCGCGGTTGCCCGGTAATTGTTAACCGATCGATCAAGAATTGTCAAGTGTCCGGCTAGCTATCGCTCGGCGGCCCTGCAGACTGCATCCGCCAAGGTTGTGGATCTGACCACGAATAGCGTGGTCAATCCCGCAACCCTCGCGCCGTGGGGTCACCTTCGCGCGGATTCGGAGGGGGATCCACGCCGCGGTGTGTGTCACCCTAGAACCGCCGCCCAAGAACGACCCGGAGTGATGTGAATTGACCGACCTGCCCGACGACTTCCAGACCGCCCCCCTCGCGGAGGTAGACCCCGACATCGCCCGGGTCCTCGATCGCGAGCTCCATCGCCAGCAGACGACGCTGGAGATGATCGCCTCTGAGAACTTCGTGCCGCAGGCCGTGCTCGACGCGGCGGGCTCGGTCCTCACCAACAAGTACGCGGAGGGCTATCCCGGCCGCCGCTACTACGGCGGCTGCGAGGATGTCGACGACGCGGAGCAGCTCGCGATCGACCGCGCGCTCGAGCTCTTCGGAGCCGAGCACGCCAACGTCCAGCCTCATGCCGGCGCGCAGGCCAACAACGCGGCGTACATGGCGCTGCTCGAGCCCGGCGACACGATCCTCGGGCTTGCCCTCGACCACGGCGGGCACCTCACGCACGGGATGAAGCTCAACGTCTCGGGGAAGCTCTACAACGTCGTCGCCTACCACGTGCGCAGGGAGGACCTGCGCGTCGACATGGAGGAGGTCGAGCGCCTCGCGAGCGAGCACAAGCCAAAGGTGATCGTCGCCGGCTGGTCCGCCTACTCCCGCCACCTCGACTTCGCGGCCTTCCGCGAGATCGCCGACTCGGTCGGGGCGAAGCTGATGGTGGACATGGCGCACTTCGCGGGCCTGGTCGCCGCGGACGAGCACCCCAGCCCGGTGCCGCACGCGGACGTCGTCACGACGACCATCCACAAGACCCTGGGCGGCCCTCGCAGCGGCATGATCCTCTGCCGGGAGGAGCTGGCCAAGGACGTCGACCGGTCGATCTTCCCCGGTCAGCAGGGCGGGCCGCTGATGCACATCATCGCCGCGAAGGCCGTGGCGCTTCGGATCGCCAACTCCGATCCGTTCCGTGCCCGCCAGCGGCAGACCGTCGCCAACGCGAAGGCGTTCGGCGAGCAGCTGATCGCCGAGGGCGTCGACGTCCTCACGGGCGGCACCGACGTGCACCTCGTCCTGGTGGACCTCACTCCGACCGGGCTTGACGGCAAGGCCGCCGAGGACCGCCTCGATGAGGTGGGCATCACGGTCAACCGAAACGCGATCCCCTTCGACGAGCGCCCGCCGATGAATCCGTCGGGCCTTCGGATCGGCACGCCGGCCCTCACCACCCGTGGCATGACCGAGGACGACATGCGCGAGATCGCCTCGGTGATCGGCGTCGCCCTCTCAGACCGTTTCGAGGCCGAGGGCGACGCCCTGCGCGAGCGGACGCAGGCGCTGATGGACCGCTACCCGCTGTATCCGCAGCTCTCGGCCGCGACCGTCTGACGTGACCTGAGAGAGTCCCGGGCGCGAATGCGCGTCTGGGTGGACATGACGGCTGCCGCTCACCCCCTGGTGTTGCGGCCGATCATCGAGTGTCTCGAGGCGGACGGGCACGAGGTTCAGGTGACCGCGCGCGAGTACGGGCAGACCGTCGGGCTGCTCGACCGGCTTGGGATTCCGCACACCGTCATCGGGCGCCACGGCGGAGCTTCCATGGCGGCCAAGGGCACCGCACTCGCCCGCCGCAGCGCGGCGCTCACCCGCTGGGCCCGCGGGCGGAAGTTCGACCTCGCGCTGGGCCACGGCTCCGTCGACCTCGCGGTGGTCTCGACCCTGCTTCGCATACCGTCGGCTCAGATGCAGGACTACGAGCACGCGGGCCTTCAGCGCAAGCTGGCGTTCCGGGCCGCCGAGGTCGTGCTGGCGCCCGACGCGATCCCGGTCGAGGCGATGGAGCGCGCCGGCGCCGCCCGCGCGAAGCTCTTCCGGTATCCGGGTCTCAAGGAGGACTACTACCTCACCGGCTTCAAGCCGGACCCGGCGGTGCTCGACGAGCTCGGGCTCGAACGCGGCCCGGTGCTGGCCGTGTTGCGACCGCCTCCGGAGACCTCCGCCTACCACGCCGACAACCCGCTCTACGACGGGGTGCTGGACCGCATCGCGGCCGATCCGGACGCCACCGCCGTGGTGATCCCGCGCACCGACGGCCAGGGCGACGCCGTCCGCGCCCGGAATGACCCTTCCTTGATCGTGCCCGCAGGTGCCATCGACGCGCAGAGCCTGATCGCCTACGCCGACCTGGTCGTCAGCGCCGGTGGCACGATGAACCGCGAGGCCGTCGCCCTCGGCACGCCCGTCTACACGATCTTCGCCGGCGAGATGGGCGCGGTCGACGAGGAGCTGATGAAGGAGGGGCTCCTTCGCGAGCTCGGTGACCCCGAGACCCTGGAGCTGGTGAAGCGCACCGAGCCCGCGGGGGTGCGCAACCCGCGCGACGCAAGGGTGCTGACCGATGCGGTCCTGAAGGCGGCGGCGTGAGGGTGAGGGCAGCGTGCTCGTAGACGGCAGGCCGGAGCCGATCTTCGCGCTCTACGCGTTCCTGGTGGCCGCGGTGATCGCGTGGACGCTGGTGCCGGTGGCGGAGAGGATCGCGAGGAAGATCGGCGCGATCGACGTCCCGAACGAGCGCAGCCTGCACACGACGCCCACCCCGAAGCTGGGCGGGCTCGCGATCCTGGTGGGAATCCTGGTCTCGGCGATCCTCTTCATGCCGATGGGCGATGAGACGCGGGGGATCCTGGTCGGCGCGGCGACGATCGCGGCGGTGGGGGTGGTCGACGACGTGGTCACCCTCGGCGCCCTGCCGAAGATCCTGGGCCAGCTGCTGGCGGCGTCCATCGCCGTCTTCAACGGGGTCCGGCTCACCGCGTTCACCCTCCCGTTCATCGGCGGCGTCGATCCGGCCTCCGTCGACCTGGTCCACCTGCCGCTGGTGGGCCAGGTGGACCTGGGGGAGCTCCTGGCGATCATCGGGATCATCGCCGCGATCAACGTCATCAACTTCATCGACGGCGTCGACGGGCTGGCGGCGGGCGTGTGCGTGATCTCGGCCGCCACCCTTTCGATCATCGCGGTGTCGCTCGACCGCGAGACGGCCGGCGTGCTCGCGGCCCTCACCGCAGGCGGCGCGCTGGGCTTCCTGCGCCACGGTTTCCCACCCGCGTCGAGCTTCATGGGCGACACCGGCTCGAACCTCCTCGGCTACATGCTGGCCGTGATCGCGATTCAGGGATCGCTGAAGACGAATGCCGTGGTCGCGCTGTTCTTTCCCCTGATCATCCTCGCCGTGCCGATCCTCGACACCGGCTTCGTGGTCGCCAAGCGGGTGAAGTACCGCCAGCCGATCTACCGCGCCGATCGCTGGCACTTCCACCACCGGATGGCGAACATCGGCTTCTCCCAGCGGCGCACACTGGCGTACCTGTACGGCTGGACCGGGCTGATGGCGATGCTGGCCCTGGCGCTCCGGTTCGTGCCCTACAGCGACGACCGCGGCAACTTCGACCCGTTCTGGACGGTCGTGATGCTCCTGTGCTTCGCCGCTGTCATCGCCACCAGCTTCTACCTCGTGGTCACGCTCGAGATCCTCAAGCTCCGGCGCTCGCGGGCGAGCCCCAGCCTGACGCCGGCTGTGGTCGACGAGGGCGTCAAGCGCGAGCTGGAGACGGGCAGCTTCGAGATCGTCAACCCCGAGACGGGGGAGTACCAGACGCCGGACCCCGAGACCGGGGAGTTCCCTGCGGTCGACCCGGGCCCCGGCTGAGCGCTCATCCCCCATCAGATCGTGCTTTTCGGCACGCCGACGTGCCCGGGTCGCCGGGCGGTTTCGGATATATTCGCCGTCCGCCGCGACGGTCCTGCATCCCGGGAACCGAAGCGGCTGTCCGCACCTTTAGACCCCTTTTTTTGAAGCCCCTTGCGCGGCCCCGACTTCGACACCTCAGATGACCGAGACCCCTCGAGGACCGAGGGCGGATGCGGCAACCGCGGGGCTGACGCTCGTCGCCGCAATGGTCGTCTGCTCGGCCGCCGGCTACGGGCTCGGCTCGCTGTTGGGGCTTGCAGTACCGCTGGGGCTGATCGGCCTCTTCGCCGGCCTCGCCGTGGGACTTGCTCTTGTCTTCGCTCGCTTTAGACGGCTCTGACGCGGCCACCGCCCCCGGGCGGGCACCGCTCGCGCTCCGCTACCCCGACCTGGGGCTGCTGGCCCTCGCGCTGCCAGTCTTCATCCTCGCCGACCTGCCGCTGCTGGGCTACGCGGTGGCCGCCGCGGCGTGGATCGCCCAGCACGCGATCCAGATCTTCGCCCAGAGGCGCGCGAACGTCGCGCTCAGCGCCGGTGACCGGCGCAAGGCCCTCGGACTGACCGGCGCCTCCACGCTGGCGCGCGTGTGGCTGGTGCCGCTGGCGATCCTGCTGGTCGGCCTGCTCGCCGACCGCGAGGACGGCCTCGCAGCGGCCGTCCTCACGCTGATCCTCGTCACCGCCCACTTCGCGTCGCTCGCGTTCACTCGCCTGCTGTACCCGGATGAGGCCGGCCTATGAGCGCCTGGGTCGCTGGATTGAGCACGAAGGCGAAGGTCTTCCTGGGGATCGGCCTGTACCTCGCGATCACGGTCCTGCTGGTCGTGGTGGTCGGCAACGAGGGCAAGAACGAGGAGTTCCAGCCCCAGAACGAGTTCAAGCTCGAGCCGTGGCTGGACATCAACATCGGCGGCGTCGACCTCTCGATCACGAAGGGCGTGCTCTACGTCGTGCTCGCAAGCGGGCTCACGATCCTCGCGATGACCTTCATCGCCCGGCGCATGCAGCGCGAGCCGAACAAGGTGCAGATGGCCGTGGAGCTGGCCTACGACCTCACCCGCAACAACATCACCGGCGGCAACATCCCGGACCAGAGCCTCGCTCGGAAGTGGTTCCCCTATCTGGCGGGCCTCTTCTTCTTCATCTGGTTCTCGAACATGCTGGGCTATGTGCCGCTGCCGACCAACACCGAGCACACGGTGAACATCCTCGGGCTCGAGGTCCCCTCGCTGGCGATCTACGCGGCGACGGCGAACATCTCGATCCCGCTCACGCTCGCGCTCATCTCGGTCATCGCCTACCACTACGAGGGCGTGAGGGCGAAGGGCCTCTTCGGCTACCTGAAGTCGTGGCTGCCCCCGGGCCTGGAGGACATGAACATCCTCGGCCGTGCCGCCATCTTCATGATCGAGGCGATCTCGCACATGGTGCGGCTGATCTCGCTCTCCGTACGTCTTTTCGCCAACATCCTGGCGGGCCACCTGCTCATCCTCTTCATGGCCGGCGGCCTCGCCGTCCTGCTCGGGCTGGCGGCGCTGGGAGCCCTCACGTTCCCGCTGGCCTTCGCCTTCTTCGTCTTCGAAATCGGCCTGGTCGCCACACTCCAGGCCTTCATCTTCTCGACCTTGACAGCGATCTACATCGGCGGAGCGACCGCCGAATCACACTAGGAAAAGGAGCACACGAATGGATCTAATGGTTCTGGCCCAGGCCGCGGAGGGCGTCACCGACACTGGCGTCACCGACGCCGGCAAGGCGATCGCGCTCGGGATCGGCGCCGGGCTCGGCTCGATCGGAGCCGGTATCGGCATCGGCGTGATCTTCGGCGCGGAGATCCAGTCCGTCGCCCGCCAGCCGGAGATGAAGGACGAACTGCAGTCGATTCGCTGGCTGGGCTTCGCGCTCACCGAGGCGGTCGCCTTCTACACCTTCATCTTCGGCCTCATCGCCTTCTTCCTCTAGGCCGACGGTGCTGGGAGTCGCACAGATCGCCGGGGTGACCCGGCAGAAGCGCTACCTCGCCGCCTTCGGGCTGGCGGCGCTTGCCCTGCTCGTGCTCGCACCGGAGGTGCTCGCGCAGGAGGAGCACGCGGCCGAGGAGGAGGGCGGCAGCTTCCTCGTCTCGCCCGCATTGGGGCTGATGTTCTGGACGCTGCTGGCGTTCGGCGTGACGATGTTCGTCCTCAACAAGGTCGCCTTCCCGAAGATCGGCGAGGCGCTTGAGAAGCGGGCGAACGCCATCCGCGAGAACATCGAGGCCTCGGAGAAGCAGCGTGAGGAGGCGGACAAGCTCCTCGACGAGTACCGCCAGCGGCTCACCGAGGCGCGCGAGCAGGCCGACGACATCGCGGCAAGGGCCCGGAAGGCGGCAGACGCCGCCGTGGCCGAGGCGACCAGCGAGGGCAAGGCGAAGCGCGAGGAGCTCGTTGCGGCCGCGCGGAAGGACATCGAGACCGAGACGCGGCGCTCCCTCGAGCAGATTCGCAAGGAGATCGCCGATCTCACCGTGCTCGCGACCGAGAAGGTCACCCGCAAGTCGCTCGACGACGCGGACCACAAGCGCCTGATCGACGACGCCCTCGGCGAGGTCGACTTCACCGCGCTCTCCGGCGCCGAGGCGAACGGGGAGAAGTAGGCGCCCGTGGAGGAAATCGGCCGCGTTTACGGCGACGCTCTATTCGACGTCGCCAAGGAGGAGGAGAAGCTGGACTCCATCCACGACGAGCTGGGCCAGTTCGTCGATGCGATGAACGAGACCCGCGACCTCCAGGTGTTCCTGTTCAGCCCCTACTTCTCCTCGAAGGAGAAGCGGGAGGGGTTGAACAAGGTGGTCTCGGGTGCGGAGCCCGAGCTCCTGAACTTCCTCGAGCTACTGGCCGAGAAGCACCGGATGCCGGCCATCTTCCTCGTCCGCCGCCGCTTCGACGAGCGCTGGGCGGAGGAGAACCGCCAGCTCGACGTGACGCTCACGAGTGCCGTGGAGCTCGACGACGCCGTCGTGGACCGGGTCGGCAAGGAGATCGAGCGCCAGACTGACCGTACGATCAATCTCACCAGGGAGGTCGATCCAGAGGTCCTCGGTGGCCTCGTGCTGCGGGTCGGCAACAGAGTGCTCGACGCGAGCATCCGCACCAAGCTGGAGAAACTTCGAAAGGAAGTCGCGAAGGCGGCGTAGACCGCTACACGACTGAGTCAAAGGAGAACCGTGGAAATCAAGCCAGACGAGATCTCGAAGATCCTGCGCGAGCGGATCCAGGGGATGGACGCCGGGGAGGCGGACCTCTCCGAGGTGGGAACCGTGCTGTCCGTTGCGGACGGCATCGCCCGCCTCCACGGCCTCGAGAACTGCATGGCCCTGGAGATGCTCGAGCTGCCGCACGACGTCACCGGCCTCGCGCTGAATCTCGAGCCGGACAATGTCGGCGCCGTGCTGTTCGGCGCCTGGGACAAGGTCGTGGAGGGCGACACGGTGAAGCGCACCGGCCGCCTGCTCGAGATCCCCGTCGGCGAGGAGCTCCTCGGCCGGATCGTCGATCCGCTGGGGCGCCCGCTAGACGACAAGGGAGACATCAACGCCTCCGAGACCCGTCCGGCCGAGTTCAAGGCCCCGGGCGTCGTCGAGCGCCAGCCCGTGACCACCCCGGTCCAGACCGGGATCAAGGCGATCGACGGCATGATCCCCGTCGGCCGCGGCCAGCGCGAGCTGATCATCGGCGACCGCCAGACGGGCAAGACGGCGATCACGATCGACACGATCATCAACTCGAAGGACAAGGACCTGATCTGCGTCTACGTCGCGATCGGCCAGAAGAAGTCCACGATCGTGCAGGTTGCGCAGGTGCTCGAGGAGAACGGCGCCCTCGACAACACGATCATCGTCGCGGCCCCCGCCGACGAGGCGGCTCCGATCAAGTTCATCGCCCCCTATGCCGGGACCGCGATGGCGGAGCACTTCCTCTACAACGGCAAGGACGCGCTGTGCGTGTACGACGACCTCACCAAGCACGCTTACGCCTACCGTCAGATGTCGCTGCTCCTGCGGCGTCCGCCGGGCCGCGAGGCGTACCCGGGAGACGTCTTCTACCTGCACTCGCGGCTCCTGGAGCGCTCGGTACGGCTGAACGACGACCACGGCGGCGGCTCGCTGACCGCGCTGCCCATCATCGAGACACAGGCCAACGACGTCTCGGCCTACATCCCGACGAACGTCATCTCGATCACCGACGGGCAGATCTTCCTCGAGTCGGACCTCTTCTACTCGGGCGTGAGGCCGGCCATCAACGTCGGCATCTCGGTGTCGCGAGTTGGAGGTAACGCTCAGACGAAGGCCATGAAGAAGGTGGCCGGCAAGCTGAAGCTGGACCTCTCCCAGTACCGCGACCTCGAGGCCTTCGCCCAGTTCGGCTCCGAGCTGGATCCCGAGACGCAGCGCCAGCTGGCTCGAGGCGAGCGTCTGGTGGAGCTGCTGAAGCAGAACGAGCGCAACGCGCTCTCGGTCGCCGAGCAGGTCTCGTCGATCTTCGCCGGCACCGGCGGCTACCTCGACCGGATCAAGGTCGAGCGGGTCGCCGAGTTCCTGGAGACGCTGCTCAGCCGCCTGAAGTCCGAGCAGAAGGACCTGATGGGCCGGATCAACGACGGCGAGCTCTCCGACGAGGACGAGGAGAACCTGTCGAACGCGATCGCCGAGATGATCGACGACTTCGGCCCGGACTTCGACATCGAGGGCAACCCCCTCGAGGAGGGCGAGTCCGACCGGGTCAAGGACGAGGACGAGCGCTCGAAGCCCGGCCGCACCGACGAGCAGGCCGCGAAGGAGGCCGACGCCGAGAAGCAGGCCGATGACGCCGAGGCGGCGGTCGAGGAGACGGAGGCGGTCGCCACGTAGGCGCGCACCATGGCCACCCAGAAGGAAGTCAACAACCGCATCTCCGCGGTCAAGAACGTCCACAAGATCACGCGGGCGATGGAGATGGTCGCGGCCGCCCGGCTGCGGCGGGCCGAGCAGCGCATCGACGCGATGCGCCCCTACGCGCAGGCGATCCGCAAGATGACCCAGCAGGTCGCCGCGGCCGACGAGGGCGTGATCGCCCGCGTCGCGCTGCTGCAGGAGCGCGAGAAGACCGAGCGCGTCGGCATCCTGCTCGTCACCGGCGACCGTGGCCTCGCGGGCGCGTTCAACACGCAGATCATCCGCGAGGGCCTGCGCCTGAAGTCCGAGTACCGCTCCGACGGCACGGAGACGATCTACTCGGTCGTCGGCCGGCGAGGCAACTCCACGCTCACCTTCCGCGGCGAGAACGTCGAGCACTCCTACATCGGCTTCACCGATCGCCCGGCGTTCACCGACGCACGCGAGATCTCGCGTGCGCTCACCACGGCCTACGTGGACGAAGAGCTCGACCGGGTCGACCTGGTCTACAACCGCTACGTCTCGCCGCTCACCCAGTACGTGCGGCGCCAGACGCTGCTGCCGCTCCAGCAGGCGGAGGTGTTCGGCGAGGGCATCCCCGACCCCGAGGAGCCCGCCGACGCCGAGCTTGCCGAGGCGCACATGAAGGGCGCCTGGTACCACGAGCCGGAGCCCGAGGTGCTGCTCCCGAAGCTGTTCGAGGAGTACGTGGACCTCTCCGTCTACCGCGCGCTGCTGGAGTCCGCGGCGTCCGAGCTGGGCGCGCGGATGACCGCGATGCGCAGCGCCTCGGAGAACGCTCAGGACATGATCCGCGACCTCACCCTGGAGATGAACCGGGTGCGGCAGGCGGAGATCACGCAGGAGATCTTGGAAGTCGTCGCCGGCGCAGAAGCGCTCGGCTAGAGGAAAGGAACTGATGGCAGACGAAAACGGAAACGACTCGGCCGACGAGAACGGCAACGGATCGACTGAAGGAGGCAACTTCGGGACGATCCAGTCGATCACGGGCGTCGTCGTCGACGCGCTCTTTACCGATGAGCTGCCCGAGATCTACTCGGCGCTCGAGATCGACCGGCCCGGCGACGCCGAGGGAAAGATCGTCTGCGAGGTCCAGCAGCACCTCGGTGACGACAGCGTCCGCACGGTCGCGATGGACGCCACCGACGGCCTGCGCCGCGGCGACAAGATCCTCGACACCGGTGGGCCCGATCACAGTGCCCGTCGGCAAGGACACGCTCGGCCGGATCTTCAACCTGCTCGGCGAGACGATCGACGAGGGCGACCCGGTGGAGGGCGAGGAGCGGTGGCCCATCCACCGCGCGGCCCCCACGGTCGAGGAGCTGAAGCCCACGCAGGAGATCCTCGAGACGGGGATCAAGGTCGTCGACCTCCTCGCCCCGTACGCGAAGGGCGGCAAGGTCGGGCTGTTCGGCGGCGCCGGCGTCGGCAAGACGGTCCTCATCCAGGAGCTGATCCGGAACCTCGCGGAGGAGCACGAGGGACTGTCGGCCTTCTGCGGCGTGGGCGAGCGCTCGCGCGAGGGCAACGACCTCTGGCTCGAGATGAAGGAGTCGGGCGTCATCGACAAGACGATGCTCGTGTTCGGCCAGATGAACGAGCCGCCTGGCGCGCGCCTTCGAGTCGCGCTGTCGGGGCTGACGATGGCCGAGTACTTCCGCGAGGTCGGCGGCCAGGACGTGCTGCTGTTCATCGACAACATCTTCCGGTTCGTCCAGGCGGGCTCCGAGGTGTCGGCCCTGCTCGGGCGCATGCCGTCGGCGGTCGGCTACCAGCCGACGCTGGAGACGGAGATGGGCGGCCTCCAGGAGCGAATCACCTCCACCCAGCAGGGCTCGGTCACGTCGATCCAGGCCGTGTACGTGCCGGCGGACGACCTCACCGACCCCGCGCCGGCCTCGGTGTTCGCGCACCTGAACGCGACCACCACGCTGTCCCGCGGGATCTCGGAGAAGGGCATCTACCCGGCGGTGGACCCGCTCGACTCGACCTCGACGATCCTGAAGGCGGACGTCCTCGGCGAGGAGCACTACCGCACCGCGACCGAGGTCCAGGAGAACCTGCAGCGCTACAAGGAGCTGCAGGACATCATCGCGATCCTCGGGATCGACGAGCTCTCCGACGAGGACAAGCAGACGGTGAACAGGGCGCGAAAGATCGAGCGCTTCCTCAGCCAGCCGTTCTTCGTGGCCGAGGCGTTCACCGGCCGCTCGGGCGAGTACGTCCCGGTCGCCGACACGGTCCGGAGCTTCCGCGAGGTCCTCGACGGCAAGCACGACGATCTCCCCGAGAGCGCGTTCTACATGCAGGGCTCGATCGACCAGGTCCGCGAGGGCACGTCCGAGCGCGAGAAGGGCGAAGAGAGCGTCGATCGCGAGGAGGCCGAGGCTTCGGAGTCGGACGACAACGGCTCGGAGGAGTCGGAGAGCTCGGAGGAGTAGTCCTTGGCGGAGGATGGAAAGCTCGAGGCGCAGGTCCTCACCCCCGAGGGCTCGGTCTTCGAGGGCGACCTCTTCATGCTCTCGACCCGGACGGCGGTGGGCGAGGTCGGCATTCGCGCCCGCCACGCTCCCCTGATCGCACGGCTGGTGCCGTGCGAGCTGCGCCTGCACGAGTCGGAGTCGGGGGAGCCGGAGCGCTACGCGCAGGGCGAGGGCTGGATGGAGGTCTTCGCCAACCGCGCCCGCGTTCTCGTGGCCGAGGTCAAGGCACCGGGCGACCTGGACGTGAGCGAGCTGAAGTCCCGCCTCGACGAGGCGAAGCAGCGCGCCGAGGAGGCCGACGAGGGCTCGGCCGCCGAGGAGACCGCGCAGCGCGAGGTCGCGCGCTGCGAGGCCTTCATCCAGATCGCCGAATCCAGCTAGTCGCCCGCCGCGGGCGGCAGCAGGAACTCCATCGAGATCCAGGCCGGCCGGAAGCCGAGCCTGACGTAGAGCTCCTTCGGGCGGTCCTCGTCGTCGGCCACGATCCAGAGGTCGGTGGCATCCGAGCAGGCCTCGATCGCCGCCCTGGTGATCGCAGTTCCGCGACCGCCGCCCCGGTGCTCGGGAAGCACGTACACGCTGGTGATCTCGGCTGACCCGTCGCGGTACTCGACCTCGGAGAACCCCACCGGCGCGCCACCCTCGACGGTCGCGAAGACCCGAGCGCCGCACTGGAGGGCGACCTCGCGCGCCTCGGCGTGGTAGTTGCCGGGGTCGACATCGGGGTAGTCCTCGCGATGCCAGGTGTCGCGAAGGCGGTGCACGGCGTCGTAGGGCACCTCCTCCACCTCGGCCGTGGGCCCAGGCGGAAGCGGCGCGTCGTGGCGCATCCACACGAGCCGGCTCGTCTTCCACCCTCGCCTGTCGAACTCGGGGCGGAGCGTCTCGGCCTCCGTGACGAGGTCCATCTCGAGCTTGCTGTGCCCCAGCTCATGGAGGCCTCGGTCCGCGACCTCGATGAGGCCGTCGGCGTCCATGCCGGTCGGCGCCTCGACTCGGACGCAGTTGAGGTCGAAGTAGTGGGGGTGCCGGCTCGCCCGGACGACCGTCCCATGCTCCCAGGGCTCGATGACGTCGCACACGCGATCGTGCTTCCCGTTGCGCCATGCGCGCGCCTCCTCGGAGATCACGCACCCAGCCTATGGCCACCGACCGATGAGTTCCGGGTGCGCTTGCGGTCTTATCGTGGGAGAGACCACTTCGACCGCCAAGGAGCCACGCATGCTGAAGCCGATCGTCCCCAACTTCTGGTTCGACAAGGAGGCAGAGGAGGCAGCGGAGTTCTACTGCTCCGTGTTCCCGAACTCGAAGATCGTGAACGTGACCCACTACCAGGAGGGCTCTCCGGGCGAGCCCGGCACGGTGATGACGGTCGACTTCGAGCTCGACGGGCAGCGGTTCACCGGCATCAACGGCGGCCCCCAGTTCAAGTTCGACGAGGCCGTCTCGTTTCTGATCGAGTGCTCAGACCAGGATGAGATCGACCACTACTGGGACGCGCTGCTCGAGGGCGGCGGCACCGAGAGCCAGTGTGGCTGGCTCAAGGACCGCTTTGGTCTTTCCTGGCAGGTCGTTCCGGGCGGCATGGAGGAGCTCTTCGGCGACTCGGACCCCGAGCGGGCCCGGCGCGCGATGGAGGCGATGATGAAGATGGTGAAGTTCGACATCGCCGAGCTCAAGCGTGCCGCTGACGGCGAGCCGGCCCAAGCCGGCTGAGCTTCAGGGCCGCCGCCTAACATCACCGGATCGCAAAGCCCGAGGAACAGGCACTAACCGAGCGGCTGATCGCCTACGACACCTCCTCCGAGGAGGGGATCCGGCAGTGCGCCGGGTTCGTCAAGGGCTGGCTGGACTCGCGCGAGGTCGAGTCGAGCCAGATGGGGATCCGCGGCCTTCCGGTCACAACCGCGGCGGTTGGCCCGCACGGCGCTCCGACCACGATCCTCCTCCACGGCCACATCGACGTCGTGCCGGGCCGACCCGAGCAGTTCCAGCCCCGGGTCGACGGCGACAAGCTCAGCGGCCGTGGCGCCTACGACATGAAGGGCGCCGTCGCCGCCCTGCTCCTCGCGATGGCCGACCTGCGCGACCAGGACGGGGTCCGGGTGCTCCTGGGCATCGTTCCCGACGAGGAGTCGGAGGAGGAGACCGAGCGCGGGGGGGACCTGCTCGTGGACAGCGGCTTCCGCGGCGATTTCGCGATCACGGGCGAGCCCACCGACATGCACGTCGGGCGTGGCGGCGAAGGGCGTTCTCGCCATGCGTCTCCACGTGAGCGGCCGGGCGGCGCACGGCGCGACGCCGTGGCTGGGCGAGAACGCGATCATCAAGGCACTGGAGGTGTTTCGGGGAATCGAGTCGCTACCGTTTGCCTCTCGCAGCTCCGAGCTGTTCGACCGGCCATCGATCAACCTCGGCCGCATCCTCGGAGGAGACGCCCTGAACAAGGTGCCCGACACGTGTTACATCGACGTCGACGTCCGCTACCTGCCGGAGCAGGACCCTGCCGAGATCCTCGCGCAGGTCGCGACGCTGGATGACTCCAAGGTGGTCTCCACCTTCTCCCGCCCGCCCGCCACCGTCGATCCCGAGTCCGTCTGGGTCCGGGGCCTCTGCGCCGCCGCCGCCCGCCACCACGGTGAGGGCGTGACCAGCGTCGGCCGCGACGGCGCCTCCGACGCGGTGTCGTTCCTGCGCGTGGGCATCCCCGCGGTCGAATTCGGGCCCGCCGGCGCCGGGCATCACGGCCCCGAGGAGTGGGTCTCGATCTCCTCGCTGGCGAGCTATCGCAAGGCCATCGTCGACTTCGTGAACGCCCTTCCTGCGATGCTGGCAAGGGAGAGCGCCGCGCGATGAGCCCCGACGTGTTCGACGGAGAGAACCCGCCCGAGGACGACGAGGAGGACCTCGAGGCCGACGCGCCCGACGATGCCGGCTTCGAGGAGGAGGGCGCGGACGAGCCGCCCGCGCCCGCGACCTGGGCCGGGCGCCAGCAATGGAGCGGGCTGCCCGACGAAGAGGATGAACCGAGCGCGGACGACCTCGACACGGAGCTCGCGGGCGAGCACGAGGACGAAGCGGGGGCGCCCGAGGCGGAGGATGAACCCGAGGCCGTGGAGGCGACCGCCGACGAGGGCGCCGAGCCCGCCGACGAGTTCGAGTTCGACGAGGAGGATGAACCGGACGCGGGGTCAGACGCCGAAGGCGCGGACGAGCCCGACCCTGACGACGCCGAGGGGTCTGACCCCACGAGCGACGATGCAGCGGACGAGAGCGACGCGGACGAAACCGAGAAGCCCACCGCCGGCGCCACCACGGAAGCCGACACCCTCGCCGCCGCCGACCAGGAGGAGGCACGCGAGGCCGCGATGCAGGGCCTTCGCGACCGGACCGCCGAGCACGCCAAGAAGCGCGGCATCACCGAGCCCGGCAAGGCCGCGGCGGGTGCCGCCGCTGCCGGAGCGGCGGACGCCGACGCCGAGGCGGCAGAGGCCGAGCCAGAGGAGGCCGCTACGGCCGTCGTGGCCACCGCGGCTTCAGCGGGGGAGGAGCCAGAAGCGGTCGGCGCGTCCGACGAGAAGCCGCCCCGCTCCGGGCCTTGGCCGCGCTTCGTGGCGGCGACCTTCCTGATCGTCGCCTCGATGGCCGCGGCGACGGCCATCACAAGCCTGGTCTACATCACCGAGTTCGCCAAGGGACTGGGAGGCCTGCCGGGGGTCGAGGACCAGCTCGACGAGGTGGGCGACCAGAAGGCCCAGAACTTCCTGATCATCGGGTCCGACGTCCGGCCCGATCAGTCCAGCAAGGGCCTGTCGGACACGACGATGCTGCTGCGGGTCGACCCCGACAACGCGATCACGCAGCTGTCGATCCCCCGCGACCTGCGGGTGAACATCCCAGGCCACGGCATCGACAAGTTCAACGCCGCCTACTCCTACGGTGGGCCGAAGCTCACGCTCGAGGTCGTCAAGCAGCTCACCGACAACCGGATCCCGATCAACCACGTGGTAAACGTGGACTTCAACGGGTTCGCCGACGCCGTGGACGCAATCGGGTGCGTCTACGTTGACGTCGACCGCCACTACTTCAACGACAACGCCACCGCGGCCTCGTTCGCCGACCAGTACGCCGAGATCGACATCCAGGCCGGCTACCAGCGGCTCTGCGGGTTCAAGGCGCTGCAGTACGTCCGCTACCGCCACGAGGACAACGACATCGTCCGCGCCGCCCGCCAGCAGGGCTTCCTGCGCGAGGCGCGCCAGAAGGTCCCGCCCGAGAAGCTGCTCGAGGAGCGCGAGAAGCTGCTCAACATCTTCACGGACTACACGACCTCCGACATCGACGACGCTCCCACGCTTCTGACGCTGTTCAAGCTCATGGCCGCAGCGCGGGACGCCCAGATCGCCCAGATCGACTTCCCGTTCGACAGCCTCGACGCCGAGGGGTACGTCACCGCCGGCGACGAGCCGCTGCAGGCCGCGGTGAGCCAGTTCCTGGGCGAGTCGGGCGGCGACGACTCGGACGACGACGCGGCCAAGTCGGATGGCGGCGAGGAGAAACCGAAGGCGGACGGCGACAAGGGGAAGGACAAGGACAAGGACAAGGCACAAGCCCGATCCTGAACCGGACCAGACGCCCGAGCAGATCGCCGCGTCGCAGATGATCGACTCGACGGCCGGCGGCCAGCAATACGCGGCCGTGATCCGCGAACAGGGGGGCAAGGACCTGAAGTTCCCGATCCTGTACCCGACCAAGATCGTCGCCAGCGGAAATGCGTCCGTCAGCGACGACAGCCGGTACTTCCGGATCGACGGCAGCAACGACAAGGTCTACCACGGCTACAAGTTCGTGCTGACGACCCAGGGCACCACCTACCCGACGGCGTACTACGGCGTCTCGGGGACAGACTGGCTCGATGCGCCGCTGTTCGCCAACCCCAGCGACAAGCGCAAGATCGGGGACCGGGAGTACAGCTTCTACCGGGACGGCGGCCAGCTGCGGATGGTGGCCTTCGAGCGCGACAAGACCATGTACTGGGTCACGAACACGCTCGACAAGCTCCTCACCGAGCCGCAGATGATCGCGATCGCTCAGAACCTGAGCGAGGCGGGCAGCTAGCTACGCTCCCCGCCCCCGACGGCTTCGGGGAAGCCCCATGAGCGAATCCAACGATGCGATAGGAGTGGTGGGCGTCGGCTGGGTCGGCCTGGTCACGGCCGCCTGCTTCGCCGACCTGGGCCGTGACGTGGTCGCCATGGACGTCGACGAGGCCAAGGTCTCGGCCCTCGGTGCCGGGCAGGTCACGATGCACGAGCCGGGGATCGAGGAGCTGCTCGAGCGCAACCGCGAGCGCCTGACCTTCACCACCGACATGGACGAGGTGCTCCAGCGCGCCCGCCTGCTCTTCTGCTGCGTCGACACTCCTCCCACCTACTCGGGCGACGCCGACCTCTCCCGCGTCCAGGCCGTGGTGTCGAAGCTGGCCGACGACGGCACGCACGCCCTGGTGATGAAGTCGACCGTACCGGCCGGCACCGGCGCCACGATCCGCCGCGAGAAGCCCTCGCTCGCCTACGTCTCCTGCCCGGAGTTCCTGAAGGAGGGCTCGGCCGTCCAGGACTTCCTGCATCCGGATCGCGTCGTGGTCGGCGCCGACGAGGGCAGCGAGTGGGCCGCCGACGCCGTCGAGGAGGTCTACCGGCCGCTTGGGGGCGATCTGGTGCGGACGGACGTCGCCTCGGCCGAGATGATCAAGCTCGCATCCAACGCCTTCCTCGCCACGAAGATCTCCTTCATCAACGAGATCGCGAACGTCTCCGAGGAGGTGGGCGCCGACGTGACCGAGGTGGCTCGGGGGATGGGCCTCGACAAGCGCATCGGCCCGTCGTTCCTCAGCGCGGGGCTCGGTTTCGGGGGGTCCTGTTTCCCCAAGGACACGACCGCCCTCAAGCAGCTCGCCGGCAACTCCGGTTACCACTTCCAGCTGCTGACCTCGGTGATCGAGGTCAACGAGCTGCAGAAGCGGCGCGTGCTGAAGAAGCTCGAGAAGCACCTCGGGAATCTCGCCGGCAAGCGCATCGCGCTCCTTGGCCTGGCCTTCAAGCCCAACACCGACGACATGCGCGAGGCATCCAGCCTGGTGTTGTCGGCGCGGCTCCAGGGGGAGGGCGCGAAGGTCGCCGCCTACGACCCCGTGGCCGCCGATCGGGCGCGCGAGCTGCTGTCCGACGTGGAGTTCGCCGACTCGGCCGCGGCCGCCCTCGACGGCGCGGACGCCGCGATCCTCGTGACCGAGTGGCCCGAGTTCGCAGAGCTGCCCTGGGCCGAGCTCGCGAGCACGATGTCGACCCCGCTTGTGATCGACGGCCGCAACTTCCTCGACCCGGCCGGCCTGCGGGAGGCCGGCTTCACCTACGAGGGAATCGGCCGCCCGAGCTGATGCAGGCCGTAGTCCTCGTCGGGGGAGAGGGAACCCGGCTTCGCCCGCTGACGCTCACCCGGCCGAAGCCCATCCTGCGCCTGGTCGACCGGCCGTTCCTGCGCTTCATGATCGATTGGCTCGCGCGTCACGACGTGTCCGAGGTGATCCTCGCCTGCGGCTTTCGCGCCGACCTCCTGCGCGGCGTGCTGGGCGACGGGGCGGGCTCCGGGCCCAGGATTCGCTACGTGGAGGAGCCGGAGCCGCTGGGAACCGCGGGGCCACTGCGGCTGGTCGATGCGGAGATCGGTCTCGCCGACGAGTTCCTGATGCTGAACGGCGATGTCCTGACCGACCTCGACCTGAGCTCGCTGATCCGCTTTCACGAGGCGGCCGGCGCCATCGGCACGCTCACGCTCTACCCGGTCGAGGACACCACGTCGTACGGCCTGGTCCCCACCGCCTCAGACGGCGCGGTGGAGGCGTTTCTGGAGAAGCCCGACCCATCGCAGGTCGTCACGAACCAGATCAGCGCGGGCGCCTACGTGCTGCGGCGGGAGGTGCTCGACCTCATCCCTGACGGCCGTGCGGTGTCGATCGAACGCGATGTCTTTCCGCGCCTCGTTGGGGAGGGCCTGTACGGTCACCGCCTCTTGGGTTACTGGATGGACATAGGCACCCCCGCGCGCTACCTGCAGGCGAGCTGGGACATCCTCGAGGGCCGCGTCGAGACCGACGTGCCCGTCGGCGACGCGGCGACGCTCATCGAGGAGGGCTGCGTGATCGCGCCGGACGCCACCGTCGGGCCCCGCGCCGTGATCGGCCACGGCGGTTCCGTGGGCCCCGGCGCGTCGGTCACGGGCTCGGTGCTGGACGACGGCTGCAGCGTCGGGTCCGCCGCGGTGGTGAGCGGCGCCATCCTTGCTCCAGGCGTCGAGGTCGGCGACGGGGCGACCATCGCATCCGGCGCCGTCGTCGGCGAGGCCGCGCGGATCGGCCCCGGGGCGAGCCTTTCAGGAGATGCCCGGGTCGCACCGGGCGAGGAGGTCGCGGCATGAGCGACGACCCGCTCGCGGCGATCCGCGAGATCGACAGCGCGGGGCAGCTCGAGGACGTCCTCGGCCTCCCGGATCAGCTTGGCGACGCCCTGTGGCGGGTGGAGTCGGCCGGCCTCGGTGACCTGAAGGCCAACGGGCTGGCGGTCTGCGGCATGGGCGGCTCGGGGATCGGTGGATCGCTGGCGCGTGCCGCCCTGGGCGACACCCTGTCCCGCCCCCTGCGCGTCGTCCGGGACTACGAGCTCGCTCCCTGGGCCAGCCCGGAGAACCTGATCCTGTGCATGAGCTACTCGGGCAACACCGAGGAGACGCTCGCCTGCTTCGAGGGCGCGGAGGCGCTGGGCGCCGAGCGCGTCGTGGCGACCACGGGCGGCGCTCTCGCCGAGAAGGCGCGCGAGGCGGGCGTGCCCGTGATCGGCATCCCATCCGGCCTGCAGCCGCGCGCGGCAGTCGGCTACATGTTTGCGATCGCGGCCGAGACGGCGTCGGTCATCGAGGCGAGTACCCCCATCCGCACCGACATCGATGCCGCGGCCGCCTGGCTCACCGAGCAGACCGACGCGATCGTGGCACGGTCGGCCGACATCGCCGGACAGCTCGAGGGCACCGTCCCCGCGATCTACGGCAGCGACCTCACCGAGCCGGTGGCCTACCGCTGGAAGACGCAGATCAACGAGAACGCCAAGCAGCACGCCCTCACGCACTTTCTTCCCGAGATGGATCACAACGAGATCGTGGGCTGGGCCGCGCCCGACAACGGTGCCCGCTTCTCCGCCGTCTTCCTCCAGGACTCCGACCAGCACCCACGCCAGCGCGAGCGCTCCGAGCTGACCGCCAAGCTCATCGAGCCCGGGGCCAGCGTCGTGCTTCAGATCGAGACCGAGGGCCCCAACCGGACCGCACGGATGCTGTGGGCGGTGATGCTCGGCGACCTGGTCTCCCTGCACCTCGCCGCCGCCCGCGGCGTGGACCCCTCACCCGTCCCGGTGATCGAGCGCCTGAAGGACGAGCTCGGGCGGCCGGGAGATCCTCCGGCCTAGCGCCGGCGGCGGCGCGAGGCAAGCGCCAATGCCAGGCCGCTGAGTACCAGCAGCCCGCCCGCGGCCCTCAGCGCGGCCTCCGGCGCCTCCTCGTCCAAGATCGACCGAGACCTGGCCGCTGAGAGCACCGATCCGTACGAGGCCGCCGAGAAGGCGGAGCATGCCGAGGCGGCCGAGCCGACCGACAGGAACGAGGCCGCGGAGCCAAAGGAGCCGAACGAAGCCACCGAGCCCACGGATCCGATCGAGAGAAACGAGCCCTTGGAGGCGATCGAGAGCACGGAATCCTCGGACCACAGGGAGAGCGTCGAGTCGGACATGGAGGCCGCGATCCTAGGGCCCGCGGGCGCTCCACGTCAGAATGTCCGGGATGGAGGGCACCCCCGAACCCGCTCTGCAGGCGCGCGAGCTCGTGAAGGTCTTCGGCGAGGGCGATACGGCCGTGCGCGCACTCGATGGCGTCTCGCTGGAGGTGCCGCGGGGGGAGATGGTCGCGATCATGGGGCCGTCGGGCTCGGGGAAGTCGACGATGCTCCACCTCCTGGGCGCGCTCGAGACTCCGACCTCGGGTGAGATCTCGCTGGGGGGAGAACGCTACGACGGGCTCTCCGACGCCGGCCTCACGCGCATCCGGCGCGACCGCATCGGTTTCGTCTTCCAGTTCTTCAATCTGCTGCCCGCCCTGAGCGCGCTCGAGAACGTGCTGTTGCCCGCCCTCATCTCGGGCCGGCGCGACGATGCGATCCGCGACCGCGCGGCCGAGCTGATCGAGCGGGTGGGGCTCGGCCACCGGGTCACCCACCTGCCGTCCGAGCTCTCAGGCGGCGAGCAGCAGCGGGTGTCGATCGCGCGCGCCCTGCTCACCCAGCCCGAGTTGGTGCTCGCCGACGAGCCAACGGGGAACCTCGACTCGCGCTCCAGCGCCCAGATCCTCGACCTCCTGCGCGACCTGAACGACACGGAGGGCCAGACGCTCGTGATCGTCACCCACGATGCCGGTGCCGCTGCGATCGCGGAGCGGGTCGTGTTCCTGCGCGACGGCAGGCAGGCCGATGAGATCGCCGGCGGCGACCGCCAGGCCGTCTCCGAGGCGTTCGTGGCGCTCAGCGCCGTCCCGGCCGACGCCTAGCCCGTGCGCTCCTTCTCGGGACTCGCCCTGCGCCGTGTGCGCGCGCGCCGCGCGCGAGCCCTGCTGACCGCCGCCGGCATCGTCCTGGGCGTCGGGATGATCCTGGGCGTCCTGCTGTTGGCGGCGACCATCAACCGGACTTTCTCCGACCTCTTCGATTCCGTCTACGGCAAGACCGACCTGGTCGTATCCGGCGACGGCGAGGACTCGCTCCAGGCGAACACGCTCGACCGGGTCGTCCGGGTGCCGGGCGTCGACGATGCGGCCGGCAACGTCCTCAGCGTGTTCACCCTCGTCGAGGACGGGCTCGCCTCCCCGGACGCCGACAAGCAGCTGAACGTCGCGGGCCAGGATCCCGATGCCGAGGACCTCACCGACTCGCAGACGGTGGCTGGGCGCGAGCCCAGGCGGGGCCTGGAGATCGCGATTCAGGAGAGCTGGGCGAAGGCGAACGATGTGAAGGTCGGCGAGCGCGTCCGCCTCGCAACGCCCGACGGGACCAAGGGCTTCGACGTCGTGGGCCTGTTCCAGTTCTCCACCGGCCTCGACTTCGGGGGCGAGGGATTCGCGTCGATGCCCCTGCGGGAGGCGCGCGACGTCATGGACAAGCGCGGCAAGCTCGACGAGATCAACATCGTCGTCTCCGGAGGCGACTCGGAGATCGAGGCGGTCCAGAAGCGGCTGCGCCAGCGGCTCCCGGGCGGGGTGGAGGTGGACACCCCGCAGGCGAAGGGCGACGAGGTCGAATCCCAGCTCCAGGCCTTCAACGCCATCCTCTACTTCTTCGCGGCCATGGCCCTCTTCGTCGGGGGCTTCCTGATCTTCAACGCGTTCAACATGAGCGTCTTCCAGCGCACGCGTGAGATCGGGATGCTCCGCACCCTCGGGGCGTCGCGCGGCAAGATCGCCGGCTCGGTCCTCACCGAGGCGCTGGTGCTCGGCCTGCTCGGCTCGGTCGTGGGCCTCGGCCTCGGGATCGGGCTCGCGCTGCTCCTGATCGAGCTGATGCGCGAGCTGGACTTCCCCGTCGGCGACCTGGTTCTCACACCCCTGGCTCCAATCGCTGCGGTCACCACCGGGCTTGTGACCGCCGTGGGCGGCGCCTTCCACCCGGCGCGCCGCGCCGGCCGGACCTCGCCGATCCGGGCGGTACTGGGCACCGAGGGGCTCCGCGCCCGCCTCCGGGCGCGGCGCGCCGTGCTGGGGCTGGTGCTGATGGCGGCCGGTCTGGCCGGAGCGTTCTGGCTGGGCGCTGCCGAGGAGGTCACGACCGTCGTCGCGGCCGCCGGCATGACGGGGACGATCGCGATCTTCTTCGGCATCGCGCTGGTCGCCCCGTTCGTGATCCGGCCGCTCGTGCGCGTCCTCTCGCTGCCGCTGCGCCTGCTGTTCCCCGTCGAGGGCCGGCTCGCGGCCGACGCCGCGCGCTCGGACCCCGGGCGGACGGCCGCGACCGCGACGGCGCTGATGATCGGGCTGGCGCTGGTGGTGGCGGTCAACAGCCTGGGCTCCAGCTTCCTGAAGACGATCTCCGACGAGTTCGACCGCAGCTTCGCCCGCGACCTCACCGTGCAGCCCACCGGCTTCGCGCCGGGGCAGGGCCCGCAGCAGACGATCGCCCGCGACCTGCGCGACAAGCTCGCGCGCATCCCCGAGGCCGCGGTGGTCGCGCGCGAGCGCTACATCTTCACCTCCGATCTGCCCGGGCCCAAGGGCAAGACCAGCGAGGACGGGTTGCTGGTGGGCTTCGAGCCGAAGCGCTACGAGAAGGTGGACACCACCGACATCGAGGGCGCCCCGCGCGAGGAGGTCTTCCAGCGCATGACCGACGGCGAGGCGACCGTCGGCAAGGCCTACGCGGAGGAGAAGGACCTGGCGGTGGGCGACTCCCTGAAGCTCGAGGGGCCGTCAGGAACCAGGCGGGCGCGGATCGCGGGCATCGTGGAGACGGTCGTCTTCGGGGGGCAGACCGTCGGGATGTCGCTCGAGACGATGGAGCGCGTCTACGGCACCAGCGCGGACTCCCAGCTGGCGCTGAAGGCGACCTCCGAGGACGCGCGGCCGGCGCTGCGCCGCAAGGTCGAGGACGTGGTGTCCAAGGACTACCCGAACCTGTCGGTGCTCTCGAACGAGGAGCTCAAGGCGGACGTCGAGGCGCAGGTGAACGAGCAGTTCGGGGTCTTCTACGCGATCGTCGGCGTTGCGATCTTCGCGAGCCTGTTCGGGATCATCAACACGCTCACGATGTCGGTGATCGAGCGCACGCGCGAGATCGGCGTGTTGCGGGCGCTCGGGGCATCGCGCTGGCAGGTGCGGCGCTCGATCGCCTACGAGAGCCTCGTGATCGGCCTGATCGGAGCGCTGCTCGGGATCGCGGTCGGAACCGGGTTAGGTGCTGCCCTCCTGCAGGGCCTCTCGTCGGGCGTGCCGGGGGTGGTCTACCGACCCCCGGTCACGACGATGGTGTGGGTCGGGGTCGCCGGGCTGGTGCTCGGCCTGATCGCCTCGATCCTGCCGGCCCGCCGCGCCGCGCGGCTCGACGTGATCAAGGCCATCTCCTACGAGTAGATCGACGAGCAGATAGATGAACGCGCCCACTCCCGCTGCGATCGAGGGGAGCAGTGTCGCCTCGATGCCGATGCTCTCGGCGCCGGGCCCGAACAGCACCTCGCTGCCCCCGAACCCGACGAGCGTCACGCTCGCCGCCCCGAACAGAGCAACCATTAGGTCGGCTCCCGTGCGTTTCCTCAACACGCCTGGCACGGTACGCGGGCGGAGGGGTGCAGACGTTAACCCCATGTATAGGCTCCACCCGATGAGCGAAGTGATCGAAGAGGGCTTCAAGGAAGGCGACAAGGTCTGGGTGGAGGACGGTGACGGCAAGCACCATCCGGGCATCTACGTCGGCGACAACGAGGCCGCCGGCTGGTTCGGCGGCGGGCCAAGCGCCTACGTCGCACACCCCGAGGCGCACCAGGCCGAGGTCGTCTCGGTCTTCCGGATCACCCCGCGCGACGAGTAGGTAGCGGTCGCCGGTCGGCAGTCCCGGCCTAGTCGCTTTCGCATGGAAAGCGCCTAGCGGGCCGGAATCAGTGAGGAGCGCGGCGGAGGAACGGCGTGCGTGCCTGGTCGCAGCTGTCCTGCCCTGCGCTGCAGTCCGCATGGCCCAAAGCACCTATCCTGCGACGGCTTGGCACGATGGTGAGCGCCTGGCGTTTTCTTCCCGCATAGCGGGCAATATCCGCCACGCGCGCTGTTCGGCGCACGCACCGTGCCTAGTCGGCGAGCGGCGGCTAGTTGCCGGAGTAGCCGGCGGCGCCCACGAAGGGAAGCACCGGGACGCACGGCACCGCGTGCTGGCGGGAGGCCGGCTCGAGCGCGTTCCAGATGTCCGTGGCCGTGATCGGGTCGTAGATGATCGACAGGTGCTCGGACTGGTCGAGCATGCACTGGTCCTGGACCACGAGGTTGTTGGCGCCGTCCATGTAGCCGCTCTGCCAGGGCTGAACGAGCTCGTCGTTCTTGGTCATGATCATCGTGTAGTCCACGCCGGGATGGGCGGGGCCCCCGCCCGAGTTCATCTTGGTGATGAACTTCGAGCCGGTCAGGAACTGCGGCCCGGACTCCCAGACGGGTGCGAGCGTGTCGTAGGCGATCTCGGAGATCCCGAGCGCCGCGCCGATCTGGGTGATGGTGGCGAGGCCGGCCGGGTCGGTCCCATCCCAGAGCGGGGTGACGCCCACGTAGTCGTCGACGTATCGGTCGCCGCCGAGGAACCTGACGTAGAAGTTGGGCATCAGCGATCCCTCGGAGTGGCCGACGATGTCGACCTTGCGGGCTCCGGTCTTGTCGAGGACCCTGGCCACGAAGCGCTTCAGCTCGCGCGCGCTCTCCTGCATGCGGGTGAGGCCGCCTGGCTGGTAGACGCCGAGGTCGCTGTTCTCCATCGTCCCGTAGGTGAGCGCGAAGACGCAGTAGCCACGGTTGGCCAGGAACGGCGACATGGTCGGAAAGTTCACGGTGCGGTTGGCGGCGAGCCCATGCACGAGGACCACGGGGTGCGGGTGCTTCGCCGAGGGCCTGCAATCGAAGTCGTTGGAGCCGGCAGGCGGTGAGTTCGGGTCCTGCTGCCCGGCGAGGCCGGTCGCCGTCCACGGCACGGTGTACTCCGCCGCGCGCGGCAGGCGCGGCGAACGCCAGCGCGGCGAGTGCAACGGCGAGGGTGGTCAGGCGCCCCATCGCCGTGAATTGAACCTAAACCGCGCGCCGGGCGCGCCGGTTCCCCCTACCGGCTAGTAGCGGTAGTGGTCGGGCTTGAACGGGCCCTCGACCGACACGCCGATGTAGGCGGCCTGCTCGGGGCTCAGCTCGGTCAGGCTCACGCCGAGCGCATCGAGGTGAAGGCGAGCGACCTTCTCGTCGAGGTGCTTCGGCAGCACGTGGACTCCCAGCGGGAAGTCGTCCGGCTTCGAGAAGAGCTCCATCTGGGCGATCGTCTGGTTCGTGAACGAGTTGGACATCACGAACGAGGGATGCCCGGTCGCGTTCCCCAGGTTCAGCAGCCGGCCCTCGCTCAGGACGATGATCGTGCGGCCGTCGGCGAACGTCCACTTGTCGACCTGCGGCTTCACCGTGTCGCGGGTGACATCGCCGAGCGACTCGAGGCCGGCGATGTCGATCTCGTTGTCGAAGTGGCCGATGTTGCCGACGATGGCCTGATGCTTCATCCGCTGCATGTCCTCGACGCCGATGACGTCCTTGTTGCCGGTGGCGGTGATGAAGATGTCCGCGGTCTCGACGACCTCGTCCAGCGTGCGGACCTCGTAGCCCTCCATCGCGGCCTGGAGCGCGCAGATGGGGTCGACCTCGGTGACGATCACGCGGGCGCCCTGGCCTCGCAGTGAGGAGGCGCAGCCCTTGCCGACGTCGCCGTAGCCCAGGATCACGCAGACCTTGCCGCCGATCATCACGTCGGTGGCGCGGTTGATGCCGTCCACCAGCGAGTGGCGGCAGCCGTAGAGGTTGTCGAACTTCGACTTGGTGACCGAGTCGTTGACGTTGATCGCCGGGAACAGGAGGTCGCCGGCGGCGTGCAGCTGGTAGAGGCGGTTGACGCCGGTGGTCGTCTCCTCGGTCACGCCGAGGATGTCCTTGGACGCACGCGTCCAGCGCTCGGGGTCGGCCTCCAGCGAGCGCTGAAGCGTCTCGAGGAAGACCCGGAACTCCTCCGACTCGGCCGACGCGGGGTCGGGCACGGCGCCCGCCTTCTCGAACTCGGCGCCCTTGTGGATGAGCATGGTGGCGTCGCCACCGTCGTCGAGGATCATGTTCGGGCCGTCGGCGCCGGGCCAGGTGAGCGCCTGCTCGGTGCACCACCAGTACTCCTCGAGGGTCTCGCCCTTCCAGGCGAACACCGGGATTCCGGCGGCGGCGATCGCCGCGGCGGCATGGTCCTGGGTCGAGAAGATGTTGCAGGAGGCCCAGCGCACGTCGGCGCCAAGCGCCTTGAGCGTCTCGATCAGCACGGCGGTCTGCACGGTCATGTGGAGGGAGCCCATGATCCGGGCGCCCTTCAGCGGCTGTGCCTCCGCGAACTCCTCGCGCGTGGCCATCAGGCCGGGCATCTCGTGCTCGGCGAGCGTGATCTCCTTGCGGCCGAAGTCGGCGAGGCCGATGTCGGCGACCTTGAAGTCCTCCGTCGTGGGTTCGTGCGTTGTGGCGGTGCTCATGTTTCTCCTGCTCTCAGGCGGGGGCAGCGACCCTGAAGGATAGGAGGCTTGGCGCTCGCTAGCCTCACGACGATGCGAGCGATGGTGATGGCGGCGGGGCTGGGCACTCGCCTGCGGCCTCTCACCTGGGAGATCCCCAAGCCGGTCGTTCCCGTGGCCAACCGGCCCGTGATCGAGCACATCCTGCGCGGGCCTGCACCGCCACGGAGTGGATGAGATCGTCTCGAACCTCCACTGGTTTCCGGAGACGATCCGTGGCCCGATCGGAGACGGCTCGGCGCTCGGGGTGGAGATGACCTACGTGGAGGAGGAGGAGCTGCTGGGCACCGCCGGCGGCGTCCGGAACGTCGCCGACTTCCTCACCGCGGGCGGCGAGCCGTTCCTCGTGATGGCGGGCGACGCGCTCACCGACATCGACTTCACGGCGCTGATCGAGGCCCACCGCGAGAACGACGGCATCGCGACGCTGGCCGTCAAGCAGGTGGACGACGTGAGCCAGTTCGGCGTGGTCGTCACCGACGGCGACGGCCGCGTGCAGGGCTTTCAGGAGAAGCCCGACCCCGCTGAGGCGCTCTCCGACCTCACCAACACGATGATCTACGTCTTCGACCCCGAGGTGATCGACCACTTCCCCGACGGCGAGGTCATCGACTTCGCGCTCGACGTCTTTCCCGCTCTGCTGGACCAGGATGTCCCATTCCACGTCCATCGTTTCGACCGGTACTGGAACGACGTGGGCTCGATCCCCGAGTACCTGCAGGGCAACCTCGACGCGGTGCTGGGCGAGGTGGAGGTCGACCTCGGCGGTGAGCTCGTGACCGGCGGCGAGACCGAGGAGGAGACGCGAGGAGCAGGACGGCGACTGGGAGCTGAGCGGCGCCGTGCTGGTGGGGGAGGGGGCCAGCATCGGCGAGGGCGCCCGCATCGACGGCCCGGCCGTGCTGGGACCCGGTGCGACGGTCGGCGCCGGGGCGATCGTCAAGCAGTCGGTGCTGCTGGCCGACGCCGAGGTCCCGGCTGACGGCCTCGTCGTGGGCGCTGCGTGCGGGCGGCGCGGGCGCCTGGCGGCGTCCTGAGCGCCGCCGTGGATCCCAGTGTGGAGGTGCTGTGGTGGGAGGGCTGTCCCGTCGTGGGACCGGGCGATCGAGCTCGTGCGCGAGGAGATGGCCGCGGCCGGGCTCGATGGCGGAGCGCTGGTAGTGACGCAGATCGAGACGGAGGAGGACGCCGGGCGCGAGGCGTTCGTCGGCTCGCCCACGGTGCGGGTGAACGGCGCGGACATCGAGCCCACGGAGGGCGAGCCCACCGGGCTAACCTGCCGCATCTACCGGCGGCGTGACGGCCGCGTCTCGCCGCTGCCCGACCGGCAGGACGTCCGTGACGCCCTCGTGGCCGCCTCGACAGGAGACACCCGATGACCGAGCACGCGAACCTTCAGATCGGCGACCTCGCCCCGCCGCTCGAGCTGCCCGACACCGCCGGCAGGCTGACCACGCTGCCGTTCCCGGGCGAGGCCCCGGCGAGCGTCGTCGTCTGGACGTCCAACCACTGCCCCTACGCGATCGCCTGGCACGACCGCCTGATGGACGTCGCGCGGGACTACGAGGCACAGGGCGTTCGCACCGTGCACGTGAACTCCAACGACCCCGAGCGTAAGCCGGCCGACTCCTACGAGGCCATGCAGCAGCGGGTGAAGGACGAGGATTGGGCGTGCGCGTATCTGCACGACGAGTCGCAGGACGCCGCGCGCGCCTGGGGCCCGCTCACCACCCCCGACGTCTTCGTCCTCGACGCCGACCTCAGGCTGCGGTACCGGGGAGCCCCCGACGCCGACTACGACGATCCCTCGGAGGAGGCCTCCTGGCTGCGGGCCGCCCTCGACGCCGTGATCTCCGGCGGGATCCCCGAGCCGGCCGAGACGAAGCCGGTGGGCTGCTCGTTGAAGTGGAAGGAGTAGCGGGCGCTTGACCGAGCGCCGCCGCCTCGTCCGGGTCCCCGCCTCCTCGGCCAACCTCGGGCCGGGCTTCGACGTGCTCGCCGGGGCGCTGGCCGTCCACCTCGAGCTCGAGGTATCCGAAGCGGGCGAGTTCTCCGTCGACGCCGGGGCCGAGGGCCTGCCGGCCGACCGCTCGAACCTGTGCGTCCAGGCGTTCGAGCGACTCCACTCCGCCGACGGGCTGCGGTTCGAGATCCGCTCCGAGATCCCGGTCGCGCGCGGCATGGGCTCCAGCGCTGCCGCGATCGTCGCGGGCCTGATGGCCGCCGACCACCTCTACGAACTGGCGCTCGGCAAGCCGGAGCTCTACCCCCACGCCGTCGAGCTCGAGGGTCATCCGGACAACGTCGCCGCCGCCCTGTTCGGCGGGATCGCGCTCTGCCCGCGCCCCGACGGCGACGAGCTGCCCTCGCCGGTGCGCCTTGAACCCCCCGAGGGCGTCGAGCCGGTGCTGGTGATCCCCCATGAGGAGGTCTCGACGTCGAAGGCCCGGGCCGCGCTGCCGGCCGAGGTTCCGTTCGGCGACGCGATCGAGAACGTCGCCGCCGCCGCCCAGCTGACGCTCGGGATCGAGCGCTCGGACCCCTCGCTCATCGGCCGTGGGCTCGCCGACAGGCTGCATCAGCCGCACCGTGCCGACCTCTTCCCCCGCTCGATGGACATCGTCGCGCGCGCCCGCGATCTGGGTGCGATCGGAGCCTCGATCTCCGGCGCCGGCCCCACCGTCCTCGTCTGGTGCTTCTGGCAGGACACGGGCAAGCTCGTGAGCGCCCTCGAGTCGGAGGCGGAGGGCTGGGCCGACGTCCTCCGGGCCCCGTTCAGTCCCGAGGGGGCCGACGTCCCGGAGCTGTGAGGGACGTCACTGAAGCTCTCCACCTACTGGAGGCGTAGGATCGCCTGACACAAGTTCGATCTCAAGGGAGTCCTGACATGGCGTTCGAGGAGTTGAAGGAAAAGCACAGCGTGGTCTGGGGGAGCGGTCCGTACGAGCGGATCTCCGAGCATCTGCGCGATCGCGCACGACCACCTGATGCGAGAGGTCGAGCCGCGCGAGGGCGAGGCCTGGCTCGACGTGGCGACCGGGACCGGCGAGATCGCGACGCGCGCAGCCGAGGCCGGCGCGAACGTGACCGGCCTCGACCTGGCGCCGGACCTGATCGAGCGGGCCGAGGGTCGTGCATCCGACATGGGCGTCGAGGTCGCCTTCGAAGTCGGCGACGCCGAGAACCTTCCCTACGACGACGCGTCGTTCGACACCGTCACGTCGACCTTCGGCGTGATGTTCGCTCCGGACCACGCCGCCGTCGGGCCGCGAGCTGGCGCGGGTCACCAAGCCCGGCGGCCGGCTGGGCCTGCTGACCTGGCACCCGACGGACGGCGTCGCCGCGTTCTTCAAGGTCATGGCCACGTACCAGCCACCGCCGCCCGAGGGAGCGGGGAGCCCGTTCACCTGGGGCGACCGCGACCACCTCGACGAGCTGCTGGGCGAGAACTTCGACCTGCGCTTCGAGGAGGGCGACACGCCCGCAGCCCGGTTCGATCGGCCGAGGAGACGTGGGAGCTCTTCTCCACGGCCTACGGCCCGACGAAGGCGCTGGCGAACTCGCTGGACGACGAGAAGCGCGAGGCGCTGAAGTCCGACTGGATCGCCTACTTCAACCAGTTCCCGACGGACGACGGCGGCGTCAGCCAGCCCCGCCCGTACGTGCTGGTGCTCGGCGAGCGGAAGTAGGTCCGCGCAAGGCGAGTCTGGGCGAACCGGATCGAAAGCCCGATCGCGGCTACCGCGAGATACTGGGCGGGACATGCCCGACCGAGCCGAAGGAACAATCGAAACCCTGCGACGCGGGTACGAGGCGTTTAGTCGCGGTGACTTCGATGCGGCGATCGAGCTCGCCGATCCCGAGATTGAGTTCGTGCCTCCGGGGGGTCAGCGGCCGTTAAGGGGGGCGAAGGCATTTCGGGCGTGGATGGAGCCTGACGCCTTGGTCGAGCAGCGGATCGAGCCGGTCGAGTTCCGCATCAACGGCAACAGGGTGCTGGTTAGGCAGCACACCACGGCTCGTGGGGCGGGCAGTGGCATCGAGTTGGACTTGGACAACTGGGCCGTTTGGACCCTGAACGAAGACGGATTCGCGACCCGCGTGGAGTCCTTTCTCATTCACGAGGAGAGCGAGGCCCTCGAGGCCGCCGGGCTGCCCGCGTAGACGCTTCGGACGAGGGGCGGCTAGTCGAGCAGGCCGACCTGGCGCAGGATCGAGACCGAGTCCGAGTACACGTCCTTGCGCTTGACGAGCCCGTTCTCGAACGGGATCACGTCCAGGCCCTTCCAGCTGATCTGATTGCCGCTGGGCTCGGCGACGATGTCGCCGCGGCGCATCTCGTTGGTGTGCGTCGCGGTGGCCGTCCACTCCTGCACGACGAGGCCGTCGCGGCAGTAGGTGCGCCTGCCGTCGAAGCGGATGTCGGGCCAGCCCTCGAAGATCTTCCCGATGTGCCCGCGGACGGCCTCGCCCTCGGCCACCTCGCCCGCGGTGTGGTTCTCGAAGACCATGTCCGGCGCGTGCATGGCCATGATCGCGTCGAGGTCGTGAGCGTTCCAGGCGTCGTTGTAGCGCCGGATCGCATCCTCGAGCGCTTCCGGTGAGTCTGGCTCGCTCACGATGCCCACCCTACCTCCGGGCGGCCATGAGTTCCAGCAACACGTCGATCAGCAGATCCACGTCGCTCTCCGTCGTCTGCCAGTTCACGATCGCCGGTCGCAACGCGACCTTTCCGTCGTAGGTCGTGCTGCCCGCGAATACGCGGCCGTCGGCCAGCAGCGCCTTTCCGAGCCCTGCGTTGAACTCGTTCAGGTCGGCCTCCGGGACGCCCTCGGGCCGCGCCCGGAAGCAGACGATGTTGAGGTTCACGTCGGCGAGCCGCTCCAGCTCCGGTTCTGCGTCGACCCGCTCGCCCAGCCGGCGCGCGAGCCGCAGGTGCCGCTCCACCATCTCGCGATGCCCCGCGCGCCCGTAGGCCCGCAGCGTCGCCCAGACCGCAAGCCCGCGGGCCCGCCGCGAGTTCTCCGGCGTCAGGTAGCCCAGGTTCGGCTCGGGATCGTCCGGTGACGGGAGGTAGGGGGCGCCGATGCTGAGGCCGCCGAGTCGCGCGGCGTCTCGGACGAAGGCGAACCCGCAGTCGTATGGCACGTTCAGCCACTTGTGTGCATCGCAGGTGACCGAGTCGGCGAGCTCCACGCCCTCGGTCAGGGATCGCGTGGCGGGCGCGATTCGCGCGAAAAGGCCGAAGGCCCCGTCCACATGAAGCCAGGCACCGTGGCGCTTGGCGAGCTCGGCCATGTCGGCGATGGGATCGAAGTCACCGGCGTTCACCTCGCCGGCGTTGGCGATCACGATCGACGGGCCGGACGCCGCCTTCAGCTCGCGGGCGAGTGCGTCGAGGTCCAGCCGTCCGACGCCGTCGCGTGCCAGCCGGCGTACGTTCTCCCGGCCCAGGCCAAGCATGCCGATCGCCTGCACGGCGCTGGGATGCACGTAGCCGCTGGAGAGGATCGAGGGCGTGGGAAGCCCGGCCAGTCCGTCGGTGTCGGCTCCTGCGCCATGCTCGGCCGCCCACCAGTTCCGGGCGGCGAGCAGGCAGGTGAAGTTGGCCATGGTCGCCCCGGTCACCAAGGCGCCCGTGAACTCGTCCGGGAGCTCGAACAGGTCGCGCAGCCAGCTCGTCGCGACCAGCTCGGCACGGGTCGCGAGCGGGGAGGAGGCCCACGCGAAGCCGTTCTGGTCCAGCGCGGAGGTGAGCCAGTCCGCGCCGAGGGCGGCGGGGGTCGTGCCTCCGGTGACGAAATGGAAGTAGCGGGGCCCGCTCGAGCGCGTTGCGTGCGGGATCAGCTCGATCAACTCGGCGAGCGCGGCGGCGGCGCCATCGCCCCGCTCCGGGAGCAGGGGGTTCCAGGCTGAGACCGACTCCTCGGCGCCGGGCGCCAGGACCGGGTCACCGGGGAGCCCCTCGGCGTACGCCGTCGCCTCCGCGGCAACCCGCTCGAGCGCTTCGCGCAGTTCGCCGCGGAGCTCGAGCGGGTCGGTCACCCGGCCGGGATCAGCCCCGTGCGCCCGCCGGGACCAACTCGGCGCTCAGCTCGTCGAGGCGCTCCAGCAGCTCGGGGCGGCCCAGCCGGCGCAGGATCTCGCCGGCGAGGGAGAGGTAGTCCGAGCCGCGGTCCGGGCGGTAGTCGAGGATCGGGATCGCGCGCTCGGCCGACTCGGCGTAGGCGATCGACTGGCGGATCACGCTGCGGAACATCTTGTCCCCGAAGCGCTCGGTCAGCGCCTCGAGCGTGTGCTGGGCGTGCTTGGTGCGCATGTTCGCGATGTTCAGGCAGACACCGAGGAGCTCGAGGTCCGGGTTGAGCGACTCCTTCGCCAGGTCGACCACCTCCATCGCCTGCTCCATCCCCTGCAGCGAGAAGTACTGCGCCTCGGTGGTGAGGATCGCCTGGTCGGCACAGACGAGCGCGTTCACCGTCAGCAGCCCGAGCGTGGGCGGGCAGTCGATGAGGATCAGATCCTTCTGGCGCTTGAGGTCCATCAGCGCGCGCCGCAGCGTCACCTCGCGGCCGATCTTGCCCGCCAGCGCCAGCTCGGCCTCGCTCAGCGCCAGGTTGGCGGGGATCACCGAGCCGTGAACCGCGTCGGCGGCCCGGGCCTGGCCCTGGAGGACGTCGCCGAGGGTGGGGGAGGCGTCGTGCGCGGTGTCGAAGTAGTCGGAGAGATTGCCCTGCGGGTCGGCATCGATCGCGAGCACGTCGATGCCCAGCCGCTCGAAGACGTCGGCGAGCGAGCGCACCATCGTGGTCTTCCCGGTGCCCCCCTTCTGGGAGAGAACGGCGATCGTCGTGGCCATGCGGCGACTCTATCGCCGCGGTGCTCACACCACGCCCGTCGGCCGATAACGCCCGTATACTTCCCGGTCCCCTGTCCGTCGCGCGCCCGCTCGAAGAAGGCGCGGAACCGGAGGTAACAACTTGTCCTCGCAGCAGCGTTTCTCGCCCGAGCTCCCCTGGCGACCTCTCGTCTCTCCTCCCTCGGTGGAGGACAAGGACGCGTGCGCGATCTACGCCTCAGTCCGCAAGGACGCGACGCCCAGCCACGCCCCCGTGGCGCTCGCGCTCGAGAACCTCCAGAAGATGCTGCACCGCGCCGGCAACGTCGACGGCGAGGGCGACGGCTGCGGCGTCCTGGTCGACATCCCGCGCAAGATCTGGGCGGAGGAGGTCCGCGCCGGCGGCCACAACCCCGTCGCTCGTCCTCGACGACGGCTTCTGCGTCGCCCACGTCTTCGTCGAGCGCTCGCAGGACCTCGACAAGCTCCAGCACGACGCCCGCCAGGTCCTGGCCGCCGGCGGCTTCCGGATCCTCGCCGAGCGCCTCGGCAAGGTGAACTCGCCGGCCCTCGGGCGCCACCGCCCGCGAGGAGGAGCCCCACTTCTGGCAGATCGGCGGCCTCGTCGCCGACTCCGCCCGCTCCGAGCGCGTCTTCGAGTTGATGATCGAGCTCGAGCGCGAGCTCGGCGTCCACGTCCCCTCGTTCAGCTCGGCCACGTGCGTATACAAGGTGATGGGTGCGCCGAACGTCCTCGGCGAGTACTACCCCGACCTGCTCGACGAGCGGTTCGAGACCGTCGGGTGCTTCGGCCACAACCGCTACTCCACCAACACCTGGCCCTCGTTCAAGCGCGTCCAGCCGTTCTCGGTGCTCGGCCACAACGGCGAGATCAACACGATCACCCAGCTCCGCCAGGAGGCGCAGATGCTGGGGGTGCCGATCGAGCCGGGCGGCCTCGGACTCGCAGGACCTAAACCGCGTGATCGACACGCTGATCCGTCGCGACGGCCTCTCGCTGGCCGAGGCGATGGAGATGGTCGTCCCGCCGATCGTCAACGAGATCCGCTCGCTTCCGGACGAGCTCCACTCCTTCTACATGTACCTGCGCCAGACGATGGGCCCGTTCGCGCAGGGCCCCGTTGCCCTGATCGCCCGCCATCGCGACGAGTGCGTCTTCAGCGCCGACGCGATGGGCCTGCGCCCGCTCTGGAAGGTCGAGACGCCCGACGACTACATCTTCTCCTCCGAGCCCGGCGTGGTGAGCGTCCACGACATGGTCTCCGAGCCGCTTCCGCTGGGCCCCGGCGAGAAGTTCCTGGTGACGATCGACGCCGAGAAGCGCAAGGCCACGCTCCACGAGCACGCCGACATGCAGCGGCTGGTCGCCAAGCGCTGGTCCGAGCGGGCCGGTGGCGAGCCGGCGGCTTGGGACCGCGCCCTCGTGACCGGTGGCCCGCTCGAGGGCACCGAGATCCCGGGCTACACGTCCGCCGGCCCGTCCGAGCCGGTGCAGGTGGAGGACCGCGTCCTCGCCGGCTTCGGCTGGCAGCGCGACGACGTGAAGCTCTGCCAGCAGATGGCCTCCAACGGCGCCGAGCCGATCGGCTCCCTGGGCTACGACGGCCCGCTGGCCGCGCTCTCGCCCGAGCGCCAGAACCTGGCCGACTACTTCAAGGAGACGGTCGCCGTGGTCACCAACCCCGCGATCGACCGCGAGCGCGAGATCGAGCACTTCACCACGCGCGCCGTGTTCGGCCGCCGCCCCCCGATCGAGCGACATCGCCACCGACACCGGCATCGTCGAGACCTCCTTCCCGGTGATCCTTGGCGGCCACCACGACCTGGCGCCGCTCTCGGACTCCACCTACCGGCAGATCGCCCGCGAGCACAAGACCTACCTGCTCGAGGACCTCTGGGAGGAGTTCCGCGGCCGCGCCGCGGCCCTGGACATCGCCCTGCTCGAGTCCGAGACCACGCGCGGCGCGATCGACCGCCTGCGCCAGGAGGCCGTGAAGCGCGTCGCCGAGGGCGCCGAGCTCCTCGTGCTCACCGACCGCGTCGTCTACGACGGCGACCGCCGCTACCTCGACCCGCACCTCGCGCTGTCGGCCGTCGACCAGGCGCTGAAGCAGTTCAAGGTCGAGCCCGGCGAGGAGAACCTCCGCCGGCGCTGCTCGATCGTCCTGCGCTCCGCCTCGGTGCGCAACGTCCACGACGTCGTGCTCGCGCTCGGCATGGGCGCCAACGGCGTCTGCCCCTACGTGATGATCGAGGTCATCTGCGTCGACGACTACTCCGAGGACGTCTCGAACCTGTGCGCCGCGCTGCGCAAGGGGCTCGAGAAGGTGATCTCAACCATCGGCATCCACGAGTTGCGCGGCTACGCCCGCCAGTTCTCGTCGATCGGCGTCCGTCCCGAGCTGGCCGAGATCTTCGGGACCCAGGCCTTCGCCGCCTCCGAGAAGGGCGGTGTCGGCTTCACCGCGCTCGACGCCGACTCGGACGCGCGGCACAAGATCCTGCAGGGCGACGAGGAGTCGAAGCCCGCGAAGACGTTCCGCTTCTACCCGAAGGTCTACAAGGCGGCGATCGCCGCGGCCAACGGCACGGCCGACTACGCGGACTACTCGCAGAAGGTGCGCGAGCTGGAGGCCCAGAGCCCGATCTCGATGCGCCACGTGATGAAGGTGAAGTCCGATCGTGAGCCGATCGACCCCGCGGGGGTGGACCCCGGCGCCGGCCAGCACGACTACCCGATCGTCATCTCCTCGATGAGCTTCGGGTCGCAGTCCGAGCCCGCGTTCCGCGCCTACGCCGAGGCCGCCAAGGCCACCAACATCCTCTGCGTCAACGGCGAGGGCGGCGAGATCCGCGACATGTACGGCCGCTATCGCAAGTGGCGCGGGCAGCAGGTCGCCTCCGGGCGCTTCGGCGTCTCGGCGGAGATGCTCAACGCCTCCTACGTGGCCGAGATCAAGATCGGCCAGGGCGCGAAGCCCGGCGAGGGCGGGCACCTGCCCGGCAAGAAGGTCTCCGAGAAGGTCGCCGCCGCGCGTAACGCCGCCCCGGGCACCGACCTCATCTCGCCCTCGAACAACCACGACCTCTACTCGATCGAGGACCTCGCGGAGCTGATCGACGAGCTGAAGACCGTCAACCCCGACCTGCGCGTCTCGGTGAAGGTGCCGGTGGTCCCGAACATCGGCACGATCGGCCTCGGGATCGCGAAGGCGGGCGCCGACATCATCACCCTGTCCGGGCTTCGAGGGCGGGACCGGCGCCGCGCGCCAGCACGCGCTGCGCCACGTCGGCCTGCCGTCCGACATCGGCACCCGCCTGGTGCACCAGGCGCTGATGGAGGCCGGCATCCGCAACCGCGTGGAGATCTGGGCCGACGGCGGCTACCGCCACGCCCACGACATCGTGAAGCTCCTCTGCATGGGGGCCAACCGGATCGGCTTCGGCACCCTCGCGATGGTCTCGCTGGGCTGCACGATCTGCCGTGGCTGCCAGCTCGACACGTGCCACGTCGGCATCGCGACCCAGATCGAGACGACCGAGGACGGCGCAGGAGCACGGCCTCAAGAAGTTCACGCCGCAGGCGGTCGACTCGGCGGCCGAGAACTGCGCGCGCTTCTTCACCTCGATGGGCGAGGAGGTCCGCGAGCTGGTGGCCGAGATGGGCTACGAGCGCGCCCAGGACCTCGTCGGCCGCTACGACCTGCTCGAGCAGGCCTCGCACACCGAGGTCCTCGACCTCGCTCCGCTGATCACGCCGCTCGAGGAGTACCTCGAGCTGGCCCCGGTGGACATGCCGGTGGCCGAGGACGAGCTGGTCGCCACCGAGGCCCGCGCCGAGGCCGGCCTGGTGCGCGCGCGGCCGATCCGCATGGCCCGCTCGGACGCGTCGGCGCAGATCGCCGCCCTCGCCGGCGACGTCTGCGGCGGCACCGCGGTCCACCAGGAGTTCCCGCGCGCGACCGACGCCAACGACCGCGTGCTCGGCACCGAGCTGGCCGGGGCGCTCTCGCGTGCACGCATCTACGACGGCGCCGCCGAGGGCTCCGAGGACGTGCTGGCCGAGCTCGAGTTCAACGGCGGCTCGGTCGCCGGCCAGGGGTTCGGCGCGTTCAACGCCTGGGGCCTCGTCGTCCGCGTCGAGGGCGGCGCCCAGGACGGCGTCGGCAAGACGATGCTGGGCGGCACCGTCTCGATCCTGAAGGGGCGCAACGACGCCGGCGAGCGCGTGAACGGCTCGGTCGGCAAGTCGTTCGCCTACGGCGCCCAGCGCGGCCGCCTGTTCGTTCAGGGCTCGGCCGACTCGCGGTTCTGCATCCGCCTCTCCGGCGCCGACGTGGTCCTCGCCGGCGAGCCCGCCGAGCCGCTCGACGACTCGCGCGGCTGCCTCGTCGACCGGGCCAACGCGAAGGGCTTCGCGTTCGAGTACATGACCTCGGGGCGCGCCGTCGTGCTCGGCGACATCGGCCCCTGGGCCTGCGCCGGCATGACGGGCGGCCGGGTGTACGTGCGCGTCAACCCGGAGTGGAACCTCGATCGGGCGCGATCGAGCGGCGCCTCGGCGAGGGCGCCAAGGTGTCGATCGAGGAGATCGACGCCGAGGGCATGCTCGACCTCGAGGACCTGCTCGGCCACTACGCCGAGGAGCTGCGGGAGACCGATCAGCCCGAGGAGGCCGAGCGGGTCGTCAGCGCTCGCGGCCGGCGGCGGCCGAGAACTTCCTGATGATCATTCCCGAGAAGGTCCAGGCCGACCCGAACATCTCGACGGAGTAGCCTCGGCCACGTGGCCGAGGACTTCGACTCGAAGCTGCGACCTCACCTCGAGACCCTGCTCGAGCCCGGCGAGACGATCGAGGGCATCTGCGCCGCGTCACGTCAGAAGGGGATGTTCAGCGGCGACTCCGTCGCCCTGGGCGTCACCAGCGCCCGCCTGCTGATTCAGCCGCTGAACCGCCGGGGCGAGCCCGACGGCGAGGCGATCCGTCCTGGCGCCAGCCGACATCGCCGACGTGAAGGCCGAGGGCGCCGGCGGCGGCTGGGCCGAGGTCGGCGCGGCGCTGATGGACGAGCACGCGGTGAAGCTCGAGCTGAAGACGACCGCCGGCGAGAAGCTGAAACTGATGTTCATGCGAGCCGAGGGCGGCGGCCTGATGGCAAAGCTCGGCGGGGGAGAGGGCCAGCGCCGGGGTCGAGGCCCTGGCCGCGTGGTTCTCCCGCGCCGAGGGCGCTTAGCCCGCTTCCGCCAGCACCTCGCGCAGCTTTGGCGCGAACGCGTCCGGATCGCCCGCCCAGCCGAATTCGCCGCCCAGGAAGCCGCCGTGATGGCCAACGATCCGCGTGGGCGAGGCCTTCAGGGAGTCGAAGTCAAGCTCGTAGTGCGTCGTGGCGACTAGATTCCGGCCGAGCATCGCGTCATCCCGGCTGCCGTCGTCTTCGGTCGGAAGGCCGAACCTCATGACGACCTACCTCAAACGGTCCGAGTAGAGCTTGACGGCGAGCGCTCCCGCCACTCCCGCCAGGATCCACCCCAGCCCGAGGCCCAGGCCGCCGCCGACGGCCCAGAGGATCATCCACGCCACCATGAACACCACGACGAAGATGGCCATCGCGACAAGCGCGCGGACGGGTAGCACGGCGAAGCCGACGGAAAACGTCGAGCCTTCGCCGAGGGGCCTGAGCGCGGCGTCCGCCTCCTCCTGCGCCGCCTCCGGAAGTGTGTCGTCCGAGTCGTTGTCCGCGGGGTTATGCCCCTCGTCGACCTCCTCGGTGCCGCGCTTCTTGTCCTCCATGGAAATCGAGTAGGCGGCCCATGTCGGCGCCTGGCCCGCGGACGCCGACCGCCCATCCGCCGCTCAGTGGGTCTGCGGTTACCTCTTGCGGGCCCCCGCGCGGCTGGCAGCCGACTTGCCGGCCGACTTCGCCGCACCGCCGGCCGACTTCACGGCTTTCTTCACGCCACCGACAGCCGAACTGGCGGCGCCCTTGGCCTGGCCGGCAGCCGCGCGGCCCTGCCGCGTCGAAGCCGCCTTCTTGCCTCTCGATTGCGACTGAGCCTTGACCTTGTTGCGCTGCCGCGTGGCGGCGCCCTTCTTCGCCGCCGCCTGGCGGTCGGCCTTCGTCTGTGCCATGGGGTTGATCCTTCCGGTTGCCTACGCGGGCGAAGGGCTCGCCCGTACCCCTGTACCTTCCCCGCGTCCCCGGGGGCTAATCCGAACCTAGGCCCCGCGGCGTCGCGTCCTCAGCGCTTACACAGCCAAGCCGTCCTGGATAGGTGGGGCCATGCACCACCAGGGCAGGACAGCTGGACCGGAACGCCGTTCCTCCCCTCTTCACTGATTCCGGCCCGCTAGCCGCTTTCCATGCAAAGCGCAACGAATCCGCCTAGTGCGAAGCCGGGGCCGGCAGGGAGTGGGGCAGCCCCGGCTCGGATCTAAGCGCGGGTGCCCTCGAGCTCGCGCGACTCGTCCTCCGCGAACGGGTCAGCCGGCATCTCCGCGCTCGGCCCGGGCTGGAGCCGCGGCAGCCACTCGAGCCAGCTCGGCAGGTACCAGTTCCAGTCGCCGAGGAGCTTCATCGTGGCAGGCAGGAGGACCGCCCGGACGATCGTCGCGTCGATCAGGATCGCCACGCCCAGGCCCAGGCCGAACTGCTTCAACTCGACCATCGAGAGAGTGGCGAAGATCGAGAAGACCGCGATCATCACCGCCGCGGCTGCGGTCACGACGGAGGCGGTTGACTTGATGCCGTGGCTTACCGCATCCGACGTGCTCATACCGTCGTCGTAGGCCTCCCGGATCCGGCTGAGGATGAACACGTGGTAGTCCATCGAGAGCCCGAAGAGCATCACGAACAGGAACAGCGGCAGCCATGCGGCGACCCCGCCGGTGGCTTCGAACCCCAGCAGCGACTCGAGGTGCCCCTCCTGGAAGATCCAGGTGACCACTCCATACGCAGCGGCGACGGACAGCAGGTTGAGGACGATCGCCTTGATCGGGATCACGATCGACCGGAACGTGACCAGCAGCAGGAGGAACGCCAGTCCGAGGACGAACGCGAACACGATCGGCACCCGCTCGGCCATCAGGTCGCTGAAGTCCTCGGTGCTGGCCGTGATGCCGCTGACGTTGACCTCGGCTCCCTCCACGGCGCCGAGCGTCTGCGGGATCAGCTCCCCGCGAAGCGTGGCGAGCGCCTCCTTCGAGGTCTCGTCCGTGCCGTCGCCGGCCATCGGCGCAGCGATCAGCGCAACGGTCCCGTCGTCGCTCACCCGCTCGAGGCTGGGCTCCTGGGTGTAGAGCTCGGGTTGCGCCTCGGCCGCCGCGCCCAACTCGTCCAGCGCGGCCTTCACCTCGGGTGAGCGCACATCGTCGGCCTCGACCACGATGTCGGCCGGGATCGCCTCGCCGGGAAAGGCCTCCTGGATCTCGTCATAGGTCTGGACCGTGCTGAGGTTCCGAGGCAGCGTGTCGATGCCCGGCACCGCCAGTGTGATGTTGAGCGCCGGCATCGCCAGCACGACGAGCACGGCCGTTGCTGCGATCGCCGAGACCAGCGGACGGCGCAACACCGGGTCGAGGATCCACGACCACAGGCGCGGCTCGCGCGCGGCGCGCTCCTCGGGCGGTGTCAGGAACGGGATCCGTCCCTTGTTGACGCGATCGCCGAGCAGGGAGAGCAGCGCCGGGAGCACGGTCAGTGATCCGAGCACGGCGATAGCGACCACCAGCATCGTGGCCGTGGCAAACGACGTGAACGTCGCGGCGCCGGCCAGGAACATGCCCGACATCGCGATCAGCACGGTGATGCCCGACACCAGGACGGCGTGTCCGGACGTGGCCGCAGCGGCCTCGAGCGCCGCCTGCGGACCCAGCCCGCGGGCGCGCTCCTCCCGTTCGCGGCGGAGGTAGAACATCGTGTAGTCCACGCCCACAGCGAGGCCGATCAACAGGACCACCGAGGCGACGCCCTCGTCGATCGGGAAGAGCTGGCTGATGGGCCCCAGAAGCCCGAGCGTGATCGCGACCGATGTTGCGCCCAGCAGGAGGGGGATCCCCGCTGCCACGAGGGCCCCAAAAGCGAGGACGAGGATGATCAGCGTGATCGGGAGCGAGGTGAACTCGGCGCGCTGGAAATCCTCCTCGAACGCGCCGCTGATCTGCTCGTCGGCGCTTGCTCCGCCGAACTCGCCCACGAAGAAGCCGGGGTTGGACTCCGCGACCGACGCGATCGCCGCGAGGGTCTCGGTGGCGGCCTCGGTGGCCTTCTCGGCGTCCCCGGGCAGCTCGAAGTTGACGACGGCCGAGTGCCCGTCCTCGGAGATTGCACCGCTGGCGCGCTCGTAGGGGTTCTCGATCGCGCTGACGGAGTCAATCGCCCGCAGCTCCTGCGTGACCTCGTGCACGACCGCCCTGAACTCCGGTGCAGTTGCATCGAGCTTCTCGCTCTCGACGAGGACGACCTCACCGGATTCCTCGGGGAATGCCTCGGCGAGAGTCGTGTCTGCCTGGCCGGACTCGCCCACGCCGTATTCGGCGTCGCTGAGGGTCTCGGTGCCGATCGAGCTGCCGATCATCGTTGTGGCGACCACCAGCACGATCCAGCCGAGGATCGCGGACTTTCGATGGGCGGCGCTCCAGCGGCCGGCGCGGGCGGCGAAGTTACGTGGCGGGTTCATGGATGAGCTCTCCTCGGGGCTTGGGGACGGACAGTGAGCCCAGGGTGGCGCAGGCAAGCCCGGCCGTCTATTGGGGATGACCCCGCAGGGAGCCCGGGACGATCCCGGGGGTACGGCTGCCTAGATGGGGACTCCCGCGACCCGCGCCTACGGACAGACGACGTAGATGCGGAAGCGCCCGATCTCGAGCTCGTCGCCGTCGGTGAGCCGGGCCCACTCAACCCGCTCGCCGTTCACAAACAGGCCGTTCAGGCTGCGGTCGTCGAGGGCGCGAAGCCCGTCATCCTCGGTGCGAACGATCAGCGCGTGGCGGCGAGACACCGTGGCGTCGTCCAGGCAGATGTCGGCCGCCGCGCTGCGGCCGACGCGGCTCCAGCCCATAGGGAGCTCGGCGACGACGCGCTCGCCATCGGCGTCGAACGCGAGGCAGGGTGCGGCCCGCTCGTCGCGGATCCGCTCCATCCACGTTGGCTCCGAGCCGGCCGGGGTGATCGCGGCGGCGTCCACCGTGGGCCGCTCGAAGATCGAGCGCCGGCGGAAGTTGCTGCCGCCGCACGCGGGGCAGCTGGGGAGATCCTCGAGGACGGCGGCCGCTGCGACGGCGTATCCGCACTGGACGCAGGAGAGGGAGCCCACCGACGCGAAGCTGGAAACGTTCTCCCCAGTCTGGTGGAGCTCAGACGAGCTATCGGTGAGCATTGCCATTGGCGATTACCCCGATGGTTCGAGCATAGCCCCGCTTGCCCAGATGTCCAGTCGAATTCGGGCGGTCCTGCGCAAAGAGCGCAAATTGGGGTCGTCCCAGGCCGAATAGAATCGCGGCATGGGTCCAGTCACCGCCTCGATGCCGATCGACGTCCCGCGCGAGCGCGCGTTCGCGTTCCTCGCGGACCTGGCGAACCGCCCGGCCTTCATGGGCAGTTTCATCTCCGACTTCCGCCTGATGCGGCTGGACTCCTCCGGCTTGGGCGCTGCCGCCCGATTCCGGATCCGCGAGCGGAAGCTGTGGATGGAGACCGAGATCGAGGAGGTCTCGGAGCCGTACCGGATCATCGAGCGGGGGAGGGGCGCCCGCCTGGGGCGGATGCCGATTCACACGGCCTGGGAGGCGACCGAGGCCGGGATCGACTCCTGCGAGGTGAAGGTCGTCCACTGGACGGAGCCGTCGCACCTGCTGGACAAGGTCGCCGAGAAGGCGCCCTGGATGAGGGGGTACTACGAGCGCGGGCTGGAGGGCGCCCTCGCGCAGCTCAAGGAGCTCCTCGAGGCCGAGGCGCCGACCGACCGGGCCGCGGTGGCAGGTGGCGATCGCGTGCCTGGCGCCGGATAGACTGCCGCGCCAGATGGCAAGGCGAATCTCCATCGCGCTGCTGGCGCTGTTCGCACTGGCGCTCCCACTGGCCGCCTGCGGCGACGACGAGCCCGAGCTCGACGTCATCGAGGGCGAGCCGATCGAGTCCGACGAACTCGCCTTCAATGTGGTCATCTCCCGCTTCCTCAACCCGGACGACACCGAGGATGAGGGCTATCTGGAGGACCAGCCCGATCCGCCGCCGGGCGAGCAGTACTTCGGCGTCTTCATGCAGGTGGAGAACCACGGTGAGGAGGACGCGGTCATCCCTGAGGCGATGACGATCACCGACACGCTGGACAACGAGTTCGAGCCGCTCGAGAGCGAGAGCCCGTTCGCGCTCCCGCTGGGCGCCCCGATCGGCGCCGGCGAGGAGTTCCCGATCGCGAACTCGATCGCGGCCGACGGGCCTACGCAGGGCAGCCTCATCGTCTACCTGATCGCGGAGTCCTCTACCGAGAACCGGCCGCTCGAGCTGGAGATCCCGCTGCCGTCTGGCGAGACCGGCATCGTCGAGCTCGATATTTGAGCGCCGCCCTCGCAGACCGGAGCCTCGGCGACCGCGGCATGCAGGCGGTCCTGATCGTCGCGGCCGTCGCGTCCGTTCTCATCCTCGTCAACCTCTTCGGCGATCCGGTCAAGATCGGCTGCCTCGTCGTGATCGCGCTTGTCACCGTGATCACGGCGCCGGCAAGGAACTACGAGGGCGGTGGCTGGTGGGCGCTGCTGGCGATCGGCGCCGTGGCCTCGATCGCCGGTGCGGCCGTTGCGGAGCTCAGCGAGACCGTGGGCGGCCTGATCGCCGTGGTCGGCGGGGTGCTGGTCGTCGTGGGGGCCACGGTCGGGTTCCCCCTGCGCGAGTACGAGTAGCCCTAGAACGCCTCGTCCATCACCGCGCGGACGATCGGGGCCGCCACCGTGCCCCCATCGCCGTCCGCCTCCACGACCATCGCCGCGACGGCGAGCTGGGGGTCGGTGGCGGGCGCGAACGCCGTGAACCAGGCGTCCACCTCCTGCTCGGGCTCGGCGCCCGGCTCCTCGTCGCCTGTCGTCGGCACCGGGGACCCGAGCTCCGCCGTGCCCGTCTTTCCGGCGACCTGGACGTTCGGAAGGTCCGCCGCGATTCCGGTGCCCTCCTCCACGACCCCGATCATCAGCTCGCGCAGGGTCTTGGCGGTCTCGGCGTCCATGACCTGCACCGGCTTGTCGTCGGGCTTGAACTCCGGATCCTGAGTGATCGGCGTCGGGCTGCGGGTGCCGCCGCTCGCGACCGCCTGCGCCACGGAGGCGAGCTGGAGCGGCGTTGCCAGCACCTGTCCCTGCCCGATCGCGCTCACGCCGACGTCGAGATCACCGCCGATCTCATCCGCGCTCGGGATCGTGCTCCTTGGCGGCCTCACAGCCTTGGTCGCCGCGTCGTTGTACAGCGCCGGGCGGGCGTTGAAGCCGTACTGCTCGGCCTCCTCGACCAGCCGCTCCCCGCCCACCTCCACGCCCAGCGGGGCGAAGACGCTGTTGCAGGACTTGGCGAAGGATTGCGAGAAGGTGCCGCCGCACGGCTCGTCGTGCGCGTTCGCGACCTCACGGCCCTCGATGACCGCGGCCGTCTCGATCGGGAAGTCGTCGCTGGTGCTGACCTTGCCGTCCTCGAGCGCGGCCGACGTGGTGATGATCTTGAAGGTCGAGCCGGGCGGCTGCGGGGCCGAGAACGCGACGCCGGCGAGGGCCTTCACGGAGCCGTCCTTGGCGTCGATGGCGGCGACCCCGCCGAACTGCTCGCCCAACGCGGTGACGGCCGCCTCCTGGAGGTCGGGGTCGAGTGTGGTCTTGACCGGCTCGCCCGGCACCGGCTCGCTGGCGGCGAGCTCGCGTCCCAGCGCGGGATCGTCCTCGCCCTCCGGCACGGCGACGAGGCGTCCCCCCGGCTGACCGTCGAGACGGTCGTTGAAGGCGAGCTCCAGCCCACTGGAGCCAGTGAGAGACCGAGGCGGGAAGCCCTCGGCCTGGAGCTTCGCGTCCACCTCGCCGCGCGCTGTGTCCATGGAGCCGGCCACGGCTGAGGCGGAGAGACCGAGCGGCGAGGATCGGCCCGCGGCAGGACCCTCCGCCAGAGGCGTGCCGTCCGCGGCAACGATGTCGGCGCGCGGTGGAGCCCGCGTCTGCCGTGCGAGTCCCTCCCCTGCGGCCAATCCGGGAAAGACCATGTTGGGCTCCCAGGCGATCAGCCCGCCGTCCAGGGGCAGCGCCACTTCGCCACCCACCTCGCCCCAGGCGTGGGTCTTGGCGGTGACCGGCGCGATCGCCGCGTCATCGCCCTCCTCGGTCGCCCCCTTCTCGAGCTCGCTCGACGAGATGGAGTCGATCGTGGCTGCCTCCGCCGCGTCGTCGTAGGCGGCCATGAAGTCCTCGAGCGGGGTCGCCTCCCGGGCCTCGGGGGTCAGCTCGGCGTGCATCGCCTCGTAGTCGTCCTGCTCCCAGGCCTGCACGAACCGCTCGGCAGCCTCGAGCTCATTCTGGGCCCCGATCACGATTCCGCCGGCGAATGCGAGGAACCCCAGCACGGCGATGGGGAGCGCCCGGGTGACCAGCCGCCGCCGTCTCTGGGCATCTTGGCTGCTCGTCATGCTGGAAAATCTACGAGGTCGGCCGAACGGCCCCTGCAAATGACGATCATCGACGCAGTAATCGCAGTGTTCGTGGTCGCGCTGGCCGCGATCGGCTTTGAGCGCGGCCTGATCCGCAGTGCCCTGCCTCTGGCGGGCTTCGTCGCGGGCGCAGCGATCGGGGGCAGGCTTGGGCCGGCGCTCCTGGCTGACGGCTCCGAGTCCGCCTACGCACCCCTGATCACCGTGGCCTGCGGCCTGCTGCTGGGGGCGGTCTTCGCGATCGCGCTGGAGGGCGTTGCGTCGGTGCTGCGTGAGCGTGCCGGGCTGGGTGAGCGCGCCGGGGCCGTGGACGGCCTGGGTGGCGCCCTGCTCCTGGGTGCGCTGGCGCTGCTGCTCACCTGGGCTTTCGGGGCAGTCGCCCTGCACGCTCCGGGCTCGAACTCGGTGAAGCTCCGCGAGGCCGTGCAGCGCTCGGCCATCCTGGGAGTGCTCAACGACACGCTGCCGCCGTCCGGGCCGCTGTTGAACGTGCTGCGGCGCATCGACCCCTCGCCCTCGCTCGAAGGACCCGAGTCCGATGTCGAGGCCCCCGACGCGAAGATCGCGTCCGATCCCGAGGTCAGGCGGGCGGGCGAGTCGGTGGTCCGCGTCCTGGGCAGCGCCTGCGGCCTCGGGGTCTCCGGCTCCGGCTGGGTCGTCGGCCCGGATCTGGTGGCCACCAACGCGCACGTCGTCGCCGGCCAGGACGACACCACGGTCACCCCGCAGGCCGGGGCACCCGAGCTGGAGGCGGGAGCCGTCCACTACGACCCCCGCAACGACCTCGCGATCCTCAGCGTGCCCGGGCTCGGCCTGCGGCCGTTGGACATGGTCTCCGATCCCCGCAGCGGCACCTCGGGCGCCGTACTGGGCTATCCGGAGAACGGGCCGTTCACGATCACGCCCGCCCGCTTCGGCACGACCGGCGAGGTGACCAGCCAGGACTCCTACGGCCGGGGGCCGGTCCAGCGCGAGATGAGCGCCTTCCGCGCCGACGTGCGAAGCGGGAACTCGGGAGGTCCCGTGGTGAGCGGTGACGGGGAGGTCCTGACGACGGTCTTCGGCTCCGAGGAGCGCGAGGGGCCGCCCGGCGGCCTGGGGGTGCCCAACCCGGTCACCGCTCAGGCGCTCGCCGGCGAGCTCGCTCCGAAGGGCACCGGCGCCTGCGCGGCCTAGACGGATTCCGGTCCCGGTCTGGGGGCTTCGTTAGTCTCGTGGCAGGTGGAGAGAGCGATGCAAGCCACGGCGCCCCAGCCACGGGCGGCCGGCAGGCCGGAGCAGGTCTGTCCCGATTTCCACGCGGCGATCGAGCTCATCGGGCGCCGGTGGACAGGGGCGATCCTCTGGGCGCTCGGGGACGAGCCGCTCTACTTCGCCGACCTTGTCGCCGCCATTCCCGGGATCTCCGACCGCCTCCTCTCGACGCGTCTGCGGGAGCTGGAGGCAGAGGGCCTGGTGGAGCGCTCGGTGCACCCCGGCGCCCCGGCCCGTGTCTCCTACGCCCTGAGCGCGAAGGGGCAGGCCCTAACTCCCGCCCTCCATGCCCTGCGCGACTGGGCGCGGGAGTGGAAAGCCAGCTGACTCACCAGCCCCGAGGGTTGCCGGGCGGGATCTGGTCCGCCACGAGCTGGACCTCCGAGGGTTCGACCGGCGGCTGGTCGCTCGTCGCCCGATAGGCGTCGAGCTCGCCCGGGCCCAGCTCGGTGAACGCCGCCTCCACCGTGCGCACGTACTCGGCGATCACGATCGCCCCGGGTGGCGGCTGCGAGGCGTGGTGCGCGGGCTTTGCGGTGTACGCGATGATCCGCTCCGTGCCCGCCGACCCGACCGCGGCGGTCACGTCGATCCGGTCGTAGCGCATCTCCCGCAGGTCGAGGCGCTCGGCCTCCGCCTCGGTGATCTCGATCAGCACCCCGTTCGCGCCCACGCACTCTGCATCGCGCTCGATGTTGAGGCCGACCACGTGGGGCGGGACGCTGCCGTCCGGGAGGGCGAACGTCTTCTCGCTCGCGACGTTGTCGCGGTAGACGGTCCACCGCCGGCGCCATCCGGCGAGGCGCACCACGGCGGCGAACTCCACCGGGCGCCCGAGGCTGAGGGCCGCGCTCGTGGGACTCGCCAGCGACCCGTAGCCGAAGACCATGAGGCTCAATCGAAGAGCTTTCCCTGGGCCGGTGGGCCCTGGTCCGGCGTGGCGGCGGCCACCGGCTCCTCGTCGCCCTCCTCCTCCGGCTCGGCCGGGTCCGGGCGCAACGCCGGCGGGCGCCAGGCCGGGTGCGGGCAGAGGCGCGCCGCCGCCGGGCATCCGAAGCAGACCGCCGACGTCGGCTCCTCGGTGGGCTCGAACCGGCCGCCGCGGATGTCGGCGATCATCGCCTCCAGGCGCTCGCGAGCCGCGTCCAGGCCGGCGGTCGCGAACTCCTCGGCCACGGGCTCCCCCGCGTTCTCGAGGAACAGGTGCACGGCGCGCACGGGCGCCCCGTCCGCGCCCGCCGCAGCCAGCGCATAGACCTCGCGCTGCGCCGCGTAGCGGCCGGCGAGTGCCTCGGGCGCCCGGCCCCGGAGCGCGTCCGTCTTGAAGTCCACGACCGTTCGCTCGCCGCCTGGTCCCTCGGCGAGGAGGTCGATCTGCCCGCGGATGACCGTGCCCCCGACGCCGATCACGAATGGCACCTCGGGGCGGAGCGTCCATCCCGCGAGCTCGCCCCTCAGCTCGCAGGAGAGCCATGCGGCCACTCCCTCCAGCACCTGGGCGCGGGCATCGGCATCCTCATCGAGGCCCTCCGCCGCGAGCAGGGCGTCGACGACCTCCTCCTCGGCGGAATCCCAGCCCTCCTTGATCGCCCGCTCCAGCGCCGCATGCGTCGCGTTGCCGAGGGCGAGCGCGCGGTCGCGGGCCGGGTGGCTTGCCCCGAGGCCCTCCGATTCGGGATCGACCAGCTGGTCCTGAGCCTCCGGCGCCGGCTCCTCGCCCGCCTCCACGGACACCGCGGCCGCACCGGACGAGCGCACCCCAAGCAGCCGCTCGAGATAGAAGCGGTAGCCGCAGCGTTCGTACTCCGCGAGCGCCGAGTAGGAGAGATGGCCGACCGGCACCTCGCGCGGGCGTTCCCGGGTGAGCGGGGGCGGCCCCCCGGCGTCATCGGGCGGGGGCGCCGGCGGGGGAGGGATGACCTCACGAAGCTCGGCCGCGCGCTCCGGGCTGGGGCGGCTCACGCTCACACGGAGCGGCAGCGTCTCGACCGCCGGCTCGGCCGCTCCCGTGCCCTCGGCCCGGGCCGGCGCCGGAAGCTCGATCACGGCGTCACCGCCCTCCCAGCCGCGCTCGACCAGGTGGGGGAGCAGCCGCTGGAGCGCCGACTCGCTCGCCGACCCGCCCGGCTCGCCGAGATGGGCCTCCTTGAACGTCCCCGAGAGGATCAGGCGGTCCTCCGCGCGGGTCGCCGCCACGTAGACGAGGCGGCAGCCCTCCTCCGCCTCCGACTCGGCCTCCTCGCGGTTCAGGGGCGAGAGCTCCCACAGGCCGAACGACTCCGCGCTCGGGAAGGCCAGGCGCATGCCGAAGCGCTGCGGGCGGCCCTCGTCATCGGGTACCGGGCCGATGACGATGTCGTTCCAGGAGTGCCCGCCCTTCAGCGGTGAACCGAGGCCGGGAACGGCAACGACCGGGAACTCGAGCCCCTTGGCGGCGTGGATCGTCATCACGCGAACCCCGTCGTGATCCTCCGCCCGGACCGGTGCCATCCCCTCGCGCTCGTCGCGTCGCGCCGACGCCGCCGCGGCCAGCAGGAACGCGGCCAGGTCGCGGCCCTCGTGGCGCTCGAACTCGCGCGCCAGGCGCATCAGCTTGCGCACGTTCGCCATCCGCCCGCGCCCCCCGGGACGCGAGAGGAGCGCGAGGTCGTAGCCGAAGGCCGTCATCGCCCGCTCGATCAGCTCCTCGAGTCCCAGCAGCGGCGCCTCCGCCCGCAGCGGCGCCAGGATCGAGCAGAACCGCTTCAGGCGCTCGGCGTCCTCGTCTGGAACGTGCTCCAGCCACTCCAGCTCCGGCTTGAAGGGCTCTCGCTCCGCGCCGCCGTAGCGCCATTCAACGAGCGGCCAGACGTGCTGCTTGGAGCGAGCCGCCTGGCGCAGCAGCCACAGGGCATCGGGGCTGACCCGGGCCGCGGGCGAGGCCAGGGCGCCGAAGAGCAGCTCGTCGTCGAGGGGGTTGGAGATGCAGCCCAGCAGGCGCACGAGATCCTCGACCTGCTGCTGGGACCAGTAGCCGCGCCCGCCCACGACGTACGGGTCGAGCCCCGCCCGGGCGAGCGCTTCCTCGTAGGCGTCGACGTGGGTGAACGCCCGCAGCAGGACGACGATCTCCCCGCGCTCCGCCTCGCCGGCGTCCACCATCCCGCGCAGCCGCTGGGCCAGGAACCGCGCCTCGGCGACGATCGAGGGCGTGCCCTCGGACGGAGGCGGCTCGAGCTCGATCTCGTCGCTCTTCCACTTCGCCGCGTCCTTCGCCCGCTCGTCCTGCGTGAGGAGCAGCTCGACGGAGCCGGCGGGATCGCCCTCCTCGGGAGTCGGGCGGCCCCAGGTGAGTCCGGGGAATTCGTCGAGCAGCACGTCGCCCGCCGCGTTGGCCGCGGCCAGCGGTGCCGGCCGGGAGCGGAAGTTGCCGCGCAGCGCGAGCACCTCCGTGCCGGGATCGGCCTGGGCCTCCGCGCGGCGGGCGCGGAAGACCTGCAGGTCGGCGTTGCGGAACCGGTAGATCGACTGGTGCTCGTCGCCGACGCAGAACAGCCTGCGTATCCGGGCCGCGCAGCTCCTCGATCAGGCCCAGCTGGACCCGGTTGGTGTCCTGGAACTCGTCGACGAGAACGTGGGCGAACCGCTCGCGCCAGGTCTCGCGCACCGTCGCCGAGCTGCGCAAGAGGGAGAGCGCCCGAAGCTCGAGGTCGGCGAAGTCAAGGCCCGAGCGGTCGGACTTGAGCTGCTCGTAGCGCTCGGTGAAACCCTCCAGCAATGCCTCCAAGGTGGTGCGGGCGATGCCGGCCGCCTCGAGCTCCGCGGGGGAGAGCGGCTCGGCCTCGCCCTCGCCTTCGTGCGATCGCACGGCGTCGGCCACGGCCGGCAGCCTGGGCGTCTCCATCCCCTGGCTGCGCAGGCGAGCGTGGGCGCTGAGCGTCATGTCACCGAGGCGGTAGGGCCGGTAGGCGGCCGCCGTGCGCACCACGTCGGGGCCGCCGTGCTCCATCAGCTCGGCGAGCGTGGCCGTGAACGCGCGCTCGCGCATCCGGCCGGCCTCGGCCTCGTCGAGCACCCGGAAGCGGGGGTCGAGTCCAGCCGCCACGGGGTGCGCGGCCAGCAGGCGGCGGCAGAAGCCGTGGATCGTCGTCACCCAGGCCCGCTCGGTGGCGCGCGCGTGATCGCCCAGCTCTGCCGCGCGGTGCTTGTCGCCGGCCGCGCGCGCCGCCTGGGCGCGCTCCATGAGGGTCCGGCGGATCCGGCCCCGCAGCTCCGCAGCGGCGCGTTCGGTGAAGGTGAACGCGAGGATCGAGTCGACCTCCACCTCGTCGGCGCAGACGGCCTCGCAGTAGCGCTCCACAAGGACCCTCGTCTTGCCGGTGCCAGCGCCGGCCTCCAGGAAGACATCCCGGTCGCGCGATTCGATCGCGGCCCGCTGCTCCGGGGTGGGCTCCGGGACGCTCATCAGTCGTCCCCGTTGCCCTCGTCCGGCAGGCCGAGGGCTCGTTCGAGCCGGCAGATCGGCTGGAACGTGCAGTACTTCGAGCACTTGCCGCCCAGCGGCTTGCGGTCGATCAGGCCCGCGCGCAACTCCGCGCCCTTCGTGATCGCGAGCTCCCGCGCGCCGGTGATCGCGTCGTCGAACTCATCCCTCTCCTGGCGGTCCCCGCGCACGAGGTCGAGGCCGTCCAGGCGCTCGTCGCCCTTCACCACCACGCCGCGCGGCTTGCGATCGCCCTTCTTCACGGCTCCCAGCGGCTGATACAGGCCGCCGATGACGTCCAGTCCCAGGATGTCGCGCGCGACCAGCATGTAGAGCTGGATCTGCAGCGTTCCCTTGTCGCCGAACTTCGCGATGCCGGGCACCTCCCGCCCCGACTTGTAGTCGCGGACCACGGCGCCGCTGCCGTCCGGGGCGAGGTCGATGCGGTCGATCTTGCCGCGCAGCGTGAACTCGCCCATGTCGACGCCCGCCGCCGAGCCCTCCTCGTCCTCCATGCCGAAGGCACGCTCGAGGAGCTCATCGCGCGGGCGAAGCTCGGTCTCCGACTCGGACTCGCCGGTGAGGAAGCGGCCCACCTGCTCTCGCATTCGGCCCACCAGAGCCACCCGCTCCGGCCCGAGGCGCGCCTCACCCACCTCCTCGTCCAGGAGTTCCTCGAAGCGGCCGATCCAGCGACCCACGTCGTCCGGCCTGGGGATTGCGTCCGCACCCGGGCGCTCCCGGTAGAGCCGCTCCAGCGCGGAGTGGATCACGCCGCCGAGCCAGAGCGGATCGCTCTCCGGCTCCAGGCGGTGCGGGCTTCAGCTCGTGCTCGACGAACCACATGTACGGACACGCCAGCCACCGCTCGAGCTGGCCGGCGCTCAGCACCCGGCGCTCCTGCAGCGCCTCGAGCACCGCCGGCACGCGCAGCGGGCCGGGGAGGGGGATCTCGGACGCGTGTGCCTGCAGCGAGGCGAGCACCGACTCACGCGTGGGGCCGCTCACCCCGATGGCGTCGAGCGCCGCGGCGCGGTCGGCGCGGGTGCCCCTGGCCGCCAGCGCACGTGTGAGCTCGCGCTCGCTGGGTGCCTCGGCCGGAGCGGGGACCACGTCCTCCAGGCCGCGCGTGCGCTTGAGCGCCCGCTCGGTCGCCTCCGGCTCGTCGCCCAGCAGGTCGAGGACCTCGTCGATGAACGGCGAGCGCGCGAGCGCGGTTCCCTCGTCGTTGCAGCTCCGCCAGGAGAGGTAGAGGCGCTCGGTGGGCCGGGAGACACAGGAATGGAAGAGGTAGCGCTCCTCGTCGGCCTGCTCGCGCCGCACGAGCGCCGGGATGCCCAGCGCCCGGCGGCGGTCGTCGCCAAGCAGCGGGTCGGGCGGGGCCGCGGCGGGGAACTCGCCGTCGCCCATGGCCGCGCAGAACAGGTAGCGGGCCCGGCCGGCCCGAAGCCGGTACGGGCTCAGGATCCGCACGCGCCCGTCCGTCGGGCCGCGCCAGGTGGGCACCGTGGCTCCCTCCAGCGCCTCGATCGCGTCGGCGAGGCCTGGCTGGGGGCAGCCCGGCAGCTCGCCCAGCGTCGCGAGCTCGTTCAGCAGCTCGGCGGCGACAACGGCGGCGCGCAGCTCGATCGGGTGCAGCATGTCGGCGCCGCCACCGACCGATGGCGCCGCCAACGGCGCCTGCTCGCGGTGTGCCGACTCGGCGAGGTCGCGCGCGGCGGCGGCGAGCACCCGCAGCCGGTCGGCGTCGCCAGGGGCGCCGCGCACCCGGGCGAGGTGCCGCGGCGGGTGCTCCCAGTTCGCGTACACGTCGCCGGCGCTGGTGACCTCGCCGCGGCGGATGCGCTCCTCCACGCGGTCGGCGGCCCCGGAGCGGAAGGCGGGGTCGGAGCGCAGGTGGGCGAGGAGGTCCTCGGCGGTCCCGTCGCGGCCGGCGGCGCGGCACAGCGAGACCAGCGCCCGCCCCACCGCGGTGCGGTCCACGGGCGCATGCGCTTCGAGGGCAACCGGCACGCCGTAGCCGCCCAGGACCTGCGCCAGCACGTGGCCTGACCCGGACGGGTTGCGGGTCACGACCGCGATGTCGCCTGGCTCGACGCCCTCTGCGAGAAGCCGGGCGATCTCAAGGCCGATCGCCTCCGCCTCGCCGCGCTCGCCGGCGCACTCCAGGAGCGCGACGCCGTCGTCGATCGGCACCGTCCCGGGGTCGGGCTCGAAGAGCGAGGCGTCCAGGTGCCGCAGGGACGCGTGCGGTGTGTAGGCGGGTTCGGACTCCAGCGTGGCCTCGATCTCGGCGCCCAGTTCCTCCCGCAGCTCACCGACGAGGGTGGCGCGCGCGGCCAGCGAGCGACGGTCCGCGTAGTTCAGGGCCATCGTTACGTCGGCCGTCCTGGCCAGCTCGGCGAGGAGCTCCCGCTGGATCAGCGTCAGGTCGTCGAAGCCGTAGACGAAGACCGGGCGGGCGGGCTGCTCGGATCCGCCCCGCAGCGCCGCCAGCACGGCGGCAGCGAGGGCCCCGCGATCGGTCCGCCCCGATTGCTCCCGAAGGTCCGAGTACGAGGTGTAGAGCGCGACCAGCTCCGCCTCGTGGGAGCCGTCATCCAGTTCCTCCGCCCGAGCGGCCAGATCGGAGGGGGAGATCAGGGCCGACTGCAGCTCCTCGACCAGGACGTCCAGGGCGGGCGCGAAGCCCGCGCGACCCGACGAGCGGGCCAGGCGCCGGAGCGGGGTGGTCGCCACTGCGGCCCGGATGAGGGCGAGGCGCTCGGGCGCCGTGAGCAGCGGCCCGGTGTCGAGCGCGAACGATGCCGCGAGATCGCGGAAGAGCCAGCCGAAGGTACGAATCGAGATCCCCAGGGACGGCGCGCCGTCCGCGCACAGCTCCCGCTCGAACCAAGCGGCATCGTCGCCCGTGGGGACCACCAGCACGGGCTCTTCGCTCGCCCGCTCGAGCAGGCGGCGCCGCATCTCGCCGGCGCGGCCCGAGTTCGGGGGACCGACGATCAGGCGAATCGGCATGCGGGCACGGGCGTGGACATCGGTACGAGCATAGGTCGCGTCTCGGCGCGCCATCTGACGCCTGTGGAGATGCCGCTGCGAGCGAGGATTCACCCCCCGGGGTTCCGTCCCACGGCGGGTCTATCTTCGCGGCCATGTCCCTCTGCTTCATCGACCCCGCCGATGCCATCCGTGCGATCGCCGACTCCGTCGGGCGTGAGGCGCGCCGCCAGCTCCTCGGGGAGGCCGTCCGTGCCTGGGTCGACGAGATCCCCGACGACGAGCTCGAGGCCCACTACGCCCGAGCGATCGCCGAGCTCGACGAGCACGACATCTCGATGCTCGCCGCCTGGCACGCCTCGCTCAACGTGGGACACCCCGTGCCCAATCGCGACTTCCTGATGGGCGCGTTCGTCTCGCTCGGCGAGAACCGGCGCGAGGCGCTGAAGCTCGCCGCAGGGTTCCGCGGCGAGGAGGCGGTCGACCGCGGCGTCACCGAGGAGGTCGCTCTCGACACCGTCCTCGACTGGCTCTCACCCGCCCGCCAGATGGAGCTCGCCGTCGAGGCGGTCGAGCTCTACATCTGGGACCGCGCCGGCAGCGACAACTAGTACCCGCCCGCCGAGGGCGCCGGCTCTTCCGCCGGCGCCGTCTCCGCGCCGGGGTCGACCTGCGTGAGGGTTCCGTCCGTGTTCGCGACCCACACGTAGCCGTCGCCCGTCGCCACCGCGCTCGGGCGGTCTCCGACCTCGATCGGCTCGCCCTCGAGGTCGCCGGTGGCCGGGTCGAGGACCGCGAGTCTGCCGCTCTGCTCCGAGCCGGGGAGCGCCGAGCCGCCCACCAGGGTCGCCCAGACGCCGCCCTCGCCGGCGGCGAGGTCGACCGGGATGCCGGCGTCGATCTCCGTCGCGCCTTCGTCGACCTCGCTCGGTCTCTCGGGTCGATCCGCTGAGACCTCGATCGCCTCGGCCCGCTCGTCGTCGGTGCCTGCGACCCAGACGCCGCCCTCGCCGAAGGCCAGTGCCAGAACCTGCTGAGAGGCGACCTCGATCGGCTCGTCAGCCTCGCCGGTCGCGGCATCGATGCGGGTGACGGTGCCGTCGTTGGTGTTCGCGACCCACGCGGCCCCGTCGCCGATGGCCACGTCCGCGGGGAGGGCTCCGACCTCGATCTGGTCGATCGCCTCGCCGGTCTGGGAGTCGAAGCGGGCGACGACGCCACGGTCCGCGCTCGTGACCCACACGGCGCCCTCCCCGACGGCGATGCCTCCGGGCTGCGAGACGCGCTCGGAGGCCGCGGTCAGCTCGCCTCCGAGGGGGTCGAGGCGGGTGATCGTGCCGTCCCCGCTGGCGGCCCACACCGCGCCCTCGCCCGCGGCGACCGCCAGAGGGCCGGGGGAGACCTTGAAGCTGGGGCCGGGCCGGAACTCGGTCCCGTTGCCCTCCGAAACCTGAACGAGCTTCGATCCAGAGTTGTCGGCGACCCACACGCCTCCCTCCCCGACGGTGAGGGCGACGGGGGTGCCCCCGACCTTCACCGAGGTCTCGGCGACCGGTTTCAGCGAGACGCCGGTGGTCTCCTCACTGGAGTCATCACCGCCGCAACCGGCGAGCACGAGGACCAGGACGAGGGCGATTGTGGCGGGCGTTCTGTTCATCGGTTGTCCCTACGCAACGGGGCGTTGATCCGATCGTTTCACGCCTTCGTTTCTGATGGGTACAAGGGCATAGCGGGCGAAGGAGCGCCCGGTCATTGGGTCTCATTCCGCCTTGCCGCCGACACAACTCGTCATAGGAGGACGGGATGCGCAGACCAAACCTCTCGAAACGGACCGGGGTGGTGCTCGCCGTACTCACGGCCTCCGCCATCGCGGTCCCGATCGGATTCAGCTCGTCGCACCGCGAGGCGCCCAACATCATGTTGGACCCCGCGGCCGACAACACGGACGTGTACGCGTGGACGGCGGCTGACGCCCCGAACGCGATCACCGTGGCCTCGAACTGGATTCCGGGACAGGTTCCGGCCAACGGCCCGAACTTCTTCCGGTTCGACGACAGAGCGCGGTACTACATCAACTTCGACAACGACGGAGACGGTGTTGCCGACATCAAGTACCGGTACACGTTCGACACGAACATCGCCAATGGCGACTCGTTCCTGAACGCGGGCCCGGGCACGACCACGTATGAGGGCCTCAACCTCTCGCAGACCTACGACGTGACGCGCGAGGAGTACAAGAACAACGGCGACCTCAAAGACACCGAGGTGATTGCCTCGGATCTGGACGTCGCGCCCCCCAACATCGGGCCGAAGACGTTCCCCGACTACGAGGGCGACTTCGTACCCGGGGCGATCGAGACTCTGCCCGGCGGCGGCAAGGTGTTCGCCGGCCAGCGCGAGGAGCCGTTCTTCGTGGATCTCGGCGCTGCGTTCGACGCGATCAACGTCCGCGAGGGCACCGGCAACGAGGGTGAGGGGAAGGACGACTTCTCCGGCTACTCGACGTCGTCGGTCGTCATGCAGATCCCCGAGGCGCAGGTGACCAAGGACGGACAGCCCGTCGCCGACATGGACGCCGCAAACGCGGTCGTCGGTGTTTGGTCAACCACGGACCGCCGCAAGCTGGAGGTCCAGAACGCCGATTACGACGGTGGCTCCACCGGCACGGTCAACGGCAAGAAGAACAAGTGGGTCCAGGTCTCGCGCCTGGGTAATCCCCTCGTCAACGAGGTGATCATCCCGCTCGGTGCCAAGGACCAGTTCAACCGCACGACGCCCGACCGCGACGCTGAGCTGTACGGCCAGTACGTCGTGGAGCCGGAGCTGGCGGCGGTGCTGAACGCATTGTTCGGGGTCGGCGCGCCCACAACGGACCGCTCCGACATCGTCAGTGCGGTCCTGCAGGGCGTTCCGGGCCTGAACAGGCACTCGGGCCCCAACGCAGGCACGCCGGTCGACACCCTGAAGCTGAACCTGGGTGTCGCGCCGAGCATGACCCCCAGCCGCTTCGGCGTGATCGGCGGCGACAACGCCGGCTACCCGAACGGCAGGCGCCCGATCGACGACGTGGTCGACATCGACCTCCAGGTCGTCGCCGGGATCCTGGCGGACCCGCCGAACCCGGTCCCGCTGGGCGACGGGGTGGACGTGAACGACACCCCGTTCCTGTCCTCGTTCCCGTATCTGGCGACGCCGGAGTCCGGTTTCGACTCGAACCCCTCGCAGAGGGTCGAGCCGAGCCACCCCCCGGTCCCGCCGGGCGGTCCGTAGGCAAGGAACGCGATCGGGAGGGTGGGGCGCCGCTTCGGCGGCGCCCCACCCGGCCCGCCCGCCACCGAAACTGAGCGAGGCGATATGAGCAACGTACTTCCGAGCTTCAATGTGGCCAGCCTGCGCTGGCTGGCGCCGCTGGTCACGTTTGCCGCCGTGTTGGCCGTGCTCGCCCTCGTCAACCGCGAACCCGAGACCGATCCAGTCTCCGCCCTTGGACCGGCGGTCTCGACCGACGCGGTGGCCCCCGCCACGGCCAGCGCGATAACTTCGCTCGAGAGCGCGATCCGGGCCGAGCCCGACTCTGCGTCGGCCTACGCGGCGTTGGGTGACACCTACCTGCAGGCGGCGCGGGAGAGCGCCGACTCCGCCTTCCTCGAGCGCGCCGAAGGGGCGTTCACCGCCGTGGAGAGGCGTGACCCAGAGAGCGTCGTAGCCGCGATCGGCCAGGGCACCTTGGCTCTCGCGGGGCACGAGTTCCCGAGGGGTCTGGAGCTGGGGCGTCGTGCGCATGAGCTCGAGCCAGGCCTCGTGCGTCCATACGCCATCATCGCTGACGCCCAGATCGAAACGGGCCGGTACGACGGGGCTGCACGCACCTTGGAGCGCATGGTGAGCCTCAAGCCCACCCTCGCCGCGTACTCGCGCGTCTCCTACTTCCGTGAGCTGAACGGCGACCTCGACGGCGCCGTAGCAGCCATGCGCTTGGCGGTCTCTGCCGGGGGAGGCAGCGTCGAGGGGGCCGCGTACGTGCAGCACCTCCTCGGGAAACTCGAGGTCCTGAGGGGCCGCACTGGGGCGGCCGAGCGTGCGTTCAATACTGCGCTGTCAATCGATCCGGGGTATGCCCCCGCGATCGCCGGCAACGCCCGGGTCGCCTTGGATCGAGGCGAGATTGGGGAGGCGATCGCCGGATACCGCGAGGCCCTTGCCGGCCTGCCGAACGCCGAGAACGCCACTGGTCTTGCGGATGCTTTGAGTGCTGCCGGCCGTGAGGGAGCCGCGCGCCGCGCCTACGACGACGCGATCGTGATCGCGCGGGGCGATCCCGTTGAGATCAACCAAGAGTTGGCCATCCTCGAGGCGGATCACGGCAGCATTGCCCGCGCGCTCGAGGGCGCTCGGGTCGCGTGGCGCGAGGCGCCCGGGGTGAAGTCGGCGGAGGCCCTCGCCTGGGCGCACCACCGCGGCGGGGATTCGCTCTCCGGGCTTCCGTTCGCTCGTACCGCGGCGAGGCTGGGCCGCGGCGAGCCACTGGTGCTCTATCACTCGGGACTCGTGGCGCTGGGTGCCGGGCGAGAAGACCTTGCCAGCCGCTGGTTGGGGGAGGCACTGGCGATCAACCCGCGCTTCAGCCCCGTAGAGGCCTCGGAAGCGCGGCGGGTGGCCGCGCTTCTCAGCGCGCGCTAGCCCGTTCGCCTTCGACCGGGGGCGCGCCTCGTAGTAGTTGTGAGTAACTTGCAATAGGCAAGCACTCGCAGCATGAGCCATTCGCACTCAGTTCCGGCCCTCGATGCCCGAAACCCGGGAGAGGCTGCCGCCGCGCTCCGAGCCCGCGGCCTGCGGCTCACCGCGGCCCGACGGCATCTGATCGACGCGCTTTTCGCCGTCGATGGGCCGGTGAGCGCTGAGGAGATCGCGGCGGGGCTTGGCGGGCGGGTCCCGAAGTTCGACCCGGGCTCCGTCTACCGCAACCTCGAGACCTTCGAGTCGATCGGGCTGGTCCGCCACGTCCACCTCGGGCACGGCCCCGGGCTCTACGCGCTGGCGACTGAGGTGGCGCCCGCGTACCTGCTCTGCGACGACTGCGGCGCTCGCAGCGCGGTCGCCTCCGCCGAGCTCGATCCGGCCCGCGATGCGATCCGCGAGGGCCTCGGATTCGAAGCCACCTTCACTCACTTCCCCATCGTCGGCCTCTGCTCCCGCTGCGCCAGGGCGCAGGAGGTCTCCCTTGAAAACGGCAACAACGCGGCGGCGCCCGCGCGGAAAGACGGGACCAGATGAACGTCGCAGCACTCGACTTCGAGTTTCTTTTCAAGCCCGTCGAGGACCTCGACGCCTGGCTTACCGGCCTGTTCGAGGGGGCTCCCCTCCTGGTCGCGCTGGGGATCGCCTTCGTGCTCGGCCTGCGGCACGCCTCCGACCCGGATCACCTGGTCGCGGTCACCTCCCTGGTGGCGGCCGACGACGGCGACGCGCGCCGCGCGACGAAGCTGGGAGCGTGGTGGGGGCTGGGGCACGCGTCGATGCTGCTGCTGATCGGCATCCCGCTCATCGCCCTGAAGTCCGAGCTGCCGGTCTGGCTGGAGTCGGGCGCCGAGAAGGCCGTCGGGGTCGTGATCCTCTTCCTGGCGATTCGCGTCATGTGGAAATGGGCGCGCGGCGACTACCGCGCGGGGCCGCACGGGGAGCGGGCACACAGCGACGACTCCGGCGGCCACCGGCATCTGCACAGGGGCGAGGCTCACGCACACGCCCATGTGCGCACCTCCCGCCAGGCGTTCGGAATTGGGCTCCTGCACGGCCTGGCCGGCACCGGTGCGGTGGTCGTGCTCCTGCTCGCCGCGCTGCCTGGCCAGCTCGAGGCTGCGCTCGCCCTCGGGGTGTTCGCCCCGATGTCGATCCTCTCAATGGCGGCGTGCACGACGGCGTTCGCGTGGGTCCTCACGCGGCCCGTCCTCGAGCCGGTGTACCGGACGGTCCTGATCCCGGTTCTCGGCCTCTTCGGGGTCTTGTTCGGGCTCTGGTACGTCGGCCTGGCGTAGCCCTGGCTAGCGGCCAGCGAACGCCGCTTCGATCTCCGGGATCGCCTGGTCGTTATCGCGGAAGTGGACGGCGCTCATGCCGAGGGCGCGCGCAGCGTCGATGTTCACCTCGATGTCGTCGACGAAGAGGCATTCGGAGAACGACAGGTCGGCGAGCCCGTCTCGCTCGCGCAGGCGCTCGAGCGTGAGCTCGTAGATCTCCGGGTCCGGCTTTCGCATCCCGACGAATGCCGAGTCGACCACGAGCTCGAAGATCTCGTCGACCGGCAGCATCGCGCGCCACAGCGGCTCCCACTCACGCACGTTGTTCGTGAGCAGGGCCATCCGCAGCCCGGAGGACTGCAGCCGGCGCATCAGCTCGATCATCGGCTCGTTGGGGTTGAGAGCCTCGAAGTAGATCTCCTTGAAGCCGTGCATCTCGGGCTCGTGACCGAGGTCGGTGGTGAGCTCCTTCCGCAGCCGTGCGAGAAACTCGTCCTCGGTGACGTTGCCCTTCTCGAGCTCGTAGAGGGGATGCGCGCCATCGGCCTCGGCGATCCGCTGCATCGCCGTCCCGAGCGCCTCGGCGGGAATCCCGGTCTGGTCCTGGAAGGCCGCGAACGAGTGCAGGAGCGGGGTTGTGAGCACGCCGCCGAAGTCGGAGATCACGCACCGGAGCGACATGGCTAGGCGGGGCCGATCAGCTCGTGCAGGCCTCGGCCGCGCTCGCCGTCCACGCGAATCGCCAGCGGGGTGACGGCCCGGCGAAGCTCGCCCGCGGCACCGGTGGCCGCCTCGCCCGTGCGGTCGGCGGCGACGCGCTTGCCGGCGCCGCTCTGAAGCCAAAGCTCGATGCCGATGCGCCTGACCGCCCCGTCCGGGTCGTACTCGGTGGAGAGCAGCGCCTCCTCGGCACCCTCGGCGCCGTCCGCGTCGATCATGGCCACGGCCACGCCGTCCCCGCCGTGATCGGGCGCTGAGGCCGGCCGGGCGACGGCGATCGCCAGCGCCTGCTCGCCGATCGCGCCCACGATCAAGCGGAGCGATCCGATCTCCGACCAGTCGGGTTCGCCGGTCAGCTCCCAGGCAGGAGCGGCCTGCGGGTCGGCGGCATCGGCGGCTCGCATCAGCTCTCGGAGGTCCCATTCGACGGCGGCGCCCTGGCCGAGTTCCAGGCGGAGTCGCTCAGCCACGCGTCTCACCGCCCTTGCCCAGCTCGCCGGACTCGCCGATCTCGGTCGCGGTGCCCTCGACGTCGTATGAGCGGCTGGGGTGGGGAGGAGGTGCGGCACCGGGACCGGGGGCAGGTCCGGAGCGCCTGCGGGATGCCGCCCCGGCTGCGCCCGCCGCCGCACGGCCGAACGGCACGCGGCGCAGGCCCAGCGCCATGGCCGCGCGGCGGACGAGGTCGCGGGTCGGCGGGATCAGCAGGATCAGCCCGAAGATGTCGGTGATGAATCCGGGCGTGAGCAGGAGCGCGCCACCGAGGATGATCATCGCTCCGTCGAAGACCTCCCGCGCGGGAATCCGGCTCTCCTCCAGCGCGTTGTTGAAGCGGGCCCAGGCCGCCCGGCTCTGCGAGCGCAGGAGCGCGGCGCCGAGGAGGCTGTCGAGGATGAGCAGCGCGATCGTCGCGGGGACGCCGATCTCGCCTCCCACCTGGATGATCACGTAGAGCTCCGCGATCGGGACGACGATGAAGAGGATCAGGGCGGCGAAAAGCATCGCGCCGCAAGCGTAGCCAGGGGTCAGTGCGGGTGGTCGAGCGAGACGCGCGGGCCGTCCTCTACCCTTATTCGCATGCCCACCGAAGAAGAGGTCTACGAGGCGCTGGAGGAGGTCATCGATCCCGAGCTCGGGCTCGATTTCGTCTCCCTGGGCCTCGTCTACGACGTCGACGTCGAAAGCAGCGAGGTCTTCGTGACCTTCAGCCTCACGACCCCCGCCTGCCCGATCGGCCCCCAGGTCTCCGAGCAGATGCGCGAGTTCGTCGGCGACCTCGACGGCGTCGACAAGGTGCACCCGAAGATGGTCTTCGACCCGCCGTGGTCCCCGGAGATGATGTCCGAGGACGCGAAGTTCGCGCTGGGGTACTAGCCGCAGTAACAAGCGGTTTACGGCCCCCTAGCCGGCGGCGGCCGACATCGCGGCCAAGGTCGAGAACCGCTAGGCCGCGGGCGCGCCCGCCTCGTCCAGGGCGCCCTCGGCGACGAGCGCCGCGAGCTCGGTCCGCGAGCGGATCCCGAGCTTGCGGTAGACCCGTCCCAGGTGGAACTCGATCGTCTTCGGGCTCAGGAACAGCGCACCCCCCACCTCGCGGTTGGTGGCGCCGCGCGCCACCGCGCGGGCGACCCGGATCTCCTGGGCGGTCAGCTCATCAGGGTCGGCGTCGCGGCGCCGTTCCACGGCCCCGGCCGCACGCAGCTCGGCCCGTGCGCGTGCGACCCATGGCCTGGCGCCGAGGACGCGGAAGCACTCTGCCGCCTCGCGCAGGCGCTCGCGCGCCTCCAGGCGGCGCCGGGCGCGATGCAGCCTGAGGCCGTAGGCGAATAGCGTCCGGCCGCGCTCGAACGGGGCATCGGCGTCAGCGTGCAGCTCGAGGGCATGGTCGAAACGGGTCTGGAAGGAGTCGACGGCCACCAGGCCCTCCGCGCGGGCGGCGAGGGCCAGCGCCAGCGCCGTCCCGCTGCCCGCGGCTCGCTCGCGCAGGAGCTCCAGGGTTTCCCCCGCGGCGCCGGCTCGGCCCGCCTGGGCGTAGGCCTCGACCAGGTCCGGCGCCCACGGGACGATCAGCGGATCTCGCAGGCCGCCGGCCTCGGCCAGGTCCCGCGACGCCTCGAGCTGGGCGATCGCGGCCTCGGGACGGCCCAGCCCCAGCTCGGTGAAGCCCAGCGCGGCGCGCGCCCACATCGCGGTCGAGCGATAGCCCGGCGGGTCGGCGATCTCCAGCGCCCGCTCGATCGCCGCCCGGGCCTCGGCCTCTTCGCCGCGAGCGGCGTGAAGGCGGCCGCGGATCACGAGCGCGATCGAGAGCGGGCCATGCTGGCCGCTGTCGTCGGCGATCGCGACCGCCTCGCCTGACTCCTCCGCCGCTGCGTCCCACTCGCCGAGGCGATACGCCGCGTCGGCGGCGACCAGGAGGTAGTGGGGGAGCAGGCCGACCGTCCCGGCGTCGCGGCCCGTCGAGCCGAACGAGAGCGCCTCGCTGCGGAGCTCGCGCTCCTGGCCGGTGCAGACCCGGGCGTGCAGGGCGAACGAGACCGACTGCGCCGACGGCGACAGCGGATGCACCGAGGGCAGCAGCGCCGCCGCTCGGCCATAGGCCTCGCGCGCCTCGGTCGTCAGGCCGCGCAGCGCCAGTCCCATGCCCAGCATCGCCTCGACATGGCACCGGATCTCCTCGCGCGCGTCCGGGGGAACCACCTCCGCGGCGCGCTCGGCGGAGGCCAGGGCCAGGTTGCACTCGCCCGCGACGACCGCCGTGATGCCGGCGTCGGCGTGGAGGATCGCGGCCAGGCTGGGGTTGACGTCGCGGATACGCTCGGCCTCCTCGCTCAGCATCGCGTGGTTCGCCACGCCCGGCCGCGAGCCGCCGACGAGGGTCACGAGCCCGAGCAGGTGGCGGGCGGGCGCCCGGATCGCGGCGTTCTCGATCTCGGCCACCGGTTCCAGGAGCGACGCCGCGCGGTCGTAGGCCGCGCCCAGCCCGGCTGCGCCCGCGGCCTGGAGCAGGAGCATCGAGCGCGCGGCCGGGTCGGCGCTGGCCTGGGCGGCGCGCTCCAGCGCGTCGGCGGCCGTTCCGTGCGCGCCCCGGCCGGTGGCGCGCCGCGCGGCGGCCTCCAGCGCAGCGGACGCCTCGGCGTCGGGCCCGACCGCCGCCGCCGCGAGGTGCCAGGCGCCGGCGTCCTCCGACGAGTGGGCGGCGAGGGCGCGATGGGCAGCGCGGCGATCGGCGGCGTCGGCATCGTCGTAGACGACGGCGCGCAGGAGCGGGTGTGCGAAGGTCAGCTGGTCGGGGCTCAGCTCGATCAGGGCGTCGGTCTCGGCGCGGTGGAGAGCGCCGTCGTCGATGCCGAGCTCGGCGCACGCCGCGACCACCGGCGCCAGCGCCCGGTCGGCGGCCGCCGCCGCCACCAGCAGCGCCGCACGCGCGTCGGGCGAGGTCGCCGCGATCCGGCGCTCGAACGCGTCGCGGAGGAGGCCGGTCGGCGCCGGCAGTGGATCCAGTGGCGCCCGGCCGCGCCGCTGCGCCTCGGTGAGAGTGCCCGGAAGCTCGCGCAGCGCCAGCGGGTTGCCGACAGCCAGGCCGGCGAGCTCGTCGGCCACGGTCAGGGCGAGGTCGTCGCTGGCGTCGTGCAGCACCGACAGGGCCTCGAGGTGCCCGAGGCCGCCGAGCGTCAGCTCAGCCGGCATCCTGCCCTCGAGCGCAGCGCGTCCCTCGCCCGGCCGCGCCGCCGCCAGCAGCGCGATCGGCGAGCCCTCGAGCCGGCGCGCGACGTAGCCGAAGCACTCCGACGAGGGGAGGTCGAACCAGTGGGCGTCATCCAGAAGGAGCACCAGCGGGCGCTCCGCCGCCGCGCGCCGGAGCAGGCTGAGCAGAGCGGCGAAGATCGCGAACCGGTCGCCCGGGAGGTCGGGCGGCGCCGTCAGCGCCAGGGCCGCGCCCAGCGCCAGGCGCCGCGGCTCGGGCAGATCCGCGAGACGGTCGAGCAGCGGCTCGGCGACCTCGCCCAGGGCCGCGAAGGGAAGCTGCGCCTCGGATTCGAAGCCGGCGGCGCTCGCCACTCGCATGTCACCCGCCAGCGCCCGGGCCTCCGCCAGCAGCGCGGTCTTCCCGATCCCGGGCTCGCCGAGTAGCAACAGCGCGCCGCCGTGCCCCTGGCGCGCTTCCTCGAGGACCCCCTGGATCCGGTCCAACTCGGCCTGTCGTCCATGAAGCACCGATACGCACCGTAGAGGGGCCACGGATTCTGTGTGTGTCATTCGTCACGTGAACGAACTAGGGGGTTCCCCGGTGCTTTTCGCGGGCGGTCGGCCTAGGTTGGGCAGGTACCCAAACGCCAGGGAGGCTCGGAGACATGAGGCACGTATTCGCAGCGATGGCCGCGACCGGGGTCGGACGCAGGCGGCACCGGCCCGTGCGGCCGGACACCACCCGCGTAGCCCCGCCGGAGTTCACCGGCCGGCGCGGCTGGTGGCGTTGAGCGAGGGGCCGTTCGAGTGCCTTGGCGGCAAAGGCTTGAACACCGAGGGGCGGGCCACCTCACCCCTGCCCGCTCCCGGTGTTACCTTGGATCTGCGGTGAATCAGGGAGGAATCAGCCGTTCGGCGATCGTGCTGGTCGCCGCCGCTGGGGTGCTTCTTCTGACCTCCGCCCCTGCCTTCGCCTCGACGATCACCGTCAACAACGTGGGCGATGCCGCCGCCAACGACGGCGCCTGCGTCCTGCGCGAGGCAATCGACGCCGCGAACGACAACGTCGCGTCCGGACCCGCGGCGGGGGAGTGCGTCGCGGGGCAGGCGCCGCCTACGGTGGACGTCATCCAGTTCTCGATCGCCGGAGCCGGGCCGCACACGATCAGCCCCGGCGCCACCGCTCTCCCCGCGATCACCCAGGCGGTCACGATCGACGGCTCAACCGAGCCCAACGAGGTTCGCCTCGACGGGGTCGGGGCGCCTGCGCTTTCGACCGGCCTCGAGGTCGGCGCCGACGACGTCACGATCGACGAGCTCACCATCGTCCGCTTCGAGGTCGGGGTCGACCTCTCCGGCACAGTTGACGCGGTTCTCCGCGACAGCTTCATCGGGACCGACCCGGCGGGCACCTCCGGGTTGGGCAACGACGACGACGGCGTCCGGCTTGGCTTCGACGACCTCGCGACTCGCGGAGCGCGCGTCCGCGACAACGTCATCTCCGGCAACGGCACCGAGGGCATCGTGATCCGCGAGGACGCCTCTCAGAACGACGTCACCGGCAACCGGATCGGAACGACCCCGGGGGGCAACGGGCCCTTGGCGAACGGCCAAGAGGGCATCGAGGTGGTCGGCGCCGCTTCCTCGAACACCGTCGGCGGTGACCAGGCGCAGGATCAGAACCTCATCTCCGGCAACGGCTCGAGCGGGGTCAGGTTCTTCAACTCCGGGCTCGCGCGCGGGAGCGGCAACGCCGTGGTCGGCAACCGGATCGGGACCCGGGTGGCGGGCGAGAACGCAGAGCCCAACGGCGGCGCGGGCGTGACCGTCACCGGGGCGTTCGATCAGACCGAGATCCGAGGCAACCTGATCTCCGGCAACACCGACGGCGTCAACATCAACGACGCTGCCCCGCAGCCCGCAGGCGAGGCCGGACCGACCGATACGGTCGTGGCCGGCAACCTGATCGGGACCGACAAGGACGGTGAGGCGCTGATCGCGAACACGATCTCGGGCGTCAACGTCATCGAGATCAATGATCATCGAGTCAGGGGCACCGTGATTGGCGGCGCGTCGGGACTGACCCCGGGGGGCCCGTGCGCCGGGGACTGCAACCTGATCGCCGGCGTGCCGGTCGCCAACGCGACCGTCAGGATCGAGGGACCGGACGGGACCGAGGTGCTCGGCAACCACATCGGGACCGACCTCGCCGGCACTGCAGGGCTCTCGAACTTCGACGAGGGAATCGAGGTGCGAGAGGTCACCGACGTCCAGATCGGCGCGCCCGGGGCCGGGAACGTGATCGCCGACAATGGCGGGAACGGCATCCTCATCGTCGGCAACTCGGCCGGAACCACCACCGGCAACGTCGTACAGGCGAACACGATCGGCCTCGGCAGCGATGGCTCAACCCCACTGGGCAACACGGATTCAGGGGTCTTCATCGGGGGCTTCGCCAGCGAGAACCTGATCGGCGGCGTCGGGGCAGGCGAGGGCAACACGATCGCCGAGAGCGTCGAGGACGAGGGCGTGACCCTGCAGGACGACGCCACCGACAACGCCATCCTGGGCAACTCGATCCACTCCAACCAGAACCTCGGGATCGACCTCAACAACGACACCGTGACGCTCAACGACGCCGCCGACCTGGACACCGGCGTCAACGACCTCCAGAACCACCCCGAGATCAGCGTCGCCGTCGCCGCCGGAGAGCAGACCGCGGTCGTCGGCGAGCTCGACTCGACCCCCGACTCCGACTTCCGGGTTGAGGTGTTCGCCGACGCGGGCGACCCGCAGGACTTCGGCGAGGGGCGGGAGTTCCTGGGCTCGTTCGAGGTCACGACCGACGCGGCCGGGCTGGCGCCGTTCGCGACAACCGTCGGGGCAAGTGCGGCGGGCGACGCGATCAGCGCCACCGCGACAGAGCTCTCCGCCGGCGGCGACCCGCTGTCCACGTCGGAGTTCGGCCGCAACGCGGAGGCCCAGCCATGCGACGTGCCGGGCTCGAGCGCCGATGATGTCCTCACGGGGAACGGCGCCACCAGCGACATCGTCTGCGGGCTCGAGGGCGACGACGTGTTCACGCCGGACGGCGGGGACGACGTGTTCGTCGGCGGCACCGAGATGGACGAGATCGACTATTCGGCGAACGCGGCCGGGATCACGGCCGATCTCGAGACAGGGGTGGTCGTCTCCTTGGCCGACGACCAGACGGTCGTAGGAGTCGAGGACGTGACCGGCACCGACTTCGACGACGCGATCCTCGGGAACGCACGGGCGAACCTGCTGGACGCCGGCGCCGGCCGCGACACGGTCGAAGCTCGCGACGGCGACGACGAACTGGTCGGCTCCGACGGCGCCGACACGCTGAGCGGCGGTGACGGCACCGACGAGCTCAAGGGCCAGGACGGCGGCGATTCGCTGCGAGGGCAGAGCGGCAACAACGACGACCTCTCAGGAGGCTCGGCCAAGGACAACCTGAACGGCGGCGGCGGGAGCGGCGACGACTGTAACGGTGGCGGCAACCGGGACGACACCCCGGCGCCGGGGTGCGAGAGCACCTCAAGCATCCCCTAGGGCCGGGCTCCGACCCCGCCGCCGGCCTAGCTCGCCGTCGCGGCCCTCGTGCCGCCGTCCGCGATGACCACTGCCGCCGTGAGCACCGCGGCGGCCGCGACCGACCAGACGCGCCGACCTCAGCAGCGAGGGGAAGAGCAGAGCGGCGGCCGCGGCGCCGACGACAGGCGGCTTGGAGCAGCCGTAGACGGCTTGAAAGTCGTTAGCGCGAGGGGCGACCTTGCCAGTCATCCCTTGGTCGGGGGCCCCTTCGAGAGGGCCTGAGGACCCGTGAATTAGATCGAGGGACCTCGCTGACTCCGGGCCTTTACCGGGTCCGTCAGGGCAGCTAGTGGCCGGCCACGCCCGACTCGGCCTGGCGAAGGCGTTCTGCCATTCCCTTCATTACGTTCCGGCGGACGGCCGGGACGTCATCGAGGAGCGACGAGAAGCTCCGAGAGTCGAGGACTAGCAGCTCCATATCCGTCTCGGCGCTGACCGTGGCTGAACGCGGCCCCCGGTCCAGCAGGGACATCTCCCCGAAGAAGTCCCCCGGTCCCAGCGGGACGCTGGGTCTGCCCCGCATGCTCGCCTTGGCCTTCCCCTCGACGATGATGAACGCCTCCCAGCCAGGCGCGCCCTGGCGGGTCAGCACCCTTCCTTTCCGGGCAGTGATCTGGTCGGTAAGAGAAGCGATCCGCGAGAGGTTGGCCTTGCTACAGGCGGAAAACAGCGAGACATTGCGCAACAGATCGAGCTTGGCGTTCGTGTTCTTACCCCTGATTCGCATCTCGATCAAAGTATCCCACCGCACTGGCAGTCGTGCAATCAGGCGGTCCGCCGTCTAGAGATCCACGCGTAGCTGTCAGCTACGGCACTGCCGGGGCTAACCGGTGGCTGACGAACGCCCCGGATCGGGCCGCCCGGTGCCGTACACGACGAACAAGAACCGCACCAGCAAGCGACCCTCGCACGGGGCCATACGGCCCGTACGCCTCGTCCCTTGATTACGTCCGAGGACGCGAAGTTCGCGCTGAGGTACTAGCTGCTCCCTTGCTCAGGGCCGAGTGCCCGTCGGCACCTAGCCGGCACCACTCTAGGATCCGGCCGTGATCGCTGCCCTCGCTCTCGTGCTGCCGCTCAGCCTGGGCGGCGCGATCAGTCCGATGCTGTTGACGGAGCAGACCGTCCTCCTCGGGACCGGCGGGCGACGAGCAGCCAACCGCTTCGCGCTCGGCGCCGTGCTGGCGCTGCTCGTGATCGTCACCGTGGTCGTCTTCGCAGGGCACCTGATCGAGCTCCCGACCGAGCCGACCCTGAGCAGGACGCTCGACGTAGTGCTCGGAATCGCCCTCCTCGCCATCGGATGCGCGACCCACTACGTCGGAGAGCATCCGCTGCGCCGCCCCAAGCGCCAAGGCCACGACGGGGGGCGGAGGGATCGTCTCTCGCTCGTGGATCACCCCAACGCAGCGTTCCCGTTCGGAGCCGTCTCGATGGCGACGAACTTCACCAACCTCGCACTGGTCGTAGTCGCCGCAAAGGGCATCGCCACGGCCGATCTCGACAGGGCCGAACGGATCCTCCTCATCCTGATCGTCGTTGCGATCTCCTCGCTTCCGGTGTGGCTGCCTCTCGCCGCCACGAAGATGGCTCCGCGGGCCGGCCAGAGGGCACTCGACACGGTTCACCGGCTGATCATCGATCACGGCCGCGCGGTGGTCGTGGTTCTCTTCCTCGCCGCGGGGGCCTTCCTCGTGGCGCGCGGCATCTTCAACATCTGATCAGGATCCCGCGCCGGGCTCCGACAGGCGGCTGCTAGGGTCGATTTCCGGGTGGCCCAAGCAAGGAGGCGAATGGCGCCGCAATCAAGTTCTATGGCGCTCGAGACCCTGCCGTCCACGGGCCGGGTGCACATCGTCGGTGCGGGCCCCGTCGGCCTCCTGCTCGCCGCTCTGCTCCAGTCGATGGAGGGCGTCTCCGTGCATCTCTACGAGAAGCGGCGCGAGTACACGCGGACCCGCATGGTCCAGCTCGCGCCGTACCTGGTGGCGGACTCGATCGAGAGCTACAGCGCCGACAACATCGACGGGGACACCGTGGGCGCCGTATTCGACCCGGGTGAGCTCGAGGACGGGCTCGCCTTCAGGCAGACCATTCCCCCGGACCTCATGGCGCTGCTTCAGGAGTGGGCGCAGGGGTTCTGTCCCCTCAACACGATCGAGCGCTCGCTGAGCGAGCTGATCGACGCGCGTGACTCGACGGCGGTGGAGCGAGGGCCGGCGGTCGAGACGGCGGAGGATGCGATCGCGATGCTCGAGCCCGATGACGTGCTGATCGACTCCACCGGCAGCGGGGCGCTGCTGCGCGACCATCTGGTGCCGGGCACGGACGGGGACGACGGCGCGAACACGCTCAACATCCCGCTCGAGCACGCGCTGGTCATCACGTTCCTATACGGGCAGGCGTACGACTGCAACGAGTACTGCAAGTACTACAAGAACGTTGGGAACGACCAGTACAAGTTCATCCCGGCGGTCCATCGCACCTACTACGACGGCAGCGTCACCCACGTGACCGGGATCGTCACGATCACGGCTGAGGACTACGAGGCGATGCCGCCCCGGTTCGACGGGGAGTGGCTGCGCGGCAACTTCCCGGACGCCGCTTCGTCGATGGACCGCTTCATCGGCAAGATCACGGAGGAGACCAACGGCGAGATCGTCGGCGACCTCGAGGTCGTTCGGATCCCGCTGAACCTCTACAGGGCGCGCAACGCGACCAGCAGGCCGTGGCGCACGGGCGCGAACCAGGACCACGTGCTCGCCCACTCACCGGCGTTCATGGTCGGCGACTCGGCGATCGGCTCGCCCTACTTCCAGTCGATCTCGCTGGGCTTCGAGTGCGCGATGCTCCTGGCGGGCCTGATCGCCCAGCGCGACCTGCCGATCCGGGACATGCTCGACCGGTATGAGCTGTACATGTACAAGCAGTGGGTCCGTGTCTACATGCGCAGCAAGATGATCAAGCACAACAAGGACCTGCTCGGGTGCGTGGATGACCGGTACGCGCTCCTGGACAAGCTTCCGGTCTATTAACGGCTAGGCGAACTCCTCGCTCTCCGCCGCGTGCACCGGCGCCGGCGTGAGTGCGGCTGCGGAGATCACGAGCACGAACGCCAACAGCCTGACGGTGAATCCCAGGGCGTCCTCGGGCAGCGGCTCCTCGAAGACGATCGGCCCCGCCGCGATCGTGAAGACGTTCGCGGCGACGCTGGTAACCGCGATCACCGGGACCGCCTTCCCGATCTGCAGGCTCCGGGCCGAGACCACCAGTCCGGCGAACGAGGCGAGTGCGATGACGATCGCCAGCGGGTGGGTGAGGATCACGAGCGCGGACTCCTCGCCCAGCTTGTCGCTGAGCGCCTTGATGGACGTGTCGGAGGCCGCCCAGAAGAGGCCCGCCGAGACGCCGAAGAGAATTCCGCCGCGAGCGGGGGAGACCCTGGCGGCTCCCGCCACCCCGAATGCGGCCGCCGAGAGCGCGCCGATCCACAGGGCGAGCGTCGCCGCGTCGAAGTCCGAGTGCGCCTCGTCGGCGCTCCCATCGAGGGTGGCGGCCAGGAACGCGAGGCCCAGGGCAGCGAGGCCGACCCCGATCCACTCGCGCCGGGTCACCTTGTGCGCGAAGAGGCGGTCCGCGGTGACGGTGAGCAGCACCAGGCCGCCGGCGATCACGGATTGCACCAGCGAGATCGGGGCGAGCGCGAGCGCGCCGACGTGGAATCCCCACGAGCCCATCGCGATCAGGATCCCCAGCGTGTATGCGCGCGAGCGGAACAGCGTGAGCGAGGTCCGCACCGGGTGGCGCATGCTCACCGGCGGCGACTCCACCGCGCCGCGGTGCTTGTAGAGGAAGCCGACGATCGACGTGAACGCCGTCGCGACCGCCAGCAGCAGGCCGATCTGGACGGAGAGGCTCAGGCGACCGTGGGCGGTGGTTCGTTGCCCGGGTCCGGGTCGGCCGGATGGATCTCGCCGGTCGGCGGGTCAGCGGGCGTCGCCTCGACTGGAGGCTCGGCGAGGATCTCCTCAGCGGCCCGCGGCTCGCGGTCGAGCTGAATCGCGCGGATCGCGTGCTCGTCCGGCAGCTTGGCGAGCACCTCCTCCACCAGGGCGCGAACCTCCGCCTCGTCGTGGCCGAAATCGTCCCGGAGCGCGCGCAGCGCCGTGTGCGTGACCTTCAGCTGCTTCGGGTTCAGCTCGAGGTGGTACTTGAACGGGCTGGCATCGCCTTCGTCGGACATCTGCGGTCATGTTAAGCACCCGCCGGAGAACCGGCGCGGCGGACGCGAATCTCGCCTAGGGTGAATCAGGTGTTGAAGGTGCGGGACAACGCGACCTCCTCGCGCTCGCTCGTGGGCGCGACGATCGCCGCCGCCGCCATGCTCGCCGCGATTGCGGCCCAGCCGACCGCCGCCGCGCCGCTCCACGACCCGAGGACGCCCGCCGAGGTCCGCGACTACTGGACACCCGAGCGGATGCGTGGCGCGGTCCCGATCAGTCCGCTCGCGGGCGTCGCCGACGCAAAGCGCGGAGGCACCATCGCCAAGCCGGTGCGCAAGTCGCGGCGCAAGCCGAATCGCAGCCACGGCAAGGTCTTCTTCACCCTCGGCGGCACGGACTACGTGTGCTCCGGCACCGCGCTCAAGGCCCCCGCGGAGAACGTGGTCTGGACCGCAGGGCACTGCGTTTACGGATCCACGGGCCTCCTCCAGGAGGGCTTCGCCAGCAACTTCGAGTTCGTCCCCGCCTATCGCAAGGGCAAGGCGCCCTTCGGGGAGTGGGCAAGGGCCAACGGGGGGCTCCAGGCGACGCCGGAGTGGAAGCAGTCGAGCGAGGGGTGCCTGCCGGCATCCAACTGCGGCGACGTGGCACACGACTTCGGCGCCGCCAACGTCGTGAAGGTCGGCGGGCGCACGCTCCAGGACACCGTCGGTGGCCGCGGGATCCAGTTCAACGGCCCACGCGACAGGACCTACAAGGCCATCGGCTACCCCCAGGCGGCGCCCTTCGACGGCGAGAAGATGTTCGCCTGCCGGTCCGGCTACAAGGGCAAGGACTCAGGTCAGGGCAACCCGCCGCCGATGCGGATCTCCTGCGACATGACGGGTGGCTCCAGCGGCGGGGGCTGGATCGCCGGGGGCAAGGTCGCCTCGGTCGTCTCCTACGGCTACGCGGGCGAGCCGAATCACCTGTACGGGCCGTACCAGGGCCCCTCGGCCCTGGGCCTGTTCAACCAGGTCAAGAACGGTTAGCTAGGCCGTCGTCTGCTCGCTGGCCTGTGGCTCCGATGAGCCGGAGGCCGCCTCGGCCGCGTCGAGCAGCTCGGCGATCGCGTGCTCGATGCCGCCCGCAAGCTGCTCGACGTCCTCGATGGCGTCGTAGTCGGCCAGCAGCCCGAAGTTGATCGAGCCGTTGTAGCTCATGATCGCGACGAAGAGGGCCTGGTTGGGAGGCAGGAAGCCGACCGGGAAGATGTCCTGGAGCTCCCGCCCGAGCACGTACAGCGGCACCTGCGGGCCCGGCACGTTGGTGACGACGAGGTTGAACAGCCGGGTCGAGAAGTTCACCCGCGCGGCCTGCGCGAGCAGGGTCGGCGGCGCGAAGTCGTTGAAGCGCGAGATCACCTCGGCGCCCAGGGCCTGCTTCGACTGCTTGATGCCCTCCATGCCCTCGCGGACCACCGCCAGGCGCTGGACGGGGTCCTCGACGTAGACCGGGATCGGCCCCCGGATCGCGGCGATCTTGTTGCCCAGCGCGCCGTGCTCGTCGGTCGCGCGGATCGAGACCGGGACCTGGGCCCGCAGCTCCATGCCCTCGGTGCGCACGCCGTGCCCGCGAAGCCAGTTGCGTAGCGCGCCGGTCACGACAGCGAGGACCACGTCGTTGACGGTCCCGCCGAGCGCGTCCTTGATGCGCTTGAACTGGGCGAGGTCCGCTCGGACCCACGAGAAGCGCCGGTGGGGCCCGATCTCCACGTTGAGCGGCGTCTCCTCGGGAGCCGGGTTCGCGAAGTTCCATCCGACCTCGCCCAGCGCGGTCAGCGACTCGCTCGCCTGGCGAAGGGTCGCATCCGGATGCTCGACCGCCTGCTCGATCCTGCGCGCGATGCGAAGCGGGGCAGACAGCAGGCCCTCGGCGTCCTTCGCCAGCAGGGTGGCCGCGGAGGGCTCGGGGTTGGGCACCCACTCGTGGTCGGGCTGTGCCGGCTCGGGCACCGGCTTCAGGTCGAACAGAACCGTCGCGATATCCACTCCGGAGACGCCGTCCACGAGCGCATGGTGCGTCTTGGTGACGAAGGCGAAGCGCTTGCGCGTCAGGCCCTGGACCAGCCACAGCTCCCACAGCGGCTTGGTCCGGTCGAGCTGCTGGGAGAAGATGCGGGCCGCCATCCGCCGCAGCTGGTCCTCCGAGCCCGGCGAGGGGAGAGCGGAGTGGCGCACGTGGTAGGAGAGGTTGAAGGCGGAATCGTCGACCCAGAAGGGCCGACCGGTCGGGACGGGTGGGAACGCCAGCTTCTGGCGGAACCGCGGTACCAGGTGAAGGCGCGACGAGATGTGCTCCGCGAGGTCGTCGTAGGAGGGGGGAGGCCCCTCGAAGATGCAGATGCCGCCCACGTGCATGTGCGCGGAGGACGACTCGTTCGTGAGGAACGACATGTCGAGCGCGCTGAGGCGGTCCATGTGGCCCTGGGCCATGGCTGAACCCTAGACGCTTGGCCCCGATTGGCCCGGCCGTAGCGGGGATCGGCGGCGCCGGCGATAGATTCCGGCCATGGACGATCCGGTCAAGATCCTGTCGATCGACGGTGGCGGGATCCGTGGCGTCATTCCGGCGACGGTGCTGGTGGCGATCGAGGAGCGCACCGGAAAGCCGATCGCCGAGCTGTTCGACCTGATCGCGGGCACCTCCACGGGCGGGATTCTGGCGCTGGGCCTCACTCTCGACGACGGGGCGGGGCATCCGCGGCATTCGGCCGACGACCTGCGCAGGCTCTACCTCGACCGGGGCCAGGAGATCTTCCCCCCGCTGCGCCCCGCCTGGGCGCGAACGGCGAGGGGGATCTTCGACGAGCGTTACCCGGAGAGTCCACTCCGGGAGGTGTTGAAGCACTACATGGGTGAGGCCCGGCTGGCGGGAGCGCTCACCAAGGTCCTCGTCACGGCATACGAGATCGAGCTGCGCCAGCCCTTCTTCTTCCGGTCGGCTCGCGCCCGGACCGACCCGGCCTACGACTTCCCGGTGTGGGAGGCCGCACGGGCGACCTCGGCCGCCCCGACGTACTTCGAGGCCGCCCGCGTTCCCGTTCCCGAAGATCCGAACGACGCGTATGCGCTGGTCGACGGGGGCGTCTTCGCCAACAACCCCTCCATGTGCGCGATCACGGACCTCCGCCAGGGGCACCACACGGATGCGGCCAGGCCGCTCGAGGTGGAGGACATGTTCATGGTCTCCTTGGGCACCGGCGAGCTGAACGGGCGGATCCCGTGGGACGACGCACGTGACTTCGGCTTCTACGGCTGGGGCCGGCAGCTGTTGGGCGTCGTCATGGACGGCGTCTCCGACGCCGCATCGTTCCAGTCCGCGCAGCTCCTGGAGGGTCACTACCACCGCTTTCAGACCCCGCTCGAAGCCGGGACCACGGGGCTCGACGACGCAACCGCTCGGAACCTGGAAGCACTCGACGAACGCGCCAAGGCCCTGGTCGCGGAGAGGTCCGCGGAGATCGACGAGGTTTGCGCCCAGCTCGTCTAAGCGCCGGCGTACTCGCCGGCCTCGTGCTGGCAGTAGCGGGTTGTGGCGGCTCGGACGAGCCCGCGGCCGACCGGTTCGATGCCGATCGCGCCTACGCGGACGTCGAGGCCCAGGTCGCCATCGGCCCACGTCCGTCCGGCTCCGCCGCGAGCGAGGAGGAGACCGAGTTCATCGTGCGCGAGCTGAAGGCGGCGGGGGTGAAGGAGGTCGAGGTCCAGAGCCCGTACGCGAACGTGGTCGGGGTGATCCCGGGCAGCCGGCCCGGCGCGGTGGTCGTCGGCGCCCATCACGACACCAAGGACGGGATCGCCGGCTTCGTGGGCGCGAACGACGGAGCGTCGGGAGTGGCCGTCGTCCTCGAGCTCGCGCGAGGCCTTGCGCCCGAGGCGCCGCTGGACGGCCCATCGATCCATCTCGCGCTCTTCGACGCCGAGGAGGCCCGCGGCACCAAACCCTTCGAGGTCGATGGGACGCGGGGCAGCCGCCAGTACGTGAAGCTGGCGAAGGGGGGCGGAGGGCAGGGCTCGCCGCCCCTCGACGAGATCGAGGCGATGGTGCTGTTCGACCTGGTGGGCGACTGCGACCTTCAGATCCCGCTGGAGCCCACCTCCGACCCCGATCTGTACGCGCTCTTCGCCGGCGCCGCGGAGGAGAACACTGGCGATCCGGACCCGTTCACGGGGACGACCACGCCGATCAGCGACGACCACATCCCGTTCGTGCAGGCCGGACATCCCGGCCGTGGACCTGATCGACCTCACCTTCGGCGGCGACATCTCCCCGGGGACGTACTGGCATACCTCCGCCGACACGCTCGACAAGGTCTGCGCGTCGAGCCTCGACGTCGTCGGCGAGGCGGCCGTGGCCGCGATCCCCCAGATCGGCGACTAGCCGGGCCGCCCCGGGTACCCTCCCTGGGGTGAGTCCGACCGCCACAAGCGCGCCGAAGCGCGTGCTGCTCGCGGCCCCACGCGGCTACTGCGCGGGGGTCGATCGTGCCGTCCAGACCGTCGAGCACGCGCTCGACCTCCACGGCCCGCCCGTGTACGTGCGCAAGGAGATCGTCCACAACAAGCACGTGGTCCAGCAGCTCCGTGAACGCGGGGCGATCTTCGTCGAAGAGGAGACCGAGGTGCCGGAGGGCGCGCTGGTCGTCTTCTCCGCCCACGGGGTGGCGCCGAGCGTCCACCAGAACGCCGCCGTTCGCAACCTGCGCACGATCGACGCCACCTGCCCGCTGGTGACCAAGGTCCACGTCGAGGCCCGCAAGTTCGCCGAGCAGGGCTACACGATGATCCTGATCGGCCACGAGGGCCATGAGGAGGTCGAAGGGACCACTGGGCGAGGCGCCCGAGCACATCGTGCTGGTCCAGACGGCCGACGACGTCGATCGCCTTCGGGTGCCCGAGGACGTGCCCGACCCCGAGAAGCTCGCCTTCATCACCCAGACCACGCTCTCGGTCGACGAGACGTCGGGGATCATCACCCGCCTCCGCGAGCGGTTCCCAAAGGTGGTCTCGCCGAAGTCCGACGACATCTGTTACGCCACCACCAACCGGCAGATCGCCGTCAAGCAACTGGCGAAGGAGTGCGACCTCGTGCTCGTGATCGGATCGACCAACTCGTCCAACTCCCAGCGCCTGGTCGACGTCACCCGCGAGCTGGGAACCGAGTCGCATCTGATCGACAACGCGTCGCAGGTGCGCGAGGAGTGGCTCGACGGCGTCGAGACCGTTGGCATCACCTCGGGCGCCAGCGCCCCCGAGGAGCTGGTCTCTCAGCTCGTCGACTTCTTCCGCGACCGCGGGGCCGATGAGGTCTCGGAGCTGCGCACTGTCCACGAGGACGTGCGCTTCATGCTCCCGAAGCAGATCCGCGAGCAGCTCGCCGCGACCCGCTAGCCCGCGTGGACCTCGAGCGCGAGGACGGGTATCGAATCTCGACTGACGCCGCCCTGCTCGACCGCGAGCGGGTCTGGCGGTTCCTCACCGAGTCCTACTGGGCGCGCGGCATCCCTCGCGAGCTCCTCGACCGCGCGATCGACCGGTCGCTGCCCTTCGGCTTGTTCGCACCTGACGGCTCTCAGGCGGGCTTCGCCAGGGCGGTGACGGACGGCGCGACCTTCGCCTGGATCGGCGACCTCTTCGTGTTCGCTGAGCATCGCGGCAAGGGGCTCGGGGTCTGGCTGACCGAGTCGCTGCTCGCCCATCCCGACCTCCAGGGCCTGCGCAAGACCGTGCTGGCGACAGCCGACGCGCATGGCCTCTACGAGCGCTTCGGCTTCATGGCCGCCGACCCCGAGCGCGTGCTCGAGATCAACGTGCCGCCGGAGGAGCGCTACGGCTGAGTGGCCTAACTCGATCGGTCGATACCTTTGCGGGAATGGAAGCGTCCAACCCGCCTTCGCGTGCCGAGGAGGCGAGAGCTCGAACAGTCCACATCGGAGAGGCCGACGTGCCGTTCGGTGACATCACCCCCGAGCAGGCGCGGACGCAGGCCGCGGAGCTGAAGTCGGCCGGAACCTTCGGCCCGCTGCAGCGCGTGGTGAAGGTGTCGATGGCGTGGGGTGAGCTGGCGGGCGTGGCGGAGGCTGCCGGCGCCGCCACGGTTGGCGAGCTGGACGACGAGACCGTTGTCCTCTGGGCCGAGCGGGTATGGGTGATAGCACCGGAAAGCGGCATGATCTAGCGAGCGATCGAAGGAGGGCAGATGAGCCACGAAGAGCACTCACACGACGACCCGCACGCCCACGAGCACTCACACGACGGCGAGACGCACACCCACGCCCACGACGAGCACGACCACGAGCACGTCGAGCACGAGCACGAGCACTCACACGGCGACCAGACCCACTCGCACCCGCACGTCCACCAGGAGGGCCTGGAGGAAGACCACACCCACGAGCACGACTAGCCCCCGCCACCTTGTCGGATTACGGACCTGAGCGGTGCCTCAGGTGACAACGCCTGCTTGGGCGGCGGCGATCGCCGCCTGGCCGTAGGAGATGGCGCCGTCGTTGGGCGGCAGCCGCTGCGGGATCAACACCCGGATCGAGCCCTCGCGAAGCAACGCCACCGTGCGCTCGAGGAGCAGGCGGTTCTGAAACACGCCGCCTGACAGGACCGCCAGGTCAACCCCCTCGGCCTCGCACTCGCGCGTGAGTGCACCAGCGGTGGCGCGGGCGAGCGCATTGTGAAAACGCCCCGCAACCGTCTCCCTACGTGCCCCGTCCCGCAGATCGCTCATCACGGCAGACACCGTCTCCCGCGCATCGAGGATGACCGCGCCCGTCCCGTGCCCATCCCCCGCATCGATCAACGGCATCGGGTACTCACCCGTCTCCGCGACATCCGCCAGCCCCTCGAGCTCCGCGGCCGCCTGCCCCTCGTAGTTCACCGCCGGCCGGATCCCGCACAGGGCGGCGATCGCGTCGAACAGGCGCCCGGCGCTGGTGGTCGGGGGTGAGTTGAGCCCCGCGGGGATCAGCCCGCACACCGCCTCCCAGGAGTCCGGCTCCACCTCGCCGGCCAGTGCCCCCGGCATCGCCGGCGCCTCCTCACCCGTTGCGGCGACCAGCCACGCGCACGCCATCCGCCACGGCTCCAGCGCCGCGCGGTCGCCGCCGGGCAGGCGCACCGGGAACAGCAGCCCGCGCCGCTCGTAGCCCTCGAGCCCGCCGGCCAGGATCTCGCCGCCCCACACGGTCTGGTCGGGCCCGAGTCCGGTCCCGTCGTAGATCGCCCCGACGGCGGGGCCGGCCTCGCCGTGTTCGGCCAGGCACGCCGCCAGGTGGGCGTGGTGGTGCTGGACCGCCACGTGCTCCACGTCCCTCGCGCTCCAGGGCGTACCTGGTGGAGAGGTAGTCGGGGTGGAGGTCGTGGGCGACGACCTCGGGTGCCACAGCGAACAGGCGCTCGAAATGCTCGACCCCCGCCCGGAACGCCTCGAGCGTCTCCCAGTTCTTGAGGTCGCCGATGTGGTGGCCGACCCAGGCGCGCCCGCCCTTGGCGACGCAGAACGTGTTCTTCAGCTCCGCCCCGCAAGCCAGGATCGGCGTCCGCACCGGGATCGGCAGCGCCGTGCTGCGCGGCACATAGCCCCGCGAGCGGCGCATCAGCAGCGGCGCGTCGGAGACCACCGGATCGAGCGACCGGACAACCGAGTCGTCGGTGCGGATATGGATCGGCCGGTCGTGGACGAGGAACGCGTCGGCGATCTCGCCCAGCCGCGATGCCGCATCGTCGTCGCCGAATGCGATCGGCTCGTCGGAGAGGTTGCCCGAGGTCATCACCAGCGGCACCCCGGCGTCGGCCAACAGGAGATGGTGGAGTGGGGTGTAGGGGAGCATCACGCCGAGGTCGCGGGTGCGGGGCGCGACCGCATCCGCGACGGCGGCCTCCGCGCGACGGCGGGCGATGACGATGGGGCGTTCCGGCCCGTCGAGGAGCACCTCGTCGGCCGCGCTCAGCTCAACCAGCGCCCGCGCCGCCCCGAGGTCGCCGGCCATCAGGGCGAAGGGCTTGTCCTCGCGGCGCTTGCGAGACCGCAGGGCCGCCACCGCGGTCTCGTCATCTGCCCGGCATGCGAGGTGATACCCGCCCAGGCCCTTGACCGCGAGGATCGCAGCCGGAGCGGAGCAGCTCGGCCGCCTGCGCGACCGCGTCGCCCTCCTCCTGCCCGACGAGGCGCGCCTGCGGCCCGCAGTCGGGGCAGGCGTTGGGCTGCGCGTGGAAGCGCCGGTCGCGGGGATCTGAGTACTCGGCGCGGCACGCCTCGCACATCCGGAATCCGGCCATCGTCGTGAGCGGCCGGTCGTAGGGGACCCCCTGGACGATCGTGAATCGCGGGCCGCAGTTGGTGCAGTTGATGAAGGGGTAGCGGTGGCGGCGGTTGGCCGGGTCGAGGAGCTCGGCCAGGCAGTCCGCGCAGGTCGCGGTATCCGGTGAGACGAGGGCCTCGGGCTCGCCGCCTCCGACCGAGTCGGCGATCCGGAAGCTCGCGTCCTCCTGAGGCCGCGCATTCGCGATCTCCACGGCTTCGACCTCCGCCAGCGGCGGCGCCTCGGCGGGCAGGCGCCGCAGCAGCTGATCGACCGCGTCGCCCGGGCCCTGCGCCTCCAGCACGACGCCGCGCTCGTCGTTCAGCACCCAGCCGTCGAGCCCCAGCTGGGAGGCGAGCCGGAACACGTAGGGCCGGAACCCGACCCCCTGCACCGTGCCCCGGACACGGACCCGGACGCGGCGCAGCTCAGGCGCCAACGGGCTGCACCAGCTCGACGAGCTCGCGCAGCACGTGGTGCGCGGCGGCCTGTGCCTCCTGGATCCGGGGGATGTGCTGCGAGCGCGTGATGATCACGTGATCGGCCAAGCCGTCCGCCGCGATCCGGCCGCCGTCGTAGCCGACCAGCGCGATCGTCAGGAGGCCGCGCTTTCGCGCCTCGGCGAGCGCCAGGATGATGTTGTCGGAGCCGCCGCTGGTGGAGAGCGCGAAGGCCGCGTCGCCTTCGCGGCCGTGGGCGATCACCTGCCGCTGAAAGATCTCCTCGACTCCGACATCGTTGGCGATCGCGGTGATGATCGAGGTGTCCTCGGTGAGGTCGAGGGCGCTCCGCGATGGCCAGCCGTGCGGCGGATGGCGGTAGTCCGCGACGGCGTCCATCGCGTCGGTCGCCGAGCCTCCGTTGCCGAACGCGAGCATCCGCCCGCCGCCGTCCAGCCGGGCGCGCAGCGCGGTCGCTGCCGCGATCAGAGCCTCCCTGTTCTCGGTCAGCGTCGCCTCCCGCAGCGCGCCGATCTCCTCAGCCTTCATCAGCACCGAGCTCCTGACGTCGGCCGTGATCGAGTCCAGGTCGTGCTCGGACTCCGACAGGAACGGATAGAGGAAGCTGGACTTGCCGGTGTCGTGGACGGGCCGTGCCTCCCGGCCCTCGAGCAGGCCGCGGTGGTCGAAGTACACGTGGACCAGCTCCCAGAGCACGTGGTAGAGCGTCTCGGCAACCTCCTGCTCGACGAATGGGTCGTCGCCGCCGACCTCGAACTCCCACTCCGCGCCGGTGGGGGAGAAGGCGATGGTCTGGCACCCGGCGGCGCGCGCGGCCTCGACCGCGGCCCTGGCCTGCGCCTCGTCCTCACCGTCGGCCGCGAAGGCGATCACGATGTCGTCGGCCTCGGCAAGCGCCGCGAGCTGCGACGAGACGTTGCCGCCCTCGCCGGCGATCCCGATGGCGGGCAGCGCGCGCTTGCCGACGATCACGGGGTGGACGAACTCGACGGCCACGTGGCGGGCGTCCGAGCGGGCGACCGGCGAGTGGCCGACGGCGATCAGGCGGCCGCCCCGCGCGAAGCGCTCGGCCATCGCGTGGCAGCACTCCGCCAAGCGCTGGGATTCGGCCTCGAAGAACCGCTCGTTGGCGCGCGTGCGCGCCGAGGCGAGCTCGTCGATGCGCCGTGTGAGGGTGTCGGTCCCGGCGGCCCCCGTCATGGGGCCCCGATCAGGCCGGCGCCGCGGCGCGCTCGGGGATTCCCGCCAGCCACGCCTGCCACTCGTCGACGCCCTCGCCCGTGCGTGCGCTCACCAGCAGGTGCTCGGCGCCGGGGTTGACGGCCTCGACGTTCGCGAGAAAGCGGTCCATGTCGAAGTCGACGTACGGGAGGAGGTCGATCTTGTTCACGACGATCATCTCGCAGCTGCGGTACATCAGCGGGTACTTCAGGGGCTTGTCCTCGCCCTCGGCGACGGAGGCGACCATCGCCTTCACGTCCTCCCCGATGCGGAACTCGGCCGGGCAGACGAGGTTGCCGACGTTCTCGACGATGAGCAGGTCGATCTCCTCCAGGTCGAGGGCCGGGATCGCCGAGCGGACCATGTTCGCGTCCAGGTGGCACTCGCCGCCGAAGCCCGAGTCGGTGTTGAGCTGGGTCACCGGGATGTGGAGGCCCGCCAGGCGGTCGGCGTCGAGGCTGCCCTGGACGTCGCCCTCGAGCACCCCGACGCGGGGGCTGTCGAGGTCCTTCAGGGCACGCTCCAGGAGCGTGGTCTTGCCGGATCCCGGGGCGCTCATCAGGTTGAGCACGGAGACGCCCGAACGGTCGAAGTCGTCGCGGTTCGCGCGCGCGATCGTCTCGTTGGCGTCGAGAGCGTCTTCGGTGACCCTGATCTTGGTTCGGTGCATCCGCTCCTCCTCTAGCTGAGGGTCGCCTGGGCGGCGTCCTCCACCTCGATCGACTCTACCTCCAACTCGCCCCCGGCCTCGATCTCCCCGGGAACACCGCAATCGGCGCACCGGAAGACCGGGAGAGCGAGGTCGGTGCCCACCGATTCGTGGCTCGCGACCGGCTGCGGCGCGGGGTCCCATTCGCGGTCGCACTCGGGGCAGCGCAGGCGCGCCTCGACCAGTTCGTGCTCCAGCTCGGCCCCCTCGCACAGAGAGTCGCGCGCGACGATGCCGAAGTAGAAGTCCAGCGAGTCGAAGACCACCTGGCGCATCGTCCCGAGCCGCAGGCTGATGAGCTTCACCCGGCGCCCGCCGGCGTGCTTGGTGGCGGTGTCGACGACGGCCTGGGCGATCGACAGCTCGTGCATCAGGCGCCGGCCTCTGCCTCGGCGTCCGCATAGGCCTCGTCGGTCTGCAGCTCGGCGATCGTGTCGATCACGAGGTCGACGGCCTTGCCCACCGCCGCCTGGACCTCCGGTGAGAGCTCCAGTCCCATCTCCTCGACCTCGGCGGGCTCGCAGGCGATCACGGTGACCTTCCCGGGCGAGCCGCCGACGGTCTTGATGAAGCGCAGGACGGTGTGTGGGTCCATCCCGTGGGGGTTGACGGTCTCGCCGTCGTCGATCGGCTTGATCTCCTCGTCGCGGGGATCGATGACGTAGAGCGTCCCCGGCTCGCCGCCCTGCTTGCTGACGTCCACGAGAAGCAGGGCGTCGTAGCCCCGCATGACCTCGTAGGCCAGGTCGAGGCCCCCGGTGCCGAAATCCAGAACGCGCACGCCATCCGGCAGTTCCAGCTCGCCCAGCCGCTTCACGACCGCGCTGCCGAACCCGTCGTCCTGCAGCCACGAGTTGCCGACGCCCGCAACCAGGATCTGGCGCTGGCGCTCAGGCATCGTGTGCCTCGACCTCGTCCGAGGAGAAGTACAGGTAGCGGCCCGTCTCGCGAAAGAGCGGCTGCGCGGCGTCGTCGTCGACCGTGACGCCGATGTGGGCCCGGTCGTCGAAGTCGTGGTAGATCCGCTCGATCGTGGCGACCTTGCCGGCCAGCAGCTTGTCCATCACGTCGCGGTCGGTGCGAGGGCGCAGCACGACCTTTCCGCCCTTTACGAACGTCGCGCCGCCGACCTCGATGCTGGCCTCGCCCGGGTTGGGGTGTCCCGGCTCGGGCTCGGGCTCGACCTCCGACAGCCGCCCGTGGAGGTTCATGATCTGATCCGGTGTGGTCGCCGCGGCACGCTCGACCATCTCCCGGACCGCCGGATCCTGCCGCTCGATCTCCTCGCGCTCGGACTCGCTCAGCGCGTGAACGTGCAGCAGCAGCGCCTCCTCGATCTCGGTCGAATCGAACAGGTTGCCCAGGCTCTCGGGCGCCATGCTCGGATGGTCGGGCAGCACGATCGCCGCGCCCAGCATCGCCGTGTCGGTTGGGTTGGCCAGCACCGGCCACGTGTTGACGCTGTCGCAGTCGGCGAGCGCGTCGGCGTGAGGCCCCTTGGTGTCCAGCGGCGAGACGAACCTACCGCCGGTGACCTCCGCCACGACGTGCGTGGAGATCAGGCTGAACCGCAGGGCATCGCCCCGCTCGAACTCGCCGCCGCCGTCGGGAAGCCCGGTCGAGTTGTGGATGCAGACCTTCACGCGCGCCAGGCCGTCGCCCAGCGCCTCCGCTCGCATCCGCACCCGGCCGGCGATCGTCTCCTCGCCATCGAAGCCGAACTCGTGGCCGGCCCCCGTCTCGATCAGCTCCGGGAGGGCCGTCGCGTCGATCTCGATCCGGCGGGCGGCCGCCTTGTGGCGCTCGCCCTGGGGCTGGAGGAAGCAGATGGTGGCCCTCAGCTCGGCCTCGGCTCCCGCCTCGACAAGGCACTCCATGCGCAGGTGGTCGAACGTTGCCGGATTGCCCTCCGCGTACGTGGGCGGGTACACGATGCCGAACGGCGTCGGCGTTGCGTTCTTGGTCGCGCCCGGCGTGTACGGGTACAGCGCGTACCCCTCGTAGAGGAGGGAGTCGAGAAGGCTCTCGAGCGCCTTCTCCATCAGTCCGGCGGCGACGAGTCGAGCAGCTCGGCGACGGTTGCGTCCATCGTGGGGGCCGCGCGCTCGGCCTTGCGGCGTTCGAGGCGCTCGATCGTCGCGACGTCCAGGGCCACCCAGCCGCGGAACGGATAGCTCTCGTCCATCATCGCCCGCCACGCCGACTCGGGCAGGTCGAAGCGGGCGGAGCAGTCCCATGGCACCTGGGTCAGCTGCATGCGGCCGTCGTCGCCCTCCCAGATCACCGTGCCGTTGAAGTGGAACCGAAGGGGGGCCGTGCCGCCGCTCAGCCCGTTCAGGTACTTGGTCGCGCCCACCTCATGGTCGTAGGTGCAGGGCAGCTCGAGCGCGAAGCGGGTGGAGTCCGTGAAGCTGGGCACCAGGACCTGCGCCTGCGCCCACCGCAGGCTCGATGTGGTGGAGGCCCACCGCTCCGGCTCGCCGAAGAGCTCCACCAGCTTCTCGCGCTCGGTGTCGTCGTAGCGGCGCTTCGAGGGCTCGATCTCGATCATCGCCGTCAATGAGACCGTGTAGATGCTGCGGCCGGTGGCCTCCGTGGCCTCGATCTCGAAACGCAGGGTCGGGGCGGCGGCTCGCTCGACGTGTCCGACCCCCGCCACGGTGAACTCCGGCGTCGGGCGGTCGGTGGGCTGCGCGGTCTGGGTCGCGGCGTCCTTCGCGGCGCGCGCCGCCTGGGCGGCCGGGCCCTGATCGGACGCCGCGCCGTTTCCGTTCTCCGGCGTCATGCGGGCACGCTCCGCGAGCGGAGCTCGTCGAAGAAGCCGGCGATCGCCTCCTCCGGGCCGCTGCCGCCCGAGATCCCCTCCCACGCGACCTTCACCAGGCCGACCAGCCGGTAGCACTCGTCGACCGGGACGATCGCGTGCTGCGGGGGGTCCGAGGTGCGGTTCACCAGCAGCGCCTCGCCGTCGGCATCGAGGCTCGCGAGGACCGGGTTGTCCTTCACGAGCTCGTCCCAGGCGTTCAGGTCCAGCTCGGACTCCATCGAGCCGCCGGGGCTGGGGTAGAAGGCGACGATGCCGCCGGCGGTGGTCGAGTCCATGAAGAAGGCGAGGCCGATCGGAAGCCCGAACGCCGCCCAGCGCTCGTCGGAGAGCTCGAAGTCGTCCAGCCACACGATCCGGGTGCCGGTGGGGCGCAGCTCGGGGTCGCCGGATCGCAGCGCCACACAGGACTCGCAGGCGCACAGGATCTGGCGCTCCGTGAGGTGAAGCAGGTGGCGGTGATCGGCGGGGATGGTGTTGCCGCAGAGGTCGCAGTTCTCCTCGCCTGGGCGGCCATTGCCCCCGGCCCCGTTCGACGGCGGGGCCCCGTTCGACGGCTTCGGTTTGGACAGCCGTCGGAGTCCCGACACCATCTCGGCGCGGCGGCGGGACGAGATCACGCGGTCTGTGGAGTCGCTCATGCCGCCAGGGCCACGCGGGTGCCCTCGGGCCCACCCAGCAGCGGGACCGGCTCGAGCTGGAGCCGGTCGTCGTCAAGCGAGCGTCCCGCGCGCGGCAGGTGGTAGTTCCGGGAGCACTCAGGGCAGGTCAGCGTGCCGTCCTCCAGCTCGCCGTCATGCAGCGCGGCAGCGCACCCGGCGCACTCGTCCTTGTAGGCGAGCAGGCCGCCTTCGACCCTAGCGACCACAAGGGGCACTCCGGCGACCTCGGCCGCCCGGGCCTCGCCCTCGACGATGTGCTCGGCGCCGGTCGAGCGGGAACCAGTTCGGCTGGACGCCCTCCTCGCCCGGAGCGACCTGGAGCACGGGAAGCTCCGTGGCGCTCCCCGAGATCATCGGCTGCATGTTCTCGGCGCCCTCGACGATCAGGGCCTCCAGGTCGGGAGCCGCCTCGTCGAGCGCCTGCTTGATCGCCAGCTCCAGCGTGGAGGTCGACGCCGGGCAGGTCTTGCAGCTGCCCTCGAGCGAGATCCGAGCCGTGCCGTCCTTCATCTCGAGCAGCTCGACGTTGCCGCCATGAGACTCCATGTAGGGGCGCACGCTCTCGAGCGCCTCCATCACGCGGTCCTCCAGGGGCACGGGATAGAGGTCGTGGATGAGCATCAGGCTCGCGACCAGCCCGTCGTCCTGCAACCGCGCGAAGAGCCGCTCGCCGGCCTCGCCCTCCTCGGACATCGCGCCGAAGATGCGCTCGAGGCCCTCCCCGTAGAGCTCGAGGATCGCGGACACCAACTCGTCGGCGCTCTCCCGCGCCGCCTGGTCGGGAAGGCGCTCGAGGCGCTCCGTCAGCTCCTGTACCCGGGCCACCAGCGCCTCCGGGGGCGACCCGAGCTCCGCCGCCGCGGCGGCGGAGCCGTTTGTCTCCGCGGCGCTCAGCTCAACACATCCCCGTGGGCGTGTGCTGGACCTTGCGCACCTTGCCGCCGCCGCCGTACATGTGCACGCCGCACGGGAGGCAGGGATCGAACGAGCGCACGGCCCGCATGATGTCGACGCCCTTGAAGTTCTCCGGGCCGTTCTCCTCGAAGATCGGGGTGTTCTGCACCGCGTCCTCGTAGGGGCCGGGAGTCCCGTAGACGTCGCGCACGCTGGCGTTCCACGGCGTCGGCGGGTAGGGCTGGTAGTTGGCGATCTTGCCGTCCTGGATGACCATGTGGTGGGACAGGACTCCGCGGGCCGCCTCGTGGAAGCCGACGCTGACGGCCTCCTGAGGCACCTTGAAGTCGTTCCAGCTCTTGGTCCGGCCGGCGCGGATCTCCACCAGCGCCCGCTCCAGGCAGTGCAGGCCGATCAGGGCCGAGTACGCCTGGTGGTAGGTGCGGGCGCGGTCGCGCTCGATCGCGTTTGACTTCTCCGGGACCTTCCACTCCATCTCCACCTCGGGGGAGCTGGCCGTGCGCGGGAGCACCATCTGGATGCTCTCGCCGGTCGCCTTCGCGTAGCCGAAGTCGACGAGTCCGGCCTTCGCCGTGCACCACTGACGGGCGAACGGCCCGCCGCCGGTGTCGCAGCAGACGTACTTGTCGTTGCGCTTGTCGTACATCCGCGGCGAGACGACCCACGAGTACTTGTCCGTGAAGTCGCGCGCCTGCGGCCGCGGCAGCGTCACCTTGTTCCACGGGTGGCGCGGGTCCACGTCGTTGCCCAGCGGGTCCTTCGTCACGAAGGGCTCCTGGCTGTCCGTCCAGTCGTCGAAGTACGACGACCCGAGCAGGATCCGGATCATGAGGTTGATCTCGACCAGGTCGGTCGTGATCAGCTCGCCGTCGAAGGCGACACCGGGGGTGATGTACCGCTTGTTCCCCCACTCGTCCATGTTCTCGTAGCGGTAGTCGACGTAGTCCGGATCGTCGAAGCAACCCCAGTTGACGAGGTTGGTGTCGCGATAGCCGACCATGTCGTACCCCGGCAACTCCCTCAGGAAGAAGTCGTAGAGGTCGTCGTGCATCGGCACGCTGCGCTTCACGTAGTCGAAGTAGCGCATGAGCCGCACGTAGTAGTCGGTGCACGTCTGGTGCGTGATGTGCGCGCTGCACCCACCCGGGAGGATGGTCGAGGGGTGCGTGTGGCGACCGCCGAACAGGCAGTACATCTCGCGCGTGTACCGGGCCACCTGGAGGGTCTCCAGGTAGAACTCGCCCGTGAACGGGTTCAGCGACCGCATGATGTCGGCGATCGTCCGGTAGCCGTGGATGTCGCCACCCGGCGCGAGCTCCTGCTCGGCCTTCTGGAGCAGCGACGGGTTGGTCTCCTTGACCATCTGCTCGCAGAAGTCAACGTTGCACATGCAGTCGTTGAAGATCGCGTGGTCGAACATGTAGTCCGCGGTCTCGGCCAGGTTGAACGCGAGGTCGCCCAGCGGGGGCGGCTTCACGCCATAGGCCATGTTCTGGTTGAGACACGAGCAGGTGCAGTGGTTGTCACCGCAGATGCCGCAGATGCGCGAGGTGATGAAGTGCGCGTCGCGCGGATCGATCCCCTTCATGAAGATGTCGAACCCGCGGAAGATCATCGAGGTGCTGTAGCACTTCAATACCTCCCGGTTCGTGAAATCGATCTCCGTGTGGATGCCCAGCGAGCCCACGATGCGCGTGATCGGGTCCCACGACATCTCCTTGACCATGACCTTCGAGTCGCCCCGGGGGGTCTCAACGGTTGCCATTCTGCTCCTCCTGATTGATGCTCTTGCTCAAGTTCATCTGACCCGGTTTCCCGGCCGTATCGACCTCAGCTCCCGGGCGGCGTGTAGCCGTCGGTTCGCTGCCTGTAGCCGGTCAGGATCTGCTTCCCGGGCTTGCGCCACTCCGGCTCGACGTCGTACTTGTTCTTGATGTTCCGGCGGCGGAAGTAGCGGAACATCGGGCCCGGGAAGAAGCGCTCGAAGTTCGCTCCTGCCTTTCCGGCCGCGTCCGGCTCCATGAACGGCATGAACTTGTCGGGGAAGCCGGGCATCGTGCAGGCCATGCAGATGCCGCCCACGTTCGGGCAGCCTCCGTAGCCGTCGACCCAGCCGCGGACCGGCACATTGCACTTGACCACGGGGCCCTTGCAGCCGAGCTTCACCAGGCAGCGCGGATCGTCGCCGTACTCGCTGGCGAACTGGCCCTCCTCGGCGAAGCCGGCGCGGTTGCAGCCCTCGCGGACCGTGCGGCCGAACATCCACGTTGGCCGTCCCAGCTCGTCCAGATCGGGGACCGGCGCCAGCCCGGCGAGGTGCAGAGCCAGGTAGAGCAGGGCCTCCGTCATGTTGTCGGGCTGAGCGGGGCAGCCGGGGATGTTCACCACCGGCAGGCCGGCGCTGGACTTCCAGTTCCAGCCCAGGTGGTCGGCGACGCCCATCGCCCCGGTCGGGTTGTTCTTCATCGCGGGGATGCCGCCGTAGGTGGCGCAGGTCCCGATCGCGACGACCGCGGCCGCCTTCGGCGCGAGCCGGTCGAGCCACTCGCTGGTCGTGATCGGCTGCCCGGTCTCCGGGTCGTCGCCGATCGCCGCGAAGTGGCCGTCGCCGGCGAGCTCCTCGTTGGGGATCGAGCCCTCGACGCAGAGGACGAACGGGTCCAGCTCGCCGCGCTCGGCCTTCCACCACCACTCGATGAAGTCGGCGCCGTTCTCGTAGGCGAGGACCGGGTTGTGCACGATGACCTTGGGCATGCCCGGGATGGCCTGGGTGATGATGTCCTCCAGGCTGGGGTTCACCGCGGAGGTCATGGCCACCGAATCCCCGTCGCAGGAGAGCCCCGTCGTCATCCAGATCACGTGGGCCTCGACCGCCTCGGTCGCCTTCTGGTTCGGCACGAACTCGGCCGTTACCGCCATCGCACACCTCTCCTCGTATTGACTCTTGACATTCAGCAGATCCTCGGAAGTGGGTCGCCCGCGAGCAGGTCCATCACGCGGCGGCCGCCGAAGGCCGTCTCCACCAGCACCATCCCCGGCGGCTCGGCACCGACCTCGCCGACGGCGACCGCGTGCTCGCATCCCGGCGCGGTGCGCAGGGCCGCGAGCGCCGGCTCGAGCGCGTCCGGGGCGACGATCGCGACCATCACTCCCTCGTTGGCGACGTACATGGGGTCGATCCCCAGGAGCTCGGCCGCGCCCCTGACCTCGGGGGAGGTCGGGATGTCTTCCTCGCGCACCAGCACCGAGGCGCTGGAGGCGCGCGCCAGTTCGTTGAGGACGGACGCGACGCCGCCTCGGGTGGCGTCGCGCATGCAGCGAAGCGATGGACCCACGGCGTCCATGAGGGCGTCGGCCCCAGGCCAGAGCGAGCGGGTGTCCGACTCGATCTCCGCGTCCAGGCCCAGCTCGCCGCGGGCCAGCATGATCGCGGTGCCGTGCTCGCCGATCGGGCCGGAGACGATCACCGCGTCGCCGGGCTCGAGGGCGGCGGGGGAGAGGCTGGCCCGTTCGTCACGGTGCCCCACTCCCGACGTGCAGATGTACATCGCGTCGGCGTGTCCGCGCTCGACGACCTTGGTGTCGCCCGTGATCACGGCGACCCCGGCCTCCGATGCGGCCGCAGCGATCGCGGCGACCTCGGCCTTCAGGATCTCGGCGTCGAGGCCTTCCTCCAGCACCAGCGCCACGCTGATCGCGAGCGGCTTCGCCCCCGCCATCGCCAGGTCGTTGACGGTGCCGTTCACCGCCAGCTCGCCGATCGACCCGCCCGGGAAGCGGATGGGCTTGACAACGAAGGTGTCGGTGGTGAGCGAAACCGCGGTTCCGGCGATGTCGATCGTGCCCGCGTCTGCCAGCTCGTCGAGCGCCTCGGAGGCGAAGGCGGGCGCGAGTAGTCCCTCGATCAGGGTCTGAGTGGCCTTGCCACCGGCGCCGTGGGCCATGGTGACCTGGTCGTCCTTGAACCTGGGCCGCTTCGCGCGTGCGGTCTCGATGATCTGCAGGATGCGCTGCTCCCGGTCGGGCGCCGTGGCCTCCGGGGGTGTCACACGACCTCCTTCTCGCCCTCGCGGGAGAAGCGGCCGTAGTTGTAGTAGGCGGCGCAGGCGCCCTCCGGCGAGACCATGCAGGTCCCGATCGCGTGCTCGGGGGTGCACGCCGTGCCGAAGACCTTGCACTCCCAGGGCTTGATGACGCCCTTCAGGACCTCGCCGCATTGACACGCCTTGGGGTCGGCGACGCGGACGCCGGGCACGCGTGAAATGCTCCTCGGCGTCGAACTCGGCGTAGGCGTCGGAGAGCTTCAGCGCGCTCTGCGAGATGAAGCCCAGGCCGCGCCACTCGAAGTGGGGGCGGAGCTCGAAGACCTCGCTCATGACGTTGAGCGCGGCGGGGTTGCCCTCGTAGGGAACGACGCGCTTGTACTGGTTCTCGACCTCGCAGCGGCCGGAGCCGAGCTGTGCGAGCAGCATGTGAATCGCCTGGAGGATGTCCAGCGGCTCGAAGCCGGCGGTGACCAGCGGCCGCTGGTAGTCGGCAGGGATGAACTCGAAGGGCCGGACGCCGACGACCGTGGAGACGTGCCCAGGGCCGATGAAGCCGTCGAGCCGGAGGTCGGGCGAGTCGAGCAGTGCCCGCAGCGGCGGCACGATCGTCACGTGGTTGCACATGACCTGGAAGTTCTCGATCCCCTCTGCCTTCGCGCGCTTCAGGGTCAGGGCGGTGGAGGGCGCGGTGGTCTCGAAGCCGATCGCGAAGAAGACGACGGTCCTGTCCGGGTTCTGCTTCGCGAGCCGCAGCGCGTCGAGTGGCGAGTAGACCATGCGGATGTCGGCGCCGCGGGCCTTGGCGTCTGTGAAGGTGCCGTCCGAGCCCGGCACGCGCATCATGTCGCCGAAGCAGGTGAAGATCACGTCCTCTTCGTGCGCGAGCGCGATCCCGTCGTCGATCCGGCCCATCGGCATCACGCAGACCGGGCAGCCGGGGCCGTGGACCAGCTCGACCTCGTCGGGGAGGATGTCGTCGATCGCGTACTTGTAGATCGAATGCGTATGGCCGCCACAGACCTCCATGAACTTGTACGTCCGGCCCGGCTCCACGGCCGCGAGGATCTCGCCGGCCATGACCTTGCCGAGCTCGGCATCCCTGAACTCATCGACGAACTTCACGGGGTGCCACCCAAGTTTGAGATCGCGGTCCCCGCATGGACCAGGAGGACGTCGGAGTCGCCCACCGGCTGGACGAGGGCGATCTCGACCGTCTGGCGCTCGCCGGAGGAGTGCTCGCAGAGGGCGAGCTCGCGCTCTGCGTCGATCGCGACGACGCGCATCTCCTCGGCGACGTCACCGCAGGTGATACAGCCGGAGTTCGGGTCGCAATGCGGCTCGTCGGGGACCCGAAGCTCTGGCTGCGCGAACGTCACTCGATGACGCTCGCCTTCAGCTCTTCGAGTTCCTGCTCGTAGTCCGCGCCCATTCCCTCGAGCATGCGGCGGGTCGCAATCGCCTCTTCCTCGTCCACCTTGGAGAGCGCGAAGCCGACGTGGATGAGAACCCAGTCCCCGGGGCCGACCCCGCCCGGTTCCTCGTCCAGGAGGCCGATGTTCACGTTGCGCCGAACCCCTGCGACATCCACCTTGGCGAGCCGATTCGGCTCGTCGACCACTTCTAGGATTTGCCCGGGTATAGCCAGGCACATAAGGGTCTTCTCTCTGTGGTGCTCCCCGCGGCGGAACGTATCACCTTGTGTCGATGGTCTCAAACCCGCCCAAAACAGTCGTATTTGGGCACCCTAATTCGCGACGAACACGCACTTGCAGGTGACTCGCAAGAGCGATAAATTCGCCGAATGACGACGGCTCATCTCACCCCGGAAGTGCCGGTGGAGAGCGTCGATGGCGCGATCGGCGTGCTGAGGTCCGCCGGGCATCGGGCGTCGGCCGCGCGGCGCCTCTTGGTGGAGGCGCTGTTCGCCGCCGGCGGACCCGTGACGGCCGAACAGATCGCCGCCGGGTCCGGCGGGCGGGTCCCCGAATCGGATCTGGCCTCGGTCTACCGCAACCTCGAGCTGCTCGAGCGGGTCGGGCTCGTCCGCCACGTGCACCTGGGGCACGGGCCCGCCGTCTACGCGCTGGCGGGGAAGCTCCCCCCGGCCTACCTCATCTGCGAGCGGTGCGGCGGACGGCGAGCGCTCACCGACCGGGAGCTCGAGCCGCTGCGGCGCTCGATCCGCAAGCGCTTCGGCTACGAGGCCCGGTTTCGGCACTTCCCGATCACCGGCCTCTGCGAGACCTGCGCCGCCCGGCAGAAGGCCGGCTGAGGGTCAGGGGCGCTCGAACGCGCCCGCGTCGCAGTCGATCGCCGGGCGGACGACTCCGCGCTGGTCCTTGGCCGGGCAGCCGGCGACGTCGCGCACTGGGGGCCGTCCCCCGAGGCGCCCACACTACCCCCCGAATCGGGGGCCCTACGGGACGGTGGCCGAAAAGGCCAGTGAGTAGAGCTCGATGCCGTCCGAGGCCGTCAGGCGCAACTCGTGCGATTCGTGGCGCTCGTGCTGCGCGAGCTCATACAGGCCCGGACCGGTGATCGCGGTGACCTGCTCGTCCAGGCCATCCAGGCTGGCCCGGAGCTCGCCCCGGCCGGTGGCCGCGGCGAACGCGCCGCCGGCCGCGTAGGACACCTCAAGGACATCGCCTGCCTGGCCACCTCGCCACGGCTCGTTGGGCCCGCCGCCCGGGAAGAGCTCGTCCGTGGGGCGCGCGACGCCGGCGCCAGGGGCGTCCGAGGCCCGCAGCGGCGCCATCGGCTCGGGAAGGTCCAGCAGTGCATCGCCCTCGCGCAGCTCGGCCTGGATCGCCTCCTCGGTCGCGCGGTACTCGCCCTCCCCGAAGTGAAACCAGGCGAGCGCGCGGCTCCGGTTCCAGAGGAAGAGCGAGGGCCAGCCCTTCACCCCGTAGTCATGCCAGATCGCATACGACGAGTCCTGCGCGACGGAGTAGGGGATTCCCAGCCGTTCGACCCCGGCGCCGATGGCCGCCTCCGTCTTCGTGAACGGGAACCGGGGCGAGTGGACGCCCAGCACCGTCAGCCCGTGCCCGGCGTAGCGGCGATGCCACTCCACCACGTAGGGCATGGACCTGACGCTGTTCAGCTGGGCGACGTCGAAGAAGTGCACCAGCACCGGGCCGGCGGCCGTCATCTCGGGCATCGACCCCGGCTCGGCGTTCAGCCAGCGGACCCGTGGGGGAAGCTCGGGCGGCGCGATGTCGGCGCGGGGGGGACGGGCCACAGCTACCGCGTGCGGTGCTCCAGAACGCCCATCGCCTCGTCGGGAGTGGTCATGGCTGAACAGTATGCTGAGGGTGGAAGCCACCGAACTGGGGAGTTACCTTGAGCACAAGCATCTGGCAACGAATCGAGTCGAGCCGCGAGCGCTGGGACGTCCTTAACCATCCCTTCTACCAGCGGTGGTCCGCGGGTGAGCTGACCGCCGACGAGCTGGCCCGCTACTCCGGCCAGTACCGCCACGCCGTCGAGGCCATCGCCACGATGAGCGACTCCGTTGCCGATGCCATGCCCGAGCGCGAGGACCTGCGCCGCCACGCCGCCGAGGAGCGCGGCCACCTGCGTCTCTGGGACGGCTTCCTCGACGAGGTCGGTGGCGACGCGAGTGTCGAGTCCACGCCCGAGACGGCGGAGTGCGCGCGCACCTGGACCGCCGACGGCGACGCGCTGGAGACGCTCGCGCGGCTGTACGCGGTGGAGAGCGGCCAGCCGTCGATCTCGCGCACGAAGCGCGAGGGCCTGCTGGAGCGCTACGGCTTCGACGACGGCGCCGGCACGGCCTACTTCCGGATCCACGAGACCCGGGACGTCGAGCACGCGGCCGAGGCACGCGAGCTGATCGAGGAGCTGGCCTCCGAGGACGACGGCGATCGCATCGTCGCGGCCGCCGAGTCCGCATTCCGGTCCAACTGGCGCCTGCTCGACGGCATCTAGCCCACTTAGGTTCCGGTAAGCGGCGGCCCTAAACTCAGGGCCGTGAACCGCTGGGGTGACCGCCTGCTCGGAATCGTCCTTGGTCTCGTGATCGGCATCGCGATCGTGGCCGTATTCGTCTTCGTGTTCAGCGAGGAGACGGTCGACGCGCCCTCGATTGAAGAGGGCTCCCCGGCCCAACAGCAGGAGGAACGCTGAGGATGGGATCCAACGGAACACGGATCGCGGTACTGGCCGCCGCAGCCGTGGCCGCGATCGCCCTGTTCGTCGTCCTCAGCGGCGGCGATGAGGACGAGCCGACGACCACGGCCGCCTCGACGACCTCCACCACCCAGACCGAGCCGGCCGAGGACAAGGAGCCGAAGGAGCAGCCCAAGCCGAAGCCCGAGCCGGAGGTCCCGACGATCGAGGTGACGGACGGCCAGCCCGTGGGCGGCGTCCAGGAGCTGGACTTCGAGGCCGGTGGCGAGATCGAGTTCAACGTCACCTCCAACACCGACATGACGTTCCACTTCCACGGCTATGACATCGAGCAGAGCGTCGCGGCGGGTGACACCACCACCTTCAAGACGCCGGCCTCGATCGAAGGCGTGTTCGAGCTCGAGGAGCACGACCTCGGAACCCTGCTCGCGGAGATCACGGTCTCCCCGAGCTGATGGCGCCTGGCCCGCGACGCAGGCGGCTTCACGCCGCGGCGGCGGCTGCGCTTGGGGGCGTGGGCACGGCGGCGCTCGCCTTCCCGGCGGCAGCGGGCGCGCATGCCGCGCTGGTGGGCAAGCAGGACCTCCCGATCCCGGAGTGGCTCTTCGCCTGGGGCGCCTCCCTCGTCCTGATCGTCTCGTTCGTCGCGCTCAGCATCGCCTGGCGCGAGCCGCGGTTCGAGGAGGACCGCTGGCGGGCGCTGTCCCAGGGGCTCTCTGCGGTCGTCCTCAGCCGCGTCACCCAGGTCATCCTCGGCGCGTTCAGCATCTTTCTCCTGGGCCTGGTCATCTACTCCGGCCTGAAGGGCACCGAGTCGCCCGACCGGAACTTCGCCCTCACGTTCGTCTTCTCGACCTTCTGGCTGGGCCTGGTTGGCGCGTCCGTGCTGCTCGGGGATGTCTTCCGGGCGCTCAACCCGTGGCGGGCGATCGCGCGGACGGTCGCCGGCCTGTTCACGCTCATCGCCCGGCAGTCGCCACCCCCTCCGCTCCGCTACCCGGAGCGGCTCGGCCGTTGGCCGGCCGTCCTGGGCATCGCCGGGTTCGCCTGGTTCGAGCTTGTCTACGCGCTCAGCGGGTTCCAGGCCGTCGGCCTCACGCCGCACAGCGTGGCCATCGCCGCCCTCGTGTACACCGGCATCACCTTCGTCGGCATGGCGCTCTTCGGCATCGACAAGTGGCTCGAGCGCGGCGAGGCCTTCTCGGTCTACTTCAACATGTTCTCCCGGATCTCCCCGCTGGAGGTCCGCGACGGGCGCCTGGGGAGCCGGGGCTGGCTGCGGGGTACGACGGGCTGGGCCACGGTGCCCGGATCGGTGGCGCTGGTCCTGCTCGTGATCGGGGTCACCGCCTTCGACGGCGCGTCGGAGGGTCTGCTGAAGGATCCGATCTCCTCGCTCAGCACCTCGATCGACAAGCAGGGCGCGCTGGATGCCGTTCGCATCTCGAACACCGTCTACATGGCCGTCACCGTCGCCGCCGTGGCCGCGATCTTCTGGGCGGGCATCGCCGGGATGCACACCGTTCGCGATCGCGCCGGCGCGCACTCCACCCGGGACCTCGCCCACAAGTTCGCCCACAGCTTCATCCCGATCGCGCTCGCCTACCTCGTGGCGCACTACTTCAGCTTCTTCGTGTTCCTCGAGCAGGCGCAGTTCACCTACCTGCTCTCCGACCCGCTGGGCGACGGCTCGAACCTGTTCGGCACGGCCGGATCCGGGATCGACTACGGCCTTTTGAGCTCCAACCTCGTCTGGTACGTGCAGGTCGGGGCGCTCGTCGTCGGGCACGTGCTCGCCCTCGTCCTCGGTCACGACCGGGCGCTCAGCATCTACGGCGACGCCCGCAGCGCGGCACGCTCCCAGTACTGGATGCTCGCCATGATGGTCGGCTTCACAACGATCGGCCTCTTCCTGCTCTCGGTCTCGAACGCATGAGCGGGCTGGTGGGGATCGCCGTTCCCCTCGCCCACGTCGGGCACTGGTGGACCTACATCCTCTACGCCGTGCCCGTGGTGATCGTGCTGGGCGCCGTGGTCAGGACGCTGGTCCAGGAGCGCCGCGAGGACGCTGCCGAAGAGCCCGCCGACGACGAGCGCGGCGACGCCTAGCGCGTTCGACCTCTTCCGCGGAGCCGTCCCTCGTGGGTCTCCTCGGCCGCCTCGCTCTCCTCGGCTGAGTTAGGCGGTCAACAGCTCGGCCATGCGGGCCTCGAGCCTGCCGGCCAGCTCGTCACGGGCGGGGCCCTCGGGCGCCCGCTCGACCAGCTCGCCCACGAAGCCCTCGACGACGAGCTGCCTGGCCGCCGCATCCGACAGCCCGCGCGCCTTCAGGTAGTAGAGCTGCTCGGGGTCCATCGTGGCCACGGCGGCGGCGTGGGTGCAGCGCACGTCGTCGGCCTCGATCTCGAGCCCCGGGATCGCGTCGGCGTGGGCGTCATGGGAGAGCAGCAGGTTGCGGCTCTCCTGGAAGGCGTCGGTCTGCTGGGCGCCCGGGTCGACCTTGATCATGCCGCGCCAGACCGAGGTGGCCTTGTCGGTGAGGACGCCGCGGAAGGCGAGGTCGGAGTTGGTGTGGTCGCCGGCGTGCTCCTGGGTCGTGTCGTAGTCCAGGTGCTGGGTGCCGGCCCCCGCGATGGCGCCCGTCACCCGGGCCGACGAGCCGCGGCCGGCGAGCTTGGTCTCCATCCGGACCTTGCCGCGCGCCGAGCCGAAGCCCAGGGCGGTCCAGTCGAGGTTGGCGTCGCGCCCGATCTCGGCGCGCTGCGTTGCGAACACCCAGCTGGAATCCGACAGCTCCTGCTCGCAGACGTAGCGAAGGTTGGCGCTGTCGCCGACGATCAACTCGACCACGCCGTTGAAGAGTCCCTCGCCTTCGGAGCGGTAGCGCTCCCAGATCTCGGCCTCGGCGCCCTCCTCGACGACCACGAGTACGCGCCAGGTCGTCTCCTCACCGGTGGCGGCCTCGATGTCGAGGCGGAGCGGCTCGGCCAGGCGGGTCCCCGCCGGGACGTGGACGAACACTCCGTCGCGCCAGCGGGAGGCGTTGCGGGCGACGAACGGATCGGCTCCAGGCACCAGGCTGCCGAGATGCTCGCTCACCAGGTCGGCGTGGGTGGAGGCCGCTTCCGCGAGCGGGAGGACGACCGGCTCCGCGCCCGAGCCGTTGCCCGCGCCATCGAGTCGCGTCAGGCCGCCCACCTTCGCGAGCCCGTCGGAGTACTGGTCGAAGTCCAGGGCGGAGAGGTCGGTGAACTCCCACCCCTTCGCCTTCTGCGTGGGCAGCTCGAGCTCGCCGGCGATGGCCTTCGCGGCGTCGCGTCTGTCGGTCAGCCAGCCGGGTTCTTCAACCGAGGGGGCCGCCGCCGTGGAGGCGTCAGCCAATCGAGCCCTCCATCTGGAGCTCGATCAGGCGGTTCATCTCCACGGAGTACTCCATCGGGAGCTCCTTGGCGATCGGCTCGATGAAGCCGTTGACGATCATCTTCGACGCCTCCTCCTCGTCCAGCCCGTGGGCCTGGAGGTAGAAGAGCTGGTCCTCGCCGACCTTGGAGACCGAGGCCTCGTGGCCGACGTTGGCGTCGGACTCGTCGATGCGGATGGTCGGGTAGGTGTCGGAGCGCGAATCCTCGTCCAGGAGCAGCGCGTCGCAGACCACCTTGGACTTCGCCTCGGTGGCGCCCTCGGCGACCTCCAGCAGGCCGCGGTAGGTGGCGCGGCCGCCGTCCTTGGAGATCGACTTGGAGAAGATCGACGAAGTGGTCTTCGGGGCGCCGTGGATGATCTTGCCGCCGGCGTCCTGGTGCTGGCCCTTGCCGGCGAACGCGATCGAGAGCAGCTCGCCGTGCGCGCCCTCGCCGAGCAGGTAGATCGACGGGTACTTCATCGTCAGCTTCGAGCCGAGGTTGCAGTCGACCCACTCCATCGTCGCGTTCTCGTAGGCGACGGCGCGCTTGGTGACGAGGTTGAAGACGTTCTGCGACCAGTTCTGGACGGTCGTGTAGCGAACCCGCGAGCTCGGCTTGGCAGCGATCTCGACGACCGCCGAGTGCAGCGAGTCGGACGAGTACACGGGGGCGGTGCAGCCCTCGATGTAGTGGACGTCCGAGCCCTCCTCGGCGATGATCAGCGTGCGCTCGAACTGGCCCATGTTCTCGGTGTTGATCCGGAAGTAGGCCTGCAGCGGCATCTCGACCTTCACGCCCTTCGGCACGTAGACGAAGGAGCCGCCCGACCAGACGGCTGAGTTCAGCGCGGCGAGCTTGTTGTCGTTGGGCGGGATGATCGTCGCCCAGTACTCACGGACGAGGTCCTCGTGCTCGCGGAGCGCGGTGTCCATGTCGGTGAAGATCACGCCCTGGGCCTCGAGCTGCTCGTTGATCTGGTGGTAGACGACCTCGGACTCGTACTGGGCGCCGACGCCGGAGAGGAACTTGCGCTCGGCCTCGGGGATGCCGAGGCGGTCGAAGGTGTTCTTGATGTCCTCCGGGACCTCGCTCCAGTCGCGGCTGGCCTTCTCGGACGCGCGGACGAAGTAGTGGATGTCGTCCCAGTCGATCTGCGCCAGGTTGCCGCCCCAGGTGGGGGTGGGGCGGTCCATGAAGTGGTCGAACGCCTTCAGGCGGAAGTCGCGCATCCACTGGGGCTCGTCCTTGTACTCGGAGATGGACTCGACGACCTCGCGGGAGAGCCCCTTGGGGGCCTTGTAGGCGTAGCCCGTCTCGGGATCGGAGAAGCCGAAGCGCTCCTTGTAGTCGGACCCGATCTCCTTCAGGCCGGACTCGGCCTCGGTCAGTTCCTTCTCGGACTTGGGCTGCGTTTGGGGCGTTGCCATGGGTCGGGTCAGACCTCCAACTTGATCTCGTCGCCGTCGTCTCGGACTGCGAAGGTGTCGACCGGCCGGAAGGCCGGAAGGGTCTTCGGGCGGCCCGACTTCAGGTCGAAGAGCGAGCCGTGACGGGGGCACTCCACTGTACAGGCGGCCGAATCGAACTCCCCCTCGGCGAGCGGGCCGTCGTCGTGCGAGCACCGGTCCTCGATCGCGACCAGCGAGCCATCCTCGCAGCGAAAGACGCCGATCTTTCGACCGTCGGATTCGATCAGGCGCATCTCGCCCGCCGATAGCTCGTCGCTGTTGCACACCGTGACGTCAGACACAATATTCCTACTTCGGAGGTCGGATTTTAGCTGGCGGGGCGGGCGTGCGCCCGCGCACGGTGCGTGCCTGGCCCGTTGTGTGACGACCGTCACGGTTAGGCCCCGGGGCCCTGGGTAACTCGGTTGCCTCGACGGGCCGAAAGCATGTTCGCATCGGACCGGGGCGAGCCGCCCAGCGGCGGCAACTGAGCTTCGCGATGCCGTGTTCGGCCCGCCAATGCACCCGACCCACCAGGAGGTGGATCACTCGATGCGCAATCGCATCACCGCGGCCGTGCTCGGCATCGCCCTCATCGGCGTTCCGACGGTCGCTCAGGCCAAGAACGAAAACAAGGAAGCGCTCGCCGGATATGAGGAAGCCGTGAGGCATGCCCTCAAGAAGGGCGAGTATGAGAAATACGAGCAGGACTACCTGCGCGCCTACGACAAGTACTCCGACTCGTTCGGGGTCGAGGCCGCAGGCCGAAACATCGTCCTCTTCGGTGCACTCACCGACAAGGGCGAGCAGCCGGCGGCGAAGGCCGAGGTCACGAAGGACACCGCGATGTTCGAGGCGTCCCTCGCTGCTCCGGCCGAGACCACCACGACGGTCCCGGCCGAGTCCGCCACGACCACGTACTCCAGCGGTGCCGCCAATGGCACCGTGATGTGCGAGTCCGGTGGTGACTATGCCGCGAACACTGGCAACGGCTATTACGGCGGCTACCAGTTCGACTCCGGTACCTGGGACGCCTACGGCGACTCGGCGTACGCGGAGGCGAGCGACGCCCCGCCGGCCGTCCAGGATGCGGCGGCCGCCAGCGTCCCATATGACGCGTGGCCGAACTGCTGAACTGAGGCAGGTTCGTAAGGGAGAGCCCCGGCGCCGCAAGGCCCGGGGCTCTTCTCTGTCGGGCATACGAACTAGCGTCGGTAACGGAGGGAGAACCTGCCCGACATGCCGCCGTCAGCACCTGCCCAACGAGCTTTTCCCAGTTAGCCGCTTTGCATGGACCAGCGACTAGCGGGCCGGAATCAGTGAAGAGGGGAGGAACGGGTTCCGGCCAGCTGTCCTGCCCGGTGGTGATGGCCACCTGCCAGGACGGCTTGCTGGAAGCCTGACGAGAAGGGCAACCCGCATCGCGCTCGGGCTCGTCCTAGGAATGGCGTTCCGAACGCCGGTCGCGGCCACGCTGCTTCAATGCGAGCGTCTGTCGCGGCGCCTACTCGCCCGAGCGAATCTCCGCCAGGGCTTCCTCGGGGTCGAAGTAGTCGTTCACCCGGCTGGCCTTGCCGTCGCGGAACTCGACGACGTAGCCGATGGGCGACTCGACCTCGGCGCCGCTCTCCTTGCCGCGGGCGTGGATCGTGCCGACGGCGGCGAGGCGCTCGCCGGACTCGCGGACCTCGGAGATCTCGACCCGCAACTCGGAGAAGACCTCCTCGAGCTCCTTGAAGAACTCGCGGTACTCGTCGTGGCCGTGGTACTCCGTCGACTCGCCGCCGAGCATGGCGGCCATCGACGCGTAGATGACGCAGTCAGGGTGTGACTCCGCCAGGAACCCGTCGATGTCCCTGCGGTTGAACGCGTCTACTCCGCGTTTGAACGACTCCACATTCCGTTGTGCCATCGCACGGCCAGTATTCCGCGCCGACCGCCGGCGTGAAGTGCGCTACGCGCTCAGAGCGTCTCGGCCTCGGCCGGGTCGCCGCGCCGGCCCTCGTCCTCCCAGTCGGCCAGCTCGCCGAGCGAGGCGGACTTCACGACCTTGAGGCCGAGCAGCGCGCACTTCATCCTGGTCGCGGAGATGTCGATCCCGAGCAGGTCGAGGACGAAGTCCTTGTCCAGGCGCAGCAGCTCCTCGGGGGACTTGCCCTCCAGCTCCTCCATCAGCATCGACGTCGCCGCGGTGGAGATCGCGCAGCCCTTGCCCTCGAAGGAGATCCCGCTCACCTTCCCGTCCTCGCCGAGCTTGATGAACACGTGCTGCTCATCGCCGCAGAAGGGGTTGGTGTCCTCGAAGTCGAGGTCGAACTCGTCGAGCTTCCCGAAGTGCCGCGGGCGCTTGTAGTGGTCGAGGATGTTCTCGCGGTAGAGGTCGTCCACGTCGTCAAGACGGTAGCCGCCGGGACTCAGGTCATCGCTCGTACGCACCGATGTCGGGCCGGTTGTCTCGCTTGACGCCGCGCTGATCCCGCGGCGGAGCATCGGGCGGCCCCTCGCCAATCGCGGGCGAACCCGCGCCGAGCGCGTGCGTGCGGGTCGGCCCGCCGTTGTCGCGAAGCGGGCCGAGCAGCGGGTCGTCACCGACGAGGTCGCTGCCAGCCGGGGTAATCGAGCAGCCACCGAGATTGCCGAAGAGGTTGTGGCCCAGCGTCGTCACCGTTGAGGCGCTGCGACAGTCGGGGCCGCTCCCAGCGGTCGTCGTGTTTCCCTGCAGGATCGTTCCCTTGAGCACGGGAGCCTCGATCCCTGCGAAGACGGGCCCGAAAACCCCGCCGCCCTCGGTGCCGCTGTTGCCCGTGATCGTCGAGCTGGTGATGACCTTCTCGCCCGGCAAGGCGATCGCCAGGCCCCCGCCCTGGCCCTCGGGTCCGACGCCGTCCGCGTTGGCGTCGTTGCCCGAGATCGTGCTGTTCGTGAGCTCGAAGCGCGGGGACCCAGCGACGCCGTCCCTCACGAACCCCCCGCCTCCCTCGTTCGCGTCGTTGTTCGCGATCGTGCTGTCCTCGATCTTCACGGGCGCGTTGAAGGCCTGGATACCACCGCCGATCCCTTCCGCGGAGTTTCCGATGATCGAGCTCTTGGACATCTCAAACTCACCGAAGGCGAGCGAGATCCCGCCGCCGTCGCCGGACGTGTCATTTCCGTTGATGGCGGATCGGACCAGCTTGATGGCTGCGCCGCCCGCACCGGCGATGCCCGCGCCTCGGCCCACGGAGTCATTGTCGAGAACGCTGCTGCGCCGCAGCGTCAACGTCGCGGCTGAACCTGAATCGATGCCCCCGGCGTTGATGCTCGAGATGTTGCGTGCGATGGTCGTGTCGATCAGTGTCGCGCTTGCGCCTTGGTAGAGCGACAGGCCGCCGCCTGTAGCGCCCTGGTTCTCGAGGATCTTGACCCGCTCGAACGTGGCCCGCGCGTTCTCGTACACCCAGACGGACCCGCCGAACCAGTCGACCGAGCCGTCTCTGAGTTCCAGCCGCTTGAAGGTTGCCTGCACGCCGAACACGTGGAAGTGGCGGTCCATATCGTCAGCATCGATCGTCGTGCCGTCCCTGTGACCGGCGATCGTCAGATCGCCGCTCGTGGCGCTGCCGAAGTCGAGATCGCCGATCGTGGTGTCCATCTCGAGCGTGTCGAAATCGCAGCCGCAGCCGGGGACGGCAAGCGTGTACGTGCGTTCTGAAGCCGGATCACGTCGTCGCCGCTGCCTGCGGGGCAGGCGTCGCGGGGTGCGTTGGTATCGGTCGCGATCACCGCCTCCCGAAGCGTGCAGTTCCCGTCGTTCCGGGCGGCGCGTCCGCTCGGGTGTCCGGCTCGATGGTTGCCGCCGTGGCTCCCGGAGCCGCAAGCCCGCAAACGCCGAGCATTGCGACGAGGCACGCCACTGTCCCTGCCGTCCGTGGCATGCGACGACGATACCCCTGCACTAGCAGTCTGTCCAGCCGGGGAGCGGCTCAGAGGCCGAAGACGCTGCGCGCGTCGTCGAGGCCCTCGACCAGGCGGTCGATCTCCTCGGGCGTCGTGTACACGCCGAAGCTCGCCCGGGCCGTGGCCGTGATTCCGAAGCGGTCCATCAGCGGCTGGGCGCAGTGGTGGCCGGCGCGGACGGCGACGCCGTGGCGGTCGAGGATCTCGGAGACGTCGTGGGCGTGGACGCCCTCGAGCTCGAAGCTGACCGGGCCGACGCGGTCGGGGGAGCGGGGGGGACCGAAGATCCGCAGCCCAGGCACCTCGGCCACGGCCGCGAGCGCGTAGTCGGCGATCTCGCGCTCATGGGCGAGCGCCGCGTCCATGCCGAGCGCGTCGAGCCAGCGGAAGGCCGCCGCCATCCCGATCGCCTGCGAGATCGCGGGCGTTCCGGCCTCGAAGCGCGCCGGGCACGTCGGCGTAGGTCGTGCCGCCCTTCGTGACCTTGCGGATCATCGAGCCGCCGCCGAGGAACGGCGGCATCGCGTCGAGCAGCTCGAACCTGCCCCAGAGCGCGCCGATCCCGGTCGGCGCGTAGGCCTTGTGGCCGGTGAGCGCGTAGAAGTCGACGCCGAGCTCGGCCATGTCGAGCGGCATCTTCGGGGCGGCCTGGGCGCCGTCGGCGAGCACCAGCGCGCCGGCGTCGTGGGCGCAGTCGCGAGATCTCGGCAAGCGGGTTCTCGGTGCCGAGCACGTTCGAGACGTGCGTGACCGCCACGAGCTTCGGGCCCGCGCGCGATCAGCGCGGCGAGCGCATCCATGTCCAGCAGCCCCTCATCGGTCACCGGCGCCCAGTCGACCTCGGCCCCGGCGCGCTCGGCCAGCTGCTGCCACGGGACGATGTTCGAGTGGTGCTCCATCTCGGTGAGCACGATGCGGTCGCCGGCGCCGACGTTGGCGTCGCCCCATGCCCGAGCGACGAGGTTGATCGCCTCGGTCGCGTTGCGGACGAAGATCACCTCGCGGCGGTCGGCAGCGCCGATGTGGTCGGCGAAGGTCGCCCGCGCGCCCTCGAAGGCGGCCGTCGCCTCGGCCGAGAGGGTGTGCGAGCCGCGGTGGACGTTGGAGTGGTGGGCGCGCTCGTAGCGGTCCACCGCCTGGATCGACGCGAGCACGCGCTGCGAGGAAGCGCCGGAGTCGAGGTAGGCGACCGGCTTGCCGTTGACCTCGCGCTCGAGCGCCGGGAAGGCCGCGCGGACCTTCTCGATCGGGAAGGTGGCGGCCTCTACAGGCATGGCCGTCGCGCAGCTAGGCCGCCGCTTCCACCTCATCGCGGATCCAGCCGTAGCCCTTCTCCTCGAGGGTGCCGACCAGCTCCGGGCCGCCCTCCTTGACGATCCGCCCGTCGTACATGACGTGCACGGCGTCGGGCTTCGACCAGGTGGAGGATCCGCTGGTAGTGGGTGATGATCAGGACGCCCATGTCGGGGCCGGCGAAGCGGTTGACGCCGTCGGCGACCACGCTGCAGCGCGTCGATGTCGAGGCCGGAGTCGGTCTCGTCGAGCACCGCCATCTGCGGGCGCAGCATCGCGAGCTGGAGGATCTCCATCCGCTTCTTCTCGCCGCCGGAGAAGCCGTCGTTCAGGTAGCGGGAGGAGAACTCCTTGGGGATCTTGGCCAGCTCCATCGCCTCCTCGGTGACGTGCGCGGAAGTCCTTCAGCTTGATCTCGTTCTCGCCGCGGGCCTCGCGGTGGGCGTTGACCGCCATCCGCAGGTACTTGGCGACGGTCACGCCGGGGATCGCCACCGGGTACTGGAAGGCCATGAACAGGCCCATCCGCGAGCGCTCCTCGGGATCGGCCTCGGTCACGTCCTCGCCGAGGAACTCGATCGTGCCCTCCGTGATCTCGAGCGCGGGGTGGCCCATGATCGCGTTGGCGAGCGTGGACTTGCCGGAGCCGTTCGGGCCCATCAGGGCGTGGATCTGGCCCTTCGGAGACCTCGAGGTCCAGGCCCTTGAGGATCTCCTTGTCCTCGGCCTCGACGTGAAGGTTGGTGATCTTGAGGTCAGACATGAAGCTCCGTGGTCGGTGGGTTGAACAGGGGACGGCGCTCAGGCCGCTGTGGTCGCGACCGGCGCCGGGGTCGCGTGCGGTCGGCGAACTCGACCAGCTCCGCCAGCGTGGTGCCGGTGAGGGCCTTGGAGATGCCGCCCTGGACCCGGGTCCACAGCAGCCTCGTCGCGCAGGCGTGGTGGTCGTCGGACTCGTGCGAACAGAGCACGCGGCCCTCGCGAGTCGGTCTGGAAGCACTCCATCGGCGTGATCGGGCCCTCGAGCGCCTGGACGACGTCGAGCATCCCGATCTCCTCGGCGGCCTTCGCGAGGCGATAGCCGCCGTGCGCGCCGCGGACGGATGAGACCAGGCCGGCCTCGCGCAGCTTGGCGACGAGGTGCTCGAGGTAGGACAGCGGCAGGCTCTCCGACTCGGCGACCGTCGCGAGCGCGACGGGCGCCGCCTCGTCGGCCGGGTCATCGCCGGCGCGGCGGCCCAGCTCGACCATGAGGCGAACTCCGTACTCGGCCTTGGTCGAGAACAGCATGGGCCAAATCCTAGCGAGTGAGTCGGTTATGCCTGGACGGCCGCTGCGAGCCGCAAGAGGCGTAACGTGGAGACCATGGAACTGAGTGAGGCCAAGCAGCGCGCGAAGGTGACCTGGGCCGCCGGTGACTACGACCGCATCGCGGACTACGTCTGGGGGGTGGGCAGCGACCTCGTCGAGCGAGTCGGCGTGGCCGAGCGGCGAGTCGGTCCTCGACGTCGCGTGCGGGACCGGAAACGCCACGATTCCGGCGGCGAAGGCGGGCGCCCGGACCACCGGCCTCGACATCACGCCGGAGCTGCTCGAGCGGGCGCGCGAGCGTGGGGCCGAGGAGGGCGTCGAGATCGACTGGGTCGAGGGCGACGCCGAGAGCCTGCCGTTCGACGACGCCAGCTTCGACGTGGTGCTCTCGACCTTCGGCTGCATGTTCGCCCCCGACCACTCGGCGGCCGCGGCTGAGATCGCGCGCGTCGTCCGCCCCGGCGGACGGATCGGCATCGCCGCCTGGACCCTCGACGGCCGGATCGGTGAGTTCTTCAAGCGGCTCAGCGCGTTTGGGCCGCCCCCTCCGCCGGACTTCATGCCGCCGCCGCTGTGGGGCACCCGTGACCACGTTTCCAGCCTCTTCAGCGGGACCGGAGTGGAGGTGCGGTTCGAGGACGCGTCCGTCCACTTCGAGTTCGAGTCGGCCGAGGCGGCCGCGGAGGAGTACTCCACCAAGTTCGGCCCCATCGTGATGCTGCGCCAGATGCTCGAGCCGGAGGGCCGGTGGGATGAGGCGCGGGCCGCACTCATCGACTATTACCGGGAGGGCGAGGCCGAGCCAGGTGGGGCGATTACCCTGGAGGGCGAGTACCTCATCACCCTGGGCACCCGGCCCGGCTGACCGCCCGCATCAGCCGATGTAGGTTGGTGCGGTGACCACCGCCGCCGCCATCGTCCTGCTGGTCCTCCTGGTGCTTCTCGTCCTCATGATCGTGCTGGCGAACCGGGCGAGCTGGAGCCGCGGCGGCATCGGCAGCGGGATGGCCGAGCGCGAGCGAGCAGCCGAGGTTCAGGCCCAGATCGAGGAGACCGAGATCGACGGGATGATCGCCGGCCGCGACGCGCTGCGGCGGAAGCTGGGCAAACCGTCGATCGCGGACGAGCTGGCCGAGGAGGTCAGGCGCGGCCCACGGGGTTCCGACTAGGCCGTTCGTCCAGTTGCTTGCACTCCCCCGGTTACAGGTCTAGGCTCGCCCTGTGTCTTGGCGGGGACAGACCACGGCCCTCGGCGTCCTCCTCGTCCTTGCGTTCCCGGCCATCGCCGCGGCCGACGCAGCCGGTAGCCACGTCCGGCGCCCACCGTCGTTCCGGCGACCGAGCCGCGCCACGGCCCCCGCCCCGGTGACCGAGACTCAGCGCACGCGCCGGGCGCCGGGTTGGATAACGGACTTCGAGGACGCCGGGCCCACCCAGAACTGCATCACCCAGTTGGGCGAGCCTCTGGGGAGCGCATGGACCGGGTGGTACGGCGACATCGGCGTCTCGCCCCAGAAGAACCAGGTCTACTACGTCCAGGTCGGCTGGGGTATCGCCGGCAATCCCTGCACGGGCGGCGCCGGCGTGCATGCCGAGATCGTCCTGCCGGCGTACACGCAGCTCGCGATCTCGAACCAGAACAGGGTCCGCTGCTTCTACGACGGCCTCAAGCCAGACCCAGCTCAACGAGTTCACGCGCAGGACTGCCCCCAGAACCCGCAGAGCGGCCTGTACGGCGGCTACTCCTTCGACCCGCCCGGCAATCAGTAGCCGTGGCCGTCGGCGACCGGATCGATCTTCGAGATCTGCGTGCCCGTGAAGACGAGCCAGCCCGCTCAACGGGATCGAATCTCCCGACCGGCAGCCGTGTTCCACCTGCGTCTACGCCGGCGTCTGGATGATCGACGGCTGGAACAGCCCGTGGGTCTGGCCCCGGCAGCGCGTCTTCGTCGGTGGGCAATGGCGCGCCCACCAATCCCGTCGGTCACCTACCCGGGGCCGGCGGTCACCGCGCCGATCTAGCTACGACACGAGCCTCGACCAAGGTCATTCGCGGCGCGTCTCACCGCGAACATGTTCACCTCCGGGGCGCGACGGGGCCGGTCCACTTCGAGTTCGGCTTCCGACGCGGGCGACTACCGAGGCACCGAGTCGGCGCCGATCGACGATTCCCGCCAACGCGAGACTTCCTCGTGTACTCAGCGAGCTTCGGTACTTCCCGCCAGGCAAGGAGTTCCACTTGCGCTTCTGTTACAGCCCACCGGCTCGCCCCAAGGTCTGCGGCATCGATCAGGTCGTTCCACGGCGCCGCCGGAGACCACGATCCAGGACGTGACGGTCCACGGGACAAGAAGGCCACGGTCAGCTTCGATCTCACCCCCGGCTCGCCGACACATGACCGTCAGCATTCCAATGCGAGCTCGACTCCGGTCCCGTACAAGGCCGTGCGATCGGGCCCGCCGTCTTCAAGCGGCTGAAGAATGGCAACCACAGGTTTCCGTGCGCGCGGTCGACGCAGACGGGCACAAGCGACTCGACCCCGGCCAAGCAGGGCTTCAAGGTCTGAGCCGGGGCGCCCCCGGCTAGGGCTCGATCAGGCCCTTGCGGATCGCGTAGCGGACGAGCTCGACGCGGTCGCGCATGCCGAGCTTCCGCATCGCGTTCGAGCGATGGTTCTCCACCGTCTTCTCGGAGAGGTGGAGGATCTGAGCGATCTCCTTGTTGGTGTGCGCCTCCGCGACGAGCTTCACGACCTCCTGCTCGCGCGGGGTCAGCTCCTCCTCGCGGCTGCCACTCTGGCCGAGCACGTCCTTGATGAGGGCGCGCTGGGCCTCGGGGGTGAGGAACGGCTCGCCGCGCTCGACGGCGCGGACCGCGTCGAGCAGGTCGGTGTCGGCCTGCGCCTTCAGCACGTAGCCCGAGGCGCCGGCCTTCAGCGCCTCGAACAGGTAGCGCTCGTCGTCGTACATCGAGAGGATCAGGACGGAGACGTCGGGCGCCTGCTCGCGGATCTCCCGGGTGGCCTGGAGGCCCGTGAGCTTGGGCATCTTCACGTCGAGGATCGCGAGGTCCGGGCGTTCGCGGATCGCGAGATCGCGCGCCTCGGCGCCGTCGGACGCCTCGCCGATGACCTCCATGTCCTCCTGCCCCTCCAGCAGCATCCTGAGGCCGGACCGGACGATCCCGTGATCGTCGGCGATCAGAATTCGCATCGCGTCTGTGCCCTTTTCATGCCCGGGCGGGGCGAGCATCGTTGCCATCGCTCTCTCTTATCGGCACGAGAAGCCGAACCCTTGTGCCATTTTCCGGCCGGGACTCCACGCCCAGGTCCCCGCCGACGAGCAGAGCCCGCTCGCGCATGCCCCCGATGCCCAGTCCCCGGGTGGCTTCCTCGAAGGTGAATCCGCGCCCGTCATCGGTCACGGTCAGCTCCACGCCCTCCGCGTCGCGGCTCAGCTGGACAGAGATCCGCTCCGCCTCCGAGTGCTGTGTGGCGTTCGAGAGCGCTTCCTGCGCTACGCGGTAGGTGACGAGCTGCACATCCATGGGCACGTCCGTTAGCTCTCCAATGCCCTCGAATCCCGTTTCTATGCCGCTCTTTCGCCCAAGCTCGTCCACGAGGGCCGACAGCGCCGCCTTGAGGCCGAGGTCGTCGAGCGCGGTGGGGCGGAGGGTGCGGGCCAGCGTGAGGAGCTCCTGCATCGCCTGGTTCGCGAGTGCCTTGGTCTCCGCCAGCTCGTGCGCGAGCTCGGGTGTTGCCCGGTCGCGCAGCGCCTCCAGGCGCAGCAGCAGGCCGGTAAGCGACTGGTTGACCTCGTCGTGGAGGTCGCGCGCGACGCGGGCGCGCTCCTCCTCCTGTGCCGACAGCGCGATGCTCGAGGCGCGCCGGCGCTCGGCCTCGAGGCGCTCGAGCATGCGGCGGAACGCCATGTGAAGGCGCTGGACCTCCTCCGGGCCGTCCATCACCGGCTCGCCGCGGTTGGCGCCCGGCCGGCTGAGATCGGCGCGCTCCATCTCGTCCACGAGCCGCTCCAGTGGGCGGAAGCGCCGCTGGAGCATCAGGACGTTTACGAGGATCGTGACCCCGACGGCGAGGCCCAGAACGATCCCTGCCTGGGGGTCGTCGCCGAGGTCGAGGTCCGGATTCGCCGCCAGGCTCGACGCGACCACGGCGGCGACCATCACGAGCAGGTTGGCCACCAGGACCTGGGTGAGGAGGTTGCGGCGTCGCATCGGCCGACTGATTATCGGCCCCACGCCCGGCGGACGAGCGATCCGGTGGTACCGGAATATGGCGGCAGGACCCTAGGTCAAATAGGGGCTGGCACCTATGCCCCCGCGGAACCGCTCCGTCACAATAGGCGGAGCAATCTGCGATCCCAGGAGGACCCCGCACCATGACTTCAACCAGTCGATCCAACTTCCAGGCCGGCTTCAGGACGCTCCTGCTGCTGGCGACGCTCACCGGCGTTCTCGTCGGTATCGGTTTCCTGATCGGTGGCTCTCAGACCGCGCTGCTGTTCCTGGGGATCGCCGCCGTCATCAACTTCGTCTCCTACTTCTTCAGCGACAAGATCGCCCTGAAGATGAGCGGCGCGAAGCCGATCTCCGAGGAGGAGGCGCCCGGGCTCTACCAGATGGTCCGCGAGCTCACGACCCGCGCGGGTCTCCCGATGCCATCGCTTCACATGATCCCCAGCGAGCAGCCGAACGCGTTCGCCACCGGCCGCAACCCGAAGAACTCGGCCGTGGCCGTCACGCAGGGCATCACCAAGCTCCTCTCCGAGGACGAGCTTCGCGGCGTGATCGCCCACGAGCTGGCCCACATCCGCAACCGCGACATCCTCACCCAGTCGGTGGCCGCGACCGTGGCCGGCGCGATCACGTACCTGGCGTACATGCTGCTGTGGTTCGGCGACGACGACTCGCCGCTCGGCTTCATCGCCCAGCTGGCCATGTTCCTGCTGGCGCCGATCGCCGCGTCGCTGATCCAGCTCGCCATCTCGCGCCAGCGCGAGTACTCGGCGGATGCGACGGGTGCCCAGATCTGCGGCAACCCGGAGTCGCTGGCCTCGGCGCTGCTGCGCCTGGAGGAGGGCGCGAAGGCGATGCCGATGCAGGTCAACCAGGCGACCGAGCCGCTCTTCATCGTCAAGCCGTTCTCGGGGAAGGGCGTCGCCAGTCTGTTCTCCACGCACCCGCCCATCGAGGAGCGGGTCCGGCGCCTGCGCCAGATGCGCCCGTCGCTCGGGTAGGCACTCTGAAACCCGCCGGGTCCGGCGGTAGGTTTTCGGCATGAGCTACTACGAGTTCCTCGTCTTCGGCCATCTGTTGTTCGTCGCCGTCTGGGTCGGCACCGACGTCTGCCTGCAGCTTTTCGCGCTGAGGGCGCGGCGCGCGGGGCCGGAGCGGATGATTCAGTTCACTGCCGACGTCGAGTGGCTGGGGCTTCGCCTCCTGAATCCGGCCTCGATCCTCGTGGTTCTCTTCGGCGTGCTGCTCGTGATCGAAAGCGATGTCTTCGAGTTCTCCCAGTTCTGGGTGACCGCCGGCCTGGTCGCGTTCCTGGCGTCCGCCATCACCGGAGCGGGTTTCCTCGGGCCGGAGACCGGGCGTATCAGCAGGCTCGCCGCGGAGAAGGGGGCGGAGGACCCAGACGTCCAGGCACGGATCTCGAGGGTGTTCCTGATCTCGCGCATCGAGCTGGTCGTCCTGGTCTTCATCATCTTCGACATGGTCGTGAAGCCGGGCTTTCCATAGCCTGAGGGCGCGCAGGGCCTGCGCTACACTTTCTGAAGTAATAACCCCTAATCTCTGTCGGGATTCAGGGATTCCACTTCCGAGAGGTACCGCAGATGGCAACGACAGCAGAGCCGATCGAGCAGATCAAGGATCGCATCGACCTGATCTCCCGTGATGCCGCCAAGGTGGAGATCGACTCCGGCGAGGCGAAGCTGATCGACGTGCGCGAGCCCCACGAGTGGGACGAGGCGCACCTCGCCGAGGCCGAGCACGTCCCTCAGGGCGAGCTGCTGGAGCGCATCGACGAGCTTGCCCCGGATACCTCCGAGCGGCTGATCCTCTACTGCCGCACCGACAACCGCTCCGCTCGTGCGGCCGACGCCCTGCAGTCCCTGGGCTACGAGAACGTCGCCGTGATCGAGGAGGGCATCACCGGCTGGCTCGACGCCGAGCTTCCCGTGATCGCCAAGTTCGCCCTCACCAAGGACCAGCGCATGCGCTACTCGCGGCACACCCTCCTCGAGGAGGTCGGGGTCGAGGGGCAGGTCAAGCTTCTGAACGCCAAGGTTCTCCTGCTCGGGGCCGGCGGGCTGGGGGCGCCATCGGCGCTCTACCTCGCGGCCGCAGGCATCGGCACCCTCGGGATCGTCGACGACGACGTGGTCGACGAGTCCAACCTCCAGCGCCAGGTCATCCACTCCACGAACACGGTGGGGCAGCCGAAGACCGCCTCCGCGAAGCTCGCGATCAACGCGCTCAACCCCGACGTGAAGGTGATCGAGCACAACCTGCGCCTGGATGCCTCGAACATCCTCGAGCTCATCGAGCCGTACGACATCGTCGTCGACGGCGCCGACAACTTCCCCACCCGCTACCTGCTGAACGACGCCTCGGTCCGGCTGCGCAAGCCGGTCGTCTCCGCGTCGATCCTGGGGTTCGAGGGACAGATCTCTACCTTCGTCCCGTTCGACGGCCCCTGCTACCGGTGCCTCTTCCCGACGCCGCCTCCGCCCGAGCTCGCGCCGAGCTGCGGCGCGAACGGAGTGTTGGGCGTGATGGCGGGAGTGATGGGCCTGCTGCAGGCCAACGAGGTCATCAAGCTGGCCGCCGACATCGGCGAGCCGCTGAAGGGCCGCCTGCTGCTCTACGAATCGTTGGGCACACGCTTCACCGAGCTCAAGGTCCGGCGTGATCCCGAGTGCCCGATCTGCGGCCCGGACGGCGAGAACATCCCCGCCGAGGACATGGGCAAGTTCCCCGACTACGAGTTCTTCTGCGGCGCGCCTGCCCGCGAGGAGACGCCGGCGCTCAGCTAGCGCGGCGCTCCCTCGTCTAGATTCAAGCCATGCCCACGGTGAAGATCCCCCCGGTGCTGCGCTCGAAGACGGGTGGCGAATCCGAGGTCCCGGCCGACGGCGAGACCGTCGGCGACGTGCTCTCGGCCCTCGCCGAGGCCCACCCCGAAACGCGCGAGCAGCTCTTCGGCGACGACGGCGAGCTCAATCGCTACGTCAACGTCTACCTGAACGACGAGGACGTCCGAGTCCTCGACGGCCTCTCGACCCCGGCGTCGGACTCGGACACCGTGGTCATCCTCCCGGCGATGGCCGGTGGCGAGGATGAGGGATCCGGCGGCGGGCTCCCGGGCGTCCCACCCGAGGCACCCGAGAAGCTCGGGACCGGCGAACCCGAGCCCCTCGTCTAGCCGACCGCCGCCCGCAGCAGACCGCCGGCCCGGCAAGGGCCGCCACAGCGAGATCAACCGAGCTCGTGTCGCCTTTCTCGTCTATACGACGAGGAAAGCGCCACGGCGCCGGAGTTCACCCCCTCAGTGCCCCGCGAGCAGGGCCCACAGGGTGGTCGGCGTCGCCGACGCGGACGCCGGGCCGAGCTGCCGAACCCGCTAAGCGTCCAGGACCAGGCCCAGGAACTTCTTCGTGCGCTCCTGCTGGGGGTTGCCCAGGACCTCCTCGGGCGGGCCGTACTCGACGACTACGCCGCCGTCCATGAAGGCGACCCTGTGGCCAACGTCGCGGGCGAAGCTTCATCTCGTGGGTGACGACGACCATGGTCATGCCCTCGTTCGCGAGCTCGCGCATGACGTCGAGGACCTCCTTGACCAGCTCCGGGTCGAGCGCCGATGTGACCTCGTCGAACAGCATCACGTGCGGATCCATCGCCAGCGCCCGGGCGATCGCGACGCGCTGCTGCTGGCCGCCCGAGAGGCGGGCGGGGTACTCGTTGATCTTCTCGGCGAGGCCGACGCGCTCGAGCAGGGCCTCGCCCTTCTCGCGGGCCTCCGTCGCCGAGCGGTCCGAGAACCGTCTGCCTGGGCGATGCAGACGTTCTCGATCGCGCTCTTGTGCGGGAACAGGTTGAACTGCTGGAACACCATCCCACCCGCCGGCGCACGAAGTCGATGCCCTCATCCGCTCCCTTGCCCGTGATCTCCTTGCCCTCGAGGTAGATGTGCCCTTCGTTGGGCGGCTCGAGCAGGTTGATGCAGCGCAGGAGCGTCGACTTGCCTGAGCCGCTGGGGCCGATCACGCAGACGACCTCGCCCCGGTTGACGTCGATGTTCGACCCCCTTGAGGACGTCCAGCGAGCCGAAGCTCTTGCACACGTTCTCGAGCCGGAGCATGGCCCGCCGGTTCGCCCGGCCTCACTGGTTGCGGCCCCGGCGGTCTCGTCCATCGGCGGCCATCCTAAACTCCCGGCATTCCGGTCGCGGAGGCCCGGCAGGCTCCGACTCTCGCCGCCATCGTCGTCGTCGCTGCGGTCCGTGCGCCGTTGCTGGCGAGAGATCAGGTAGTCGACCAAGCGGGCCAGGGGGATGGTCACGAGCAGGAACAGGAACGCGCCGAGCATCAACCCCGAACCGTTGAACTGCTCGGTCTGGATGTCGAAGCCCGACCTGGACCACCTCCAGGCCGCCCGATGAAGCTCACCAGCGAGGTGTCCTTCATCAGCGCGATGAAGTCGTTGAGGAGGGGCGGGATCACCTTGCGAATCGCCTGCGGGACGACGACGTGGCGCATCGCCTGCCCGTGACTCATGCCCAGCGACCGCGCCGCCTCCATCTGGCCCTCGGGCACGGCCTCGATGCCCGCTCGGTAGACCTCGGCCATGTATGCGCCGTAGGTGAGCGTGAGGCGATCACGCCGTACCAGAACCAGCGTCGGCTGGCCGAACCACGTCGGGCAGCCCGATCGCGGTCGGGATCACGTCCTCCGCCTGGGCGGCAGATGAGGAAGCCCGAGATGAGCAGCAGTACCAGCAGCAGCGGGACGCCGCGGAAGGCGTCGATGTACGCGATCGTGATCCAGCGGACAGGAGCCAGCGGCCTTGCCGGGAGCTGGCGCAGGAGGGAGAGGACCAGCCCCCAGATCAGCGAGAGGATGCCCGGAGACGATCGACAGCTTGAGCGTGACCCAGAACCCGTCGAGGACCCGCCCGAACTCGTCGCCCATGAGGCTGAAGTCGAAGTAGTACTCGAAGATGAAGTCCATCTGTCTCCTTGGCCGCGTGGCGCTGGCGCGCCAGCCTATTCCTTGGCCGGGAACGACGAGGGGCGCCTCTCGGCGCCCCTCGTCCTCCTAGTCTTCCAACTCGCGGTCCGGTTACTCGGACAGCAGCTCGTTGGTGCCGTTGAGTACCGACTCCGGCGGCTCGGCGCCACCGAAGTACTCGGCGTAGAGGTCGGTGATCGTCCCGTCCTCCTTCAGCGTCGCGAGGGCCTCGTTCATGGCCTCGCGGAGCCCATCGTTGTCCGGAGCGACGGCGAACCCGTAGAGCTCGTTCGTCTCGATCTCCTCGGCGATCTCGACGCCACCGGTCTTCTCGACCGCGTCGACGGCGACCGGCTGATCGATGATCACTGCCTCGACCTGACCCGTGGTCAGAGCGGAGACGGCGTTCGGGCCCTCGGGGAACCCGCGGACCTCCGATGCGTCGGTCTCGTCGTTGGCGTAGGTCTCGCCGGTGGTGCCGTCCTGGGCGCCGACGATGACGCCGCTCAGGTCGTCGACGGAGGCGATGTCCGAGCCCTCCTCGACGAGCAGAGCCTGCTGCGCCTCGTAGTACGGATCGGTGAAGTCGACCGTCTTCTCACGCGGCTTCAGGATCGTCGACGCCGCCGCGGCGGTGTCGAACTGTCCGTTGGCCGTATCGCGGAAGATCGTCGCGAAGCCCGTGTCCGTGTACTCGGGCTCGACGCCGAGCTGCTCGGCGACCGCGTTCATCACCTCGATGTCATAACCGGAGATATCCGGCGGCTGTCCGATCTCGAACGGCGGGAACGGGGTGTCGGTGCCGACCGTGAGGATGCCCTCTTCGATCAGCCCGAGATCCTCGGCCGGTTCGCTCGCGGTCGTGCTGCCGCTGTCGGTGGTTTCGTCGTCGTCATCGCCGCAACCGGCGACGATCATCCCCGCGGCGAGTGCCACGAGCAGGCCCATGATCAGCCAGAGCCGAGAACCTCTCATTACGTTTACTTCCTCCTCTATCCGCGGGGCTTCAGTGCCCCGTCAGGGTGAACATATCCTGCTTGTGGCCTAGAGCGTCGCCGAGATGGGGATGACGCCCCTGCGGTTCATCTTCCGCATGATGTCCTCAGCCCACGGCTTCGGCGAATCCTGCGTGTCCAGCACGCGCGCATTCGGCACGCTGTAGCTGAGTACGCCGCTGCTGGCGGTGAACTTGCCCTTCGGGGCGCCGGAGCGGGCGACGAGCTTCCGCAGAGCGCGCGCCGTCGCTCGAGGCGACCTGGATCAGCAGGTCCTCCGAGGTGTCGCGCGCGGCCAGCGGCCGGTTCTGACAGCGGGCAACTCGTCGGCGGGGATCGGCTCGTTGACCGGCCCGTCGTCGGCCTTCTTCGACGGACCCGGAATCACCGCGCCGGTCGGGTAGAGCAGGCCGTTGAGCAGGATCCGCTCACCGCTGTCCATCCAGGCGCGGAACATCGCGTCGAACCCGAGGATCAGCGCGTGACCGGAGCCGAACGGCTGGTCGACCACCGCGGGGCGTCCGGGCAGCTGGCCTGTGCCGGTCGCGTTGACCGAGTAGCCGAACGAGGTCAGCGGATCCTCGTAGCGGACGGCCGCAGCCGCGTCGGGCACCGCGTTCGGCGTGTCAGCCGTCAGCGACGCCTCGGTGTAGACCGGGTCACCGGTCGACGTGCGGTAGATGAACCCGCCGTTGTCGAAGCCCCAGGCCAGCGGGTTCGCGGTGTTGAACTCACCGTCGAACGTCGCGCCTCCGGTGGAGAGACCCGGGATCGTCGTGGTGTTCAGGTTCGTCAGGCCGGCGTTACGTGCGGTGGTGGTGCCGTTGGCACCCCAGGAGACGTAGCGCCCACCGTTGTTGACGAAGTCCTGGATGTCGGCGAGCGCGCCGGGGCCGGTCGCAACAGTCGGCAACGTCGTGCTGATCGTCTGGGCCGGATTGACGAGCGCAGTGAACCCGTTGTCCCTCAGATAGGTCGGCGAGGTTGCGAGCGTCGCAGCGGACAGCAGCGTGATGTCGTCGTAGGCGATGCCCATCTTGTTGACCATCGTGAACAGCGAGAAGCAGTGGCCACCGGCGCAGCGGCCGGCAGGCGTGCTCAGCGGGTTCGTCGGCGACGAAGTACCGATGTAGAGCCCAATCTTCGGGTCACCGATCAGGTAGCGGTCCACTGACGGGAGCGCGCTCAGCCCGACCGTCGGCGTCTGGAACTCGTCCGAGAGCGCCTCCGCCTGGGCCGCGGTGAACGTCGAGCCGTCGATGATCGCCGCGCCGGTCGGGAAGTTCTTCCCGCCCGCGGTGAACGCGTCCTCGGCGCGCCATGCCGTGGCGCCGTCCTCGACGGCGTTCAGCAGCGCGCTGTTGCCGGACGAGGAGTCCGTCGCGAACGCGTAGTACGCGCTCGAGGCCGGGGTGGAGCTCGTGTCGGCCTCGGTGATCCTGGTCAGCGGCGCACCGGAGGGCATCGGCTCGGTCAGCGTGCCGTTGCCGCTCATGCCTCGCAGCAGCGAGAACGAGTAGGTGCAGACGTCGTAACAGAACGAGAACGGCTGGAACGGGTTCTCGCCGAGCAGCGCCTGGACCCAGTGCTTGAGCCGCTGGCCGCTCGGGATCCACATCGTCCCGGCCGGAAGCGTCACGTTGTCCTGCGACGCCGTGGTGCCGAACGTGTCGTAGCCGTCGACCTCGAGCGGGGAGTCGAGCGTGTACGCCTCGACCCCGGTGTCGACCAATCTGTTGACGAGCCGCGAGGCGTCGCCCGAGTGGTTGTCCGGCACGTAGAAGTAGCCGTAGATCTCACCGGTCGGATCCGAGCCGGGGAGGATGTCGTCCTCGTCGTGGATCGGGCTGACGAGTTGGTTCGGCTCGAGGAACCCGGCCTCGCCCTGCTCCTTCGCCTCGTCCCACTGCTTGATCCAGTTGGTGAGCAGCTCTTCCCGCTTCTGCGAGGTGATGTTGAGCGTCTCGTCCTCGATGATGTAGTGGCCGTAGACCTGCTTGGAGTAGGCGCCGCCCGAGCCCTGCTCCAGCGTCATGCCGGCCGCGCCGAAGAGCAGCGACGGAACGGTGTCGCCGTACTCCGGCACGAAGAGGTCGTACGCGTTGTAGTTCTGGTAGGTGATCCCCTGGTCGTTCGACCGGGTCTGGTACGCCGGTCCGTAGACGCCGTTGATGGCGTCGATCGCCGCGTCGGAGACCTCGTGGTGCACCGGGTCCTCGTTAGGCGGGAAGAAGTAGTTGTTGCCGCCCTGCTGGTGCGCGTCGATGTAGACCACCGACGGGTACTTGATCCCGTCCTGGATCTTCAGGAAGTTCTCGCGCTGGGTGAGTGTTCCCCAGTCGCGGTTGAGGTCGAAGCTCCACGCGTTCGTCCGGTTGTTGTCGTCGCGCCCGTCCGGGTTCTGCGACGGCATGATGAACGTGTCGATGTTCTCGAGCCTGCGCAGGTTGGCGCAGTCGCGCCGGGCGACCAGCTCGTAGAGGAGCCGCATCGAGGACTCGCCACCGGCCGGCTCGTTGCCGTGCACGTTCTGCGCGAGCCAGACGAAGGCCGGGCGCTTCTCGGCGCCATTCGTTCCCTCGACCGCCTCGAGCGCCTCGTCCTCGTCCACGCCACCGGTCTGGACGCCGCGCCAGAAGGCGGCGTCGTCGCGGCCGGAGTCCAGGTTGTTGATGTTCTCCGGGGTCCCGACGATGACGTACGGGATGTCGCGGCCCAGCTCGGTGGTGCCGGCGCTGCGCTTCACGACCTTCACCCGCGTGTTGCCGACCGTGTCGTTGACGATCGCGTCCAGGTATGCGTACAGCTCCGTCGTCGGACGCCTGGCGGCCGTGCCGCCGGTGCCGTCGCCGAGCGTCGGTGCCGTGGACCTGCTGCCAGGTGCGGATCGACGGATCCACATCCTGCGGACTGAAGGCGTCGCAGCCCGCGGGGTCCTCGTCTGCCACGGCCGGAGCCGCGCCGCCCGCCATCGCCAGGGCGCCGAGGGCGCCCGCCACGGCGAGGGTGGTGATCCGGCGGAATGTCTTCGGGGTCTTCATTCTCATTCGGGAGGCCTCGTTTCTACCGGACGTCATTTAGTTGAACCCCCCGGAGTCGCTCGGTTGGTTTCAGGACGTCGTTGCCCCCGAAGGTCGCGTCGACGATGTAGCTGTAGCGCCGGCCCTTCTTCTCCTTGATGTTGAAGCTCAGGGAGTAGGTGCAGTCCGGCTGGAGCGCGACGACCGAGCTCGGGAAGAGCGTCAGGTTGTTGCGCAGGACCTCCAGGGTCACGGTGCCGCCGTCGCAGCCCTGCTCGGCGCGTGACGTTCTCCGGAAGGTCGACCGCGCCACTGATCGTCGCGGTGCACCTTCTTCTTCGTCAGGCGGTCCCTGGCCATGTTGATCGAGATCCCGTCGGGCGTGAACTTGTCGATGGTGACGGGCACGGCGACCTCGGCGGTCTGCGCTGCGTCGTCGGTGACGACCGCGCGCAGCGTCTGCACGCCCACCTCGTCGCCGTGCGGCTCGATCAGGCAGGTGTACGGGTCCGTGGTGTCGACGCACACGGAGCGGGTGCCGAGGAAGAACTCGACACTTTCCACGCCCTCGGGCGCGTCGGGCACGGCCTGGACAGTGATCCCGGCCTGCGGGATCGTGCTCGGCGGCGCGTTGAACTCGATGTCCGGCGCCTCCGGCGGGTCCTCGCAGTTGTTCGGCCCGACCACATCGATCGCGACCGAGTCACTCGAGGTCTGGCCCGAGGAGTCGGTGACGACCGCGGTGAACGTCCGTGAACCGCACGGGGCGTTGTTCGGGATCGCGAAGTCCTGCTCGTACGGAGCGGTGCTGTCCGTGTCGATCGGGTTGGCCCCGTCGAAGAACCGCACCGAGGTGACGCCGAAGTCGTCCTCGGCGTCGGCACTGAGGCTGACCGTGTCGCCGCGGTCGTACTCATCCGTATCGGACGAGAGCGTCGACGCTCGGCGCGGCGTCGTTGACCGGGATCGGGGCGTCCGACATCAGGAACTCGCCGTTGTCGGAGTCCGACTGCGGGCCCGGGCGGTAAGGGCAGACGTCCACGGTGTCGGAGTTCTGCGCCGGCGCGAGCTGGCACGTCGACATCGGGCACTGCCGCGCCGTTGACCGGGTTCTCGTTGAACGCGCGGGTTGTTGGCGGGCGAGATCTCTGGGCCGATCAGCGGCGCGGCTACGCCAAAGCCGCGGCAGGTGTTGGAGCCCCACCAGTTGTTCTCGGCGTTGACCGGGACCGCCGCGTTCGGCGTGGTGCCGTCGGCCGCGAGGTTGACGACCGCGTAGGAGTTGTCGACCATGTTGGTCTTGTGCGATGCTGGACGGATCCGCGCCGATGAAGCGCAGGCCCGAGCCCAGCGAGAGATTGGCGTTGTTGGCGCTCTGCGGGGTGAACGTCGTGCAGCCGGCGTTGAAGGTCGAGCGGGTCGGCACGTTCGTGCCGTTGACCGCGTTGGACGCGACCAGGGACTGCTCCATCGTCAGCGCCGCGCCGCCGGAGACGCGAACGCCATCCTGGCCGAACAGCGGGCCGGTGGAGAGCCACTGCGGGTTGGTGCAGTTGCCGTCCTGCGGGAAGTTCTGGCACTTGATGCGCCCGACGATGTGGCTGGACTCCGATCGTCGGCCTGCACGTCGACGCCGGTATCGGTCAGCGGCGGGGTGTCGCCGGTCGCCGCCGAGACGAGGACGCCGCCGCGGTTGAAGCGGTCGACGCGCGTCTTGTCGAGCGTGAGCATCCGCGTCGGGTTCGCCGGCGGGGTGGAGCTGGCGGCCGTCACGTGCGCGATGCCCCAGCCGAAGTTGTTGGAGCGGAAGCCGCCGGTCTGGGCGAAGGCTCCCGAGCCCTCTGAGGTGACCACGTCGGTCACGCGCGAGCGCTCGATCGTCCCCTGCGCGTCGAGGTAGAGGACCCCGACCTCGGAGTAGACGCCGTTGCCTCGCACCGAGACGCCGGAGAGGTTGACCGTGATCGGCGAGCGTGCTGCCGCCGACGGCGGCGACGATGTTGCCGACGTTGTCGCGGATGACCGGCGAGCCGGCGGCGATCTGGCCGCCCGACGCCGTGGACCGCTTGGGCTGGATCGTCACCAGGTCGGCGCCGGCGCCCTTGATCGTCAGGTCCTTGGTGATCGTGACGGCGTTGGTGCCGGGGGCGCCACTGCCCTCGGTGTAGGTGCCCTCACAGAGCGTGACCGTGTCGCCGGGATCAGCGGCGTCAACCGCATCCTGGACGGAGGAGTACGCGGCAGACGGACATTCGTCGCCGTCGTCGTCGACCGAAAGGGTTGCTGCGTCCGCGGAGGACGCGAGGGCCATAAGTCCGGTGGCAGCCACCAGGGCAACCCACTTCGGTCGATTCATCAAACGCCTCTCCTCCTTGGAAGACCTGCAGTCGGCTGAAACTCTTTCAGTAACAGAACTGCAACCTCTCAGGTGTCACGATCATGGTCAATGCTCCAGGCGGCCAGAAATATCCCGCCGCGTTTGGCCCAAGTGTCCAACTGACCACCGGACCCGGGCGGCAGAGTACAGCTAGACCGCGAGGTTCTGTGTTAGGGCCTCGCGAAGAAGATCGACGGCGCGTCCGCGGTCGATCGTCCCGGCGAGCCAGCGGGTACAGAGCCCGTCCACCAGCGAGATCAGCAGGTCGGCCGCGGCATCGGGGTCGACGTCGTCGCGGATCGAACCGTCCGCGATGCCGGCCCGGATGCCCTCCGCGACGTTGCCGCGCCAAGCGTCGTTCACGCGCTTCACGTCGACCCGGAGGTCGGCCTCGAACACCGCCGAGGCGCTGACCTCGCCCCAAACCACCGCGTTGTCGCGGACGTCCGGGCGCTCGCTGAGCTCGTTGAGCAGTGCTTCGGAGACCGACTCGAACCCGCTGCCGGGGGTCGGGCCGCGCAGCGCCGACGACGGCGCCCGCTCGCTGGCGTGCTCGAGGGCTGCCTTGACGAGCCCGGCCCGGCTGGTGAAGTGGTAGTAGAGGAGAGGGGCCGAGACGCCGGCCTCGGCGGCGACATCCTCGACGCGCAGGCCGCGGACGCCGCGCCGGGCGATCACCTTCGCGACAGCGACCAGGATCGCCTCGCGGTTGTCCCGTGGGCCCTTGTCGGGTTCCGTGGTGACGGCGGAGATGCCCTTCATTTAACTCGTCTCCATTCAGGGGTAGAGCGGAGCACGGCGGCGATCCTCTCAGGTCGGGCGGTCGGGACGCAACCACGAAAGGGTCCAGAACGACCCGGTGAGATTGGTCGATCAGTCCAGCGCGACCTTCGCGAACCCGGGCCGGACCTCACTACACTTTCTAAAGCGTGACCCCGGACGAGCGCACACTCAACCGGCCCTGCGGGGGACGCTACGGCGACCTCGTCCAATCGGTCGGCAACACGCCGATCATCGAACTGCCCACCCTTTCGCCGAAGCCCGGGGTGAAGATCTTCGCGAAGCTCGAGGGCCAGAACCCGACCGGCTCGGTGAAGGACAGGGTCGCCAAGTCAATGATCGAGGCCGCGGAGGCGGAGGGCGCGATCGCCCCCGGTCAGAGCGTCCTCGAGCCGACCTCCGGCAACACGGGCATCTCGCTGGGGATGATCTGCCGGCGGAAGGGCTACCCGCTGAAGGTGGTGATGCCGGACAACGTCACCGAGGAGCGAACCCAGTTGCTCCGTATGTATGGAGCGGAGATCGTCTACTCCGAGGGTGCCAAGGGATCCAACGGGGCCGTCGAGCTCGCCCTCGAGATGGGGGAAGCCGACCCTTCGGTGTATATGCCGTACCAGTACGGCAACGAGGCCAACCCTCGAGCCCACTACGACGGGACGGCCCCGGAGATCCTCGAGGAGCTCGACGAGGTGACCGCTTTCGTCGCCGGGCTCGGGACCGGCGGAACCCTGATGGGGGTGGGCCGCCGGCTGAAGGAGAACGACCCCGAGACCAAGATCGTCGCCGCCGAGCCGATGCAGGGCGAGCTGGTCCAGGGCCTGCGCTCCCTCGACGACGGGTTCATCCCGCCGATCATCGACATCTCCCTCCTGGACCGGAAGATCATGGTCTCGAATCGCGACGCGATCGTCTGGACCCAGAAGCTGCTGAAGCAGGAGGGCCTCTTCGCCGGGGTCTCCGCCGGCGCGATCGCCGCGGTCTGCGTCCGGATCGCCGGCGAACTGGACGAGGGCAACGTGGTCTTCATCGTCCCGGACGACGGATGGAAGTACCTGTCCTCCGGCGTCTACACCAAGTCGGTCGAGGAGCTCGAAGGGGTCGACTCGACCGTCTGGTGGTAGTCCCGCGCGCAGGTTTTGGACTCATGGACAGTACGGCGCATCAGCCGATGCAATATTGTCCAGCGTCGTCAGGGTGGATGTGAGAGAACCCGTCCTGAAGGGATTTCAGTAGCCGGGACGCCGGCCGACTTCTTTGGAGGGAGCAGTTAGATGAGGATCAGTTCGCGGAAGGTCGGGTTGGTCCTTACGGCTGGCGCCGCCGCAGTTTCGATGGCGGTCGCGGCAGCTCCCGCATCCGCGGGCACCGAGACGAAGATGTGTGTCAAGGCGGAGAACCCTGACAAGGGCGTCGTTCGCGTGATCCCGCTCAACAAGGACTGCAAGAACTCCGAGAACGAGGTGCTCATCTCCAACGGCACGCCCGGTGCCACCGGCCCGACGGGTCCGACGGGCGCCGCCGGACCTCCTGGCGCGACGGGCCCCGCCGGGGCGACGGGTGCAACGGGTGCGGACGGAGCCACGGGCGCCACGGGCGCCACGGGCATCACCGGCCCCACGGGTAACACCGGGCCCACTGGCGCGACCGGAGGCACCGGAGCCACCGGCGCGACCGGAGGCACCGGGGCGACCGGAGCCACTGGCGCGACCGGGGCGACGGGAGCCACGGGCGCAACTGGCGCGACCGGGCCCGCCGGCCCCACTGGCCCCGTTGGAGCCACCGGCGCGACCGGGGCGACGGGCGTGCGCGGCGCCACCGGGCTGACCGGCCCCACCGGCACCGCCGGCATCACCGGCCCAACAGGGCCCACCGGGCCCACCGGGCCGACGGGTGCCACCGGCGCGACCGGAGTGACCGGCCCGACCGGAGGCACCGGCCCCGCCGGCCCGACCGGCGCCACGGGTAACACCGGCGCCACGGGTAACACCGGCGCCACCGGTAACACCGGCCCGACCGGCCCGGCCAGCACCACCGTCAAGACCGCCTCCGACACCGACGGCTCGGCCGATGCCAGCTGCGATCCCGGCGGCAAGGCCGTGGGCGGCGGCGGGACGACCAGCGCCGGCGCGATCACCGTCTCGCAGGCGCTGAACGGCGCCGCGCCGTCGGTCGCCGGCCAGACGCCGGATGGCTGGCGCGCGACCTCCAGCTCCGGCTCTGCCACCGTCACCGTCTACGTGGTCTGCACGCCGTAGCGACTGAGGGGCTCGAGCCGATGATCGCCAAGGTCAAGCTCGGACTGGCCCTCACGGCGGTAGCCGTGGCGGGGTCCGCCCTGCTGGCCCCGCACGCGGGGGCGCAGGCAACGAGCATCCGGATCTGCGTCAAGCAGGAAAATCCGGACAAGTACTCGACGCGCGCCATCGGCCCGAACCAGAGCTGCAAGAACAACGAGGATCTCGTCGAGATCTCGAGCGGTGCTCCCGGTGCGACCGGCCCAACCGGCGCCACGGGTCCCACCGGAACCGTGACGGGCCCGACCGGACCCGCGGGCCCGACCGGGGCCACCGGCACCACCGGCGGCCCCGGCGGAACCGGCGCGACGGGCGCTGACGGCCCGCGCGGCGCTACCGGCGCTACCGGCGCGACCGGCAATACGGGTAACACGGGTAACACCGGCAACGCCGGTGCCACCGGTGGAACCGGCGCGACCGGTGCCACCGGCGCCACCGGCCCGGTGGGCCCGACCGGTCCCATCGGCCCGACCGGCGATCAGGGCTCGACCGGCGCAACCGGAGCGACCGGCATCACAGGCTTCCTCGGCGCTCCCGGCCCCGTCGGACCGACCGGACCGACCGGGAACACCGGCCTTGGCCGCACCGGCCCGACAGGTCCGACAGGACCCGTTGGCCCCGCGGGCGCGACAGGCGCAACCGGACCGAGCCCGACCGGAGCAACCGGCGCGGCCGGCGGCCCGGGCGCGACCGGGCCCGGTGGCCCCGTCGGCGCTGCCGGCGCACAGGTGATCGACGTCAACACGTCCACCGGCGCGGCCGGCGTGGCGGTTGCCTCCGTCAACTGCGGCGTCGGCGAGGTCGCGACTCAGGGCGGCGGCAGCTCGAACGGCGGCCAGCAGCTAGTGGCGTCGATCCCGCTCACCGGCGGGAGCCCCTCCACGGCTGGGCAGATCCCCAACGGCTGGCGCGTCGACTTCGGCGCCGTCGGCCCCGCGGACATCGTCTCCGTCTTCGTCATCTGCGCTTCCTGAGCGCCGGTCCAGCGATGGCGAGTGGCCCGGCGTGACGCCCGGGCGCGTAGTGCCACGATAGGCCCGTGGATCTGTTCTGGTGCTGGCTGGTCGCGCCCGTGGCGCTGCTGGCGACGACCGTCGGGCTCTCGCTCCTCGTGGAGCGCCTCGCCGCCGTGGAGCTCCCGTGGACGCTGCGGCCCGCGCTGGGCCTCGCGGCCGCGATCGTGCTCGCGCAGTTCGGTACCACAACGGATGCCACCGCCGAGCTGACGATCCCGGTCATCCTGGTGCTGGCCGTCCTCGGCCTCGTACTGGGCTGGGCGCGCACCGGACCCGCGCCCGCGCGCGGCGCCGCTGATCGCCGCCGCGGTGGTCTTCGCCCTCTACGCGGCGCCGATCGTGCTGAGCGGCGACGCGACCTGGGCCGGCTTCATCAAGCTCGACGACACCGCCACGTGGATGGCGATCACCGACCACGCCTTCGAGTTTGGACGCGGGGTCGGCGACCTGGCGCCGTCGACGCACGCCGCGACCATCGACGCTTACCTGGGTGGCAGTTACCCGATCGGCGGCTTCGTCGGAGCCGCGGTGATGTCGGTCGCCTCCGGCCAGGACCTCGCGTTCACAATGCAGCCGTCGATGGCGTTCGCGCGCCGCCGCCCTCGCGCTGCTGGTCTACGAGCTTGCGCGGCCGGTCATCCGCGGGGGGATCCTGCCGGGGCTGATCGCGATTCTGGCCCCGATGTCGGCGGTGCTCTTCGGCTACGTGCTGTGGGGCGGGGTCAAGGAGGTCGTCTCGGCGGCGCTCCTCGCGCTGGGCCCGGCCTTGGCCGCGCACGCCGCTCGCCACGATTGGCGCCGCGGCTACTTCGTGCCGGTCGCTGTCTCCGTGGCCGCCCTAATCGGCGTCCTGGGGCCCGGAGGGGCCGTCTGGGTGCTGCCGACCCTCCTCCCGGCCCTGTGGTTCCTTTGGCGGGGCCTGGGGCTGTCGCGGGCGTGGCGGTTCACCTGGCCGGTCGCCCTGCTCACATTCGCGCTCGCCCTGCCGGTCCTGATCACCCCCGACGGGCTCTTCGACCCCGTGGACTCGAGCCTCACCGCCGAGACCGAGCTGGGGAACCTCAACGGGCCGCTCAACCTCCTGCATGCCGCCGGGCTCTGGCCGGCGCTCGACTTCCGCTCGGATCCCCACCTGAAGCCGTTCATCCTCGCCCTGGCCGTTGTCTGCCTGGTGATCGCGGTCGGCGCCGTGGTCGCCTGCTGGCGGCGTCCGGCGGGGCGTGGGCTGGCGCTGGTGGGCTTCGCGGGGGGCGGTGCCGTTGGCGCGGCGGCGATCATTCTGGTCGGGAGCCCCTGGGTGGACGGCAAGGCCATGGCGACCGTCTCGCCCGCGCTGCTCGCGGCGACCCTGGTGGGGATCGCGATGCTGGGCCAGCGCACGGCGTTCCGGATCGAGGCCGTGGTCGTTGGCGGGCTGGTGGCGGGCGTGGTCGCGTGGTCGGCCGCCCTGGCATACCACGGCGCCTGGGTCGCGCCGCGTTCCCACCAGAGCGAGCTCGAGGCGATCGGCGACGAGTACGAGGGCGAGGGCCCGGCGCTCAGCACCGAGGTGTCGATCTACGGCCCCCGCCACTTCCTGCGCAAGCTGGACGCCGAGGGCGCGACCGACCTGCGGCCGCGACAGGTCCTCCTCTACGGCGGCCGGCAGTCGGTCGACGGCGAGTACGTGGACATCGACCAGATCCAGGGCGACCAGCTGCTCCCGTACAACCTGATCGTCATGCGACGCTCTCCCTCGGCCAGCCGCCCGCCCGCCGGCTTTGTCCTGGCGGAGGCGACCGACCACTACGAGGTCTGGAAACGCGCCGGCGCGGGCGCGCCGCTCGGGCGGCTTCCGCTCGGCGAGGGCGACGACCCCGGGGCGGTGCCGGATTGCGAGAAGGTCGGCGATCTCGCCGCCGGCGCCGAACGGCTCTTCGCCGGCGTCGGTGGCCCAGCCCGTGATCGTGCCGCTGGGCTCGGCAACCCGGCCGGTCTCCTGGACGGCGCCGACTCCCACGACGCTGGCCCCCGATTCGGACGGCACCGCGACCACGACCGTCGAGGTGGACGCGGGCCCTTACGAGGTCTGGCTCGGCGGCGTGGTCTTCGGCAAGGCGGAGGTGTACATCGACGATGAGCTCGTGGCCTCCGAGCGCGGGACGCTGAACCAGCCCGGCGGGATGGAGCCGCTGGGAACGATCGAGCTGAGCGGGGGCTCTCACTCCGTTGCCCTTCGCTACGAGCAGGGAGGGCTCGCCCCCGGCAGCGTCGTTGAGTCCTATGGCGTCGGGCCCCTCATCCTCGACCCCTCCGGGCCGGTGGACCGCGGGCGCGTGGAGGTCGCCGCCGAGGACTATCGCGAGCTCTGCGGCGAGCGCTGGGACTGGATCGAGGCCTATCCCTGACCGCTCACCCATGAGAATCGCGATCGTCTACGACTGCCTCTCGCCCCACACGGTCGGCGGGGCGGAGCGCTGGTACCGCAACCTCGCGGACCGTCTGTCCGAGCGCCACGAGGTCGTCTATCTGACCCGCGAGCAGTGGGGCTCCGAGGGCCCCGGAACCAGCTTCGAGACGCTCGCCGTCGCGCCAGGCGGCGAGCTGTACGCGCCCTCCGGCCGGCGCCGGATCTGGCCGGCGGTGCGGTTCGGGTGGGGCGTCTTCCGCCGGCTGCTGCGAGACCCGGGCTTCGACGCGGTCCACACGGCCTCGTTTCCCTACTTCTCGGTCCTCGGGGCGGCGGCGGCGCTGCGCCTGCGCAGGTCGCGAGCCGTGCTCGTGGTCGATTGGCACGAGTACTGGAGCGCGGAGTACTGGCGGCGGTACCTCGGCCCCGTCCTGGGGCGAATCGGCGCCGCGGTGCAGTCGCTGTGCCGGCGCCTGCCCGGCCGGAGCTTCACGTTCTCACGGCTCGTCGAGGGCAGGCTGAGGGCGGACGGGCATCCGGCTCCCCTCGCTGTGCTGCGTGGGCAGTACGCGCCCGAGGCCGGCGCCGAGCCCGGCGACCCGGATCCGCCCCGTCCGCCGGTGGCCGTTTTCGCCGGGCGCCACATCCCGGAGAAGCGGGCAACGGCCGTCCCGGCGGCGATCGCCGCCGCCAGGAAGCGGCTGCCGGACCTCACCTGCGTGATCCTGGGCGACGGCCCCGACACCCCGGCCGTGCGTGACCTCGTCGGCCGAGCTGGGCCTGGAGGCCGCCGTCGACGTGCGCGGCCGGGTCGAGGCGGTGGAGGTTGCCGAGGCCCTGTCGGGCGCCGCCTGCCTGCTCCATCCCTCCGAGCGGGAGGGCTACGGGCTTGTGGTCGTCGAGGCCGCTGCCGCGGCGACGCCAATCGTCCTGGCCGCCGCGCCGGAGAACGCCGCCGTCGAGCTGGTCGAGCCCGGGGAGAACGGCGTCATCGCCGCGAGCGCCGAGCCGGCCGTGCTCGGCGCCGCGGTCGTCGAGGCGGTGGAGGCGGGCGCCTCACTTCGCCGCTCGACGTTGGAGTGGTTCGCCGCCCACAGGCACGAGCTCTCCCTCGAGAGCTCCCTGGCCGTGATCGAGGCCGCCTACTTGGGTGAGTCCGACGGCCCGTAGTACGTCTGCATCCCGCCGTCGACCTCGTCTCCCAGGTACTGGGTCCACACGGGTTCCGACGAGGCCTTGCGCGCGACGATGACCATCGTGTGGCTGGCACCCGGCCACACGCGCGCGATGGGGGTGCTCATGCGCGCGGGCACCGGGTAGAAGCCGGCGCCCCGCCGGCGCTCGATCTCATAGGCGCCGCCGCGCTCGACGAGGCCGCAGAACTCGTGCAGGGTGAACCCGCGGACGTGGGGGCCGAACACGCGGATGGAGGTCGGCTGGCGGCCCAGGCCCAGCAGAATCCGGTTGTGGAGGCTGGCGAGGTTCGGCACTGACAGGATGGCGTGGCCCCCCGGCTTCAGGACCCGGTGCATCTCGGCCATCGGCAGCCAGATGTTCTTCAGGTGCTCCAGCACCTGGTTGCACAGCACTACGTCCATGCTCGCGTCGGCGTAGGGGAGGGGGGAGGCCTCGAGGTCGACGCGGGACACCTCGATCCCTCGGCGCTCCGCGGCGGCGGCGGGCGCGTCGTAGACCTCGACGCCGAGGGTGCGGGAGGCTCCCAGGCGGCCGGCGCACCGCTCGCTGAACTCCCCATCCCAGCAGCCCACGTCCAGCAGCGTCGGCTCCGTGTGGCGCGCGGCCAGCTCGCCCATCAGGGCGCTGATCTCTCGCTCGACCTCGGCAAGCACCTGCGAGCACAGCTCGCAGCGCGATTCGGAGGGATCGGCGACGGCCTCCACGGAGAGCGACTGTAGCGGCGCCCGACCGTTTACGCTGGCGGCCTGAACGCCCCTCACGAGCAGGGAAAGAGTGGATTTGAAGCGCCTGCAGCAACTCGACGTGAAGACCGTGCGGCTGGGCCTCCTGGGCCTGGTGGTGGTCGGCGTCGCGATCGTCGCCGCGGTGACGCTGCTGGGCGATGACGACGAGCCGACCTCGGATGGCGAGCCGGTGCTCCTGTCCGAATCCGAGCTCGTCGAGGCCGCGGCCGACTTCGCGCATCCCGCCTACTGGATCGGCCCGCTGCCCGACACCGAGGGTTACGAGCTGACCGAGCTCGACGACGGCAGCATCTACGTCCGCTACCTGAACGGCGGCGCGGAGGCCGGCGACACGCGGCCCGACTTCCTGACGATCGGCACCTACTCCCGGCCCGACGCTTTGACCGCGCTCGAGGAGACCGAGCAGGCGGGGGGCACGGACGGGCTGCAGGAGGAGGACGGCTTCACCATTCTGCGGGGCGGTAGCGGGCTCAACGCGTACGTGGTCTTCGACGATCAGCCGGACCTCCAGATCGAGGTCTACGGCCCCGGCGAGGGCGACGCCGCAGAGCTCGCCGAGTCGGGCGCGCTGAAGCCTGTCGGCTGAGGGCTTGGGAGCGACCGTGGCCACCGCGACGACGGCCGTCGGCGAGCCGCTGGTGTCGGTCGTGATCCCCTGTTACAACGAGGCTCAGAGCATCGAGGCATGCGTCCGCGCGGCGCTGGCGGTGCTCGAGGAGGAGGGCATTCCCGGCGAGGTGATCGTCGCCGACAACGACTCCGATGACGGCAGCGGCGAGCTTGCGACCGCGGCGGGAGCCACGGTCGTCCACGAGGCGCGCCGGGGCTACGGGAGCGCGTACCTGGCGGGATTCGCGGCCGCCCGGGGCACGTACATCGTCACCGCCGACGCCGATCAGACCTACGACTTCGCCGAGATCCCTCGGTTCCTCACCCAGCTCCAGGACGGGGCCGACATGGTCATCGGCAACCGGATGAACAACATCGGCGAGGGCGCGATGCCGTGGGCCAACCGCTACATCGGCAACCCGATTCTGAGCGGCTTCCTCAACCTGCTGTACCGCTCGGGGATCCACGATGCCCACTGCGGCATGCGGGCGCTTCGGCGGGACACGCTGCCGCGCCTGCGCCTGCGCTCGCCCGGAATGGAGTTCGCGTCGGAGATGGTCGTGCGCGCCGTCAAGGAGGACCTCCGTATCTCCGAGTTCGACATCACCTACCAGCCGCGCGAGGGCGAGTCGAAGCTGTCGCCGTTCCGCGACGCCTGGCGGCACCTGAAGCTGCTGCTCGTCAACAGCCCGACGGCCCTGTTCTTGGTCCCCGGGGCGATCATGCTGGGGCTGGGCCTGATCGGGATGATCCTCACCGGCTTCGACGTCCCTGTGTTCGGCCGCGAGTTCAAGCTCCACGCCATGATCGCCTTCGCCCTGCTCACCGTCGTCGGGGCGCAGGTGGTGGCGCTCGCCGTGAGCGCGCGCGCCTTCGCCGTCTTCGTGCTCGGCGAGCGCGAGGACAGGATGCTGCGCTGGGGTCTCCGCCACCTCCGGCTGGAGCGGGCGCTGCTGCTCGGCGCGCTCGTGGTGCTGGCGGGACTGATCGTCGCCGGCGTGGTGGTCGGCACCTGGATCGACCGCGGCTTCGGCGAGCTCTCGGAGGAGAAGCTCCTGGTCTTCGCCTCAGTGCTGATCATCATCGGGTTCCAGGCGGTGTTCTCCGCGTTCTTCCTCTCGATCATCGGATTGGCCCGCGACGACCCCCCGGCCTGGCCGGCGCCGGAAGACTCCAGGCGGTAGGGTCGTCCGGTCGGCTAAAGCCCTGTCGCGATTTTGTACGCGCTGGAGCCTGCACGGGTCCTGAAAGAGTTTTAGTATCGGCATTGTCCGGCGGGGGTCGGCCTCGCCGGGTCATCAATTGGAGAGGCCTCGATGCTCAGCAGTCGTCCGTCGCGTACCGCGCTCTTTCTCTGTGCTTCGGCGCTGGCCAGTCTCGGCCTCGCGGCGGGAGCGTCGGCAGCATCCAAGCCGAAGCTGAGCATCTCTCAGTTCACCGAGCCGAACGGTCCGGCGCTACAGGACTCCACGCTGCTCCAGATGGGCACGATCGAGAACTCCGGATCGGAGGGCACTGCGATCGTCCGCGTCTCCATCGACGGCAAGAAGGTCGCCACCGTCAAGAAGCGCGTCAAGGCCGACGGCAGGCGCAAGTTCGACGTCGACGTCCCCGTGAGCGAGGGTGTCGCCGCGGGCACCCATCTGCTTCAGGCATGCCTGGCGAAGAACGCAGCGCCCGGGGCGGAGTGCTCCGATGCATCGAACCTGAAGGTCGTCGCCAAGGACGAGATCGACGATCCGCCCGCCCCGAAGGGGGCTCAGGTCTGCACCTCCGGTCCGCGGACGCTCGGCGACCGCAACTTCCCCGAGCACGGGAACGGCGGTTACGACGTCCAGCACTACGACCTCTTCTTCAACTACGACAGCGCCAACAACGAGCTGCTCGGCCCGGCGGACTCGCCGACCAACCCCACGCACGTCGCGGCCACCATCGAGTCCACCCAGGACCTCTGCGACTTCGCGCTCGACTTCAACATGCCGGAGTCGGCGATCGACGGCGTGACCATCAACGGTGATCCCGTCACCTGGGACAAGTGGGCGCCCCCGGGCGGGGCCCAGCCTTGTCCCGTCAGCGACCCGACCGACACCTGCGCGCCCAGCGGGCGCAATCCCGGTGGCGTGCCCTATACGTACCCGGCGCCCGACGGCTGTTCGCCGAGCGTGAACAACCCTCCGAACCCGCTGGCCACAGGGCCCACCGAGCTGCACAACCAGTGCCCGGAGATGAAGCTCGTGATCACGCCCGACGCGCCGATCGCGGATGGCGAGGAGTTCGTCGTCGACGTCGCCTACCACGGCACCCCCGGCATCCACTACGACCCGGATGGCGCCGTTGAGGGCTGGGCCCCGACCTTCACGAGCGTGCCCGCTCCCGGTACGCCGGACGGCGCCTACGTGGTCAACGAGCCGGTCGGCGCCTTCGAGTGGTTCCCCGGTAACGACCACCCGCAGGACAAGGCGACCTACGACTTCCGCCTGACCGTGCCGGCCGGCAAGACCGCGCTGGGCAACGGCGAGCTCCTCTACTACACGGACAACCCCGACACCACGCGCACCTGGCGCTGGGAGATGGGTCAGCCGATGGAGACGGCGATGTCCACGACAACATCGGGGACGTTCGACCTCACGGGGACCGTCGCCAACAACGGCGTCCAGTACTACAACGCGCTGGACTCGACGTTCACGCCGACCCAGAAGAGCAACGCGAACGTGCAGATCAACCAGCACTCGGCGATCACCAACTACCTGACGGACATCTACGGGCGCTACCCGTTCGACTCCGGCGGAGTGGTGGCCGACAACACCTCTGGCTCGGACATCAACTACGTGCTCGAGGTCCAGACGAAGATCCACTTCCCGAGCTCCAACGTGAGCCTCGGCACCCTCGTCCACGAGACCGGGCACATGTGGTTCGGAGACGCCGTCTCGCCGGTGGAGTGGAACCACATCTGGCTGAACGAGGGCTGGGCCACGTACTCCAGCTACGACTACACGGCGTTCCAGCTGAACGGGACGGCGCTGGCCACCCAGTTCAACAACAACTACACGGCCGGCACCGGCACCGCATGCACACCCCCGGCAACCGGGACGAACAAGTGGTGCATCGCGCCCCTCGAGGTCGACGGGCAGAACACGTTCAACACGTTCCCGACCTACACGCGCCACGCGATCATGCTGGTCGCGCTGCGCCAGATCCTGGGCTCGACCCGCTTCTACAACGTGGCGGAGAGCTACCAGGAGGAGCACCGCGGCTCGACGATGAGCTTCGGCGAGTACAAGCAGCTCATCCTCCGGGAGGCCTGCCGCGGCGCCTTGGGTTTCACCGGCACGGAGCTCGGCAAGCTGGAGATCTTCCTCAACCAGTGGCTCGCGGGCACGGACATCACGGCACCGTTCGCCTTCGGCAACCCGAAGGCGCCGACGATCACCGGGACGAACTTCTTCCCGGTCGATCCGGCGACGCCGCCGGCCGCCTGCCCGTCTTCGTCGTAGGGGGTGCGCGCACTTAGTGGCCCCGGCCGGCGGCTTCGGCCGCCGGCCGGCCGCTAGGCTCGCCACGTGGATCCGATTCGTACGCAGGGCCTGGACCACGTGGCGCTGACGGTCAGTGACCTCGAGCGCTCGGTGGCGTTCTACCGCGACGTGATCGGGCTCGAGAGCCGGTACGGCGAGATGCACGTACCGATGTTCATGCTCGCCGAGGGAAGCGGCCTCGCTCTCTTTCCGGCCGAGGTCCTCCCCGGCGACGGTGGTTCGGGCGACGCCGACATCCGGGTCGCCCATGTTGCGTTCCGAGTCGACCGCGAGCAATTCGACCGCGCGCGGGCGGAGCTACCTGAGGCGGGAATCGAGCCCCGGTTCGAGGACCACGGCAACGTCCATTCGCTGTACATCACCGATCCGGACGGACACAAGCTCGAGCTCGCGACCTACGAGGTCTAGAGGCGCCGGCATGCGCATGTCCCAGGAGCTGATCGACGAGATCGTCGCCCATGCGCGTGAGACGACGCCGGAGGAGTGCTGCGGGATCGTCACGGGCCGGGACGACGAGGCGCTGGCGGTGGAGCGGGCCGAGAACGAGTTCGCCCATCGCATGCGCTACCGGATCTCCGCCGACGAGATGTTCCGCATCTACAAGCTCGCGGACTCCCGCGGGGAGGAGATGCTCGCCTTCTACCACTCGCACCCGCGCAGCGAGGCCTATCCCTCGCAGACCGACATCAACGAGGCCGGCGGGCTTCCGGAGAGCCTGCACCTGATCTGCTCGCTCGAGCACGCCGACGCACCGTCGGTGCGCGCCTTCTCGATCCGCGGCAACGAGGTCGAGGAGGTCAGCCTCCATGGCGGCGCCTGACCCCGAGCCGCTCGCCTGTCCCACCTGCGCCCGGCGCTTCTCGCTGGAGGAGCGGTTCTGCCCCGACGACGGCATGCCGCTCGTCTACGTGGGCGCCGACGGTGAGGAGCCGGTCACCGAGGCGCGCGAGCGCGCGCGCCGCATCAAGCCCCAGTACACGGAGGGCGAGCTGGTGAAGGTCGCGGGCGGGAGGAACCTGGCGGAGGCGGAGCTGGTCCAGGGGATCCTGCTGGATCAGGGGATCCCCAGCGTGCAGCGTCGCACGCGCGGCTTCGACGTCCCGGACTTCCTCGCGGCGGGGCCGCGGGACATCCTGGTGCCGGAGGCGGCCGCGCAGGACGCGCTGGCGCTGCTCACCGATGCCGACCTCGGCCCGCAGCTTCCACAGCCGGGCTCCGAGGCAGGGCGCGCTGCGCGGCTGGCCGTGGGGATGGGGATCGCGCTGATCGTGGCCGCGGGCATCGTGTACCTGCTGCTCGAGCTCGCGCGCTAGATCGTCGGCAGCTCGGGCGGCGTGAGCATCTCGTCGCTGGCGCGGGTGCGCGGCATCTCGTCGCGCAGGTAGCGGCGCCACTCGCTCTCGATCTCGCCGAGCGGCGCGTCGAAGGCCAGTTCGAGGTTGCCCCGGGCGCCCGCCTTGTTCAGGCGTGAGGCGAGGACCTCGCAGGCATCTCGGCCGCGCTCGCGCTCGAGCAGCTCGAACAGGGTGCCGCCGAGCAGGATCGCGTCCCGGGCCGACGGCGGGAACGAGGGCTGCTTGCCCTGGCGCATCCTGGTGTTGGCCGCGGCGCGGAACAGCGGCACGTGGCCCGCGTAGTACTGCGAGGCGCCCTCGACCAGCCAGGCCCACCTCAGGTAGCGCCAGAAGCCCGTGGGGCCCCAGGGAGGTGGGAGCTTGGGATTGGTGGCGGCCACCACGATCTGGGCGTACAGGCGCTCGGCGGTCCCCAGAAGGGCGTCGCGCGAGTCGTCGCCGGCCGAGCGGCGCTCCAGGTAGTCGTCGTTCAGCACGTGGAGCTCGGACGCCATCGCCCATCCGGCCAGATAGCGCCGCCCGGCGGGGGCCGCCGCCATCCGGGCCAGAGGCAGGAACGGGTGCGCGGCCGTCAGCCACCCCGGGGCCGGGTGGACGACGATCGTGATCTCGCCCGGCGCGTCCTCGAAACGGTCCTCCAGGCGCAGCCGCAGGTCCTCCAGCGCATCGAGCGTGCGCTTGGCGTCGTCGGAGTCGTCGCTCTCGTGACGGGCGGTGAACGACAGGGATTCGGTCTCGATCCAGGCCATGGGTCGAGCCTACCCACCCGTGCTGTCGGTTCCGGAGCCCCGGGCTACGGGATGTTGTTGACCGGCTCGACCACCTGCTGGAAGGTCGGGCGGTTCTGCCAGTCGATCGGCGGCTGCGTGATCGCGCCTACGGCCGTCGCGCGGATCGAGTCCCTGCACCACTGGGCGCTGGGCACGGGGGACAGGGCCTGGCAGGCCGAGTTCGGGAAGCCGGCGTAGAGGTCCGCGTCCGACTTGGCATCCATCGCCTTGGAGAGCGAGTTGGCGACCCTGTTGCCGCAGTCCTTCTTCTTGCCGTCGCCGCAGTACTCGCGCGAGTACGGGTCGGTGACCGGCTCGCCGAGGACCTGTCGCAGGTCCTTGTCGACGTAGCCGTACCAGCCGCCGCCGTAGGCGGAGCCGGACGATCCGGGCCGGTTATCGAGGCCCTGCATCGTCTGGGCCGACGCGTAGAGGTCGTCGCCGAGGGTCTTGCCCATCACGGCCTGAACCAGGTGCGGCCACCAGGCGTCCATGTAGCGGACCGCCTTCGCGTCCTCGTAGATCCCGTCCTCGTCGCGGTCGATCCGGTGCGCGCCGTCCTGACTCCAGGTCTTCAGGACCTTCTTGGCCTTCTTGACCTGGTTCGACTTGCTGTTCTTGTTGTCGGCTTCCTTGAGTGCGCGCAGCGCGACGGGGAGGACGTAGGCGCCGCGAATGTCGACGGTCGCCGCGTCCTCCATCGCGTCGACAAGCTCCTCGCGGGTCATCGTCTCGGCGCCGGCGATCCCGGCCTCGATGCGGTCGTTGAGCGCCTCGGCGCGGTGAACCGACGTGTACGACCACGAGTCGTCGGAGCCGCTGTAAGCCGGAGCCTGGCGGTTGTTCCAGCTCGAGAGGTACTCCTGGTCGGTCGCCTGCGGATGCGCGGCCGCGGGCGCCCGGTCGAACGTCAGGTCGTCGGGGTCGTAGTTCTGCCAGGCGTTGTCCAGATCGCCAAGCACCGGCAGGTTCGGGTCGACATCGGCCGGCCGGACCGGGTTCGCGCCGGAGTTGAAGTACGAGATCTCGTCGTCGTCTGCGTAGAACCAGTTGAAGGTGTAGTCGATCGTGTTCGCCGCGTCCTCGAACTCGGCGACGTTCTCCATCGTCGAGGGCTGGTTGTAGCGAGCGAATCCGACCGCCGAGTCGGCCTCGTGCATGTAGGTCGCGCGCAGACGGGTGTACACGTGCGGCTCGCCGCCGATCATGGCGCGGTGGGTGACGATGCCCATCTTCGTCCGCAGGGCCCGCAGCGTCTCGCTGCCGGCCGGGGTGCTGCCGCTGGATGGCCACGAGAGCTCCTTGTCGAGCACGTCGAAGGGCTCACAGGTGCCCTCGAAGCGGTAGCCCGTGTCGTCCATCGCGCCGGGGTCACCGGGGTTGGCCGGGTCGCACAACTCCATCGCGTAGCTGTCCTCGATGTCCTGGTTGGCCGAGGTGGCGCTCCAGGCGTAGTCGGTCCCGCGGCCGAGCAGCACGTACATGCTGATCCCGGCGAAGGCGACGCCGCGCGCGTCGACGCCCGGCCCCTCCTCGACGGTCGTGGGCGCGTGGATGTCGATCTCAGTGAGGATCTGCGGCGAGAAGTAGCCGACCTGCGGGCCCATCACGGCCACCGGGCCGTCGCCGGCCGATTCGGCGCCGGAGACGAGCAGGGCGTTCGAGGCGAAATTGCCCCAATCGGCCTTGAACATGGGCTTCCCTGCGGGCTTCGCGGCCTTGGCGCCCGGTGCGCTCGTGGGCTCCGGGACCGTGGTGCCCGGATCGGGGAGCGCCACGTCGCTGGGGTTCGCGGGCGGCTCGCCGTACGGGAACTCGGTCTCGTGCACGGTCGTCTCGGTCTCCTCGTCGAGGCGGGAACGAAGGTCCTCCCAGACCTCGCGGCCCTCGGTCTCGCCGAACTTCTCGATGGCCTCCTCGAGGACGAGGGCCGAGGGCAGCTCCCTGCCGCCGCCCTTGCCGAACTGGCCGGCGACGATCGAGGCGATCGCGATGATGTCCGCGGGCTCGAACGCCTCGGGGTCCTGGCCAACCTGAAGCGTGTACTCGGCGGGGACCACGGCGGATCCCGTTCCGGCCAATGCCTCGCCGATGTACTGGTTGATCCCGTCGACGTAGTTCAGGACGTCCTGCTGGACCTGGGCGCCCTCGGCGCCGCGGACCTCGTCGGCGTTGTCGAACTGGGCCTGGAGCTCGGCCTCCGTGTAGGGGGCGGAGCGCCAGTTGGAGCGGTCGGTGGCGATGTTGGACCCGCCGAGGAAGGACGACATCTCGGCTCGGCCCAGGTGGCGCTCGACGTCCATGAAGAAGAGGCGGTCCTCGGCTCCCACGTAGCCCGCGCCGAACATGGCGCCGGCGCGGTCGGCGCCGTAGATGTGGGGCACGCCGTAGGAGTCGTCGCGGGCGAGCGTGACGTCATCGCAGTGCTCGGACGAGGGGGCCGGGGGCGTGGTCTCGTCGCAGTCAGGCGTGTAGGTGGTGTCGATGTCGCCCGGCGCGATGCCGAAGCTCGCGTCCTTGAAGAAGGTATCCACGCCCGTGGGCGTGATCGTAGGCGACGCCTGGACCAGGTCGTCGTACTCGTCCAGCTGGTCGCTGTTGTGCGGCGGACGGGTGCCGTTGCCGAGGAACTCGAAGGCCTCAGCCGCGGAGACGACGCCGTCGGAGCCCGGGGGGACGATGTTGCGGAAGCCCAGGCCGTCGTCGTCCTGGTAGGTGCCCAGTCCGGGCGGATCCGCCTGCGCGGCAGTTGGGATCAGGAGCGCCGCGGCGACGACGGCGACGATCGATCCGGTCAGGCGGTGGGCACTGCGAAGCATTCCTGTCCTCCCGAGGGCACGACTTCCATGTCGTGCCAGTGGCTTGCTGGCAAGTATACGTCTGGATTGGCGGGTTCCAGCGTTAAGGCACGGTTGTCGTGCCATTGGCTTCGGACGCCCGTTCGCGCTCGTAATCGAGCTCGGTTCGGACGCCCCGGGCCTCGAGCGCGGCGCGCCCCGCCTCGATCGAATCGGTGCCGGCGACGACCGCGGCCAGGGGCGCGACGTCGGCGAGGGCAGGGCCGGGATCGAAGAAGAACGCGAGCGCGCCGACGGGGGTCAACTCCACCGTGCGGCGGCCGCCGCGAATCGGGGTCGGACCGGTCTCGCCGCGGGCGCAGCGGGCGAGCTGCATGCTGGCCTCGGTCGTGTTGACCGCGGCCGCCGCGGCGACCTCGTCGGCGATCCCGGGCGAGGGACTCCAGGTGCCCGTCCAGGCGCCGGCCCGCGCCGCGGCGGCGACGCGCTCCAGCACCTCGGCGGGTGTCAGCTCGCCATCGCAGCCGGCGCCGGTCACGGCGAGGACCGAGGGCGTTTCGGCCGCGGCGGCCCCGGCCGCCATCACCGCGTCGCACAGCGGGCTGGCCAGGCCGGGCTCCTCGCCGGTGGCGAGGATGTCGCCGCCGACGTCGGCCAGGACCACCAGGTCGCAGTCCAGTGCCCCGCACGCCACGTCGATCCCCGCGGCGACGCCCACCGTGCCCGCGGTGACATCGATCAGCACGATCTCAGTGCCGAGATGTCCTGCCATGAGCGACTCGGAGAAGGCGACGCCGTCAACCGTCGCGGTGTCCGGCCCGGCGAGCACCGCGTGTCCGCCCAGCGGCCTGCCGCCGCGAATCTCCGACACGGGGCGTGGCCCGGGCCGTGGGTCGATCACGATTCGCTCCCACGCCACCCCGCCCAGCACGAACGGGGTGCCGAGCGACTCGCACATGCGCGCGATCGCAAGGGCACCGACCACGTCGCCGCCGCCGCCCGCGCCCAGCACCAACGCGCGCTCCGCGGCGCGGATCGTCTCGTCGAACGCGGGGGGCGGGCTCAGGCTGGGACCGGCTCGGCCTCGCCGCAGACCGAGCGAACCTCGGCGGCGGCGCGGTCGAATTCCTCGTCGGCCATCACCGGGGTGCCCTCGAAGGGCAGATCACGGTCGATCTCGACCCACGAGCGGCAGCCGTGGTACTCGTCGCGGACCCGCACCGTCACGGGGCGCGGGATGCGGTGGACCCTCAGCAGCAGGACGTGCAGCGGGTGCGTTCGCTTCCAGGCCAGACGCTTGCGCGCGTAGTCCTGGGTCCAGACGTGGAAGGGAGCGAGGCCCTCGACGATGCGGGGGTCGTCCGTGGTCCAGTGGTCGGCCACCTCGGCCCAGGCACGGATCCGCACGCGGTCGGGCTGGGCGATGCCGCCGTCCTGGAGGAGCGCCCGCGGGGGCGGCTCCTCGTCGGGCCATACGCCCTCCTCGAGCGCCCGGCGCAGCTCGGGATGGTGCGACTGGCGCACGAGGTCGTTGCGCTGGTGGTCGAAGGTGGGGTAGAGGAAGAACTGCTCGTGCTCGAGCTCGAAGTGCTTGTCGTCCTCACGGATGCCGCCCTTGCGCATCGTGATGAGCTGCTCACCCTCTGACAGGGCGCGCACTGTGACGGCCCACTCTTTGAAAGCGATAGGCATGTGGTGATCGTTACTAGAGGCTGAAGGGGTCTTGGAAAGGGTCTGTTGCTGGGGGGTTGCCGGGCGTACGCACGCTCAAACCTTCTACGCCGTCGCCCGAGGTGCGGCAGGGTAGGGGATGAACCGCGAAAGGTCAAGACTCTGGTAGGGATTCTGCCGTGAGTGCAGCGACCCCACGCGACGAGGCGGCCCTGCTCGAAGGGCTGCGCGCGGGTGACGAGGCGGCGTTTCAGGAGCTTGTGGCGCTCTACGGGCCGATGCTGATGCGCCTGGCCATGACGCACGTGCCCAGTCGCGCGGTGGCGGAGGAGGTGGTGCAGGAGACGTGGCTTGCCGTGCTGAACGGGATCGGCCGGTTCGAGGGCCGCTCGTCGCTGAAGACCTGGATCACGTCGATCCTGCTCAACACCGCTCGCACCCGTGGCGAGCGTGAGCGGCGGACCGTCCCGTTCAGCCTGCTGAGGCGCCGAGCGGAGGAGGGCCGCGACGAGCCGGCGGTGCCGCCGGACCGCTTCCAGGGACGCAGGGGGCAGCAGCCCGGCGCCTGGGCCCGGCCGCCGATCGACTGGGGCCCGCCGGAGGAGCAGCTCTCCTCCGACGCCTCCCGCAAGGTGCTGCTCGAGGCCATCGCCGCCCTTCCGCCCCGCCAGCGGGACGTGATCGCGCTGCGCGACATCAGCGGCTGGAGTTCCGAAGAGGTGCGCAACGCATTGGATGTCTCCGAGACCAACCAACGGGTGCTTCTGCACCGAGCGAGATCCAAGGTGAGAGCAGAGCTGGAAAAACACTTCGAGGCCGAGGAGGCGGAGGCATGACTGTGTCCGTGCCGCTCATCTGCCGGGACCTTGTCGAACTGATCACGGACTACCTCGAGGGTGCGCTCGCCCCGGCCGACCGCGAACGGTTCGAGGCCCATATCGCCGGCTGCGACGCCTGCACGATGTACCTGGACCAGATGCGCGCCACGATCGCCGCCCTGGGCCACCTCCCGCCCGAGTCGCTCTCCCCCGAGGCGGAGCGGGAGCTCCTCGAGGCGTTCCGCGGCTGGCGGGCGGGGCGCTAGGCGGACTCGGCCCCGTAGCCCCCGCCGCCCGGGGTTTCGATCCGCAGCCGGTCTCCGGGCTCGAGCGCGCCGGCGCACTTCGCCGGCAGCTCCTCGCCGTTTAGGAGGTTCCGCCCGGCCTGGCCGTCGCTGCCGCCCTCGCGGCCGCGAGGCGAGTGGCGCCTGCGCTCGGTGATGAGCGTGAAGCTCATGGGCTCGAGCGCCTCGATCTCCCGCACGATCCCGTCGCCTCCGGGATGGCGCCCGGAGCCGCCCGAGCCGCGGCGCAAAGAGAGCTCGGTGACCCGCATCGGGTACTCGGCCTCGAGCGCCTCGACCGGGGTGTTGAGCGTGTTGGACATCGCCACGTGCACCGCGCTGGGCCCATCGGCGTCTGGGCAGGCGCCCTGGCCGCCCGCCATCGTCTCGTAGTAGTTCCAGCCCTCGGCCGCGAGCGTCAGGTTGTTCATCGTCCCCTGACCCTGAGCCGGGACATCGGTGGCACCTCCCAGCGCGGCCAGCACGAGGTCGGCCACCCGGCTCGAGGTCTCGACGTTCCCGGCCGCGACGGCTGCCGGCGGGCGAGCGTTCAGCAGGCAGCCCTCCGGGGCCGAGACCGAGATCGGGCGGAACGCGCCCGCGGACGGCGGGCCGTCCGGGTCGCAGACCACCTTCACCGCGAAGTACGCCGCGGCCTTGGTCACGGCCAGCGGGCAGTTCAGGTTGCCGTCGATCTGGTCGGCCGTGCCGGAGAAGTCGAGCTTGAGGGAGCTCCCGCTTACGGTCGCGGTCACCTGCAGCACGATGTCGGGAGCGCCGACTGACGCGGGTTCCAGCACGTCCGACGCCTCGTAGGCGCCGTCGGGGAGCTCCGCCAGTGCGGCCCCGGTGCGGCGCTCGGCGTAGTCGAGGATCTCGGCGAGACCCTCACCGAGCCCGGCTTCGCCCATTCGCTCCGCCAGCTCCCGCAGGCGCACGGCACCCGTGAGGTTCGCGGCGCGCTGGGCGCGAAGGTCGGCGAGCCGCTGGGGCGGGTCCCGCATGAGCTCGGCGAGCTCGCGCAGCTCGTCCTCGCCGGCCCGTGTGGGGGGAATGATCACGCCCTCCTCCTCCAGCACGGACGAGCTCGCCGGCATGCCGCCCGCGGTGGGGCCGCCCACGTCGGCGTGATGGGCCCGGCTGGCGGCGAAGCCGAGCAGCTCGTCCGAGCCGGCGAACACGGGGGTGATCACGGTGATGTCGGGCAGGTGCGTGCCGCCGCGGTAGGGGTCGTTCAGGATCCAGTGCCGGCCGGGCTCGTGCTCGAGGTCGACCACGGCGGCGAGGGCGTCCGGCATCGAGCCGAGGTGCACGGGGATGTGCTCGGCCTGCATCACCAGCTCGCCGGCCGGGTCGAAGAGCGCCGTCGAGCAGTCGCGGCGCTCCTTGATGTTCGCCGAGTGCGCCGCGCGAACAAGCACCGCGCCCATCTCGTCGCATGCGGAGCGCAGGGCGCCCGAGAGGACCTGGAGTGCGACCGGGTCGAGCTTCATTGCTTCCTCGCGACGACGGTGCCGTGGTCGTCCACCTTGGCTCGCCACCCGGGCGGGAGCACGAGGGTGGCCTCGGGTAGCTCGAAGACACAAGGGCCCTCGCTCGTCACGCCGGCCCCGGGCTCTCCGCGCAGGATGCGCGCCTCCACCCAGGCGCCGGCGAACCGCGCCTCGCGCGTCTCCTCGGAGCTCGCCTGCCCGTGGGCGGCCTTCGGAATCACCTCGGGCCCCGGCTCCACCAGGGCGAGCCGGACCGTCACGAGCTCGACCTCGGCGCCGTCGTCGCGGTAGCCGTAGCGCGCCTCGTGCTCGGCCGCGAAGGCCTCGCCGAGCTCGCCCGGGTCGGGCGTCACCGAACCGGGCACAGGGAGCTCGAAGGACTGGCCCCGGTAGCGCATCTCATACACGGCTTCAGCTCTCGCGCCAGGCATGTCCCCGCCGATGTCAGCCCGCAGGGCCTCGACCGCCTTCGCGATGCGCTCGGCGGTCATCTCCTCGCCCCGGAGCATCACGGTGCGTGCCGTATCGCGCCGTCGCTCGGAGCTCAGCAGCCCGAGCGCGGACAGCACGCCGCCCGCACGCGGGCACAGGATCGTTCCCATGTCCAGCTCGTCGGCGATGGCGGCCGCATGCATCGGTCCCGCCCCACCGAACGGCATCAGCGCGAAGTCGCGCGGGTCGACCCCGCGCTCCACCGTGCTGACGCGCAGCGCGCGGACCATCTCCTGGTTGGCGACGCGCAGGATGCCCTCCGCGGTCGTCACCTCGTCGAGGCCCAGGTCTTCGGCGAGAGAGCCGATCGCACGACGGGCGGCGCCGAGATCGAGGGCTACTCCCCCCGCCAGCTCGGACCCCTGCGGCAGGTAGCCCAGCAACAGGTTCGCGTCGGTCACCGTCGGCTCGGTCCCGCCGCGGCCGTAACACGCGGGACCCGGCTCCGCCCCGGCCGACTGCGGCCCGACGCGAAGGGCACCGCCGCCGTCGCGCCATGCCACCGAGCCCCCGCCGGCGCCGACCGTGTGAACGTCGACCATCGGGAGCTGAATGGGCCGGCCGCCGATGGTCCGGGAGTCGGTGCGCCGCACGGCGCCGTCGGCCACCACGCACACGTCGCAAGATGTGCCGCCCATGTCGAGCCCCACCGCGTTGCCGTCGCCGGAGAGCCGCGCGAGGAGCGCCGCCCCGACGGCTCCGCCGGCCGGGCCCGAGAGGACCGTCTGGGCCCCCGAGCTGGCGACCTCCTCAACGGGCGCGACGCCACCGGAGGACTTCATGATCGAGGGGCGGGGGAGCCCGGCATCCGCGCAGGACGCCTCGAGCCTCCGCAGGTAGTCGCCGAGCAGCGGCGAGAGGTAGGCGTCGATCACGGTGGTCGAGCAGCGCTCGTATTCCCGGAACTGGGGCAGCACCTCGTGGGAGGCCGAGACGTGCACGCCCGAGAGCCGCTCGCGGAGCGCCGCGGCGAGGGAGCGTTCGTGAGAGGGATCCACGTGGGCGAAGAGGAGGCAGACGGCGACGGATTCCGCACCCGAGGCCCCGACCGCCTCGGCGATCCGGTCGATCTCGGCCTCGCCGAGGTCGGTCACCGGCCCGTCGGCCGAGACCCTCTCTGCGACTCCGAAGCGCAGGTCATCGGCGACCAGTGGAGGCGGGCGCCCCGCGCACAGGCGGTAGAGGCTGGGGCGGTCCTGGCGCGCCACGTCCAGCAGGTCGGTGAAACCCCGGGTGGCGACGAGGGCGGTGCGGGCCCCGCGCTCAGTGAGGAGGGCGTTCGTCCCGACGGTCATACCGTGCGCGAACGCGCTCACCTGGCCCGCACCGGCGCCGGCGCGCTCGAGGACCGCAGCCACGGCGGCCTCGACTCCGGCCGATTCGTCGCTGGGCGTGGTCGGGGCCTTGGCCGTGTGGACGTCCCGGCCGTCGAACAGGACGGCATCGGTGAAGGTCCCACCGACATCGACGCCCAGCTGCATGGGGCTGAAGCTACCGCCCGCGCGCGGTCCCCACATACGAAGAGGGCCCCGGCTTCTGCCAGGGGCCCTCTCCATGTCCGTACCCGGTGTCTTCACCCGGCCCCCCGGCCGGGCGGTCCCGCCTAGGTCAGGCGGCTGCGCTGACCACCGCGGCGATCTCCGCCGGGGTGCCCTCAGCGAGAGGGATCTCAGCGCTCTCGAAGGTCTCTTCGAGATGCTTGTGGGAAGGGCAGTAGTCGCGGTTCGGCAGTGGATCGCGCTGGCAGGGCGTTCCCTTGCGGGTGTGCGCACGGCACTGGCGCTGGGCTCCGTCGACACCGAGCTCCTCGGGCATCTGCTCGAGGAAGTTGTTGGCGAGCGCGATGTTGCGCTCGATCACGGTCCAGACACGGAGCTGGTCGGAGATCCCGAAGTAAACGCGGACCTCGTTGAAGAGCGAGCGCGCGGGACGGGCGAAGTAGCGCCTGTCGTATGCGAGCCGGCGAATCGCTGCCTCGCAGCTGTCGAGGACCTTCTGCTTGTTCTCGCATCCGGTGGGATCGCGAGGGTCCTCGATCACATGCGGACCCAATTCCCGATAGATCGAGCGGCTGAACCGGTACATCGTCGTCGTACCCCTTCTGTTGGATTTCCGTTCCGCCCCCGAGCTCGTCCTTGAATGCTGGGTTCCCGCTGGGGGCTACGTGAGTATCGCAACGACTTCCCGGAAAACAAGGGCCTAGTGTTAAGTTAGTATTAACTACTTGGCTTGTTTAAGCCGTTTTCTCCAAACTGGCCATCCTCCGATCGGATAAAGTACCTCCATCTGACGGCTAAGACGGCCTTATACGTACGGACGTACCGTCCGTCCATCAGACGAACTGGAGTACGAGCCCGCAGGGGAGAAAAGGGCTTCGGAGCCTTAGGACCAGCGCTCGCGGCGGATCGCTCCGTCCGCGGCGACCACCAGGTGAGTGCCGTCGAGCCCGGAATCGGTCCCGGGGTGGTCGGTCCGAGCATGGGCTCCGCGGGACTCGCGGCGCTCGAGCGCGGAGCGGGCGATGAGGCCGGCGAGGGGGTAGGAATCGCCGGTAAGCGGCTCCAGGCCCTCGGCGCAGCGGACCGGGCCGGCGTGCTCCCACACCGCGGCTCGGGTGGCTTCGGTGGGCGGCCCGAAACGCCATTCGGGCACCGCGACAGCTTCGCCTCGCCCGGTTGTCGCGACGGCCGAGGCAGCCGCGCGGGCGCCAAAGACGAAGCACTCGCTCAGTGAGTTGGACGCCAGGCGGTTGGCGCCGTGCAGCCCGGTGCAGGCGCACTCGCCCACGGCCAGCAGCCCCGCGACATTCGTCCGGGCGTCGAGATCGGTCACCACTCCCCCGATGAGGTAATGGGATGCGGGAGCGACGGGAACGGGCTCACGCTCCGGGTCGAGGCCGGCGTCGCGGCACTGGGCGAACACGTTCGGGAACCGGCTTGGCGGGATCTCCCGGAGATCAAGCGACACGTTGGCCGATCCCTCGGCTCGCATTCGCTCGAGGATGGCCGCTGTCACCTGGTCGCGTGGGGCGAGCTCGTCGGTGAACTGCTCCCCGCGGGCGTCGAGCAGCTGGGCCCCCTCGCCGCGCACGGCCTCGGTGATGAGCTTGCCGTCCGCCCGATGCCCGGGGAGAGACAGCGCGGTGGGGTGAAACTGGCAGAACTCGAGGTCGGCCAGCTCGGCCCCTGCGGCATGCGCCATCACGGCCCCGGCGCCGATCGCCCCCCAGGGATTGGTCGTGCGCGCCCATAGCGCCGCGCCGCCGCCGGTGGCGAGGACGGTGGCGGAGGCGCTGATCGCCCCGGCGTCGGTGATCACTCCCGCGCATTGCGATCCGTCGCTCCGCAGGGCCGTGACCGATCGACCCTCGAGGACGGTGAGGCCAGTGGTGGCTGCCGCCACGGAGGACAGGCAGGCCGTGATCGCCCGCCCCGTCTCGCTGCCGCCCGCATGAACGATGCGCCGGGCCGAATGTCCGCCCTCGAGGCCCAGCGCCAGACGGCCCTCCTGGTCGGTGTCGAACTGCACTCCACGCGCCTGAAGCTCGGCGACGTAGGCCGGCGCTTCGCGCGTGAGCACCTCGACCACCGCCGGCCGGCACAGGTCTCGGCCCGCCTCCAGGGTGTCCTGCGTGTGCTTCTCGGCGGTGTCGCCGGGCGCCAGCGTTGCGGCCAGTCCACCCTGGGCCCAGTAGCTGGAGCTTTCGGCGAGCGGTTTGCGCGACACCAGGACGGTCCGGGCGCCTGCCTCGGCCGCGCGAATCGCGACGAAGAGGCCGGCGGCTCCGCCGCCGACGACGGCGACGTCGAACTCGGATTCGGTCGGCTGGGCCAAGCGCGCCGTTACGGTACCCGCGAGTGGCCCTCTACGTCGCCCACCCGTCATCGCACCTCCACGACACCGGGCCCCATCCGGAGAACGCCGGACGCCTGGTCGCCATCGAGGCCGCCATGGCCGAGCGTGACTGGCTGGGAGTCGAGCGCGCGACGGCCCCGGCGGCCGAGCGCGCCTGGATCGAGCGCGTCCACACTCCGGCCCACATCGATGCGTTGAAGGAGTTCTGCCGGCACGGCGGCGGCATGATCGACCACGACACCGTGGCCGGCCCAGAGTCGTACGAAGCCGCGCTCCACTCGGCCGGAGGCGCCACCTGGGCCGCGGAGCGCCTGCTCGCCGGCGACTTCGCCGCTGCCTTTTGTGGTCTGCGCCCACCCGGGCATCACGCCGAGCGCGATCGGGCGATGGGCTTCTGCCTCTTCAACAACGTGGCTGTCGCAGCCACGCACGCCATCGCCGAGTGCGGCGCCGAACGGGTGCTGGTGCTCGACTGGGACGTCCACCACGGCAACGGAACCGAGGCGATCTTCGCCGAGTCCGACGAGGTGCTGTACGTCAGCATCCACCAGTCGCCGCTCTACCCCGGCACAGGGGATCCGGACTTCACCGGCTCGGGTGCGGGGGAGGGCTTCACCGTCAACCTGCCGGTGGCACCCGGCTCGGGTCCGGACGACTTCCTGGCCCTGGTCCAGCACGTGGTCGTCCCGTTGGCCCGGGAGTTCCGGCCGGGGCTGCTGGCGATCTCGGCGGGCTACGACGCCCATCGGGCCGATCCCCTCGCCTCGTGCCTGCTCGACGAGACCGCCTACGCCGACATGTCGGCCGCTATGAGAGGCCTCGGGGCCGAGCTCGACGCGCCGGTCCTCGTCTGTCTCGAGGGCGGCTACGACCCGCCGGCGCTCGCCGCGTCGGTGGTCGCGACGATCGAGGCACTGGACGGCGACCGTCCTGCGCGGCAGGTGGACGTGGGAACCGCGGCCCCGCATCGTGAGCGGGTGGCGGCCACATGGCCCGCCCTGGCCTAGGCACGGTCGAGCAGCTCGCTGTAGGCCGCGACCACCCGCTCTGCCATCAGGCCGGCCGAGAACCATCCCGCGCGGTCACGCCCTTCGATCCTCGGGTCCGCCGCGTCGAGATGCTCCTGGGCCGTCCGCGACCACGTCTCCGCGTCGAACGGCCCCACGAGGCAGCCCTCGACGCCGCCGAGCAGCATGGGGGCGACGCCGACCGGCGTTGAGAGGACCGGGACGTTGCACGCCAGCGCCTCGACCGCCGCGAGGCCGAATCCCTCGTACTCCGAGGTCACCAGCACGGCCGCCGCGGCGTTCACCCAGTCCGGCATCCGCTCGGGTTCGGCGGAGCCAAGGGTGAGCAGTTCTGCGCCCGTACGGCGCGCGACCTCCGCGGCCAGGTCATGACGTTTCTCCGGCCGGGATGGGGCGGCGGGGAACAGCAGGTAGCGCCCGTCCGGATCTAGCCCCAGCCGGTCCCTCGCGGCGGCGCGCGGCGACGGCGCAAACCGGTCGAGATCCGCGCCCGTGGGGAGGACGGCCACGGCGCCGGCAACGTCGACCGGAAGGCCGGGGCGAGAAGCCTCCTCAGAGAACAGCGCGCGTGAGGCACCCGCGACCAGGTCGATTCGTCCCAGGAGGCGGCGGGAGAGCAGACCCACGATGCGGTGGCGCACGTCGGTCCCGTGGAAGGTGACCACGAGCGGGCTCGCACCGGCGAGCGCGGCCGCCCAGCCCGCAAGGCCGTAGTGCGCGTGGACGAGGTCGTAGCGCTGCGCCCGGAGCCGCCGGCGGATCTGGCCGACCGAGCGGACGAGGGCCCGCTTGCCGAGCGGGAACGAGAGCAGCTCGGCGTCCACGCCCTGGCGCACGAGGCCCGCGACCTGGTCGCGAACGAAGCTGCCGCGCCCTGGCACGGACGGATCCGGCGTGATGTTGGTGACTACGAGAACCCTCACTGTCCCGTCGCATTCTCGCGCCGCACTCGGCGCATCGGGGTCTGGATCGTTCACGCGGCCCGATCGAGCATCGCTACAGGCAACAGAAGGGAGTTCCCAGATGTCAGCACTGGCGCAGAGGATCGGCTCGGGTTTCCGCGATCAGCGGGGCCAGGGCACCGTCGAGTACGTCGGCCTGATCCTGCTGGTGAGCCTCCTCATGGTCGGCATGGTCGCCGCCATGAAGGGGTTCAACGGCGAGTCCGGGACGGAGATCGCGGAGGTGATCGTCGCCAAGATCAAGGCGGCCGTCAACGCGATCACGTTCCGCTAGCCAGACCACCTCGTCCCGCCTCGACCCCGCAGCACCGCTTGCGGGGGACGGCGGGCGGGGTTCCCCTTTGCGAGACTCAGCCGGTGTCCCGAAGCTACGAGCGCACCCCTGCCGACATCCGGCCTGTCGACATCGACGCCGGTTTCGTTCGCACCGCGACGGGCTCGGCCCTCTACTCGCAGGGCGAGACGCGGGTCATCTGCACCGCCTCCGTCAGCGATCGCGTGCCCAAGTGGATGGAGGGCAAGGGGCGCGGCTGGGTCACCGCCGAGTACGCGATGCTCCCCGCCTCGACCGGCGAGCGCAAGGAGCGCGACGTCAAGAAGGGGCGTCAGGACGGCCGCGGCACCGAGATCCAGCGGCTGATCGGGCGCTCCCTGCGGGCGATCGTCGACCTCGATGCCCTCGGCGAGCGCTCGGTCTATGTGGACTGCGACGTCCTGCAGGCCGATGGCGGCACCCGCTGCGCCTCGATCACCGGCGGGTTCGTGGCCCTGCGACTGGCTCTCGACGCGCTGATGGAGCGAGGCGAGCTGGAGGACGATCCGCTCACCGGTAGCGTCGCCGCCATCAGCTGCGGCATCGTCGACGGGGTCGCGCTGTGCGACCTCGACTACTCGGAGGACTCCACCGCCGAGGTCGACGCCAACATCGTGATGTCCGGCGACGGCGGGCTGGTCGAGGTCCAGGCGACCGCGGAGCAGACGCCTGTCTCGCGGGCCCGTCTGGACGAGCTCCTCGCCCTCGCCGAGCCGGCCATCGGCACGCTGCGCGACGCTCAGTCGGCGATCCGGGGCAACCCCGCGGGCTGATGGCCCCGCCGCGCCTGGTGGTGGCCACGCGGAACGAGCACAAGCTCCGCGAGCTGGCACAGATCCTGGACGGGGTGGAGCTGTTGCCCCTCCCGGAGCAGGTCGAGCTCCCTCCCGAGACCGGGCGGACGTTCGCGGCCAACGCCATCGTCAAGGCCCGGACCGCCGCCGAGGCAACCGGCGATGCCGCGATCGCCGACGATTCCGGCATCGAGGCGGCCGCGCTGGGCGGCCGGCCGGGGGTGCTGTCCGCCCGCTACGCCGGCCTCGGGGCGACCGACACCGAGAACCTGGCGAAGCTGATCCGCGAGGTCCATGAGCACGACGACCGCTCCGTCGCCTACGTGTGCGCGCTCGCCTACGTCGGGCCCGATGGTCAGGAGCACATGTTCGAGGGCCGCTGCGAGGGCGAGCTCGCCCGCGATCCGCGGGGGAGCGGCGGCTTCGGCTACGACCCGGCGTTTCTCCCGCGTGACCTCGACCCCGCCGACGATCGCACGATGGCCGAGCTGAGCGACGACGAGAAGCACGCGATCTCCCACCGGGGCAGGGCCGCCCGCGAGCTGGCCGCGCACCTCGGCATCACGGTCGCCGAACCGCCCGCCCCCGGAGCCCCGGCGTGATCCGGACCAAGACCGGCGCCGCGACGCTCTCCGTGGCGTCGAACTCGGTTCTCATCGCGCTGAAGATCGCGGCCGGGGCGATCACGGGGTCGATCGCGATCATCACCGAGGCGCTTCACTCGGCCATCGACCTGATGGCGTCCGTGGTGGCCCTCGTCTCCGTCCGCAAGGCGGACGAGCCGGCCGATGCCGAGCACCCGTACGGGCACGAGCGGGTCGAGAACCTGGCGGCGGCGATCGAGGGCATGCTGATCCTCGTCGGCGCCGGGGTGATCGTCTACGAGGCCACGCGGCGCCTGGCCAACGGCGAGGCAGGCCTGCTGAACGACCTCGGGGTCGGCATCGCGGTCGTCGCCTTCTCGGCGGTGGTCAACGCCTGCATCGCGCTCTTCCTGCGCAAGCGCGCGAAGGAACTGTCCTCGCCCGCGCTCGAGGGCGACGCCGCGCATCTGGGTACGGACGCGCTCACGTCGGTCGGCGTCCTCGTCGGCCTGGCGCTGGTGGAGATCACCGGCGAGCCGGCCTTCGACGCGATCGCCGCCCTCTGCGTCGCCGTGGCCATCGTCTTCTCCGGCATCCGCATCCTCACCCGGTCCGGCCGCGTGCTCGTCGACGAGGCGCCACCCGCTGAGGACCTCGACCGGATCGAGGCCGCCATCACCCGCCAGCGCCAGCGCGCGCCCGAGATCGCCGGGTACCACAAGCTACGTGCCCGGCGATCCGGCGCCCACCTGCACATCGACCTCCATCTGCAGTTCCACTCCGGCACCAGCCTGGAACGTGCCCACTCACTGGCCCACGGGCTGCGCGATGCGATCGAGGACGAGTTCCCCCGCGCCGAGGTGCTGATCCACACCGAGCCCGAGGGCTCCTACCGCGAGCCGGGCACGCTCGCGGACGACCCGGGGCGGGCGGGCTGACTAGGTACCGGTGACGGCTCAGAGAAGGTTGACGGCGGCGGCCGCGCCGACGGCGCCGACGGTGATCGAGTACCCCACGTAGCCGTTCAGGGCCAGCAGGATCACGGCGATCGCGCACACGCCGACGACCACCATCCACGAGATTCGGGACACGGACATGCACCTATATTTGACGAATGAGCCGGACAGAGGATGAGCGACCCGCCCCGAAGGCGGCGGATGCCGAGCTGGCGGTGGCCCGAATGGCGGAGATGTCAGTGGACCTCAGGGGCTGCGCGGTGCTCGACCGAGACGGCGCGGAGCTCGCGTCCAGCGGCGGCTCCGGGTGGGCTCGGGCGGGCGCGGCGTTTCTCGAGGCCGCCGACTCCACGGATGGCGAGCCGGTCGTCCAGGTTCATGTAGCGACCGAGGACGGCGAGGCGTTCGCGGTCCGCGAGGGTGGGCTCTCGATGGTCGCCGTAGCGGAGCGTTTCACTCTCGCCTCGCTGATCCTGTTCGACATGCGCACGGTGCTGCGCGACCTCGCCTCCGGCAACGGCATCCCCGACCGCCGGGCTCCGGCCCCGGAGGCTCCATGAGCCCGAAGCCGCACCGGATCCTCCTCGACCGCGTCTCGGGATACGCGGACGAAGCGGGCGCCTACCTCCGCCGCCGGCGCGCCACCCGCAAGCCCTTCGCACGGGTGTTCTACGCGGGCGATCGCAGCGCGGCCTTCGAGCCGGGTACGGAGCAGGGCCGCGCCCTGTTCCTCGCCGCCTCGCGGCTGATCGACGCCGCGGACGGCTAGCCGCACGGCGCGGGCGGCGAGACCCGCGTCGGTATGTTGAAGGCGATGTCCGCTCCCGAGAACCTCATCGCCTCCGACCTCGCCGAGCGGGTGCTGGCCAAGGCGCTCGGCAAGGGCGGCGACTTCGCCGAGGTCTTCTGCGAGGACCGGGCCGGGTTCGCCGTGACGATCGACGAGTCCCGCGTGGAGGGCGCTCAGCGGGGTGGCGAGCGCGGGGCGGGGATCCGCGTCGTCTCGGGCGACACCACCTACTTCGCGCACGTGGACGGCCTCGCCGAGCCGGACCTGCTGAGCGCGGCCGAGTCCGCGGCCTCTGCCCTCGACGGCGATCGCTCGGATCCGCAGCCGCTCACCGCCGCCGACCCGCCGGCACTCCAGGAGATCGTCACGGACCCGGCGGGCATTCCGGCCGAGCGGAAGGCCGACCTCCTCCGGGCTTGCGACGAACGAGCCCGCGCGGCCGGCGACGCCATTGAGGTGGTGAGCGCCTCCTACTCCGAGGGCCGCCGCCGCGTCACCGTCGCGAACTCCGACGGGCTGCTGGCCTCGGACGACCGCACCCGGGTGCGGCTCGGCGTCCAGGTCGTAGCGCGCCGCAACGGCTCGGTCGAGACCGGGTTCGAGACCCTCGGCGCGCACCGCGGCTGGGAGCTGGTCGACGAGGGCGCCGGGGAGGAGATCGCCGAGCAGGCCGCCCGCGTTGCCCTCACCCTGCTCGGCGCCGACGACGCCCCCGCCGGGGCGATGCCGGTGGTCGTGGGCGGCGGGTTCGGCGGCGTCCTCTTCCACGAGATGACCGGCCACGGGCTCGAGGCCGACCACATCCACAAGCACGCCTCGGTCTACGAGGGGAAGCTGGGCGAGCAGGTGGCACAGCCGCACCTCCTCGCCTACGACGACGGGGTCCTCCCGAACCAGTGGGGCACCGACGGCATCGACGACGAGGGGACGCCGATGCAGAAGACGCCCGTGATCGAGGAGGGGCGCGTGAGCTCCTACCTCTACGACCTGCGCAGCGCGAAGAAGGACTCGGTTGCCTCCACCGGGAACGGCCGCCGCGAGAGCTTCCGGCACCTGCCGATCCCGCGGATGACCAATACCTACATCGCCCCGGAGGAAGGCTCGACGCCCGAGGATCTGATCGCCGGCGTCAAGCGCGGCTTCTATGCCGTTTCGTTCGCCGGCGGCCAGGTGGATCCCACCACGGGCGACTTTGTGTTCGGTACGTCGGAGGGCTATCTGATCGAGGACGGCAAGGTGACGACGCCATGCAAGGGCGCCACCCTCATCGGCAACTGTCTCGATGCGCTGGGCCGGATCGACGCGGTCGCCGACGACTTCCGGATGAAGACGGGCTTCTGCGGCAAGGGCGGCCAGCGCGTCCCAGTGGGAACCGGGCAGGGGCACGTTCGGATCTCCGAGCTGACCGTCGGCGGCACCGCCGTCGGCGCCTAGGAGCGCGACCTTGGACCTCGAGGAGCTGACTCAGAGCGCGGTCGATGCGGCGGTCGCGGCGGGCGCCGGCGACGCCGAGGCGGCGGCGCAGGATTCGGTCGGCCGCGAGATTCGCGTCTTCGAGGGCGAGGTCGAGAGCCTTTCGGAGGCGGGGGAGAGGGGCATCGGCGTCCGGGCCTGGATCGAGGGCAGGGTCGGGTTCGCCTACGGGACCGATCTCTCTGACGAGGGTGTGAACGGCGTCGCGGCAGCCGCCGTCGACGCGGCCCGCGTGACCGACTCCGACGAGTTCGCCGCGGCCCCCGAGCCCGCCGGTGAGGGCGGCTCGCCAAACGGGGACGCCTCGCACTTCTTCGACCCGCAGGTCGCATCCACCCCGATGGCGGAGAAGATCGGCCTCGCCAAGGCGGTCGAGCGCTCGGCGCGGGAGGCCGACGGGCGGGTCGTCGCGGTCGAGACCACCGTCTACGTCGACGAGGAGGTGCGGTCGGCGCTCAGCTCGTCGAAGGGACTGGGCGGCACCTACGAGGCGACCTTCGCGTACGCGTACCTGCAGGCCATTGCCGAGGACGGCGGGTCCAAGCAGACCGGCCTCGGCTTCGGGCTCGGGCGATCGCCGGCCGCGCTCGAAGCGGAGGCGATCGGACGCGAGGCCGCCGAGCGCTCGGTCCAGCTGCTGGGCGCCGCCAAGCCGGCCTCCCGAAGCTGCCCCGTGGTTCTCGACCCGACGGTCGCGGCCTCCTTCGTCGGCTTCGTCGGCGCCGTCCTCTGCGCGGACGCGATTCAGCGCGGGCGCTCTCCCTTCGCGGGCCGGCTGGGCGAGGAGATCGCCTCGTCGGCTCTGGCCATCACCGACGACGGACTCGATCCGGAGGGGATGGCGTCGTCACCCATCGACGCGGAGGGGCTCGAGCGGGGGAGGGTGGTGTTGATCGAGGGCGGGCGCCTTTCCTCCTACCTGCACGACTCCTACACGGCGCGCCGTGAGGGCGGCGGCCAGGCTTCGACCGCGAGCGCCTCGCGGGCCGGCTACCGCACGGCCCCGTCGGTCTCCACCTCGAATCTCCTGATCACCCCCGGGTCGAAGACGCTGCCCGAGCTGCTCGCCGCGGCGGGCGACGGCATGTACGTCACCGACGTCGCCGGACTTCACTCCGGGGTAAACCCCGTGACCGGCCAGTTCTCGGTCGGCGCGTCCGGCGTTCTCATCGAGGGCGGCGAGCTTGGCGCGGCGGCCACGGAGTTCACGATCGCGTCGGATCTGGTCTCGATGCTCTCGGCCGTGACGGAGGCCGGGTCGGAGGACAGGTGGGTGCCGTTCGGCGGCTCGGTGAAGGCGCCGCCCCTGTTGATCGCCGAGATGGCGATCGGCGGCAGCTAGCCGGCTGGCCCTAGCCGTCCTTGTCGCAGATGATCCCCGCGGTGACGCCCTCGAGCGCCATCGGCTGGCCCCCGGGGTCGGTCGCCTGGTTGTCCCAGTAGAACGCCCACCGCCGGTAGCCGGCGGGGGAGGATCCCTGGTCGTCAAGGCCGAAACCCTCGAACACCCCGTCGGGATCCGAGTCGGGGTCCTTCCCGTCGGGACCCTGCTGGTAGTAGTACCCGTTGACCGCGACCGACCCCTTCGGACACTGCCTGAAGATGTAGCCGCCTGGCCCGGGCGGGATCGCCGGCAGTGGCCCCGTGGTCTCGAAGTAGACGATGCGGGACGGCTGCCCGCCCTTGGCCGCGACGCGCTCGATCCCGGCGGAGGCCCGCAGCTCCGCAGCGTCCGGCGCGGGGAGGTTGCCCGGCCCCTTCGATGCGATTCCACCGATGACCGTGCCGGCTCCCAGCGCCAGCGCGACGAGGCCGCCCACGGTCAGCAGGGGAACGATTCGCTTGCGGGTGGGTTCGCGCCTCACGGTCACTACTGATTACACAACCGGAGGCGGAAACCCTCACGTCCTAACCTCAGCGGTCGTGAGCCTGCGCGCCGGTCCCTACACGTTTTCCCACGTCACCTACGACGCGCCGAGCGACGTGCTGTACGCGGCGATCGACGCTCCCCGCCGCGGGTCTCGGGAGCCGACCCCCGAGGAGCACCAGCTTCGCTACGACGAGGAGGGACGCTTCTTCGGGTTCACCCTCGTCAACCCCAGCGAGCAGCTGCGGCGCGAGGGCGGCGTCTACATCAGCCTGCCGTCCGGGGAGCGGGTCCGGGTGCAGGGAGCCGAGGCGGCGATCCGCGCCCGCGTATAGGCGATGCATCTCACGATCCGGCAGCTCGGCGCGTTCAAGGGGTGACCAACCGGATGGCGAAATCGCTTCCCCCCTTTCAGGCGTTCCTCGACGAGCACCGCGGACCGGTGCTGGCCTTCCTGCGCTCGCTGGTGGGGCCGAACGACGCCGACGACTGCTTCCAGGAGACCTTCATCTCGGCAATGCGCGCATACGACACACTCGACGGCAGCCACCCGAGGGCCTGGGTGATGACGATCGCCCGCCGCAAGGCCATCGACCACCACCGGGCGCGCGCGCGGCGCCCGGAGCCGCGCGAGGAGGTTCCCGAGCAGGTCTCCACCGATGGGATCCCGGGAGCGACGGACGGTTCGGGGGAGCTCTGGGCGCAGGTGGCCGAGCTGCCTCCCAAGCAGCGCCAGGCGGTCGCGCTTCGGTTCGCGGGCGACCTCGCATACGCCGACGTCGCCCGCGCCCTCGAATGTTCGGAGGAGGCGGCGCGGCGGAGCGTGCACGAGGGCCTCAAGCGCCTGCGCCAGAGCCCGGCGGTCGGACGGGAGGCGGCATGAGCCGTGAGACGACACTCGAGCGGGCGCTTCGGGCCCAGCTTCCGGAGTCGGCGGACGATGCGGCCGCCGCGTCGGCCGCTGTCGCGAAGCGGGCCGATGCCGAGGGGCTCGTGGAGATCGCCTACGCGTTCGCGGACACGCCCCTGGGAGCCATGTTCCTGGCCGGTACTCCGCGCGGCCTGGTGCGGGTCGGGCTCCCCAGGGAGAGCTTCGACGACGTCCTGTCCGAGCTCGCCGACGAGCTCTCGCCCAGGATCCTCGAGCTCCCCAGCCGCGTCGACGCCGCGAGGCGGGAGCTCGACGAGTACTTCTCGGGCCGTCGCCACCGGTTCGACCTCCCGCTGGACAAGGCGCTGATCACCCAGCCGTTCCGCAGCAGCGTTCTCGAGGCCACCAGCGAGGTGCCGTACGGCGAGGCGATCACCTACGGCGAGGTCGCCGCCCGGGCCGGCAATCCGCGCGCGTACAGGGCGGCCGGCTCGGCGCTCGGCGCCAACCCGATCCCGATCGTCATCCCATGTCACCGGGTGGTGCGCTCGGGCGGCGCCGTTGGCGAGTACGGCGGCGGCCCGGAGATGAAGGAGTACCTCCTGAGGCACGAGGGGTGGCTGGCGGACGGGTAAGCGAGCCTTGACGACTTGACAGTTAAAGCTTGACCTTGATAAGGTGCCAAGCTATGTCAAGCGGAACTGAAGGCGTAGGTCAGACGGCGGCGGGGCTCGGGCCGGCCGCGGCGGGCCTCACCAAGCGCCAGCGCGAGGTACTGGAGCGGCTCGAGCTCGGATTCACGGTCAAGCAGATCGCCACCGACACCGGGGTCTCGCGAGCAGCCGTCTACCAGACGATCGAGCGCCTGCGCCGCCAGGGTGCCGTCGCCGAGGCCTTCACGCCATCCGGCGCACCAGCGCGCGCGACCGCCGGCGAGCTGCCGGCCCCGCCGACCGCAGCCGCCCCGCGCCAGAGCCGCTTGCCTGAGCTGCGAGACCTTGCCGGGAGCGATGCCGACGAGGCAGCCCACGCCGACGTGATCGAGAGTGCGATCGCGTCCGGCGACGTTGCCGCCCTTGCCTACGAACTGGGCCGCGCGGACGCGGAGGGCAGGACGGACATGACCGCGAAGCTGGCCGAGGCCGCTCTGCGGCGGCTGGGCGCGGTTCGGTCCGCAGACACGCAGGGCGCCGAGAACTAGTACAACATCGGCGCTGCCAATCCATTCGAGGAGAGCTAACACATGGTCATTGCCCTGATCGTCATCGGAGTCGTCCTTTTCATCGGCCTGATGTTCATCGTCATCCGCAACGCGATGATCGGATCCCGCAACCGCGTCGACGAGTCCTGGTCGGGGATCGATGTCCAGCTCAAGCGCCGCCACGACCTGGTGCCGAACCTGGTCGAGGCCGTGAAGGGCTACGCGCAGCACGAGCAGCAGACGTTCGAGAACGTCACCAAGGCACGCGCCGCGGCGATGTCCGCGAACGGCCCGGGGCAGGCGAGCGCGGCCGAGGGTGGCCTCGACCGGGCACTCGCCGACCTCCGCGCCGTGGCCGAGCAGTACCCCGACCTGCGCGCGACCGAGAACTTCCAGCAGCTCTCCAGGAACCTGAGCGAGCTCGAGGACGAGATCCAGGCCTCGCGCCGGATCTACAACTCGAACGTACAGGCGTACAACACGAAGATCCAGGTCTTCCCGAACTCCATCGTCGCCGGCATGGGCGGCTTCACGGCACGGGAGTTCTTCGAGATCGAGGACGCCACTCAGCGCGAGCCGGTGAACATCTCGTTCACCAACCCGCCCGGCGGTGGCGCCCCGGCCGCTCCGGGAGCGCCGGCCTCCACGCCGCCCGCGTCCACACCGCCGGCGTCCACACCGCCGGCCCCGCCCGCAACGCCCTCCGCGTAGCGAGCGCCGCGGGGTGGTCAACCCGCCCCGTGGCGCGTTTCTCGTCATATAGACGAGCAAAGCGCCACGAGCCGAGCTATCGGCCTCGAGTGGCGCTTTTCTTCACCACGTCCTGAAGGAAATCGCCATCGCCCCGCATCGCCGCCGACTCCTTCCCTCATTGCCAAGAGCCCTGCATGGCGCCTGAGCCCTGGACGCCCGCGGAGGACCGCGGCCGAGGGAACCCTCAACAGGGCGTGGTGACGCCAGCCTCCGAGTCCACGACCTGGAACGCCTTGCCCGGGACGTCCTTCAGATCGCTCACGTCGTCGTCGTCCCAGCCGGGATCGGCCGCGCCCTGGAAGTACCAGTTCGAGCCGTTGTCGGCGACGATCATTCCGTAGCGGTGGAGCGCTTCGAAGATCGGCCGGGCCTGGCTGCCCTCGGCGAAGTCGGAGAGGTGGGAGTCGTAGTAGGACTGCTTGATCCGCAGGCGCAGGCCCATCGGGGGCAGCGAACTGGAGCAGCGGCTCGACGCGTGGTGCACGGCCGGGTGGATGTAGCCCTTGCGCGTGGAGGCGAAGGTGCCCCGGATCGCGTGCTCGACGGCGCCGGCCTCGACCTCGTCGACGCGGACGAGCCCCGGGAGGATCGGCAGCCCCGCGGCATCGGCTGAGGTCCATGTCTCCGGGTGGCGGTCGGCGGAGGAGAGGTCGAAGTGCGCGGTCGCGTCGGCCTCCCACTCACCCTGTCCCGGCCGCGGGAACGAGCGGTACATCTCCCAGAGGTCGCAGGTCCCCTCGCGGACCGCGATGACGTGGCGGTCGCCGTTGTCGCCGAACCCCTCGATCGGCGCATCGAGCGGGATGGGTGCGGAGCCTGGCCCCTCGGTCCCCGCGCCGAACTCGCTCTCATCGGGATAGCCGTCCTCGCCGATCGTCACGTCCACCAGCGGCTCGGACTGCGGAACGACGACGAACGGGATCCCGTACTCGCCGCCACCTCCCAGGTCGGGGTGGAGGGTCTGGTTGCCGCCCAGCTTCCTGATCCGCTTCATGTACCTGCCGGAGCGCCGGTCCTTGGGCGCCTCGGAGATGTCCTGGTTCCACGCGCTCTGGTCGTCGGCGGATGGCGCATCGGCGGCACCGGTGAAGTCGGGGAAGACCTCGCACCCGCCGAGGGTCGGCGCCGCCTGGGCCGCCCCCGATCCGCAGGCCACGAGTACTCCGGCCGTGAGGGCGAGGGCCGCCCACTCGCCCGTCCTGCGCATTGGCCCTGCCCGTCCCACAGGAGCATTATCGGGCCTTGGCCTGACGGCCTTGACCCCGCTGGACATAGTCTGCGCGCATGATCGTCGACTGCGCTCACTACCGCGATGGGCGCCGCCAGCATGAGGGCCCGCTCGAGATCGAGACGGCGGCCGCGAAGGCGAAGGGGGACGGCGACTTCGTCTGGCTGGGGCTGCACGATCCCGACGACGGCGAGCTGGATCGGATAGCCGCCGCCTTCGACCTCCACGAGCTGGCGGTGGAGGACGCCAAGCAGGCGCACCAGCGCCCGAAGCTCGAGGACTACGACGACTCCTACTTCATCGTGCTGCGACCGGCCCGTTACGACGACGAGGCCGAGGAGCTGATCTTCGGTGAGATCCACGTTTTCGCGGGACCCGGGTACGTGATCGCGGTCCGACATGGGGAGGCAAGCGGGCTGGCCGGGGCCCGCCGGCACCTCGAGGGCCACGAAGACCTGCTGCGAGCCGGTCCGGCCGCGGTGGTCTGGGCGATCCTCGACAAGGTGGTCGATGACTACGCGCCCGTAGTTGCCGGGATCGAGGACGACATCGAGGAGGTCGAGACGGAGATCTTCCAGGAGCGCCACGACTCCACGCAGCGGATCTACTTCCTGAAGCGCGAGGTGATCGAGTTCCACCGGGCGGTCTCACCGTTGCTCGTCCCGCTGGAGGGGCTCGAGCGCGGCGTGTACGGAGAGATCGACGAGCAGCTGCGCCGCTACTTCCGTGACGTGGCGGACCACGCCCGGCGCATCGATGAGCTGGTGCTGGGCCAGCGCGAGCTGCTGACCTCGATCCTCGAGGCCAATCTGGCGCTGCTCGGCGTTCAGCAGAACGAGGTCATCCGGGGGATCTCCGCCTGGGCGGCGATCATCGCCGTGCCGACCTTCCTGGCGAGCATCTGGGGGATGAACTTCTCGCACATGCCGGAGCTCGACGAGGTCTGGGGCTATCCGGTAGCGCTCGCCCTGATGGCCGTTGCGGTGTTCTTCCTGTACCGGTTCTTCAGGCGCATCGATTGGCTCTGACCGCGTGCCGGGACGGCGCCCGGCGCTCTCTACGATCCGCGCATGCTGATCGACGTCCTCGCGCCGTTCGCCCTCGCCCTCGCGGCGCTGGGCTACTACCGGCGCTGCGCCACCCTCGCGGGCCGGGACCGCGCGGTCGCCGGCTGGCGCCAGATCTGCTTCGGAGCGTCGGTCCTGCTGCTGATCGCGGCCGACCTGCCGCCGCTCGCGAACGTCGCCGAAGACCTCGTGGTGGCCCACATGGCACAGCACCTGCTCGTGGCGGACATCGCCGCATTGCTCTTCTGCCTCGCGCTCACCGGCCCGGTGCTCCAGCCGGTGCTGGCGGTGCCGTGGCTCGGATGGCTGCGCGCCTTCGGCAACCCGCTGGTGGCGTTCCCGGTCTGGGCGCTCAGCCTGTATGTGTGGCACCTCGCCGCCCTGTATGAGGGTGTGCTCGACAGCTCCCTGCTCCACCTCGCCCAGCACGGCGCGTTCTTCGGCTTCGGCCTGGCCATGTGGATGCCGCTGGTGGGGCCGCTGCCGACGCCCTCCTGGTTCAACGACCTGGCCAAGCTGGGATACGTGGTCGCCGTGCGATTCGCGGGGGCCGTTCTCGCCAACGTGCTGATCTGGTCGGGCGACGTGCTCTACCCGGCGTACGGGGAGGGCCAGGCCGACCAGGGCGCCGCCGGGAACCTGATGATGATCGAGACCGGTGTCGTGACCCTGGCGCTGTTCACCTGGCTGTTTTTCCGGGCCGCGAACCGCGGCGTGGAGAAGCAGGAGCTGCTCGACCTGGCCGATGAGCGCGGGGTGGAGCTCGATCCGGCGCGCGCGGCGCGCGCCGTGAACGCGGGTCAGGGCGCCGCCCTGCGCGAGCGGATACTCGGCGCATGACCAACAACCGGTTCCTCTACGTGCTGGTCTTCGTGGTCGGCACCGGAAGCCTCGGTGCCGAGATCGCCGCCGTGAGGCTGATGTCGCCCTTCTTCGGGGCGTCCACGATCGTCTGGGCCAACACGATCGGCGTCGTGCTCGTCGCCCTCTCGATCGGCTACTGGCTCGGCGGGCGGATGGGCGACAAGCACCCGACGGTGCAGGGCCTCTGCAAGGTGGTCCTGTTGGCTGCGGTGCTCCTGGCGATCGTGCCGCTGGTGGCCAGGCCGTTCCTCGACCTCTCGGTCGAGGCCCTGGACGAGATCGAGGCGGGCGCCTTCATCGGCTCGCTGGTGGGCGTCCTGTTCCTGATCGCGATCCCGATCGTGATGCTGGGAACCTGCTCCCCGTGGGCCATCCGCCTGGCGGTCCCCGACGTCGAACACGCCGGCCGCGTCGCCGGCCGCCTCTACGCGATCTCGACGGTCGGGTCGCTGCTTGGCACCCTGATGGCGGCGCTCGTCCTGATCCCGCTGATCGGAACCCAGCGGACCTTCCTGGTCTTCGCCTGTGTCATCGGGCTCGTCGCGGCGGTCGGGCTGGGGTGGAGGTTCGCCGCCGTGCCAATCGCCCTCGCCGCGGCGATCGCGCTCCCCGTGGGAACCGTCAAGGCCACCAACGACGGTGAGGTCATCTACGAGACCGAGACCGAGAACCAGTACGTCCGCGTGGTCGAGGAGGAGGACGGGGACCGGCTGTTGGAGCTGAACGAGGGGCAGGCCGTGCACTCGCTCTACCGGCCCGGGAGCTACCTCACCGGCAACGTCTGGGACGGGTACCTGGTGCTTCCGTTCACCGGCCTCTCCGAGCCCCCGGAGCGCATGGCGATCCTGGGCAACGCGGCCGGGACCACCGCCCGGGCCTACGGCCACTACTTCCCGCAGACACAGATCGACGGGGTGGAGATCGATCCGGAGCTGGAGGACGTGGGCCGGCGCTATTTCGACATGGGGTCGAACGAGAACCTCACCGTGCACAACGAGGACGCTCGGCCGTGGCTGCGCCGGTCCGAGGGCGACTACGACGTGATCATGGTGGACGCCTACCGCCAGCCCTACATCCCGTTCTACCTCGCGACGAAGGAGTTCTTCGAGCTCGCCCGGGACCGGCTCGCCCCGGGCGGGATCCTGATGGTGAACGCCGGCCACCCGGAGGGCAACGACGACCTGGAGACCGTGCTGGGCTCGACGATGGCGGCGGTCTTTCCGACCGTTCTGCGAGACCCGATCGAACTAACGAACACGCTGCTCGTTGCCAGCGAGGCGCCGATCTCCGGCCAGCGGCTGCTGGAGCGGCTGCGCGACCTGCCCCCGGACCTCCAGCGGATCGGGGCCGTGGAGGGCGCCAAGATCGGGCCGCGCCTGCCGGGCGACGAGGTCTACACCGACGACCTGGCGCCCGTCGAGTGGCTGATCGACCGCTCGATCCTGGGCTACGCCTCCGATGAGTAGTCCGGCGGATCGGCTCGCGGCCTGGTTCCTCACGGGCCCGGTGGGCCGCGTCGTCGCGTTCGTCGTGGACCTCACAGTCGCGTGGGCCGGCTGGGCCGCCAGGTCCATGCGCACTAAGCTCCGGCGCCGGTGAAGACGACGGTCACAGAGCTAGGCGACTCGCGCGTACGCGTTGACGTCGAGGTGCCCGCCGCCGACGTCGAGACCCGTCTGGACCGCGCCGCGAAGGAGCTGGCGGGCGAGATGAAGCTGCCGGGCTTTCGCAAGGGGAAGGTCCCGGCTCAGCTCGTGATCCAGCGCCTCGGCCGCGAGCCCGTGGTCGAGCAGGCCCTCCGGTCCGCGCTTCCCGAGTGGTACGACGCGGCCCTTCGGTCCTCCGGGGTGCAGCCGGTGGGCGAGCCCAAGCTTGACGTGCCGGGCCTGCCCGCGGAGGGGGAGGACCTGAGCTTCTCGGTCGAGGTCGGCGTCCGCCCAAAGGCGACGCTGGGGGACTACCTGGGCGTCGAGGTCGGCAAGCCCGAGCCCGACGTTCCCGACGAGGCGGTGGCCGCCGAGCTCGAGCGCCTGCGCGAGGGCTTCGCCTCTCTCAGCCCGGTCGAGCGCCCCGCTGCCGATGGCGATGTGATCTCGCTCGACTACCTGGGCAAGGTCGACGGCGAGCCGTTCGACGGCGGCGAGGGCAAGGACCAGCTCGTGGAGCTGGGAACGGCCACGCTGGTCGAGGGCTTCGAGGAGGCGCTCGTGGGCGCCGCCGCCGGCGAGGACCGGACGATCGACGTGACCTTTCCCGAGGACTACCGCGCCGAGGAGCTGGCCGGCAAGCCGGCGCAGTTCCAGGTGACCGTCAACGAGGTTCGCGAGAAGGAGCTACCCGACCTCGACGACGCCTTCGCCTCCGACGCGTCCGAATTCGAGACCCTGGCCGAGCTTCGCGACGAGGTCCGCTCGCGCATCGCCGAGGGCGCGGCCAAGCGCGCCGACGAGCAGTTCCGCGAGGACGTCGTCGACGCCGTGATGGCGGCGGCCACGATGCAGGTGCCAGACGAGCTGGTGACCGCGCGGGCGGAGGAGTCGCTCGACCGCTTCCTCCACGACCTCAGCCACCGGGGCATCGACCCCGAGGCCTTCATGAACGTCCAGGAGGGCGGGCGCGAGGCGATGCTCGCGAACGTGAAGGGGGACGCGGAGCGGTCGCTGCGGCGCGAGTCGGCGCTGGCCGCGGTCGCGGAGGCCGAGGACATCGAGGTCACCGACGACGACCTGCTCGAGGCGCTGGGCCCCGGTGAGGGCAAGAACGATCCCCGGAAGCTGCTCGACCGCCTGCGCCAAACGGGCCGCGACGACGTCCTGCGCGAGGAGATCCGGCTGCGCAAGGCCGCGGATCTCGTTGTGGACGCCGCGAAGCCGATCCCGGTCGAACAGGCAGCCGCGCGCGAGGCCATCTGGACGCCCGACAAGGAGGCCGCCGAGGGCGGCGCAGAGGGCGGCGGGGAGCCCGGCAAGATCTGGACTCCGGGCGGTTGAGGACCGGTCGGCGCCGCGCCGGCCGCTGTGTCGACAACGCCCTCACAGGTGATAGGGTGAGCGCGCTTCGCGTCGCTGGGGTGCGGCGCATCCGTAGAGCCATCAGATATTGGGAGGGTTGCCTTGTCGAATCCGCTGAACCTGTCCGGTAGGACGCTCGTCGTCTCCGGGCTACTGGGCGCGGCGCTGGCCGTGTTCTTCGCCATCCTCGTGCCCAGCACGGGCATCGGCGGCACCACGACCACCACGACGACCACGACGACCCCACCGCCGACCTGTAGCGGCGAGGATGCAGACGTCGTGCTCGAGGAGCCGGGCCAGTACGTGGCGACGGGCGCTCCCGAGGTGATCGTCGGATCCTTCGGCGACGACTCGATCCGTGGCACCAAGGGCGACGACGTGATCTGCGGTCGTGACGGCGACGACAGCCTCAACGGCGGCGCGGGCGACGACGAGCTCCGCGGCGACGACGGCGAGGACCTTCTGCGCGGCCGCAAGGGTGCGGACGACATGTTCGGCGGGTTCGACGAGGATCAGGTCGAGCGCGGCACCGGGACTGGCGGCGGCGAGGACGATCGCTGCTTCGGCGGCGAGATCCAGCCCGACGTCGGGCCGCAGGGCGACACGGCGTCCGGATGCGAGGACGTCAAGAGCGCCCGCATCGTCGACATCGACAGCTAGGCGCCCGCGAATGAGCATCGATCGAATCTCAAGCCAGGAGGCAGACGTGTCCAGCAAGCGAAAGAAGAAGTACTCACTCGCCGTTGTGCCGATCCTCGCGGTCGGCGCGGCGGCTCTGCTGCTGGCCCCGCAGGGTTCCGCCGGCCAGGGCGACCCGGAGTGCGGCGGCTTTCCCGTCGACGAGGTCCTGAACGGCGGCAGCGACACCGAGTTCTCCGGCACGCCCAAGCGGGACGTCGTCGTCGGCTCCGATGACGAGGACCACATCCGCGGCAAGGGCGGCAACGACGTCCTCTGCGGCGAGGAGGGCGACGACCGCCTGAACGGCGGCGAGGGCCGGGATCAGCTGTACGGGCAGGAGGGCAACGACACCCTCCGCGGCCGGCCGGACGACGATTTCATGGACGGTGGGTTCACTCCCGACAAGCGCGGGTTCGAGGAGGACTTCTGCCTCGGCGGCAAGCCCTTCCCCGACACCAAGGGCTCGTTCGACCAGGCGACCAACTGCGAGGAGGTCGTCTCGGCGTTCCAGAACAAGGGCGGCTAAGAAGTAGGCCCACTCACACCGGATTGGACGACGGCGGGCCCTCGGGTCCGCCGTCGCTCGTTCAGGACGCCGATGGACCCTTATAGACTGCCCGCCCGATGAGCGAACGACAGCCGATCCGCAACAGCCCGTTGGTCCCGATGGTGGTCGAGCAGACCTCCCGGGGCGAGCGCGCCTTCGACATCTACTCGCGCCTGCTGAACGAGCGCATCGTCTTCCTCGGCACCCCGGTGACCGAGGACATCGCGAATCTGATCGTCGCCCAGCTCATCCACCTCGAGTCGGAGGATCCCGACAAGGACATCTCGATGTACATCAACTCGCCCGGCGGGTCGGTGTACGCGGGGCTCGCGATCTACGACACGATGCAGTACATCAAGCCCGACGTCCAGACCATCTGCGTCGGCGTCGCGATGAGCATGGGGGCGCTTCTGCTGGCCGGCGGGGCCGCCGAGAAGCGCATGGCGCTGCCGAACGCCAAGATCCTGATCCACCAGGTCTCAGCCGGCTTCTCCGGGCAGGCGACCGACATCGAGATCCACGCGCGCGAGATCATCGACGTGCGCAAGCGCCTCGACGAGATCATCGCCCACCACACCGGGCAGCCCTTCGAGAAGGTCACGCAGGACACGGATCGCGATTACTTCATGAGCGCGGAGGAGGCGAAGGAGTACTCCATCGTCGACCGCGTCATCGACCACCACTAGCGCCGCGCCGGCCTGATCCCCTCGGTCGCGCTCCAGTTGCGGAGACCGCTGTCGCAGTCGAACGTCTCCGGATCCTCGGGAATCCGTCCGGTGACCCTGAAGAGCCCGTCGGCGGTCTCAAAGCCCTTGGCGAACTCGCCCGTGACCTTCGCCTTCCCGACGATCGTGCCGTCGCGCTCGCGGAGCACCGCCCGGCCGTCGAACTTCCGCTTCTCCACCGGGAGCGGCTTGCGGTCGCGCAGGAAGTAGCCGCTGGTCTCGCGAGACTCGCCGTCGCAGACCACCGGGAGGTTCTCCCACGTCCACTGCGCGACCGTGCGCTTGCCGTGGCTGCGCTTGAGCTTGAACGAAACGGCTCCCGTCTCCTCGGAGAACGTGCCCGCGAACCGCGTGGATCCGCCCGCCTCGGCGATCGCCGAGATCGTCAACGCGGCCACGACGACGGCCGCCGCGGCGCGGACTACGCGAGTGTTCCCCTTAGGTCCTGACACGGTCCCTGCTGCCATCAGGATACCGCCGCATGGCCGTTGTGCTCAAGGCCTACGCTGAGGACGTCGATCAAACACTCGACGTCCATCCAGGGAGGGATCACCTTGAGCGCAAATCTGCTGGGCAGGATCTTTGGAGTCACCGTCGTCGTGGCATTGGGATTCGCCGCGACCGCGTCGGCCGCCGTCGTCAACGTCAATCCGGGCACGAACGCGATCCAGCGGGCGATCGACAACCGCGCCGACAACGGCGACACCCTCCGGCTTCACGGCGGCCGCTACAAGGAGGACGTCGACGTCGACAAGAGGCTGACGATCACCGAGGCCGGCGACGGCACCGCGACGATCGACGGCGAGTGCCAGGCGGGGTTCGTGGTGGACGTCGACCGAAACGGCGTCGTCCTCGAGGACTTCAAGGTCGTCGGGGCCTCGGGCAACGTCTCATCCGCCGCGGTGAACTTCGAGGGCATCGAGAAGGGAACCGCCCGCGACCTGCTCGTCCGCGACACCTGCGGCAACGGTCCCTCCAGCGGGGCCGGCTATGGCGTCAACGTCTACAACTCGGAGCGGATCCTGGTCGAGGGCGTGAACGCCAAGGGGTTCAGCGACGCCGGCGTCTACATCGGCCTGATCACCTCGACGGACAAGGGCGTGCTCGCAGTCCGCGACAACGAGACCTTCGGCAACAACATGGGGATCATCATCGAGGAAGTCGAGACCGCCGCCGACGTCTTCGTCGAGGACAACGACACGCACGACAACGGCAAGGGGATCTTCGTGCACGTCAGCGACGGCGTGCTGTTCCGGCAGAACCTGATCTCCGACAACACGCTCGGCATCCACATCGACGCCGGGTCCGACGACAACGTGTTCAACGACAACACGCTGACTGGCAACGACACGAACCTCGACGACGACGGCAGCGGGAACTGCGGGACCGGCAACTCGCCGGAGATCTTCGCCCCCTGCCTGAGCCCGACGCGGCGCTAGCCGACGTCGGCGGTCCAGGGGAGCTTGCCGGAGGCGCAGCCCTCGTAGCCGTCGTTCGGGTAGTCGCCCGTGATCTTGAGCGTGCCCTCGAGCTTCCGCCTCGTGAGGAACTCGCCTCGGATCACGACCTTGCCGTCGAAGCTCTGGCCGTTGTTCGAGAACACCCGGCCAAAGCGCCCCTGGCCGTTCACGGACATCGGGCCGAAGTGGGGCGGCTTGCTGTCGGTGGTGAACGGGTTCGGGTCCGGGCCCGCATCGCAGGTGACGATGATGTCCTTGAACTTGAACTTGGTCACGGCCTTCGGCTTGTTGCCGTCGTAGCGGATGTCCATGAAGATCTTGGAACCCGCGCTTGGCCGACGGCGCGTCTCCGACGGTGAGGCCGGCCCCGGCGCCGGCGGGCGCCAGCAGCGCAGCCGCGGCCGCGGCGATCAGAGCTCGGGTGAGGAGGCGAGGCATGCTAGGAGGCCGTGTAGCGCCTGGATCCGGCGCACCCGGTGATGTCGCCGCCCCCGGGGCCCTCGAAGGTCCCCTCGGCCTTGACCCGCCCGCGGACCTTGCTGGGATTCGCGAACTTGCCCTTGACCTTCACCTTGCCGGGCGGATCCGGTGTGGTCGCGACCCCTCGGAAGCGGTTGTTGTTGACGGGGACCGTGCCCTTGATGTTGGCGCTCAGCAGGTAGTCGCCCTGATCGCAGGTGATCGGCAGGCTGGAGAAGCCGATCTTCCTGACCGCGACCGGCTTCCCGTTCTGGGTGATCACGGTGAGGGCCACGCCGAACGGCGAGCCCTTGGCTTCACCGGCCGGCACCACCGTCTCGGCCGTCGCGCCGGCCGGCGCCAAGACCATCACGGCCAGGGCCGTCACGAGTGGGAGGGCGCGCCGCACGGTCGCACTATCCGGCCGTGTAGCCCTGCTTGCCCATGCAGTTGGACAGCCCGTCATCGGGGAAGTCGCCCTCCGCGCTGACCCTGCCCTTGACCTTGTTGTTGGTCTGGAACTTGCCGGTGACCTTGACCGAGCTGTTCGCGTCGCTGCCGATCGCGCGGAACTTTCCCCTGTTGTTGACCGGGAAGTAGCTGTTGCCCGGGAGCTTGAGGTTGAACTTCAGCTGGGCATCGCCCTCGGTGCAGGTCATCGGCAGCCGCCGGACCCGGAAGTCGTCCACGCCGATCGGCTTGCCGCCCTGCTTGATGGCGGTGAAGTTGACGGCCATGGGCGCCCCCTTCGCGGAGGCGGCGGAGTCGGCGGAGGCGCTGAATCCCGCTCCCGCGCTGGCGGGGGTGGCGAGTGCGGCGACGGCGACGGTGGCTGTGATCAGTCGTTTCATGTGCTCCTCCTACCGGGCCACGGCAATCGGCGTGGCGGCCTTGGGCGGCTGCGGATGCGGCCCGCCCTCGCCGCGCTTGGTGTCGTAGGTGCGGTTCGCCGAGGTGCAGGTTCCGGCGGCGCCGCCGAAGGGCGATGGCCCCTCCTGGATGCGGCCCTCGAGCTTCCTGCCCTGCCTCTTGAAGGTGCCCTTGAAGAAGAGGTTGGCGCCGCTCGGCGCGGTCCCGTCGATCGTGAACTTGTTGTTCTCCACGAGGACGTTGCTGAAGTACCAGGTGGAGCCGATCAGGTAAGGGCCGCCGGTGCAGGAGGCCGGGAGCCTCTTGTAGCGCATGGCCGTGACCTGGAACGGGTCGCCGCTCACCGTGGTGACGTCGACGCCGATGGTTCCGCCGTTCGAGATCTTCCCGCCGAAGAACTGCTCGGCCGCTCCGGCGTTGGACGGAACGGCAAGGGCGGCGGTCGCCGCAAGGCAGATGATCAGTCGCTTCATAGTGGTGCTCCCTGGCTTAAGTTGATTCCGATTCCTGCAGCCCCGAGGCTACCCACCCGCGCACCCCGTCGTCAAGGACTGCCCGCAAGGCGCCGATCAATTGAAGGGACGCAGGCCCCCGGGGAGTAAAGGGCAGGGGTCCAAAGGCGAGGCCGGGCGTGTCGTAACCTCAATGGTGACGGAGCCCGCCGGGCCATCGAAGGGAGAAAATCCGCTGGCACGTCCAACCGACTCCAACGAGCAGCTCCTCTGCTCATTCTGCGGCAAGTCGCAGCGTCAGGTCAAGAAGCTGATCGCTGGCCCCGGCGTCTACATCTGCGACGAATGCATCGATCTCTGTAACGAGATCATCGACGAGGAGCTCACTGCTCCCGCCACCTTCGAGCTCGAGAACCTGCCCAAGCCGCAGGAGATCAACGACGTCCTGAACGAGTACGTGGTCGGCCAGGAGGGCGCCAAGCGTGCCCTGTCCGTCGCGGTCTACAACCACTACAAGCGCGTCCAGATGAGCCAGGACGCCACCGAGGGCGAGATCGAGCTCCAGAAGTCGAACATCATGATGCTCGGCCCCACCGGCTGCGGCAAAACGCTGCTGGCGCAGACGCTGGCGCGGATCCTGAACGTCCCCTTCGCGATCGCTGACGCCACGGCCCTCACCGAGGCGGGCTACGTGGGCGAGGATGTCGAGAACATCCTCCTCAAGCTGATCCAGGCCGCTGACTTCGACGTGAAGAAGGCCGAGACCGGGATCATCTACATCGACGAGATCGACAAGATCGCCCGCAAGGCCGACAACCCGTCGATCACGCGCGATGTCTCCGGCGAGGGCGTGCAGCAGGCGCTCCTGAAGATCCTCGAGGGCACCACCGCATCGGTCCCCCCGCAGGGCGGGCGCAAGCACCCCCACCAGGAGTTCCTCACGATCGACACCACGAACATCCTGTTCATCTGCGGCGGCTCGTTCGCCCACCTCGACGATCTGATCGAGCGGCGCATCGGCCATCAGGGCGTCGGGTTCGGTTCCTCGATCCTCACCAAGGACCAGAGGGACACCGGCGAGATGTTCGAGCAGGTACTCCCCGAGGACCTGATCGAGTACGGGTTGATCCCCGAGTTCATCGGCCGCCTGCCGGTCATCGGCGCGATCCACCAGCTCACCCGCGACGACCTGATCACGATCCTGACCGAGCCGCGCAATGCGCTCACGAAGCAGTTCCAGCGCTTCTTCGAGTTCGACGACATCGAGCTCGTGTTCGCGGAGGACTCGCTCTCGGCGATCGCCGACAAGGCGCTCGAGCGCGAGACCGGCGCCCGCGGGCTGCGGTCGATCCTGGAGGAGACGCTCATGGACGTCCAATTCGAGCTCCCCTCGCGCCGCGACGTCTCCAAGTGCGTCGTCACGAAGGACACCATCGAGCGCTCGCAGCAGCCGACCCTGGTCACGCAGGCCGCGCCCGACGAGGTGGCCGACGACGAGCTGCACGAAGAGTCCGCGTAGCTCGGAGGTCAGCCGGAGTAGGCCAACTGGCGCTCGGGATCGAGCTGCCAGCGCCGGGCGGCCTGCGCCAGCTCTTCGCTGAGCGGCCACCGGTCGGGCGCCTCGGGGCCCTCGTGGGCAGGGTTCGCGCCCTTCAGGCGCATCGAGCCGGTGTTGTCGCCGATCTCGCCGATCGCGGCGACGTCCTCGGCGCTCAGTCCCACGTCGGGGAGCGCCGCGAGCTCGGCGCGCTTGTCCTCGATCGGGCGCGCCCGCGGCCCGGCCTCCTGAATCAGGGTCGGTGCGCAGCACGCGACAGCCGGGTGGGAGAGGTTCCATGCGCACGCCATCTGAATCGGGCTGAGCTCGGCCCGCTCCGCGATCGGACGCATGGCGTCGAGCTTCGCGACGCCTGCCTCGATCCAGCCGTCGGGGCGAAAACGCCGGTGGTCGCGCTCCCCCATCGGCGTCTCCGGCGTGAGGTCGCCCCACAGGAGGCCGCCGTAGTCGACCACTCGAGTGATGACGCTCACGTCGTGGCGGGCGGCGGCCGCGAGCGGGAGCTCCCCGGGCCAGGGCTCGAGCGGGTTGAGGATGAGCATCGCCCAGTCGATCCGGTCGCCGAAGCGCTCGAGGCACCGGATCACGTCGAGCGTGAACCCGTTGGCCGGACCAGGCGCGACGCCGATCTGCCGAGTGAGCCCGGACTCGCGCAGCGCCGCCATCGCATCCCAGACGGCCTCGCTCTCGTATCCGGTGCGGTCCGGGTTGTGGAGCAGCAGGAGGTCGAACGAGCTGACGCCCAACCGCTCCAGTGAGCGCTCGGTCGCCATGCGCAGGTAGCCGGCGTACTCGGTGGATCCCCGCAGGCGAGGGTCGGTGAAACGGGGGAAACCGCGCGGCCCGTCGCGCTCGCCCTCGTAGAAGTCGTGGCCGACGGCGCCAACGAGGGAGTAGGAGTCGCGGTCGAGGCCGGCGAGCGCCCGGCCGAGCAGCGCATCGGCGTCACCCTGGCCGTAGGTGTCGGCGGTGATCACGGTGTCGATCCCGCCCCCGGGGCGCAGCAGACCCTCCAGCCGCTGGTCCTCGATCGGCTCGCCGAAGTGCATGAAGCGGCCGCCGCCCCAGGTCCCGAGGGCCGTGCTCGTGGGGTCCAGTCCCATGGGTGAAACGCTAGCGCCCTCGCCGCCGTCGCCACCCAGCCCGCAACTAGACTCGCAGCGCATGGACGCGGGGCGTCGCAAGGAACTGGAGGACACGACGCGGTGGGACCCCGCCGCCGTCGAGCAGCGCGTCTTCAACGGCTGGCTGGAGGGGGGTTGGTTCCATCCGCCGGCCGAGGGCTCCGCGGACGAGAACTTCTCGATCGCGATCCCGCCGCCGAACGTCACCGGCGCCCTGCACATGGGACACGCCCTCAACGGGACCATGCAGGACACGCTCGCGCGCAAGCGGCGGATGCAGGGCCGCAACACGCTCTGGGTCCTCGGCACCGACCACGCGAGCATCGCCGTCCATGCGGTGCTCGAGAAGGAGCTTCGGGCGGAGGGCACCTCGCGCCAGGAGCTGGGGCACGACGCGTTCATGAAGCGGGCGTGGGAGTGGAAGGCCGAGTACGGCTCGCGGATCGTCGAGCAGTACAAGCGCCTGGGCGCTTCGTGTGACTACGACCGCGAGCGCTTCACGCTGGACGAGGGCTATGTAAAGGCGGTCTACCGCGTCTTCAAGGCCCTCTTCGACAAGGGCTACATCTACCGGGACAACTACATGGTCAACTGGGACGTGGGCTCGCGCTCGGTGATCTCGGACCTCGAGGTCGAGAACCGCGAGGTGACCGACACGCTTTACGAGATCGACTACCCGCTCGAGGACGGCGACGGCGTGATCACGGTGGCGACGGTCCGCCCCGAGACGATGCTCGCCGACACCGCGGTGGCCGTGAACCCAAACGATGAGCGGCATCAGGACCTGGTTGGAAGGCACGCCGTGCTGCCCCTGGTGGGACGGCGCCTACCGATCATCGCCGACGATCACGTGGAGACCGAGTTCGGCACGGGGGCGCTCAAGATCACCCCCGGGCACGACATCAACGACTTCGAGATCGGCCGGGCGCACGGCCTGGACGAGCTGTCGGTGATCGGCGAGGACGGGCGAATGACCGACGACGCGGGCGACTTCTCCGGCATGACGGCCGGCGAGGCTCAGACGGCGGTCGTTGCGGCCCTGCGTGAGGAGGGCCTGCTGCGCTCCGAAAAGGAGTACACGCACTCGGTGCCCTTCTCGCAGCGCTCGGGCGAGCGGATCGAGCCGCTGATCTCGCTCCAGTGGTTCTGCCGGATGGACGAGCTGGCCGGGCCTGCCATCGAGGTGGTCGAGCGCGACGAGGTACGGATCCGACCCGAGCAGTGGAAGCGCGTCTATCTCGACTGGATGAACAACATCCGGCCCTGGTGCATCTCGCGCCAGCTCTGGTGGGGCCATCAGATCCCGGTCGCGTACTGCGATGCCTGCGAGGAGGTCTTCGTCTTCGAGGGCGAGCCACCCGCGAGCTGTCAGTCGTGCGGCGGTGAGGTCCGGCGCGAGGAGGACGTGCTCGACACGTGGTTCAGCTCGGCTCTGTGGCCCTTCGCGACACTGGGCTGGCCGGATACGGACGACCCGCTGCTGGCGGCGTTCTATCCCACCGACTTCCTCACCACCGCGCGCGACATCCTCTTTCTCTGGGTGGCCCGGATGGTGATGATGGGCCTCGAGTTCGCCGGCGACATCCCGTTCGACGACGTCTACGTCCACTCCGTCATCCAGGCGCCCGACGGCAGGCGCATGTCGAAGTCGCTGGGCACCGGCATCGATCCCTTGGACGAGATCGAGGTCCACGGCGCGGACGCCCTGCGCTTCGGCCTCCTGGCGATGTCCTCCAGCCAGGATGTGCGCTATTCGGCCGACCGGGTCCAGCAGGGCCGCGACTTCGCCAACAAGATGTGGAACGCATCGCGCCTTGTCCTGCTGAACGCGCATGCCGAGCAGGGGCGGCCGCAGCTCGAGCGTGCGGAGGATCGCTGGATCGTCTCGCGCCTGCAGCGGACGATCGTCTCGGTGTCGGAGAAGCTCGACGCCTACGACTTCGCGCATGCGGCCCTGGACCTCTACGACTTCTTCTGGTCGGAGCTCTGCGACTGGTACCTGGAGATGGTCAAGCCCCGCCTGTACGACGGCGAGACCGAGGTGGGGGAGAACCTCGTCTTCGTCCTCGAGCGGGTGCTGGCCCTGGCTCACCCGATGATGCCGTTCGTGACCGAGGAGCTGTGGGGTTACCTGCCCGGCGCGGAGGCGCGCGGCCCGCTGGTGGTCGCAGGGTTCCCGGAGGCCGATCGGTCCCTGGTCGACGACGGGGCCGAGGCCGGAATCGGGGCGGCGATCGAACTGACACGCGGCGTCCGCCGCTGGCGCGATCTGGTCGGGGTCGCCGCCGGGAGCGTCCTTCCGGCGCGAGCCGCCGGCCTCGACGGCGAGTCGCTCGAGCTGGTCGCGCGGCTTGCCCGCCTCAGCCTTGATGGGGCGCACGGCGGTGAGCCCCTGGTCACCATCGGAGGAGTTGAGATCCTGGCCTCGGACGAGGTCGACTCGGCGGAGGTCGGCCGGCGGGTCGAGGCGCGGCGGGACGAGCTTCGCTCGGAGGTCGAGCGCGGGGAGCGGAAGCTCGGCAACGAGGGGTTCGTGGCGAAGGCCCCGCCGGAGGTCGTCGAGGCCGAGCGCGAGAAGCTCGAGGCGTATCGCGCCGAGCTCGCCGAGCTGCCCCCGGCCCCGGAGGGCGGATGAGCGCGGCCCAGGGAGGGTCAACGCGGGCGGGTGCCCTCCCGGCGGCCGGAGGCTTCGACGCCGAGAGCTGGCTTCGCGGGCTGGAGCCAGCCGGCTGGAGCTTCGGCCTGGATCGCATCACACGGCTGCTCGACCAGCTGGGCACGCCCCAACGGCGCTTCGCGTCGATCCATGTGGTGGGCACCAACGGCAAGTCCTCGGCGACGATGCTCACCGCGGCCCTCCTCGACCGGGCTGCCCTGGCCACGGGCGCGTATCTCTCGCCGCATCGCGAGCGGTGGTCCGAGCGGGTGCAGATCGGGGGCTCGGAGATCAGCTCCGAGCATCTCGGGGCCGCCGCCGGCCGGGTCGCGGAGGCGATTCGCGCGGTCGAGCGCGACCTGGAGGACGGCGATGTCGTCACCCAGTTCGAGGCGGCCACGGCAACGGCCTTCGTCGCCTTCGCCACGGCGGGAGTCGAGGTCGCGGTGATCGAGGCCGGGCTCGGCGGGCGCCTCGACGCGACCAACGTCATCCCCTCGCGGGTGACGGCCCTGACCTCGATCGGCATCGAGCACACCGAGTACCTGGGGGAGACCGCGCTCGAGATCGCCCAGGAGAAGTTGGCGGTCCTGCAGCCTGATTCGACCCTCGTCCTCGGCCGCGTCGACCCAGAGATCAGGGCACTCGCCCGGCGCACGGCCGCCGACCGCGGTGCCAAAGTGATCAGCGCCGCCGAACCGGCCAGCGCTCCGGCCCTGGCCAGCCGTGCCCCGTACCTGGCCAGCAATCTGGCCGTGGCGGTGGCTGCCGCGGAGCAGATCACCGGTCCCCTCGAACCGGCGCTGGTGGACGCGGTGGCCGCCGAGACGCGGCTTCCGGGGCGCATGGAAGTTGCGGGCGGCGACCCTCCGCTGGTCTCCGACGCCGCACACAACCCTGACGGGGCGAAGGCCCTCGCCGAGGCCCTTCCCGGCATCGTGCAGGGGCGGCCGGTGGTGGGCTGCATCGCGATCCTGGCCGGGAAGGACGCGGCGGGGATCATCGGCCCGCTCGCCCCGTTGCTCGATGCCCTCGTGGTCACGGAGGTTCCGGCCGTGAGGCTCGAGGGCTCCGGCAGAGCGGGCGCCGGATCGGTGCCGGCGGGCGAGCTGGCCGAGCTGGCTCGGGAGGCGGGCGTAGGCGAGGTCGAGATCCTGGTCCACCCGCGGTTCGCGCTCGCACGCGCAAAGGAGCTGGCCCGTCGCCGGGGCGGAGTGGCGCTCGCGGCCGGATCGCATTACCTTCTTGGCTATGGATCGTGAGGCTCGCTCCGAGCTCCTGCACATGATGGGGCTGGTCGCGGCAGTCGTCGCGATCGTGATCCTGGTGTTCTTCGGCCTCGGCTACCTGTTCGGGAGGGCATTCCTCTAGCTTCCGGCTCAGGCGGCCCGTGCGTGGCGCTGGGCGCCGAGATGCGCGTAACCGCCTGCTTTCTGCCTACACTGCCCGCTCGCCCATGCCTGCAGCCCTATTCGGCATCACAAATGACAGCCTGAATCTGGCCGTCAACCTGATCATTCTCTTCCTGGTCGTGGTCTACATCGCGCTGATCGTGTGGACCTACATGGACGCGCGCCGCCGCCTGGAGGACCCGGTCCTGGTTGCCAGCGCCACGGTCGCGTCGTTCTTCCCCTTCGTGGGTCCGCTCGTGTACTCCATCGTGCGCCCGCCGGAGTTTCTGGCCGACAAGCGGGAGCGCGAGCTCGAGACCCGCTCAGCCGAGCTCCGGGTGCGCCAGCTCGAGGAGTCCTCGTGCCCGAACTGCTCCTTCCCGATCGAGCGCAGCTACCTGCGCTGCCCCAGCTGCAAGGCCCGCGTGAAGGATCCGTGCGAGGCGTGCGGCAAGCCCATCGATCCACGCTGGTCGCTCTGCCCCTACTGCGAGACGGCGGTTCGCCGCTCCGCGCCGCCGGCCTCCAAGACGGCCCCCAAGCGGCGCGCGAAGGCCCCGGCGCCCGCGCCCAGTGGCGAACGGCGCCGGAAGGCGCCCTCCTCGAAGGCCCCGCCCAGGCCCTCCTCCGAGGAAGCTCGCCAGCCGTCCGAGGCCGCCCGCCGCGTCTCCTCGAGCGGTGAGCGCCAGCCGGCCACCAAGCAGCAGCGCCAGTCCCCCGAGCGGCAGCAGCGTCCGGCAAAGGCCCGTCCGACGGCGTCCAAGCAGCGCCAGCCTTCGTCCTCGAGCGAGGGCGCGCCGAAGAAGGCCCCGGCCGACGGCGACGAGCGCTCCCGGCCCGCGACCACATGAGCGAGGCGACCCGGACCCTCATCCTCGTCAAGCCAGACGCCTTCGAGCGCGGCCTGACCGGCGAGGTCCTCGCGCGTTTCGAGCGCAAGGGGCTGCGGATCGTGGCCCTGCGCAAGCTGACCGCCGATGAGGACATCGCCAACCGCCACTACGCGGAGCACAAGGACAAGCCCTTCTTCGGGGAACTGGTCACCTTCATCACCGGCGGCCCGCTCGTGGCGGCCGTACTGGAGGGCGCCGAGGCCGTTCCGGCCGCGCGCCAGGTGATCGGCTCCACCAATCCCGTCGAGGCCGACATGGGCTCGATTCGCGGCGACTTCGCGCTGGAGGTCACCTTCAACATGGTTCATGGGTCGGACTCGGCCGAGTCCTCCGCCCGCGAGATCGAGATCTGGTTCCCGGACGGCGTCTGATCCTCGCGTCCGCGTCTCCCCGCAGGCGGGAGATGCTGAGCGCGCTGGGGATTCACTACGAAGCGGTCGTCCCTGAGGTGGACGAACTGCGCGACGGTCTGCCACCCGACGAGCTGGTGGTGGAGAACGCGCGCTTGAAGGCCGTCGCCGGGCTGGCGCTCGCCGGCGCGGGCGCTCAGGACGTGGCGCTGGGGGTGGACACCGACGTGTTCCTGGACGGAAGCGCCCTGGGGAAGGCGAGGAGCGGGGAGGAGGCCCGGGAGCGTCTCGAGGCCCTGTCGGGTCGGACTCACCAGGTGCTTTCGGGGGTCGCGCTGGCGCCGTCCGGGGAAAGTGGCGTCGCGAGTTCAACCGTGACCTTCCGGACGCTCGGCGAGGTCACTCTCGAGCGCTACCTGGCGTCCGGGGAGTGGCGCGACCGGGCCGGCGCCTACGCGATCCAGGGGCTCGGCGCGACCCTGATCGAACGGGTAGAGGGAGATTTCTCCAATGTGGTGGGCCTGCCGTTGCAGTTGCTCTTGGAGTTGGCTCCAGGCCTCTTCCCCCCGATTTCCAGCGAGTCCGCGGGATAGCCGGAAAAGTCTGGACCTCTGGTTTATCCTTAGGTCCGGAGCAAGCCCTCAAGTCGGGCTTGCGGCTTCCTGAGCCTTTGCTACATTCGCCCAGCGGTGCGGCCATGGCGACGACCCGGTTTCGGCTTCGTTCCGGGGCGCGGAGAACACCTCCGGCCGGTCGTGCCATTTCACCGAACCCGCACATCCTGTACATGGGCTTCTTCAGAAAACTGACCGGATTCGGCGGCCGCGACATGGCGGTCGACCTTGGCACCGCCAACACGCTGGTGTACGTCCGGGGCCGTGGGATCGTGCTCTCCGAGCCCTCCGTGGTGGCGGTCGACTCGACCACCGGCGAGGTTCACGCCGTCGGCGTCGAGGCCAAGCGGATGCTGGGCCGCACGCCGGGGTCGATCACCGCGATCCGCCCCCTGAAGGACGGCGTCATCGCCGACTTCGAGGTGACCGAGGAGATGCTCCGGCACTTCATCCAGCGCGTCCATCACAACCGCTTCGCACATCCGCGGGTCGTCGTCTGCGTGCCCTCCGGGGTCACCGGTGTCGAGAAGCGCGCCGTCGAGGAGGCATGCCTCTCGGCCGGCGCCCGGCAGGCGTACCTGATCGAGGAGCCGATGGCCGCCGCGATCGGCGCCGGCCTTCCCGTCGCCGAGCCCACCGGGAGCATGGTGCTCGACATCGGCGGCGGCACCAGTGAGGTCGCCGTGATCTCGCTGGGCGGCATCGTGGTCTCCGAGTCGATCCGGGTCGGGGGCGACGAGATGGACGAGGCGATCGTCAACCACTGCAAGCACGAGCACAAGCTTCTGATCGGTGCCCAGACGGCCGAGGACGTGAAGCTGGAGATCGGAGCCGCCACCGACCTCGAGACCGAGCTGACGGCCGAGATCCGCGGCCGCGACATGGTCACCGGGCTGCCCCGCACCCTGGTCCTCACCTCGAGCGAGGTCCGGACCGCCCTCGAGGAGCCCGTCAGCCAGATCGTCAGCGCCGTCAAGGACACGCTGGACCGGACCCCGCCCGAGCTCGCCGGGGACATCATGGACCGCGGGATCACGCTCGCGGGCGGCGGGGGGCTGTTGCGCGGCATGGAGAAGCGCATTGCGGCCGAGTGCCAGATGCCGGCCCAGCTCACCGAGTCGCCGCTCACGTGCGTCGCAGTCGGCTCGGGCCGCTCGCTCGAGGAGTTCGAGGTGATCCACCGGATGAACAGGCACTCGAACCGCCGGCGGCGTCTGGGCGACGCCGTCGCGTAGGGCGCCTTGTACCGCAAGGAGGTCCGCCGGCGCCGCGCCGTGCTCGTCGCTCTGATCGTCGCCTGCCTGGTGCTGATCTCGATCAGCTTCAGCGAGGCCGACAGCGGTCCGATCAGCTCGATCCAGCGTGGCATCTCCACGGTGCTCGGGCCAGTGGAGGAGGGCGCGTCCCGAGCGCTGAAGCCCGCGCGGGACCTCGTGAACTGGTTCGACGAGACCTTCGACGCCCGCGGCGAGAACGACGCCCTCGAGGCGGAGGTTCAGGAGCTCCGCGAGGAGCTCGCCGACTCCCAGGAGGCCGTCGGCGAGAACGAGCAGTTCCGGAAGCTGCTCGAACTGGAAAAGCAGAACGCCACCGTCGCCGCATTCAAGAAGGTCACCGGGCGGGTCATCGGGCGGTCCCCGACCGTCTGGTACTCAACCGTCACCATCGATGTCGGCACCGGCGAGGGAGTTGACATCGACGATCCCGTCGTGAACGGCGCAGGCCTCGTCGGCCGCATCACCGAGACCACCCGCGGCACCTCTCAGGTGACGCTCATCACCGATCACCGCAGCGCGGTGTCCGCCCGGCTCCTTCCGGAGGGCCCCGACGGGGTCGTGGAGCCGGAGGTGGGCGATCCCGAGGACCTGCTGCTCGACTTCATCGCGAACGAGGAGGAGGTCAAGGAGGGCCAGATCCTGGTCACCGCCGGCTGGTCGAACGGGCGGATCTCCTCGGCCTACCCGGCTGGGCTGGAGATCGGCCGCGTCTCGGAGGCTGGCGTGGGCGAGCAGGAGGCCTTCCAGCAGGTGCACGTTGAGCCGTTCGCCGACATGCGCGAGCTGGACTTCGTGCAGGTGCTCACCGGCGGCCCCGAGCGCCCGGGGGTCGGCGGATGATCGTCACGCTCCGGATGGGCCTGCGGATCGCCGCCATCGTGTTGCTCGCGGTCATCCTCCAGGTCTCGTTCTTCTCCTATCTCTCGCTGCTCGGCGCAACGCCCGACGTGCTCGCCGTGGTGATCATCTGCCTCGGCCTCCTCGGGGGTGGGGTGATCGGCGGTGTCTGTGGATTCACCGCGGGGATCCTCCTGGACTCGATCCTCCTCCAGACGCTCGGCGTCTCCTCGCTGGTGCTGCTTGCCGCGGGGTACCTCGCGGGGCGCTACCGCGAGGGCTTTGAGATCTCCGGCCGCTGGGTGGCGCCGCTCCTCGCCGGCGCGCTCACCGCCATGGCGGCGCTCGGCTTCGCGGCGATCCAGCTGATGCTCGGCGTCGAGACGCAGGTGAGCCTGCTGGTCGTCCGCGAGATCGTCGTCAAGGGCCTGCTCGCGTTCCTCGTCGCGATCCCGCTTTACCCGCTGCTGCGCCGGGTCCTGCGCCCAGCGCTGGTCGACGCCGCCGCCCCGGCCGGCCGCCGCACCCGCGGGCGGCGCAGCCGGCCACGGCGCCGCGGCGGCCCGGCGCGGATGGGCGGCGTCCCGGCCCGCCGGATACGGGGAGGCCTCACATGATGTTCGGCCGCAGCGACTGGCGCGGCGGGCTGAGCCCGGCGCAGTTCAACCTGCGGGTGGCGATCCTGGGCGCGTTCGCGCTGGTGGTCTTCTCCGCGATCTTCTTTCGCCTCTGGTACCTGGAGGTGCTGTCGGGCGATCGCTACCTCGCCGAGGCCAACAACAACCAGGTGCGGGAGGTCACGGTCCAGGCTCCTCGCGGCGAGATCGTCGACCGCAACGGGAAGACGCTCGTGAACAACCGGACGGCCCTCGCGCTGCAGGTTCGCACCAATGAGCTGCCTGGCCCGGACGGGGCTCGGGACGAGGTGATCGCCCGCCTCGCCAAGGTGTCCGGGATGACGGTCGAAGGGATCGAGAAGCAGATCCGCCAGCAGACGAAGGAGTCGCCGGCGAGCCCGGTCACCCTGCGCCGGGACGTCCCCTACGACCTCGTCTACTACCTGCGCGAGAACCAGGGCAAGTTCCCCGGCGTCAGCGTCGACCGGATCTACGTTCGCTCCTATCCACAGGGCACCCTCGCCGCGCACCTCTTCGGCTACGTGCGCGAGGTCAACGCCGAGCAGCTCGAACAGCCGGAGTACCGGTCGCTCGCCCCCGGCGACGAGGTGGGCCAGGCCGGCGTGGAGTTCGAATACGACGAGCTCCTGCGCGGCATCAACGGGACCACCCGCGTTCAGGTGGACGCGTCGGGTTCGCCCACCGGCGGCCGCCTCTCCACCCAGGAGCCGCGCACGGGGAACAACCTGCGCCTCACGATCGACTCGAAGCTCCAGCAGACCGCGGAGGCGGCGGTGTCGAGCTACGGCCTCCCCGGCGGATTCGTCGCGATGGACGTCGACACGGGCGAGGTCCTTGCCCTCGGCTCGGTGCCGACGTTCGATCCCTCGGTCTTCGCGCGCCCCGTCATCCCGCAGGCCGTTGCGGACTCCATCTTCGAGGGCACCGACGGCACCGAGGCCCCGATCTTCAACCGGGCGACGCAGGGCGGCTATCCCACCGGCTCGACGTTCAAGCTCATCACCGCGATCGGCGCCCTCGAGGAGGGCCTGATCACCCCGGAGGAGATCGTCAACGACGGCGGCTCGGTGAAGGTGGGCGGCGTGGAGTTCAAGAACGCCGGCGACGCGGTCAACGGCGCGATCGACCTGCGCGCGGCGCTGCAGGTGTCCTCCGACGTCTACTTCTATTTGATCGGCCTCGAGGACGGTGCGGAGGGCGACACGATCCAGAAATGGGCCAGTGAACTGGGCATGGGCAAGCTCTCGGGCATCGACCTGCCGGCCGAGGCCGAGGGCCTGGTGCCGACGCCCGAGTGGCGCAACGAGCTCTACCGGGACGGCCTGACCGACCGCCCCTGGTCGGTCGGCGACAACATCAACCTCTCGGTGGGCCAGGGCGACTTGCAGGCCAGCCCGTTGCAGCTGGCGATCGCCTACGCGGCCGTGGCCAACGGCGGCAAGATCGTGCGGCCCCACGTCGGGATGCGGGTCGAGGACCCCGCCGGCCGCGTGATCCAGGAGGTCGATCCGCCCCCGCGCGATCAGGTGGACATCAAGCCCTCGAACGCGCAGGCTGTGCTGGACGGGCTCCACGCCGCGGCGATGGAGCCGACCGGTACCTCCTATCCGATCTTCGGCGGCTTCCCCGTCGACATCGCCGGCAAGACCGGTACGGCCGAGCGCGGCGAGTTCGTGGAGGATCAGTCCTGGTACGCGGCACTGGCTCCGTACCCGGACCCTGAGGTCGTCGTCGTCGCGACGATCGAGCGCGGTGGATTCGGTGCCGATGCCGCGGCCCCCGCCGTCAAGCAGATCCTCACCGACTACTTCAACGTGAAGCCCACCGAGATCGACGAGGTGTCCGATTCGGCGGCGACGGTGTACGAATGATCGGCACGTCCCCACCCGCGGGAGCCCGCCGCCGTCCGCCGGCCCGTGCCCGGCGCGCGCCCGCGGGCGGGCAGACGAGCCCGCGGCCGTTCGGCGAGCGCGAGACGGGCACGATCGAGCGCGCGATCGGAGGCCTCGACCTCGCCCTGGCGGGCGCCGCGATCGCGATCATCGCCTTCAGCGCGTACACGCTCGGGGTCACCACGCGGGACGACATCCCGGGCGATCCCTACTACTACGTCATCCGCCAGGCGATCTACGCGGTCGTGGGCATCGCCCTCATGCTCACCCTGGCCAGGATCGACTACTCCCGCTTCCGCGAGCTCCGCGTTGGGCTCTACACGGGCATGATCGGGACGATCCTGCTGGTTCTCGCGCTCGGCGAGGCGACCCGCGGCTCGCGCCGCTGGATCGAGCTGCCCTTCTTCACCTTTCAGCCGTCCGAGCTGGGCAAGGTGCTGTTGATCGTGACGCTCGCGGCGTTCGCCCTCGAACGCGCCCGGCACGGCACCGAGGGCCGGCGCACCGTCAAGCTCCTCGCCCTGGGCATCGTCCCCGGGATCATCGTCTTCCTCGCTCCCGACCTGGGGACCGGGCTCGTCTACGGGGTGATCACGCTCGCCGTGCTGTTCCTCGCGGGCATTCCGTGGAAGCACTTCGCGGTGATGGGCGGGGCCGCTGCGGCGCTGGTCGCAATCGTGCTTGTGGTGGCTCCGGCCATCGGTACCCCTATCCTTGAGCCGTACCAGGAGGAGCGAATCACCTCCTTCCTCAATCCCAGTGAGGACCCACGAGACTCGAGTTATCAGATCAATCAGGCGCTGATCGCCGTCGGATCCGGAGGAAAGACCGGTCGAGGCGGCGAATCAACGCAATCGCAGGCCGGCTTTCTGCCGGAGCGCCACACGGACTTCATCTTTGCCGTGGTTGGAGAGCGCTTCGGGTTCGCCGGGGCTGCGTTCCTACTGTCCCTTTACGCCCTGCTGATCTGGCGGGCGCTGCGCATAGTGACGCTTTCAAAGAACTTGTACGGAGCAATGATCGCCGGCGGAATCGCCGCGATGCTGATGTTCCACCTGTTCGTCAACGTCGGCATGAACCTCGGGATCGCACCCGTTACGGGCATCCCGTTGCCGCTGATGAGCGCTGGAGGATCATCCGTGATCGTCACCTTTATGGCGATCGGGCTCCTGCAGAGCGTCTACGTCCAGTCGCAGCTCGCCTCCAGAAGCAGGGCTCCCGCCCGATAGATACGCGCCGTTAGGCGCCTCCCGGGCGGTCAACCCTCTCTGAGGTGAGACCCACTTGAAGAAAAGAATCATCGTTTCGGTCGACGCAGGTGAGACCCGCGTCGCCGTACTCGAATCGAAGGGAGCCGCCAAGGGCGGCTCCGCCAAAGGCCGCCAAGGCGGTAAGGCCGACGACGGGAAGACGCGCAACGCCGGCTTCAAGGTCGGCGAGCTCTACGTGGAGCGCAAAGGCTCCCGCTCGATCGTCGGCAACATCTACAAGGGCGTCGTCGACAACGTCCTGCCGGGCATGGAGGCGGCCTTCGTCGATATCGGCCTGGAGCGGAACGGCTTCCTGCACGTCGACGAGATCGTGCTGCCCGACGGGCAGAAGGTGCCGCGCCGCGGCCACGGCAAGGGCCGCCGTATCGACGAGCTCATCAAGCCCAAGCAGGAGGTCCTGGTCCAGGTCGTCAAGGATCCCCTGAAGACGAAGGGCGCCCGTCTGTCCATGCAGCTGTCCATCGCGGGCCGGTACCTCGTGTACATGCCGCAAGGCGGCGGGGTGGGGGCCAGCCGCAGGCTCTCCGACAAGGAGCGCGACCGCCAGCGCAAGCTGCTGCAGAAGCTCCACAAGGGCGACGGCGGCGTGATCGTCCGGACCGCGGCTCAGGGCGCGACGGAGGAGGACTTCAAGCGCGACCTCGCCTATCTCCACAAGCTGCACGAGGTGGTGGACAAGCGCGCCGACGAGGTGAAGGCACCCGCGCTGGTCTTCCAGGAGGCCGACCTGTCGATCCGGGTGCTGCGCGACGTGCTGACGAAGGAGTTCGACGGCGCCGCTATCGACGATCCAAAGCAGCACCAGCGCGTGACCAGCTTCTTCCAGCGCACCGCGCCGGAGTTGGTCGACCTGGTCGAGCACTACGACGGCACGCAGCCGCTGTTCGAGCGCGAGGGCGTCGAGGAGGCGTTCCGCTCCGTCCTGTCGCGCAGGGTGGACCTGCCGTCGGGCGGCTACCTGATGGTCGATTACGCCGAGGCGCTGACCGTCATCGACATCAACACCGGCAGCTTTACCGGGCGCGGCAAGGGTCGGCTCGAGGACACGATCACGAAGGTGAACGTGGAGGCTGCCGACGAGGTCGTCCGCCAGCTGCGGCTGCGCGACATCGGCGGCATCATCGTCATCGACTTCATCGACATGGCGCGGGCGTCCAACCGCGACCAGGTCCTGAAGACGCTCAAGAAGGCGCTCGACGAGGACAAGACGAAGACCTACGTGGTCGAGGTCTCCCCGCTCGGCCTGGTGGAGATGACGCGGCAGAACATCACCGACGGCGTGCGCGAGATCCTCACGAAGCCCTGCCCGACGTGCGAGGGCGAGGGCGTCGTCGAGTCCGAGGAGACGGTGTCGATCGACATCCTGCGCAAGCTGCGCGTGCTGGCGGCCGACAAACCGAAGCCCGAGGCGTTCCTGATCCGGGTCAACCCCAAGGTGGCCCGGAAGCTGCTTGAGGCCGACAGCGGGCTTCGCGAGCTGGAGGAGGAGGCCGGCAAGCACTTCCACTTCGAGGGCGGCGACGCGCTGCCGCTCTCGACCTACCAGGTGTCCGAGGAGGGTGGCCGCGAGGAGATCGAGCGCCGCGCGCTCCCGTTCGGCGTGGGCGACGAGGTCCTCGTCTCAATCGAGGAGCCTCACATGTACAACGTGGACGACGCGATCGCGCGCGTCGATTCCTACGTCGTGAGCGTGACCGGCGGCGGGGCCCACGTGGGCGAGCGCCGCATGGTCCGCATCGACGAGGTCGGCCGCTCGGTGGCCACCGCGTCGCTGCTCGACGCCCCGGACAACGGCGCACCCTCCGATGAGGATGCGGCGCAGCTAGAATCCTCCGCTCCCGGCGGCCGGCGCCGCGGTCGCAGAGGCGGCCGTCGACGCTCGACCGCTACCAGTGGTGAGAAGAACGATGGCTGAGACCTACGCGATCATTGAGACCGGCGGCAAGCAGTACCGCGCCGAGAAGGGCGCGAGCCTGCTGGTCGAGCGCATGCCCGAGGACGAGGGCGCCAAGGTCACGCTGCGCCCGGTGATGTACTCGGGCGGCGAGGACGTGATCGCCGCCGGTTCGGACCTCGAGAAGGTCAAGGTCGAGGCCGTCGTCTCCGAGCACGTCCGCGGCGAGAAGATCCGGGTCTTCACCTACAAGGCCAAGAAGGCCTCCAGCCGGCGTAAGGGCCACCGCCAGGCGCTGACGAAGCTCGAGGTCACGGACGTCAAGCTGCTCAGCCGCAAGCCGGCGGCCAAGGCCGAGTCGAAGCCCGCCGCGGAGAAGCCGAAGGCCGAGGCCGAGGCGAAGCCCGCCGCCGAGAAGGCCGAGGCGAAGCCCGCCTCGAAGCCGAAGGCCCCGGCGAAGAAGGCGGCCGCCAAGCCCGCGGCTGCCAAGAAGCCGGCTGCCAAGAAGCCCGCGACGAAGAAGCCGGCGGCCAAGAAGCCAGCAGCCAAGAAGCCCGCGACCAAGAAGCCCGCGACCAAGAAGGAGAGCGAGTAATGGCCCACAAGAAGGGGCTCGGCTCCTCCCGCAACGGTCGCGATTCGAACCCGAAGTTCCTCGGGGTCAAGGTCTTCGCCGGCCAGCAGGTCGGCGGCGGCGAGATCATCGTGCGCCAGCGCGGCACCCGCTTCTACCCGGGCGATGGCACGGGCATCGGCAAGGACCACACGATCTTCGCGACCCGTCCCGGCGTCGTCGAGTTCAAGCGGGCCCGCAAGGGCCGCGTCGTTTCCGTAGCCGAGGGCGAGTAGCTCCCACCCTGGGGGCGCCGGACCGGGAATCGCCTCCCCAGGGGACGGCCTCCGGCTAGCTTGAGCAGGTGTTTCACGACAAGGCCAAGATCTGGGTCGAAGGTGGGCGTGGCGGCAACGGCGTCGTCTCGTTTCGCCGTGAGGCCCATGTTCCGCGCGGCGGGCCCGACGGGGGCGACGGCGGGCGTGGGGGCGACGTCGTGCTGGTCTGCGATGCGTCCCGGCGTGATCTCTCGGCCCTGAGGTTCTCGCCGCAGTTCCGGGCGGGGCGCGGGCGCCACGGGGAGGGCGCGCGCAAGCACGGAGCGCGGGGCGGGGACGAGGTGATCCTCGTGCCGCCGGGGACGACCGTCGCCGGCCTCGATGGCGAGCACTACGACCTGGTCGAGCCGGGCCAGCGGGCCGTTGTCGCCGAGGGCGGCGGCGGCGGGCACGGTAACAAGCGGTTTGCGAACTCCACCCGGCAGGCGCCGCGATTCGCCGAGAGCGGGGTCGTGGGCACCTCAGGCTGGATCGAGCTGCAGCTGCGGCTGCTCGCCGACGCGGGGCTGGTCGGACTCCCCAACGCCGGCAAGTCCTCGCTCCTGGGGCGGCTGACCAGGGCCGCGCCGAAGGTGGCCGACTACCCGTTCACGACGATCGATCCGGTGCTCGGGACGCTCGAGGCCAGTGACCGCCAGTTGGTGATCGCCGACGTGCCCGGGCTGATCGAGGGCGCCGCCGACGGCGCAGGCCTGGGCGACGAGTTCCTCGCCCACGTCGAGCGCTGCCGCGTTCTCGTCCACGTCGTTGAGGTCGATCCGCCCGAGGGCGCGCCCACTCCGGAGGAGGCCTACGAGGTGATCCGCGGCGAGCTGAGCTCGTACGGATCGGGGCTCGACCGCCTGCCCGAGCTCGTCGTCCTCTCCAAGCGAGACCTCCTGCCCGATGACGAGATCGGGGCCCGCGCGGCCGCGTTCCGCGCAGCGCTGCCGGGCGAGCCGGAGGTCCTGACCGTCTCCTCCGCCACCGGCGAGGGCCTCGAGGAGCTGCAAGGCGGCGATCCTCGACCGCGGTTCCGAGCACAGACCACCGGGGTCAGACACCAGTTGGGGGGTCTGACCCCACAGTCGCCGACGCTCCCGAGTTCGAAGCCGAGCACATCACCTACCGCCCGGATGCCCGCCAGGGCTACGCGGTGGAGCAGGAGGAGGAGGGCGCGTATCGGGTCCACGGCCGCGGCGTCGAGCTTCTGGTCGAGCGGCACGACCTCTCCAACCACGAGGCGCTCGCGTACCTGGAGCAACGGCTGGTCGACATGGGCGTGGTCGCTGCCCTGCGCTCGGCTGGCTTCGCGCCGGGCGACGAGGTGCGGATCGGCGACCAGTCGTTCGAGCTGGACTAGCGCCTCGTATCTTCCTGGCCATGACAGTGGTCGCAAAGCTGGGCTCCTCGATCGTCGCCGGCGACGACGGCGAGCTGCGCGCGGAGGTCCTCGACGCGGTGTGCGAGCAGGTCGGAGGCCTGCACGCCGCCGGCGAGAACGTCGCGCTCGTGACCTCGGGCGCCGTGGCCTGCGGCATGCGGCTGATGGGTCTCGATACGCGGCCCGAGGAGGTCGACGAGCTCCAGGCCGCGTCCGCCGTCGGGCAGGGCACGCTCTTCCGGGCGTACGAGGAGCGCCTTGGCGCTCGCGACGTCCATGCCGCGCAGGTGCTTCTCACCTCGTTCGACATGTCGGCTCGCATGCACTACCTGAACGCGCGCCAGACGCTCCGCCGCCTGATGGACTGGCGTGTCGTCCCCGTCGTGAACGAGAACGACACCACGGCGACCGACGAGATCACCTTCGGTGACAACGACTTCCTCTCCGCGCAGGTCGCGATCCTGCTCGGAGCCCGGCTGCTGGTCCTGCTGACCGACACCGCCGGCCTGCACACCTCCGACCCCGCGCTGGACGATTCGGCCGAGCTGGTGGAGGAGGTCGACGACTTCGCCATCCTCGACCAGCTCCAGATCGGCCAGCGGACCTCCGCGTTCGGCTCCGGCGGGATGCGCAGCAAGGTGGCCGCCGCCGAGATGGCGAGCGCCGCGGGCGTCCCGGTCGTGATCTGCGACGGAACGCAGGCGGGCACGCTGGCTGCGGCGGCAGCGGGGGAGAAGGTCGGGACCAGCTTCACGGCCCACCCCGAGCGCACTCCGTCGTTCAAGCTCTGGCTCCGGTACGCGAAGCCCAGCCACGGCCGGCTCGTCGTGGACGCCGGTGCCGCCCGGGTGCTGCGCGAGAAGGGGTCCAGCCTGCTGCCGGTGGGGATCATCAGCGTCGAGGGCGAGTTCGCCGCCGGCGACGCGGTCGAGGTCGTGTGCGGCTCCGATGTCGTCGGTAAGGGGATCTCCAACTACTCGTCGGCCGAGCTTCACCGCATCAAGGGCCTGCGCTCGGAGCAGGTCCTCGAGGGGATGCCCAACGCGGCCGAGGAAGCGGTCCACCGCGACCACTTCGTCCTGACCTAGGCCAGAGGCGCCCGCGTAAGGCCTGACAGGGCGCGTAAGGCCCTTGTAAGGGGTCCAAATAGGGCTCGATAGTGGGCATTCACCCAATGTGCGGGTGGGGGGCCTTAGCCGAATCTACGTCTCAAGCGATCACCACAGGAGGCGCAGATGTCCACCCCACTCACCATCACAGTCCATCAGGCCAGGATCGAGGATTTCCACCGGCACGCCGCGAAGGCCCGGCGGGCGGCCCCCAGGACCACTGGCACGCACCAGCTGTCCGGCCGGCCGCGTCGCCGTCCGCTCGCGATACTGACGGCATGGCAAGGCGGTCGGCAAGCGGCGAACTGATCGGACGAACGGCCGAGCTGACGGCGCTGGCCGCCGCTCTCGAACGAAGCGAGGGCGGAGAGGCCGCGACCGTCTTCATCGCGGGCGAGGCCGGTGGGGGAAAGACCCGCCTTGCGACCGAGGCCGCGAGCCGCGCCGAGACCGGAGGCGCCCTGGTGCTCACGGGGGAGTGCCTCGCGCTGGCGGAGGGGGAGCTGCCCTTCGCCCCCATCGTCGCCGCACTGCGCCCCCTGGTCCGCGACCTCCCGCCCGGTGAGCTGGAGGCGATTCCCGGCAACGAGGAGCTCGGCCGCCTGCTGCCGGAGCTGGGCGGGACCCAGGAATCGCGCTTCGGCGCCGGTTCGACGCTACAGGAGCCGCTCGCCCAGTCGCGCCTGTTCGAGGTGATGCTCGGACTGCTCTCGCAGCTATCGGAGAGGTCGACCGTGCTGCTCCTGATCGAGGATCTCCACTGGGCCGACCGCTCCACCCGGGATTTCATCTCGTTCCTGACCCGGAACGCGCGGGGTATTCGCCTGCTGGTCGTCTGCACTTACAGAAGCGACGAGCTTCACCGCCGTCACCCGCTGCGCCCATTCCTCGCCGAGGAGGAGCGCCGAGAGCGTGTCGAGCGCATCGAGCTCGATCCGTTCACTCGAGCCGAGGTGGCGGAGCTGGTGGAGGCGATCGCCGGGGAGCGGCCCGCGGAAGCGTTGGTGGACGACCTGTTCGCGCGGTCCGACGGCAATCCGTTCTTCGCCGAGGAGCTCTTCGACGCATCGACCAAGGGCAGGGTGATTCCCGAGACTCTGCGGGACGCTTTGATGGTCAGGATCGAGGCGCTCTCCGAACAGGCGCGCCAGACGCTGCGACTGGCTGCTGTCGGCGGCCAGCGGGTGAACCATCAGCTGCTGACCCAACTGAGTGAGTTGAGTGGTACCGAGCTCGACGACGCGCTTCGCGAGTCGGTTGCGCGCTCCGTGCTTCTGCAGGATGAGGACAGCCTGTCGTTCCGTCACGCGCTCGTGCGCGACGCCGTCTACTCCGATCTCCTGCCCGGCGAGCGGACCAAGCTCCACGCAGCCCTAGCGGAGACGCTGACCAGCGATCCAGGGCTCGCTGCCGCGAAGGGGGAGGCCGCCGTCGCCGAGGTCGCATATCACTGGTGGGAGGCACGCCGCCTGCCGGAGGCGCTCTCCACAGCGGTCGCGGCCGCCACGGCGGCCGAGCGGGTCTACGCGTTCGCCGAGGCGGAGGCGCACCTCGAGCATGCGCTCGAGATCTGGGACCAGGTTTCTGACGCCGAAGAGCGCGCAGGGCGCGACAAGGCCGCGATGCTGGGCTGGGCCGCCGAGGCGGCCAATCTGGCCGACTACAGCGGCCGGGCCCTCGCGCTTGCCCGCGAGGCCGTCTCGCTGATCGACGCGGAGGCCGAGCCGGTCCGAGCCGCGCTGCAGCGGGAACGGCTCGGCCGCTACCTCTGGGTTTCGGCGTACTCGGGCGAGTCGCTGGCGGCCTACCAGGAGGCGGTCGAGCTGATGCCGGCCGAGCCGCCGACCGCCGAGCTGGCCCGGGTCCTGTCGGCGCTCGCCCAGATCCAGATGCTGCGCGGATACCCGGAGGAGTCGAGAAACTCGTGCCTCCGCGCGATCGAGGTCGCCCGCGCGGCCGGGGCCAGGGCCGGTGAGGGCCATGCGCTCAACACCCTCGGCACCAACGTCGCGCATCTCGGCGACCGCAAGGCCGGGATCGAGTCCCTGGTCGAGGCGAAGGAGATCGCCGAGGAGCTCGAGTGGATCGATGAGATCGGCCGGTGCTGGGTCAATCAGTCTGAGGAGGTGGGCTGGGATGGCAGGCTCGCCGAGGGCGTTGCGATGACGCTTCAGGGAGTTGAGGCCATGCGTGAGCTGGGCGCGGGCGCCTACCGTCGCTACCTGGAGACGGAGGCAGCACTGCGCATGGTGTGGATGGGGCGCCTGGACGAGGCCGCCGAGCTGATTCGAGCGGTGCGTGCCGCCTCGCCGAAGGGCCTGAGCGCGGCTCAGCTGGGTGGCGGCGAGGCCGACCTCGCGATGGCGCGCGGCGACCTCGAGGCGGCCACGACGAGCCTGCGCGGGGCGCGAAGCGGCGTGGGCCTGACGCGAGACTCGATGTTCTTCGGCCCGGTGGCGGGCCTCGAGGTGGAGCTGGCGCTGGTCCAGGGCGATCCGGAGACTGCCATCGAGCTTCTCGAGCTGGCGCTTGGCGAGATGAGCGGACGGGAGTACGAGTTCAGCGTGGCGCGCCTGTACGCGCGCGGTGTCTCCGCGTACGCGGACCTGGCAGAGCGCGCCCGCGCCGGGTCCGACGAGGAGCAGGCCAGGATCGCGGCGGATGGTGCGGTCGCGACGCTCGCGCGCTTCCGCTCGGTGCTGGAGCCCACGCACTACCCGGAAGGTGAGCCGGTGCCGATGGCGCTTGCGTACGCGGATGTCGCCGCCGCCGAGGTGACGCGCGCGGCGGGAACGCCGGATCCTGATGCATGGGGCCGGGCGGCCGGGGCATGGTCGGGGCTCTCGTTCGTCCTCGAGCGCGCCTACGCGGAATGGCGCCAGGCGGAGGCGATCCTGGCCGCGGGAGGCGACCGGGATCGGGCGACCGATCTCGCGGGCACGGCGGCGCTGACCGCGGTCTCGTGTGGCGCCGGCGGTCTGGCCGACCGCGTTCAGGGGTTCGCGCGCGCGGCGCGGCTCCGGCTGCCCGGCGCGGCGGCCGATAGCGAGGCGGGGTCCACGATCGATCCCGACCTCGAGCGTCTGGGGCTGACCGCCCGGGAGCTCGAGGTTCTGGCGCTGGTCGTGGAGGGGAGGACCAACCGCGAAATCGGCGAGACGCTGTTCATCGCCGAGAAGACGGCCAGCGTTCACGTGTCGCGGATCCTCGGCAAGCTGGGCGTGCGAAGCCGCGTGGAGGCGGCGACGACGGCGCAGCGGCTGGGAGTGGGTCAGAGCGGGTAGCCGTCGTTACCCTTTCTCGGAATGGCCACCACCGAGACAACGGTTCGTGACGCCTGCGCCGCCGCGAAGCACGCGGCGGTCGACCTGGCGCGCGCTGACACGGCCACGAAGGACGCCGCGCTGGAGCGCATCGCCGAGCTGCTCGAGGAGCGCACCGACGACATCGGCGAGGCGAACGCCGGCGATCTGGCCGACGAGAGAGCCGCGGCGCTCAGCCCGGCGCTCCGCGACCGGCTGACGCTCACCGCCGAGCGCATCGCCGGAATCGCTGATGGCGTCAGGGCGGTGCTCGCACTCTCCGATCCCGTCGGGGAGGTGCTCGAGGAGCGGACCCTGGACAGCGGCCTGGAGTTGCGGAAGCTTCGCGTGCCGCTTGGGGTCGTCGCCGTCGTCTACGAGGCGCGCCCCAACGTCACCATCGACTGCGCGGCGCTGTGCATCAAGTCGGGGAACTCGATCGTGCTGCGCGGCTCGAGCTACGCCCAGCGGTCGAACGCGGCGCTCGCCGCGATCGTGGCCGAGGGGCTCGAGGCGGCCGGCCTGCCCGCCGACGGCGTGCAGCTGGTGGCGGGAGGCCGCGAGGACCTGGCCGAGCTCGCCACGCAGGAGGGCGTGGTGGACCTCGTCATCCCGCGCGGGGGCGAGGGCCTCAAGGAGGCGCTCAAGTCCGTCGCGACGGTGCCGGTCATGTACGCCGCCGCGGGGAACTGCCACGTGTACGTCCACTCCGACGCCGACCTCGACATGGCGCGGCAGGTTGCCTACAACGCGAAGGTCGACCGTCCGGGCGTGTGCAACTCGGCGGAGACGCTGCTGGTGAACGCCGACGTGGCGGCCCAGCTGCTGCCCGACCTGCTCGGAGAGCTTCACGGCGCGGGCGTCGAGCTGGTGGGCGATGAGCGCGCGCGCTCGGTCGCCGGGGGCACCCCGGTCGGGGAGGCCACGGCGACGGATTGGGATACCGAGTACCTCGACCTGAAGATGGTGGTCGGCGTCGTCGACTCACTGGACGAGGCGGTCGAGCACGTGAACAGGCACGGCACGGGCCACTCCGAGGCGATCATCACCTCCTCGGACGACAGCGCCGACGCCTTCACCAGCGGCGTGGACGCCGCTGCCGTCTACGTGAACGCCTCGACCCGGTTCACCGACGGGTTCGTGTTCGGGATGGGCGCAGAGATCGGAAACTCGACCCAGAAGCTTCACGCCCGCGGCCCGATCGGCATGCGGGAGCTGACGACCACCAAGTACGTGCTGACCGGCAACGGCCAGGTCAGATAGCCGGTGGCGCTCGGCGTACTGGGTGGTGCCTTCAACCCGCCGCACATCGGGCATCTGGTGCTCGCACAGGAGGCGGCAGCGCAGCTCGGGCTCGACCGGGTGGTGCTCGTCCCCACCGGCCGGGCGCCCCACAAGGAGATCGCGGACGATCCGGGCACGACCGCGCGGCTGGAGCTGACCCGGGTGGCAGCCACCGCTAATGAGCTGTTCGAGGTCTCGGACTTCGAGTGCCGGCGCGCCGGCGAGGACGACGAGCCCTCGTACACCGTGCGGACGCTCGAGCATCTCAGCGAGCGGGATCGGGAGCTGCACCTGCTGATGGGCGCCGATGTCGCGGCCCACCTCGATGAGTGGCATGAGCCGGCGCGGGTGCTCGAGCTGGCGAGGATCGGCGTCGCGACCCGTCCGGGGACGGCGATCGACGAGGCGGAGGCGACCTTGGAGCGGCTGGGCGGAGGCGAGCGGGCCGACGTGGTGCGCATGCCCGATCTGGGGGTCTCGTCGACCCGGATCCGCCGACGGGTCGCTCAGGGGAGGCCGGTCCGGTACCTGGTGACGGACGGCGTGCTCGAGATGATCGAGGCCGAGGGGCTGTACCGGTGAGCGCCGACGAGGCAGCCCGCGAGGCGACGACGGATCCCGTCCTGGCCAGCCCGGAGGAGCTTGCACGGGTCATCGCGGGGATCGTCGACGACAAGCTGGGGGAGGAGATCGTCGCCCTCGACGTCAGCTCACTGGTGGGCTACACCGACGTGCTGATGGTGTGCACCGCTCGCAACGAGCGGCAGGCGAAGGCGATCCACGACGAGGTGCGCGAGCGGATGAAGCGCGATCACGGGCGGCTGCCGGCCACCGTGGAGGGTCTAACGGATGCTCGCTGGGTGCTGATGGACTATCTCGACTGCGTGCTCCACGTGTTCGTGCCGGAGCTGCGTGAGCGATACCGGCTCGAGGTGCTCTGGGGCGAGGCGCCCCGCCTCGAGTTGCTAATCGGCTCGCGGTAGCTCGAAGACGCGGAGGATGACGCCCAGGTCGGTCTGGGCCTCGGTGGCCTGGTGCATGCCCAGGCGGGAGGCGACCGCGGCCGACGGGTCGTTCCCCGGGGCGATGAGGCTGATCACGCGGTCGGGGCGCTGGTGCTCGAAGGCGGCGGCGATCGCCTGGCGCGCGGCCTCGGTCGCGTGCCCCTGGCCGCGGAACGGGGCGCGGAGGGTCCAGCCGATCTCGATCTCGCCGAGTACGTCGGGGACGAAGTCGGGGTACCAGGCGCCGATCCAGCCCACGGGCATGCTCTCCCCGGCGGGGACGGCGCCCCACAGGCCGAAGCCGTGCTCGTCCCAGTGGCGTACCTGTTTGTCGAGGCTTCGCGTCGCCGCCGTGGCCGGATCGACGTCCGCGTCGGAGCTGAGCGCGTCCCACACCGTCGGGTCAGACCAGATCGAGTGGTAGGCGCCGGCGTCGGCCTCGGTCAGGCGTCGGAGCGTGAGGCGCTCGGTTTCGATCAGCTCCGGGTAGGCCAAGGGCGGGATCCTTGCAGCCGGGGCCGGCGCCACCCGCGGCGTCGGTCCGTCCGGCGCCACGCCTAGCGTTCGGCCATCGCCTCCGCACGATTCAAGAGGTCGCTGCTCGGCTACCGGCGCGCCGACGTGGACTCCGCCGTGGCCGAGATGGAGTCGCTGGCCGACCTTCAGGACGCCGAGATCCAGGCGCGGGCGCTCGAGCTCGCGACCAGGGAGGGGCGGATCGAGGAGCTGGAGCGGGTCGCGACCAGGCTGAGCGAGCGCGTGGTCGAACGCGAGGGCGAGCTGCGGTGGCTGCGGGCCGAGCTGGCGCGAGTGGCCGGGGCGGGCGACGCGCAGCTGGCGACGATGACGGCGCTCATCGGGGAGATCGAGGAGGTCCGGCGAACTGCCCGCGGCCAGGCCACCCGGATCAGGCTCGGGGCACTGCGCGAGGCGGCGGAGCTGAGCGAGCGGTTGGCCGAGATGACGAAGCGGCCCGCCGAGGCGCAGGAGCGCATGCTCGCGGCGGTGACCGAGGCCATCGCGCGGATCGGCGGCGAGGACCCGGAGGCCGACGACGTGGACGCGGCCTCGAACGGGCACGGCGAACTCGACGGCGCGGAGCTCTTCAACGGGCTGATCGAGGTGGAGATCGGGCCGCTCTCGGACTTCTCCCAGCTGGTCGGCTTCGAGGACGCCGCGAAGTCGATCGGCGCTACGTCCGACATAGCGGTCACGCGCTTCTCGGAGGGCCGGGCGACGCTCGAGCTCTCGCTGGCCGAGCCGGTCGCGCTGCTGCGCGAGCTCGAGGAACGCTGCGACCTCGAGTTCGTGATCCGCGACATGCGCGCGGACCGCCTCGTGCTCGACGTGGGCGACTAGCCCCACTTCCGACACAAAGTCGGCACATTCGGGCCTTGAACGGTCGGATGACGATCACGAACATATGTTCGTGAGGTTGCGTAACCCAAATGAGAAGGGCAATGTCGCGGAATTGGCGATCGCTGCGGCCGCAGCGAAGCTCGGCATCGACATCTCGAAGCCGTTGGGTGAACACACCCGCTACGACCTCATCTTCGGGATCGGCGACCAGCTGCTCCGGATCCAGTGCAAGTGGGCGCCTCTCCGCGGCCAGGTCGTGCAGGTGGGTCTCGTGAGCTCGCGCTATCGCAGCGACGGCCAGCAGGTCAGGTCCTCGTATTCGTCCGATGAGATCGACGCCGTTGCGGCGTACTGCGAGGAGCTCGACGAGTGCTACCTGCTCCCAATCGAACTCGTCGCTGGCATGAGCGCGATGCACCTGCGACTCTCGCCGGCCAGGAACGGCCAACGTGCAGCGTTAAACTGGGCGGCCGATTTTGTCCTTTCTGGGGCTGTAGCTCAGCTGGAAGAGCGTCGCACTGGCAGTGCGAAGGCCACGGGTTCGAGTCCCGTCAGCTCCACTAGTCGATCCTCCCAATTCGACCACGTCGGTGCGTACGAATTCCGCAACGGCCTCGGCACCTACCTCCAGCGAGCCAACGCCGGCCAGAGCTTTCTGATCACCCGTCGCGGCAAGCCGTACGTTCGGCTAGTGCCTCCCACGGGTGCGACACCAGACCGGCTTCCCCCTGAGCGACAGAACCCTGCCTAGCCCATCAGCGGCTTGTCGCTCCGCATGGAAGCGCATGCCGGGACGTCAATCAGTGAGGGAGCGCGACCGGAGCGAGATATCCGCGCAGCTGTCGCCTCGCAGTCGATATGCGGGTACGAGGCGCCAGGCGCAGTCCCTGCGGCTCGGTGCTTTTCACCCGGTATGCGGGAAGAATGCGCCAAGCGTTGGACCGGGCCCAACCGCGGCTGTTAGGGCACAGAGCAGTAGACGCTTCTCGTCCTAAGCGCTACCGACGAAACCGCGTAGTGACCCCAGAATTGGCCCGCATGTAGGCACAAATTGGGGTCACCTCCTCCCGGACTCGGTTTCGCCGCTTTCCATGCAAAGCGACTAAGGGCGACAGCTGCCGCCGGGGCTGGCGTGCGAGGGGGAGAGACGGGCCCGGCTCGCCCCTCACCGGGGCATGAACGATCAGCCCGCCCCCAAGCACGTCCACCGCTATGCCGAGGAGCTCGTGGAGTGCACGATGCAGCTCGGCGCCATCCTCGACCACATGTACCGGCATGAGAGCGAGTTCCCCGATGCCCCGCCCCCGCCGGTCGTCCTCTGCAACCTTCTCGCCGGCAGCATCGCCTTCGCCGACGCCATCCCCGAGGCGCAGCTCAAGACAGCCCGCAAGGCGCTCGCCAAGACCTCGAAGGTGATCGAGCGTGACGTCTTCCTGGTCGACCCCGCCGCGACGAACGGCGCCGACCCCGACCTCAACTAGCCAAGGCGCCCTCAGGCACCTCGCTCTGCTCACCCAGCTTCAGCTCGCGCACGAGCAGGAACAACGGGAACGCCACGCTCACGGCGACAAGCAGCGAACCGGCGAGATACAGCCACAGGTGGCGGATCCCCACCCGCCTGGACTCGATCGCCATGAACACGAACGCGGCGATGACCATGAACAGCAGGTCGTTCGAGATCGAAGCCGCGGCCGCGTTCTCGTACATCCCGTCGATGAATCCGCCGAGGCCGCCGTTGTCGTCCTCTCCGAAGAACCTGATGTTCTGCGACCACGTCGCGACGAGCGCGCCGAACGCGATCAGGGCATAGATCCAGCACAGAGTCTTGGTTCGCATGCGCCCACACTAGTCTTGCCCCGATGAAGCAAGTAGCCGACGGCGTCTGGCACCTCAACACCTTTTTCTTCCCCAACGGCGTGAACGCATATCTCGCCGGCGACGTCCTCATCGACGCCGGCACCAAGCGCTCCGGCAAGGGCATCCTCAAGGACCTCGACGCCTACACCGTCACTGCCCACGCGCTCACGCACGCCCATCCCGATCACCAGGGCGCCTCGCACGAGGTCTGCACCACGCTCGGCATCCCCTACTGGGTCCCCGAGGGCGACGTCGAGCCCGCGGAGAACCCCGACCTGATCGGCGACCGCCAGCCCGACCACTTCATGGCCCAGTTCTTCGCCAAGGTCTTCACCGGCCCACCGCACAAGGTCGACCGCGTCATCGTGGAGGGCGACGAGGTCGGCGGCTTCAAGGTCATCGCCGCACCGGGACACTCCGCCGGCCACGTCGTCTACTGGCGCGAGTCCGACGGCGTGCTCATCCTCGGCGACGTCCTGAACAACATGGACGTCGTCACCGGCATCCCCGGGCTGCGACTGCCGAAGAACTTCCTCACCCCCGACCCCGACGAGAACCGCCGCTCGGCGAAGAAGCTGGCCGCCCTCGAGCCCAAGGTCGTCCTCTTCGGTCACGGCGCCCCCCTGCGCGACACGAAGAAGTTCGTCGACTTCCTGAACGGCCTGCCGGACTAGCCGCGCTCGTGGAGAGGTACGACCCACAAGCGATCGAAGGCCGCTGGCAGGCGGTCTGGGAGTCCGAGAAGACCTGGGAGGTGCCGAACCCGGGCGACCCGGGATTCGACGAGTCCGTTCCCAAGGACTACGTGCTCGTAATGCTCCCCTACCCCTCGGGCGAGCCGCACATCGGCCACCTGAAGGTCTACTCCGTCGGCGATGCCATCGCTCACTTCCGCCGGCGGCACGGCCGCCAGGTCCTGAACCCCATGGGCTACGACGCCTTCGGCCTCCCCGCGGAGAACAACGCGATCAAGACCGGCGAGCACCCCCGCGTCGCGACCGAGGCTTCCATCGCCGAGTTCCGCCGCCAGTTCCGCAAATGGGGCGTCTCGCTCGACTGGTCGCGCGAGATCGCCACCAGCGATCCCGCCTACTACCGCTGGACCCAGTGGCTGTTCCTTCGCTTCTTCGAGGAGGGCCTCGCCTACCGCGAGGAGGCCCCCGTCCAGTGGTGCCCCGTCGACCAGACCGTGCTCGCCAACGAACAGGTGATCGACGGCCGGTGCGAGCGGTGCGGATCCGAGGTCGTCTCACGAAAGCTCGAGCAGTGGTGGTTCAAGATCACCGCCTACGCCGACCGCCTTCTCGCCGACTTCGACCTGCTCGAGAAGTGGCCCGAGTACGTGGTGACGATGCAGCGCAACTGGATCGGCCGCTCGGAGGGCGCCGAGGTCGTCTTCCGCTGCGAGGAGCTCGACCTCGACTTCCCGGTCTTCACCACCCGTCCCGACACGCTCTTCGGCGCCACCTTCTTCGTCCTCGCGCCCGAGCATCCGGACGTCGACCGCCTCGCCGCGGGAACCGAGCACGAGGCCGCGGTCAAGGAGTACGTCGATGAGGCCATCCGCGCCGGGAACGAGGAGCGGGGGGCCGAGGACCGGCCGAAGACGGGCGTTCCCCTGGGCCGCACCGTCACCAACCCGGTGAACGGCGAGGAGATCCCGGTGTTCGTCGCCGACTACGTCCTCACCGACTACGGCACGGGCGCGCTGATGGCGGTCCCGGCCCATGACGGCCGCGACCACTCCTTCGCCAGGGCCTTCGGCCTCGAGATCCGCGAGGTGGTCGCGGGCGGGGAGGACGTTCAGGTGGAGCCATACGTGGGCGACGGCCCGCTCGTCAACTCCGGGCGCTTCGACGGCGAGAACAATCGCGAGGCATACAAGGACATCGTCGACTGGCTCGCCTCGGAGGGGAGGGGGGAGACGTCGGTCAACTACCGCCTGCGCGACTGGCTGCTCTCCCGTCAGCGCTACTGGGGCTGCCCGATCCCGATCGTGCACTGCGGCGAATGCGGTCTGGTGCCGGTGCCGGACGACCAGCTTCCCATCGAGCTCCCCGAGATCGAGGACTACACGCCCAAGGGCAAGAGCCCCTTGGCCTCGGTCCCCGAGTGGGTCGAGACCACCTGCCCGAAGTGCGGCGGCCCGGCGCAGCGCGACACCGACACGATGGACACCTTCGTCGACTCCTCCTGGTACTACCTGCGCTACCTCGACCCTCACAACTCGGAGGCGCCGTGGAGCCGCGAGGCGGTCGACTACTGGATGCCGATCGACCAGTACATCGGCGGCGTCGAGCACGCGATCCTCCACCTCCTGTACTCCCGCTTCTTCTGCAAGGCGCTCACCGACATGGGCCATCTGGACGTGCAGGAGCCGTTCGTGAACCTCTTCGCGCAGGGGATGATCACGCGCGACGGGGCGAAGATGTCCAAGTCGAAGGGCAACACCGTCAACCCCCGCGAGTACGTCGAGCGCTACGGCGCCGACGCCTGCCGGACCTACATCTGCTTCATCGGCCCGCCCGACCGCGAGGCCGACTGGACCGACAAGGGCCTGGAGGGGGTGCAGCGCTTCCTCACTCGTCTCTGGCGCCTGAAGGAGGAGGTCGTCGAGCGCACTGAACCCGGGCCGGCACCCGACTCCGCGGCCGCGTCGGGCGAAGCCCGCGAGCTCCTGGCCAAGGCGCACTGGGCCATCGACAAGGTCACGCACGACTTCTCGAACAACTTCCAGCTCCACACGGCGATCGCTGCGGTGATGGAGCTGGTGAACGACGCGTACCGGCTGAAGGATGGCCTCTACGGCTCGCCCGAGGGCGACGCCATCCTCCGCTTCGCCACCGCCACGGCCGCCTCGCTGATCTTCCCGTTCGCGCCCCACCTCGGCGCTGAGGTCTACGAGGCGATCGAGTCCGAGCGCGTGTGGGAGGCGCCGTGGCCGCAGGCGGATCAGGCCCTCCTGACGAGCGACACGTTCACCCTCGTCGTTCAGGTCAACGGCAAGCGCCGCGACCAGATCGAGGCCGCCGAGGGCACTCCCGAGGAGGAACTGCTGCGCCTGGCGCGCGAGTCCGAGGGCGTGAAGCGGCACCTCGACGGGGGCGAGATCGTGAAGGAGATCGTCGTGCCCGGCAAGCTCGTGAACCTCGTCGTCCGGTAGTTGCGGCTCCCCGTTCTGCTAGAAAGCGCGGCGTGCTGGTCAGGCGCTTTGACGAGGCGGCCGTCGTTGACGTTCACCGTCTCTCTTCCCACCTTCTGATGGATGCGGGGGACCTTGGTTCCCGCCACTGCTCCGTGACGTGGCTGGAAGTCCCTGCCGGCGCGTCCGAGGAGCTCCGCTCCCACGAGGAAGCCGAGCAGGTGTACGTGGTCGTCAAGGGCACCGGCACGATGACGGCCACGGGCGACACGCAGAACCTCGCCGAGGGCGACCTCGTGCTGATCCCTCCCGCTACCGACCACGCCGTCGCCAACGACGGCGACACCCCTCTCGCGCTTGTCTCGGTCCAGTCGCCTGCCGTCTCCGCCGACGAGCTGTACAGCCGCCGCCTGGCGACCCAGGCCGCCGGCTACGACGACGAGGACTACGAGTAGTCCTCACCGCCGGGCCCCGTGACCGCCCCAGGAGGCGTGGATCGTCCGGCTCCGGGTGTGGCCCGGTTCGCCCCAAGGGGTCCTAGCCGGCGCCTCGAACCTGCGCGATCGTGGCGGCATGAAGAACGCCACACGGACCAAGCCCCAAGCTCACCTGGCCAGGATCGCGGCCGTGACCGCCCTCGTGGTGGTCACCCTGCTGGCGGCTCTGGCCGTGATCGAGGTTCGCGCCTCCGACGCGACCGCCGCAGGCCCGGACTTCCCCGGCGCGCACTACGTGACTGCCGAGGAATGCCCCGAGGCCACCGCGCAGTTCGTCGAGCTCGGCCTCGCGCCGCCCGAGACGTTCACGCCCGGCTGCCCGGCGAATGCCGAGAGGCTCGGCCGCCACCTCGCCGACGGGCTGAACAGCTCGGCTCGGCACGCCGCGAACTGACCGACCCGTGAGCTGACGCCCTCGCGTCACTGATCCGGCTCCGCCAGCGCGCTACTGGTGCGTCCGGCCACAGCACTGTGGGGCCATGCCCACCTTCAGCCGGATCCAGCTCCTGGTCTACGGGGCGGTGGCCGTCGCGGTCCTGCTGGTCGGCGCCCGTTGGGTGCGGGGCGCGGATGACGGGGGCAGTTCGGAGGCAGGCGGCGTCGCCTACGCCTCCGGCGGCGAGGACGCGCCACCGGGCGCCGAAGCGGAGGGCGGCTTCGCGGTCTCCGCCGGCAGCGAAGAACTCGTGGTCCACGTCGCCGGGGCCGTGCACGACCCGGGCGTCTACAGGTTCCCCGCCGGCTCTCGGGTGACCGATGCGGTCGAGCGCGCCGGCGGCGTGGAGGCGGGCGCCGATGCCGACTCGGTCAACCTTGCGGCCACCCTCGCCGACGGCCAGCAGGTCGTGATCCCCGGCAAGGCGCCCGGCGGTGTGGCGGTCGCGGGGACAGCCGCAGACGGCCCCATCAGCCTCGGCTCGGCCACGGCGGAGCAGCTCGACACGATCGACGGGATCGGGCCCGTCACGGCGCAGAGCATCCTCAATTACCGAGATGAGCAGGGTGGGCTCGCGTCAGTCGACGAGCTCGACCAGGTGAGCGGCATCGGCCCGGCGACCATGGAGGCGCTGCGCGGCAGCTTGCAGCCGTGAGCGGCGCCGGCCTGGCGCCGCGCCTCCTTGTCCTCTCGGCCCTCGTAGGTGGGCTGGGCGCCTCCCCGTTCGCTCCCGGCCCGCCGCCCGGCCCCCTGCTTGCCCTCGCCGTGGTGGCGGCCGCCGGCCTCTGGTGGGCCGGGTGGCGCCTCACGCGCGTCGCCGCGGGTGTGCTGGCCGCCGCCGTCGGGGGGCTCTGGCTCGGGAACGCCCGGGTGGAGGCGATCGATTCGGGGGCGCTCACCGTCGCCGACGGCGCGACCATCACCCTGCGCGGGTTCGTCGACGCCGTCCCCCGCAGGCAAGCGGGAGAGGTCCGGGTGCGGCTGGCCACCCAGGAGGGCCGGGTGATGGCTACGGCCCGAGAGCCCGTCGCCGATCTGCCCGTCGGCCACGAGGTGAAGGCCACGGGGACCATCCGGGAGCCGGCGGACTGGGAGCGCGCCTACCTGCGGCGCCTGGGAATCGCGCGCGTGCTCGAGACACGCAGGATCGAGCTGACGGGCGCCCGCCGTGGCGGGTTGCCGGCGCTCACCGACAGGCTGCGCGAGCGCGCTGAGCGGGCGCTGGGGGAGGGCACGCCGGAGCCCCAGGCCGCGCTGCTGCGCGGATTCGTGCTGGGTCAGGACGACAGGATCGATCCGCGGACGGTCGAGGACTTCCAGCGTTCGGGCCTGGCGCATCTCCTAGCCGTCTCTGGGCAAAACGTCGTGCTGCTCGCCCTACTGGCGGGTGCGGTTCTCGGAGCGGTCGGTATCGGGCTCCGGGGGCGCCTGCTGGGGATCCTCGGGCTCATCGCCGTCTACGTGCCGATGGCGGGCGCCGGGGCGTCGATCCAGCGGGCGGGCGTGATGGGGGCCGCCGGGGTGGTGGCGGCGCTGGCGAGCAGGCCTGCGTCGCGCTGGTACGTGCTGCTGCTCGCCGCCGTGGCGACCCTCGCGCTCAATCCCCGTGCGAGTGGCGATGTGGGCTGGCAGCTCAGCTTCGCGGCCGTCATCGGCATCGCGCTCTGGGCCGGACCGCTGCGCCTTGCGCTCGGCGGAGGCAAGCGCGGCGGGGTGCGCGCCGCGCTGGCGGAGGGCGCCGCGGTCACGGTGGCCGCCACCGTCGCGACCGCACCGCTGATGGCGCATCACTTCGAGCGCCTGTCGGTCGCGTCTCTGGGCGCCAACCTGCTCGCCCTCCCAGCCGTCGCGCCCGTCATGTGGCTGGGGATGATGAGCGCTGCCGCGGGCCAGCTGCCTTGGCTTCCGGCCGAGCCGTTCACCGCAGCCGCCGGCATCTTCGCCGGCTACATCACGCAGATCGCCGCCTGGACCGGCGCGCCGAGGTGGGCGCAGTACGAGCTGGGACTCGGCAATCCATGGGACCTCGCGGGCATCTACCTCGCCCTCCTCGGCGTTGGCTGGGCGCTGGAGCGACGACAGCGCCGCCGGCTCGAGCTGGGGGCCCGTCCGGGGCCACGGGCGCTCGGTCTGGCGGCCGCAGCCCTCGCTGTGATGGCCCTCCTGGCGGTGTTGGCGTCGGGCCCGCCGGACGTGGTTCCCCGAGCCGGGCTGGTGGTTCGCTTCCTCGACGTCGGCCAGGGCGACTCCGTCCTGCTCCAGGCGCGTCGCGGCCCACCGCTCCTCGTCGACACTGGGCCCGTCGACGGCGGCGCGGCCGAACGCCTCCGCGAGCTCGGGGTCAACCGCCTCGCGGCCGTACTGATAACTCACGCCGATTCCGATCACGCTGGCGGCCTCGAGGCGGTCCTCGCCTCCGCCGAGGTCCGGCGGGTCGTGTGGGCGGTGCCGGACCCTGGGATCAGCGCCCTGACCGCCGCCGCGGGCGCTCGCGGCCTGCAGCTCACCGACGGCGCGACCATGGCCTCCGGCGGCTTGCGCCTGGACATTCAGTGGCCCCCACGTGATCTCGTCGACGGACTCACCGGCCCGCCCGCCGAGCCGAACGCGCTCTCCCTCGTCGCGCTCGCACGGTGGCGAGGCTTTCGCATGTTGCTGCCGGGCGATGGCGAGGCTGAGGCGATCCGGATCGATCCGGGGCCGCTCGACGTGCTGAAGCTGGCGCACCACGGCTCGGACGACGATGGGCTGGGCCCGCTCCTGGACCGCACCGGCCCGGAGCTCGCGGTCGCTTCGGTGGGCGCCGGCAACACGTACGGCCATCCCACCGAGTCGACGGCGGCAGCCGTGGCGAGCCGTGGCATACCGCTGGCGCGGACCGACCAGGACGGTGAGGTGGTGGTCGCCGTCGGGCCCGAGGGATGGGCCGTCCTCGACGGCGGATAGATTCCCCGCCATGAACGACGAGAGAACTCCGCCGCCCGAGACCCCCGCCGACCCGCCGCCCTCCGGGGGCACGCCCCCGCCGCCGCCGGCGACTCCACCCCCGGCGGCCCCGCCGCCGCCCGCGGCACCGCCCGCGACCGAGGCCGCCCCGGCCGCGGCGACACCTCCGCCGGCGGCCCCGCCTCCCGCGGCGCCCGCGAGCAGCGGGAAGGCCAGCGGCGGGTTGCGAGCGCTCGGCGCCCTTCTCGCCCTGGTCCTTGCCTTTGGCGCAGCCGTGATGATCGTCGCCTCGGCTGAGATCGCCGACACGCCCACCCTCGAGGAGATCGAGGCGGGCGAGCCGCCGAACGACGGCCAGTACTACGAGGGCTCTGAGACCAGTCGGACGATCTCGACCGGCTTCGGCTACGCCAGTGGCGTGGTCGCGGGCATCGCCGCCCTGATCGGCCTGTTCTTCGCCGTCACCGGCACGCGGGGCCGCCTGTTCGCGCAGGTCGCGGTCGCTGCGGTGATACTCGCTGCGATAGCGCTGATCATCTAGTCAGCCCCAAGGGGCGGGACTAGACTCGGCGACCGTGGCAGCCGATGAGCTCAAGCCCGCGTATCTGATCGCGGGCACGGACGCCGCGAAGATCGACGAGGTCGTCGCGCGCCTGCGCGCGCGCGCCGAGGCGGAGGGCGGCCTGGAGACGTTTCCCGCTCAGGCGAGCGGTGGTCCCGACGCCGTCGCGATCGTCCAGGCCATGCCGGCGATGACGCTCATCGCCGGCAGGCGGTTCCTGCTCGCCGACGGGGTCGAGCGCTGGAGCGCCAAGCAGGCAGCGCCTGTGTGCGACGCGCTGGCGAACCTGCCCCCCGAGCTGACCGTGGTGTTGGTCTCACGCGAGGAGCCGCCCAAGGTCAGAGCGCCGAAGGCGCTGGCGGACGCTGTGGGGACCGCGGGCGGAGAGGTCCTGTCCTTCGCCGCGCCCAAGACGCGCGAGCTCCCGGCCTGGCTCATCGGCGAGGCTGCCCGCCGCGGGTTCACGCTCGACGCCGACGCCGCCCGACTGCTCGTCGATCGCATGGGGGAGAGCACCGTCCGGCTCGCCACCGAGCTCGACCGGCTCGCCACCTGGGCCCCGGAGGGCGGACAGGTTGAGCTCGAGGACCTCGAGGCGATGATCGCCGACACCTCCGAGGAGGTCGCGTGGGCATTGGCGGACGCGCTCGTCGAGCGCAGCCCGGCCGATGCCGTCGCGGCCGCGGAGCGTCTCGCCGGTCAGGGTGAGGCCACGACGCCGCTCATCTACGGGGCCGCCAAACGCCTCCGCGACGCCCACCGGGCCCTCGTCGGCCTCGACCGTGGCCGCTCGCCAAAGGAGGTCGAGTCCTCGCTGGGCATGCATCCGTACGCCGCGAAGATGCTGGTGAGGAAGGTCAAGGGCGGTAGCGTGGACCAGATCCGGGCCGCGACCTGCGCAGTGGCCGATCTCGAGTGGTGGACGAGGGGCGGGTCTGACTATCCCGATGAGGTGGCGCTGACACTGGCCATGCGCCGCGCGGCCGGTGCCCGGCCCTGAGGCTGCCTACGCGCCGCTTGCGATCCGCGCGGCGCGCGACTTCTTCCGAGCGCCGTTGTTCGCGTGCAGGGCGCCCGACTGGACGGCCCTGTCGATCTGCGAGACGAGCGCACGGTGCTCGGTCTCGACGGCCGCGGTGTCGTCGCCGGAGGCCGCCTGCTCCAGCCGCTTGAAATGCGTGCGGACCGCGCTGGTGAAGTGGCGGTTCTCCACGCGCTCGCGCTCGGTGCGGGCGATGCGCTTCTTCTGTGAGGCGATATTGGCCATGAATCGACGGCGCAGTGTAGTTGGTCCGCGCGCCGATCTGGCCTGGGGAGCCGGCGCCTGATGGAGATGGGCAAGTACGAGGGGGTCGGGGCGAGTTCGGCCGAGGAGGCGATGATCGGTGGGACCGACGCCGCCCGCGAGGCCGCCGAGGGCGAGGACGGCCCGAAGCGTTCCGGCCGCCTGGCCCGCTCGACGGCGTTCTTCTCGCTGGCCACCGGCCTCTCGCGCATCGCGGGCTTGGTCCGGGAGATCGTCGCCGCCTCGTATTTCGGCGTGAAGGGGCCGATGTCGGCGTTCACGATCGCCTTCCAGGCGCCCAACCTGGTTCGCAGCCTCTTCGCTGATGCCGCGATCCAGGCGGCGTTCGTGCCGGTCTTCACCGAGTTGCTGGAGCGCGGGGAACGCCGGGAGGCATTCAAGCTGGCATCCACGCTGATCTTCCTCGTCGGGCTGATCCTCGGCGCGATTACCGCCCTCTTCATCCTGGTCGCGCCCACGGTGATGAGCCTGGTGGCACCGGGCTTCGAGGGGGAGCTGCTCGACCTGACGGTCGCGCTCTCACGCCTGCTGTTCCCGATCCTGGTGCTGCTCGGCCTGACGGGGATGGTCGCGGGGCTCCTCAACAGCTACGACCGTTTCGGCGTCTTCGCGATCTCGCCCTTCTTCTGGAACGTCGCGATCATCGTCGTGCTGGTGGCCGGAGCCCCGCTGTTCCCGGAGGGCGACGAGATCTACGCCTACGCGATCGGCGTCCTGGTCGGAACCGTCGTCCAGCTGCTGATCCAGCTCTACGACCTCCGGAACACTCCGTTCGGGATCCGCCGGGCGCTCGTCGATCCGTTCAAGACCCGCCTGGGCGATGCGTTCCGCAATCCGGATGTCCGGAGGGTCCTCCTGCTGATGCTCCCCGTCACGATCAGCCTGGGGCTCATCAACTTCAACCTCGTCATCAACAGCCTGGTCGGCACCCTGATTCCCGACCAGGTGGTCGCCGACCGCGCGCCGGCGGCCATCGACAAGGCGTTTCGCATCTACATGCTTCCGCAGGGCGTGTTCTCGGTCGCGGTCGCGACCGTGCTGTTCCCGACGCTTGCCCGGTTCGCCGCACGGGGGGACTTCGACCGGCTGCGAAGCACCATGGCGAACGGCATGCGGCAGATCCTGTTGCTGCTCGTGCCCGCCACGGCCGCGATTCTGGTGCTGTCGGAGCCGATGACCCGTCTCGTCTACCAGCGCGGCGAGTTCGACGCCTCGCAGACCGACCTCGTCGCCACCGCGCTCTTCTGGTTCGCCTTCTCATTGCCGTTCAACGGGCTCTTCCTGCTGATGACGCGCACGTTCTTCAGCCTCCAGCGGCCATGGCTGCCGACGGCCATCTCGGCGGGGAACCTGGTGATCACCGCCGGCGCGGCGCTCCTGCTGTACAAGGAATTCGAGGTCGCGGGCATCGTCGCCGCCACGGGAATCGCGACGGCCGCCAGCGTCGTCGCACAGGCCGCCGTGCTCCGGCGCCACCTCGGCCGGCTCGAGCTCGGCCGGCTGCTGTGGACCACGCTGCGAATCGTGCTCGCGTCGGCGGCCCTGGCCGCTGTGTCCTATTTCACCTGGAGCGTTCTGGACGATGCGCTGGGTCGCGGTGTCTGGGGCCAGATCGCCTCCCTCGGGATTGCCCTTGCGGCCGGCGCCATCGTCTACGGGGTGGCGGTGCTGCTGCTCCGCATCCCGGAGGCCCGCCAGATCACAGCGCTGGTTCGCCGCCGCTCGGCGTAGAGGGGGATGGGCTAGGGCCGTGGCCGTTCGGTGGGACGCGAGGCGTTGGCGCTCGGGCTCGTGACCGTTTAGTGGGACGCGAGGCGTGGCCGCGGCACGGATATCAGTGAGGGAGGGTGAATCGAGGCGCTGGGGTGGTCAACCCGTTAGGTGGCGCCTTTCTCGTCGAATAGACGAGGAAAACGCCACATGCCGAGCTATCGGCCTCGAGTGGCGCTTTTCTTCACCACGTCCTGAAGGAAATCGCCATCGCTCCGCATCGCCGCCGACCCCTTCCCCTCATTGCCAAGAGCCTTGCACGGCGCCCGAGCCCTGAGGGCCCGGCGGACGCCCAACCACGCCTGAGCAAATGCGTATCCGCACTCATTTGTTAGGAATCAATGTGTGATCTCGATCACAGAACTGTTCCTTTGCTAACTAAGGGCCGTAGCTTTTCCTATGCAAGCACGGTTCAACCGATACGCAGTCGTCCTCGCCGTCGCCGCCACGGGCGCGCTCGCCGCGCCTTCGTTCGCAGCGGCTCCGGCCGATTCCGAGCCCCGGCTCGCCGTTTTCCCGCTGCCCGCAAAGGCCGCCGCGAAGACGCTCGCCACCGCCCGTGACGCTCGCCAGGAGCAGCGCGAGCGCCGGCAGGAAGCGCTGGGGCCCGTCAACCCCCTGCTCGGCACGCCCGACTACGGCACCTCCGACAACGGCTTCGGCGCCCCGCGCTCGGGCCACATGCATTCCGGGCAGGACGTTTTCGCCCCGCCCGGCACGCCCCTGGTCGCCGTGACCGAGGCGACCGTCGCCGAGGCCGGAACCGACGGCGCGCAGGGCAACTACGTGTACTTGTATGACAAGGGCGAGGACCGCACCTTCGTCTACATGCACATGATCGCGCCGCCGAAGGTGAAGGCAGGCGACAGCGTCGAGGCGGGCGATCCGCTCGGCGGCGTCGGCTGTACCGGCTCGTGCTGGGGCGACCACCTCCACTTCGAGGTCCGCTCGGGCAAGGGCTACACCGGCGAGGCCCAGGATCCGCTGCCGCTCCTGAAAAGCTGGCCGCGCGTCTCCGGCTGAGCGCGCGCACGCGGCGGTAGGGTCCGCCCATGCCTGAGGGGGAATCGGAACAAGTCCAGATCGTCCGCGCCATGCTGGACATGTTCCGGCGCGGTGAGAACGAGACGCCCTTCGCGTACTACGCGGATGACATCCTCTGGGACGCCTCGGGCTTCCCGGGTGTCGGCCTTGCGGGTGTCTATCGAGGCCATGACGGGATTCGGACGTTCTGGCGGAACTGGCTCGATGCCTGGGAGTCCATCGAGTGGGAGGAGGCCCCGTCCATCACCCCGGGTCCGGACGACACCGTCAAGGTTCTAATCGAGAGCCAGCGCAACCTGGGACGCAGCAGCGGTGTCTGGATCGACCAGGAGCCCTACACCCTCACGTTCGGCTTCAGCGGGAACCGGGTGGTGCGCGTGTCCGTGCACGTCGTCGACTGAGCCCACGCCCCCGCCATACTCAAGCGGCCTCATGGACCGCATCCGCAACTTCTCCATCATCGCCCACATCGACCACGGGAAGTCGACGCTGGCCGACCGCATCCTCGAGGTCACCGGGGCGGTCGACGCGCGCAAGCACATGCCCCAGCTCCTCGATTCCATGGACCTCGAGCGCGAGCGCGGAATCACGATCAAGGCGCAGGCGGTTCAGGTCCCGTTCACCGGGGCCGACGGCACCGTCTACAACCTCCACCTGATCGATACGCCGGGCCACGTCGACTTCTCCTACGAGGTCTCGCGCTCGCTCGCGGCGTGTGAAGGGGCCGTGCTGGTCGTCGATGCCGCGCAGGGGGTCGAGGCGCAGACCGTCGCGAACACCTACGCGGCGATCGAGGCGGGCCTCGAGATCGTGCCCGTGCTGAACAAGGTCGACCTGCCCAGCGCGGACCCCGAGCGAGTGACGACGGAGGTCGTGGACCTTCTGGGGTGCGCGCCCGAGGACATTCTCCGCATCTCCGCGAAGACGGGCGAGGGCGTGAGCGAGGTGCTCGAGGCGATCGTGGCGCGGATCCCGGCCCCCACCGGAGAGCCCGAGGCACCGGCTCGAGCGCTCATCTTCGACTCGGAGTTCGACCAGTACCGGGGCGTCGTCGCCTTCGTCCGCATGGTCGACGGGGCCTTTCGCAAGCTCGAGCCGATCCGCGCGATGCAGGCCGGCACCGAGGCCGAGATCGACGAGATCGGGTTCTTCGCCCCTGAGATGGTGCCCGCGCCGGCGATGGCAGCCGGCGAGGTGGGCTACGTGATCACCGGCCTCAAGGACGTCGCGAAGCTCCGCGTCGGCGACACGCTCACCGCCCGCATCGGCGGAGCGGATGAGGCGCTCCCCGGCTATCGGGAGGTGAAGCCGGTCGTCTTCTGTGGCCTCTTCCCGATCGACACGGACCGTTACGAGGACCTGCGTGAGGCGCTGGAGCGCCTCGCCCTGAACGATGCCGCCCTGTCGTATGAGCCCGAGACCTCCGACGCGCTCGGCTTCGGCTTCCGCTGCGGCTTTCTGGGCCTGCTCCATATGGACATCGTCCGGGAGCGCCTCGAGCGGGAGTACGACCTCGAGCTCCTGGCGACGACGCCCAATGTGAGCTACGAGGTGAACCTCATCCACGGCGACGAGCCGGTCGAGGTCCACAGCCCCAGCCACATGCCCGACCCGGGTGAGATCGAGTCCGTGGCCGAGCCGTTCATCCGCGCCTCCGTCATCACCCCGACGGATTACGTCGGGGCCGTGATGGAGCTCTGCCAGAAGCGCCGCGGCGACCACGTGGACATGCACTACCTCTCGCCGGAGCGGGTCCAGATCCGCTACGACCTCCCGCTCGCCGAGATCGTGCTCGACTTCTACGACCAGCTGAAGTCGCGCACCTCGGGCTACGCGTCGCTCGACTACGAGCCGATCGGAAACCGTGTCTCGGATCTCGTGAAGCTCGACGTTCTGCTCGCCGGGGACCGAGTCGACGCGCTGTCGGTGATCGTGCACCGCGACGAGGCGCCGGTGGCCGGCCGGCTGCTGGTCGAGCGCCTGCGCAAGACCATTCCGAGGCAGCTCTTCGATGTGCCGGTCCAGGCGGCAACGGGCTCGCGCGTGCTCGCGCGTGAAACCGTGAAGGCGCTGCGCAAGGATGTGACCGCGAAGCTCTACGGCGGCGACGTCACCCGCAAGCGCAAGCTCCTGGAGAAGCAGAAGAAGGGCAAGAAGAGGATGAAGCAGGTCGGCCAGGTCGAGGTCCCCCAGGAGGCGTTCATGGCGGTGCTGGAGCTCGAACGATGAGCGACCAGGCCGAGTCGGAGCGCAACCTCGAGCTGCTCCAGGAGGCGATCGACGCCTACAACCGCGGCGACCTGAGCTTCGCGGTCGCGCGCGCCGGAGACGACATCGAGGTGTTCGCGCACCACGACTTGCTGAACAACGGCACCTACCAGGGACGTGAGGCGTTCGAGCGGTGGCTCCGGAATTGGACGGAGGCCTGGAGTGAGATCACCATCGACGTGCGCAGCGTCGAGCAGCTGGACGACAACCACATCCTGGTCGACGTTCACCAGCACGCGGTCGGGGCCGCGAGCGGAGTGCCGGTCGACATGGACCTGTTCCAGCTGATCGAGGTCCGCGACGCCGCGATCCAGCGCTTCCACCTGTACCCCGACCGCGCGACGGCGCTCGCGGCGCTGGAGTCGATGGCATGACCGAGGACAGGCGCGAGGCGTCTGAATAGACTGCCGCCGCGATGGCGCTGAAGACCGACGCAGCCGGAAAGACCTGGGACCCGGTCAGCTTTGAGGTCGAGGGCGAGCGGATCTCCCAGTACGCATCCGCGATCGGCGAGGGGAACCCCGTCCATCACGACGCCGAGGCCGCCAAGGCCGAGGGTTTCCGCGACCTCGTCGCGCCGCCGATGTTCTGCGTCGTCTACAGCTCCCCGGCCATGGGACCGGCGATCCTGGACCCTGAGGTCGAGATGAACTTCGCCACCATGGTCCACGGCGGCCAGGAGTTCGAGTGGGGCGAGCCCGTCTGCGCTGGCGACGAGATCACCACCACCGTCACCTGTAAGTCGATCGACGAGCGTGGCGGCAAGGGCTTCTACGTGTTCGAGTCGGTTTCGGCCAACCAGGACGGGGCCCAGACGGTGAAGGCGACCTGGACGAACATCGTCCGCGGGGTGTGAGGAGCGACATGAGCGAGTACGCGGCCGGCGACACACTTCCTGAGCTCCGAGTGACCCCTGACGCCGGGCTCACCAAGCGCTACGCGGAGGCCTCGGGCGATCCCAACCCCATTCACATCGATGAGGAGTTCGCAAAGAAGGTCGGCCTCCCGGGCTGCATCCTCCACGGGCTCTATTCGATGGCCCAGGTGGCGAGGGCCCACACGGACGTCGCGGGCGGCGACCCCCGCTCGCTCAAGCGCCTGGAGGTGCAGTTCCGCGGCATGGGATTCCCCGAGCAGGAGATCGTGGTCACATCCACCGTGCGTGAGGCAGGCGACGGCCGCATCGTCACGGACACGGTCGCCGCGCAGGGCGACAGCCGGATCATCCGCAACGCCAGCGCCGAGCTCGAGCTCTAGCCCGAGCGGCCCGAGGCCGCTCCTAGAATCAACCAATGCTCTCCGAGCGCCAGCAGGAGATCCTCCGGGCCGTGGTCGGCTCCTACCTCGAGACCGGGAAGCCCGTGGCCTCGAAGGCGATCGCGGGCGGCGAGGGGTTCGATTGGAGCCCGTCCACGGTCCGCAACGAGCTTTCGGCGCTCGAGGCCGACGGGTATCTCACCCATCCCCACACCTCCGCGGGCCGGGTCCCCACGGACGCGGGCTACCGCCTGTACGCCGACACGCTCCTCGCAGCGCCGCCGGTCCCCGCGCGGCGCGAGGCCACGCTGGACCTCTCCCGGATGCGCCGCGAGGTCGACGAGGCCATGCGGGCGACGACCACCGCCCTCTCCCAGGTGACCGACCTGATGGCCCTCGCCACGGCGCCGCCCGCGTCGAGCTCGAAGGTCCACCGCGTGGAGGTCCTCCTGCTTCAGCCGCGGGTGGTGATGGTGATGGTCATCGCCACCAACGGGGCCGTCACCAAGCGGGTGTACAGCTTCGACGAGCCGCTCGACTCCGGTCTCGTGGAGTGGGCCTCCAGCTATCTGAACGAGCGCCTCAGCGGGCTCGCGCTCGGCGCCCGCATGGCGGGCTCGGTGCTCTCCGACAAGGAGCTGGGCCCCCTCGAGCGCACGTTCCTGGACCAGATCTCCTCGGCGTTCACGGACCTCGAGCTGCGCGCCGGCGAGGATCTCTACGTCGAGGGTGCGACCCGTCTGCTCTCCGAGGAACACGCGCCTGATCTGCCCCATGCGGACAGCCTCATGCGGGTGCTCGAGGGCCGCGCCGGCCTGCTTCGCGTCCTGCGTTCGGCGCTTGACGAGCGCTCGGCGTTCGTGTGGGTGGGCGAGGAGGACCGCGCGCCGGAGCTCCGCTTCGTGAGCGTCGTCGGCGCGAACTACGGATTGGGCTATCGCAACCTCGGGACCGTTGGCGTGGTCGGACCGATGCGCATGGACTACGAGAACGCCATCAGCTCGGTCCGCGAGGCCGCGACCGAGCTCTCCCGCTTCTTCGAGACGGTCTACGAGGGCTGACCATCTGATGCCACGCGATTTCTACGAGGTGCTCGGGGTCGGGCGCGAGGCGAGCGAGGGCGAGATCAAGAAGGCGTTCCGCGGCCTCGCCCGGGAGCTGCACCCGGACGTCAACAACCATGATCCCGAGGCCGAGGAGAAGTTCAAGGAGGCCGCGGAGGCCTACGAGGTGCTCTCCGACTCCGAACGGCGCGAGACCTACGACGCCTACGGCCACGAGGGCCTGCGCTCGGGGGGATGGACTCCCCACGCCGGAGACTTCGGGAATTTCGAGGACATCCTGGGGGCTTTCTTCGGCCGCGGAGATCCGCTTTTCGGAGACATCTTTGGCGGCGGCCAGCGCGGCCCGGCCGCGGGCGGCGACATCGGCGTCTCGGTCGAGGTCACCCTCGACGAGGTGGTGAGCGGCGCTCAGCGCGAGGTCTCCTTCGACGCCGTCGCGACGTGCGAGCACTGCCGCGGGAACGGCGCCGAGCCCGGGACGCCCATCCACACCTGTGAGACGTGCGGCGGTTCCGGTCAACTGCGCGAGGTCGCGCGCTCCGCGTTCGGCCAGGTCATTCGCACCGCCGCATGCAATGCCTGCGGTGGCGAGGGCAAGACCCCCGAGACGCCCTGCGCGGAGTGCTCCGGCAGGGGCCGAACCGTGAAGCAGCGCACGTTCGAGGTCGACATCCCCGCGGGGATCGACGCCGGGCAGCGCATCCGGGTGAGTGGCGGCGGCCACGCCGGCGAGCCCGGTGCGCCCGACGGCAACCTCTACGTGGAGGTCGGGGTCGCCTCCGACGAGCGGTTCGAGCGCCACGGCGAGCACCTGGTGTCGGTCGCGCGCGTGTCGGCCACGAGGGCGATGATCGGCGGCGAGATCGCCGTTCCCACCCTTGACGGCGAGCGCTCCGTGAACGTCTCGCCGGGTGCGCAGCCCGGCGAGACCGTCGTGATCGGCGGCGTGGGCCTCCCGGGTCTGCGGGGCGGGAGGCGGGGCGATCAGCACGTCGTCCTGGACGTGGTCGTCCCGAGCGCCCTCGATGAGGAGCAGCGCGACCTGGCGGAGCGGCTGGAGGAAACGCTCTCCGACGAGCAGCTCGTTGCTCAAGACCGCGACGAGGGGCGCCGCTTCGGCTGGCTGCGACGCCGCGCCCGGCGTTGATCCGGCTCGCGGTCCGCTGCAGCCCGTCGGTCGCCGACGTCGTGTTGGCCGAGCTCCTCGTGCTCGCACCCGGTGGCGTGGAAGAGGAGCAGGGCCCGGACTGGGTCGAGTACGCGATCTACGGGTCACGGGGAGAGCTCCCGGAGCTGGGTTCGGTCGAGGCGCTGGCGGGCGACGAGCGGATCGCCGTCACCTCGGAGGAGATCCCGGACGACTGGGCGGACCGCTGGCGCGACTTCCACGAGCCCGTGTTGATCGCCGACCGGGTACTCGTGCGCCCGTCGTGGCTGGAGGCACAGGACGGCGAGGACGCCCTGCACGTGATCCTGGTCGACCCCGGCCAGGCGTTCGGGACCGGCGCGCATCCCACGACCCGCATGTCGATCGAGCTTCTGGCCCAGGTGGCCGATGCGGGTGAGGCACGCGGGACGGCCGTGGATCTCGGAACCGGTTCGGGCGTCCTGGCGATCGCAGCGGCGAAGCTCGGGTGGGACCCCGTCCTCGGCGTCGACAGCGAGGAGGCGGCGGTCGAGGCCGCTCGTGATAATGCCGCCCTCAATGGCGTCGAGATCGAGGTCCTCCGGGCGAACCTCCGCGAGGATGTGCCCCCGCTTGGCGAGACCGTCATCGCGAACCTCACCGCGCCGCTGCTCACCGAGGTCGCCGCGATGATCGCCGGACGGGAGGACTGGGTTCCTCGGCTGCTGGTCTGCTCAGGCCTCCTCGCCACGCAGGCGGAGCAGGTCACCGAGGCGTTCGAGCGAGCCCACCTTCGGGTCCGCACACGCCGCGACTCGGGCGACTGGTCCGCGCTGGCACTGGAGCCCGCATGAGCACCGCTCGTGAGCTGCCGATAGCCGTGTTCGACTCCGGGGTCGGCGGCCTGACCGTGCTGCACGAGTTCCTGGTCTCGCTGCCCGAGGAGGACTACGTCTACCTGGGGGACTCGGCCCGCTTCCCCTACGGCACCCGAACGGAGGCCGACCTGCGGGAGTGCGTCGCCCGGAGCACGGAGTTCCTGCTCGAGCGCGGTGCCAAGCTCGTCGTGATCGCATGCAACTCGGCCGCGGCCGCGGGCTTTCAGACGGCCCGCGGGATCGCCGCCGAGCGTGGGGTGGAGGTGATCGCCGTGATCAAGCCCGAGGCCGAGATCGCGGCGGCGATCACGGCGTCGGGGCGGGTCGGCGTCCTGGCGACTCCGGCAACGGTGGAGCGAGGCGCCTATCGCCGGGCGCTCGAGGCGCAGCGAGGCGACCTGGAGATCACCGAGGTCGCCTCGGCCGACCTCGCACCGATCATCCAGAACGGCTTCCCCTTCGACGAGGGCGTCATGGAGACGGCACGAGCGGCGTGCGCCCCGCTCCAGGAGGCCGACGTCGACACGGTGATCCTGGGCTGCACGCACTACCCGCTCGTCGCTCCCATGCTCCAGCGCTTCCTCGGCCGCGACGTGCGGCTTGTCACAGCGGGCCACGCGCTGGCCGCGAGCGCCCAGCGTGTTCTGGAGGCCGCCGGCGCGGACGCCCACGAGTACGCCGAGGGCACCTACAGCTTCCTCTGCTCCGGCGACGTCGCCTCGTTCCGCGAGCTCGGAACCCGCTTCCTGCAGATGCCGCTGGGCGACGTGGAGCACGTCGAGCTCTAGGGGCTGTCCGAGCGGTAATCGGCACCACGGCTAGGCTTATCCCATGGCCATTCTCGAACAGGTTCAGGCCGACACACGTGTGGCGATGAAGGCCGGCGAGCGCGACCGGGTGAATGCCCTGCGCCTTGTCGCCGACGCGCTCCAGAAGGACCTCAAGGACGGCGGCGACGACGAGGTCGCGGTGCTCCGGCGCGAGCGCAAGCGCCGCCTCGAGGCCGCGGATGCCTACGCGGACGGGGGCTCGGCCGAACGCGAGGCCGCGGAGCGCTCCGAGGCCGAGCTGATTGAGGGCTACCTGCCGGCGGAGCTCTCCGACGAGGAGCTGGGCGAGTTGGTCGACGGCGCCATCGCCGAGTCCGGCGCCGCCGGACCGCAGGACATGGGCAAGGCCATGGGCATCGTGATGGGCAAGGTCGCGGGCCGCGCCGACGGCGGGCGGGTCAGCGCCATGGTCAAGGAGCGCCTCACGGCGTAACGAGCATTGGCCCGCAGGCAGCTCACCCTGGACAACGACACGGCCGCCGAGCTGGCGGGCTCCGAGGACTCCGTCCTTCGCGAGCTCGAGGGCCGGCTGGGCTGCGACGTCTTCCTGCGCGGCAACGTCCTCACCCTCGACGGCGCGGACGCGGACGTCCGCGACGCCGCGACCATCGTCGACGAACTGGTCGGCCTTGTAGAGCGCGGCCACGATCTCGCGCCGGCCACCGTCGACGTGGTCAGCGGCGCCTCCGATGAGCCCGTGCGCGCCGCGGAGATCCTCGAGGACACGATCTGGAGCCACCGGGCCACCAAGGTCGCGCCGAAGACGGTCAACCAGAAGCGCTACGTCGACTCGATCCGCTCCAACACGATCACGTTCGGGATCGGCCCAGCCGGTACGGGCAAGACGTTCCTCGCCGTCGCGGCCGCCGTCGCGGCCCTCGAGTCGCGGGACGTCAGCCGCATCATCCTCACCCGCCCCGCGGTCGAGGCCGGAGAGCGCCTGGGCTTCCTCCCGGGTGACATCCAGGCCAAGGTGGATCCGTACCTGCGCCCGCTCTTCGACGCGCTCTACGACATGCTCGACCCGGAGAAGGTCGCGACCTACCTGGAGCGCGACGTGATCGAGGTCGCGCCGCTGGCCTTCATGCGCGGCCGCTCGATCAACGATGCGTTCGTGATCCTGGACGAAGCTCAGAACACCACGCCCGAGCAGATGAAGATGTTCCTCACCCGGCTGGGCTTCGGCTCCAGGATGGTGGTCACCGGCGACATCACGCAGATCGACCTGCCGCGAGACCAGCGCTCCGGCCTCGTCATCGTCGGCGAGATTCTCGCTGCGGTCAGCGACATCAGCTTCGTCCGCTTCGGATCCGACGACGTGGTCCGCCACCAGCTCGTGCAGCGCATCGTCGCCGCCTACGGCGAGTACGCCGAGCGCGACGGCAACTGAGCAGTGATCTGGGTTCTTGATCGACCTGCGTGATGTCCCGCCGGAGCTGCGCGACGCGGCGAAGGCGGCGCTTGCTGCCGCCGGGATCGACGAAGGCCACGTCGGCATGGAGCTCGTCGGCTCCGATCGGATCCGCGAGCTCAATCGCGCTCATCGCGGGCTCGACGAGCCGACCGACGTGTTGTCGTTCCCGATCGACGGGACCGAGGACGTCGCGGGCCCCCGCGAGCTGGGCGACGTGGTGATCTGCCCGGAGCACACGGCCGACATGCCGGAGGCGGTCGTCCATGGCGTGCTTCACCTCTGCGGCTACGACCACGAGACGGACGCGGGCGAGATGCTCGAGCTCCAGGCGACGGTCCTGAGAGCGCTGCGGTGAGCCGAGCCGGGTTCGTCGGCCTCGCCGGGCGGCCCAACGTCGGCAAGTCCACGCTGGTCAACGCGATCGTGGGCACGAAGGTCGCGATCGTCTCCGACCGCCCGCAGACAACCAGGCGGGCGGTGCGAGGCATCGCGACCGACGCCGGGCTCGATTGGCAGCTCGTCCTCGTGGACCTCCCCGGGGTGCAGCGCCCGCGCGACCGTCTGACGCAGCGGATGCAGCGCCGGGTCGAGCACGAGCTCGCCGACGCCGACGTCGTCCTCCTGCTGGTGAACGCCGAGCAGGGGGTGGGCCCCGGCGATCGCTTCATCGCGAACGCGATCCTCGGCGCGCGTTCGGGCGACGACGCCGGTGCGCCGGTCGTCTGCGCCGTCAACAAGATCGACCGTGTCGGGCCCGGCGAGATCACGGAGGTCCTCGCCGCCGTGGCCGAGCTGAAGGCGGTGGATGAGGTGTTCCCGATCAGCGCGCGGTCGGGCGAGGGGCTGGCCGAGCTCGCGGCACGCCTCGCCGAGCTGGTCCCCGACGGCCCGCTGCTCTACCCGCCCGAGGACCGGACCGACCGTCCCAGCGAGCTCCACCTGGCCGAGCTGATCCGCGAGCAGGTCCTGAAGCGCACCCGGGAGGAGATCCCCCACGCGGTCGAGGTCATCGTCACGGACGTGAGCGAGCGCGACGACGGGCTGCGCGACGTGCAGGCCCAGATCTGGGTGGAGAACGAGTCCCAGAAGGGAATCCTGATCGGCAAGGGCGGCAGCATGATCCGTGAGATCGGCACCGGAGCCCGCGGCGAGGTCGAGCGCGAGCTGGGCGGGCAGGTCTTCCTGGACCTCGAGGTCCGCGTGCGCGACCGGTGGCGGCGCGACGACGGCGCCCTCGACCGCCTGGGCATCGAGTAGCGGCTACTGCTGCCGGTCGCCCTCCAGGAACGCCGGCGTTGCGATCGACGCCACGCCGAGCAGGATGCCGGTGAAGATCAGTGGCACGCCGATCGCCCGGGCGATGCCCAGGTCGATCAGGAACACGAGCAGGCAGCCGACGATGAAGCAGGCGGCTGCGATGTGGGGACGCGTCATCGCTCGGACTCCTCGCCGGAGGATCCGATCGGGTGGAACTCCATCCCGACCTCACCGCGCAGCTTCAGCCGATACAGGTAGGCGAGCGAGGGGACGATCACGCACAGGGCCAGCGCCACCGCGATCAGCGTCGCGATCATCGTGGGGTCTCCGGCCGCCGCGTCGTCGAACGTCAGCTCGCCCGGGAGGAAGTAGGGGCTCATCGCCAGGGCCAGGCCGGCGATCACGGCGCCCACGGCGATTCCGGCGGAGTAGCGCGCCGGCTCGAATCTGCGGGTCCAGACCAATCCGAGCGTGAGCGCTCCGGCGATGGCGGAGGCGATAACCATGACCAGCCCGCCGCCCGAGGTGAGCCCGTCGAAGAGATCGGGCGCGTCGGACTCGACGACCACCAGGCCCGCGACGGCGAGAGCGCCGGCCACCACGGCCGATCCCAGGGCCCGCTTGCGGAACGCCTCGACGAGGTCCGGCATGCCGGCGCGTGCGGCGTCGGCCGCGAGGAAGATCGCGGCGATGTAGAGGCCCGTGACGACCGCTAGCGCTCCGGAGAACAGGGCGACCGCGCCCGTCCAGGCTCCGAACGGATCGCTCGGGTTGCCATCCACCGGTACCTCTCCCGCCGCTACCGCTCCCACGGCACAGCCGAGGAAGAACGGCACCAGCACCGACGACAGGGCGAACGTCGCGCCGAGCGCCCGGGCCTCGGCGATCGTCGCGGCCTCCCCGCGCAGAGCGAAAGCGGCGCCGCGGAAGATGATCCCGACCGCCGCGATGAAGATCGGCACGTAGAGGGTTTCCATGATCGGCCCGAAGGCCTTGGGAAAGCACGTCCACATCACCACGAGCACCAGGATCAGCCAGACGTGGTTTGCCTCCCATACGGGCCCCATCGACTGCTTCACCAAGCCGCGAATGCGCGAGCCGCGCTCCGCGCCGCCGGCGGTCAGATCCCAGAACCCGGCGCCGAAGTCGGCCCCGGCCAGCACGGCGTAAGCCGCCAGGCCGATAACGAGAACCGCGAGCGCGAGGTCGGCCAGCATCAGGGGAGCACCTCGATATCGGGCGCGCCCGGCGCGGCCTCGATCTCAGGCGGGGTCCGCGCGAGGCGCCTGAGCATGAAGAGGACAACCGAGGCGAGCCCGATGTACACGATCACGAGGGTCGCGTAGCCGATCGGGATGCCCTCCGCGCCCGTCACGGCCTGCTCGGTGCGCATGAGCTCGTAGACGATCCATGGTTGGCGTCCGACCTCGGTAACGATCCAGCCCGAGATCAGCGCCACCACCGATAGCGGCCCGGCCACGGCGACCGCCCGGTAGAACCACTTGGTCGACGGCAGCGACCCGCGCCGCCACCTCATCCACAGAAACCAGGCGGCGAGACCCGCGAGCGCCGTGCCGATGAAGACCATCAGCTGGAACGAGTTGCGCACCCAGCCCACCGGCGGCCGGTCCTTCGCCGGCACCGTGTCGAGGCCCTCGATCGTCGCGCTTGGATCGTGATCGGCGAGCAGCGACAGGGCGTCGGGGATCGTCACGCCGCCCTTCACCCCGCCATCGAAGTAGATGCCTCCCAGGGTGAGGCCGGCTCCCTTGGTGGTCTTGTCGAGGCCCTCCATCGCCGCGAGCTTGATCGGCTGCTCCTTCGCGACGGTGCGGGCCGCCCAGTCGCCGATGATGAGCTGCGCGGGGGCCGCGAGCGCCACGACCGCGAGCGGAATGATCAGCCCTGCGCGGTGGTAGCGGTCGCGCCGTCCTCGCAGCCACGCGACCGCGTACACGGAGGCCACCAGCGCCCCGGCGACGATGAACCCCGCCAGGTACATGTGGACCTCCTCGTGCCAGAGGTTCGGGTTGAACAGCGCCTCGAACGGGCGCACATCCGTGACCTCCCCGCTCGAGTTCAGGTCGAAGCCCTGCGGGTTGTTCATCCACCCGTTGACGGCGATGACGGACATCGACCCGCCCACTCCCGAGATCGCGATCGGTATGCCGCTCAGGAAATGCGCCCGGGGAGGGAGGCGGTCCCACCCATAGACGTAGATCGCGATGAAGATCGCCTCGCAGAAGAAGAACAGGCCCTCGATCGCGAAGGCGAACCCGAAGACCTCGCCCCACTGCTCCATGAACCCCGGCCACAACAGCCCGAGCTCGAACGAGAGGATCGTTCCCGTCACAACCCCGACGGCGAACAGGATCAGCATCACCTTCGACCAGCGCTTGGCCAGCGTCCTGTAGACGGGGTCGCCCGTGCGGTTGTAGAGCCACTCGGTGAAGAGCACCATCGCCGGGAAGGCGAGGCCGAAGCACACCAGCGGGATGTGAACGCCCAGCGAGAGCGCCTGCATTTGGCGTGCCTCGAGCAGATACGGCTGATCGACCGTCGCTGCCGCGGAAACCAGGTCGAGCACCATCCACGTCAGCCTAAACTCCCGCAGCCATGGGCAGCGACGAGGAAACCGAGATCTCCTTCGACGAGAACGGGCTGGTCCCGTGCGTGGTCCAGGATTACGCGACGGGCGAGGTCCTCACGCTGGCGTACATGAACGCGGAGGCGCTCCGGCTCACACGCGAGCGTGGGGAGATGCATTTCTGGAGCCGCTCCCGCCAGGAGCTTTGGCACAAGGGCGAGACGTCGGGCAATACCCAAGCGCTTCGCCAGCTGCGCTTCGACTGCGATGCGGACGCGCTGGTGGCGCTGGTCGATCCGGCCGGCCCCGCCTGTCACACCGGTGAGCGCTCGTGCTTTCACCGGGACATCGAGAACGCTAAGGCTCCTGCGCCCGCCGCGCACGAAGCGTCCGCCGCGCTCGAGCGCACGCTCGCAGCGCGGGCGGACGAGCGGCCGGAGGGCTCCTACACGGTCGAGCTGCTGGACGATCCCGCCCGCATCGGGGCGAAGGTGCGCGAGGAGGCCGACGAGGTGGCGCGCGCCGCGGAGTCCGAGTCGGACGAGCGGGTCGCCGAGGAGGCCGCAGACGTGATCTACCACCTCCAGGTGCTGCTGCGCTCGCGCGACGTGCCGCTCAGCGCGGTCATGGAGACGCTCAATGCCCGTCGCCGCTGAGGCGGGCGTCGTGCCGCTCGTGGAGCGGCACATCGACGACTGCGAAACGCCGGTCTCCGCTTTCCTGAAGCTGCGCGCCGCGTTCGAGGGCCCGGCGTACCTGCTGGAGTCGGCCGAGCAGGGCCGCCAGGGCCGCTACTCCTTCATCGGGCTCCGCCCCGACCGGACCGTGCGCTGGTCGCTCGGAGATGCCGGCGACCCTTACGCGCTGGCCGCCGAGCTCGTGGACAGCTATCCGGTGGAGATGCCGGAGGGGATGCCGCCGTTCCAGGGCGGCGCCGTCGGCTTCTTCGGCTACGACCTCGTCCGCACGGTGGAGCGGCTCGCCGAGCCCAACCCCGATCCGCTGGGCCTGCCGGACATGGCGCTGATGGTGTGCGAGCTGATGGTGGTCTTCGACCACTTCAAGCACGAGCTGAGCCTGATCGCGTTTCCCTTCTCGGAGGGCACCGACACCGCGGCGCTCGTCGCCGAGGCCCGCGCGGCCCTGCGCGCGCCGGTGCCGGTCACGACGGGGGCGGCGGCCGAGGCGGCGGAGTACGAATCGAACGTCACCCGCGAGGAGTTCGAGGCGAACGTCTCGCGCATCGTCGAGTACGTCCACGCCGGCGACGCCTTTCAGGTCGTTCCCTCGCAGCGGTTCTCGGCCCCCCAGCCGGCCGACGCGTTCTCGATCTACCGCGGGCTGCGCACGATCAACCCTTCCCCGTACATGTACTTCCTCGACTTCGAGGACTTCCAGCTGGCCGGCGCGTCGCCCGAGCCGTTGATCAAGGTCATCGACGGCAGGGTCGAGACCCGGCCCATCGCGGGCACCTATCCGCGCGGCGCGAGCCCCGACGAGGACCGGCGGAACGCGGAGGCGCTCCTCGCCGACCCGAAGGAACGCGCTGAGCACGTGATGCTCGTGGACCTCGGCCGAAACGACCTCGGCCGTGTGAGCGAGTACGGGTCCGTGACGGTCGACGAGTTCATGGAAGTCGAGGTCTACTCGCACGTCCTCCACATCGTGAGCCAGGTCTCCGGCACCCTCCGCGAGGGGGTCAGCGCCGTCGACGCGCTGCGCGCCACCCTGCCCGCCGGCACGCTCTCCGGCGCGCCGAAGGTGCGGGCGATGGAGATCATCGACGAGCTCGAGCCACACAAGCGCTGCTCGTACGGAGGCGCGATCGGCTACCTGGGCTTCAACGGTGACCTCGACACCGCGATCCACATCAGGACCGTCGTCGTCAAGGACGGTCGGGTTCACGTGCAGGCGGGGGGCGGCACCGTCGCCGACGCCAAGCCGGAGTACGAGTACCAGGAGAGCGTGAACAAGGCGACCGCCGTGTTCAAGGCGATCGAGCTCGCGGCGGAACAGCCCGATTGGCCATGAACGTCCTAGTCATCGACAACTACGACTCCTTCACGTACAACCTCGTCCAGTACCTGGGCGAGCTCGGGGCGACCGTCGACGTCGTCCGCAACGACGACGTCCCGGTCGCGGAGCTCCTCGATCGGGGAGCGGACCGCCTGGTGATCTCGCCGGGGCCGTGCACGCCGGCCGACGCGGGGACGTCGATCGAGGCGGCGCGGGCCTTCCCCGAGGCGGGCGTGCCCACGCTGGGCGTCTGCCTGGGCCACCAGGCGATGGTCGAGGCCTTCGGCGGCCGGACGATCCGGGGCGAGCCGATCCACGGCAAGGATGCGGAGATCGAGCACGACGGCTCGGGCGTGTTCGACGGTCTGCCCAGCCCGCTCGTCGGCGGGCGCTACCACTCGCTGGTGGCCGATCCCGATCTGCCGGCTGACCTCGAGCGGACGGCCGCGCTGGGCGAGGTCGTGATGGCGGTCCGCCACCGCTCACTTCCGGCACAGGGAGTTCAATTCCACCCCGAGTCTGTGCTCACCCCACTCGGCAAGGACATGCTCCGGACCTTCCTCAGCACGAACGGCGCCGCCTGATGCCCAACGAGATCGTCACCCGCGCAATCGACGCCGTCGCTAGCGGCGAGAGCCTCACGGCCGACCACGCGACCGCTGTCCTCGACGAGATCATGGAGGGCCGCTCGAGCGAGGTCCAGACGGCCGGCTTCCTGATCGCGCTGCGCGCGAAGGGGGAGACGGTCGCCGAGCTCGCCGGCCTCGCGCGGACGATGCGGCGCCTGGCCGCGGGCGTCGAGCCGCAGCGCGACGACCTGGTGGACACGGCCGGGACCGGGGGAGGGCCCTCGACCTTCAACATCTCGACCACCGCAGCCCTGGTAGCGGCCGGCGCCGGGTGCGCGGTCGCCAAGCACGGCAACCGCTCCAACACCAGCCGGTCCGGATCGGCGGATCTCCTCGAGGCGCTCGGGGTGAAGATCGACCTCGACCCCGCGGGTGTCGCGAAATGCATCGACGACGTGGGCTTCGGGTTCATGTTCGCCCCGCTCCATCACGCCGCGATGAAGCACGTCGTCCCGGTTCGCAAGGAGCTGGCGGTGCGGACGATCTTCAACTTCCTCGGCCCGCTCACCAATCCGGCGGGTGCCACCCGCCAGCTCGTCGGTGTCTCCGACCGCCGCTACCAGGAGACCATCGCCGAGGCGCTCCTCAGCCTGGGGTGCGAGCGCGCTCTGGTGGTCCGCGCCGAGGACGGGCTCGACGAGCTGTCAGTGGAGGGCACGACGCGGGTGATCGAGGTGGCGGATGGCTCCACGAAGGAGTGGTTCGCCGGCCCCGCCGACGTCGGGCTCCAGGGCGGTGAGCTTGCGGCGATCGCCGGCGGCAGTCCGGTCGAGAACGCGGGCGTCGTCCGGCGCGTCCTCGACGCCGAGGCCGGTCCCGCCCGCGACGTCGTCGTGCTGAATGCGGGCGCCGCGATCCTCGCGGCGGGCGCCGCCGAGGACCTGTCGGGCGGCGTCGCCAAGGCGCAGGAGTCGCTCGACTCCGGGGCCGCCAAGGGAGTTCTCGAACGTCTGGTCGAGACCAGCGCTAGCCTCTCCGCCGGATGAGCACGCTGGAAGCGCTGGTCGCCGCCGCGAGAGAGGACGTCGAGCGCCGCCGTCAGGCGGTGCCGATCGCGGAGTTGCACGACCAGATTGGAACCGCGGGGGGCGCCCGGCCCTTCAACGAAGCCCTCGTCCGCCCAGGCCTGTCGCTGATCGCCGAGTTCAAGCGCCGCTCGCCCAGCGCGGGCGAGATCGGCGGGGCCGCCGGAGTCGCCGAGATCGTGCGCGCCTACGAGCGGGGCGGCGCGGCTGCCCTCTCGATCCTCACCGACGAGCAGAACTTCGGCGGCACCCTCGACGACCTCCGCGCCGCCCGGGCCGCCTCCGGCCTGCCGATTCTGCGGAAGGACTTCGTGGTCGACCCGTACCAGCTCGCCGAGGCCGCGGTCAACGGCGCCGACGCCGTGCTGCTCATCGTCGCCGCCCTCGACGACGATGACCTCTCCCTTCTGCACGAGGAGGCTCGCACCCTCGACCTCGACTGCCTTGTCGAGGTCCACGACGAGCCCGAGCTGGAGCGTGCTCTCGCGATCGGAGCCGATGTGCTGGGGATCAACAACCGCAACCTGAAGGACCTGACGGTCGATGTCAGGCGCACCCAGGAGCTCATCACCGACGTCCCCGCGGGCAAGACCGTCGTCTCCGAGTCGGGCTACTCGAGCGCCGAGCAGCTGGACGAGCTGGAGGAGATCGGCGTGGACGCCGTCCTGGTCGGCGAGGCGCTCATGCGGGCCCCCGACCCGGAGGCGGGTGTGCGGGAGCTGACCGGCGACGACGAGGCCACCCGCGAGCACTACCTCGAGCGCGCCTCATCCGAGCACCAGATCCCCCGCGACGCCCCGTAGGCCCGCCGCCAACTCTTACGCCCCCTTTACCGGCCGTTTGGGCTGCGTTCACGGGCCCCACGCAGGATCGGGCGATGAACTCGATCAAGAGCGCTCTGCGCACCCCATTTGCTTCTGCACTTCTCGGCGGCTTCGTCGTCGCCGTCCTCGGCCTGACCGCGATCAGCGCGGGCTGGATCGACACGGACGACGATGACGGAGACGCCCCGGCCCTCGCCGCCGCGCCGCTCACGGAACCGGCGGCCGACGACGACACGGAGGGCCTCAGCGTCAACGAGATCTACCGGCGCAGCGTGCCCAGCGTCGGCTTCGTGAGCGCCACGCTCGGCGACACCGGCCAGCAGCCGGAGGGCCTCAGCCCGTTCGGCCCCGAGCCGCGCGGCGGCACCGCCACGGGCTCGGCCTTCGTCATCGACGACGAGGGGCACCTGATGACCAACGCCCACGTGGTCGAGGGCGCCGAGAGCGTCGAGGTCAAGCTCGGCGGCGAGGACGGCGAGACGCTGGACGCCAAGGTGCTGGGCAGCGACGCCTCCACCGACGTCGCACTGCTCGAGGTCGATCCGCCGGAGGGCGGGCTGCAGTCGCTCGAGCTGGCGGACTCCGAGGGCGTCTCCGTCGGCGATCCGGCGGTCGCGATCGGCAACCCGTTCGGCCTCGACAACACGGCGACGGCAGGGATCGTCTCCGGCATCCAGCGCGAGATCAACGCGCCAAACGGCTTCACCATCTCCGACGCGATCCAGACGGACGCGCCCATCAACCCCGGCAACTCGGGCGGCCCGCTGCTCGATGCCGCGGGGCGCGTCGTCGGCATCAACTCCCAGATCGAGTCGGCCGGTGGCCAGGGGAACGTCGGGATCGGTTTCGCGGTTCCGATCAACACGGCGAAGGACGTCGCCGACCAGATCCTCGAGGACGGTGAGGTCGAGCACGCGTTCCTGGGGATCACGGGCGCCGACATCACGCCCGAGATCGCCGACGTGCTGAACCTGTCGGACGATCAGGGTGCGCTCGTCCAGGACATCGTGCCGGACGGTCCGGCCGATGAGGCCGGCATCGAGGCCGGCTCGGCCGAGGTGACCATCGGCGGCCAGCCGCTCACCGCGGGCGGCGACGCGATCGTCGCGGTCAACGGTGAGGACGTCACCGGCATGGACGATGTAATCGCCGTGGTCAACGGCCTCCAGCCCGGCGACGACGTCGAGCTCACGCTCTCCCGCAAGGGTGAGGAGCGCGACGTGACCGTCGAATTGGGCGACCGCCCGGCCAACGCAACACCGTAGCCAGGGGACCCAGGACTGATCCCGCGTGTGCCACGCTTGTGGCGCATGCGGGTGAAGTTCTGTGGCATCACGAGGCTCGAGGACGCGCGGGAGGCCGCGCGCCTCGGCGCGTGGGCGGTGGGGCTGATCCATCACGACCCAAGCCCCCGGCGAGTCGACAGCGGCGTCGCCGCCGAGATCGGCGCCGAGCTGCGCCGCCTCGTCGAGGTTGTCGGCGTGTTCGTGAACCCACCGCTCGACGCGGTCGTGAAGGCGGCCGAGGACGAGTCGCTCACGATGCTCCAGCTCCACGGCGACGAGGGGCCCGCGTTCTGCCGGGAGGCTGCCCGCCGCACCGGCCTCAAGGTCATGAAGGCCTTCCGAGTGCGCAGCTCGGCAGACATCCAGGCCGCCGAGGCCTTTCGCACGAACCTTCATCTGTTCGACGCGCACCGCCCCGATGCCCCCGGTGGGACGGGCGAGCGCTTCGACTGGAAGTTGCTCGGCGGGCGCCGCGCGCAGATCCCGTTCGTCCTCTCGGGTGGACTCGACCCGGGCAACGTCGCGGGCGCCGTCGCCGAGATCCGGCCCTACGCGGTGGACCTCGCCAGCGGTGTCGAATCCGAGCCCGGCGTAAAGGATCATTCGCTGATGGCGGCCTTCATCGAGAACGCGCAGATCGACTCCGCCGAGGCGGAGGCAGTGCCTGAGGCGCCACCCGAGGTTCCCGAGGACGCGGCCGCATGAGCGCCCCGGGTCCCTCCGGCGCCGCCGGGAGCGGCGTGGACGGCGTGCAGGAGCGCTTCGGCCCCTACGGCGGGCGGTTCGTCCCCGAAGTGCTGATGGCTGCGCTCGACGAGCTCAGCGCGGCCTGGGTCGAGGCGCGCGAGGACGAGACCTTCCGCGGCGAGCTCGATCGGCTTCTCCATGACTTCGTGGGCCGCCCAAGCCCGCTCTACCTCGCCGAGCGCCTCTCCCAGCGTGTGGGCCGTCGGGTCTACCTCAAGCGCGAGGACCTGAACCACACCGGCGCCCACAAGATCAACAACGCCGTCGGCCAGGCGCTCCTCGCCAAGCGGATGGGCAAGCCGCGCGTGATCGCCGAGACGGGCGCCGGCCAGCACGGCGTCGCCACTGCCACCGCGTGCGCGCTCATGGGCCAGGAATGCGTGGTCTACATGGGAACCGAGGACATGCGCCGGCAGGCGCCCAACGTCGAGCGCATGCGCCTCCTGGGGGCGGAGGTCGCCGGCGTGGAGGCCGGTGCCAGGACGCTGAAGGAGGCCGTTAGCGCGGCGATCCGCGACTGGGTCACCAACGTGGGTGGCACGCACTACATCATCGGGTCGGCGGTCGGACCGGCTCCGTACCCGGCTCTCGTGCGCGATCTCCAGCGCGTGATCGGAGACGAGGCACGGGCGCAGGCCCTGGCCGCCGAGGGCGCCCTTCCGGAGCGTGTCATCGCGTGCGTCGGCGGCGGCTCGAACGCGATCGGCGCCTTCTACGCGTTCATTGACGACCCGGTCGAGCTGATCGGGATCGAGGCCGCGGGAGAGGGCCTCGACGGCACCCGCCACGGAGCCTCGCTCGCCGCGGGCCGGACCGGTGTGCTCCACGGTGCGCTGTCCTCGATCCTCGCCGACGCCGAGGGCCAGATCCTGGAGGCGCATTCCGTCTCGGCCGGTCTCGACTACCCGGGCGTCGGTCCCGAGCACGCACATCTGCGCGACCTCGGCCGTGCGCGCTATGAGGCGGTCACCGACGCCGACGCGCTCCGCGCGTTCCGGGAGCTTGCCCGCCTCGAGGGGATCGTCCCAGCCCTCGAGCCGGCGCACGCGATCGCCTGGCTACTGGCGGACGACCACATCAGTGATGGCTTCGACGTCCTCTGCCTGTCGGGCCGCGGGGACAAGGACATGGCGGAGGTCACGAGCCTGCTGGACGAGCTGGATGGCTGAGACCAGCTTGACCGCGGGCGCCGAGCGGATCGCCGCGGCCTTCCGGGCGGCCCGGGATGAGGGGCGGGCAGCCCTGATGCCCTACCTCATGGGCGGCTTCCCGGACGCCGAGATCTCCACCGACGTGCTGGCCGCGTACGCGGAGTGCGGAGCGGACGTGATCGAGCTCGGCGTGCCGTTCTCCGATCCGCTGGCCGACGGCCCTGTGATCCACTCCGCTGCCACGGCCGCCCTGAGGGCCGGCGCCAATCTCGACTCGGTGCTCGAACTGGCGGCCACCCGCGCCACCGAGGTGCCCATCGTGCTGATGGTCTACGCGAACATGGTGCTCACACGCGGGCCGGAGGAGTTCGCCGGCGAGCTCGAGTCCCGCGGCATCGCGGGTGCGATCGTGCCGGATCTCCCTCCCGAGGAGGCGGGCGATGTGCGCGCAGCGCTCGACGGCCATGGGCTCGCGTTCGTGCCTCTGGTGGCACCCACGACGCCGCCTGAGCGCCGCCGCGAGATCTGCGCGGCCGCGAAGGGCTTCATCTACCTGGTCTCGGACACGCGTACAACGGGCGAACGCGACGTGCTCCCCGAGCATCTCGCCGGCCTCGTCGAGGCGGCGAAGGCGGAGGCGGATGCCCCCGTGGCCGTCGGGTTCGGCATCGGCACTCCTGAGCAGGCCGCCGAGGTGGGCGCCGTTGCCGACGGCGTGATCATCGGCACCCGGCTCGTCCGGGCCGTGGCCGAGGCGGCCGATTCCGCCGTGGCGGCGGGCGCCGTCCGCGAGTTTCTTCAGGCGACGCGCGAAGCGCTCGCCGCGGGCCGCTGAGATAGGCTCCCGCCGATGCGGATGCTGATCTTCGCCATCGTCGGGGCCGCGTGCTTCATGGTCGCCTTCGCCTTCGGGCTCGGCGGCACCGTCAGCACGCTGATCTTCCTGTTCGTGCTCTGCAACGGCGTGCTCGACCGCTGGGCCCAGCCGATGCTGAAGCGCCTGCGCCCGGACACCTAGCCCGGCCCGCTCTCAGTCGCGCTGGGCGAGCACCCGGCGCAGGATCTTCCCGGAGGCCGACTTCGGGACCTCGTCGATGCGCTCGACCAGACGGATCCGCTTCTGCGGCGAGACCTGCTCGGCGATGAAGTCCATGATCTCCTCGTCGGTTACGTCATCGCCCGCCACGACGAAGGCCTTGGGTAGCTCGCCGGCCTCCTCGTCCGGTATGCCGATCACCGCGGCGTCGGAGATCGAAGGGTGGGACAGGAGGAGCGCCTCGAGCTCCGCCGGCGGGACCTGGAAGCCCTTGTATTTGATGAGCTCCTTCAGCCGGTCGACGATCTCGAAGTGGCCGTCGGAGTCCACCTCGGCGATGTCACCGGTGTGGAGCCAGCCGTCGTCGTCGATGGTGTCCGCGGTCGCCTCGGCGTTGTTGAGATAGCCCTTCATCACCTGCGGGCCACGGATCCACAGCTCTCCGCGATCGGCTTCCTCGCCAGACTCGGGATCGACGATCCGTGCCTCGGTGTCGGGAAGGGGGACGCCGATCTTGCCGCCCCGGCCCTCGCTCTGCTCCGTGGGCATCAGGTGCGTCACGGGGCTGGTCTCGGTCATTCCGTACCCCTGGAGCACTGGGCAGTCCACTCGCTTGGCCACCGCGGTCGCGAGGTCCGTGCCCAGCGGCGCCGCGCCCGACATGATCAGCTCCAGGGAGGAGAGATCGGCGTCGTCGATGGCGGGGTGCTTCGCGAGGCCGAGCGCGATCGGCGGCACCACATAGGCGAGCGTAACCCGGTGCTCGGAGATGAGCCCGAGAAACTGCTCGAGGTCGAAGCGGGGCATGGTCACGATCTTCGCCCCCGCTCGAAGCCCCAGGTTCATGATCACGGTCTGCCCGTAGATGTGGAAGAAGGGGAGAACGGCGATCAGAACGTCCTCGCGGCCCGGGGCGAGCGCGGCATTCGTCTGGACGAGGTTCGCGACGAGGTTGCGGTGCGTGAGCATCACGCCCTTCGGCAGGCCAGTTGTGCCGCTGGAATAGGGGAGCACAGCGAGGTCCTCGCCGGGATCGAGCTCTGGCGCCGGGGCCTGCGCGGGGTCACCAAAGAGCTCGGTGAACGGCGTCGCTCCCTCCGCCTCGCCGACAACGAATACCCCCTCGACGCCGGCCGCCTCCGCCGCCTCGTTCGCGACGTCCAGGAACGGTGGCACCGTGACAAGCAGCTTCGCGGCCGAGTCCTTCAGCTGGTGGGTCAGCTCCCGCGCCGTGTAGAGCGGATTCGCGGTGGTGTTGGTGGCGCCCGCAGCGCAGACGCCGTGGAACGCGATCGCGTACTCGGGGATGTTTGGCATGTAGAGGGCCACCACGTCACCGCGGCCGATGCCCCGCTGGGCGAGGCCGGACGCGAGCGCCGCGACCGCGCTGCGGAAGTCCGAGCCCGTGATCTCGCGGCCGGATGGGCCGTCGACCAAGACCACCGTGTCGTCGTCGGGGACCCCGTCCAGCACGTACGCCGCGATGTCCGTGTCGGGGATCTCGACGCTTGGATGTGGGCTGGTGTGCGGCAAGGGTGATTCCTCCTCGGAGAGCTGGGGCTGCGAGGGTAATGCCCACTGCGTATCTTGGGCGGCGTGCGACTGGGAGTGCTCACAGGAGGCGGCGACTGCCCGGGGCTGAATGCGGTGATCCGGGCGATCGTCCGCAAGGGCGTCGCCGAGTACGGGCACGAGTTCGTTGGCTATCGCGACGGGTGGCGTGGGCCGCTGGAGGGTGCATCACAGCCGCTCGAGATCGCCGACGTCCGGGGGATCCTGCCGCGTGGCGGCACGATCCTGGGCTCCTCACGGACCAACCCCGTGAAGGAGGACGACGGGCTCGACCGCGTGAGGGCGAACCTGGAGCGCGACGGCGTCGACGGCCTGATCGCGATCGGTGGCGAGGACACGCTGGGGGTCGCGACGCGGCTGCATGAGGCGGGCGTGCGCGTGGTCGGCGTTCCGAAGACCATCGACAACGACCTGGGCGCCACCGACTACACGTTCGGGTTCGACACCGCGGTGAACATCGCGATGGGCTCGATCGACCGCCTTCACACTACGGCTGAGAGCCACAAGCGCACCCTGATCGTCGAGGTGATGGGCCGCCACGCGGGATGGATCGCGGTGCATGCCGGGCTCTCCGGCGGCGCCAACGTGATTCTGATCCCGGAGCACCCCTTTGACCTCGGCGAGGTCTGCGGCTACATCGAGCGGCGGTTCGAGGATCAGTACGCGCCGATCGTCGTGGTCTCCGAGGGCGCCGAGCCGGTCGGCGGCCTCCCGATCGCCGACCCGGGGGCAACCGACGCCTTCGGCCACGTTCGACTCGGCGGCATCGGCCAGTGGCTGGAGGCCGAAATCGAGGCGCGGACCGGGCACGAGGCGCGGGCGACGGTGCTGGGCCACGTGCAGCGGGGCGGGACGCCCACGGCGTTCGACCGGGTGCTGGCCACGCGGTTCGGCCTGCACGCGATCGACGCCGCGCACGAGGGCAGCTGGGGCAAGATGACCGCCCTGCGGGCGACCGACATCGAGCTGGTGGATCTGGCCGAGGCGACCAGGGAGCTGAAGCTGGTCCCGCCGGAGCTCTACCGCGAGGTCGAGGTCTTCTTCGGCTGATGCTTCGAGTGGCGCCCGCCGGGGTGCTCCTCGCCGCGCTCGTGCTCGCCGGGGCGGGATGCGGGGGCGGCGAGGAGGAAGCCTCCGGCGAGCCGAGGCTGACGGTCTATGTGAGCGTGCCTCTGAGCGGGCCTGGGGCGGCCGACGGCCTCGCCGCGTCCCAGGGCGCGCGAAATGCCCTCGACGAGGCCGGCCAGGAGGCCGCCGACGTGACCGTCGAGGCGAAGGTTCTGGACTCGGGGCCCGGAGCGAGCATCTCGGAGCCGACCGAGGAGGATGCGCATCTGGCCCGGGCCGCGGTCAACGCCCGGCTGGCCACGCAGGACTCGACCGCGATCGCCTACATCGGCGAGCTCGACTCCGCGACCACCTTCACCTCGCTGCCCATCACCAACGACGCCCGATTGCTCCAGGTCTCGCCCAGCGCCGACGCGGTCGAGCTGGTGGCGCCGTTCGACGGCTCGGATGAGGTTCCGCCCGAGGCTCAGCCGTCCGGGGCGCGCACCTTCGGAACGCTCGCGCCGCTAGAGGGCGAGCCGGGCGATGCCGGGGCGGAGGCCATGGCCCTCGTCCTCGATGCGATCGGCCGCGCCGATGATCCCCTGGACCGCGCATCCGTGGTCGAGGCGTTTCTCGCCACCGGCGAGCGCGAGTCGCCGCTGGGGCCCTACTCGATCGACGACGTTGGCCGGGCCGACCCGGCTACGGGCCCGGCTTCCTGAGCAGGTCCCGTAGCGCGGGCTCGAGGTCCGGCCAGCGGAACTCGTAGCCCAGGTCAAGCGCGCGCCGCGGGACGACGCGCAGGGAGCCCAGGATGGTCTCGGCCAGCTCCTCGCCCCGCAACACTCGAAGCGCCAGTTTCGGCACCGGCGCGAACGAGGGCCGGCGCAGCACCTTGCCGAGGTCCTTCGAGAACTCCCGGTTCGTCACTGGGTTGGGTGCGCAGGCGTTCAGCACCCCGTCCACGCTGGCGTTTTCAATCGCCCAGAGGATCAGGCCGACCTCGTCGTCGCGGTGGATCCAGGGCATGTACCAGTGGCCGCCGGCCAGCGGGCCGCCGACCCCGAGCTTGAACGGGAGCAGAAGCTGCTTCAGGAGGCCGCCCTCGGGGTCGAGCACGAGGCCTGTCCGTGTGATCACGACCCTGATTCCGGCCTTCGCCGCCTCCTGCGCGGTGACCTCCCACTCGATGACCAGCTTCGACAGGAAGCTGTCGTCGCGAGGCGGGGTCGACTCGTCGATCATGGCCTCGCCGCGGTCGCCGTAGTAGCCAACGGCCGACTGGCTGAGCAGGACCTTCGGTCCATCGGGCGCGGCCGTCATCGCGTCCACCAGGTTCTTGGTCGCGCGCACGCGGCTGTCGCGGATCTGGCGCTTGGCCTCCGGTGTCAGGCGCTGGTTGATCTCCGCGCCGATCAGGTTGACGACGGTGTCGATGCCCGCCAGCGCCTCCGCGGGCGGGCGCTCGGTCGCGGGCTCCCAGGGGTGCCAGGTGACCGTCGGGTTCGTGCTGCGGGCCTTCGCCGGATCACGGCTGAGGCCCACGACCTCGTTGCCACGCGCCAGCAGCGCGTCGGCAACCGCCGAACCGATCATCCCGCTGGCCCCGGTGATGAGGACCCTCATGTCGTTGTGCCCGCCACGTTCAAATCCCATCTACCCGGGACGGCGAACCCTAACGATCACTCGATGGCGGCAAACGTGCCCGTCTCCTCCGAGACGCGGGCAAGTCCGGCGCGGCGCGACTCCTCGACGACGGCGCGCGCCACCGCCGGTGCGACGTCCCGATCGAAGACCGACGGGATGATGTAGTCCTCGGAGAGATCCTCGTCGGCGACGACCTCGGCGATGCCCTGGGCTGCGGCCAGCTTCATCTCCTCGGTGATCTGCGGAGCTCCAGCGTCGAGCGCTCCCCGGAAGATCCCGGGAAAGCAGAGGACGTTGTTGATCTGGTTCGGGTAGTCGGAGCGGCCCGTGGCCATGATCCGCACGTACGGCTCGGCCTCCTCGGGCATGACCTCGGGCGTGGGATTGGCCATGGCGAAGACGATCGCGTCGTCGGCCATGCGCTCCAGCGCCGATGCCTCGATCAGGCCCGGGCCGGAGAGCCCGATGAAAACGTCGCAGCCGTCGATCACCTCGGTCGGCGAGCCCTGGAGGCACTCGGGATTCGAGTTCTCCGCGTACCACCGCTTGATCTCGCTCATCTCACCGGCGACGTAGTCCTGGCGCTCGGTGGAGAGGGCGCCCTGACGGTCGCAGCCGATCACGTTGGTCACGCCGGACGCGAGCATCATCTTGGTCACCGCCACGCCGGCGGCGCCGAGGCCGAGGACCATCACCCGCAGCGAGGCGATCGGCTTGTCCACGATCTTGAGCGCGTTGAAGAGCGCTGCCATCGTCACCACAGCGGTCCCGTGCTGGTCGTCGTGGAAGACCGGGATGTCCAGCTCGGCCTTCAGCGTCTCCTCGATCTGGAAGCAGCGCGGGGCCGAGATGTCCTCGAGGTTGATGCCGCCGAACGTCGGGGCGAGGAGGCGGACCGTCTGAATGATCTCCTCAGGGTCGTTGGTCGCCAGGCAGATCGGCCAGGCGTCGACACCGGCGAACTCCTTGAAGAGCATCGCCTTGCCCTCCATCACGGGCATCGCGGCCTCAGGGCCGATGTCGCCGAGGCCGAGGACGGCCGAGCCGTCGGAGACGACCGCGACGGTGTTCTTCTTGATCGTCAGGTCGAAGGCCTTCGAGCGGTCGTTCGCGATCTCGGTGCACACGCGTGCCACGCCCGGCGTGTACGCCATCGATAGGTCGTCGCGGGTCTTGAGCGGGTACTTGTTGGTCTGCTCGATCTTGCCGCCGCGGTGCATCGCGATCGTGCGGTCCACGTAGTCGAGGACGCGGGCGCCGCGGGTCGACCCGATCGCACGCAGGATCTGCTCCCAGTGCTGCTGGTCGCGCGCGTCGATCGTGAACTCGCGCACCCGCTTGCCCTCGGCGCCCGCCCCGGGGACGAGGTCTACACCCTGCAGTGCGCCGCCCGCCTCCGCGATCTTCGCGGTGAGCTTGCCCAGGGGCTCCTGGCGAGCGTCGAGCTCGACGCGCACGGTGACGGAGAACTGGGCGCTTACGGAGGCGGCGGCCATGGGCGGGGCATCATAGGAGCCGCCTCGCACCGCGACCGGCGTCGTTCACGCCTTCGGCACTACTCGATCGAGAATTCCTCGAGCTGGCCCAGCTCGTAGTGGGGGCCGTCCTTGGAGCCGATCGGGCACAACATGGCGTACTCGCCGGCCTCGATCGGCTTCTTGATGGCCACCGCCTTCGACTCGCCGGGGGGCGCCTCCGCCTGAGCGATGATCTCCGCCGACCCCTTCTCGCCCTCGAGCTTCACGGCCTCGTCGATGGTGAACCCCTCGTTGATCTTGGCGAAGATCATCACGTGGAACTCCTTGCCCTGATTGTCGAAGGTGACCTCCTTGGTGTCGGCGGTGGGTGTGGCCGACAGGTCGAAGGTGTACTCCTCGGCGGTCACGGTCACATCCTCGGCCGATGCGGTCTCTTCGGCGGAGGTCGAGCCGGACTCGTCGTCGTCGCTGCCGCAGGCGGCTGCGAAGAGCCCGAGGGACAGGACGAACACAGCTAGGGCGATACGGGGCACGAACATGGACATGAGGCTCCTCTAATCGTCGATCCCCGCGAGCGGCGAGACTAGCGACCGACCCGGCGGTTGGCGCCGGTCCTAGGATGGACGGGTGCCGCCAGCGACGAAACCGAAGCCCGGGAAGAAGGCCACCGCCGAGGAGGCGCGGGACGACGAGCTGTTCCTGATCGACGGCAATTCGCTGGCCTACCGGGCCTTCTTCGCGCTGCCCGAGTCGATCGCCACGGCCGACGGGCGCCCGACGAACGCCATCTACGGCTTCGCGTCGATGATGGTGAAGCTCCTCACCGATTTCAAGCCCAAGGGCGTCATCGTGGCCTGGGATGCGGGTTGGTCCGGCCGTGAGAAGCAGTACTCGGAATACAAGGCCCAGCGGAAGTCCCGGCCCGACCTGCTGAAGGAGCAGTGGCCGCACCTGGCGCCGCTGGCCGAGGCGTTCGGCTTCACCAACGTGAAGGTCGACGGCTACGAGGCTGACGACGTGATCGGCACCCTCGCCAGGAGGGCCAGCGCCGCAGGGCTCCCCGTCATGGTCGTCTCCGGCGATCGCGACGTGTACCAGGTGGTCGGCGACGGGATCCGGGTGATGACCACCTCGCGCGGCGTCACCGACACCCGCATCTACGACCGCGAAGGCGTGGTCGAGCGCTACGGCGTGCCGCCCGAGCTGGTGCCCGACCTCATCGGGCTGAAGGGGGACACCTCGGACAACATCCCGGGCGTCCCCGGCATCGGCGACAAGACGGCGTCCCAGCTGCTCCAGAAGTTTGGCTCGCTGGAGGCGGTCCTGAGCTCGGTGGACGAGATCTCCGGCGCCAAGCGCAAGGAGAACCTCACCAACCACGCCGACGACGCCAGGGTCTCGAAGCAGCTCGCCACGCTCCAGTACGACCTCGATGTCCCAATCGACCCCGCCGATGCGATCCGCGGGAAGCCCGACCGCTCCCGCCTGCGCGATGTCGCCGCCGAGTTCGAGCTTCGGCAGGTCATCCAGCGCCTCGAGGAGGAGTTCGACGAGGTGGTCCCCGACCGCGAGGTCGACGAGACCATCCAGGTCGAGGCGCAGGAGGGCACCCTTGCCGACCTCGGCTCGGGCGATGTCGCGCTGGCGATCGTCGCCGGCCGCTTCGGGGCCACCGACGGCGAGAAGGTGATCACCGGCGACGCCGGCGACCTGCGGGCGCTCGCGGCCAGCCTGGATGGGCGGCGGCTGGTCGCCCACGACGCCAAGGGACTCGGCGGAGAGGGCGGCACCGGGCTCGTCTCGGCGGCGGAGGAGAGCATCGACCTGGCTCACGACACGATGGTCGCCGCCTACCTGATCGATCCGGCCCGCCGCGTTTACGCCCTCCACGAGCTGGCCGCCGACGCGGGCCTCGCGGCGGCGCCCGCGACGGCCGACCCCGGGCAGCTCTCGCTGGAGGCGGAGGAGGGAGAGGCTGCCGGTGACCCGGCCGTCGATGCGCGCCTCACCCAGGAGCTGGCCGAGCGCCAGCAGGAGCGGATCGGCGAGTTCGGCCTCGAGCGGCTGCTCCACGAGGTCGAGCTGCCGCTGGTCGAGGTGCTCTCGGCCATGGAGCGGGTCGGGGTCAAGCTCGACGCGAAGCGGCTGGCCGACATCGGCGAGGGGATGGCGGAGCGAATCGCCACGCTGCAGGGGGAGATCTTCGACCTCGCCGGGCACGAGTTCACGATCGGGTCGCCGCAGCAGCTCGCGGAGGTGTTCTTCAACGAGCTCGGCCTCACGAAGAAGCGCCGCGGCAAGACCGGCTTCTCCACCGACGCCCGCGTCCTGGCGCAGATTCGCGACGAGCACGAGATCGTCGCCAAGGTCGAGAGCTGGCGCGAGCTGACAAAGCTGAAGAACACCTACCTGGACTCGCTCCCCGAGCTGATCCGCGAGGACGGGCGGATCCATACGACGTTCAACCAGGTGACCGCGGCTACGGGCCGCCTCTCGTCGACGAATCCGAACCTCCAGAACATTCCCATCCGCTCCGAGCTGGGCCGGCCGGTCCGGGCGTGCTTCGTGACCGAGCCGGGCTGGCGGCTCCTCTCGTGCGACTACAACCAGGTGGAGCTGCGGGTGCTGGCGCACGTAGCCGGTGAGGACGTGCTGCGCGAGATCTTCGCCTCGGGCCAGGACGTCCACTCCGAGACCGCGGCCGAGGTGCTCAGCATCGATCCCTCCGAGGTCGGGCCGGCCGAGCGCTCGAAGGCGAAGATGGTCAACTACGGCATCGCCTACGGCCTCTCGGACTTCGGCCTCGCCGACAGGCTCCAGATCTCTCGCGAGGAGGCCGGGGCGTACATCACGCGCTACTTCGAGCGCTTTCCGGCCGTGAAGCAGTTCATCGACGACACGATCGAGAAGGCCGAGCAGGAGGGCCTGGTGAAGACCCTCATGGGACGCCGTCGCCTGGTGCCCGAGCTGCGCTCCTCGCAGCGCCAGCGTCGCCTGCTGGGCGAGCGTCTGGCCGTCAACACCGTGATCCAGGGAACCGCCGCGGACATCATCAAGGTGGCGATGGTCCGCTGCCAGGAGGCGCTGGGCCAGTCGGGCCTCGAGACGCGCCTGATCCTGCAGATCCACGACGAGCTCCTCTTCGAGGGGCCGGAGGCCGAGATGGAGCGCGCCTCCGAGCTCATGCGGGCCGAGATGTGCAACGCCTTCGACCTCGACCCGCCCCTTACGGTCGACCTCGGCATCGGCGAGGACTGGCTGGCCGCGAAGTAATGGATCGAGGCGTCGCAGTTGCCGCGATGGCCGGAGTCGGCGGCCTGATCGCGCTCCAGCCGGCTATCAACGCCGGCCTCGGCCGCTCGACCGGAAACCTGGCAGCGGCCCTGGTCTCGTTTGCGATCGGGACCCTGCTGCTGGCCGCGATCGTCGCCATGGCGGGACAGGCCGGCGGCCTCGGCTCGATGTTCGACGTCCCCTGGTACTACCTGCTGGGCGGCGTGCTTGGCGCGGCCTACGTCACCACGGCGCTGATCACCGTCAGCACTATCGGCGCCGGTGGCGTCGCCGCCGCCACGATCACCGGCCAGCTGGTTGCCTCGGTCGTCATCGACAAGATGGGCGTTCTCGGCCTCGAGGAAACGCCCATCACCTGGGACCGGCTGGTGGGAGTCGGCCTGCTGCTGGCAGGTACCCTCCTGATCGTCCGCTAGGCGGCTGCGGCGAGCGGCGCCGTGCGGCGCTGGCCCGGCGGTGGGGAGCCGACGAATTCGGGCGGCGCGATGTCGAGGTAGTGGCTGAAGGACCAGTCGCACGAACGACCTGCGCTCCATGCCACGCAGCACCGCGCCCAGCAGCCTGGGCTCGACGCGCGGCACCAGGCGCTGGACGCGCAGCATCGCCTCGAACTTCCAGCGGTGCGAGGCGGAGAACGCGGCGTAGTCACGCAGCGCGGCCGCACGGTCCTTCCGGCCCTCGACGACGGCGCGGAGCTCGCGCCCGCAGGCGATGCCGAAGTACAGGGCTGTGCGGATTCCCTCGGCCGTCAGCGGCAGGCAGTGTCCGGCCGAGTCGCCCGCGAAGAAGATCCCGTCGGAGGCGGCGGGGCGGAGGCGGTGCGGGATCCAGTTGCCCTGGTAGCGCACCGGGTCGCGCTCGAGATCCTCCGCGAGCCGCACCGTCGGCTCCTTGACGTGATGGCGGGGGTCGAACGAGCCGACCCCGACTCGCACCTCCTGCGAGGCCGGAAAGCTCCAGCCGTACCCGGCCGGGACGTAGCTGCGATCGATCCAGATCTCAAGGTCATCGCTGGCGCCCCACGGGTGCACCTCGAGGCCGCGGGAGAGGGTGGTGTCCGGTGGCTGAAAGCCGCCGCCGGCGAGAACGCGCCTCCAGCCCAGCCCGTCGACCACGAGCGGGGCCGAGAGGTCGCCGCGATCCGTGTGGATCGTCGTCCCGGTACGCCCCTCGACCTTGGCCGTCTCGAACGCGGCGTCGCTCTGATCCCAGAGCAGGCCGCAAAGCTCGCGATAGTCGAAGGTGGAGAACGTCCAGGGCAGGCTCATCCGCACGTCCGCGTGAGGGGTGTGGATCACCAGGTCGCTGAACGTCTGGCGCATGGATCCCTCCAGGCCCAGGTTCCGCAGCCACTCCGTCGGCGCCGCGCAGGCTGAGGTCTGGCGCTCGCCGATCTCGTAGCGATCGATCACGATCACGTTCGCGCCGGAGCCGGCCAGCTCGCGCGCGACGGCCAGCCCTGCGAAGCTGGCGCCGCAGATCACGGCGTCGTAATCGCCTCCGATGGGGGTCCGTTCGGCCCCCCGCTTGGTAGCGCGCACCGGCATCGGCGAGCGAGGGTACCGGGGCGTCCGCGCGGGCGCGAGAGCCGGGGAGGCCCCGCGCCACGGTTGCTGAATCCCTATCTGCCAAACTAGTCGGCCGTGTCCACGCCTGACACAACGATCCAGCCTGCGCCTGAAGCGCCGGTTGCACCCCCGCCCGCCGCGACGAACGGTGTATCCGCCGACCTCCTGATCGAGGTCGACGGCCAGCTCGTCCCCAACTACGACGCGACGATCAAGCCCTTCAGCGAGGGCGACGTGGTCTCCGGCGACGTGGTCCGGATCGACAAGGACGAGGTCCTCGTCGACATCGGCTACAAGTCGGAGGGCGTCATCCCGGCGAACGAGCTGTCGATCCGCCGCTCGGTCGATCCGGCCGACGAGGTCGAGCTCGGCGAGCGCGTCGACGCCCTCGTCCTCACCAAGGAGGACCAGGAGGGCCGGCTCGTTCTCTCGAAGAAGCGCGCCCGGTTCGAGAAGGCCTGGCGCCGCATCGAGGCCGCCGCCGAGTCCGGCGAGCCGGTCGAGGGCTCCGTGATCGAGGTCGTCAAGGGCGGTCTCATCCTGGACCTCGGCGTCCGTGGCTTCCTGCCTGCCTCGCTCGTGGACATCCGCCGCGTCCACAACCTGGACGAGTTCAAGGGCGAGACCCTGGAGTGCAAGGTCATCGAGCTCAACCGCAGCCGCAACAACGTGGTCCTCTCGCGCCGCGCCGTGCTGGAGGAGGAGCGCAAGGAGGTCCGCGAGCAGATCCTGGGCAAACTCGAGCCCGGCCAGATCGTCGAGGGCAAGATCTCCAACATCGTCGACTTCGGCGCCTTCGTCGACCTCGAGGGCATCGACGGGCTGATCCACATCTCCGAGCTTTCCTGGAGCCACGTCAATCACCCGTCCGAGGTCCTGTCGATCGGCGAGACCGTGCGGGTCAAGGTGCTCGACATCGACCGCAGCCGCCAGCGCATCTCGCTCGGCCTCAAGCAGACCCAGGAGGACCCCTGGCAGAAGGTCCTCAACGAGTACCGCGTCGGCGCGGTGCTCGAGGGCAAGGTCACCAAGGTCGTCGCTTTCGGCGCCTTCGTCGAGATCGTGCCCGGCGTCGAGGGTCTCGTGCACATCTCCGAGCTTGCAGAGCACCACGTCGAGAACCCCGCCGAGGTCGTCTCGCCGGGCCAGGAGGTCTGGGTGCGGATCCTCGAGATCGACGAGGAGCGCCGCCGGATCTCGCTCAGCGTCAAGCGCGCCGAGACGGGCAATATGCCGCTCCGTGACCTGATGCCCGCCGAGCTGACCGATCAGCTCAATGCTCCCGCTCCCGCCGCCACCGACGACGTGCCCGACCTGGGCACCTCCGAGGAGGTCTTCGGGGACGCGCCCGCCGCCGCGGAGGCACCGGACGCGGGGTCTGACCCCGTAGCCGAGGAGGCACCGGAACCTGACGCTACCGACGGGGTCTGACCCCTCGAGCGACGACGTCCCTCGCCGCCGAAGCAGCCCCGGAGCCTGAAGCCGCGCCCGAAGCAGAGGCCGCGCCCGAAGCTGAAGCCGCCCCGGAGCCCGAAGCCGCCGAGCCGGCTGACCCGCCGTCTGACGACCCTCCGGCGTGACCGGCCGGGCGGCCCCGCCGCCCGCGCCCTTCGTCGGGCTCACCGGCGCCGTCGCGTCCGGCAAGTCTGCAGCGCTCGAGTCGTTCCGCAGGCTCGGCGCTGCCACGCTGTCGACTGACGCCGTGACCCACGAGCTCCTGGCAGGCCAGGCGCTCGCCCTGCAGGTCGCCGAGCGCTGGGGCCAGGGCGCGGCGCCTGGGGGAGTGGTCGACCGCGAGAGGGTCGGTCAGATCGTCTTCGGCAAGCCCGATGAGCTCCGCTGGCTGGAATCGCTTCTGCATCCCCTGGTCGGCCAGCGGGTGGCGGAGTGGAGGGCTGGGCTGCCGGAGGACACGACGGTGGCGGTCGTCGAGGTGCCCCTGCTGTTCGAGACGGGGATGGACGCGGCTTTCGACGCCACCGTCTGCATCGTCGCGGCGGACGAGGTGCGCGCGGAGCGCGCAGGCGCCCGTGGAACCGAGCTGCTGGCGGAGCGGGAGTCCAAGCAGCTCACCCAGGACGAGAAGGCGAGCCGGGCGACCTTCGTCGTCAGCAACGACGGAACGATCGGCGAGTTGGATTCCACGCTCGAGGAGCTCATGCCCTCGCTGGAGGCGCTGAGGGGGAAATCGTGAGGGACCGGGGCCTCTGGGCGATCGTGATCGTGGCGGCCGTGATCGGGGGGATCCTCTTCGCCATCAGCCGGATCAACGTGGGGGAGGTGGTCCGCGAGGTGACGCTCCCCCTGCGCCACGACGACATCATCCGCCAGCAGGCCGAGCGCCACGACATCGACCCGGCCCTGATCGCCGGGATCATCTACCACGAGTCCCGGTTCCGCGACCAGACCTCCCACGCCGGCGCCCGCGGCCTGATGCAGATCACTCCGGACACGGCGGACACGATCGAAACGCTCAGCGGCGGCGAGACCTTCGTGTTCGAGGACCTGGCGAACCCCGACCTCAACATCCGCTACGGGACCTACTACCTGAACTACCTGCTGGACATGTACGGCGGGAACGTGGTCGCGGCGCTCGCCGCCTATAACGGCGGACCGGGCAACGTCGACGCGTGGGGCGGCTCGGAGCTGGAGGTGGACGACATCGAGTTCCCGGAGACCAAGGCGTATGTCCAGGACGTGCTCGAGCGCCGCGACGAGTACGAGAAGAACTACGCCGACGAGCTCGGGCTCTGAGCCCGGCCGCGTGGGCTGACGCGCCGAGGCGGTAGGGGTCAGGCACCCTTCAGGTTCGCTCGGTCAGGATGCCGGGCGTGATTTCGGCCTGGGTTCTGTTCCCGCTCGTCCTCGCCGCGCTCTGCCTCGGCTGGGGGTGGCTGACGGCCGGGATCCTCCGTGTGCGCGTCCCCGGCGTGCTCGTCCCCGGGCTGGGGATGGCGTCGGTCGTCATCGCCGGCCAGGCGCTGACCGTCGCCGACGTGACCGCCGAGCTGGCCACGCCGGTGATCGCGGCGCTGGCCGGCGGGGGGTCTCGTCCTGGGCATCGTGCGGCGCCTGGGACGTCCGCCGGGATGGGCGGTGACGGCCGCGGCCGGGGCCTTCGCCGTCTACGCGGCGCCGATCGTGTTGTCAGGGGATGCCACGTTCGCCGGCTTCATCAAGCTGGACGACACGGCCACCTGGATGGCCTTCACCGATCAGCTGATGGAGCACGGCCGTGACCTCGACGGGCTCGCGCCGTCCACCTTCGAGGCCACGCTCGCCTTCAATCTCGGGGATGGCTATCCGGCCGGCGTCTTCGTTCCGCTCGGCGTCGGTGCGTCCCTCGTCGGCGAGGACGTGGCCTGGGTGGTGCAGCCCTACATGGCGTTCTGGGCGGCACTGCTCGCCCTCGCCCTGTACGCGCTGGGGCGGGTGGCGGTGCGCGGCCCGAGGGCCCGGGCCGCCGTCGCGTTCGTCGCCGCGCAGCCGGCTCTTCTCTTCGGCTACTACCTGTGGGGCGGGATCAAGGAGGTCGCGGCGGTCGCCCTCATCGCCACCACAGCCGCGCTGCTGGTGCCGGCCATCCGCCCAGGTCCCCTCCGGAGAGTCGTCCCGCCCGCGCTGACCGCGGGGGCCCTGGCCGCGATCCTCAGCATCGGAGGGCTCGTGTGGGTCGGGCCCGTCCTCGCCGTCGCTGCGTTCGTCTGCGTGAAGGGGCTGGGCTGGGCTCCCGCCGCGAGGCGCGCGGCGGTCTTCGTCGCCGTGGTGGCAGCCGCGAGCGTTCCGCTGATCATCGCGGGCGCGGTCATCCCGCCGACTTCGTCGCCGCTCACTGCGGCCGGAGCGCTCGGCAACCTCGGCGACCCGCTCGATCCCGCGCAGGTCGCGGGGGTATGGCCCGCCGGCGACTTCCGCTCCTACCCCGCGTCGGACCTGCTCGCGTACCTGCTCGTCGCGGCCGTGGGCGTGGGCGCGGCGGCCGGGCTCGCGGTGGCCTGGTCAAGGGGGGCCTGGTGGGCCGCTGCGTTCGTCGGCGCGACCCTGCTGGCGGCGCTGGCACTCGGGCTCGCAGGATCGCCCTGGGTCGAGGGCAAGGCCCTCGCCACCGCCTCGGCGGCCGTGCCGTTCGCCGCGCTCGTGGGCGCCTTCGCGCTCTGGGGCAGCGGCAGGCGCGCGGTGGGCATCGCGCTGGCGGTGCTGGTGGCGGGCGGCGTCGTGTGGTCGAACGCCCTGGCCTATCGCGACGTCAACCTCGCGCCGCGGGAACGCCTGGCGGAGCTCGAGGAGATCGGTGGACTGATCGCGGACGAGGGGCCGACGCTGATGACGGAGTACAACCCCTACGGCGCGCGCCACTTCCTGCGCGAGGGCGAGGCGGAGGGGGTCTCCGAGCTCCGCCGCCGCAGCATCCCGCTCGCCGACGGCGATCCGGTCAAGAAGGGGCTCTCGGCCGACACGGACGAGCTGGACGCCGACGACCTCCTCGTCTACCGCTCCCTGGTGCTTCGCCGCTCGCCGGCGCGCAGCCGCCCGCCCTCGCCGTACCGCCTGGCGTGGGAGGGGGAGTTCTACGAGCTCTGGCAGCGGGCCGACGAGCCGGCGTCGCTCGAACGTCTGGCGCTCGGGAGCGAGTTCGACCCCGGTGAGGTCCCCGGGTGCGGCGATGTCCTGGAGCTCGCCCGCGCCGCCGGCCCGGGCGGCGAACTCGTCGCGGCGACGGCGGCCGAGCCGCTCGTGCTCAGCACCCAGGACGGGCCGGCGATGACCGCTGATGGCGAGCGTCCGGGGACCTACACCGCGTGGCTGCTGGGCGGCGTGCGGGGTGAGGCCACGCTCTTCGCCGACGGCATGAAGGTGGGAAGCGCGCGGCACCAGCTCAACCACGAGGGCGGATACGTCGAGCTGGGAGAGGTGGAACTGCCGGCGGGCGAGACCGAGCTGCGGCTCGAGCTAGGCGGGACGGACCTGCATCCCGGAAGCGGCGGACCGCGCCCGGACACCGGTCCGCTGGTGCTGGAGCCCGATGTGCCGGCGCCGGTCCGCCGCGTGGCCGCGCAGGATGCCCGCGAGCTCTGCGGCCGGCGCTGGGACTGGATCGAGGCCCGGTGAGCGCTACTCGGCGGTCGCGCGCCAGACCCACCACGCGCAGAGGGGCTGGAGCGGGAGCCGCGCCCACAGCGTCCAGCGCGGGATCCGGTCCAGGTCGAGCCCCTTGATCTGCTCCGGCCTCATGGCCATGTGGACGTTCGCCGGGAACACGGCCAGCAGCAGGGTCAGGAGCCACCAGCGCGCAAAGGGGCGCCGTGTCGACGGCGAGATCACGGCCAGGGCGCCCACGATCTCGCCCACGCCGCTCACGATCACGGCCTCTCGGTGGTAGGGCAGATAGGGCGGCATGATCGCCTCGTAGGTGCGGGGGATCACGAAGTGCATGACGCCCGTGAAGGTGAAGAACGCCGCCACGGCGCGTTGAGTGCCGGTCACCTCGTCAACCTACAGACATGAAGCGAGCCCGCGCCGCACTCGCCCTCGCCGTCGGGCTGGTCCTCGCCGACTCCTCGGTGGTGGTCCTGGCGCTGCCGGAGATCTACCGCGAGCTGGACGTGTCGGTGAGCGAGGTGACCTGGGTTCTCATCGGCTTCAACGTCGTTCTCGCCCTGGCGGCGCTACCGGCGGCGATGGCGGCCCGGCGCCTCGGGCCCGCCCGCGTCACCTGCGCGGGTCTCATCGTGTTCGGGCTGGCGAGCCTGGGCTGCGGCCTGGCCGGCGAGATCGAGCTCCTGCTGGCGGCCCGCTGCGCACAGGCCATCGGCGGTGCCGCCGCCGTGTGCGGGGCGCTGGAGCTGCTGCCGTCGGTGACGGGTTCCGAGCGCGTGGCAGCGGTGACCTGGGCGCGAGCGGGGACCATCGGCGCGGCGCTGGGCCCCGGAGTCGGCGGCCTGATGACCGAGCTCATCTCCTGGGAGTCGATCTTCCTCGTCCAGGTCCCGTTCGCGGCGGGGCTCGCGGCCGCGCTCTTCGGACTCGCGATGAAGGAGGGCGGCCCGGACACGATCGAGGCCGAGCTGCGGCCTCCCGGCCGCCCACACGTCGCGGCGAACGTGGCCTTGGCCTTGGTCTCGGCAGCGCTCGCCGCCGCGCTGTTCCTGGTCGTGCTGCTTCTGATCGAGGGGTGGCGCCTCAGCCCGATCGAGGCCGCGGCCGCCGTCTCCATCATGCCCCTCGCCGCGTTCGCGTCCCGCAGCGTCGCGTCGGATGCGATCGACGGGCGGGTCCGGGCGGCCGCCGGGGTGGTCCTGCTGGCCGGCGGCCTCGGCGGCCTCGCGCTGCTGCCGAGCGCGACCGTATGGGCGACCCTGGCGCCGCAGCTCCTGATGGGCGTCGGGCTGGCGTTGACCCTCGAGGCCCTCACCGAGGCGGCGCTCGCGGGGCGCGCGCCGCAGGCCATTCACGGCGGCTGGACGATCGCGGCGAGGCACCTCGGAGTGGTCGTAGGTCTGCTCGTGCTGACGCCGCTCTTCACGGCCGACCTCGAGTCCGAGCGCGAGGATGCCGAACAGGCGGGCACCGCCGCGCTACTTGACTCGCGCGTCGATCCCACCGAGAAGATCGAGCTCGCCACGCGCATCGGCGAGCGGCTGGACGCCGAGGGGGACAAGGTACCCGTCCTCGCGCCCGCGTTCGAGCCGCTGCCGGAGGACCCGGACGAGCGGGCCGACGCGATTGATCTGCGCGACGAGCTTCAGGACGAGCTCGACCGGGCCGCAACGCACGCGTTCAGCCGGTCGTTCTGGGTCGCAGCCCTGTTCGCGATCGGGGCGCTCGCACCCATCGCCCTGGCGCGGGGAAGGCCGGAGCTGTGAGATCTCCGACCGCCCTCCTCGCCACCTCAATCGCCGCGGCGGTTGGCCTGCTCGGCACCTACCTCGCCCTCGGCGGTTCGAGCTACGAGCCCACGCCCGTGGCCGATCCCTGCGAGGCGCGCGAGTGGCGCTCGCCGGACAGCATTGAGGAGTCAGCCGAGCAGTTTGCGCTGTCGGCGCTCGACGGTGCAGCATGCGAGCTCCAGGTGACCCGCGAGACGCTGACGGTCGCATTGGCCGACGACCCTTCGCGCGAGGCGTTCGCAGAGGAGTACGGGATCGACGACGCGCGGCTGGAGGAGGCGATCCAGGCCGGCCTCGTCCGGGCGGTGGACGACGCCGATGAAGCCGGCGCCCTGCCCCCGCTCGTCGCCGGGCCGCTGCGCACGTTCGCCGCGAACGTCCCGGTCGAAGAGGGGATCGCGATCATCGAGGACGCGTCGGTTGTCTTCGAGGACGTGGGCAGCCTCCTCGAGCAGGGAGAGGGCCTGCTCGAGGAGGCGAAGGATCTCCTCAATGAGATCCTGCCCTGATCCCCCGGACTACCGGACGGTGACGTCGCCGACGTTGGTGTCGGCCGGCGTGAGCACCTCGTTGCCGGAGAACTCAGCCGTGACGTCCATCTTCTTCGGGCCGTTCTTGTAGGAGAACGCCGACTTGGCCGTGTAGCTGCAGTCAGCCCCGACCTTGGCCGTGGTGACCACTGTCTTGGCGTTGTTGGACAGGGTCACGTCGACCGTGCCCTTGCCGCAGCCCTGCGCGGCGGTCATGCCGGTCGGCAGCGTGACGCTGCCGGTCGTCGTGAACTTGCGCTGGCCCTTCTTGTCCGTCCCCGGCGAGATGTCGCCGCTGACGCCGGTTGTCGTGAACCGGTCGACCGAGAACGGGGCTGAGTCGCTCGCGGTCTGCCCGGAGGTGTCGGTCGCCACGACCGTCAGCGAGTGACGGCCGACGTCGGCACCCGTCGGCGTGAACGTCGCCGAGTAGGGCGCCGTCGTGTCGGACCCGATCGAGTTCCCGTTGAGCAGGAACTGGACCGAGGCGACCCCGAGGTCGTCCGTGGCGTTGGCGGTGACCGTCACCTGCCCGCTGTCCGGGTCGATGACCTGGTTGTCGGTGGGCGAGGTGACCGTCGCGGTCGGCGCTGCGTCCTCGGCGATCGTGTCGTCGTCGGTGATGCTGACCGTCGCCTGGTTGTCGGTCAGCTCGAGGCCGCCCGTCGGCGCGGTCAGGTTGACAACGAACGAGCGCACCGGGTCCTCGACGGCGTTCTCAGCCGTGGGGACGGTGAACTGCTCGACGACCTCACCGTTGTTGAACGTGACCGTGGTCGGCCCGGTCGCCGTGTAGTGAGTCCCGGCGGTCGCGGTGCCGTCGGCCGTCTGGGCCATCAGCGTCACCACGCCCGTGTCGCCGCGCTGACGCCGCAGGGTCACGACGGCGCTGTCGCCCTCGCTGACCGAGACGTCGTCCACGGTGATCGTCCCGTGCGGCACGATCGCCATGCCCGGGTAGTCGATCGCACCGCTGCCGACGTTCCCGATGGAGGTAGCCGCGCCGGTGGTCGTGTTGATCGAATAGAGGCCGGTCGTCGCCGCGTCGAGAATCGCCAGGTTCTGGCTGCCGCTCCCGTTGATGTCGAACGCGCTCTTCGGACCGAACCCGACGCCGGTGGGCCCGCGTACCACGAGCGTCCCGTTGTTCGGGGGGTCCTGCAGGAACAGCTGGTCGCCCGCGGCGTCCAGGTCGAGCAGCTGCGTGGACGGGGGGCCCGCGAAGTTGTTCGTGTAGGCGGCGGCCGAAACGTCCGGCGTGCCGGGGTTGAGCGACAGGTCGGTGACCACGGCCACGGGGTTTGCCGCGAGCGTGATCCGGTAGTTCTGCTCGCCGGTCCCGTTGACGCGGAGCGCGTCGGCGGCGGGGTTGAAGTCCACGCCGAACTCGTCGGTGTTCGTCAGCGTGAACCCCGGGACCTCCGGAACCAGGGCCAGGTGACCCGTCAGGCGGTTGACCGTGTAGACGCGGCCGGCGTTCGCCGCATCGGTGGTCACCGCGTACAGGACGCCGGTTGCGGGCCGGTAGTCGATGCCGACGATGCGCTCGCCGGCGGGAAGGTTGGGAACGGTGGCGTCGGCGGACAGAGTGCCCGGCGTCGCCGAGTCGAAGGTCACGAGGTGCGGCGGGCTTTGGTCCGAGATCGCCTGCACCGGCACGGCTTGAGCGGCTGCGGGGCCGATCACGGCCGCGGCGGCACACGCCGCGAACGCGCTCAGCACGGTTCGTCTAAAGGTCACTTGGGCTCCTCCCATCGGGTCTGACTGACCTGCACTACGCGCTGGTCCCCCGATCGGTTCAACGCCTGATCGTCGCGCTACCTTTGAGGTGGTGCCCGATTTCAAGCTCAACGCCGCGTACACCCCCACGGCCGACCAGCCCGCGGCCATCGACGGGCTGGCAGAAGGGCTCGAGGCAGGCGAGTCGTTTCAGACCCTGCTCGGCGCGACCGGGACCGGGAAGACGTTCACGATGGCGGCGACGATCGAGCGCACCCAGCGCCCCGCCCTGGTGATCGCCCACAATAAGACGCTCGCCGCCCAGCTCTGCAACGAGTTCCGCGAGTTCTTTCCGGAGAACCAGGTCGAGTACTTCGTCTCCTACTACGACTACTACCAGCCTGAGGCCTACGTGCCCGCGCAGGACCTCTACATCGAGAAGGACTCGTCGATCAACGACGAGATCGACCGCCTCCGCCACGCCGCTACCGCCGGCCTGCTGGCGCGGCGCGACGTGGTCATCGTGGCCTCGGTCTCGTGCATCTACGGGATCGGGTCGCCAGAGCTCTACCGGCGTCAGATGCAGCTCTTCAAGGTGGGGGAGTGGATCGAGCGCGACGGCCTGTTCAAGAAGCTCGTCGGCATGCAGTACGGGCGCAACGACACGGTCCTCACCCGTGGCACGTTCTCCGTGAAGGGCGAGATGCTGGAGATCTTCCCCGCCTACGCGGAGACGGCCTACCGGATCGCGCTGTTCGGCGACGAGGTCGAGGCGATCGCCCACTTCGACCCGCTCACGGGCGAGGTGCTCGATCAGGTCGATCACGTCGCCGTCTGGCCGGCCAGCCACTACGTGACGGAGGAGGACACCCTCGCCGGTGCCGTCATCGAGATCAAACGCGAGATGGACGAGCAGATCGCGTTCTTCGAGGAGCGCGGGAAGCTGCTGGAGGCCCATCGCCTGCGCCAGCGCACCGAGTACGACATCGAGATGATGAAGGAGCTGGGCTTCACGTCGGGCATCGAGAACTACTCCCGCATCCTCGACGGCCGCCCGCCCGGCAGTCCGCCGCACACGCTGATCGACTACTTCCCCGACGACTTCGTCTGCTTCGTGGACGAGTCGCACCAGACCGTGCCACAGATCGGAGGCATGTACGAGGGCGACCGCTCGCGCAAGACGACCCTGATCGACCACGGCTTCCGGCTGCCGTCCGCGATCGACAACCGTCCGCTGAAGTTCGACGAATGGCTGGACCGCGTCGGGCAGGTCGTGATGGTCTCGGCGACGCCAGGCGACTTCGAGCGCTCGTCGTCGAAGCGCATCGTCGAACAGATCGTCCGGCCGACGGGCATTGTGGATCCGGAGGTCGTGGTGCGCGAGACGCGGAACCAGATCGACGACCTGATGAACGAGGTCCGCCGCCGCACGGAGGTCAACGAGCGCACGCTCGTGACCACCCTGACCAAGAAGATGGCCGAGGACCTCACCGGCTACCTGCTGGAGAACGGCTTTCGGGTGCGCTACCTGCACTCCGAGGTCGACACGCTGGAGCGAATCCAGATCATCCGCGACCTTCGCCTCGGCGAGTACGACGTGCTCGTGGGCGTCAACCTGCTCCGCGAGGGCCTCGACCTGCCCGAGGTCTCGCTGGTCGCGATCCTCGACGCGGACAAGGAGGGCTTCCTGCGCGGGGAGACGAGCCTGATCCAGACGATCGGCCGCGCCGCCCGCAACGTCGACGGCCGGGTACTGATGTACGCGGACAAGGAGACGGACGCGATGCGCAAGGCGATCAGCGAGACCGACCGCCGTCGCGAGATCCAGCGGGCTTACAACCTTGAGCACGGGATCACGCCTGAGACCGTCCGAAAGGGGATCTCCGAGATCTCCGACTTCCTCGCGATGGAGTCGCGCTCGGCCCCGTCGCGCCGCCGGCGCTCGCGATCCGGGGACGAGATCTCGAGCCCCGAGGAGCTCGAGAAGATCATCGTCCAGCTCGAGGAGGAGATGATCGCCGCCGCAGAGGATCTCCGCTTCGAGGAGGCAGGGCGAATCCGCGACGAGCTGAAGGAGCTGCGCCGCGACCTCGAGGCCCTGCGGGCTTGACGGCCCGCGCACAACGATCACGACGGGGCGTTCGTGAAGCCCCGCTCAGGCCGGTAACCTCGGCCCATGGACGGAGAGAACATCGCGAATGACCTGGCCGAGCGCGTGCGCGCGCTGATCGAGGACGCGCAGAGGCAGGCGGCGGAGATCGTCAGCAAGGCGGAGGCCGACGCGGCCAAGATCCGCGAGGGCGCCGAGACCGAGGCCGGGCGTCGCCTGGACGAGGTCCGAACGGCGCTGAGCGACCTTCAGGGCAAGCTCGGCGGCACGAGCGCCGAGGTCACGCCGGGACCCGTCACGGTCCCCGAGCCGGCCCCGCCGGACATCCCGGAGCCCACGCCCGATCCGGTCCCGGATCCGGTGCCCGGCCCTGAGACCGTTCCCGAGCCCGCGCCCGACCCGGTCCCCCAGCCCGCGCCGGACGAGCCCGCTGACGAGGCGGCCAACGGCGATCGGAGTGGCGACAAGTCGGCTGCCCGCCTGGTCGCGATGAAGATGGCGCTCGACGGCTCCTCCCGCGAGGACATCGAGGCCCATCTCGCCGAGAGCTACGACGTCGAGCACGCGGAGAAGCTGCTCGACGACGTGATGAGCCGCGCCAAGGCCTGACCCGAGCCCTACGGGAACGCCCGTTCGTATCCGTACACTCACCTGAGTGGCTCGCTCAGGTCAGATCGTCGTCTCGGGTGCGCGCGCGCACAACCTGAAGGGGATCGACGTCAGCCTGCCCCGAGACGCCCTCGTGGTGGTGACGGGGCTCTCCGGCTCGGGCAAGTCCAGCCTCGCCTTCGACACGATCTACGCCGAGGGGCAGCGCCGCTACGTCGAGTCGCTCTCCGCCTACGCCCGCCAGTTCCTCGGCCAGATGGAGAAGCCGGACGTGGACTCGATCGAGGGCCTCTCACCGGCGATTTCGATCGACCAGAAGACCACCTCGCGCAACCCCCGCTCGACCGTCGGGACCGTCACCGAGATCTACGACTACCTGCGCCTGCTGTGGGCGCGCATCGGCAAGCCGCACTGCTTCAACTGCGGCGAGCCGATCCAGGGACAGTCCATCGAGCAGATCGTCGACCGGGTTCTCACTCTGGACGAGGGGATCAGGTTCATGGTCCTGGCGCCGGTGGTCCGGGAGCGCAAGGGCGAATACGGCCGGATGCTGGAGGACTTCCGCCAGCAGGGCTACGCCCGCGCGGTGATCGACGGCGAGCTGCGGCGGCTCGACGAGGAGATCGTGCTCGACAAGAAGTACAAGCACGACATCTCGCTTGTCGTCGACCGCCTCGTGATGAAGGAGGGAGTTCGCAAGCGGCTGGCCGAGTCGGTCGAGGCCGCGTCACAGCTCGCCGAGGGCCTCGTCGAGGTCGAGTTGCTGGATGGTGCGGACGACGGGGGCAGGACCACTGAGGACGAGCCGGGCGCCAAGGTGCTCAGCGGGCCAAGTTCCGGCAAGCGCGGCGAGGTGCTGCTGTTCTCGGAGCGGTTCGCCTGCCTTAACTGCGGCCACTCGATGCCCGAGCTCGAGCCGCGGATCTTCTCGTTCAACTCACCGCACGGCTGCTGCCCGCAATGTCACGGCCTCGGCTTCCAGCGAGTGATCGACCCCGAGCTCATCGTCCCCGACCCGACGCTTTCGATCTCCGAGGGTGCGCTCGAGCCGTGGGTGAAGGCCGCCTCGATGTATCACCGGCGGCTGCTGGAGGCGGTGGCGGAGGCGAACGGGATCGACCCGGAGACCGCCTGGCGCGACCTTCCGAAGGGGCACCGCAAGCTGCTGCTCGATGGCACCGGCAACGAGCGCCACACCGTTTCCTACAAGAACCGCTTCGGCCGCAAGCGCACCTACACCGTTCGGTTCGAGGGGATGCTTCACAGCCTCGAGCGCCGCTACGAGAACACGGACTCGGAGAACACGCGCGAGCGCGTCGAGGACCTGATGGCGCTGCAGCCGTGCCCGAAGTGCGACGGGGCCAGGCTGCGCCCGGAGAGCCTCGCGGTCACGGTCGGCGGGCTCAACATCCACGAGTACACGACCAAGTCGGCGCGGGGCGCCCTGGAGTGGATCGGGGGCCTGGAGCTGAACGACACGGAGCGCGCGATCGCGCGGCTCGTCGTCCGCGAGATCGAGGAGCGCCTGCGCTTCCTGGACTCCGTGGGCATCGGCTACCTGTCGCTCGAGCGGGGTGCGGCAACCCTCTCCGGCGGCGAGGCGCAGCGCATCCGGCTCGCGACGCAGATCGGATCAAGTCTCGTCGGCGTCCTCTACATCCTCGACGAGCCCTCGATCGGGCTGCACCAGCGCGACAACGAAAAGCTCATCGGAACGCTCCAGCGCCTGCGGGACCTCGGCAACACCGTGATCGTCGTCGAGCACGACGAGGGCACGATCCTCGCGGCCGACCACGTGATCGATCTCGGCCCTGGCGCCGGCGAGCACGGGGGAGAGGTGGTCGCGGAGGGCACGCCCAAGGAGGTGGCGACGACGCGCGGGTCGGCGACCGGCGAGTTCCTCTCCGGCGAGCGCGCGATCCCGGTGCCCGAGGAGCGCAGGCGACCGCGCGGCAGGTTGCGCGTCCGCGGCGCCAGCCAGCACAACCTGAAGGACATCGACGTCGCCTTCCCGCTGGAGACCTTCACCTGCGTCACCGGCGTGTCGGGCTCGGGCAAGTCCACGTTGGTCAACGAGATCCTCTACCGGGCCGTCGCCAACCGCCTCCACCGCGCCCGCATGCGCCCGGGCGCGCACAAGCGCATCGACGGGCTGGGCGACGTCGACAAGATCATCAACATCGACCAGTCGCCGATCGGGCGCACGCCGCGGTCGAACCCCGCCACCTACACGGGCGTGTTCGACCACATCCGCCAGCTCTACTCGCAGACGCGCGAATCAAGGGCGCGTGGCTACAAGCCCGGCCGCTTCTCGTTCAACGTCAAGGGGGGCCGCTGCGAGGTCTGCCGCGGCGACGGCCAGATCAAGATCGAGATGCACTTCCTGCCCGACGTCTACGTGCCGTGCGAGCAGTGTCACGGCCGGCGCTACAACCGCGAGACCCTCGAGATCCGGTTCAAGGGCAAGTCGATCGCCGACGTGCTCGAGATGCCGGTGGCCGAGGCGGTCGAGTTCTTCTCGCAGATCCCGAAGATCCACCGCCGGCTGCAGACGCTCGACGACGTGGGCCTCGACTACATCCGCCTCGGGCAGCCGGCCACGACGCTATCCGGCGGCGAGGCGCAGCGCATCAAGCTGGCGACCGAGCTGTCGAAGATCGCGACGGGCAACACGCTCTACATCCTCGACGAGCCCACCACGGGGTTGCACTTCGCGGACGTCGAGCGGCTGCTCGGGGTTCTCGGGCGCCTGGTCGACGCCGGCAACACCGTGCTTGTGATCGAACACAACCTGGACGTCATCAAGTCGGCCGACCACCTCGTCGACCTCGGGCCGGAGGGCGGCGAGGCCGGGGGAGAGGTGATCGCCACGGGCACGCCCGAGGAGGTGGCCGGTAACCCGGACTCCTACACGGGCCGCTTCCTGGCCGAGCTCGTCGAACCGGTCGAGCCCGCCCCGAAGCCGAAGCGGACCCGCAAGGCCCAGCCGGTCGCCGCCTAGCCGGCGGACGCCACACGTCGCCTCATCTCGCTCCTCCTAAGCGACTACTCGCAGGGCGCGAGGGTTGCGGGATTGACCATGCAATGCGGGGTCAGATCCGCAACCTTGGGGATGGCATCAATGCAGCGCGGACCTAGCCGCTCTCGTCCAAAGCGACACGTCTGTTGAGGGCGCCGCCCTCGTCGGACGCGGGCCTAAGCCGCCGGCTATGCAGAACTATGACGCGGGGCTGGCTCCTTCACCAGATCGTTCTCGCGCATGACGAGCACGGTCCCAACCGCGAAGAGGACCAGCCCGGTGGGCCCGAATGGCGGGGGGTGGGCACTGATCAGGAGCCCAGCGATGCCGAAGAGCACTGGGGCCCATCGAGGTGCCCCCGCGTCCCGCAGCGCAATTCCGAGAGCCACCGCCGCGACCACGAGCGCGATGGTGGCGGGAATGACCAGGGCCCCTGAGTCACGGACGAGGGGGCTCTCGGCGAAGTCCTGGATGTCCACGGAGAGACGCCTTCCATGCAAAGCGGATAGGCGAAGCTGTCCTGGATAGGTGGGGCAGTGCGCCACCAGGACAGGACAGGCAGCCGGGCCAGCCGGCGGGTGAGCGCTAGTAGCCGCTCCCCAGGCCGAACATGTCGGTGGCGAGCGCCGCGATCACGAAGATGGCGCCGCCGATGATCAGGACCCAGTAGTACCAGTAGCGCCCGCCGCGCTGTTTGTGGATCGTCACGTCGCCGCGGGCGCCTCGGTGACGCCGTTCACCATCGCCTGGGCGAACTCGACCGAGATCGGGTCGTCCTTCACGCCGATCGGCGCGACGGTGACCTTCTCGCCCTCGGTCGGAGACTCGAGAGTGAGCATCGTCAGCCCCATCTTCTGCTCCGTGCTGGCCTTCACGCCTGCTCGCTCCCAGACGGCGACCTCGTCGCCGATCTTGAACCCCCGGCCCTTGACGCCGGCCTTGAAGGCCCGGATCTTGGTGGGGGTCGCGACCAGCAGAGCCTTGTCCGGCAGCCCGCCGGCCTGCTTCTTGGAGAAGAGCGCTGAGGCCGCGTACGCGAGGCCGCCCAGCCCGCCGTAGGAGACACCCATGCGCGTCGCCGCTCCGCCCCGGCGGAAGAGCGCCGCGGCCACCACCGGCTCGTCGGTGACCTTCTCGGTGGCGTAGCCGCGTACCTGCTCGCGGAAATCCGCGATCTGCTGCTCACTCATCTCGAACATTCCCATGTGGGTTCCCCTCCTTGGTATTGGTGCGCCCAATCTATCCGAGCCCATCGTCTCGCTGGTCTAGGCTTTCGCCACGATGTGCGTGACCGATCTCCAGGTCCTGCTCGGGATGCTCCGAGCCAAGGCCGAGGCCGCCCGGCCTCCCGCGACGGCTCCCGCCGAGCCCGCACCCGCTGCACCTCGGTGAGCCGCCTGAGCGACTGGCGCACCTGGCGCGTCAAGCGGCGCTGGTACGAGCGCAACCACCGCTGGTCCCGGCGCCGGCGCATCGACCGCCACGCCGCCGCCGGCGGTTTCTACATCCGCCATCCCGTTGAGGGCGAGGTGCTCGAGACGCTGGACTCCGGTCGCCTGGAGATCGGCCGCGACACGCTGCTCGAGCCGGGCTGCTGGCTCACCCTGGGGCCTGAGGCGCGCGTCCGGATCGGATCCGGCTGCTTTCTCAACCGCGGCACGATGATCGCTGCCTTCGAGCTGGTCGAGGTCGGCGACCACACCATGTTCGCCAACGGCTGCTTCATCGGCGACGCCGACCATCGCTACGACGATCCCGACCGCCCGATCACGCAGCAGGGCTTCGTCGGCCGTGGACCCGTGCGCATCGGATCGAGCTGTTGGTTCGGCGTCAATTGCGTGATCACAGGAGGCGTGGAGATCGGCGACCGGGCCGTGATCGGCGCGAACTCCGTGGTGACTCAGAGCATCCCCGCCGGCGTGATCGCGGCAGGCGCTCCCGCCAAGGTGATTCGCGAGATCGAGTTCGTATCGAGCGCGGATGGGTAAGTTCCCGCTCATGCCCAGAGCGCTTCCAGCGGCAACCGTGCTCGCCGTCCTGGCCCTCGCCGGCTGTGGCGAGAAGTCCGAGCCCGAGGTCGACACGTCCGCCAGTGCCACCTCCACCACCTCCGCGGCCACGACTTCGACCACGGCCACCTCGGGCGGCGGCGGCGGAGGGGGCGGTCAGCAGGCGGATCCCGAGCAGCTTGTGAACGTCGCCATCGTGGCCGTGCTCGGCGGCCGTGACCCCGTCGCCGCGTGCTCCGAGCTGGCCACAGAGGACTACGTCAAGAAGTCCTACGGCGACGAGCAGGGCTGCCGCGCCGCCGTCAACAAGCGCGGAGCGTTCAGCGTGGACGTCACCCAGGTGAAGGTCGACGGCAAGCAGGCGACGGCGAAGGCGAAGCCGGCCGCCGGGCCGAACAAGGGCGAGACCATCACCGTCGACCTCGTCCAGGAGGGCGACACCTGGAAGGTCGACAAGGCGCTCTCGAACGCCCCGCCGGGTCCCTAGGGCCGGGCCCTCACCAGCCCGCGGCGAGCCCGAAGCCGAAGTACTCGCTCTCGGTCGGCTCGTTCTCGATCGTCGCCAGGCCCTGGTGGAAGAGCTCGTCGCTGGCGGCGGTAAGGCCGTCGGGGCTTGAGCCGTAGAAGACCTGGACCGACCCGCCGGCGTCCACGGCTCCCGCGTCGTCGAACGGAACAACGATCGCGAGGTCATCCCCGTCCTCGTTGTTGAAGTCGGCATCGGCGAGGAGCGATCCGAGCTGGTCCTGCGCCTCGGCGGTGCCCTCGACGCCGGTTGCGGACTGCTCGATGAGCTGGTCGCCGGCCGCCGTGAGGCCGCTGCCGTTGCTGTAGAGGACGTTCACCGCACCCGCGCTGTCGAAGCCGGCGTCGTTGTCGCCGGGAGCCCCGACCGCCAGGTCGTCCCCGGTCTCGTCGTCGAAGTCGCCGATGGTGACGCTTGTGCCGAAGCGGTCGCCTGCCTCCGGCGTTCCCAGGACCTCGAACACGCTCTGGCTCCACTGCGTAGCGCTCTGCGTTGAGGGGCCACGGGCCCCGCCCTCGAGGATGGCAACAGCGCCACCCAGGTGATCGTCGTCGTCAGGGACGCCGATTGCCAGTTCGTCCGCCTGGCCGGCGTCGAGGCGCCCCCCGGCCAGGGAGGAGCCGAAGTGGTCGTCCTGCTCCGCGTTGCCCGGGATCGAGCCCTGGTCGGCATGGATCCGCCGGTCACCGCTGGAGGTGAGGCCACCGCCGCCGCCGAACAGGACTCGGACCGTGCCGGCGCCCGAGACCGCCCCCACGGCGTCCAGCGGCACGCCGATCGCGAGCTCGTCAGGTCCCTTGGCCTTGAAGTCTCCGGCGGCGAGCGCCGCGCCGAATCCGTCGAATCCCTCCGCCTCGCCGCCGATGCCCGCGGTGCTCTCGCTGAACAGCTTCGTGCCGGATGCCTTGAGCCCGCCGTTGCTGCCCTCGAAGACCAGCACGGCGCCCGCGCTCTGCTCCCCCTCGACCTGTTGGCCGTCCAGCGTGGCGGCGACATCGTCGTCGCCGTCGGCGTCGAAGTCGCCCGCGGCCAGCGTGCTGGCCATGTAGTTGCTGTCGGCGGGATTCCCGGGAACGCCATTCGTAGCCTCGGTGAACATCTCATCGCCGTTCGCGGTCAATCCGTTGTTGCCGCCGTAGAGCACCCGGAGCGAGCCCGCATAGTCCTTACCACGCACGTCGTCGCCGTATGCTCCGATCGCCAGGTCCGTGCGGCCGTCGTTGTCGAAGTCGCCGGCCGCAAGCGCGTTCCCGAACCCGTCGTCGCCCTTACCGGCCCCACGAACGCCGGCGACCTCCTCGTGCCAGAACTGGTCGGCCGGAGGCCCGATGGCGTCGAGGCCGCCCGAGGACCCGTAGATCACGGTCACGGCCCCGGCGTTCAGAACGTCGTCCGGGGCGGGCAGATCCTCGCCTTCGATCCCGATCGCGAGATCCTCGAACCCGTCGTCGTTGAAGTCGGCCTTCACCGCGGCGGAGGCGGGCGCGGCCAGTGTCAGGACGGTTAGGCCCGCCAGGATGCCGCTCGCCCGCTTGATTTCCCTGCTCATCCCCTGATGCAAGCTTCTCACAGGTTCGCGGTGGCCGCTCACCAGCCGGCGGCCAGCGAGTCGCCGAAGCCCTCGCCGCCCGTCGCATCGCTCCCGAGCCCGGGCAGCGCCTGGTTAAAGAGCTGGTCTGTGACCAGGTCGAGCCCGTCGGCCCCTCCGCCGTAGAAGGCGTGGACGGAACCCGCGCCGAATAATCCCGCGACGGTGTCGGCGGGAACCCCGACCGCCAGGTCCAACGCGTTGGCCGCATCGTTGTCCAGGTGCCCCGCGGCGAGGGTCTCCCCGAAGTTCTCGAACGCGGCCGCGACGCCCGGCACCGATGACACCGCCTGGTGGAGGTACTGGTCGCCCGCGACCGAGATCAAGCCTCCCGCGCTGAAGAAGACGTTCAGGCCGCCGGCGTTGTTGAAGCCCGCCTCGTTGTCACCGGGGCTTCCGACAGCCAGGTCGTCGCGTTCCTCGCCATCGAAGTCTCCGAGCGCCACCGCGCTGCCGAAGCCGTCGCCCTCCTCGGGGGTGCCTTCGACCGGATCGGGACCCTGGGAGAAGCTCCAGGTCTCCGTGGGGTCGGGGCCCTGGTTGGAGCCGAAGAGCAGGTGCGCGATGCCGCCCTCCAGGCCGCTGTCGCCCGGGACACCGATCGCGAGCTCATCCGTCTTCCCCCCGTCGACCCTGCCGGTCGCGAGCGCAGCTCCGAATCGGTCCCCGTCGTCCGGATCACCGAAGATCGAGCCTTTGCCCTCGTGGATCAGCAGGTCCTTGGACTTGCTGAGACCGCCGCGGGACCCGAACAGCACCTGAACCGTGCCGCCGGTGTCGAAGCTCCCCGCCTGGTCCTGCGGCGTTCCGATCGCGAGATCGTCGGGGCCCTTACCGTTCAGCTCCCCGGCGGCCAGCGCGCTGCCGAGCTGATCGAAGGGCTTCGCGGTCCCAGCGATTCCCGGGGTCGCCTGAGTGACCAGCCTGGCGCCCTGGGGGCTCAGGCCGCCAGGGCTCCCGCGCAGCAGCAGCAACGCGCCCGCACACTTCCGGCCCTTGACGTTCTGGCAGTAGATCTGGGCCGCGAGATCGTCGCGCCCGTCGCCGTTGAAGTCTCCGGCGGCCAGCGCCTCGCCGAGCTCGTCGTCCTCGGCCGGCGCTCCCGGGACGCCGTTCGTCGCCTTGGTGATCATCTCGTCGCCCGCCGCCTTCAGCCCGTTGTTCGTGCCGTAGAGGACGCGGATGGAGCCCGCGTACTGCTTGCCCTTCACGACGTCACCCGTGGAACCGATCGCCAGGTCGGCGCGCCCGTCGCCATCGAAGTCACCGGCGGCGACGGCGTCGCCGAAGCCGTCGTCGCCCGTGCAGTTGCCTCGGACTCCGGGCACCTCCTCGTGCCAGAACTGGGGGCCGGTCTGAGCGCCCAGATCGAGTCCGTCGTTCGTGCCGTAGATCACGGTGGCGGAGCCGGAGTTCAGGCAGTCGATCGGGGCCGGCAGGTCCTCGCCCTCGTTCCCGATCGCCAAGTCGCCGCGCCCGTCGCCGTCGAAGTCCGCGAGAACCCCGGCGTGGGCGGCGCCCGCGGACAGGAGGACAACGGCGCTCGAAGCCACGAGCGCTCCGGCAATCCGTTGCCTGCCGTGCTGTGTCATCCCCACCTGCAGGGTGGCAGATGCCACGGGCCCGGTCAACGAAAGAAACGGGCCGGGCTCGAAAGCCCGGCCCGCCTGTCCCGCCTCTTCTCTCCTACGCGCCCAGGGGCGGTTCGGATGAGATCGAGGGTCCTGCCCTACGCGCCCCGCGGGTGCGGTCCACCGATGTGGAATGCCTCCACCAGGCGCGGCACGAACATCAGGCCGCTCAGCCCGACCAGGACGTACAGCACGTCACTGACGGTGCCGGTGCCGAAGATCTCGGCCACGACGTTGGTGTCCGTGAGGGCGAGGATGCCCCAGTTGAGAGCGCCGACGATCATGAACAAGAGCGCCAGCGGCTCGAACTTCTTGACCATTTCCATGTCCCACCTCACTTCGTGAGTATTGCCACGTGGAATTACCCCACGAAATGCAGGCGGTTACCGCTCAGACCCTCTAGATCTCGGTGGCGGACCAATCCCACTTCTCGCCGGCCATGCTCTCCTGGTCGAGGTAGGCACGGAACTCGGCCAGCTCGCCGGGCTCGACGCTGTAGAGGTGCTCGGCGCCCGGGAAACCACGGGTTCGCACATCGGCGGCGTACGCCTTCACGCCCTCGACCATCGCGTCGTGCAGATGGGCGTAGCGCTTCACGAACTTCGCCGTGTGCCCCTGGTGGATGCCCAGCAGGTCATGGAACACCAGGACCTGGCCGTCGGTGGCGCCGCCGGCGCCGATCCCGATCACGGGGATCTCGACCTTCGCCATGAGCGCCTCCGTGACCGCGGCCGGGACCGCCTCGAAGACGATCGAGAAGCAGCCCACGGACTGCAGGGCAAGGGCCTCCTCCGCGATCTCGACCGCTCGGTTGGCAGTGCGCCCCTGCGCCTTGAAGCCGCCGAGGGCGATCGCCGTCTGCGGTGTCAGGCCCACGTGACCCATCACGGGGATCCCGGCGCGGACGATCGCCCGCGCACGGTCGACGGACGAGCCGCCCCGCTCGAGCTTGACGGCGTCGCAGCCGGCCTCCTTGACGAACCGCTGGGCGTTCTCGACGGCCTGTTCGTTCGAGGTCTCGTACGAGCCGAACGGCATGTCACCGATCAGCAGCGGCGTTCGCAGGCCGCGTCTGACGGCCTTCGCGAGCATCAGCATCTCCTCGAGCCCCACGGGGACGGTGCTCTCGTAGCCCAGCACCGTCATCGCGGCTGAATCGCCGACCAGGACCATGTCGACGCCCGCCTCCTCGACGGCGAGCGCCGAGGGGTAGTCGTAGGCGGTGACCATCACGATCGGTTCGCCCGCCTGCTTCAGCTCGGCCAGGCGGGGCAGGGTCACGGGCCGGCGGGCGTCGCCCGGGGCCTCAGGTCGTGCGCCGCTGCTCATGAGCGGGGCACCGAGGGCACGAGGTTGTCATGGCGTTGCATTGGCTGTTCCCTCCGATCAGGGGGTCGCGGTGTCCTTGTCGGCACCGATGACGATGTTGTCGATCAGGCGGGCCCTGCCGACCCGCGCGGCGACGGCCACGAGCACCGGCCGTCCGTTGAAGCTTGCGGCCGCCGTGAGGTCGTCGGCGTGACGCGCCTCCAGGTACTCGGCCTCGATCCCCGCGGCCTCCAGCTCGGCCCGGGCGGCGGCGAGGGCGGGCTCAACCGGGCCACCCGGCGTGGCCGAGGTCTGCGCTGCCCGCAGGGCGCGGTTCAGGGCGGCGGCGCGCTCGCGCTCATCCGGCCCGAGGTAGGCGTTGCGCGAGCTCATCGCCAGCCCGTCGGCCTCACGGACGGTAGGCATGACCGCGATCTCGACCGGGAAGTCCAGGTCGCGCGCCATGCGCCGGATGACCGCGGCCTGCTGGCCGTCCTTCTGGCCGAAGAACGCGACGTCGGGGCCGACGGCGTTGAAGAGCTTCGCCACCACCGTGGTGACGCCGCGGAAATGCTCCGGGCCGCGGCGCCCGGCATCGCCGTCGAGCACGTCCGTGAGCCCACCGCCGACCTCGACCGTCGTCGCGAAGCCCTCCGGGTAGACCTGGGCGTTATCAGGGGCATAGACGACGTCCACACCCTCGGCCTTAGCGAGCGCGAGGTCGCGGGCCTCATCACGGGGGTAGCTCGCAAGGTCCTCGTTCGGCCCGAACTGGGTGGGGTTGACAAACAGGCTCATCACGACCACGTCGCACCGCCGCCGCGCTTCCCGGAGGAGCGAGATATGACCCTCGTGCAGCGCCCCCATCGTCGGTACCAGCCCGATCGAACGGCCCTCGCGGCGGGCCGGGGCGAGGAGCTGCCGCAGCTCTGCCTTGGTCCTCGCGGCCGTCATCGTCCCTCGGCCACCTTTCGCGTCCGCTCGGCGAGCGCCTCGTAGAGCGGAAGGAGCTCGGGCGCCGTTTCGCCCAGCGCCTCGAGGTGTCGCGCGATCGTGGCCTCGTCGCCCCGCGCGATTGGGCCGGTGAGGGCAGCGTCGCCGTGCTCGGCCCAGTTGGCGGCCGTCGTGAGCACGAGTGGCGTGAGCAGCTCGCGGGCGTCCTCGATGCCTGCCTCCTGCAGCAGCCCCGCAGCGGACTCCTGGAGGGCGATCAGGAAGTTGGAGGCCATGGCGGCCGCGGCGTGGTAGGCGGCCCGGCGCTCCTCCGGCACCACGAAAGGCCGCATTCCCAGCGCCTCGGCGAGCTCGCTCGCGAACGTCAGCGCGTCGGCCGTGGAGCCCGACACCGCACACGGGGCGCCCGTGATGTCGGCCTGGTCGTGGGGAACCGTCTGAAGGGGATGGAGGCTGAATGCAGCGGCGCCTCGTGCCGTGGTGGCCTCCAGCGCGTCGAGGCCGGTGGCGCCGCTCGTATGCCCGACGAGGCGCAGCGGGGGAATGGCACCGGCGGCCGCCTTCGCGGCGGCAGGGATGTCGGCGTCGCCCACGCACAGGAGCACGGCCTCGGCATCGGCGCAGGCAGCGGCGGCGTCCTCACGGCCCGCGGCGGTGAAGGAGAGGCCCGCCCGCTCGGCCGCAGCGGCGAGGGCGCCGCCCATGCGTCCGCGACCGACGATCGCGAGTCGGGGCAGTGCGTTGGTGTCGGCTGAAGTGCCGGCGGTGTCGGGTAGATCCCGTTCCAGTTCCCTCACGAGAATCCAGACGGCGTTGGGTTGTCAGTGCTGAGTGCCGATCGTTCGGCGGTCCACGCCTCGGTGAGGTCGCGGCCTGCGGAGAATTGTAGATACCTGTGCGGCTGCCGGCGCGGTTACCATCGGCGCGCCATGCCGATCTATGAGTTCGAGTGCGAGCAGTGCGGCAACGGCTTCGACGACCTCGTCGCCGTCGGTACTGAGCACGCCGAGTGCCCGGAATGCGGCTCGCAGCAGACGAAGCGCCGGTATTCCGCCCCGATGTCGACCTTCAAGCTGGTGAAGACGCCGGGTGCCGCACGCCAGCAGGAGGCGCGGAACCGGAAGCTCCACGCCGACACCAAGTCGCAGTTCAAGGCGCGGCGCCAGCGAGCCCGCGACGCGACGAAGGCGAAGAAGCAGGGCGGCGGTGCCTAGCTCGGCCGAGCGCCGCGACCGGCTTGTCGAGGTCTACCGCGAGGCGTCGGCCTGCACGAAATGCCGCCTGGCGGAGACCCGGACGCAGGTCGTGTTCGGGAACGGGAACTCCGACGCGGATTTGATGTTCGTGGGGGAGGGGCCGGGCGCGGAGGAGGATCGCCAGGGGCTCCCGTTCGTCGGCCGCGCCGGTGGCCTGCTGACGCAGCTGCTCGGCGAGATCGGCCTCACGCGCGAGGACGTGTTCGTCACTAACTGCGTCCGGTGCCGCCCTCCCGGGAACCGCGACCCGCAGCCCGACGAGATCGAGGCGTGCCGAGGGTGGCTCGACAGCACAGTGGACCTGGTCGAGCCAAGTGTGATCGCGACCCTCGGAAACTTCGCCACCAAGCTCCTGACCGGTAACCCGACTGGGATCACGAAGGTTCGGGGTGCGACGCAGCTCCACGAATTGGCCGGACGAACCGTGCACATGTTTCCGCTTCTTCACCCAGCGGCGGCCCTGCGGAACCCATCGCTGGTGGAAACGCTCAGAGGCGATTTCGCCACGCTGAAGGAGCTGTTGGAGAGCGAGGCGCCGGACGATGGAGCACAGGCCCAATCGTCTGAGCCGCCGGCCGACCAGCTCGGCCTGTTCGGTTGACCGAGCGCACCGCCTCGCCGTCCGAGACAGAAGCGCTCGGAGCCCGTCTTGCCGCGGACCTGTCGCCCGGAGATGCTGTGCTCGTTTCGGGTGAGCTCGGCGCCGGCAAGACCACGTTCGTCCGCGGGGCGTGCCGCGAGCTTGGGGTCTCGGGACCCGTCACCTCGCCGACCTTCACCATCGGCCAGCGCTACGAGGGGGCCAGGCATTCCGTCTCGCACCTGGACCTGTACCGCCTGGACGGGCTCGGGCCCGAGGAGCCGGGCCTGTTGGAGGACTATCTATCCGCCGATGCCGTGGCGTTCGTGGAATGGCCGGGTGCGCTCGACGGTGAGTTCGGCGAAGAGGCCCTCGCCGGGGTGAGGGTGGCCGCCCGAGTGGAGCTACGCCACGCCGGCGGCGATCAGCGCGAGATCAGCGTGGTGGCGGAGTGACGATCGTGGGCTTCGACACCGCGACGGCACGCCTCACCGTGGCCGCCGTCCGAGCCGGCGAGGTGCTCTACGAGCACGGCTCCGAGCCGGAGCCCGGAGAGCGCCCGGCACACGCGCGGGAGCTCCTGGCGCAGTTGGAGGCGGCGGCGGCCACCGCAGGGGGCTGGAGTGAGGTCACGGTGCTCGCCGCGGGTGTCGGCCCCGGCTCCTACACCGGCCTGCGGATCGGGCTCGCCTCCGCGCAGGGTCTTCGTCAGGCGTTGGGCATCCCGGTCGTCCCGGTGGGATCGCTACAGGCCCTGGCCGCGGGGATCCGCCGGACGACAGGCGGTTCTGAACCTGTGCTGCCGGTGATCGACGCCCGCCGCAAGCAGGCGTTCGCCGCCCTATATGACGCCGCCGGCAAGACCGTGTGGGAGCCCTTCGTCGCGAACCCGGATCAACTGGCGCACCGCGTCGGAACGCTCGACCCGCGGCCCCTGAGCGGGGGCGATGGCTCGCTACGATTCAGGGGTCAGCTCGAGGCCGCCGGGGCGAGCGTGCTCGCCGAAGGCGACGAGGGCCATCTGATCTCCGCGCGCGATGTCTGTTCGCTCGCCGCGGGCTCGGACCTCTCGGCGCCCGGGGAAATCGAGCCGATGTATCTGAGGCCACCGGACGCGGAGATGTGGCGTGAGCAGCAGCGTCGAGAGTCAGATCAGAAGTGAAGATTGGCCGGCGGCGCCCGGCGTCGAGGTTCGCTCGCTGGTCTACAGCGACCTTCCGGCCGTGCTGGCCATCGAACGCCGGGCATTCGGGACCCCGTGGTCGCTCGCCATGTTCGTGCTCGAGCTGTCGAAGCCCTCGGGCATCTGCCTCGCCGCGTCCGACGAGAACGGACTGGTGGGCTATCTCGTGTGCTCGCGCTACGCGGACGTCTGGCACGTGATGAACGTGGCCGTGGATCCGGACCGCCGCCGTGGGCGGGTCGCGACGCAGCTTCTCGAGCGCCTGTTCGAGGAGGCCGGCGCGGAGGCGCGCTACACCCTGGAGGTCCGTACCTCCAACAGTGGGGCGATCGCCATGTACCAGCGCTTCGGCTTTCGCGCCGCCGGTCACCGGCGCCGCTACTACCACGACAACGGCGAGGACGCCGTGATCATGTGGCTGGAGCCGGCGCCCGTCGGCGCCTAGGCCCCGCTTGCTCCTCGCGATCGAAACCTCCTGCGACGACACCTGCGCAGCCGTCGTGGACGGAGGACGAATCCTCTCGAACGTGATCTCCTCCCAGGCTGCGGCACATGCCCGGTTCGGAGGCGTCGTGCCCGAGGTGGCCTCCCGCCACCACCTGCGCCTCGTGAACCCGGTGGTGGACGAGGCTCTCACCGGCGCCGGGGTGGAGCTGGGGGAGGTCGACGCGCTGGCGGTGACCCGAACCCCCGGGCTGATCGGAGCCCTGCTCGTGGGCGTGAGCACCGCCAAGGCCCTGGCCGCGGCGACGCGGAAGCCGCTGATCGGGGTGGACCACCTGCAGGGTCACGTCGCAGCGAACTTCCTGGAGCCCGACGCGCTCGCCCCACCCTTCCTGTGCCTCATCGCCAGCGGCGGTCACACGCTGCTCGCCGGGGTCCGCTCGCACGATGGGTACGAGCTTCTGGGCCAGACGCTGGATGACGCCGCCGGCGAGGCCCTGGACAAGGCCGCGAGGCTCCTGGGCCTCTCCTACCCGGGTGGGCCCGCCATCGAGCGGGTGGCCGCTGACGGCGACCCGGATGCATTCGAGCTGCCCAGGGGTATCCGCTCCGACGGTCACCTCGATTTCTCGTTCTCCGGAGTGAAGACGGCGCTGCTCTACAAGACCCGCGACCTCGGGCCCGATGAGACCGAGCGTCGCAAGGCCGACCTCGCGGCCAGCTATCAGGCCGCGGTCGTCGAGCAGCTCGCCTCCCGCCTCGAGCGGGCACTGGACGACGGCGACTGGCCTGCCGTGGCGCTCGGCGGGGGCGTAGCCGCGAACGGGCCGCTGCGCCGCCGCGTGGAGGGGATCTGCGAGGCGCGAGGTCTGGGCCTGAAGCTCGTCCCCCGCGAGCTGTGCACGGACAACGCCGCGATGATCGCCTCCGCGGCGCGCTTCGCCCCCCGCACCGAGTTCCCCGGCTACCTGCAGTGGGACGCCGCGGCGTGAGGACGCTGACGGTCTACGGGCGCCCGGATTGCCATCTCTGCGACGAGGCGCTGGCCGCGATCGAAGGGCTTCGCGGTGAGGTCGAACCGTTCGAGCTGGTGAACGTCGACATCGACTCCGACGACGAGCTGCTGGCGGCGTTGCTCGAGCGGATCCCGGTGGTTGAGGTCGACGGCGCCACGGTCAGCGAGCTCGAGCTCGACCGGGGTGCCCTCGTGGAGAGCCTGCGACCGTGAAGCCTCCGACGAGTACCCTGAGCCCATGACCGCCGACTCCGGGGCCGTCGAGGCCGTGAGCACTGACCTGCCGCTGGACGGCGAGCGCCTGTCCCTCGGCGTCGCCGCTCGCCTGTCGCGCTACCTGCAGGTGCTGATCCAGGCCCGGAAGATGGGCAAGGAGACCATCTCCTCGCAGGAGCTGGCCGAGTACACGCACATCAACTCCACCCAGATCAGGCGCGACCTCTCCGGGTTCGGCAAGTTCGGCAAGCGCGGCGTCGGCTACAAGGTCGACGGACTGGTCGAGGAGATCCGCAAGATCCTCCGCACCTCCGGCCAGCACAACATCGCGCTGTTCGGGGCCGGGCATCTCGGTCAGGCCATCGCGAGCTCGGACATCTTCGCCGACCACGGATTCCAGGTCGTCGCGATATTCGACGTCGATCCCGAGCAGGTGGGCCAGGAGCTCGGCGGAAGCCCGGTCCGGGCGTTCGATGAGCTCGAGGAGGTCGTCGCCACCGAGGAGGTCGTCGTCGGGGTGCTCGCCGTTCCCGCCTCCGCCGCCCAGGAGGTCGCCGACCGTCTTGTCGCCGCCGGCGTGAAGATCATCTTCAACTACTCGGAGCAGCTCCTCGACGTGCCGCCCGAGGTGACCGTTCACACCTCCAGCCCGGCTGTCGACCTCCTTTACGCGCTCTACTTCTACCTGGCCTAGAACGTGGCCGTCACCGGCAGGGACGATTCGTCACCCAGCCTCGATCGGGAGCGCACCCGGGAGATATTCGAGGCGTCCAAGGACTTCACCGTCGGCCTGGAGGAGGAGTTCGCGATCGTCGATCCGGAGACGCTCGAGCTGATCCACGGGTTCGAGGAGCTGTACGCGGCCTGTCAGCGGGACGAGGCCGTGGCCGAGTCGGCCGCCGGCGAGCTGATCGACTGTGAGATCGAGATTCGGTCGGGCCGTGGCGAAGGGTTCCGCGATGCGGTCGAGCTGCAGCGCCTGCGCCGCGATCGCCTCTTCGCGCTTGCGTCCGAGCTGGGCATGGGCCTGGCGGCCATGGGAACCCACCCGTGGGCGAACTACCTCGACCAGCGCATCATCGACACCGTGCACTACAACCGGTTGCGCGAGGAGCTCCGCTGGGTGGCCCAGCGGAACAACACCTGGAGCATGCACGTCCACATGGGCGTCCAGGGCGCGGACCGCGCGATCGCCGTCTGCGATCACCTGAGGGGGTTGCTGCCCGAGCTCCTTGCCGCTTCGGCCAACTCGCCCTTCCTGGACGGACGCGACACGGGTCTGGCCTCCGTGCGGACCGAGATATTCACCCGGACCTTTCCCCGCTGCGGCGTCCACGAGCCGTTTGGGAACTACACGGCCTACGCCGACTTCATCGATGCCCTCGTCGCGACGAACTCGGTCGTCGAGTCCACCCAGCTGTGGTGGAGCGTGCGTCCCCACCATGCGTTCGGCACGGTTGAGCTGCGGATCTGCGACGCGCAGGCAAGCGGGGCGGACTCGTTCGCGCTCGCCGGCCTCATCTCCGCGTGCATCGCCCAGGCCGCCATCGACCACTCCGAGGGAGCCCTCCCCGAGCCGTTGCGCGGCCGCGAGGTGGAGGAGAACCTGTGGAGGGCGATCAGGTGGGGGATGGACGGCAAGATGATCGACTGGGGGACCCGCGAGGAGATCGCAACGGCCGCCGCGGTCGAGCGGCTTCTGGAATGGACCTCCCCGGCGCGCTCACAGCTGGGGATCGACGCTGACCTGCCGGCCCGCAACGGGACGCAGCGCGCCCGGCACGCGCTCGAGGCCGGGGGCTCGATCACCGACGTGTATCGCGAATCGCTCGCCGAGACGCGCCGCACCTACGCGCCCGACGCCGTCCTGGCCTCCGCCGAATAGATTTCGCTGTGATGAGCGACGACGAGACCCCGCTGGAGCCCGGCGCCGAGCCCGAGGAAGCCGCCGACGAGGCCGAGCTGCGCCGCCGGATTGAGGAAGGCCTGCGCGATGTTCGCGTTCAGGACGTCCTCCTCGAGAGCGTCGTCACCTTCATCAACCTCACGGCGCGCCGGATCGGCAAGGCCGATGAGCGGGACCTCGAGCAGGCCCGGATCGGGATTGAGGCCGTTCGCTCCCTGGTGGGACTGCTGGAGCCCGAGCCTCAGGCCCAGGTCCGAGACGCGCTCTCGGAGCTGCAGATGCTCTACGCCCAGCACGCGGGCGGGGACGTTGCGGCACCCCCCGCCGACGAGCCCCCAAGCGAGCCCGAACGGCCGCAGGGACCCGGGTTGTGGACCCCGCCCGGGGCTTAGCCCGCTAACCTTCCCGCCGCTTTCGGCCGGGGCCCCTCGGCCGTTCCTATTGAAGAAGCCTTACGGAGGACTGACCACTTGACCGAGTTCCTGACCGATTACGGTGTCCTGATCGCGCTGGTATGCGCCGGCGCCGCCGTGCTGTACGGCGCGCTGATCACCCAGCGCCTGCTGGCGAAGTCGCCCGGAAACGAGCGAATGCAGGAGATCTCCGGCGCCGTCCAGGAGGGCGCCAAGGCATACCTGAACCGCCAGTACCTGATCATCGCCATCGTGGCCATCCCGCTCGCGATCCTGATCGCGCTGCTCCAGGACGTGGCCACGGGCATCGGCTTCGTGATCGGTGGCGCCCTGTCGGGCGCGGCCGGGTTCATCGGGATGAACGTGTCGGTGCGCTCGAACGCCAGGGTCGCCGAGGCGGCCCGCGGCGGCGTGCCGCCGGCCCTCGACGTCGCCTTCAAGGGTGGCTCGGTCACCGGCCTGCTGGTCGTCGGCCTCGCCCTGCTGGGCGTCGCGGGCTACTTCGGCATCCTGATCCTGGCCGACCAAACCGACAAGGAGGCCGTCGACGCACTGATCGGCCTCGGCTTCGGTGGCTCGCTGATCTCCGTCTTCGCGCGACTGGGCGGCGGCATCTTCACCAAGGCCGCTGACGTCGGCGCCGACCTCGTCGGCAAGGTCGAGGCCGGGATCCCGGAGGACGACCCGCGCAACCCGGCGGTCATCGCCGACAACGTCGGCGACAACGTCGGCGACTGCGCCGGCATGGCGGCCGACCTCTTCGAGACGTACGCGGTCACGACCGTCGCGGTGATGCTCCTCGGCGTCCTCACCTTCCCCGAGTACGCCCGCGAGGTCTCGCTCTTCCCGCTCGTGCTGGGCGGCGTGGCGATCATCGCCTCGATCATCGGCGCCCTCTGCGTGCGGACGTCGAGCGACAGGGTCGAGGGTGCCCTCTACAGGGGCGTCCTCATCTCCGGGCTGATCTCGGCCGCGGCCTTCTATCCGATCACCGACTGGCTGATGAGCGACCCGCTCTCCTTCGGGTTCGGCGACGCGGGCGCCGGCGGCGTCAGCGTCACGGACCTCTGGTTCTGCGCCCTGATCGGGATCATCGTCACGGGCGGACTGTTCGTGATCACCGACTACTACACGTCAACGCGCTTCCGCCCGGTGCGCACGATCGCCAAGGCCTCGGAGACCGGCCACGCGACGAACATCATCCAGGGGCTCGCCCAGGGCTTCCAGTCCACGGCGCTGCCGGTCATCCTGCTCGCGGCCGCGATCTTCGTCGCCAACGAGCTGGCGGGCATCTACGGCATCGCGATCGCGGTGGTCGCGCAGCTCTCGCTGACCGGTCTGATCGTCGCTCTGGACGCGTTCGGACCCATCACCGACAACGCGGGCGGCATCGCCGAGATGGCCGAGCTGCCCGAGGACGTCCGCAACGTCACCGACCCGCTCGACGCGGTCGGCAACACGACGAAGGCCGTCACCAAGGGCTACGCGATCGGCTCCGCCGCACTCGCAGCGCTGGTGCTGTTCGCGGCCTTCAAGATCGAGCTGCTCGAGGAGGCCCCCGCAGGGTTCGACCTCGACACGCTGTTCAACCTGTCGACGCCTGAGGTCCTGATCGGCCTCCTGATCGGCGGGATCATGGTCTACCTGTTCGCCGCGCTTGCGATCGAGGCGGTCGGCCGCGCCGGTGGCCAGGTCGTGGAGCAGGTGCGAAAGCAGTTCCGCGAGAAGCCGGGGATCATGGATGGGACCGAGAAGCCGGACTACGGCGAGACGGTCGCGATCGTGACCGCCACGGCCCAGCGCGAGATGATCCTGCCCTCGCTGATCCCGATCATCGTCCCCGTGCTCGTGGGTCTGTGGAGCGTGGACGCGCTCGGCGGCCTGCTCATCGGCGTGATCGTCGTCGGCCTGTTCATGGCGATCTCCATGACCGCCGGCGGCGGCGCCTGGGACAACGCCAAGAAGCTGATCGAGGACGGCGCCCACGGCGGGAAGGGCTCGGAAGCCCACGCCGCGTCGGTCACCGGAGACACGGTCGGCGATCCCTACAAGGACACGGCCGGCCCGGCGATCAACCCCATGATCAAGGTGGCGAACATCGTCGCGATCCTGATCATCCCGATAGTTCACTTCCCGAGCTAGCTGCCTGGAAATAGGCTTCGCGGCGTGAGCGTCTCGGAGCCGATCAACGTAGCCGACTACGAGGCCCTGGCAGCGAGCAAGCTCGAGCCGGGGCCTCTCGGCTATTTCGCGGGCGGCGCGGCCGACGAGCGGACGCTGCGCCGCAACGTCGAGGCCTTCTCCGAGTGGGAGCTGATCCCGCGGGTCTTGGTGGACGTCTCGAACGTCGACCCCTCGATTGAGCTGTTCGGCCGCACCCTGTCGGTGCCGCTGCTGGTCGCGCCGGTCGCGTTTCAGCGCGCCGCCCACCCGGACGGCGAGGAGGGTATGGCGCGCGCTGCGGGCACCGCGGGCACGACGATGTGCCTGTCGACGATCGCCACGGCGACTCCCGCGAGCGTGGCGGCGGCGGCCCCGGGCACCAACCGCTGGCTCCAGCTCTACTGCTTCAGCGACAGCGCGGTGACCGAGGCGATCATCGCCGAGGCCGTCGAGTCCGGCTTCTCCGCGATCGCGCTCACGGTCGATGCCCCGCGAGCCGGCCGCCGCGAGCGCGACCTGCGCACCGGGGTGAAGACGGAGTACTCCGCGCCGGCGGTACAGGCGGCCGTCGGATCGGACGTGCCGCTGACGCCGAAGGAGGTCTTCGACCTCGTCGATCCCTCGCTCGACTGGGACAGCCTGGCCGCACTCGTTCAGAGTTGCGAGCTGCCGATCCTGCTGAAGGGCCTCATGGCCCCGGAGGACGCCGAGCTGGCGATCGAGGCCGGGGCCGCCGGGGTGATCGTTTCCAACCACGGCGGGCGCCAGCTCGACGGCGTGCCGGCGACGATCGACGCCCTACCCGAGGTGGCCGATACCGTGGCCGGCAGGGTGCCGGTGCTGATGGACGGCGGTGTGCGGCGCGGGGGAGACGTGCTCACGGCGCTGGCCCTCGGTGCTAGCGCCGTCCTCGTTGGGCGCCCGGCGCTGTGGGGCCTCACCGTTAACGGCGAGGCCGGGCGCCCGGCACGTGCTCGAGCTTCTCAGCGCCGAGATCGAGCTGGGCCTCACACTGCTGGGCTGCCCGACGCCCGGCGACGTGACTCGCCGGCACGCTCAGCGGGCGCGCCGCTAACCGCGCCGGCCAAACGAGTCTTACCTCTCGACGATCACGTCCTCGCAGTCCGAGGGGACCTTGTCCTTGATGTCGACGATCGCTGTGTCGCTGCCCGGCCCGCAGCTCAACCTGTCCTTGGTGTTGCTGTCGGCGGAGCCGTCGAGTTGGTCGTCGCCAGGGCCGCCGAGAAGGACGTCCTTGCCCGCCTCGCCGGTGAGCTCATCCGTTCCGTCGCCCCCTTCGATGGTGTCGTCGCCGGGCCCGCCCCAGAGACCTCCGATGAGGAACTCGTCACCGTCGTCGCCTCCGGAGATCTTGTCGTCGCCCTTCCCGCCTTCGACGTAGTCGTTGCCGGCACCGGCCTCGATGACGTCGTTCCCCTTTTCGGCGTACGGTCTCGTCGTTACCGGCCTTGGCGTTGATGCCGTCGGCCTTCTGCGACCCCGTGATGGAGTCGTCGAACGGGGTTCCGTTGCACTGCTTCCCGCCGCCATTGCAGTCGATCTCGTCCGCGATCGCGACTGCCGCCCACACCAGGGCGGCGACGCCGAGCGCCCCCGCCGTGGCCAAAATCCCGTGCCTCATCAGCCGTCCTCCGCCTTCGTCGTTCGCTGGATCCGCCTCGATGAGTTCGATTCTATAGCCGTCCGGGTCGCGGACGAAGCAGAGGCGGGATCCGCCCTCGCGCACGGTGTATGGCGGCTTCTCCGGCTCGATGCCCGTCCGCGGCGAGGCGCTCGAGCGTCGCCGTCCATGTCGTCGACGGTCATCGCGATGTGGCCGTAGCCGGTGCCGTGGTCGTACGGCTCGTCGACGTCGTGGTTATGCGTCAGCTCGAGTCGGGCGCCGTCGCCGGGCAGGCCCATGAAGACATTGGTCGCGTCGTCGCCGATGGGCATCCGGCGCATCTCCTCGAAGCCCAGCTTCTCGTAGAAGGCGACGGACCGCTCGGGGTCGAGCACTCGGTAGCAGGTGTGGATCAGCTCGCTCATGTAGGTCACCCTACTCACGCCCGGCGCCGCCTCAACGGTGGCCCCGGGAACGCCACGCGTCGGCCTATAGTCAGGCCTTCGTGGCCGAGCGTCATCCACGCGAACAGGCGCTGCGCCGCGTGCACGGCACGGGGGCGCTCTTCGCCGCTGCCTACGGCAACGTCGGCTCCTCGATCTACTACGCGCTGGGCGTCGTCGCGCTCTACGCGCTGGGCCTGACCCCGGTCACGTTCGTGATCGCCGGGCTGATCTTCGCCTTCACCGCCGCCTCCTACGCGGAGGCGCACCGTGATGTACCCGGAGGCCGGCGGCTCGTCGAGCTTCGCGCGCCACGCGCTTCAACGAGCTGGTCGAGCTTCTTCGCCGCCTGGGGCGCAGATGCTCACCTACATCGTCACGATCGCCATCTCGGCGTACTTCGTGCCGCACTACCTCGTCGGTCTTCTGGGAGCCGCTCGGCCACGGTCCCGGGGACATCATCTTCGGGATCGGGCTGGTCGCGGCCCTCGGCCCTGCTGAACATCAGGGGCACGGAGGAGTCGGCGCGGCTGAACCTGGTCCTGGCGATCGCCGACCTGCTGACGCAGATCGTGCTCGTGGTCATCGGGATCGCGCTCGTGCTCGACACCGACCTGCTCGTCTCGCAGATCGAGCTCGGGACGGCGCCGAGCTGGGGCGACTTCGCGCTCGGGATCGCGGTCGGGATGGTCGCCTACACGGGGATCGAGACGATCTCGAACATGGCCGAGGAGGCCAAGGACGCCGCGCGGACGATCCCGCGCGGTGTCGGGGCCACGGTCATGGCGGTCATCGGCCTCTACGCGCTGCTGCCGGCGATCGCGCTGTCGGCGATGCCGGTGACCGCAGAGCGCAAACGGCGAGTTCACGACGTCGCTGGGCACCGAGTACGCGGACGACCCGGTGCTCGGGCATCGTCGAGAACCTGGGGCTCGTCCGCCGGACTGACGAACGTCGCTCGAGGTCTACGTCGGGATCCTGGCCGCGGTGATCCTGCTGATCGCCACGAACGCCGGGCTGATCGGGGTCTCGCGGCTGACGTTCTCGATGGGGCAGCACCGCCAGCTGCCGGAGCGCCTGCGGCAGGTGCACCCGAAGTTCAAGACGCCCTACGTGGCGATCCTGATCTTCTCGGGCTTCGCCGCGCTCACGATCGTGCCCGGCGCAGCTCACGTTCCTAGCGACGCTCTACTCCTTCGGGGCGACGCTCTCGTTCACGATCGCGCACGTCGCGGTGATCCGCCTGCGAAAGCTCCATCCGCTCGCGGAGCGAGCCGCGACAGGAGAAGGACGGGAGGCCGCTGTGGCGCCCGCCGGGGAACGTGCGCATCCGCGGGCGTGGATGTGCCCGCCGACGGCGATCCTGGGCGGGCTCGGTACCGCGGCGGCGTTCGTCGTCGCGATGGCGCTCGATCCGGTGATCCTGCTCGCCGGGGGCGGCTGGATGGTCGTCGGGATGACGCTGTACGTGCTCTACCGCCGCCATCAGGGGCTGCCGCTCAAGGAGCACGGTCAAGGTCGAGAGCCTGGAGCCCCTGGGAGTCGAGGAGGTTGAGTACGAGGGCGTGATCGTCGCCTTCGAGGACGAGCCGTTCTCGAGCGAGATCGTCGCGACCGCGAAGGCGCTCGCGGCGAAGAAGCGGCGGGCGATCCACGTGGTGTCGCTACATGGAGGTGCCGACGAACCTGCCCGATCGACGCCGAGATGCCGGAGGAGGAGAGCGAGGCGCAGAGCAAGATCGAGCAGGCGAAGCTGATCTGCGGCAGGAGGGTCACCGGCGAGGTCGTGCGCGTGCGCCACGGCCAGGCGGGCTCGGCGATCATCGATGCCGCACGCGAGCGCAAGGCGACGGCGATCGTGATGCAGCTGCGCTACCGAGGCGGCGCGCCCCTCTACGGCCGGACGCTGAAGACGGTGCTGGCCGGCCGGCCCTGCAGGGTCCTGGTCGTCGGCGCAGCCCGACGAAGCGCCGGACCCATGCACCGGTTCCGGCCATGCGATCCGGCACCCCGCCCGCGTGATGGCCGAACCTAGAATTCGGGCCGTGAGCACGGACGCCAACGAGCAGCTGTACCGCGCGGTCTCGCGCCTCTTCGCGGTGATCATCGCGGGCTTCGGGGTGACGATCCTGGTGGTGACCCTGGTCAACGGTGGCGGGCCGCTGTCGTTCGGCTTCCTGCTCGGGCTGATCTTCACCGGCCTCGGGGCCGGGCGCCTGTACCTCTCCACGCGCCCACGAGCGTGAGCGGGGAGGGGGGCGGCGAGGCGCCCGCCGGGCGGCTCCCGGTGCGGGCGCTGGCGCGGCGCACGCTCGGCGTTCCATGGCTCTTCGCCGTCTCGTACTCGGCGATCGGGTTCTCCATCTACTTCTCGATCGGCCTCGTCGCCGACCGCGGGCTGGCGCTGACGCCGCTGATCTTCCTGGGCGTCGGGCGTCGTGTTCATGTTGAACGCGATGACGTACATCGAGGGCGCCGCGATGTTCCGCGAGCGCGGCGGCTCCTCGACGCTCGGGCGTCACGCGTTCAACGAGTTGGTCTCGTTCGTCGCCGGCTGGGCGATCCTCATCGACTACCTGATCGTGATCGCCCTGGCCGCGATCTCGGTGCCGCACTACCTGACGCCGCTGTCGGCGTCGTTCGGGGAGGGCGCGCCCGAGCTGATCACGGCGGGGGTCGTGATCGCCGCGGTGGCGGCGATCAACATCGTCGGCTTCTCGGGTGCGGCCCGCCAGCTGTTGCTCACCGCGATCGCCATCGGCGGCGTTCTCTTGCTGATCGCCGTCGTGCTCGTGGGGGCCCTCACCTCGTTCGACGCGTCGGCGCTCACCGCACAGCTGGACCTGTTCACAAGCCCGTCGCTTGAGGACGTGCTGTACGCGGGGGTGATCGCAACCGTCGCGTACGCGGGGATCGAGGCCGCTTCGGATCTCGCGCCGGACCTGCGAGTTCGAGGCGCCCGACCTGACGGCGGCTGGTCGCGGCCGGCGTGGCGATCGTCCCGATCCTCTACACGGGCGTCGCCGCGATCTCGGTCATGGCGCTTCCGGTGATCGCCACGCCTGACGGGCCGATGACCCCGCTGGCCACGACCTACCTCGAGGAGCCGATCCTGGGAGTGGTGGAGAGCTACGACCCCACCTGGGTGGCCGACGTGATGCGGGTCGCCGTGGTGGCCGTGGCCCCGCTCGTCCTGGCCTGGGCCGCCAGCACGTCGATGCTGGGCCTCTCCCGGCACACGTACTCGCTCGCCACCAACCGGCAGATCCCCAGCTGGCTGGGCAAGCTGAACAAGCGCTGGACGACACCGCACGTCGCGATCCTGGTCGCCGCGGTGATCTCGTTCGGGCTCGTGATCCCGGGCGACGTGCTCTTCCTCGGCGGGCTATACGCCTTCGGCGCGACGATCGCGTTCGCGATCGCGCACGTGTCGCTGGTTCGGCTGCGCTTTACCCAGCCCGATCGCGAGCGCCCGTTCCGGGTGCCGCTCAACGTGCCGCTGGCGCGGGGCGGAGGTGCCGCTGCCGGCGGTGGCGGCAGGTGCACTGACGATCTTCGCCTGGATCACGGTGCTGCTCTTTCACGACGAGGCCCGGTACATCGGCGGCGCCTGGATGCTGTTCGGGCTGGGCGCGTACGTCGTCTACCGCGTGGGGGTCGAGGGCACGTCGCTGACCAAGCGCGTGACCGTTCCGGCCAGCGCGCTGGTCAAAGACGTGCGGGCGCTCGAGTACGGCGGGATCCTGGTGCCGGTTTTCGGGACGCCGCTGGACGACGACATCGTCAGCACGGCCGGCCGGCTTGCGGCTGCGGCCGGACGACGCCAGCGGGGAACGGCCGCACCTCGAGGTCGTCTTCGTGGTCGAGGTCCCGCTCACCGTCCCGCTCGACGCGCCTCCGTCCAAGGAGCGCATGAAGGTGGCCAACCGCGCGCTTGACGCGGGCGCAGCAGGTCGGTTCGGAGTACGACACCGTCGAGGTTGCGACGTCCGTGATCCGGGCCCGCGACGTGGGATCCGGGATCGTGCGGGCGGCGCGCGAGCGAGATATCGAGCTGATCGTCATGGGCGCTGAGCCTCCGACCCGCATCCGCGGGGGGGCCGTGCTGGGCGGCGTGGGCGGCTCGCGTCCGGACGAGATCGGCCCGGTCACGGCCTACGTGCTGCGCAAGGCGCCCGGACGGGTGCTGCTCACGGCACCCGCGTCCGGTGCTGATGAGCGCCCCGCGTTCGACCCACGCAAGCGCCCCAGGGTGAGCCAGCACTAGCGGCCGGCCGGGCGCGAACTAGTATCCCCGGCGTGTTCATCCTCATCGTCGGTATCGGGCGGGTCGGCTCCACCGTGGCAAGGACCATGCTCCAGGAGGGGCACACGGTCTCGTGCCTGGACGAAGACCCCGAGTCTCACGCCCGCCTGGAGATCGATCTCGACAAGTCCTGGGAGGACATGGGCGGTCGCTACACGGTCGGCACCGCGCTGGAGATCGAGGCGCTGGAGGAGGCGGGCATCGCCGAGGCGGACGCGTTCGTGGCCGCCACCGACGGCGACAACACCAACCTCGTGATCGCTCAGATCGCGAAGCGCCGCTTCGAGGTCCCCACCGTCATCGCCCGCATCCTGGATCCGTACCGGGCGCAGTGGTACGAGTCGCAGGGCGTCCACACGATCTGCCCGACCCGCGTCGCGATCGACATGCTGATCGGCGAGGTCCGCGAGGCGGCCGATGGGGGCCCGGCCCCGGCCGAGGCCGGCACGGCGCCCCAGGGCTAGGAGCGATCGGGATGTACGTGATCATCGTCGGTGCGGGGAAGGTCGGCTGGAACCTCACGCCGTGAGCTGCTCGACAAGGGCCACGAGGTGACGCTGCTGGAGAACGACCGCGACCGCTACACCACAGTCGAGCAGGAGCTGGAGCACAACATCCAGTACGGCGACGCGTCCGAGCTCTGGGTGCTCGAGCGGGCCGGGATCTCGCGGGCCGACATGGTCATCGCGGTCACCGGCGACGACGAGGACAACGTCCTCATCTGCCAGGTCGCGAAGGAGAAGTACCTCTGCGAGCGCACGATCGCGCGCGTCAACAACCCACGCAACAAGCAGTGGTTCGAGCTGCTCGGGGTCAAGCCCGTGGTCTCGGCCACCGACCTGATCCTGCGCCTGATCGAGCACGAGGTGCCCGAGTACGGGCTGGTCCACCTGCTCGACCTGCCCGAGCAGCGGCTGGAGATCATCGAGATGCTCCTGCCGGCGAACTCGAAGGCAGACGGCGTGCGCGTGAGCGACCTCGAGATGCCGGAGGGGAGCCTGCTGATCTCGGTCCTGCGCGAGGGCCGGGGATTCGTCCCGGGCCCGGACACCGTGCTCGAGTCGGGGGACGAGATCCTGGCCGTGCTCGATCCCACCGTCGAGGAGGACCTCACCTCCTACTTCGGGCCCGACGGCGCGTCGTCGAACGGCGCCTGAGTGCCCGTGCCGTCGCGCGGGTAGGTGCGGTCTATGAGCGATCGCCAGGTTGACTTCCTAATCATCGGCGGCGGTATGGCTGCGGCGAACTGTGCGTCGGAGCTCCGCCGAAAGGGGGCGAAGGGGTCCGTGCTGCTGGTCGGGCGCGAGCCCGAGCCGCCGTACGAGCGCCCGCCGCTCTCCAAGGAGTACATGCGGGGCGAGGCGGAGCGCAAGGACGCCTACGTCAACGAGCCCGGCTGGTACGAGGAGAACGACGTCGAGCTACTGAGCGGGACGAACGTGATGGCGCTCGATACAGAGGCGCGGACGGCGAAGCTCCAGACGAAGGAGGTGATCGGGTTCGACAAGGCCCTGATCGCCACCGGCGCGAACGTGAACATCCTCCGTGTCGAGGGGGCCGAGCTGGAGGGCATCCACTACCTGCGCGCCTACGGCAACTCGGACGCGATCCGCGACGAGGCCGAGAAGGCCGAGCACGTCGTGCTCATCGGCGGGAGCTACATCGGCTGCGAGGTGGCCGCATCGCTCACGGCCAAGGGGACGAAGTGCACGATCGTGATGATGGAGGACACCGCGCTCTCACGGACGTTCGGCGAGGAGGCCGGGCGGTGGTTCCAGGACGTGATGGAGTCGCACGGGGTCGAGTTCGTCGGCGGCGACGAGCTGGAGCTGTTCGAGGGCGACGGTCGCGTGAAGGCGGTCGTGACGAAGAACGGCGTCACGGTCGAGGGCGACATGGTGGTCGTCGGCGCGGGGGTGAAGCCCGACGTCATGCTCGCTGAGCGTGCCGGGCTCGAGGTCGACAACGGGATCATCTGCGACGAGAAGCTCGAGACGTCCGTGCCCGGGATCTTCGCCGCCGGCGACGTTTGCTCGTGGCAGAGCGTCATCCACGGGCAGCGTCTGCGCGTAGAGCATTGGGACGTCGCCCTCCAGCAGGGGCGGCACGCCGCGCGCGGGATGATGGGGGAGACCGAGCCCTATCGCGAGGTCCCCTACTTCTTCAGCGACCTGGCCGACTGGGCCAGCCTCGAGTACGTCGGCCCGGCCTACGAGTGGGACGAGGTCGTGTGGCGCGGCGACCGTGATGCCGCCGAGTTCTCGTGCCTGGTACCTGGCCGGCGGGAAGGTCGCGGCCGCCCTCTCGGTGGGCCGCTCCGAGGACCTCGTCCACGCCCGGCGCCTGATCGAATCGGGCGCCGATGTGTCGTCCCAGCGCGACGCACTGGCGGACGCCGACACGGACCTGGACGAGGTCGGCTCCTAGCCGCTTCCGGCCCAGTTCTCGTCGCTATCCTCGGGCTCAGCTCTGGGGATTGGTGTAATTGGCAGCACGCGGGTTTCTGGTATCCGTAGTCCAAGTTCGAGTCTTGGATCCCCAGTTCGAGCTCTGACGAAATCGCTGCAAACCGGGCCGGTTGGCCGGACGTTTGGGGCGGCCTTTGTTACTTTGAATCGGGTATGGACGTCTATGCGCGCAGACGTCTCGTTGCCATCCTGGCGATCGTCCTCGTGCTTGTGCTGATCGGCGTGGCCGTGGCCGGCGGAGGAGACGACGAGTCCGACACACCGGTCACGACCGTGACCGGGGCGTCCACGCCTGGGATCGCCACCCCTCTCAGCAAGGACGAGTTCATCGACCAGGCGGACGACATCTGCGAGGAGAGCGCGGTCGGAATCGAGAACATCTCGTCCGACGACGCCGCCCAGATCGCGGACGAGGAGGCCTCGCTGACGGCCAGCCAGCTCGACCAGCTCCGCTCGCTCGCGCCGCCCGAGGAGGATCAGGCCGCACCTCGACGACTTCTTCTCAGCCCTCGAGGACCTCGTCGACGGGCTCGACACCCGCGCGCTCGCCCTCCAGCGCGAGGACGACACCGCCGCGTCGATGCCGACACCGAGATCTCGACCGCCGAGACCGACCTGACCGACGCCGCCGACGCCTACGGCTTCAGCGAGTGCGGCAGCCCCAGCGATGCCGCGAGCGGCGCCGACTCCACCGAGCACCGGCGACGCCGGCGCGGTCGCTCCGGTCACTCCCGCCCCAGCGCCCGTCACGCCCGCGCCCGTCACGCCCGGCGCCCGCACCGAGCGACACCGGCGGCACCGGCGATCCGGCCGTCGGCACCGGCGGCACCGGCAGCGACTCGGGCGGCGTCAGCCCGTAGGGACCGGCCCGACGCAGGCCGTCAGGCGGCTTGCTGCTCGGCCCAGTTTCCGTAGAGCCCTGCGTAGCGGCCACCGGCCGCGATCAGCTCATCGTGCGTGCCCGACTCGACGATCCGCCCGTGCTCCAGCACCACGATCCGGTCGGCCCGCCGAATCGTCGAGAGCCGATGGGCGATCACGATCGCCGTCCGTCCGGACAGCAGGCGCTCCAGGCCCTGCTCGATGATCCGCTCGGTCCGCACGTCCACGTTCGACGTCGCCTCATCCAGGATGAGGATCCTCGGCTGGGCCAGCAGCGCCCGCGCGAACGCGACCAGCTGGCGCTGTCCCGCCGAGAGCTGAACGCCGCGCTCGCCGACCTCGGTCTCGTATCCCTGCGGTAGCCGCTCGATGAACCCGTCGGCCCCCACGGTGCCGGCGGCCTCCCGAATCGCCTCGTCGTCGGCGTCGGGACGGCCGAACGCGATGTTCTCGCGGATCGTGCCCGCTGAACAGGAAACTCTCCTGGGGCACGATCCCGAGCTGGCGGCGCAGGCACTTCGCCTGCAGGTCGCGCAGGTCGTGCCCGTCCACCAGCATCCGCCCGCGCTGCGGGTCGTAGAAGCGCGCGACCAGCTTCGCGAGCGTCGACTTGCCGGCGCCCGTCTCGCCCACCAGCGCAACCGTCTCGCCCTGCCGGCACGACCAGATCGATGTCCTCCAGCGCCCAGGTGCCGTCCCCGGCGTATGAGAACGACACGTTCTCCATCCGCAGCTCGCCCTCGATCTCGCCGGGGTCGATGGCGCCAGGCTTGTCGGTCATGTCCGGCGCCGTGTCGAGCAGGTCGAAGATCTTGTCCAGCGCGGCCATGCCCTGCTGGTAGGTCGTGTAGAGCTGCGAGATCTGCTGGATCGGGTCGAAGAACTGGTTCAGGTAGCCGACGAACGCGACCAGCACGCCGAGCGCGATCTCGCCCTCGATCACCTGATAGCCGCCGTAGAGCAGGATCACCGCCGTTCCGAGCGCCGAGAGCAGCTCGACCGCCGGGAAGTACGACGCGTTCAGGTAGACGGTTCGCAGGTTGGCAACCCGGTTCTCCTCGTTCAGCTCGGACATCCGCGCGATGTGCCGCGGCTCCTGTCCGAAGCTCCGCACCACGCGGACGCCCGAGAGCGTCTCCTGGAGGTACGCGGTGATGTTCGCGATCTTCTCCCGCGTCGCCCGGTAGGCGCCGGCGGAGGCGACCCGGAACACCACGCTCGCGATCGCCAGCAGGGGGAAGGTGAGGAACGTGACCAGCGCCAGCGGCACGTCGAGCAGCAGCAGGATCACGACCACTCCCACGAGCGTCAGCGTGCTCGAGATCAGGGTCACGATGCCGTCCGTCACCAGCGTGTCGAGCGCCTGGACGTCGTTGGTCAGGCGCGAGATCAGCACTCCCGGCTTGTGGCGGGTGAAGAAGCCGATCGACATCGCCTGCAGGTGCGAGTAGATCCGCTCGCGCAGATCCTGCAGCGCCCGCTGGCCCACCCAGCCGACGAGGTATGTCTGCGCGTACGTCGCTCCCCAGTAGATGAGCGCGGAGGCCAGAAAGATGATCACGATCACCGTCAGCGCCCCGGCGTCGTCAGCGTTGATCCCGTCGTCGATCGCGCGCCCGGCGAGGTAGGGAGGGGCCAGCCCGGCGGCGGTCGCCGCGACCAGAGCAATCAGCATCAGGATCACGGGCTTGCGGTACGGCCGCAGCAGGCCGAACATCCACCGCACCTTGCGGCCGCGCTGGTCCTCACCGCGGAGGATCCGCCAGATGTCGCGGAACATCAGGATGGTGCCGGCCAGCCTCCCCGGCTGATTCGCCTGGTCCTCCGTGTCCTCGGCGATGTCCGAGCGCTGCGTCTCGGGATCCAGCTCCGTGACGGCGTCGGCGTCGCGCAATTCCTTCGCCCGGCGGTTGTTGCGCCGGTGGCCGTTCGTCCCGGGGCTCACAGGCGTGCCACCTCCTCGCGCTCCTCGAGGTCGCGCTGGAGGAACACCTGGTCGGCGAGGCCGTGCTCGGCGATCTCGGCGTAGAGGGGGCAGCGCTCGAGCAGCTCCTCATGGCTTCCGCGGTCGACGATTCGTCCTTGGTCCATCACCACGATCTCGTCGGCCAGCGAGATCGTCGAGCGGCGGTGGGCGACGACGAACGTCGTCCGTCCGGCCATCGCCTCGCGCAGCCCATTCTTGATCTCGGCCTCCGTCGTCGCGTCGACCGAGGACGTGGCGTCGTCCAGGATCAGGATCCGCGGGTCGGCGACCAGTGCCCGCGCGATCGCCACGCGCTGGCGCTGCCCGCCGGAGAGCGTGAGGCCGCGCTCGCCGACCAGCGTGTCGTAGCCGTCCGGCAGCCGCTCGATGAAGCTGTGGGCCTGGGCGCGGTGCGCGGCGAGCTCGATCTGCTCGGTGGTCGCCTCGGGGTTGGCGTAGGCGATGTTCTCCGCGATCGTCGCCGAGAACAGGAAGCTCTCATCGGCGACGAACGCGATCTCGCGCCGCAGCGACTCGAGGTCGACGTCCCGGATGTCGGCTCCATCGACCTTCACCGAACCGCTCGCCACGTCGTAGAGCCGGGCGACGAGCGCCACCAGGCTGGTCTTTCCTGAGCCGGTGGGCCCGACCAGTGCGACGGTGTGGCCGGCCGGCACGTCGAGCTCGATGTCCTCCAGCGCCGGCGCTGCGGCTCCGTAGCGGAGCGAGACATCCCGGAACTCCACGCGGCCGGCGCCGGGCGGCAGGTCCGGGGCGTCGGGAGGGCTTGCCACCGTGGGCTCCCGGTCGAGGATCTCGAACAGCCGGTTGCCCGATGCGATGGCGCGCTGGGCCATCCCGAGCGCCATGCCCAGCATCCGCATCGGGCCGATCAGCATCAGCAGGTACGTGTAGAAGGCGGTGAACTCGCCGATGTTCAACTTGCCGTCGATGACGAGGTTGCCACCCACCAGCAGCACGACCGCAAGCCCGAGGCTGGGGAGGAATCCCAGCAGCGGGGAGTAGAACGCTCGCAGCCGGGTGGAGAACACGTTCTGGTCGAACACGCGCGTGACCGCGTGCTGGAATCGGCCAAGCATGTGGTCCTCGCGCGCGAACGCCTTCACGATCCGGATCCCGGACACGGACTCCTCGGCCTCGGCGGTCAGCTCCGCGATCCGTTGCTGCACCTCCTGAAGCGCCGGCCGCGAACGCCGGTTGAACCGCATCGCGGTCAGCACCACGAACGGCACCGGAAGCAGAGCCAGTGCGGCGAGCCACGGCTGGATCGCGAACATCACGATCGAGGCGAGCAGGAGCGTGAGCGCGTTCTGGGTGAGGAAGATCAGCCCGTAGCCCAGGAAGAAGCGGATTCCCTGGAGGTCCACGGTCGCGCGCGACATGAGCTGCCCGGTCTGCTGGCGTGTCGAAGAAGCCCAGCTCCAGGGTCTGGAGGTGGCGGTAGACGCGCTCACGAAGGTCGAACTCCACGGCGAGCGAGACCTTGCCGGCGATGAGCCTGCCGGACGAACGTGAGGCCGAGCCGAATGACCCCGGCGCCGACGATCGCGATGGCCAGCGGCAGGATGTCGTCGCGGTTCGACTCGTCGATCGCGTTGACGGCCCGGCCGATGAGCCACGGGATCGCGATGGTCATGGCCATCGCGCCCCACGCGAAGACGAGCGACAGGGCGACCGAACGGCGGTAGGGGCGAAGGAAGCCCAGCAGTCGCTTGAAGGTGCTCACTGTCCGCTCATTCCCGGCACATGACTATACAAAGTGAAGTGTGAGCGACAGCACCGTTGGCCCCGTTGGGCGCTGATAGCTTGCCCGCGCATGGAGTTGAAGCAGGGAAAGCGGTTCTGGGGCGCCCTCGCGGTCGCGTTCGCCATGATGGGCCTCGGCGCCGGATTCGTGCTCGCGCACACGAACGAGTACGAGACCGTCTTCGAGGACTACACCACGACCGAGCAGACGGGCCCCAACCCCGGTGGGTTCAAGGCGGATATCGGCTCGGACAAGGCGACCTGCGTGCCGAGCCGCAGCGTCCGGGTGATCCGCGACAACGACTCCAAGGTCGTGAAGACCGACAAGACGAACGACGCCGGGAAGGCGAGGATCCTCTTCCCGCAGGGCTTGGCGCTCGGCACCTACTACCTGAGCGTCAAACGCTCCGATCTCGACAAGCCGGGCCACAAGCACACCTGCGGGAAGGTCGAGACTCCGCCCACCATGTTCGCGTTTGATCCCGCGGAGTAGGGCGCGTGAGACACTGAGGGCATGGGAAGGCCCCCGGCAGGGCTGTGTGACAGCTGCGTGCATCAGCGCGTGATCCGCAACACCCGCGGCTCGTCGTTCTCGCTCTGCGAGCGCTCGCGAGAGAACCCCGCCTATCCCCGGTACCCGCGGCTCCCCGTCGCGGCGTGCCCCGGGCATGAGCCGGCGGTAGGGGTGGATCGCCGATGAGACGCCAGCTGCTCGCCGCCGGGGTTGGCCTGGTGACGGCAGCGGTCGTCGTGGCCGCAGCCTCCGCTGAGCGGGGCGTCCCGCAGCGAGGACCGGGCGGCTGGGGAGCGCTCGAGCCCAGCCCGCTGGAGCGGACCGAGGTGGGCGCCGCCTTCCTGGACGGATCTATCTACGTAGTTGCCGGGTTCACCGCCGCGGGCGGCGACACAGGCGAGATGGCCGCCTACGACGTCCCCGCTGACGAGTGGACCGAGCTCGAGCCGCATCCGCTGGCCGTCAACCACGCCGGCGTCGCCGCCGCGCAGGGCCACCTTTACGTCTACGGGGGCCAGCGAGGGTCGGCCAGCGGCCCGCTCTCGGCGCGCCTCACCCGCTACGACCCGGGGGCCGGGACCTGGAAGCGCCTGGCGTGACGCGCCCACGGCGCGGATGGGGATGGCCTTCGTCGCCAAGGGCGATCGCCTGTACGCGATCGGCGGGAAGACAGCGACCACGGACCGCTACAGGCGCGTAGAGATCTACGACATCTCCGAGCACCGCTGGCGGCGGGCGCCTGATCTCGAGGTCGGCCGAAACCACGTAGCCGGAGCCGTGTCCGGGGGCACGATCTACGCCATCGGCGGGAGGCCCGGGCCGATCAACGGCGGCCTGCGCACCGTCGAGAGCTGGCGTCCCGGAGCGGAGCGCTGGCGGCGTGCCGCGCCGCTTGCGACGGCCCGCTCGGGCGCGGTGGCCGTGACCGTGAACGGCGGCGACATCGTCGTCTTCGGCGGCGAGGAGCTGGGCGGGGGCGAGACGATCGAACAGGTGGAGCGCCTTGATCCTGAGGCCGGCGAGTGGAGCGCGCTGCCGGACATGACCACGCCTCGCCACGGCCTCGGCGGCGCCGCGGTCGACAGCCGCGTGTTCGCCATCGAGGGCGGTCCGTCTCCCGGCCTCGCCTTCTCGAGTGCGAACGAGTACCTGGACGTCCCCTAGCCGTCGCGGACCGGCAGCGCCGCGCTGCGAAGCGCGCCGGCGCTCGCCGCCACGACCAGCGCTACCGCGACCAGCTCGGTGGCGTCGAGATCCTGTCCGAGCGCGACGAACCCCACGAGCGTCGCGACCCCGGGCTCGAGGCTCATCATCACCCCGAACGTCCCCTTTGGCAGGTAGCGAAGCGCCTCCAGCTCGAACGAGTAGGGGATGGCCGAGGAGAGCACTGCGAGTGCCAGCCCCGCCGCGAGGAACTCCGGGCGCAGCAGGTCCGCGCCGCCCTCGATGACCCCGATGGGTATGAGCGCGGCGGTGGCGATGACCAGGGCGATCGCCAGGCCGTCCCCGCGCTCGAACTCCTGCCCGGCCCGCTCAGCCAGATAGATGTAAGCCGCCCAGAACGCGCCCGCGACCAGGCAGAGCACCGCGCCGAGCGCGTCGAGGTCGCTGCCGAGGCCGGGGCTGAGCAACAGGATCCCGGCGGCGGCCAGCCCGACCCAGAGCAGGTCGCGCGGCTGGCGCGAGCCGGCGATCGCCACGCCCAGCGGGCCGATGAACTCCAGCGTCACGGCGATGCCCAGCGGGACCCGCTCGAGCCCCGCGTAGAAGCTGAGGTTCATCGCCGCCAGCGAGATGCCGAACAGCAACGCGGTTCGAACCGCCTGCGGCGAGCGCCCGCGCAGCGCGGGTCGCCACAGGGCCATCAGGAGCACCGCCGCCAGTCCGCAGCGCAGCAGCACGGTGCCGCCCGGGCCGAGCTCGTCGAAGAGCTCGAAGGCGACCGCGGCCCCGGCCTGGACCGAGATGATTCCGCCGGCCACGAGCGCCACCGGGTAGGCCTGTCCGCGATCGGGCATCAGCCGAGGGTATTTACGCCGGTGCCACTAGTCTCGCCCGCCGATGGCGGCAGCCGGCGAAACCCTCAGCCAGCGGGAGCTCAACCGGGCCACGCTCGCCCGGCAGCACCTGCTGGAGCGCACCGACATGCCGCCCCTCGACATGGTCGAGCACCTCGCGGGCATGCAGGCCCAGGTCCCCCACGGGCCCTACGCCGGCCTGTTCGCTCGCATCGAGGGTTTCGACCCGGACGAGGCGTCGGACCTCCTCCGGGATCGCAAGCTGATCCGTGGCTGGTTCATGCGCGGAACGATCCACCTCGTCAGCTCACGCGACTGCATCAACTGGTGGCCGCTCACCGAGCGGGTGCTGGTGCGCACCTTCAAGGGAACGACCTTCTCCAAGGAGCTCGGGTCGGCCGACATCGACGACGTCCTCGCAGCGGCGCGGGAGATGGTGGAGGCCGAGCCCCTCCTGCGCTCGGAGATCGGCCGCCGCCTCGGCGAGCGGTGGCCCGATGCGGTCGCGGGCTCGCTGGGGTTCGCCGCCAGCTACCGGCTGCCGCTCGTCCAGGTCACGCCACGCGGCCTTTGGGGCGAGACGGGTCAGGCGAAGCTGACGACGATCGAGACCTGGCTGGGCGAGCACCTCGCCCCGGATCCCCCGATCGAGGACATCGTGCTCCGCTACCTGGGCGCCTTCGGCCCCGCCACGGTCAAGGACTTCCAGAACTGGTCGGGCCTCACCCGGATCGCCGAGGTGATGGAGCGCCTGCGCCCGGAGCTCGTGACCTTTCGGGCCGAGGATGGCCGCGAGCTTTTCGATCTGCCGGACGCCCCTCGCCCGGACGCCGGCACCCCGAGCCCTCCTCGGTTCCTCCCCGAGTACGACAACCTCTTCCTCGGTCACGCCGACCGCTCGCGCTTCGCCGACCGCCACGCGAAGGGAGCGACCCTGTTCACGGCCAGCGGGCCGTTCCAGGGCACGCTGCTGGTCGACGGCCTGCTCACCGGCGGCTGGAGGCTCCATCAGGACGAATCGCCTGGGGAGCTCCACGTGCGCCACTTCAAGCCGCTCGCGAAAGCAGTTCGCTCCGAGGTCGAGGCCGAGGGCCGGGCGCTCTTGGGCCTGATCGCCGCAGACGCGGATGACTGCCGCGTTCGCTTCTCGCGGACCTAGCCGTCGAAGAACTTCTGCAGGCGCTGATCCGCCGCCGGGCCCTCGGTGACGTGCTCGAACTGGTCGAGCTTCTCGCCGGTCTCCGCATCGATCAGGAGCGTGTACTCGACCTCGCGGGGCAGCGCCAGGTCGTCGGTCGGCACCACGGTCACGAGGTAGTAGGGCTTGCCGTCCTTGAACGCCAGCCGCGGCTCGACGACCTCGCGCAGGGTGACCGTGTAGCTGTCGCCCTCGGAATCGCAGCAGCGCTCCTCCTCCCATTTCAGCGGCAGCGACTCCGCCTGGAAGAGCACGTCCTCGGTGGAGATGAGGCTCTCGTCCTCGTCGGGGACCCAGACCTTCGTCTCGCCGGTGGAGGAGTCCTTCAGGACGATCGCCTTGACCGGGCCCTGCGCCTTGTCCTCGTTGATGATCGTCAGCCACACGGTGGTGTCGCGGTCGATCGCGGTGAGGAATGGCTGCGAGTTGTTCTCGCCGTCGACGATCTTGCCCTTGAACTCGTCGGACTCCGCCAGCGCCTCGGCCTCGGCGCGCGCGACGGCCTCCGGCACGATGCGGCCGGTCCGCACGAGCTCCGGGCGCTCGGCGGCCTCCTCCGGCGTCAGGTCCTCGATCTCGCCGTCCTGGTGGTAGACGAGCACGCCCTTGAAGTACGGGGTCCGGAACGGGAAGCCCTCGTAGCCCACGTAGGGCTCCATCGCGAAGGCCTCGTCGTTGCCATTGGGGACGAGCACCGGGTACTGGAGCCCGCTGAACGGGTGATCGATCTTGGCCTTGCCCTTGAGGGTGGACGGCGTGATGCCCGAGACGGAGTGCTCGAAGCCGGTGCGGATGATCTGCGACTGCGAGACCACGTCGTCGAGGGGCTTGACCGCTACGCCCACCGACGCGGCGCCGAGCCACGACGCCTGGAACTCGCCGGTCCAAAGCAGCTCGCCCGAGTTGGGATCGCGGACGAGGTGGATCTCGTCGGCGTCGCGGAAGCTGGGGTCGTCCCTGATGCCGGCCCGCGGCAGGAGGCGGGGCTGGGACTGCTGCGGCAGCTCGTCGACGATCGTGTACTCGATCTCGTCGGGACTGATCTCCCGTGGCGAGAGCAGCGTGAAGAAGAGGCCCGCCAGCAGCACCACCATGAAGGCGGACGCCGCCCAGGTGAAGCGAAACCGCGAGGGCTTCGACGGCGGCGGGGGCGTGGGCGTCGCCACCTGCTCGGCCGGGCTCGCGCCCGCGATTTCGGTCGGCGCCTTGTTGGGGTCGCCGGCCCCGCGTCCGCTGCGGCCCAGGTTGCTCAGCGCCGCCCCGGCGAACCCGACGGCGAAGAACGCCAGGACCGGCAGCCACGACAGCATCGGGTGCTGCCACAGGAACTGCGTGAACAGGTGCCAGACGCCGCTGTAGACCAGCCCGGCGACCACGAAGGCGGCGCCGATCAACAGGAGTATCCGCCCGAAGCTCACTCGCAATCCCCCAGGATTCAGTGGTGTCACGCCAGGCCGGTCCGGCGAGGCGGTCGAAAAGGTACTACCAACGGCGGCGAGGCCAACGCACGTCGGCGTCGAAAGGCCAGCCATGGCCCGCGTCTACGTGATCGAGCTCACCGCAGCGGCAGGGCGCCGGCGCGATCCGCGGATCCCGTGGGTCTACGTGGGCTCGAGCGCCCGTGATCCCGAGCTCCGCTACCAGCAGCACCGCCGCGGCTACCGGTCCTCCGGCATGGTGAAGCGCTTCGCGCTGCGTCTGCGCCCGGACCTCTACGAGGACCTGCCGGAGTACAGGCGCTCGAACGAGGCCAGGGACGCCGAGGAGCAGCGCGCCCGCGAGCTCGCCGGGGCCGGGTTCGTGGCCCACAGCGACGGCACCTCGTACGGCGCCGAGGACGGAGAGTGGGTCGAGTGGGACGAGGATCGGCTCGAGCCCGTGGCGGCGCATGTCGACGCGGCGGCCATTGAGCTCCGAGACGCGGCCTTCGAGCCTCTCACCCGGCGGGACGCTGCTCGCCTGCTGTACGGGGAGCGGGGATTCTGGGTCCAGCGGTACCTGGATCCGGGCGACCCGCCCCCCGCCTACGGCCTGTTTTCGCACGTGCGACTGGACGTCCTGGGGCGCCGCATCGCCGGATAGGCTTCGCCGGCATTGCCCACGAACGGGGAGGACGCATGAGCAGGATGCGAGAGGGCTGGGAGCTGACCAAGAAGAGCTGGGCCCTCCTTCGCGAGAACAAGCAGCTCTTCCGCTTCCCGATCATCGGCGCCATCTCGGCGCTAGGCCTCACCGCGTTCCTTGTGTTCCCTGGCATCTACCTGATCGAGGACGACCAGGCGATCTTCGGCGGTGCGCTTGCGGGGATCGGGATCTACGGGGCGACCTTCGTGAGCACCTTCTTCGCCGTCGGCCTGGCGGCAACCGCCGACCGCATCTTCAGGGGTGAGGCCGCGACCTACGCGGACGGGATGACCGTCGCGCGCGCCAACGTCTCGGCGATCGCGGGATGGGCGGCGCTCTCGGCGCTGGTGGGCGTCCTGGTCTCGATGCTCCAGCGTGCCGGCGGCATCGGCGCGACCATCGCGGCGGCGATCGTGGGCACCGCGTGGAGCCTGGTCACCTTCATGGCCGTGCCGGTGATCGCCTTCGAGAACACCGGCCCGATCGCGACGCTGAAGCGCGCGGGATCCCTCTTCAAGGAACGGTGGGCGGGCCAGATCACGGGCAACATCGCCATCGGTGGGATCGTCGGCCTGGTGGGGATGCTTCCGGCCGTCCTGCTGATGGCCGGCGGCGGGTACCTCTGGATCAACACCGACGCGAGCTCCGGCCTCGCGGCGGGCGCCGTGATCGTCGGGATCGGCGCGCTGTTGTTCGTCGTCTCGCTGCTGATCATCCAGGCCATGCAGGCGGTGTTCGGGGTCGCCCTCTACCGCTACGCCACCGGCGGCGAGGTCCGGGCGGGCTTCACCGAGGCCGAGCTCCAGGCCGCCGTAAAGGTGAAGTAGATAGCAGGACTGACCGCCCGGTCAGTTGGGTACGCTGGCCTGCGAGCAGCATGCCCTCCCAGCCCCAACACGAGGCCGTGGTCGTCGGCGCCGGATTCTCCGGCATCGGTGCCGCCATCAAGCTCGACGAGGCCGGTTTCAGCGACTACGTCGTGCTCGAGGAGGGCGACGGCGTGGGAGGCGCCTGGCACTGGAACACCTATCCGGGTGTCGGAGTGGACATCCCTTCGTTCTCGTACCAGTTCTCCTTCGAGCAGCGCCCCGACTGGTCCCGCGTCTACGCGCCCGGCGACGAGCTGAAGGCCTACGCGGAGCACTGCGTCGACAAGTACGGGGTGCGCCCGAAGATCCGGCTGAACACCAGGGTCACCGGTGCCGCGTTCGACGAGGACGAGCACGTCTGGACGATCTCCACGGCGGACGGGGAGGAGATCACCGCCCGGTTCGTGATCGGCGCCACCGGCGTCTTCTCCCAGCCCCAGCCGCCCGACATCCCCGGCGTCGGTGACTTCGGCGGCGAGCTCATGCACACGGCTCGATGGGACCACGACATCGACCTTCGGGGCAAGCGGGTGGGCGTGATCGGCACGGGCGCCTCGGCGGTGCAGGTGATCCCCTCGATCGCGAGGGAGGTGGAAGGCCTCACGGTCTTCCAGCGCACGCCCATCTGGTGCCTTCCGAAGCCGGACCGCCGGCTCGGCGACACGGCCCGGGCGGTCCTGCGGCAGGTGCCCGGGGCCCAGTGGGCCTCGCGCGCGGTCAGCCAGATCTTCGTGGAGGCCACTTTCCCGATCCCGCTCCACTACAGCGGCCTCGTCCCCTTCATCAAGCTGGGCGAGCGCAGCGGGCGCAAGCATCTGGAGCGACAGGTCCACGACCCGGCCCTTCGCGAGAAGCTGACCCCGCGCTACGCCCTCGGCTGCAAGCGGCCGAGCTTCTCGAACAGCTACCTGAGCACCTTCAACCGCGAGAACGTCGAGCTCGAGACCACGGCGATCGACGCCATCACCCAGAGCGGGGTCCGCACGAGCGACGGCGCCGACCACGAGCTCGACGTGCTGATCCTCGCCACCGGGTTCAAGGTCTTCGAGAAGGGCAACATGCCGCCGTTCGCCATCCGGGGAGAGGGCGGCGTCGATCTCGAGACCTGGTGGGACGAGAACCGCTATCAGGCCTACGAGGGAGTCAGCGTCCCCGGCTTTCCGAACATGTTCACGATCCTCGGCCCCTACGGCTACAACGGCTCCTCGTACTTCCAGCTCATCGAGACCCGCATGCGCCACATCACCCGCTGTCTCAGGCGGGCAAGGAGCACCGGCTCGACCCTGGTGGACGTCACGACCGAGGCCAACGCGCGCTACTTCAAGGAGATGCTGGTCCGCCGCCGCCATCAGGCGGTGTGGCAGGACTCCTGCGCGGTGGCCAACTCGTACTACTTCGACCGCCACGGGGACGCACCGTTCCGGCCCGCCACCAGCCTCGAGGTGCAGTGGCGCAGCGCCCGCTTCGACCTCGGCGACTACCGCTTCGAGGGCGCCTCGGCCTGAGGCCGCCTACGTCAGGCCGGCGGCTTCGCGCGCCGCGGCGGCGTCCTGGATGCTCTCGAGGCGGGTGACTCGTCCGTCCCGGAGCGACCAGACCTGGAAGTAGCGGAGGTCGGTTGCGATGCCGCTGCCGCCCCCGACGCCTCGCTGCGTGACCCTCACCAGGACCCGGTCGCCAGCGTCGGTGAGCTCATCGGCCGAGATCGTCAGCTCGGACCAGGGCTCCAGGAAGTCCCGGGTGTACTTCTGGATCCGCTCAACGCCCTCGTAGTCACCCGCATCCGGGAGCGGCGAGCGCAGGACCAGGACGGCCCTCGGGATCGAAGCGCGACAGGCCGGAGCGGAAGTCGCCCTTGCTCCAGCCCGCGTAGATGAACTCGACGGTCTCGACGTTTCCCTGGGGCACGGGTTCAGTATCGCTCGTGCGGAGGAGAGGGCGAGCGGTTCTGAAACGAGACGATCTTGGGGTTCAGGATCACGCCGTCGCGGATCTCGATCGCCTTGCTGATGGTCGGATCCGCATCCCAGCTCTCGGGACCGTCGAGGATCGTTCGCAGGTGTGGCTGCAGGGCCTCGCTGATCTCCCAGGTGGTGGAGTTCCACAGGAACGACGGGCTGTGATCGACGGCGTAATAGGTGAGGCCGTCGCCGACGGTGAACACCGGGTCGGCGAAGCTCGTCGGCTGGGCCCACTCGAAGCCCATCCCGGCGTCGCAGGAGACGTCCACGAACAGAGATCCCTGCCGGAACAGGGCGAGCTCCTCGTTCATGACGAAGATCAGAGGCGCGTCGGTGTCCTGAAGGGTGCAGTTGACGACGATGTCGTGCTCGGCGAGGAACGGGGCGAGAGCCTTGTCCTCGCTGTCGAGTTTCAGGGTCTGGCCAGGGCGATCAGGGTCGCGGGCGAAGGTCACCAGGCGCACAGAGTGGATCGGTGAGGCGACGTCGGCGGCGGAGCGGCCCGTCAGCACGGAGATCTTCTGCACGCCGAGCGCCGAGAGCGCCTGCACCGCGCCGCGCCCGGTCGCTCCGAAGCCGATGACCGCCGCACTCAGCCGCCGGCCGAACTCGCCCGTGCTCCCGACGATCTGCATCGCCTGCATGACCGAGGAGTAGCCCGCCAGCTCGTTGTTCTTGTGGAACACATGCAGGGCGAACGACCCGTCGCGTCTCCACAGGTTCATCGCCTCCCACGCGATCACCGTCAGCCCGCGGTCGATCGCGGTCTGGGTGATGGCTTCGTCCTGGACGCAGTGGGCCCATCCCCAGAGAACCTGGCCCTCTCTCATCTCGCTGAGGTCCGACGGGGTGGGCTTCGGGAGGACGAGGACGTCGCATTCCCGCACGAGCTCCGCTCGCGAGAGGACGGCCCCTACGAGCCCCTCCAGTGTGTCGTCGCCGACGCCGAAGTCCGCTCCGTAGCCCTCCTCGAGGAGGATCCGTGACCGCACGTCGGCACCGAGAGCGCCGACATGCCACGGGGTGGATCGGCAGCCGGCGCTCGTGCTCCTTGCGCGACTCGGCGAGAAGTCCCAGGCGCAACCCCTCCATGCCTGTGATCGGCTCTAGTCCCCTTCGCCGGAATCGACGAAGGCGTTCAGGGTCTCCTCATCGTCACCTGCGTAGTTGTAAAGGCGCGTGTCGCGGACCTCGTGCAGCGAGTCCTCGAAGGCCTTCGCGACTGTCTCAGCGTCCGCGGTGCTCGCGAAGAAGTAGACGCCCGCCGTCAGGCCGGGCTCCTGCGATGGCCCCGATTCGACGCTGAAGTACAGGTCGGCATTGATCTCCCCGTCGGGAGGCAGCGACTGGTTTGCCCCGTCGGTGATGTCCTCGTCGACCGCGTACCCGGCGTCCTCCAGGTTCGCGCGGACGTCGTCGGGCGTGAGGGCGGTGGCCGTCTCATCGTCGCCACCGCATCCGGCCGCAGCCACGAGTAGAACGGCAACGATCGCTGTGGCGAGCCCCTGGCGCAAGGTGATCATGGTATGGCACCCTGCGGGGCTAGAACCGCGTCATCGAGCGCATGGTCTCGCCGATGCTGCGCTCCTCGAAGTCCAGGTGTTCGAGGAGGTGCTCGGCCAGCTCGTCAAGACCGGCGGCAACCCGAGCACGGGTGGCGGCATCGGCGGACAGCTCGCCAGCGGCGCTTTCGACCTCGTCGAGCAGCTCCGCGACGCGGCGATGGTCGGCCTCGAGGCGGTCCACCGCCGGCCCCAGGTCCGGGTTGGCGGAGCGGAGGGCGGGGAACAGCATCGCGTCCTCCGCTCCATGGTGCGAGTGAACGAACCGGCAGTAGTGCAGGCAGTTCACCTTGAGCTTCCACAGCGGCCCGTTCGTCTTCAGCTCATCCAGCTGTGCCTGAAGCTCGCCAGCGGGCATGCCGTTGGTGACCGCGGCGGCGAGTTCGCGCACCGTCTCGAGGTCCCGCCGGATCATGCCGTGGACCCAGAGCAGCTCGCCGAACAGTCCGTCTGCACGTTCGTTCATGTCCCGCCATTAGATAGCGTCCGCCGCATGTACGCCCCCATGATCGCGCTGCTGATGTTCGTCATCCCCGGGGCGGCGGTCCTCGTCGACGGCGACACGATCACGATGGCCTTGGTCGGGAAGTACTTCGTGTTCTGGGCCGTGGGGATCCGGCTGTTCGCCGCCGGGGTCAGGCAGATCGCGAAACCGGGCCTCACGTCGGAGGGCATCCTCGGAATCAAGGGCCAGGAGAGCTGGGTGCTCGTCCGGGAGCTCGGCTTCGCCAACATCGCCATCGGAGCGGTGGCGATCGCGTCGATGTGGCGCCCGGAGTGGCGCCTGGCCGGGGCCCTGGCCGGCGGGATCTTCCTGTTGCTCGCCGGAATCCAGCACATCGTCCGCGGTGCGCGGACCCGCGACGAGGTCATCGCGATGGTCTCCGACCTGGCGATCGGGCTGCTGATGGCCGTGTATCTGGCCGTCGAGCTCTAGTCCCGCTGCCCGCGAATCGCCGGAGATGGTCGCGGGCGCTTTTCGTCCGAAGCGCCTACTCCGCCAGGCCGGCGGCTTCGAGGGCCGATTCCCAGCTCGGGAAGAGGCGCTGGACACCGATCCGTCCATCCGCGAACCCGGTGACGACTGTTCCTATCTGCATCGTCATTGGGATACCTGAGCCCTTGGTGCGGCCAGTCAGCGCATGCAGGGAAACGACCGTGTCCCCGGCGTCGTGCAGTTCCTGGGCCTCGAAGTCGAAGTCGTCAAAGCTGTCCCGCCATTGCCGGTCGAGCCTTCGAAGCCCATCGTGGCCGTGATATTCGGAATCGTCGGGCCACTCCGGAATCGAGTACACAATCGTGTCGGCCGTGAAGAAGGGAAGCGCAGCGTCCACGCCCCCCGCCGCGTAGGCGGCGTTGGCCCGCCGCACGATCTCCACGTTCTCCTGCGACATCGCCCGCGCAGTATCCCGTCTCAGCGCAGCACTGCGAGTGGCGGAGCCGCAGGCCAGGTCGCCATACTGCGCCGCCATGCCGGAACACCACATCGAAGTCGTCCGCAAAGGGATCGAGGCCTTCAACCGAGGCGACTGGGACGCCACGCTGGAATTGTGCGCGGAGGACATCGTTTGGATCCCCCTGATCCAGGCGGTCGAGGGGCGGCAGGCGCTGATCGGGCGCGACATGCTCAGGGGCGCCTGGGTGACCCAGCGGGAGACCCTCGGCGGCGACGCGTTCGGGGTCGAGCCGAAGGAGATCCGGGACCTGGGCGCGGGAACGGTCCTGGTGCACTTGCGCGTCACCGGGCAGGGCAACACCAGCGGCGTACCGATCGAGCTCGACTACGTCCAGCTGTGGACGATCCGCGACGGGCTCGTGGCGCGGGTCGACAAGTACGACAGTGTCGCCGGCGCCCTGGCCGATTGCGGCGTGGCGCGGTAGCGCGGCTACCGCCCTCGGGCCTGCTCCAGGTTCGACCGGTGGATGCCGGAGAGCCAGTCCGCAGCCTCCAGACGCGCGTCGACCGGTTCCTCTCCTCGCCGTAGCGCGTCGATATAGGCGTGATCGGCGGCGAGGCGTGCAGCCACCTCGGGACCCTCGGCGACGGCGCCGTGGCCGGGGACTACGACGTTGAAGTGCCTGGCGGCCTCATCCAGCCGGTCGAGCGCCGTCTCGTAGGCGCCCACCTGATCGTCCTGGCGAGAGTCGAAGATCGGGAGCAGGACATCGGAGAGCATGTCGCCGGCGAGCAGGACGCCACGGTCCGCGAGGAGGACCGCGGCGTGGCCGACGGCGTGCGCCCGATGCTCGATGATCTCGCCCGGCACGGGTCCGCCGTCCGCGGGCAGCGGAGTGACGAGCCCGATCAGCTCGAGAGGAACGTCCGACGCTTCCTCCGCCGCCCCCGCCTGCTCCTGTTCTCGGGTCTCACCGGCAACTTGGGCGCCGGCGGCGGTGGCGTAGCGCGGCACGTCGCCGAACCGGGCGTGCCAGAGCAGGTGGTCCCAGTCGGGATGGGTCGAGAACCCGGCGACCACCGGGATACCGAGTCGGTCCAGGTCATCGGCGAGCTCGTCCAGCTCGGAACCATGGATGCCGGGATCGACCAGGATCAACCCGTCCTCCCCGCGCACCACGGTGGAATTGGTCCAGACCCACTCGCTCTGCCGGACCCACACGCCGTCGGCCACCTGATTCAGCTTGCCCATCTCCACCCCAATCGGTTGGTCACGGTGCTGAGACTGCGATCCGCAGCCGAAATCATCGCTTTCAGGGGAGAGAGTTTGGCTCCCAATCGGAGGCCGGAGGCAGGACTCGAACTCACCTGAGCGGGTTGCGACGCGAGCCGGACTGGTGGGTCTACTCCGACAGTCCGGCGGCTTCGAGGGCGTCATGAAATTCGGGGCCAGCACCGAGCTGTTCGAGGCGGATGACTTTTCCATCGCGGAACTTCCACGAGATGAGGAGCGGATTGCTGATCCGGGCGTCACTGCCCGGCATCGTCCGAGAAACACGGCCCTCGGTGATGATCTCGTCGCCCCGGTCGTGGAATCGGTCGATGTCCTGAAGCGCACCAGACAGGATCTCCCACTGCTTTCGCAGTGCGGCGACGATTTCGTCGTGCCCTCTCCTCGTGCCCGGCTCAACGGCCGCGGGCGCATTGACGTACTCGCCCTCAGGATCGATCATGGCGACGATGGCTTCGGTGTCCTGGCGGTTCCAAGCATCCACTAGGCGACGAATGATCTCCACGTTCTCCTGCGGCATCGCCTACTCCGACAACCCGGCGGCTTCGAGGGCCTCCCGGCGGTCGGAGTACATATCCATGCGCGCCTGCTTGCCGTCGCGCAAAGTCCAGACCTGCGCGAAGGACATCTCGACGGGCATCCCGGCCGCCTTCGAACGCCCGTGCTGGCGGACCAGAACGACGACCTTGTCACCCGCGTCGAGAAGGGCATCGACCTCGAGCTCCCAGTCCTCCCACGCATCCATCCACTCGCTGAGGAAGGCTCTCGCTCCGTCAATGCCGTCGTAAACCTGCTGTTCGGGCCAGCCGTGGAAGTTCGACATGCTCCACACGAAGTCGTCCGTGGCGAGGTCCGCCACGAATTCACCTGTGGCCGCAAATCGCGCGTAGCCCGCTCGGATGATCTCCACGCTCTCCTGCGACATCGTCCAAGTATCCCGCGTCAGCGCTTTCACAGGATGCCGGAGGGGCGACTCGAACTTGCGACACCATCCGTTGCCCACCTGAGCGGGTTGCGACGCGAGCCGGACTGGTGGGTCTACTCCGACAGTCCGGCGGCTTCGACGGCTTGCCTGCGGTTCAGGTAGACCTTGAAGCGCACGACCAGCCCATCTCGGATCGTGAAGTGATGAGCAGGCTGCTCCTCGACCTCGATCCCGCTGTCCCGGCCCGTCGCCTTGACCCGAACGAACACCATTACCCGTTCGTCGTCCACGTCGAAGAATCGCTCCGGCTCAATGTGGACCGGTGAACCGCTCCATGGTCCATCCTCCCGGAACCGCCGCATCTCCTCGACGCCCTTGAGGACTGGCCTGTCCGGGTACGCGTCGGTGAAGTCGAACTCTACGTCGCGTACGGCTAGTTCGGAGGCGGCACCGATCAGTCCACGCGGGTCTGCGTACATCGCACGCACGATCTCCACGTTCTCCTGCGACATCGCCGCGCAGTATCTCGCCTCAACGCACTTCTGGGATGCCGGAGGCAGGATTCGAACCTGCGACACGCGGATCATGATCGGCCGGCGGGCCTCCGGCGGGTCCGGCCGGTTCGGCTTCCCGCTCGTCTGAGCGGTTTCTCCGCGACGGTGCCGGTTTCGTCCGGCGAGCCCAATCGAAGGCCGTCTTAACCTGCGCTGAACCCCGCTCGGCATCCGGGAGGCCGAGGAATTGCCCGTGCCGGTTGGCAGCGTTTACGGTACTACGGTGCTGACTGTGAACGAGGGGGTGGGAACATCGAGGATGCCGCTGCGGGTTGTCGTCATCGCAGCGCTGCTTTGCTGCCTGCATTCCGCGCCTGCGCTAGCCGCGCCGACGGTCACGATCGACACCGGCCCGGACGGACCCACCAGCGAATCGTCCCCGACGTTCGGGTTCACGGTGGAGAACGCGACGGCCGTCGAGTGCTCGGTCGACCAAGGTACCGAGGACTTTGGCCCCTGCACCACGGCAAGCAGCCATACGGACGGCCCGCTGGCGGACGGTGATTGGACGTTCCGCGTCCGCGCGACCGACGATGTGCCCGAAACCACGACGGAGACCCGCGACTTCACCGTCGACACCGCGGCGCCCACGGTCACCCTCGGGGCAGGCGGCCCAACCGGCCCGACCAACGACCCCCAGCCCAGCTTCAGCTGGACGGCGGCCGGGGACGACCAGAGCCTGCGCGAGTGCTCGCTCGACTCGGGCACGCCCTCGTTTGGGGCCTGCACGAGCGCGACGCAATACGACCAGGCCACCCCGCTCGACGAGGGCAGCTACACGTTCCGGATCCGCGTCGAGGACGAGGCCGGCAACACCGCGACCGACACCCGCACCTTCACGCGTCGACCTCACCCCGCCCACGGTCACCCTCGAAGCAGGCGGCCCAACCGGCCCGACCAACGACCCCCAGCCCAGCTTCAGCTGGACGGCGGCCGGGGACGACCAGAGCCTGCGCGAGTGCTCGCTCGACTCGGGCACGCCCTCGTTCGGGGCCTGCACGAGCCCGACGCAATACGACCAGGCCACCCCGCTCGACGAGGGCAGCTACACGTTCCGGATCCGGGTCGAGGACGAGGCCGGCAACACCGCGACCGACACCCGCACCTTCACCGTCGACCTCACCCCGCCCACGGTCACGCTCACGGCCGTGGGCCCTTCGGGGCCGACGAACGATCCGCGCCCAAGCTTTCGGCTGGACCACCGCGGCGGAGAACTGCCAGCGAATGCTCGGTCGACCAGGGCACGATCAACTTCGGCCCGTGCACGTCCCTCAACCAGCATGACCAGCCGACCAACCTGGCCGACGGCGCCTACACCTTCCGCGTGAGGGTCACCGACCCGGCCGGCAACGCGGCCACGGCAACCCGCGACTTCAGCGTCGACACGGTCGGCCCTGTGGCCGAGGTGACGGGTCCCGAGAGAACCGGCGACCGCAGGCCCAGCTTCCAGGTGTCCTCGCCGGAGGCGGGAGCCAGCCTCACCTGCAAGCTCGACGGCAGGCCGGCCGTCACGTGCGGGCCGAGCTTCGCGCCGGACAGGAAGCTCAAGTTCGGCACGCACAAGTTGCTCGTAACCGCGCACGACACCCTCGGGAACCCCGGACCGCCACGGACGTTCCGCTTCAAGGTTCTGAGACCGCCGCTGGAGGCAGGTCGCGCGGGACGAACCGTGGCGACTGCGCTCCGCCGCCACAAGTTCGCGAAGCGGGTGATCGACAACCTCGAGCAGACCTGCACCCGGCGCGGCCGGTTCAAGTTCTCATGCCGGTTCTCCTCGTCCTTCCCCGGCTACCGCCTGAAGGGACACGGACCGGTCGAGCTCCGGAGGGGGCGCATCTCCTATCGGTTCGTGGTGCGGGCGCAGGGCCAGCGGGTCGTCCTCACCGACGAGAACGAAGGAACGTTCCCGGGCTAGCTCAGCACGGGAAGCCCCTGGGATCGACGCAGGGCTCAGAGGGTGGGGGCGACGGAGCGGGCGCCGGCGCCGGGGTCGGAATCGGGATCGGCGCGGGCTCGGGTATCGCGGCCGCCGCCGCCCGCGCTGCCCGCCTCTCGGCCCGCGCCTCCGCCGCTGCCGCCGCCGCCGCCGCCTCGGCCGCCGCTGCTGCCTCGGCCGCCGCGATCGCCGCCTGCCTCCGCTCGACCGCCGCGGCGCCTTGCCGCGCCCCGGCCTCCGCACCGGCCTTCTCCGAGGCCGCTATGGCCGCCCGCTCTCCGGCCGCCCTGCCGCGCTCCTCGCCCCGCACAAAGGCGGCCTGCCGCGCGGTCTCGAATGCGCTCCTGGAACGAGGACTGCTGGATCTCGGTCGCTCGTTCCGTGCCGTCCGTGCTCCCTGTCCCGATTAGGTAGCCGAGGAACGCAAGCTCGATCGCCGCCACGCAGACCACGACAACGACGGAGACGGTCGGTCGTGCCACCCAGACCCTGGCGCGCCATCCGGGCGCGACGTGCTCGGGGCGCTCCTGTGAGGGCCACCCCTGCGTCGCTCGGAAGTGGAAACTCATCGCGGGTCCGGCACCTGAATCCGGCTGCGGCGAATCGAGGTCGGCGCGCTCGAACTCGCTCGCGTATGCCTCCCTGTACGCAGCAGCGTACGCAGGGACGTAGATGCGGTCGCGCGCCGCCTCATAGCCCTGCTCGTACCCCTGCTTGGCACCCTTCTGGGCACCCGCTTTGCGCCCCTCGGCGATCGCGGCAGCGCGAAGCGCCTCTTGATCGACGTCAGGCCTACCGAGGAGGTACGCGCCGTAGCCTACGCCGGCCAGCAAGAGCGCAATCAGGAGCGCGCTGGCGACTCGCGCCCACGAGAACTCCGCCGCGACAGCTCGCCACGACAGCCGGCGGCGTAGCCGCCTCCAAGACCATTCGAACCTCCGAATACTTGGGAAAGGTACCCGCAGCCGACCGGACGGGCAAGCGAGCCGAACCGTCCGGCCCGCTCGTCAGGCCGATCGGACTCAAGCTCGACGGCGACGGCCGAGTGCCCGAGCGCCTGGGACGAGGCAGAAGGTGCTCACGGAGGGTCCTATTGGGCCGGCTGGTCGTGGATGGTGCGTTGCCCATCCGTTGCCCACCTGATCGGTGCGATGCGAACCGGGCTGGGGCGTCCTACTCCGACAGCCCGGCGGCTTCGAGGGCCTTGTCGCGTTCGGTGAACCATTCGAAACGCGACGCCCTCCGGTCGCGGATCGTCACCACGTGCCAGTAGCCCCACGTGACTGGCGCACCGCTCGCCTTGCCCTGTACGTCGCTCCGAAGCTGCGCCACGACCTTGTCATCCCCGGCCTCGATCATCTCGAGGATCTCCAAGGGGTTCTCTTCGAATATCCCCATGTTCCCGACGGAGAAGTCCCAGACGGCTTCCGCGCCCCGGATCGGCCGGGATTCCGGCCAGTCCCGGGGGGGAATGTTCTCGAGCTCTGGATCACACACAGTCAGCCAGGCGGCCAGGTCGCGTCGATTGAAGGCGTCCCACGCTTGGCGATAGATCTCCACGTTCTCCGCCGACATCGCCCGCGCAGTATCTCGCCTCAAGCGCACTTCTGCGATGCCGGAGGCAGGACTCGAACCTGCGACACGCGGATTATGATTCCGCTGCTCTAACCAGCTGAGCTACTCCGGCGGGGGAGGGAATCGTAGCCAGCGCCTCCGCCTGCAGAGGGCGCGCCACTCTCGCCTCAGAGGGCGATCAGGGCCGCCAGGAAGACTCCGAAGGCGACGAGGGTCGCGAGGAAGCGGATCCAGTTCAGAGTGAAGTAGCGCGTGCGCCGCGCCTCCCAGTCGGGTGGGAGGGCATCGGGATCCAGGCCAGCATCACGTCGTAGTTCGGCTCGGCCAGCCTGTTCGAGACCAACAGGGGTCCGGCGATCGTGAGGAAGAGGCCGTTGACGGTGAGCCAGAACGAGTCGGTCCCTGCGTCGAGCGCGAAGAGCGCGATGACGGGTGAGGCCACCATCCCCAGGATCGCGATGTAGTTGAACGGTGCCTTTCGCGCCACCGGCAGGAAGGACCGCAGGAACAGGGCGAACTCGCGGCCGCTCATGGCCCTCAACATCTTGTGCATGACCAGCGTCAGCATCGCCGTCAGCCCGGCCCAGAGGCCGGAGAAAACGATGCAGGCCGCCAAGACCCCTTCGTCGGCTGTCATGTTCGTCCCCTCTCGGTGGCCGCGGCCCTTCGCGCGCGAGTCTTTCGGTTGCGACAATCGCACAATGAAGCCTGTGCGCGTCGGCTGTTCCGGGTGGGCCTACAAGGAGTGGCGTGGTGAGTTCTACCCCGAGAGGCTGCCGCAGCGGCGCTGGCTGGAGCACTACGCGACGGCGTTCGACACGGTCGAGGTGAACAGCACCTTCTACAGCCTGCCGTCGGAGAAGACGGTCGCGACGTGGCTCGAGCAGACGCCGGCCGATTTCCGCTTCACGGTCAAGGCCAGCCGCTACATCACCCACATCAAGCGCCTGAACAGCCCGGAGAAATACGTCGAGCGCTTCCTGGCCGCGATCGAGCCGCTGCGGAAGGCCGATCGGCTGGAGGCGATCCTGTGGCAGCTGCCTCCGAGCTTCAAGCGAAACGACGAGCGCCTCGACGCGGCCCTGAGCGTGATCGGCGAGCGTGCGCCGGGCCGGCACGCCGTGGAGGTGCGCAACGAGAGCTGGTTCACCAAGGACGTCTACGAGCTCCTGCGCTCCCACGGCGCCGCACTCGTCATCACCGACGACCCCGACTTCCCGTTCGTGAAGCGCGAGCTCACGGCGGACTGGACCTACGTCCGCTTTCACGGCGGTGGGCGAGGGGGCGGTCGCGGCGACTACACGGCGAATGAGCTGGCCACGTGGCGCCGGCGAATCGCGGCCTGGCGCCGGCGCACCGAGGTCATCGCCTACTTCAACAACACGGCCGATGGGCCGGCTGCCTTGAGCGCCCGGGCGCTCGCCGACGGACTCAGCTGAAAGCGGTCGCTCAGAAGGCGAAGATGTCGCTGAACGCCTCGCACGTCGTGTTGCCGACGCGCTTGCGCTTGACCTTGAGCTGCAGAGCCTCGGCGCCGCTCAGCTCGGCGCTCGTGAAGAACACGCCCCATCCCCCGTTCTCGCTCGAGACGTCGGTGTCGGCCACCGCTTCGATCACGGGTCCGGTCGAGGTCGGAAACGGGCGCTCCGGTCACCTTCCGCCCCGCCAGACACTTGCGCTTGTCGGATCGCAACATGCCGAAATAGAGGTTGTCGTTCGCCTCGTTCGCCTCAACACCGACGATCTCGAGCTCGGTCTCGACAGAGGTGCCGGCGAGCGCCGAGCCCGCGCCGGTCGAGCGCCAGCAGGCCTACGGCCGAGGCGGTCGCGATCGCCACGGCCCGCGTGATCCGATGCGTGTTGCCTCATCTCAGACCCCGAACTCCGTCGTCGCCTTGTCGCAGCTGGCCTGCCCCTTGAGCTGCCTCGGCTTGGCCTTGACCTGAAAGCCGTCGTTGAAGCCGTCGAGATCGTCGACGTCGAAGCTGAACACCCAGGCGCCGTCCTCGCTCGAGCGATCGGTATCGAGGAGCGGCCCGAGGTCGAGGTCGCCCCGCTTGCGGCCGGAGCTGAAGGGGCGGATCGTCAGCGTGCGGCCGCCAACGCACTTGTTCTTCGCAGCCGTCAGCTCGCCGAAGACGACGAAGAGGCTGGGGCCGTTGGGGGCTCCCCCGATGGCCTCGAGGTCGGTGTCGATCGGCTCGGATCCGGCCGCTGCCCAGGCCGGCAGCACGGCCGCGGCAACGCCAAGTACCGCAACGCCCTGAGTACTGATCGTCTCACTCCCGCCTCCCTGAAAACCTGCGTCCGGTCACTTTACCGCGGCCTCGAGTTGGCGGACCACATCGACCTCGAGCGGTCCGTAGTGGCCCGGAAAGCACTTGGCGGGCTTCAAAGCGGCGAGCTTGCGGATCGATTCGCGGGCGGCGTCGGTCGACCAGTTGAAGGCCTCGTGCGGCACCCGGGGCCTGCCGGCGAAGGGGAGGTTGGGGTCGAACAGGGCGAAGCAGTCGTTGGTGATCGCCACGCGGTCCCGCTCCCGCCAGAGGCCGATGCAGCCCGGGCCGTGGCCGGGGAGGTGGACCACCTGGAAGTCGCCCACGGCGTCGCCCTCCGCCACGGTGGCCGCGACCTCGACCGGTCCGTCGTCCCAGGAGGCGAGCGTGCGCGGGGTGAGCAGGCGGGTGGGTAGCGAGACCTTGGAGAGATCGAAGTAGTGCGCGCCGCCGTCACCCTCGACGTCGGACCGCTCGTCGGCATGGCAGTGAACCGGCGCGCCGATGCCGTTCGCGCCGCCGCGATGGTCGGCGTGAGCGTTGCCCAGGATCACCCTCGTGACTCCGCCATGGGCGGCTCCGGCCTTCCGCAGCTTGGGCCCCATCGACTTGATCCCGGCATCGAACACGGCGACTCCGTCGCCGTCCCTCACCAGGTACGCGTTGACCCGCAGCGGGAAGCCCGCGGTGAGGCGCCAGACGCCATCGGCCACTTGATCCATGTGCCTGACCCTATCCGCGGTTAGCCTCCGGCGATGCTTCTCGCCGTCCCCAACTTCTCCGAGGGCCGGGATGCGCACCGTGTGGAGACGGTGAGCGGCCAGTTCACCGCCGCCTCCGACCTCCTCGACTCTCACTCGGATCCGGTCCACAACCGGACGGTGCTGAGCATCACGGCGCCGGCGAAGTTCCTGGGGGAGTCGCTGGTGCGCGGCTGCGGCGCCTGCTCGATGACGATCGACATGCGCCGCCACGAGGGGGCGCATCCGTGCATCGGGGCGCTGGACGTCGCCCCGCTCGTCTACACCGCGGCCGAGGACAGGGAGGTCGCGGAGGCGACGGCGCTCGACGTGGCCAAGGCGATCGCCGCCGATCGCATCCCGACCTTTCTCTACGGCGAGCTCGCCAGCGCCGATGAGCGCCGGGAGCGCTCGTACTTTCGCAACGGCGGCCTGGAGGAGCTGCGGCGGCGGATGGAGGCCGGCGAGCTCAAGGCCGACTTCGGCCCCGATGCGCCGCACCCGTCGGCCGGCGCGCACCCTGGTGACGGCGCGCCCACCGCTCGCCGCATTCAACGTGCTGCTCGAGGGCACCGACATGGACGCCGCGCGGGACATCGCCGCGCAGCTGCGCGAGTCCGGCGGGGGGCTGGCCGGGAGTGCGTGCCATCGCAGTCGACCTGGGGGAGGCCGGCCCGCAGATCTCCACGAACGTCCACGACCCGATCTCGGTGCCGCTGGCGGCGGTCCTGGCGCGAATCGGCGAGCTCGCTGCGGACGGCGGTGGCCGCCCTGCGGCAGGCGAGATCGTCGGCCTCGTGCCGGAGGCTGCACTCGAGGGCTTCCCCGACGACGTGGCGCTCCCCGGCTTCGACCGGAGCCGCCACGTGATCGAGCGGGCCGCGGGCTAGGTAAATTCAGGTCCGCATGGCCCAGACCAAGAAGAAGCGCAAGCGCAAGCACAAGGGCACTCAGGGCGGCGGCATCGACCGTCGCGGTCGTACCTCCAGGCCGGCGAACCGCCAGGAGGCCCGCGCCCGAGCCCGCCGCCAGATGGGGGATCGCCGCGACGTACCGCCGACCTGGCGTAGCTCGCTCAACCGCGCGCTCATCGCGGCCGGCATCTTCCTCGCGCTGCTGATCCTGCTCTTCGGCCAGTCCGTGGCCAGCTCGGTCGCCCTCTCGGCGTTCATGCTCATCCTCTACGTGCCGATGGGCTACTACATCGACAAGTTCTTCTACGACCGGCGCCAGGCCTCCAAGCGCAAGGCCAGGGCCGCCGCGAAGGACGAGCTAGATGGACGTCCGGATGCTCACGGTCGGGCCGGTGGCGGAGAACTGCTTCGTCTTCGCGCGGGACGGCTCCGACCGCGGCCTCGTGGTCGATCCCGGCGAGGAGGCCGAGCGGATCCAGGCGACGATCGACGAGATGGGCATGGGCATCGACGCGATCCTGCTCACTCACACGCACTTCGACCACGTCGGCGCGGTCGCCCCGCTCGCCCGCTCGACCGGAGCGCCGGTCTACTGCCCCGAGCTGGAGGTGCCGGTCCTGGCCGACATCATGTCCTTCGTCCCCTGGCCCGGGTTCGGCCCGTACGAGAGCTACGACGCCGACGAGACGGTGAAGGGCGGCGAGACGCTCGAGCTCGCGGGAATGGAGATCGACGTCCTGTTCACGCCGGGCCACAGCCCGGGCCACGTCACCTACTCGATCGCCGACGAGCAGGCGCTGTTCTCGGGCGACGTCCTCTTCCAGGGCTCGGTCGGCCGCACCGACCTGCCCGGCGGCGATCCCCCGACCCTGATGGAGAGCCTGCGCACGCTGGTCGAGTCCTTCCCGGAGGAGACGACGGTGTACCCGGGCCACATGGGAATCACCACGCTCGCAGCCGAGCGGGCGACCAACCCGTTCCTCGCCGCGCTGGCGAGATAGATGGCCGAGCGCTTCAAGGCTCCGCGCGGCACGTTCGACGTGTTGCCCGAGGACTCCGCCGTGCGGGCGGGCATCAACGAGGCGGCGACGGAGGCCTTCGCGCGTGCCGGCTACGGCCGGATCGAGACACCCTCGTTCGAGGACACCGACCTCTTCGCGCGCGGCGTCGGTGGTAGCACGGACATCGTCCGCAAGGAGATGTTCAGCTTCTCCGATCAGGGCGATCGGAGCCTGACGCTGCGGCCCGAGGGCACCGCACCCGTGTGCCGCGCCTATCTCGAGCACGGGATGCAGAAGCTCCCGCAGCCGGTAAAGCTCTGGTACTGGGGGCCGTACTTCCGCCATGAACGCCCACAGGCGGGCCGCTTCCGCCAGTTCAACCAGCTTGGGGCCGAGGTCATCGGCTCGCCCTCGCCGCTGGTCGACGCCGAGCTGATCGTGTTGCTCCACGACCTGCTGCATGGCCTCAGCGTGCCGGGCCTGAGCCTTCGCATCGGAAGCCTCGGCTCGCTCGAGGGACGCGCCTCGTACCGCGAGGTCCTGCAGACGTACCTGCGTGACCACGAGGGCGAGCTCTCCGAGGACGTGCGCGAGCGGATCGACGAGAACCCGCTGCGCGCCTTCGACTCCAAGGACGAGGACACGCGCGCGGTGATGGCGGGCGCCCCGGTGATGCTCGATCACCTCTCCGCCGAGGACGCCGAGCACTTCGCGGAGGTGAAGGACCTGCTGAAGCGTGCGGGAGTCCACTACGAGCTCGACGGCTCGCTGGTGCGCGGCCTCGACTACTACACCCGCACCGTCTTCTCGTTCGAGTGCGACCAGCTTGGCGCCCAGTCGGAGGTGGCCGGCGGCGGCCGCTACGACGGCCTGATCGAGCTCCTCGGCGGTCCGGCGACCCCGGCGGCCGGATGGGCATGCGGGATCGAGCGGGTTCTGCTCGCGCTGGACCAGAAAGGGGGCAGCCCTCCCGTTGAGGTGTTCGTCGTGGCCCCGGACGGGCAGCGCGAGAACGCACTCGGCCTCGTGCTCGAGCTGCGGCGCTCCGGGATCGCGGCCGATCTGGATCTGGGTGACCGCAGCTTCAAGGGTCAGATGAAGCAGGCCGACCGCTCGGGAGCCGATGTCGCCGTGATCCTCGACGAGGCGGGGCACGCCACCGCCCGCGACATGGACTCGGGCGAGCAGCGGCCGGTTGCGATCGAGACGCTGGTGTCCGAGCTCTCGGGCTGAGGCCCGTCAGGGCTCGATCGTCGACTGTTTCGCAGCTCGGATGAACGATGTCGTTGGCGTTGACATCCGCCTCGTCATCCCCGGGCCCACAGGTCACGCGATCGCGGCCCTGCTGAGACTCGCTGCCAGCCGCCTCGAAGACATCGTCGCCTTTCCCCCCGAGCATGACGTCGTCGCCCTGCGCGCCAAGGAGGAAGTCCCCGCCGCCCTTACCCAGGAGGCGGTCGGCGCCCGGGCCCCCGTCGATGATCCCGGCCAGCGGGTGCTCGTCGCCCCCGCCGCCGACGAGCCGGTCTCGGCCGTCCCCGCCGCGGAGCTGGTCGAGATCGCCCTTCCCGGTGACAGAGTCGTTGCCGGCACCGGCGTCGACGACGTCCCGCTGCTTGGAGCCGACGATCGTGTCGGCCTTGTCGGTCCCGTCGCAGTCGGGCCCGTCCCCGCGGCAGTCGATCGTGGCGCCCCAGGCAACCGCTGCGCACAAGCACGCGACGGCCGCGATCGCGGCTCCCACCAGAAGCTGTCGTAGCACTGTCATCCCTGACCTCCCGACCGCGAGCCTACACCCCTGAAGTCGCGCCGCTGCGCCCCTTGCGAAGACTGCCCCGCGTGAGCGACCAGCCGGATTTCCCAGCCCTGCGCCCGAACGCCTACCGCGATACGTGGTGCGGGCAGGTCCTGGCTGACCGAGTCGGCTCGCCTGCGCGGGTCGCCGGCTGGGTGCATCGGCGTCGCGACCACGGAGGCCTGATCTTCATCGACCTGCGTGACCGCACGGGCCTCGTCCAGCTGGTCTTCAACCCCGACGTCCTCGGGTACCGCTCAGGAGCTGGGCCACAAGCTGCGCGCGGAGGATGTCCTGAGCGTGGCGGGCGCGGTCGTCGAGCGCGACGCGGCGACCGTGAACGCCGATCTCCCCACCGGGGGCTTCGAACTGCGGGTCACCGAGGCGGAGCTCCTGGCCGACGCCGAGACGCCGCCGTTCGAGATCGAGGGATTCTCCGGTGAGGTGGGGGAGGAGATGCGGCTGCGCTACCGGTACCTGGACCTTCGCCGCGAGCGCATGCGAGACGCGCTCATCCTGCGCGATCGCGTGACGCGCGAGATCCGCCGGTTCCTCGAGGCCGAGGGGTTCCTGGACATCGAGACCCCCGTTCTCACGCGCTCGACGCCCGAAGGCGCCCGCGACTTCCTGGTCCCAGCACGCGTCCAGCCCGGCTCGTTCTACGCGCTGCCGCAGTCGCCGCAGCTCTTCAAGCAGATGCTGATGGTGGGCGGGCTTCGAGCGCTACTTCCAGATCGCGCGCTGCTTCCGCGACGAGGACCTGCGGGCCGACCGGCAGCTCGACTTCACGCAGCTCGACCTGGAGATGTCGTTCGTGGACGCCGACGACGTGATCGACGTGAACGAGCGGCTGCTCGCCGCCGTGCTCGGCGCACACGGCATCGAGGTCGAGCTTCCCCTTCGCCGTATCCCCTACGACGAGGCGATCTCTCGCTACGGCTCCGACAAGCCCGACCTGCGCTTCGGCATGGAGTTGGCGGACCTCACGGAGGCCCTGCGGGGGACCGAGTTCAAGGCATTCGGAGGGGTGGTCGAGGGCGGCGGGGTCGTGATGGGGATGAACGCCGGCGCCCACGAGATGTCGCGGGCACAGCTCGACGGCCTCGTGGAGGAGGCGAAGGAGCTTGGCGCAAAGGGCCTTGTCTGGGCGGTCGTCGAGGCGGAGGGCTGGCGCTCTCCGGTGGCGAAGTTCCTCGCCGATTCCGAGATCGCGGCGATGAACGAGGCGCTCGGCGCCTCCGAAGGCGACGTGCTGTTGCTCGCCGCCGACTCGCTGGCCATCGCGGCGGGCGTGCTGGGCGGACTGCGCGCCCGCCTGGGACGGCGGCTCGGACTGATTCCGGAAGGGGTCAACGAGCTCGCCTGGGTGGTCGACTGGCCGCTGTTCGAGTGGAACGACGGCGAAGGGCGCTGGGACGCGCTCCACCATCCGTTCACCTCGCCCGCCGGCGCGCTGGACCCCGACGATCCGGGCTCGGCGAGGGCGCTCGCATACGACGTGGTCTGGAACGGGGTCGAGCTCGGGGGCGGATCGATTCGTATCTCGGACTCCGACACGCAGAGCGCCGTGTTCGGGGTGCTGGGCATCTCGGCGGAGGAGGCCGAGGCGCGGTTCGGGTTCCTGCTCGAGGCCCTGCGCTACGGCGCTCCACCGCACGGCGGCATCGCCTACGGACTCGACCGCTGGGTGGCGCTCCTGCACGGGACCGACTCCATTCGCGACGTGATCGCCTTCCCGAAGGCCGCCTCGGGCGGCGACCCGCTCACCGGCGCGCCGGCGCCGGTCGAGGAGGATCAGCTCCGGGAACTGGGCATTTCGCTCCGGGCGAAGCCGCCCAGGTAGGCCACCGGCGCGACCGGCGCGCTCAAGCCCCGGGCCCGGAACGCCGAACTATGGGTTGGTATGGTTTTCGCAGGCTCGAGTCTGTTCGTTCGCCGCTCCAATTGTGAGCCAACACAATTGCCTTGGGCGTCCTATCTCCGGCGGCCCCGTGGGGCTCGTTGGGCGGACACCCACCTGTCTATTCAGGTTCTCAGGCCGAGCGGTACCGGCAGACTGGAGCCTCTTTTCTCGATCGGCCGGGCGCGCGCCGGCCGGGGCGGGTCGGGCGCATGAGGAAAGCGCTCAACTCGAACCCTCTGGTGCAGATCGGCGCGATCGCCGTGCTGGGCGTGGTCGTCGCCTTCCTGATGCTTCAGAACCTCTCCGGCGGCGAGCCCGCCCCCGATGCCGACAGCGCCGCCGCCCCGACCGATCCAGCCGCGGCAGCTGCGACGGGCGCCCCTGCGGTCCCCGAGCCCGCGGCAGGCACCTCCGTCCCCACGGAGCCGCTGACCGGTGGAGAGCCCGTAACGCCGGCCGAGCCCGTCCAGACGGTGGGCGAGTTCGCCCCGGGGCCGGGGCTGCCTAAACAGATCGTGGACGCTCACGAGGGGGGCGACACGGTGGTGCTGCTGATCACGAAAGCCGCCGGGATCGATGATCAAGAGCTTCGCCGCACCACGACACGCCTGAAGGGCGAGCAGGACGTCGCCTTCTTCCACACCTACGTGCGCGACATCGCGGACTACTCGCGGATCGCCGAGGGCGTGGACGTGGATCGGGTCCCGGCCCTCGTCGCGATCTCCCCACCGGACGTCGGTGGAGCCGGGCTTCCCGTCGCCACCATCTCCTACGGCTTCCGCGGCTACGAAAGCGTGCACCAGGCCGTGCGCGACGCGAACTACGACGGCAAGACCCTCTCCTACCACCCCTAACCCTCCGACACTCCCGGGGCTTGCCGGCAGGTGGCGCGGTAGCCTCGAACACGTGAGCCTGATCGAGGAGTATCTGCGCGACGGGTCCCGCCGCGCGCCCGTGCCGGCGGACTCCTACACGGGCGCCGCCGGCGGCGCACCATGCGGTGATCTGGTCCGCATCTCCGTCTCCCTCGCTGACGGGAGCATCACCAGGGCCACATTCGACGCCGACGGTTGCGCGACCGTGCGTGCCGCGGCCGCCGCCGTCACGGAGCTGGTCGAGGGCACAGAGGTGCTCCACGCGGCCCGCATCGGCCCCGCCGACGTTGCCGACGCCCTCGGCGGCCTCACCCCTCAGGGGGCACACGGCGCCGACCTCGCCGCCGATGCCCTGGCCCGGGCGCTCGGCCAGGCGGCCGGATCCGGCGAGGGATTGGCGGCGGCGCCCGCCGGCGAGCGCGTTGCGGTCGCGATCTCCGGCGGCGTCGACAGCGCTGTCGCGGCCCTGCTCGAGCGCGAACGCGGTGCCGACGTGGTCGCGATCACCGTCAAGCTCTGGGCGGACCGCCACAACGACGGCGAGCGCAGCTGCTGCTCGCCCCAGGCCGTGCTGGGCGCCAGGGCGCTTGCCCATTCGCTGGGCATCCCGCACCTCACGCTCGACCTCGAGGATGTCTTCCGCTCGACCGTGGTCGCCGACTTCATCGACGGCTACGCGAACGGCACCACCCCCAATCCCTGCGTGCTGTGCAACGGCGAGGTGCGGATCGACGCCATGCTGGCACTCGCCCGGCGGCTCGGGGCGGACAGGCTCGCCACCGGCCACTACGCCCGCCTCGCCGACGACGGGGAGGGTCCGCTCCTGGCCGCTCCGGCCGACCACGCGAAGGACCAGACCTACATGCTCTCGGGCATCGGCCGCGAGACGCTCGCCGGCCTGCGCTTCCCGCTCGCCGGCCTGATCAAGCCGGACGTGCGCCGGATCGCAGCGGAGGCCGGCATGCCGGTCGCCTCGAAGGCCGAGAGCCAGGATCTGTGCTTCCTTGCGGGCGAGGGCAAGCGCGCCTTCCTCGCCCGCCACGGCGGGGTGGAGGAGCGGACGGGGTGAGATCGTGGACGCCGACGGCGCGGTCCTCGGATCCCACCGCGGCCACCACCAGTTCACCGTGGGCCAGCGCCGGGGGCTGGGCATCGGCGCCCCCTCGGCCCTCTTCGTCCTCGCGACCGATGCCGACTCCAACCGGGTCGTGGTCGGCTCGCGCGAGCAGCTCGCGACCGCGCGAGTGCGGGTCCGCGATGCGACCCTCCACCGCCCCGGCGGACGCGTGGACCGTGTCCGCCTGCGCTACCGGTCCCGGCCGATCGCGTGCTCGGTGGGCCACCTCGCCGCGGGTGAGCACAAGCAGCTCGACATCGAGCTGGACGAGCCCGCGTACGGCGTCGCGCCCGGGCAGACCGCGTGCCTGATGGACGGGGACCTGGTGGTCGGCCGCGCCACGATCGCGGCCTGATCGCCTACGGCACCATCACGACGAACGCCGCTGCGTCGGTTCGGGCCCCGGTCTCCGCCTGGTAGGTCTTGAACTCGTAGTCGCCGTCGGCGCAGTGATCCTCGGACCGAGTCCACATGACCGTGTAGTTCTCGTCGTTCGAGCTGTTGTACTCGACGGTCGCGACCGGGGGATCCTTCAGCGGGTTCACGGCATCCGACGGCGTCAGGCAGTAGACGCCCGTGTCGTCGCGCACCACCGACTCGAACCCGCGCTCCTTGATGTCCGGGTCGAAGACCGGAGGGACGGTGTTGTCGACATATGCGATCGCCTCCAAGCCGGCGCCCTGGGCAACATCGCCCCCCTTGACCTCCTTGCTCTTGATGTGTTTGCTGAGGATCGCGTTGTTGTTGATGTCCCCGCTGCCGATGTTTCCCGCGGCCCACGCGCCGCCGGTGCCGACAGCAACCACCAGCGCCACGTAGGCGGCGACCGTCGAGTGCGACGGCAGCCTGCTGCTTCGATCCTTCACGTCCAACCTCCTGCGTCCCTTCGGGCCGGATTGCCCTGCGCCCCAATACATACACTCAATCGCCCCGTGAAGACCGACGAGATCCGCGAGGCCTACCAGGCGTTCTTCGAGGAACGGGGGCACCTCCGCGTGCCCTCCGCGTCGCTGATCCCGGCGCCGGAGGACACCTCCACGCTGCTCACCGTCGCGGGGATGCAGCCGTTCAAGCCCTATTTCCGCGGCGAGGCGAAGCCGCCGAGCACCGCGCATCGTCGACTCGCAGAAGTGCTTCCGCACGCCCGACATCGCCCAGGTCGGAAACACCCGCCGGCACCTCACCTTCTTCGAGATGCTCGGCAACTGGAGCTTCGGCGACTACTTCAAGGAGCAGTCGATCGCCTGGGGGCTCGAGCTCTCGGTCGACGTCTTCGGCCTCGACCAGGACCGCGATCTGGGTGAGCGTGTTCGGTGGCGACGAGGAGCTCGGCCTCGGCCCTGACACCGAGGCGATCGAGATCTGGAAGGCGGCGGGGATCCCGGTGGAGCGAATCGTCGAGCTGCCGCGCTCTGAGAACTTCTGGCAGGCGGGCCTCACCGGTCCCTGCGGTCCCTGCGCGGAGATGTATCTGGACCGCGGCGCGGAGTTCGGCGGGCCCGACGAGCGTCCCGGCGACGACACCGACCGCTACCTCGAGTACTGGAACCACGTCTTTATGACGTACGAGCTGGGCGAGGACGGCTCGCTCGAGCCGCTGCCCAAGAACAACATCGACACCGGGATGGGCCTCGAGCGGATGGCGGCGATCCTCCAGGGCGTCGAGTCCGTGTTCGAGACCGACTCCCACCGGCCGCTGATCGACCTCGCCGAGGAGCTCTCCGGCAAGCGCTACGACGAGGATGCCGCCACGACGAGGGCGATGAGGATCGTGGCCGACCACGCAAAGGGGGCGAGCTTCCTGATCGCCGATGGCGTTGTGCCCTCCAACGAGGAGCGCGGCTACGTCCTGCGCCGCGTGCTGAGGCGCGCGATCCAGCAGGGCCGCACGCTGGGCCTCGAGGCGCCGTGGCTGGGGGCCTTCGCCGAGCGGACGATCGAGATGATGTCCGGGGCCTACCCGCAGCTCGCGGAGGCCCGCGGGACCATCGAACGCTGGATCGCCGCCGAGGAGGAGAGCTTTGGCCAGACCCTCGAGCGCGGGTCCGAGCTCCTCGCGAGGTTGATCGCCGAGGCGAAGGAGAGCGAGACCTCGTGGATCGACGCCGACGAGGCGTTCAAGCTCCACGACACCTACGGCTTCCCGTACGACATGACGCGCGAGCTCCTCGCCGAGCAGGGCCTCTCCGTAGACGACTCCGGCTTCGAAGAGCTGATGGACGAGCAGCGTGAGCGGGCGCGGGCCGGCGGCGCGACCGTCGAGGCCGACGGGCACGAGGCCGTGCTCGCGTTCACCCGCGAGGCGCCGCCCACGAGCTTCGTCGGCTACGAGACGCTCGCGGCGCAGACCAGCGTCGTCGCCTCCGGGGACGCCGGTGCGGCGACCCTCGTGAAGCTCGAGGAGAGTCCCTTCTACGCGGAGGGCGGAGGTCAGGTCGCCGACGCCGGGGTGCTGCGGTGGGATGGCGGCGAGGCCGCCGTGGAGGACGTCTACCGCGTCGGTGACGACCAGGCGCTGCGCGCATCCGGCCGCGGCCCGGAAGCGGGCACCACGGTCGAGGCGCTCGTGGACCACGGCGCGCGCCACGCGACCATGCGCAACCACACGGCTACGCACCTGCTTCACGCCGCCCTGCGCGAGCGCCTGGGCGACCACGTCCGGCAGGCGGGCTCGGCGGTGCGGCCCGACAAGCTGCGGTTCGACTTCACCCATGGCGCCGCGCTCTCCCCGGAGGAGCTGCGCGACGTGGAGGACCGGGTCAACGACTGGATTAAGGGCAGCCGTGCGGTGCGCGCGTTGGAGATGGAGCGCCCCGAGGCCGAGGCCCTCGGCGCGATGGCGCTGTTCGGCGAGAAGTACGGCGAGTGGGTGCGCGTGGTCGAGGTCGACGACGTCTCGCGCGAGCTGTGCGGCGGCACCCATGTGGCGAACACCGCGGAGGTCGGGATCTTCGCGATCCTCGGTGAGGGATCCAGCGCCGCCAACGTGCGGCGGATCGAGGCGCTCACCGGCCCGGCCGCGATCGACTTCTTCCGCGAGCGCAGCGCGCAGCTGGACGAGGCCGGAGCGCTGCTCGGCTCCCCCGGCGACCCGCTGGCCGGGGCCAGGCGCGCCTCCGAGCGGCTGAGCGAACTGGAGAAGGGTGCGGCCGAGGCCGGCAAGCAGCGCGCGGGCGAGGCCGCGGAGGAACTGGTGGCCGCCGCCGTCGACGTTGACGGCGTGCAGGTCGTCACCGGCCGCGCGGATGGTGCTGACGGCAAGGCCCTGATGGATCTGGCGAACCGCGTGAAGTCCAAGCTGGGCGACGGTGCGGTCGTCCTGGGCGCGGCCAACGGCGATAAGGCGGTGCTTGCCGCCGTGTTCGCTGACGCCGCTGTGGAGCGCGGCGCCCGGGCCGGCGAGGTGGTCCGCGAGGCCGCCGGCGTCATCGGTGGCGGTGGCGGCGGCCGTGACGATGCCGCGCAGGCCGGCGGCGGCGATCCGGAGAAGCTCGACGAGGCCCTCGAGGTCGCCGGCCGGGCGATCGAGAGCGCGCTTGCCTCCTGAGCGGATGCGCGTGCTGGCCGTCGACCATGGCAAGGCCCGTGCCGGGCTTGCGATCTGCGATCCGACCGAGGTCGTGGTTCGGCCCCTCGACGTGGTCTCGCCGCCCGATCCCGAAGCGGTCGCACGGGTGGTGCGCGACGAGGAGGCCGAGCTCGTCGTGGTCGGTCTGCCGCTGTCGCTGGACGGCAGCGAGGGCCCTCAGGCGCGCGTGGCCCTCGGGTTTCGCGACCGGCTGGCCGAGGTACTCCGGGGGGTTCCGGTGGAAACCTACGACGAACGCCTCACGACGCGAATGGCCGATGCCTCCGCCCGCGAGGGCGCCGAGGCGGCGCCCGATTCGCTGGCCGCAGCCCACCTGCTCGAGGGTTTCCTCACCGCGCGACAGGGAGGGGCTTGACCGAGGGATCCGATTGGCAGGATCCCTATACCGGGGACGACGAGGCCGCGCGCGAGCGCGAGCGACGCCGCGCCGAGCGCGACGCGCGGCGCCGTGAGCGCCTGGGGGAGCGCGTCCGCGAGGAGATGGGAACGGAGGAGACGCCCCCGCCCGCCCGGCAGCGAGAGCCGATGGTGCCCGGCGCGCCACCGGAGCCGCCGGCGGCCGAGCAGCCGCCAGAGGCCCCGGCCGAGCCGCCCGCCGAGCCCACGGAGGCCCTCGAGCGTGCTGCCCAGCCCACCGCCGAGCGGCCGGCCCCGACCGCCGAGCACGCCGCGCCGCCGCGGCCCCCGCCGGGCGGGCCCTCGCGAGCCAAGGTCGCCCGCCGGCGCCTGATCGCCCTGGTCGGCGTGCTGGTCCTGGGATTCCTGGCGTTCGTGGTCGTCGTGGGTGCGAAGAAGCTCGGCGGTGACGACCCCCCGCCGGCACCGCCGCCCAAGCCACAGAAGACCGTCTCGATCACGATCCCGGAGGGCTACAGCCGCGACCAGGTCGCCGCCGTCGCGAAGAAGGCCGACCTGAAGGGCGACTACATGAAGGCCACCGAGAGCTTCAAGGGCTTCCCGCTCGACAAGTACGGGGCGAAGGACGCCGAGAACCTCGAGGGCTTCCTCTTCCCGGCGACCTACGAGGTCTTCAAGAACGCGAAGGTCGAGGACCTCGTCGGGAAGCAGCTCGACGCCTTTCAGCAAAACCTTGACGGGATCGACCTCTCCTACGCCGAATCGAAGAACCTGACCGTCTACGACGTCGTGAAGATCGCATCGATGGTCGAGCGCGAGGCGCAGATCGAGAAGGACCGGCCCAACGTGTCGTCGGTGATCTACAACCGTCTGGCAGCCGACATGCCGCTGGGCATCGACGCGACGATCCGCTTCGAGGACTCGAACTACGACGAGCAGCTGGTGGAGTCGCGCCTGGCCGAGGACACGCCGTACAACACCCGCATCAACACGGGCCTGCCGCCCGGCCCGATCGGCAACCCCGGACTGGCCTCGCTGGAGGCCGCGGCAAACCCGGCGAAGAACGACCTCCTCTTCTTCGTCGTCAAGCCCGGTACCTGCGGCGAGCACGTCTTCACCGAGACCGAGGACGAGTTCTTCGAGGCCGAGGCCGAGTATCAGGCCGCGTTGCAAGCCGAGGGCGGATCCCCCACCGAGTGCTAGCCGCGATCTAGCATCGGTCTCATGCCGAAGCTGGCCGTCGTCGGACAACCCGTCTCCCACTCGCGCTCGCCCGCGATGCATACCGCTGCGCTCGAGGAGCTCGGGCTGGCCGGAGAGTGGAGCTACGAGGCGATCGAGCTGGCGCCGCAGGAGTTCGAGACGCGCGTGCACGGGCTGGCCGGCCAGGGGTTCATCGGGGTCAACGTGACCGTGCCGCACAAGCTCGCGGCCCTCGCGGTCGCGACCAGCTCGTCGCCCTCGGCCGCCGGGATCGGGGCGGCGAACACGCTCACCTTCGCCGACGGCGCCATCGCGGCCGAGAACACCGACGCCACCGGCATCATCGCGGCGCTCCCGTCGGGGCCCTCGCGGCAGCGAGGCGCTGGTGCTCGGGGCGGGCGGATCCGCCCGGGCCGCAGTCTGGGCCCTGGCCGACGCGGGCGCCGCCGTGTCGGTGTGGAATCGGACCGCCGCGAAGGCCGAGGCGCTCGCGGCCGAGCTCGGGGCGGCGGCGATCTCGCACGGAGGCGGCGCTCGGCCGGTGGGTTCGACATCGTCGTAAACGCCACCACGGTGGGGCTGGAGGCGGCGAATCCGGCTCCCGGGTCCGGCCTGGGGGCTGACCCTGATCGTCGTCTGGCCGATCTCAAGGCGCTACCCGTGCATGCCGATGCCCTGAGCGCGAGACAAGTCGTGATGGACCTGGTCTACGGCGCCGTCGAGACGCCCCTCGTCGCCGCGGCAAGAGCCGCCGGCGCGGAGGTGGTCGATGGCCTCGAGGTCCTCGTCCACCAGGGAGCCGCCTCACTTCGGCTCTGGACCGGAATGGATCCACCGATTGAGACGATGAGACAGGCTGCGCGAGGACGATGACGATGGAGAAGCGCAACAGCCACCTGCGGCCAGTCCCAGAGGCCGGGGGGGAGGCCGCCGCGGAGGCCAGGGACGACTCCGCCCAGGGGACACCGGGGATCACGCCCGCCGCTGAGGCGCGGGCACCCCGGGACGTTCATCTCCGACGTGATCGTCGAGCTCGGCTACGCGACCCGCGAGCGCGTCGACGAGGCGTCCGAGGCGGCCAGGGTCGCCGGCCGCTCGCCGCACGACCTCCTCCTCGAGAGCCGCGTGATCTCCGCCGACCAGCTCGCCCGCGCAGTGGCGGAGCGCTACGGCCTCGACCACGTCGACCTCGGCGACTACCACGTGGACATGGGCGCGGCGCACCTCCTGTCCGTGGGCGCGGCGCGGCGCTACCGGGCGGTCCCGATCGCCTACATCGACCACGAGACGCTCCTGCTCGCGATGTCCGATCCCGCGAACGTCGTGGCGCTCGACGACATCCAGATGGTGACCGGGCTGAGCTGCCGCGTCGCGGTCGCCGCCGAGGAGGACATCGAGGCCCTGATCAGCCGCCTGAACCGGCTCGACTCCGCGGTGACCGAGGCGGTCGAGGACGAGGACGAGGAGGATCAGGACTCCCTGGCGCCAACGGCTCTCCGCGAGTCGGCCGACGACGCCCCGGTCATCAAGCTCGTCTACTCGATCCTCGGCCAGGCCGTCACCGAGGGTGCCTCCGACGTCCACTTCGAGCCCGAGGAGGGCGACATGCGGGTCCGGATCCGAGTCGACGGCGTTCTCGACGAGGTAGCGCGCGTGCCCAAGCGGATGGTCTCTGGAGTCGTCTCCCGCGTCAAGATCATGAGCGAGCTCGACATCGCCGAGAAGCGCGTGCCCCAGGACGGCCGCGTGTCCGTGAACGTCGAGGACCGCCGGGTCGACCTGCGCGTCACGACCCTTCCCACGCAGCGCGGCGAGGGCTGCACGATCCGCATCCTCGACAAGACGCAGGCCCTGCGCTCGCTGGACGAGCTCGGGCTCGACGGCGACCCGCGCGAGAGCTTCGAGTCGTCGGTGAGCCAGGCCTACGGCGCCGTGCTCGTCACCGGCCCGACGGGGTCGGGCAAGTCGACCACCCTCTACGCCGCTATGAGCGAGATCAACGACGTCGAACGCAAGATCATCACGATCGAGGATCCGGTTGAGTACCGGCTCGAGGGGATCAACCAGATGCAGGTGAACCGCAGGGCCGGGCTGGACTTCGCCACCGGGCTGCGCTCGATGCTGCGCGCCGACCCGGACGTGATCATGGTCGGCGAGATCCGCGACGGAGAGACGGCGCGGATCGCGATCGAGGCCGCGCTGACCGGGCACATGGTCCTGTCCACCCTGCATACGAACGACGCTCCGGGGGCGATCGTCCGGCTCCAGAAGATGGGGATCGAGAACTTCCTCACCGCCTCGGCGATCGATTGCGTGGTCGCCCAGCGCCTGGCCCGGAAGCTCTGCTCGTCCTGCAAACGGAGGGCGGTGCTGACGCAAGAGTCCCTGGCTGCCTCCGGCTTCCGCGGTGGGAGCCGACGTCGAGGCCTACGAGCCGGTGGGGTGCACGCGCTGCAACCGCAGCGGCTACCGCGGCCGGATCGGCATCTTCTCGGTGATGCGCATGAGCGAGCGCATCAAGACGCTCACGATCGACGGCGCCACCGAGGTCGAGATCGGGACCGTCGCGCACGAGGAGGGCATGCTCACGCTGCGCGAGGACGGGCTCAGGAAGGTGCGCTCCGGGACCACCTCGATCGAGGAGGTCGCGCGCGTCTGCACCTGAGAGGCGGCGTGCGCGCTAAAGAAGTCGCCGCGAGCGGACGATGAGGTAGCCGATGAGCTTCGACTTCGCCGCCGTGCTCAACAAGATGGCCGAGGTGAAGGCCTCCGACGTGCACCTCACCCCGGGCTTCCCGCCCGCGATGCGGATGCGCGGCCGGATCACCCCCGTCGACGGCTTTCCCAACGCTGACCCCGCAGGAGACGCGCGAGGTCGTCTACTCGCTGCTCAACGACTCCCAGCGCAAGCAGTTCGAGAACAACCTCCAGCTCGACTTCGCCTACGCGATCCCCGGGGTGGGCCGCTACCGCGTCAACTGCTTCTTCCAGCGCGGGCGCGATCTCTGCCGCGTTCCGCCTGATCCCGCACGAGATCCTGACGCTCGACCAGCTTGGCCTGCCCGCGGTCCTCGAGGACTTCTGCCGCAAGCCTCGCGGCTTCGTGCTCATGACCGGGCCGACGGGCTCCGGGAAGTCGACGAGCCTGGCCGCGATGATCGACCTGATCAACTCGGAGCGCGAGGAGCACATCCTCACGATCGAGGACCCGATCGAGTTCCTGCACGGCCACAAGAAGTGCATCGTCAACCAGCGGGAGATCGGCAGCGACGCGACCGACTTCGCGGCGGCCCTGAAGTCGGCGCTGCGCGAGGACCCCGACGTGATCCTGGTCGGCGAGATGCGCGACCTGGAGACGATCTCGACCGCGCTGACGGCGGCGGAGACCGGGCACCTCGTGTTCGCGACCCTGCACACGCAGTCGACCTCGCAGACGGTCGACCGGATCATCGACGTCTTCCCGCCGCACCAGCAGCAGCAGGTGCGGATGCAGCTCTCGATCGCGCTCCAGGGGATCGTGACCCAGCAGCTCCTGCCGACGGCCGACGGCTCCACCCGCGTCGTCGGGGCCGAGGTCCTGGTGCCGACGCCGGCGATCCGCAACCTGATCCGCGAGGGCAAGACCCACCAGATGTACTCGGCGCTGCAGACCTCGGGCTCGGTCGGCATGCAGACGATGGACGCGCACCTCGCCCAGCTCGTTCGGATGGGGAAGATCACCCGCTCGCTGGCGCAGCAGCGGGCAACGGTGCCGGAGGAGCTGACGCGGCTGCTCGGCGGGGAGACCGGCAACGGCTACCAGCAGCAGCCGCAACAGCTCGCAGCAGAGCGCCCCGCCGGCGATGGCGTAGGAGGAGACCGTGGCCACCTTCGCATTCAGGGCAGTCGACGTAGCGGGCGTTCCTTCGCGCGGGCCAGCTGGAGGCGAGCTCGAAGGCACAGGTGACCGAGCAGCTCCGCCAGCGGGGCCTGATCGTCCTCGACATCAGCGAGTCGCGCGAGGCATTCAAGCTCGAGAGCATCTTCCAGCGCTTCAAGAGCGTGAACATGCGGAACCTCTCGGTCTTCTCGCGGCAGTTCGCGACGCTCATCGCCTCGGGCATGCCGATGCTGCGCTCCCTCTCCACGCTCGAGGAGCAGACCGAGGACGAGATGCTGAAGCCGGCGATCGCGTCCCTGCGCGCGGACGTCGAGTCGGGCAGCTCGCTGCACGCCGCGATGGAGCGCCAGCCGGGCGTGTTCGACCCGCTCTACCGGTCGATGGTGCGTGCCGGGGAGGGGGCCGGCCGCCTCGAGAGCGCGCTCGACCGGGTCGCCGCTCAGCTCGAGAAGCTCGATGCGCTCCGGCGCCAGGTCCGTTCGGCCCTGATGTACCCGGCGGTCGTCTTCGCGATCGCGCTGATCGTGATGATCGTGATCGTGAGCTTCGTGGTGCCGGTCTTCGTCGGCATCTTCGAGGAGATCGCGGCGGAGTCGACCGAGAGCGCCGAGCTGCCGCTGATGACCCAGATCACCGTGGCGATCTCGGACTTCATCACCAGCAAGTGGTATCTGCTGATTCCGATCGTCGGGGTCCTGACCTATCTCTTCTTCCGCTGGAAGAAGACCGACCGGGGGCGGATCCAGTGGGACCGCTTCACGCTGAAGATCCCGGCCAAGATCGGTGACGTGGTCCAGAAGGTCGCGCTGGCGCGATGGTCGCGGACCTTCTCGGGCACGATCTCCTCCGGCGTGCCGATCCTTCAGGCGATCGAGATCTCGGGCGAGACGGCCGGGAACGCCGTAATCAAGGAGGCGATGAACGACGTCTACGCGTCGGTCAAGCGTGGCGGCTCGATTGCCGCCCCACTTGCGGCGAACAGCGTGTTCCCGCCGATGGTCTCCCACATGGTCTCGGTGGGCGAGGAATCCGGACAGCTTCAGCTGATGCTCGACAAGATCGCCGACTTCTACGACGCCGAGGTCGACGCCAAGGTCAAGGCGCTCACCTCGCTGATCGAGCCGCTGATGATCTGCATCGTGGGCATCATGGTCGGGTTCATCGTGATCTCGATGTACCTGCCGATCTTCAGCCTCTACGACAAGATCGGCTAGGCGCCGGGCCCCTCGTCGTTGACGACGATCGTCCCGAGGCGCCGCCTGGGCTCCAGCAGCCGCACCTCGAATCTCTCCGCCCGGGTCGCGAGGATGTCGAAGCGGGCGGGGGAGAGGGGCAGGACGTCCTCGACCAGCCCAAGGCCGCGGATCTCCACCTGGCCCGTCCGCCGCGACCGCACCGTCAGCGCGAGCTGGTCGCCGAGCGGGAGCTCGATCCTCTTGGGCCGCGTGGCGTCGGCCTCGAGCGTGGCCTTCACCAGCTCGCCGTCAGTGGGTACGGGGGAGGTGCGCGGCGAGGTGGTGCTCGACGTGGTCGGGTCCTGCTCGGGAGGCGCGGGCACGAGCGCGGCCGCGACGGTCGAGGTGACCAGGAGGATCAGCATCACGATCAGGAGCCTGCGCGCCGCCACGGCGTGAGCTTACGAGCCCTCCTCGGCGGGCAGGCCGGATACCCGGCCCACGACTGGGGGCCAGCCCCCAGCTGGACGGATGTACCCCCTACGGATCCCTAAAGCCATTAGCGGCATGGCCGATAGATGACCCTGACAGGCCAGCGCCCTGGTGATAAGGCAAAACCGCCGCGAGGCGGTGACGCAAAGCCACGGGGCTCCCACAAGAGAAAAGGGAGTCAGCCGAGCTACCGCCGGGGTCGAGCGACTCCCGAACGGCTTCGGGGCTCTGGCGAATCAAGGGTCCACAGGAGGTTCCTAATGATCCAGAAGCTCCGCGAACGGAGTCGCAGCGAGTCAGGTTTCACCCTGGTCGAGCTGCTCGTCGTGATGCTGATCATCGGCTTGCTGGCCGCGATCGCCATCCCGTCCTTCTTCAATCAGCGTGAGAAGGCGAACGACGCAAGTGCCAAGGAGGACGCGCATACCGCGCAGACGGCGATGGAGACCTATGCGACCGACAACGCCGGTTCGTATACAGGTGGAACGCCTGCCGAGCTCGTGGCCATCGAGCCCGCGCTCAGCAACGCCGACCTGACCACCGTCGCCGGCAACGACAGCTACACGGTGACCGTTGAGGCCGTGACCACCAATCGCGATTTCAGCATCGCGCGGGCGTCCAGCGGCGCCCTGTCGTACCCGTGCACGCCTGACGGCGGCGGTTGCGACGGAACCCAGTGGAACCCGTAAGCGGGTCCACGGTTCCAAAAAGTTAGGAAAAGCGAGGGGCGGGCCCACGGGCCCGCCCCTCACTTCGTTGAGAGGCGGGATGCGGCCTCAAGGGGTGCTCGCATCCTGCCGACGACCTGATCAGAGCCATGCCTTCAATCCACGACATCACCCAGCGGCGCCGCCAGCGCTGGGCGCGCCTCCGCAAGCTGGCCTCCGCCGAGGGCGGGATGACCCTGGTCGAGGTCGTCGTTGCCGCCTTCATGGTCGGCCTGATCGCGATGTCGCTGATCGGGCTGCAGGCGGCGGGCCGCACCGCGCAGGACCAGCGGGTGCGCTCGCAGGCCGCGGCGCTCGCCCAGCAGGACCAGGAGCGGATGCGCGGCATGACGGCCGACCAGCTCGCCAAGCTCAACCAGACTCGCACCGTCACCGTCGAGGGCACCGTGTTCACGGTCACCTCGACCGGTGCCTTCGTCGGGCAGGCCACGGGGGCCTCGAGCTGCTCCGGAGCCGGCGCCGACTACGCCAAGGTGAGCTCCTCGGTCAACTGGCCCAACAACAAGCGCACCGCGGTCGTCGAGCAGAGCGTGATCACCCCGCCGGCGGGCGGCAGCTTCCTCACCAAGACCGTCGATCAGAACGGCGCCGCGCTCCCCGGCGTGACCGCGACGGTCCAGGGCACCGACCAGAACACGGACTCCACTCGCCGGGTGGCCGTGACCGACTCCGAGGGTTGCGCCGTCTTCCCCGGCCTGACCGTGGGCGACTACGACGTCACGGCCACGAGGAGCGGCTACGTCGACCCGGACGGCAACTCGGCCCCGACCACGGCCGCCACGGCGACCGGCGGCAACACCACGAGCAGCCAGTTCACGATGGGGGTCCCGGGCGCCGTGACCGCGAGGTTCTCGACGACGCTGAACGGCGTCACCCTGACCGATCAGCTCGCGCCGTCGATCTCGTGGTTCAACAACGGGATGGCGACCTACCAGTCGCGGTCGGTGACGAGCCCGGCGACCGCGATCGCGAGCAACGCGACCATGTTCCCGTTCATCACCGGCGGCCCGGGCAACTACACCGGCAACTACACGGTCTGGGCCGGGCGCTGCACCAGCGCCACGCCGCCGGCCGTTCCCAGCCCCGACGTGCGCCCAGTCGGCCACAGGGGCTTGGCGACCGTCGCGCCCGGCGCCAGCGCCGGCTCCAACTCCGTCGACGTCGGGCTTCCGGGCCTGATCGTGAACGTGCGCTTCAGGACCTCGGCGACGAGCGCGTTCTCGAACGTGAAGCCCAACGACATCAGGCTCGACTTCCCGAGCGACTCCGGTACGAGCTGCGGGCAGTCGTGGCATCCCGCGATCAGCACGGCGCCCGGGCCCAACGCGCCCAGCACCGGCTGGCTGCGCTTCCCCGGTCAGCCCTACGGTCCCAACTACACGGTCTGCGCCTCCTACCGGCCGGCCTCGACGACCTACCGCGCCACCGCGACCGCCGTCGCCAACACGAGCTACGCGACGACCGGCAACACGGTGCTGCTCTCGATCACCGGGATCAGCTCGAACCAGGGGACGTGCTGATGCGCGCCCGCGACATCCGGCGCATCCGCTGCGACCAGGGCGGCTTCACCCTGATCGAGCTGCTCGTAACCACGGCGGCGGCAATCATCGTCACCGCCGCCCTGTTCGCGATCCAGCAGGTGGCGCTGATCGAGAGCGGACGCGTGTTCGACCGGGTCGACGCGACCCAGGAGGCGCGGACGACGATGTCCCGCGTCGCCAGCCAGCTCCAGTCGAGCTGCGTCGCTGACGGGGTGATCCCGATCCAGGCCGGCGAGCACGGGCACCAGCCTGCGCTTCATCAGCAAGTGGGGGTCCGCCGCCACCATCGTCCCCGAGCTGCACGTGATCGCGCTCACGGGCGGCAATCTGGTCGACAGCACCTTCCCGAGGACCGGCGGCACGTCGCCGAACTGGACCTTCTCCGCGACGCCCTCTCAGACGAGGATCCTCGTCGAGGGGGTCTCGCAGAGCGGGAGCACCCCGTTGTTCCAGTACTTCCCCTACGGGACGGCCCGCGACAGCTCCAACAATGCCTACCTCGACAGCGCGGGGAACCCCTACGTGATGCTGCTCGACGGCGCCGGCACCCTTCCCACCGGGGTGACGACGAGCTCCGGCGGCGCGGTTCCGGCGGGGACGATCCCGGCGAACTCCCCGAGCCCGCTGCCGATGAACACCGGGAGCCCCCCGGGCCTGAGCTCCGCGAACGCACGCCTGGCCTCGGCGGTCCGCGTGACCATGGTGGTGGAGCCGAGCGGTCAGGCGACCAGCAGCCGCTACGACGAGGCCACGACCTTCAGCGACACCTTCGTGCTGCGCCTGACGCCGCCGGCCGCCGACCGCAACCCCCAGACGGTGATCGCATGCGGCTGAGACGGCTCAACGGACGCACGTGGGGGCGCGAGGCCCTCGCGGCGGAGGACGGGTTCGCGATGGCGGTCGCCCTCGGCGTGCTCACGGTCGTCACCCTGCTGATCGGAGCGACGTTCGTCGCCGTGAAGGGCGACATCAACAACTCCCAGCACGACCTCGACAGCAAGCGCGCGTTCTACGCGGCACGGGCGGGGCTGAACTCCTTCCTCTACCACCTGAACAAGAACACCGAGCTGTGGGAGCAGTGCCCGCAGCAGGCCGAGACGAACGTGCGAGGCTCGAACAACCAGACCTACTCGTACCGCCCGCTGCCGGCGAACGGCAGCTCGGCCTGCACCACCGCTGACCCCGTGCACACCATGATCGAGCTCAGCGACGGCAGCTTCCGCATGCAGTTCACCGGCAAGTCGGGTGGCTCGACACGAGGGATCGTGGCCAGCTTCAAGCGCGCCTCGCCGCTCGACTACCTCTGGTACACGGTCTACGAGACCCTCGATCCGAACACGTACTCGAACCCGGCGAACTACCAGGACTGCGCCGCGTTCGAGCGCGACGGTCGCCCCAGCGACTGCAGCGACATCAACTGGATCAGCGGGGACGACATGAACGGGCCCACGTACACCCAGGACCAGTACGAGATCTGCGGCTCGCCCATCTTCGGCCGCACCCCGAGCGACACCGTCGCGTCGGCGGCGCCGGGCGGATCGGAGCCGGCGATGATCCGCGGCAACTCGGGCAGCTGCTCGCTGAACCAGACCGTCAACGGGACGCTCCAGGAGAACGCGCCCTTCATCAGCCCGCCCCCGAACAACACCAGCCTGCTCGCCTACGCTCAGAGCGACGGCAAGGTGTATTCAGGGACCACGCGGATCACGCTGAACGGGAACACCGCCTCGGTGACCGTGAACGGGGTGGCGCAACCGACGGTCGATCTCACGGCGGACCCGATCATCTACGTGACCAACGGGAGCGGCTGCTCGGGCACCTACTCGCCGTACAGCGTCAGCTACCCGACGAGCTCGCCCTGTGGCAACGTCTACGTCAGCGGCAACTACAGCGCGTCGGCGACGATCGCCGCCGCCAACGACATCGTGGTCATGGGCAACGTCACCACCAACCTCTCGGGGACCGCCGTCCTCGGCCTGGTCGCGAACAACTTCATCCGGGTCCAGCACGGCGTGACGGCGCGCTCGAGCGCGACCGCCTACTCCTGCGGCTCGGCCGCCAACGTCGCAGCGGAGACGCATCCGAACATCCGGATCGACGCGGCGATCCTGGCCCTCCGCCACTCGTTCATCGTCGACAACTACGACTGCGGCGTCCCGCTCGGGGAGCTCGAGGTGAACGGCGCGATCGCGCAGCTCTTCCGCGGTACGGTGGGCACGTCCTCGGGCGGCACGGTCCAGACCGGCTACCTGAAGGACTACACCTACGACGACCGCCTCGCGGTGCAGCAGCCGCCGTTCCTGTTCGATCTCGGCTCGTCGAGTTGGCGTGTCGTCCGCGAGACGCTGTGCGTCCCCGGCGGCGGGAGCGCGCCCGTCAGTTGCTGAGTCGCGTCCGCGCCCGATGACGCGTGCGGTTGGCCGCCGGTCCCGGGGATAGGGTCCGCGCCGACCATGCTCGGGTGGGCCGCACTCGCCTTCGTGGCCGGTGCCGTGGCCGGCAGCTTCGTGACCGTGCTCGCGCACCGCGTGCCCCGCGGCGAGGGATTCGTGGTCGGGCGCTCGAGATGCCCCCGCTGCGGGCGCGAGATCGCCGCCCGCGACAACGTCCCGATCGTCTCCTGGCTCCTCCTGCGCGGGCGCTGCCGGCAGTGCGGGGAGCCGATCTCGCCCTCCTACCCGCTCGCCGAGGCCGGGCTCGGGGCGCTCTACGCCGGGACCGTGCTGGCGCTGGGTACGGACGATGTCGCCGAGCTGATCCTCGGCCTGGTGCTGTGCACGGTGCTGATGGCCGTCGTCCTCACCGACCTCGAGCAGCGGATCATCCCGAACAAGATCGTCATCGCGGGCGCCATCGCCGGGATCGTGATCGTGCTGGTGGGCGACCTGGGCGAGCTCGGCGAGCGGGCGCTGGCGGTGGCGATCGCCGGGGGCGCGCTGTTCGCGCTGGCGCTGCTCTACCCACGCGGGATGGGGATGGGCGACGCGAAGCTCGTCGCGATGATGGCGATCTACCTCGGCAGGGCGATCGCCCCCGCGCTCCTCGTGGGCTTCGCCGCGGGCGCCATCGTGGGGCTCGTGATGATCGCCCGGCACGGCGGCGCTGCGCGCAAGCAGGCGATCCCGTTCGGGCCGTTCCTGGCGCTCGGCGGGGTGGTCGGACTGTGGTTCGGCGACGACATCGTCGACTGGTACCTCGACACCTTCGCCACGTAATCGCGCCCAAACGCGCTTCAGCGCTCAAGTCGCGTGCCGTTCGCGCCGATTCAAGGCAGGGGAAGAGTCCCGCTCCTCGTCCAGCGCCGGTATCTGCACATGCTTACGCGAAAGATCCAAAAGGCAAAGCGCATCGTCGGCCTTGACATCGAGGCCTCGAGCATCGCCGCAACCGAGCTTCAGGTAAACGGCGGCGTCCGCGTCGGCGGCTACGGCATCGAGCCGCTCGAGGCCGGGGTCTTTCGCGAGGGCGAGGTCCAGGATCCCGAAGAGCTGGCGGAGGCCCTCAAGCGGCTGTTCACCAACGTCAAGCTCCCTCGCGAGGTGCGCCTCGGGGTCGCCAACCAGCGGGTCGTCGTACGAACGCTGCGGGTGCCTCGGATCGACAACGCCGACGAGCTCGAGACCGCGATCCGGTTTCAGGCCCAGGACCACATCCCGATGCCTCTCGACCAGGCCGCCCTCGATTGGCAGGTCGTCCCACCGCAGCCCGGCGTCGAGGCAGCCGACCTCGAGGTCGTCGTGGTCGCGGCCCGCCGCGACATGCTGAAGCGCGCGATGGACGCGGTGCACGGTGCCGGGCTTCGCCTGGTCGGGATCGACCACTCCGCCTTCGGCCTCATCCGCGCCCTCTCACGCGAGGCGACCGGCGGGTCCGTGTCCGGCGGGTTCGTCGACCCCGGCGAGTCCTTCGACCCGATGGCCGACGCCCAGACCGCGGCGATGGCGCCCGGGCAGGAGCCGGCGCCCCAGATGCCGGCCGCCCAGGACCCGGCGCAGGGCCTCCAGGCCCCTGCGGATCCGGGCCTCGGCGCTACCCCGGCCGGGAGGGTCTACTGCAACCTCGGCGACGTCAGCAACCTCGCGGTCACCCGCGGCGACGTCTGCGTCTTCACCCGCGCGATCAACTACGGCGTCGAGGGCATGGCCCAGTCGCTCGCCGAACGCGCCGGCCTCGTGCTCGACCACGCGCGAAGGTGGCTGGTCCACGTCGGCCTCCAGGCCCCGGTCGAGGCGATCGAGGGCGACGCCGAGATCGTCGCCAAGGCGCGGGAGGTGCTCGCCACCGGCACCGCGAAGCTGGGTGACGAGCTCCGCCGCTCGCTCGAGTACTACGCCGCCCTCGAGGAGGCCGTACGGGTCGAGAGCATGGTCGTCGCGGGGGTCGGCACCACGATTCCCGGGCTGGTCGACGCGTTGCGCGACCAGCTGCCCCTGCCGATCGGGGCGGTGACCCCGGGGGCCCTGAGTCGGCGTCGCAGGCGCCGACGCCGCTCGGCTCACGCTCTCCTACGGCCTCGGGCTCGAGGAGTGAAGACGTGCGCCCGGTAAACCTGATTCCCCCCGAGGAGCGGCGCGGCGAGCTCGCGCCCCTGCGGACCGGGGTCACTCTCCTACGTGATCGTCGGGGTCCTCGGCCTGGCGCTGCTCGGCGTCGTCGCCATGGTGCTCGCCGGCAACTCGATCAGCGAGAAGGAGAGCGATCTCGCGAGCCTCGAGGCGCGGAAGCTGGCCGCGGACCAGCGCGCCGCACGAGCTCGCGCCCTACGGCGAGCTGGCCACGCTGGCGCAGAGCCGCACCGAGACCGTCGTCGATCTGGCCGAGAGCCGTTTCGACTGGGAGCGGGTCATGAATGAGCTGGCGCTCGTGATCCCCGAGAACGTCTGGCTCGACAGCCTCACCGGCACCGTTTCCCCGGGCGTCATCCTCGAGGCCGAGGGCGCGGGCGAGACGGCTACCGACCCCTCAATCACCGGGCCCTCGCTCCAGATCAGTGGCTGCGCCACCGGCCAGGTCGCCGTGGCCGGCTTCATCGCGGCGCTCAAGGACATCGACGGGGTGACCCGGGTCGGGATGCAGCAGTCCTCGCTCGGGGAGCTGGGCGAGGCCGACTCGACCGGCGCCGCCGCCGCCGCGCCGGCGTCGGGCGTCGACGGTGACTGTCAGACGCGCGAGTTCATCGCAGCGTTCGACATCACGGTCGCCTTCGACGCCGTCCCCGTGTCCGCAGTACACGCCGGGTTCGACCGCGGTCCCCGCCGCGACTCCCGCGACTACGACCACCGAGGACGACGGCGGGACCGCCGAGGCCGAGACCGAGCAGCAGGCGGCAGAGGACTCGGCCGCGGAGCAGTCGGAGACAGGCGCAGAGCAGCGCCGAGACCGTGGGGGTGGGCTGATGAAGTCCACCGACCGCATGATCCTGAGCCTCGATCGTCGTCGTGGGCGCGATCGCGGCCTTCTGGTTCCTCCTGCTCGCGCCGAAGCGCGAAGAGGCCTCGAACCTCGAGGACGACGTGGCCGCGCTCGAGGTCGAGGTCGCCGGAGGCCGAGCAGGCCGCCGTGTCGGGCGAGGAGGCCAAGAAGCGCTTCTCGAACAACTACCGGATGCTGGTCTCGCTCGGCAAGGCGGTGCCCAAGGACGCGGACACCTCGAGCCTCCTGGTGCAGCTCGAGGGGCTCTCGAACGAGGCGGGCGTGGACTTCCGGAGCATCAAGCTCGACGAGGCCGCCGCGGGAGCCGCCGCCGCGCCGGCCGCGGCCGCGGCGCCTGCGCCCGCGCCCGGAGAGCCCGCGACCACCCCGGCCGGCACGACCACCGCCGGCGCGACACCGTCCGAGGCGACGGCCGCGCTGCTGCCGATCGGGGCCACGGTCGGATCAGCCGGGCTTCCGGTCATGCCCTACTCGCTCGAGTTCCAGGGCGGCTTCTTCCAGATCGCTGACTTCTTCGGTGAGATCGACGGGATGGTCGAACGAAGCGGCAACGAGCGTCAGCGCCGACGGGCGGCTGCTCACCATCAACGGCTTCAGCCTCACCGCCGGCGCCGAGGGCTTCCCCAGCCTGCAGGCGGCCGTCCAGGCCTCGAGCTACCTGACCCCGTCCGACCAGGGCATCACCGCGGGGGCGACCCCGAGTGGGCCCGCCGCGCCCGCGACGACCACCGCAGCGACGGACACCGCCACGGCCGCTCCGCCCGCGGCGAGCGCCACACCGGGGGCTGCGCAATGAAGAACGTAAGGTTCCCCAGCTTCCTCACCGACCTCTATCGCGATCTTCGCGACCGGCACCTGCTGCTCCCGGCGGTCGCCCTGATCGTCGCGCTCGTGGCGGTCCCGATGGTGCTCGCCAAGGACGAGGCGCCTCCGCCGCTCGGGCCTCCGCCGCCCACGGACGAGACCGCCGCGACCGTCCCGGCCGTGCTCGCCGGGACCGAGGTGAGCGTGCGCGACTACACGAAGCGCCTCGAGCAACTGAAGTCGAAGAACCCGTTCGACCAGCAGTTCCCGGCCTCCACCGACACCCTCGACGGGTCGGCCGCGGACAGCGACACCTCGACGGGCACGACGGCCGACGCCGGCGGGCCCTCGCTGGGCGTCACCGGCGGCACCACGTCCACCGCCGACCCGACACCGACACCGGCGACGGCGGTGCGACCGACAACACCAGCGGCGACCCCGACGACGGCGACGTCGAGGTGGTCAACCGGCTGTTCGTCCGTCGCGTCGACGTGCTGGTCGGCATCCAGGGCGACCTGAGGAGCCGCAAGGGGATCGAGCCGATGACCGTGCTCCCCAACGACGCGACGCCGGTGCTGGCCTTCCTCGGCACCGACGAGGCCGGGAAGCGGGCCGCGTTCGTCCTCTCCTCGGACGTCAGCTCGGTCGGTGGCGACGGGACCTGCGTGCCATCGCCGAACTGCCTCTTCATCACGCTCGAGAAGGGCGAGTCGGTGACGCTCGCCTATGACCCGAACGGACAGACCTACGAGCTCAAGCTGCAGGCGATTCGGAACGTGAAGCTCAAGGGCGGCTAGGTCCTGGTGGTCGAGAACCCGCGAACACGCCGGACCGCAGGCGGCCTCGCCGCGGTGGGCGTCCTCGCCCTCATGGCCTTCACGGCGCCGGCCGATGCCGCCAAGTGCACCAAGCGAGGCACCAACGGCGACGACGTGGTGCGGGGCACCAAGAAGGTGGACATCCTCTGCGGGCGCGGCGGTAACGACCTTCTGCTCGGCAAGGAGGGCAAGGATCGGCTGCTCGGCGGGGACGGTGACGACACCCTCGACGGCGGCGCCGGAAACGACTCACTGGACGGGCAGGGGGGCGCCGACATCGCCACCTTCGCCGCTGCCACCGCCGGCGTCACGGTGAACCTCGCCAACGGCAGCGCGACGGGGCAGGGAAGCGACAAGACCGCCGGCGTCGAAAACGTCGTCGGCTCCGCGCACAACGACATCCTGACCGGCGGCGCCGCGGACGACACGCTCGTGGGCGGCGAAGGGGACGACACGCTGGCGGGTGGCGAGGGCGGGGACGTCCTCGACGGCGGCGCCGGAATCGACAAGGCCAACTACTTCTCGGCGAGTGGCTCGATCGACGTCGACCTCGGGGCCGGCACTGCGACGGGACAGGGATCCGATGCGCTGTCCGGCGTAGAGGACGTCACCGGCTCGCCCCAGGACGACTCGCTCGCCGGCGACGCGGGCGACAACACGCTGCACGGAGGCGCTGGCGCCGACACCGTGACCTTCGCCGGGGCCGCCTCCGGGGTCACCGTCGACCTCCTCAGCGACTCCGCCACCGGCGAGGGCAGCGACTCCCTGCCCGCGATCGAGAACGTCGTCGGCTCCCCGCAGCCGGACACCATTGCGGGCGACGGGGCTCGGAACGCGATCGACGGGGGCGGCCGGCTCCGACACGGTGAGCTACGCCGCGGCGGTGAGCGGCGTCAGCGTCGATCTCGTCAACGGCACGGTCGCGGGCGGTGACACCGACGCCCTGACCGCAATCGAGAACGCGATCGGGACCGCCTTCGCCGACGCCCTGATCGGCGGCGGCGGGGTCAACCAGCTCAGTGGCGGCGACGGCAACGACACCCTGGCGGCGGGCGCCGGGGAAGACGTGCTCCTCGGCCAGGGGGGCGACGACCAGATCTACGGTGAGCCCGCCAACGACGTCTTGAGCGGCGGCACCGGCGACGACATGCTCGATGGCGGCGCCGGGGTGGACTCGTGCGACGGCGGGACCGGGACGAACCAGTTCGCGGGCGGCTGCGACACCAGCGCGCCGCTGCTCGATGAGCTCACGATCTTCCCGGGATCCATCGACACCTCCGGCGGTCCCGAGGACATCACGTTCACGCTCGAGCTGACCGACGCGATCACCGGGATCGACGCGGACGCCTCCGAGGTCGCGATCGCGGCGCCCGACGGCACGCCCCGAGGCTCCGCTCCGCTGGAGCTGGTCGCGGGCACCGAGCACAACGGGACGTTCGAGGCCACCGTCACCGTGCCGCAGTACGCGCCCGAGGGCGCGTGGACCGCGAGCCTGCTGCTCTCCGACAACGCCGGCAACGAGGAGGCCTGGTCCCCCCAGGAGCTGGTCGGCGCCGGCTTCCCTGCGAGCTTCGACCAGAGCGGGCCCGGCGACGAGGACACCCCCGAGCTAACGGCCTTCTCGATCACCCCCGGGTCGATCGACACCTCCGCCGCCGCCCAGGACGTCACCTTCAGTCTCGGCGTCACCGACGACCTCGCCGGGCTCGACCTCGCCAACTCCCGTGTCGAGATCCTCTCGCCCGCCGGCGAGCCTCGCGGTGAGGACGCGTTGAGCCTCGTCTCGGGCACCGTCACCAACGGGACCTTCGGGGCAACCATCACCGTGCCGCGCTTCTCGCCGCAGGGGGCATGGACCGTGAGCGTCGTGCTCGCTGACAACGCCGGCAACGAGGAGGCCTGGACTTCGCAGGAGCTGATCGCCGCCACCTTCCCCGGCGGCTTCGACCAGACCGCCGTCGGCGACGACGAGGCGCCGGTCCTGACCGCCTTCGCGCTGGATCCCGCGCAGGCCGACACCACCGCCAGCTCGCAGGTGATCACGTTCGACCTGAGCGTCACCGACAACGCGGCCGGCATCGACCCCGCGGCCTCGCGGGTGATCGCCACGCCGCCCGCCGGGCCGCCCCTCGAGTCGAGCCTCCAGCTCGTCTCGGGGGACGCGACCGACGGCGACTACCGGGCCACGATCACCGTGCCGCAGGGCGCGAGCCCCGGGACCTGGATCGTGAGCCTGGTCTTGGTCGACGGGGCGCTGAACCAGGAGGACTGGTCGAGCGACGAGCTGATGGGGGCCGGCTTCCCCGGCACCTTCACCAACGTCGGGCTGGATCCGAACTGACCGGCGCCACCCGCGCCGGCCAAATCCTCTGATCTACGCTAGCGGCCGTCATGGCCGACCTTCGCTTCACGACCGCCGGCGAATCGCACGGGCCAGGGCTCGTCGCGATCGTCGAGGGCCTGCCCGCCGGGCTCGAGCTCGATCGCGAGCGCCTCGACCGCGACATGGCGCGCCGCCAGCTCGGCCACGGTCGCGGCGGCCGGATGAAGATCGAGACCGACGCGGTCGAGATCCGCTCGGGCGTTCGCCACGGCCGCACGCTGGGCAGCCCGGTTGCCGTGCTGGTCGCGAACCGCGACTACGCGAACTGGGAGGAGCGGATGAACCCGTGGCCGGTCGAGGCCGAGGTGGAGGAGGTCCACACCCCGCGGCCCGGCCACGCCGACCTCGCGGGCCTCCAGAAGTACGGGTTCACCGACGTCCGCAACGTGCTCGAGCGCGCCTCCGCGCGCGAGACCGCGGCGCGCGTGGCCGCCGGCGCGCTGGCCAAGGAGTTCCTGCGGGCCGTGGGCGTCGAGGTCCACAGCCACGTGATCCGGATCGGCTCGGTCGCCGCGCCGGAGCCGGAGACGCTCACGCCCCGAGCGACTTCGCGGAGGTCGACGACTCGCCGGTGCGCTGCCTCGACGACGCCGCCGGCGCGGAGATGGTCGAGGAGATCAACCGCCTGCGCAAGGCCAACGAGAGCCTCGGCGGGATCTTCGAGGTGCGGGCGTTCGGCCTGGTGCCCGGCATCGGCTCCCACGTGAGCTGGGAGGAGCGCCTCGACTCGCGCCTGGCCCAGGCCGTGGTGTCGATCCAGGCGGTCAAGGGCGTCTCCGTCGGCGAGGCCTGGGAGGTCGCCGCGCGGCCCGGCTCGGAGTCCCACGACGAGATCTTCCACTCGCCCGAGCGCGGCTGGTACCGCGAGACCAACCGCGCCGGCGGGGTCGAGGGCGGGATGACGAACGGGGAGGACCTGGTCGTCCGCGGCGCACTGAAGCCGATCTCGACACTCACCAAGCCGCTCCGCAGCGTCGACACCGAGACCCTCGAGCCGGCGCAGGCGCTCCGCGAGCGCACGGACTCCACGGTCGTCCCGGCCGCCGGGGTCGTCGCCGAGGCGATGGTGGCCCTGGTCCTCGCCCGCGGCTACCGCGAGAAGCTCGGCGGCGACCACATCGACGACGTCCTCGCCGCGCTCCAGGCCTACGAGGAGCGCATCGGGTGGCGACGCTGAGCGCCAGCCCGCCCTCGTCTTCACCGGCTTCATGGGGGCGGGCAAGTCCCGCGCCCTGCGCCACGCGAAGGCCGGCGGGCCTCGACGCAGTCGACACCGATCTGCTGCTGGCCGAGGAGCTGGGCAGCTCGATCGCCGACTTCTTCGCCTCCCACGGGGAGGAGGAGTTCCGTCGCCGCGAGGCCGAGCTGGTGCTGCGCGTCCTCGGCGAGGGCCACGACGCCGTCGCGCTCGGCGGCGGCGCGGTGCTCTCGCCGGAGGTCCGCGAGGCGCTCGCCGGCCACACCGTCGTCTGGCTGCGAGTGTCCGGCCGACGAGCTGTGGCGGCGCGCCTCGCGCTCGGAGCGCCCGCTGGCGCGCGACGAGGCCGAGTTCATGCGCCTTCACGCCGAGCGCGAGCCGATCTACCGCGAGCTGGCCGACGCGATCATGCTCTCGGCCGACGCGCGTGCCCGACGCGCTCGAGTGCCTGCGCGCGCTGGCCGGAGCGCCGGCCGACCAGCTGATCTGGGCGCAGAGCGCCTCCGGCTCGTACCCGGTGTGGGTCGGCGTCCGGCATCCTGGCCATGGTCGCGCCTCGGCGGGCCCGGGCCGCGCGTTCTGCGTCACCGATACGCACGTCGGCGCCGCTCTACGCCGACGCGGTCGGGGCCGGCGCGAGCCGATCACGGTTCCCGCCGGCGAGTCGGCCGAAGACGCATGGCCGAGGCCGAGCGCGTGCTGCGAGGCGCTGGCCGAGCGCCGGTGCGACCCGCTCGGATCACGTCGTCGCACTCGGCGGCGGGGTCGTCGGCGACCTCGCCGGCTTCTGCGCCTCCGCCTACCAGCGCGGCATCCCGGTCGTGCAGGTGCCGACGAGCCTGCTCGCGCAGGTCGATTCCGCGTACGGCGGCAAGACCGGGGTGGACCTGGGCGCGGCCAAGAACTACGTGGGCGCCTACCACCAGCCCGCCGGCCGTCATCGTTGACGTGGCAACGCTCGCGACGCTGCCCGCGGAGGAGCTGGCCTCCGGCTTCGTCGAGGTCGTGAAGACCGCGCTGCTCGCCGGCGGGAGCTTCTGGGAGCGCGTCCGCGCGATCGACGCCCTCGATCCTGTCGGCGTTGGCGCCGCTGGTCGTCGACTGCGCGGTCACGAAGCTCGAGGTCGTTGCCGCGCGACGAGCGCGACGGTTCGCGACGGGCGATCCTCAACCTCGGCCACACGGTCGGGCACGCGATCGAGGCGGCGGGCGGCTACGAGGTCTACCGCCACGGCGAGGCGGTGGGCCTCGGACTGCTTGCGGCGCTGCGGCTGAGCGATGCCGCCGAGCTGCGCGACGAGGTCGCCGGGCCTGCTCGGCGCCCACGGGCTGCCGGTGACGCTCGACGAGCGGATCGACACCGACGCGGTGATGGATGCGGTCGGCCGCGACAAGAAGCGGACCTCGGCCGACGGCCTCGGCTTCGTGCTGCTCCCGCGGCCCGGGGAGCCCGAGTTCGGCGCGAGGTCGATCCGGATAGGGTCCGCGCCGCCGTGGAGGAGCTGCGCGGATGAAGAACAGGGTCGCCGTTCTCCACGGTGTCAACCTCGACATGCTCGGGGCGCAGGGACCCCGAGCACTACGGCGACCTGACCCTCGACGAGCTTCAGGTTCAGATCAAGGGGTTCGCGACTGAGGTGGAGCTCGAGCCGATCTTCTTCCAGACCAACAGCGAGGGCGAGTTCGTGGAGTACCTCCACCGCCTTCCCGAGACGGCCGACGGCGCGCTGATCAACGCGGGCGCATGGACGCACTACGCGTGGGCCCTGCGCGACGCCCTGGAGCTCGCCGGCGTGCCCGCGGTGGAGGTCCACCTCTCGGACGTTCAGGCCCGCGAGGAGTGGCGGCATCACTCGGTGTTCGAGGGCGTCGTGAGCGGCGTCGTCTCCGGGAAGGGCCCCGATGGCTACCGCGACGCGCTCGAGCTGCTGAAGGCGGCGCTGGGGTGAGCAGGGCCGACCGACTTGCCGAGGCCGTCGCGGCCGAGGGCCTCGACCAGCTCATCGTCGCGGATCTCGTCAACCCGGGCGATACCGGGCGCGAGGCTCAGGCCGACGTGTTCTGGCTCACCGGTTTCACCGGCACCAGCGCCCTCTGCGTGGTCGGGGCCGAGGAGCGACTGTTCCTCACCGACTTCCGCTACACGCGAGCGCGCTGAACGCGAGGTCGATCCGGCCTTCGAGCGGGCTCGAGGCCGAGGGTCAGCCGCTCGCCGAGCTCGCCAAGCGCCTGCGCGGCCGCGTGGGCTACGACGATGCCAAGACCAGCGTCCGCGCCCTGCGCAAGCTCGAGGACGGCCGTGGGCGAGGACGTCGAGCTCGTCGCCGGTGGATGGGCTGCTGGGCGGGCTCCGCCGCGAGCAAGGACGCCCGATGAGCTGAGCCGTATCGCCGCGGCCGCCGAGCTGGCCGACGCGGTGTACGAGTGGATCTGCGAGCGGGGCTTGGTGCGGCAGGACCGAGCGGGAGGTCCAGCTGGCCGCCGAGCAGCACATGCGAGAGCTCGGCGCTGCCGGCCCCTCGTTTCCGACGATCGTCGCCGCCGGCGAGAACGCCGCCCTGCCCCACCACGAGGCCTCGGATCGTGAGATCGGGACCGGCGAGCTGGTGATCATCGACATGGGAGCGATCGTCGACGGCTACTGCTCGGACTGCACGCGGACCTTCGCCACCGGCGAGCTCGAGCCGGAGGCGGCCGACGTCTACGAGCTGGTGCGCTCGACCCAGGCGAAGGCCCTCGAGGCCGTGGCCGCCGGCGTCTCCGGCAAGGACGCCGACTCCGTGTCGCGTGGCCCGATCGCGGACGCCGGGCCACGCCGAGCACTACGGGCACGGGCTGGGGCACGGCGTGGGGATCGAGGTCCACGAGGCTCCCCGCCTCAGCCAGCGCTCCGAGAACACGCTCGCCGACGGGCGACGTGGTCACGGTCGAGCCCGGCGTCTACGTGCCGGGACGGCTTCGGGGTTCGCATCGAGGACCTGGTCGCGATCACCGACGACGGTGTGCGCAACCTCAGCTCGCTCAGCAAGGACCTGCGCGTCGTCGCCTGAATACCGGCCACGGGCGTGGGTAGCCGCGTGGTACCGAGACAGCTACATGCGACTCGCTTCAGAAGCCTTCATGAGTCTTCGCCGCCTGGACGCGGCGGCGGATCGAACAGGAAGGGCGGCCCCTGCGGGGTCGCTCTTTCTCGTTCCGGGCGCCGATGCAACAATTAGGCAGATGAGCACGATCGAAGAGGATCAGCCGGCCGGCACCGTCTCGCACGAGAACCTCTCGCGCGACCTCGCGAAGGCGATGGTGGCTCTCTACAAGGAGTACGCCGGCCGTGGCCCGACCCGGGCTCGCGCCCACGTCGGCGACGACATCATCACGGTCATCCTTGAGGACACGATGACCACGGCCGAGCAGACGCTCGCCGACGAGGACGAAGAGGATCTCGTTCGTGGGGTCCGCCGGGTGCTCCAGGGGAAGTTCCGGGAGGACGCGACGGAGATCGTCGAGCGGCTGACGGGCCGGACGGTCCGGGCGTTCCTGTCCGACCATGCGATCGACGCGGACATCGCCGCCGAGGTCTTCGTGCTCGAGCCCGCGGAAGACGTTTAGCTCGACCCGGTAGACGGGTATCTACAGGGCACGCCGCCACCGAGAGCTCCTCGGAAGCGGATCAACTGCAAGCGACAAGTCGGTCTGGGGACGTTTCACGACCTCCCTTGTCCCGGTTCGTCGCCGGTCCTTTCAACGCAAAGAGATCGGAGACGAGATGTTGCAAGCGAAGACACAGTCACCCGGCGATGAGCTGGAGCTGACCGAGCGTGAGACCCGGGCCCGCCGCCAAGCCCTCGATCTGCAGCTCCTCCGCCGCTACGAGAACACCGGCGATCCCGCCGTCAAGCGCGAGTTGGTGGAGCGCCTGATGCCGCTCGCCCGCTCGCTTGCGTTCCGCTACCGCGGTGGCAGCGAGCCGCTGGACGACCTCGTCCAGGTCGCGTCACTCGGCCTCGTGAAGGCCATCGACGGGTTCGACCCCGACCACGGCCGTCCGTTCGCCAGCTACGCGGTGCCGACGATCCTGGGCGAGCTCCGCCGCCACTTCCGCGACCACGTCTGGGACGTGCACCTCCCGCGCGGCCTCCAGGAGCGCACACTCTCCGTTCGCGATGCGATCGAGGACCTGGGCGACGTCCTCGGCCGGGCGCCCACGGTGCCTCAGGTGGCCCAGCGTCTCGACCTCTCCGAGGAGGAGGTGCTCGAGGCGATGCAGGCCGGCGAGGCCCGCAAGACCCTTTCACTGGACGCGCCCGTCGGCAGCGATGACGTTGCACCGATGCCGCTCGTGGAGACGGTCGGGCGCGGCGAGTCGGGCTTCGACTCGATCGACGCCCAGCTCGCCGTCACGCACGCCGGGCTCGACGAGCGCGAGCTGAGCATCCTGCGCATGCGCTTCGGCCAGGACATGACGCAATCGCAGATCGGGCGCGAGCTGGGCGTCTCCCAGATGCAGATCTCACGCCTGATGCGCCGAGCACTGCGCAAGCTCCTGACCGCCGTGCAGGACGACGAGCCGGCGGTGTCGGTGAACGAGCCTCTGGCTGCCTGAAGCCAGGCCCCGATGAAGGCTGAATCCAAGCCCTCATCGGGGGATGAGGGCTAAATCGTCAGAAAAGCGGGTAACTGGCGACCTTACGGGAGTTAGGGCTGCCTGAGCGCCAGGGATCGGTGCACTGCGAATCAGGCGCCGACCGTTGATGAAGGGAGTACCAGTGAAGAACTGGCTGAAGAAGCCGACGCCTGGTTTGGCGCTCGGCGTAGCAGCGGTGGTGATGGCGTGCATGGGCACTGCCTACGCCGCCGGAATCACGGGTGACGACATCAAGAACGACACCGTGGAGAGCAAGGACATCAAGGACGAAACCCTGAAGACGAAGGACCTGAGCCAGAGCGCCCAGGATGACCTTCAGGGTGACGATGGTGACGATGGTGCGACTGGTCCCACGGGTCCGACCGGCCCGACCGGCGCGACGGGTCCGGCTGGTGCCGATGGCACCGCCAGCTACACCGGACCGGAGTGGGGTCAGATCGACCGCAACACCCTGGGTAGCCCGACGGTTGTCCTGAGGGGCGGTCCGTTCGTCGGCCCGACCCAGGCGCCTCCGTACGGAGAGGGCTCGCTGCAGATCACGGCCAATGGTGTGCCGCGGACTGCCAGCGCGAACGACGCCGAGCAGGCGACGTTCGGTAACGAGGTCGATTTCGTGGGCGACGCATTCGCCGACATCGACGCGCTGGGCTTCCACGTCTTCCAGACGGGGGAGAACAACGGTCGCGGCAATCCGAACATGCCGGTGATCAAGATCGAGCTCGACTCGAACCTGACCGCCGCAGGGAGCGACAATTTCACGACGCTCACCTGGACGCCGACGAACTCGGCCAACAACGTCTGGTCGGGCTACATCGACGCCACCACCGCACCGGCGTCTCCGAGTGGTCAGGGGTTCATCCTCTCCGGCAACGAGGGCACGCTCACCAATTGCAATCTCTCGACGCCCTGCACGTTCTCGCAGGTCCAGAACGCGCTTGACGACGATGCGTCGTCAGCGGGTGATGCGTCGATCTACACGGTCGCCGTCGGCAAGGGCCGCGATTTCGCCTGGTCAGGCGCGATCGACGGGCTGCGCGTCAGCGACACGATCTACGACTTCGAGCCCTTCGGGGTCTCGGAGACGGCCGCGCCGTAGCGGACCTCTCGTAGATCAAAGGAAGTTGCGAGGCCCGGGCGAGAGCCCGGGCCTCGTTGCGTCCGGGGCCTACTCGGTGTGGTCGGCGATCCAGCCGCTGGGCACGTAGCCGGTGCGCACGCGCTGCGGGTGGTTCCCCACCGGGACGTGGTGGGTCTCCTTGCGGGTCCGGTAGTCGATCACCGAGATCGAGTCCGTCCCGCTCCACGAGACGTAACAGCTCTTGCCGTCGGCGCTCGTGGTGGACCAGTAGGGCTTCTCGCCCTTGCGAAGCACCTTGAAGTTGGGGCCCGAGGGCCGGCGGATCGAGCGGCGGTTGATGACCGCCGCGTAGTCGGACATCGTGCCCGCAACGCAGAGCTTGCGGTTGTTGCCGCTCAGCGCGATCCCGTGGTGTGCGGAGTTCAGGAGGTACTGCTCCTTCGGCATGTCCGGGACGAAGTTGGGTAGGTCGATCTTCCTGGTGATCCGATCCTTCTTGAAGTTCCAGACCAGGAACCCGTGGAAGAACGAGACCTGGAAGTAGGCCCGCTTCTCGTTGCGGGTGATGGCCATCGGACGCACGGCGCGACTGAGATTCTCGTGGCCTGCGTCCACCAGCGCCTTGCCGAGGTCGATGTCCTCCTCCACCTCGTAGTCCTCGGTGTCCACGACCCGGAAGACGCGCTCGCCCTTCAGCGTGTTGATGGGGAGGTCGTTGCCGTCCTGAAGGGGCACGTAGACGCGCCCGATGCTCGCGTGGTAGAGCCGCTCCCCGTCCTCCGAGTAGGTGTTCTCGTGGGGAGAGTCGCCGGAAGGGAACTGATCGAGCTCCTCGCCGGTTTCGGTGTCGAGGATGTGCACCACGTTCCCGGTGGACGCGGAGACCGCCACCTCTGACCCGTCGGGGGAGAGGGCCATGTGGTCGGAGCGCTGGCCTTCGACCTGGAAGCGCCAGACGATGTCGCAGTTCGATCAGGTCCTCGCAGTTGGCCAGGTCGAGCGCGACCACGTCGCGGTAGCTGGGCCGCGAGGCGATCAGCAGCGAGCCGTCGGGCGTCGTGTACATGTCGTCGACGAGCTGGTCGTTGCCCTCGCCGATCTGCTGGCGGATGAGCAGGAAGAAGACGAGGTCCACCGGGATTCAGCGCGATCTCCAGCTCGCGCTCGCTCCTGGTCGGGCACGACGTTGACACGTCCGACCTCCGCGTAGTCCTGGGTCGGGTCCAGCATCGAGACGGTCCCGTCCCAGTTGCTTCCCACGAAGACGATCTCGTCGGTGCCGCTGTCCTGCTTGAAGCTCTGGGTCTGAGCGCCGGTGGACGCGGCGGCGCAGAGCGCGGTGAGGACGAGGGCGGGGGCGAGCAGGCGCGTCGCCGCGCGGCGGAGAGACATCACGGCGAAACGCTAGACCGCGCGTCACCGGGGGCGCAACCGACAACCGGCAGCTACAGCGCGGCGATCGCCTGTGCGACGGGGGTCTGGCCCGAGGTCAGCTCGAACGTCGCGCCGACGGTGTTCGGGGCCTCCAGCACCGCGGCCAGGGCCGCCGCGACATCCTCGCGGCTGACCTCTCGTCGCTCGACCGTCGGCGCTACCTCGATCCGCCCTGATCCCGGCTCGTCGCTCAGGCTCGTTGGACGGACGATCGTGTGGTCGAGGCCCATCGCGCGCGATGTCGTCGTCGGCCTTGCCCTTGGCGCGGAGGTAGACGGCGAAGGTGTCGTCGCCGGGTGCGTCCGCGTCGGCGCCGATCGAGCTGACCACGACGATGCGGGTGGCCCCACGGGCCTCCGCGGCCTCGGCGAGCTTGACGGCGCCGGCGTGGTCCATCGTCCACTTGCGCTCGGGTCCGCTGCCCGGTCCCGCGCCCGCGGCGAACACGACCGCGTCGGCGGCCCCGACCGCCTCGGCCACCTCATCGACGGAGGCGTTCTCCAGGTCGCACACGACGGGCTCGGCGCCCAGCTCTCGCAGCTCGGCCCCGTAGTCCGGGTTGCGGTCGAGCGACAGGACCACATCGCCCCGGTCGACCAGGAGCGCGATCAGGTGACGCCCGATCTTGCCGTGGCCCCCCGCGATCGCTACGCGCATGAGCCGCTCAGCGGGCCCTGCTGCCCTGAAGGTACGCGCCGAGGTCGAAGAAGAAGGCGAGGATCACGATGAACCACTCGAATCCGGCGACGTCGTTGCCGCCGGAAGCCCACATCACCGCGTAGGCCAGAGTCGTCCACGGAAGCAGCAGGAAGCCCAGGAACGGCACCCAGAAGCTGTCCTCGAAGGCGTCGCCGAGTAGGCCGGTGAACAGCCAGATGAAGATGATCGCGAGGCGTGGCGAGATCAGCGCGAGCAGTGCGGCAAAGCAACCCATACCGGCACCCTACCGACGCCGGGAGCCGGAATCGTCCCGCTACCCTCTCCGCCCCGTGATCTCCACCAACCAGTTCAAGAACGGAAGCCACATCGAGGTCGATGGCGCACGTCTTCCGCATCATGGAGTTCCAGCACGTGAAGCCCGGCAAGGGCGGCGCGTTCGTGCGCGCGAAGCTGCGCCGCGCGCCGACGGCAACGTGATCGACAAGACCTTCCGCGCCGGCGAGAAGTTCCGCCCGGTGCGCACCGAGACCCGCAAGATGCAGTTCCTCTACGACTCGGGCGACGCCGCGGTGTTCATGGACACGCGCGACTACGAGCAGCTCGAGATCCCGCGCGAGACCGCCGGCGAGGACATGAAGTGGGTCCAGCCCAACGACGAGGTCGACATCCTCTTCGTCGACGAGAAGCCCACCGGGGTGCAGGTCGCCAGCGCGATCGAGATGGCCGTCGCGAAGACCGATCCCGGCCTCAAGGGCGACACGGCCTCGGGCGGCGGCAGCAAGCCCGCGACGCTCGAGTCCGGGGTGGAGGTCGACGTGCCCCTGTTCGTGAACGAGGGCGACCGCATCCGTGTCGACACCCGCACCGGCGAGTACGTCGGCCGGGCCTAGTCCCGGTAGGTTCAACCGATGCGCCGTTCCGAGCAGCGCCGCGACGCGGTCTTCGCCCTCTACCAGCGACAGGTGCGCGGCGGCGAGCTCGACGACATCCTGAACGGCGCCAAGCCCTTCACCCGCCAGCTCGCCCACGGTACCGCCGAGCGCCAGGACGATCTCGACGCCGAGATCGCCCGCCTCGCCAAGGGTTGGGAACTCGACCGCATCGCGGCGCTCGAGCGCAACATCATGCGCGTGGCGCTCTACGAGATGCTCCACCGCGAGGACATCCCTGCCGAGGTGGCGATCGACGAGGCCGTGAACCTCGCCAAGGAGTTCTGCGGCACCGACGCGCCGAAGTTCGTGAACGGGATCCTGGGCGCCGCGGCCGCCGAGCTGGAGACCGGCGAGGCGGTGTGAGTACCGCCTCGGAGATCGACGCTATCGCTGCGCGCCTCCGCGAGATCGCCGCGAGCCTACGGTCGGACGAGCTCCCGGAGGAAGAGGCCGAGGGGCTCGCCCGCGAGGCGGCCGACCTCGTGACCGAGGCCGGCAACGAGCTGGAGCGGGCGGACGCGGGGCTCGACGACGCGCGTGAGTGAGTACCCCGACGACCTGCGCGAGCTGGTCGAGGGTTACCTGGCGGACCTGAGCTTCTCGGATGCCGCGGCCACGGCCGGCCTCGACGAGGCGATGCGCTACTCGCTGCTCGCGGGCGGCAAGCGGATCCGCCCGGTCCTGACGCTCGCGACCGCGCGTTCGACGGGGGCCGAGCCGCAGTCGGTCCTGCCCGCCGCGGCGGCGATCGAGCTGATCCACACCTACTCGCTGATCCACGACGACCTGCCGGCGATGGACGACGACGACCTGCGGCGCGGCGGAGCCCACCTCGCACGTGAAGTACGGCGAGGACGTCGCGATCCTCGCCGGCGACGGCCTGTTCGCCGAGGCCATCCGGCTGTTCTGCGAGCGGCAGGAGGGCGAGCCGGAGCGGGTGCTCGCGGCGCTGGGCGAGCTGACCGGCGCGACCGGGGTGGAGGGGATGGTCGGCGGCCAGTACGTCGACGTCACCGCGGGAGAGGAGCTCGACGCCGAGAGCCTGCGAGCACCTGCACGGCGCTGAAGACCGGCCGGCTGATCGGCGCCAGCGTGCGCGTGCCGCTGATCCTCGCCGGAACGGCTGAGGCTGCCACAATTCCCTACACGCGATTCGCCGACGAGCTCGGTGTCCTGTTCCAGATCGTCGACGACATCCTCGACGTGACGGGATCGGACGAGGAGCTCGGAAAGCCACATGGATCAGACGAGCGGCACGGAAAGCTCACCTACGTCAGCCTCTTCGGCCTCGACCGCGCGCGCGAGCTCGCCGCCGAGTCCCACGCCGCGGCCCAGTGCGGCGCTCGGCGAGGCCGAGGGCGACACCAGCGACCTCGAGTTGATCACCGACTTCATCCACACCAGAGCAGTCATGAGCGAGAAGACACACAGACGCCGCTGCTGCCGCAGCATCGACGGCCCGGGGACCTGACGGGCCTCGACGACGCCCAGCTCACGCAGGTCGCGCAGGAGACCCGCGAGCTGATCATCGACACGATCGGCGAGATCGGCGGGCACTTCGGCGCCAACCTCGGCACCTGCGAGCTGGCGACCGTCCTGCACTCGCTGCTCGACTCGCCGAAGGACAAGATCCTCTGGGACGTCGGCCACCAGGCCTACCCGCACAAGATCCTCACCGGCCGGCGCGACCGCCTCGACACGATCCGCCAGTACGGCGGGCCTGGCGCCCGTTCTGCTCGATCGCCGAGTCCGAGCACGACATCATGGGCGCCGGCCACGCCTCGACCTCGATCGGCTACGGCGTCGGCCTCAAGGAGGCGATGCGCAAGGGCATCGGCGAGGACGGCAAGGTCGTCGCGGTGATCGGCGATGGCGCGCTGACCGGCGGCGTCGCCTTCGAGGCGCTCCACAACGCCGGCGGCCTGCAGACGCCGATGGTGATCGTGCTGAACGACAACGGGATGTCGATCTCGCCGAACGTCGGCGCGCTCAACTCCTACTTCAACCGCGTCCGCCTGAACCGGCGCCTCTACCACGCGCGCGAGGACGTCGAGACGCGCCTCACCAAGCTGCCCGCTCGGCCTCGGCAAGCGGATCGAGCGCCTGGGCCCGGAGATCAAGTCGGCCATCAAGGCCTACTGGGCTCCGGGGCTGATGTTCGAGGAGCTCGACCTCGCCTACGTCGGCGTCATCGACGGCCACGACGTGACCGCCCTGCGCGAGGCGCTCGAGGACGCGCTGGCGGCCGACCGGCCGGTCGTCGTCCACATCCAGACGGTGAAGGGCAAGGGCTTCGCCCCGGCCGAGGAGGGCGGCCTCGAGGGCATGGAGAAGTGGCACGCCGCGAAGCCGCACTCGATCGTCAACCGCAAGCCGGCGCCGCCGGCGAAGCCGAAGACGCCGGCCACCGACGATGTCTCGCCCGGCGACGGCGCCGAGTTCGACAAGGTGGAGAAGCCGGCGCCACCGCCCGACCCGCCGCAGTACACGCAGGTCTTCGCCGACGCGATGGTCGACGAGGCCACGCGCGACCGCCGGGTGATCGGGATCACCGCCGCGATGGCGGGGGGGACCGGGCTCTCCAAGCTCGCCAAGGAGCTGCCCGAGCAGTACTACGACGTCGGCATCGCCGAGCAGGACGCCGTGCTGCTGGCCTCGGGGCTCGCGCTTCAGGGTGCCAAGCCGGTCTGCGCGATCTACTCGACCTTCCTCCAGCGCGCCTACGACCAGATCGTCCACGACGTCTGCCTCCAGAAGCTGAACGTCGTCTTCGCGATGGACCGCGCCGGGCTGGTCGGCGACGACGGCCCGACCCATCACGGTGCCTACGACATCTCCTACTTCCGCTGCCTCCCCAACGTGGTCGTGATGGCGCCCCGCAACGAGGCGATGCTGGTCCACATGCTCCGCACGGCCCTCGACCACGACGAGGGCCCGATCGCGCTGCGCTACCCGCGCGGCGCCGCCGAGGGGGCGCCGATGCCCGAGCGTCCCGAGGAGATCGCGATCGGCACCGGCGAGGTCCTGCGCGAGGGCGAGCGCGTGGCGCTGCTGGGCTACGGCTACGGCGTCACGGTCGCGCTCGACGCCGCCGAGATCCTGGCCGCCCAGGGGATGCACAGCCACCGTCGCCGACGGCCGCTTCGCCAAGCCGCTCGACACCGAGCTGGCCACCCGCCTCGCCGCCGAGCACGATCTGGTCGTGACGATCGAGGAGGGCGCGCTGCCCGGCGGCTTCGGCTCGGCCGTTCTCGAGCACGTCGAGGACACCTTCACCAGCCCCGGCACCAAGCGCGCGCGGATCCTGCGGGTCGGGATCCCGGACCGCTACGTCACCCACGGCAAGCCCGCGCTGCTGCGCGAGGAGGTCGGCCTCACCGGCGATGCCGTGGCCGAGCGGGTCGCCGCGGCGCTGGGCGCGCGCGAGCAGATCGCCGACTAGGCGGCCTGGACGCCCAGCATCCGCAGCGCGGCGGCCCGCGAGGTCGCCACGTCGACGAACCGCCTGATCCCCGCCCGCTCGAGGGTGCGGGTCATGCGCGCGCCATTGGTGAAGACCACCATGGCGCCGCCGCGCGCCTCGATCTCGATGCGCGCGAGGAGCAATGCGGCGAGCCCGGCCGAGTCGATGTGCTCGAGGCCGGAGAGGTCGATCAGGAGACGGTCCGCCGAGGCGTCACCGCGGCCGAGGCGTCCTCTGCGAAGGACGGGCACGGTCCTCTCGTCCAGGCTGCCGCGCGCTGAGATCTCCAGCGTGCCCGCGTCCAGGCGGTCGACCTTCAGGTCCAGGTTCGCGTCCATGCGACCCGGCAAGGTATTGAGCGCCCCCGGGGGCCGCAACCGTATTAGGCCGCAGAGTCGGTGCGGGCCGGTGGTCGGCTCAGCCCTGGGCCGAGAGGACGTGCGCGTCGCTCAGGTCGCGGCGAACCGCTTCCGGCTCGACGTCCTCGCCCAGCGCTCGCAGCGCGTCAAGGCGCCGCGGGGCGATGGTCGCGAAGCGCGGCAGGCCTGCCGCCAGCAGCAGCCCGGTGAGGCTGGGATTCGAGCTTTCGACGACGAAGCGGATGCCGCTGGCCTCCAGCTCGACGCGGGCCATCATCACCAGGGCAATCCCCGCCTCGTCGATCGAGTCGACCTCCGAGAGATTGAGCAGGACCTTCGGCAGCGGGTGGACGGAGTCGAGGATGATCGGGCGCAACTCGCCGACCGTCTTCCGGTCGAGTGTGCCGCAGGGCTTGATCTCGACCCCGCGCGTCCCGAGCTCCTTGACCTCCACTGCCATCGCGGACGTACTCTTCGTTACGAGGTGGATGTTCCCTTGCTGTGCGACCCAACTTGTATCGGCGGGTTCGAGGGCCACCTGAAGCCTGGGCTGGGGGCATAGAACAAGCGTCCGCCCTGGCTTGACGCTCATGGGGTGACCGTAATAGTGCCTAGCTGATCCGGGCTGAACTCGGCGCCGGGATCGCTGCCCGCGCCGTTGCTGTCGCAGTAGGTGAAGTTCGTCCCGTCGAGCGAGAAGCGGTAGGTGTGGGCGTAGCTTCCGGCGGCCGGCGCCGTGAAGCTGTCGGCGTACTCGTCCTCGTCGCCGGCCTGGGCGGTGAAGGCGGCGTCCGACCAGATCCATGCGGGGTTCGCTCGTGGGTCGGTGCCGACCGGGCCGTGGCCGACCTGCATCTCGATCCCGGGGTCGGAGCCGGCCGGATCCGTGAGCGGATTCTCGATGACGCGGCCCAGGACCAACGGGGTGGTGGCGCCGGCGGACACGCTGAAGGTGAGTGGTGACTGGAGCCTGCAGAGGTCGGCCTCGGCCGGCCGGTCGGTCTCGTTGAGCACCGTGTTGGCGACGCCGGGAGTGGGGAAGGCGCGGATCCAGTCAGTCGGCCGGCACGTCGGTGTCGATGCCGCTGGGGAGGCGGTGACACGGACCAGTCCGCGCTCGTGATGTCGTCGGCGTCCCCGCCGGTCGGCGTGCCTCCCTCCGTCAGGTCGATGGTCCCCGGCCCACCCGGCGCCGGGCTGCGCCTGGGTGATTGCGCCGTTGGCGCTGCCGTTCTCGTATGAGAGGACGTCGAAGACCTGCTGGGTGGCGGTGTCCACCAAAGCGATCCCGTCCCGGACCCCGTTCTGGATGGTCTGGGCGGGCATCGTGACGGCCTGCACGCCGCCCGGGACAGCGACCTCGCTCCCGCGAGGACCAGATAGTCACCGGGCGCCAGGCTGCCGGGCCCGAGCGTGAGGCGGTTGTACTCCGGGGCAACGCCCGGACTGACGTTCCGTTGAAAAGCAGGATCGCGACGTTCGCGAGGTCGAGGGGGACCGCGCCGGTGTTGAGCACCTCCACGAACTCGCCTCGTCGGCCGGGGCCGGCATGTCGTAGTCGACCTCGTTCAGGACGGCCTCGGGATCGGGGCAGGGGTCGTCGACCGTCGAGCGTCTGCTGGAACTGCGCTGTGGCGAGCGTCGCCGTGAGCTGAGTCGTGCCCTCGGTGAGTGCGTCAGCCGTGACCGCCGCACTGGTCTGCCCGTCCAGCACCGTGGCGCCGCCCCCGGGAACGGTCGCGACCCCTGCGTTCAAGCTGGCGATCGCGACGAAGGTGTTGCCCTCGGCAGGCTGATCGAGGGTGACCGTCCCCACCGGGGTCCCCGTCTGCCCGAGATCGAGGCAGCTCTCGGTCAGCGCGAACCCCACCAGGGCGGGCGGAGGCTGGGGCTCGTTGTCGTCGATCGTTCCGACGCCGGTGCCGTCGGCGATCTGCGCCCGGCGCGGGTTGGCGAGCTGGACCTCGAACGTCTCGTCGGGCTCGAACGTGTCGTCGCCATTGACCGTGACGTCCAGCGTCGCGCGCTTCTGGCGCCTCTTGATCGTCACGACGCCGCCCGTGTTGACGTAGTCCGAGCCTCCGGTCGCCGTGTCGGGCGCGGTGAGCCAGTCGGCCTTCACGGGCCGCTTGGGCTTCTTCGAGATCTCGACCGTGAAGGTTGCGATCGCGGTCGCCGTACCGTCAGGCTCGGTCACGGTCACATCGTCGATCGACAGCGTCTTGGCTGCCTGTGCCGGCGCGGCGGCGAACGCGGCGGCCAACACCAGCGCAAGGGCGAACGCACCAGTGACCCAACGGAGATCTGTCCTTGCCCTGCTCATCCTCCCGCGGCCAGCCTACCCCTCAGCAGGGAATAGGTAGACGCTTCTCGTCCAAGGCGCCTACTCCCGCACTCCGACGGCTTCGAGGGCCTTCGTCCAGTCCCTGTGATTCTCAATTCGGACGGCTAGGTCGTCGCGGAACGTCCAGACCGACCCCGTTTGGCGGCCCACTTTCACCCCATCGCGCCCCCGGGCCTCGAATGTGACGAGGGCGAGGACACGCTCGCCACAGTCACGCAGCTCGTTAGCCGAGACGAGGATCGATTCCCATGTCTCGGAGAAGTCACGCCAGAACTTCCTGAAGCCATCGTGACCGCGATAGACGGGGTCCTGCCCGGGGAACACGCCCGAGGTTATGAACTCGATGTCGGGATGCAAGCGGGCGAGCATCGCGTCCATGTCCCTCTCGTTCCACGCCGCGTAGCCCTGTCGGACAAGTTCCATTTTCTCCTGCGACATCGCCTACGCCTTAAGCCCGGCGGCGGCGAGGGCTCTGCTGCGGTCGGTGTGGATCGAGAGGTGGACGATCTTGCCGTGACCAAAGGTCCACACGTGGACGAGGCGGTTCCGCACCTCGGCATCGCTCCCCCTCACCTTCCCGCCGTCGCGTACGGCCACGACCACCTGCTCCCGAGCGACGTGGATCACCTCTTCGATGTCCGTATGGAAATCCTCGAACGTCTCCCAGTACTCCCGCAGAGCGTCCTGTGCCGCGTCCAGCCCACAAACGACTTCGCGGAAGTCGAGAGAGACCTCTGTCGCGTCGACCTCCAACCCCGGGTCGAACAGGTCCCGGGGCAGCTCCAAGTGCGCAGCCACCCCCACGTAGACGCGCTGGATGGTCTCGAGATTCTCCTGCGACATCGCCCCCCGCAGTATCCCGCGTCCCGCCGGGTTTGCCTAGACCGTGTGCGGGTGCCCGCACTCCGAGCACGTGACGTCCTGGGAACCAAAAGCGAAACGCCCCGCCATCATGGCGGGGCGTCTCGGGTACAGGGAGGAGAGATATGTGTTTTTTGTCTGTGGGAGGTAGGTCGGGCTAGTAGGCGCTGCGGGGTGCCGTGAACCGCGTTGACGCGGTCAACGCCACCTGTGCGACGCCGATGCCGACCAAAAAGACTGATTCCGCCCAGGCGCCCGTAGCGGCGCCGATGGCGAGCCCGGCGGAGATGGCGACGACGGCGAGGGCGTAGTCGAACCCGGCGTGCGCCGTGAGCGGCACGGCTGCGACGGGGTCCCTCGACCTGGAGCGCGAGTCGTCAACAACAGCACGCCGATCGCGACGGAGATGAATGTCGCGGCGGTGCCGAAGCCGAGGAGGAACGGGGCGACCATGACGGCCGGCGCCGCGAACACCTCGATCACGCCGTGTGCGGTGAGTGGGATGCCTCTCGTGAGCGTCATCGCACCGGGAACGATACGAACGTATGTGCGATTGGTGTGTGACCGGCATCACAGTTGCGTCGATTTCTTTCAGGGCCGCGCGCGGTCGCGGCACAGGTACCTTCTGCGCGTGGCCCGACGCCGAATCGACACCCTGCTGGCCGAGCGCGGCCTGGCCGGCTCGCGCACCAGCGCGGCGGAGGCCGTGCGCGCCGGGCACGTACGCCTTGGCCGGGACGGGCCGCTCGCGGTGCGGCCCAGCCAGCTCATTCCCGAGGGCGCCGAGCTGCAGCTGGTCGACGCCCCGCGTTTCGTCTCGCGCGGCGGCGTGAAGCTCGCGAACGCGCTCGACGCACTCGATCTCGACGTCGCGGGCCTCGACTGCCTGGACGTCGGCGCGTCCACCGGCGGCTTCACGGACTGCCTGCTCCAGCGCGGGGCGGCCCGGGTGATCGCCCTCGACGTGGCGCACGGCCAGCTCGACTGGAGCCTGCGCGAGGACGGACGGGTGAGCGTGATCGAGCGGGTCAACGCGCGTGCCGCTCGAGCCCTCCGAGCTTCCGTTCCGCCCCGAGTTCGCGACCGTCGACGTCTCGTTCATCTCGCTCGCGAAGGTGCTGCCCGCCGTATCGCGGTGCGCTCGCCGAGGGCGGCGAGGTCATGGCGATGGTCAAGCCGCAGTTCGAGCTGGGCCGCGGACGCGTGAAGGGCGGTGTGGTGCGCTCGGCGGACGACCGTCGGGAGGCGCTGGTCTCCGTGGCCGCGCGCGGCCACCGACGCCGGGCTCGGCGGTGCTCGCGTTCGCCTCCTCGGGGCTGCCCGGCCCGAAGGGGAACCAGGAGACCTTCATGCACTGCCGCCTCGGCGCCGACGGCGTCGCCGACATCGAGGCGCCGCCGCGAGGGAGATCGGAGCCGTGACGCGGTCTCGAGTCCATCGTCCTCGCGACGCACACCCACCCCGAGCAGACCGCGGAGGCGGTCGGGGGTCGTTCTCGCGCGCCGCGGAGGCCGCCGGCTGCCTCGTGGCCGCCGACGACGAGGAGCTCGGGCAAGCACCCGGACGCTCGCCGGCCGGATGCGCCCGCTGGGCGAGCTCGACGGCGAGCCCGGACCTGTGCCTGGTGCTGGGCGGTGACGGCTCGATCCTGCAGCGCCCTCCGCCGCTGGTCGGGCACGGACGTTCCGGTGCTCGGGATCAACTACGGGACGATCGGCTTCCTGGCGGCGATCGAGCGCGACGAGCTCGAGCCGGGCCTCGAGCGCGTCTTCGCCCGCGAGTTCGACGTGATGGAGATGCCCGGCCTCGAGGTGGGCCTCGACATCGAGCAGCCCGGTTGGCCTGAACGACGTGTCGTTCACCCGCCGGGCCCACGGGCGCGTCGCCGAGCTCTCCTACAGCCTCGGCGGCGAGGAGCTGGGCCACGTGCGATGCGACGGCCTGGTGGCCGCCACGCCCGCCGGATCGACCGGCTACAACCTCGCCAACTCCGGCCCGATCCTGGCGTGGGGCGTCGAGGGCTACGTGGTGAGCTTCATCTCCCCGCACACGCTCACCGCTCGCGCGCTGGTGGCGGCGCCCTCCGACACGCTCCACGTCTCGAACGCGCGCGGACGCGAGCCGGTGGAGATCGCGCTCGACGGACAGCGCGTGGGCGAGCTGGCGAGCGGGGACGAGGTGGACATCCGCTTTCGTGACGCCGTCGCACGCCTCGCCCAGGCCCCCGGGTCCGAGCTTCTACCGCCGCATGCGCGAGCGGTTCGGGCGCCTGGCCAAGTAGCGGCCCGCCGAGGCCGCAGCGCCCGCCGCCTGAGCTCTCGCGACGGGGCGAATCCGTCGGCGCCCGCCGCTACAAACGATGGCGTGCTGCACGAGTTGCGCATCGAGAACCTGCTCCTGATCGAGCGCGCCGAGCTTCGCCTCGGGCCCGGCCTGAACGCGATCACCGGCGAGACCGGCGCCGGCAAGACCGTGCTGGCGCACTCGCTGGACCTGCTGATGGGCGGCAGGGCGCGCCCGCAGATCGTCCGCCCGGGCGCCGACGAGGCGTGGGTGGAGGGTGTGTTCGAGATCCCGGAGGGCCTCCTCGACGACCCAGAGCTCGCCGAGATCGCCGAGCGCCTGCCCGAGGGGGCGACCGAGATCACGCTCGGACGCCGCGTCGGCTCCTCAGGACGCACCAGCGCGTTCGTGGCCGGCCGCAGCGCCTCGGCGGGCGACCTCCAGCTGCTGGGGTCGCGGCTACTCGCGTTCTACGGCCAGCACGAGCACCGCAAGCTCACCCTGTCCTCGGCTCAGCTCGAGATCCTGGACGGCTTCGCCGGGCCCGAGCACCTGGCAGTGCGGCGCGAGTACCGCGACGCCCATCGCGAGGTCGTGGCGATCTCCGGCGAGCTGGCCGAGCTGCGCGATCGCGAGGGCGCGCGCGAGCGTGACCTCGACCTCCTTCGCTTCGAGCTGTCGGAGATCGAGGCGGCTGCTCCCGAGATCGAAGAGGAACGGGAGCTCGCGGCCGAGCGCGAGCGGCTGCGCCACGCGGAGGGGCTGCGGCAGGCGGCGGGCGGTGCGCTCGAGGCGATCCAGGGTGCCGACGAGGACGCCGGAGCCGAGATGCTGCTGGCCGGGGCCCAGACGGCCCTGGCGGGACCGGCCGGGGTCGACGAGGAGCTCGACGCGCTCGCCGTCCGGGCGAACGCCCTGGTGGTGGAGCTGGACGACCTCGGGGCCGAGCTCCGGTCCTACCTCGACCGCATCGAGGCCGAGCCGGGGCGGCTGGAGGTGGTGGAGGAGCGCCTGACCGCGCTCGATCGCCTGCAGCGCAAGCACGGAGGCTCGATCGAGGCGGTCCTCGAGCACGCCGAGCGCTGCCGGGAGGAGATCGAGCGGCTCGCGAACGCGGGCGAGCTGGAGGAGGAGCTCGAGAGGCGGCTGACCGACGCCGAGCGCAGGCGCGCGCGAGCTGGCGGCGACGCTCGGCACCGCGCGCCACCAGGCCGCCCTCGGCCTCGAGAGCCGCGTGGCCGACGAGCTCGCCGGCCTGGCGATGGAGGGGGCGACGGCTCGAGGTCGCGATCGCCGAGCACCCCGACGGCTTCGGGCCCACGGGAGCCGAGCAGGTGGAGCTCCGGGTCGCGACCAACCCGGGGATGCCGGTCTCGCCGCTCCGCGACGCAGCGTCCGGCGGCGAGCTCTCGCGCGTGATGCTCGCGCTGAGCGGGCTGGGCACCATCGCCGGGTCGCCGACCCTCGCGTTCGACGAGATCGACGCCGGCATCGGCGGCAACACCGCCCGCGCGGTCGGCGAGCGCCTCCGCGATCTCGCGGCGGGCCGCCAGGTCCTGTGCATCACCCACCTGCCGCAGGTCGCCTCGATGGCGGCCACCCACTTCCGGATCACGAAGGGGATCGCGGGCGGGGCGACCCTCGCGACCGTGTCGAGGCGGTCGAGGGCGACGAGCTCCTGGCCGAGATCGTGCGCATGCTCGGTGCCGAGCGTGGCGACGCGGCGGCCGAGGGCCACGCGCGCGAGCTGCTGGCCGCCTAGCCGGGCCGCGCCGGGCGCACCGACCCAGGCTGAAGCCCGGCGTTGGCGATAATCGGCGGGCATGTCCAGCTCCGACAGAGCCCGCAGGCTCCAGCTCTTCCGGCGTCGCGCAGGTGCTCGACGGCCCGCGCCTGGCCCCGCTCCGGCGGTCCCGCCCGGCTCGGCCGCAGGACGAAGACGCTCGTCAAGCGGCTGCGGCCAGGGCGAGATCGCGGTGATCGATCACGCCGACCTGGACCGGCTCGCGGCCGAGGATCTCGTCGCGAGCGACGTTGCGGCGGTCGTGAACGTCGCGCCGTTCTCGACCGGCCGGTACCCGAACGGGGGCCCGCTGCTTCTGGCCCGCGCCGGCGTCCGCCTGGTCGAGGTCCCGGCGGCGCCGCTCTTCGAGGAGCTCCGCGACGGAGACGTGATCGAGCTGAGCGGCGGGGAGGTCCGGCTGGACGGGAGCGTCCTGGCATCCGGGCAGGAGCTCACCGTCGCGACGCTCGAGGAGCGCCTGGACGACGCAGCGGGCGAGGATCGACGAGGCGCTCTCCGAGTTCGCCGAGAACACGATCGCGCACGTCCGCGACGAGGGCGAGCTGCTGCTCGGCGCGCTGGCCCTGCCGGAGACACGGACCGAGTTCCGCGACCGCCACGTGCTGATCGTCGTGCGCGGGACCACCTACCGCAAGGACCTGCGAACGCTGCGGGCCTACATCGACGACGCGCGCCCGGTGCTGGTGGGGGTCGACGGCGGCGCCGACGCCATCCGCGAGGAGGGCTTCGACGCCGGACGTGATCCTCGGCGACATGGACTCGGCGTCCGATGCCGCCCTTCATTCCGGCGCCGAGCTGATCGTCCACGCGTACCCGGACGGGCGTGCCCCCGGGCGCGAGCGCCTGCTGGAGCTGGGCCTGGAGCACCTCGTGGTCCCGGCTCCCGCCACCAGCCAGGACGTGGCGATGCTGCTCGCCCACGAGAAGGGCGCGTCGCTGATCGTCGCGGTGGGCGCCCACTTCAACCTCACCGAGTTCCTCGACAAGAACCGCGCGGGGATGTCCTCCACCTTCCTCACCCGGCTGCGGGTGGGGGAGACGCTCGTGGACGCCAAGGGGGTGTCGAGCCTCTACAACCCGGGCATCGCCGGGAGCCAGGTCGCGCTGTTCGCTGGCCGCGGCGCTGATCCTCACCGTGATCGTGATCCTGTCGCTGCCCGAGCTGAGCAACCTCGTCGAGCTCCTCTGGCTGAAGATCAAGGTGCTCCTCGGCCTCTAGGCCGCGCCCATGGGCTACTCGTCGCGCTACCACGTCGCCTCGCTCGCAGCGGTCTTCATCGCGCTGGCGATCGGCATCCTGATCGGCGCCGCCTTCGGCTCCGACGTGCTCGACGACGTGGGGCGCGATCTCGAGGAGAGCCTGGAGGGCGACCTCGACGACGCCAACGCCAAGATCGCGGCGCTCGAGGACGACGTCGCGCAGCAGCAGCGGTTCGCGCGAGACGATCTACCCGCCGCTCGCCGCGGACACCCTGCTGGGACAGGACATCGCGCTGGTCGCCTTCGGCAGACCGCCCCGACGCGATCCGCGAGGACGTCGCGCAGCCGCGCTGGCGCCGACCGGCGCCGAGGTAACCCAGCTCGCGGTGGTCCGCGAGCCGCCGGACGTCGCGGCGCTCGCCGACCTCATCGGGGCGGCGACGGCCGAGCGGGGCGGAGCGCGAGCGCCAGCGGGCCGCCGATGCGGTGCGACGCGCCGGTGCCGGGCTCGTCGAGGGCAACGCGTTCTACGACCGCGCCCAGGAGGCGCTGCTGTCGGCCTTCAGCGGTGAGCCCGGCGCGGTCGACGGCGTGATCGTGGCTCGCAACCGGCCAGAGCTGGACGGGCCGGAACAGGCGGCGTCGGGCGACCTCGAGGCGAACTTCATCGCCGGGCTCGTCGAGCCGCGGTGTGCCGGTCGTGGGCGTCGAGCGCAGCGGGACCGACCCGTCCTCGATCGCCTTCTTCGACGCGCTCGGCCTGACGACCGTGAACAACGTGGAGGACGTGGCCGGACAGGTGGCCCTCGTCTACGCGCTGCGCGGCGCGCAGGGGAACTTCGGGGTGGGCGAGGACGCCGACGAGCTCCTCCCGGGCCTGCTGCAGCGCCCCGAGGTCGACCGGCGCACCGTGATCAGCGGCCTGGTCCTCTCGGCGGCCGTGGCGGCCCTGTTCGCCGGGCGCTGGCTCGACGACATGGCACGTTCCGGGCTCGTCCGGGAGAACTATCGCGGCGTCCACCCGGCGTTCCCCGCCGGGGCCGTGCTGATCGCCTGTTCGCTCGTTGCGCTCGCGCCGCTCGCCGTCCTCGACGACCGGGCCGACCTCGACCTGCTCGATCCCGAGCTTCGCCGCTGGGCGACCTACATCCTCGGCGTCGCGTTCCTCGGCCTGCTCGACGACTCGCTCGGCCGCGGCGCGTCGGTGGACACGCCCCGCGGCTGGCGCGGTCATGCCCGGGCCGTCGTCGCGGGCCGGTTCTCGACCGGGGCCATCAAGGCCGTGGGTGCCCTGGCCCTGGCCGCCTACGCCGTGTCGGGCCGCGGCCGGGAGAACGTGGACTACGTGGCCGACCTCGCCCTGCTGCTTCTCGCCACCAACCTCTTCAACCTCCTCGACCTGCGCCCGGGGCGGGTCGAGAAGGCCTTCATCCTGCTCCTCGCCGGGCTCTGCCTCGCCGGCGTGGACGGTCGTGCCGGTCGAGCTGCTGGGCCTCTTCGTCGGCCCGGTGCTGGTGGGGGCCTGGTTCACGCTGCGGGAGCGAGCGATGCTGGGCGACACCGGATCGAACCTCGTCGGGAGCCCTCGCCGGGATCTCGATGCTGGTGCGTTCTCGGCGACGAAGCGCGTCTGATCGCCCTCGCGATCGTCGCCGGCGCTCACGATCTATGGGGAGTTTCGGTCGATCTCTTCCGTGATCGAGCGCTTTCCGCCACTGCGCCGACTAGACTCGCTCGGCAGAGTGAGTGAGGGTTTGACGAAGCGATGAAGCCGGGCGAGACGCGCTTCATCTTCGTCACCGGCGGAGTCGTTTCCTCGCTGGGCAAGGGCATCGCCGCCGCCTCGATCGGCCGCCTCCTCGTCTCCCGTGGTTTCCGGGTCCAGCTCCAGAAGTTCGACCCCTACATCAACGTCGACCCGGGGACGATGAGCCCGTTCCAGCACGGCGAGGTGTTCGTCACCGAGGACGGCGCCGAGACCGACCTGGACCTGGGCCACTACGAGCGCTTCACCGACGAGAACACGTCGCGGGCCTCCAACGTCACCGCCGGCGCGGTCTACAACTCGGTAATCCGCCGTGAGCGCCGCGGCGACTACCTGGGCGCCACCGTCCAGGTGATCCCGCACGTCACGGACGAGATCAAGCAACGGATCCTCATCGTCGCCGAGTCCCAGGCCGTCGACTTCGTCATCACCGAGATCGGCGGCACCGTCGGCGACATCGAGTCGCTGCCGTTCCTCGAGGCGATCCGCCAGCTCTACGCGGAGCTGGGGCCGAAGCGCTGCATGTTCCTTCACCTCACCCTCGTGCCGTACATCGGGCACGCGGGTGAGATGAAGACCAAGCCCACGCAGCACTCCGTCAACGAGCTGCGCCGCATCGGCATCCAGCCACACGCGCTCGTCTGCCGCTCGGACCGTGGGCTCGACCGCGACATCCGCAAGAAGATCGCGCTGTTCGCGAGCGTCCCGGAGGAGGCCGTGCTGTCGGCCCGGGACGTCGACAACATCTACAAGGTGCCGCTGGTGCTGCGCGCGGAGGGCGCCGACGACCTGGTGCTCGATCACTTCGGGATGGATGCCGGGCCACCGGACATGACCGAGTGGGAGGAGCTCGTTCGCCGCGCCGACGCCGCCGAGGGCACCGCCCACATCGCGCTGGTCGGCAAGTACGTGCAGCTCCAGGACGCCTACAAGTCCGTGATCGAGGCCCTGCTCCACGGCGGCTACGAGCACGGGATCAACGTCGAGGTCGAGCTCGTGAACTCGGAGGACCTCGACCTCGAGAAGCTCGAGCGCGCCGACGGGATCCTGATCCCCGGCGGTTTCGGCGAGCGCGGGATCGAGGGCAAGATCGAGGCCGCCCGGATCGCTCGCGAGAAGGGGATCCCCTACCTGGGCATCTGCCTGGGGATGCAGATCGCGGTGGCGGAGTTCGCCCGCAACGTCGCGGGCATGGACGGCGCGAACTCAACCGAGTTCGACCCCGAGACACCCTTCCCGGTCGTGGACCTGCTGCCGGAGCAGAAGGAGGTCTCCGACATGGGCGGCACGATGCGCCTGGGAGCCGATCCGGTGAAGGTCCACGAGGGGACCCGGGCCCGGGAGATCTTCGGCGAGGCCGTCATCTACAAGCGCCACCGCCACCGCTTTGAGGTCAACAACCAGCTCCGCCGCCGCCTCGAGGACGAGGGCCTCGTCGCGGGCGGCACCTCGCCGGACGAGCGTCTGGTCGAGATGATCGAGCTTCCCGACCATCCGTTCTACGTCGCCTCTCAGTTCCACCCGGAGTTCAACTCGCGGCCCACCCGGCCCGAGCCCCTTTTCCGCGACTTCGTCGGCGCCGCCGCCGAGCTCGCCCGGGGCCGGGAGCCGGAGGCGGAGGCCGATATCGCCGATGCCGAGTCGGTCGCAGTCGGACGACGTCAGCGTCGAGCGCCGCTACGTAACGATCCCTGCCGCGCTTAGACTCGGGCCATGGATCTCGACGAATATCGCCGCATGTCGCTTGGCCAACTGGGATCGCCTCTCCGGCAACTGGCTGAGCGAGCGCGAGTACCTCTGGGAGACGACGGGCCCGGTCTCCCAGGCCCTTGTCGAGCGGCTCGATCCACAGCCTGGGCAGACGATCCTCGACATCGCGGCGGGCACCGGCGACACCGGGTTTCTGGCCGCCGAGTCCCTTGGGGATGACGGGCGGCTGATCTCGACGGACTTCTCCTCCGGGATGGTCGAGAAGGCGCAGCAGGTCTCGCGCCGAGCGCGGCCTGACCAACGTCGAGCATCGGGTCCTCGACGCGGAGCAGATGGACCTCGAGGACGACTCCGTCGACGGCGTCATCTCCCGCTTCGGCTACATGCTGATGGCCGATCCCGCCAGGGCCCTCGGGCGAGACCAAGCGCGTCCTGCGCGACGGCGGCAGGCTTGCGTTCGCCGTCTGGGCGACCCCGGACAAGAACCTCTGGGCCGCGATCCCGGCGATGGAGCTCGTCTCCAGGGGGCACTTCCCGCCGCCGGAGCCGGGCAGCCCCGGGATCTTCGCGATGGGCGAGCCCGACCGGATCCGTGAGCTGGTCGCGGCGGGTGGCCTGGACGAGCCCGAGATCGAGCACGTCGCGGTGGACTGGGGCTACCCCGACGCCGACTTCCACTGGGGCATGACGATGAAGCTGGCGGGCCCCGCTCGCGGAGGCGATCGAAGGACTCGACGAGGACGAGCGTGAGTCCGTGCGCCTGGCGGTCAAGGAGAAGATCGACGGCCTGCTGGCCGAGGGCGGCGTCACCGGCCTCGTTCACGTCGTCACCACCTCCTGAGCACGTAGCCTCCGGCGGGATGTCGGCGGAGGAAGACCTGATCCGAGAGATATGGCGGCGCTGGAACACGGGTGACCGCCAGTGGGACCCCGAGCTCTTCGATGCCGAGGCCGAGGTCCACTCCGCTCTGACCGGCGGGATCTTCAAGGGCGAGGAGCAGATTCTGGCTTGGCAGAACGAGATCGATCAGCAGTTCGAGCAGTGGGAGATCAGCGCGGTCAAGATCGAGAGCCTGTCCAGCGATCGGGTCCTGGTCGACGGCACGATCAAGGCGCGAGGCCGCGGCAGCGGGCTCGACCTCGACCAGCCGGCTGCGTGGACGGCGGAGCTCCGAGACGGGCGGCTTTGGCGCTTGCGGAACTTCATTGGCCAGGGCTCCGCGCGCGAAGCGGCCGAAAAGCTGGGTTGGGACGTCGGCTCATGAGCGACGAGCGCATGCTGGACCGCTTCGTGCGGTTGTGCGAGATCACCAGCCCGACGGGGCACGAGCGGCCCGACTGCCGACGCTCTGCTTGAGGAGCTGCGCGAGCTGGGCGTCGAGGTGAGCGAGGACGACACCGCCGAGGCGGCCCGCGCCGGATCGGGGAATCTCGTCGCGCGCGTCCCGGGACGCGGCGACCGATGGGTGATGTTCGCCGCCCACATGGACACGGTCCCGCACGACGGGGAGGTCGAGGTGGTGCTGGAGAACGGGGTCTACCGCTCTGCCGGCGAGACGATCCTCGGCGCCGACAACAAGGCGGCGGTGACCGTGCTGATGGAGTTGGCGGCACGCCATGCCTCCGATCCCGCGGCGGCCGGGCATCGAGCTCGTGTTCACGACAGCCGAGGAGGACGGCCTGCGCGGAGCGAAGGAGGTGGACCTGGACGGCTTCCGCTCCCCGTTCGGGTTCGTGCTCGACCACCCGACGCCGATCGGCGAGGTGATCACCGCGGCCCCCACCTACAAGCGTCTGCTGGCGGAGTTCGAGGGCCTGGAGTCCCACTCGGGCGTCGCGCCCGAGAAGGGGCGCAGCGCGATCGCCGCCGCCGCCGCCGCGGTCAACGCGATGGAGCTGGGCCGCCTGGACGAGGAGACGACGGCGAACGTCGGGATGATCGATGGCGGGAACGGCATCGAACATCGTCCCGGGACGGTGCACGGTGGACGGCGAGGCCCGCTCGATCGACGACGACCGGGCCAGCGACACGATCGCGGCGATGGTGGACGCCTGCACCTGGGCGGCGACCGAGCACGGCGTGTGACGTGGACGTGGACGTCCGCGAGATGTTCCGCGGGTATCGGCTCCAGTCGAGCATCGGAGCCCGTCCGGATCGCGAAGGCGGCGCTCGAGCGCTGCGGCCACGAGCCCGTCGAGACCGTCACGGGCGGCGGGAGCGACGCGAACGCGCTGGTCGCTCGCGGGTTCGACTGCGTGCTGCTCGCGAACGGCACCGAGGCTCCGCACACTCCTGAGGAGAGCGTCGCCGTAGAGCCGCATCACCGAGATGCTGGCGGTGTGCGAGGCGATCGTCGAGCTGGCGGGGCAAGATGCTGAAGCTCCGTAGCGGAGCACGGTCGTCACGACCGATCCCGCTGACGGTCGAGGTCGCGGGCGAGCGTCGCGCCGCTTGGGCGGACGAGGGCATGGTCGGTCCAGTCGAGGTCGGCGACGAAGTGGTCGTGAACGTCGAGGCGCTCGACCTGAGCCTCGGATCGGGCGGCTTCGATGTCGTGCACGTGAACCTCACCCGGGGACTCGAGGGAGGCGGCGCTTCGGGCGAGCACGTGATGAAGCTGAACTACACGTCGCTTCAGCATCCGGTCGAGCCGGTCGAGCCGCCGGGCGAGGCGTCCGGGGCCACGCCGCCCGTGCTCGTGATCCCGCTGCACGGTCACCTGGCTCCCGCGGCCTGGGCGGCCCGCCAGGCCGTGCCGGACCTCGCGATCGGATTCGTCCAGGGCGCGGGAGGGGCCCTGCCGGGATCGCTCTCCCGCGACGTGCGGCATCTGCGCGAGCGCGGGCTTCTCGCCGGACACGTGACCGCCGGGCCCTGCCCACGGCGGCGAGCACGAGGCGATCAGCCTGCCCGGAGCGATCGACGCCGGCGCCAGCTCGCTCGGCTGGGACGCGATGATCGTCGGCCCGGGCCCGGGGATCATCGGTTCCGAGAGCCAGCTGGGCCACGGGGGGATGGCGGCGCTGGACGCGAGCGCACGCCGCGCTGGCCCTGGGCCTTCCGACGCTGGTCGCACCACGGCTCTCGAGCTCGGATCCCAGGCCCCGCCACCGCGGGCTCAGCCATCACTCGCGGACCGTCCTCGAGATGGTGCTCGGCACGGTGCGAGTGCCGGTCCCGGAGGCGTCGCTGGCCGGATGGCCGCTGCTGGAGGAGGGTGTGCCGGACGGCGGCTCTCCACAGGCGGCGCTGGACGATCTGATCGAGACCTGCGGTGGCCGGCACGACATCGCCGTCGAGGAGATCGACCTCGCTGGGTATGCGAGCAGCGGTCTGCCGGACACAACCATGGGGCGGACGCTCCAGGAGGACCCGCTGTTCTTCGCCGCGCCGCTGGCCGCCGGGCGTGCGCTGGCCGGTCAGATCAGCGAGGCTTCCGGGGCATGAGCGAGGGCGCGGGCAGCTTCGAGGGCGAGGACGGCGTCGAGATCAGCTACCGGACGTGGCCTGCGTCAGGTGCCGTGCGAGCGCCCGTCGTGATCTCGCACGGAGGCGGCGAGCACTCCGGCCGCTACGCCCACGTGGCCCGGCGGCTCGGCGCCGCCGGGTACCCGGTCTGGGCGATCGACCACCGGGGCCACGGGCTCTCCGAGGGCGAGCGGATGCGCTTCTCCTCCGTGGCACCGATGGCCGCGGACCTGCGCACGATGATCGGAATCGCGGCCGTCGGCGGTGCCGTCGCAGCAAGCCGTTCCTGCTGGCTCACAGCATGGGCGCCGCGATCGGCCTGGACTACGCGTGCGACCACCAGGACGAGCTGTCGGGGCTGATCCTCAGCGGGGCGCTCGCCGCGCTCGACCAGAAGACGCCGGTGCGGCATGGCGGCGCGCGCCGTCGCGCGGGTGTCGCCCGGGCGGGGGATCTTCAAGGTCGATCCCCGAGACGGTCAGCCGCGACCCGGCGGTGATCGCGCGCGTACGACGAGGACCCGCTGAACTTCCACGGCTCGTTCCCGGCCGAGTCGATCGTCGCGCTGGAGCGCGTCGGGCATGAGCTTCCCGAAGCGGCTGCCGGCGCTCACGCTCCCGCTCCTGATCCTGCACGGCGCCGACGACAGGCTGACCTCGCCCAGCGGCAGTCGCCTGGTCGACGAGCTCGCCAGCTCCCACGACAAGACGCTGCACCTCTATCCCGGGCCTGCGCCACGAGATCCTGAACGAGCCCGAGCAGGACGCGATCATCGACGAGATCGTGGCCTGGCTGATCGCGCGCAGCTAGCTCCGACGGTCGCCGCACGCACGGCTGCGTGCACGGGCAGGGAGGCCGCGGCGCGGCAAGAACCTCCCCGCCATGGCAGTCGCCGTCCGGCCCCCAGAGACCAAGCCCAAGATCGAGCCGCGCTTCGAGGCGCTGGTCCTCGACTTCCTCGCGTACCTGGAGTTCGAGCGCGGCCTCGCGCGCAACACCCTCGAGGCGTACCGGACCGACCTGCTCCAGTACGGCACCTTCCTGGCGACGCGCGGCACGCGGCGCCACCGAGGCCGAGCGGGCCGACGTCGCGGACTTCCTGGCCGACCTGGCGACGGGCCGGCCGAACGGTGACGGGCGAGAAGCACCCGCCGTGCTCTCCCGCGACGATCAACCGCAAGACGGCGGCGCTGCGCTCCTTCTACCGGCACCTTCGACGCGAGGAGCTGATCTCCGACGATCCCACCGCGTCGCTCAGCCCGCCGGCGCGGAGCCGCAAGCTTCCCCACGTCCTCTCCTACGCCGAGGTCAAGCGCCTGCTCGAGAGCGCCTCCGGCGCCGACCCGATCGCGCTGCGGGACCGCGCGCTGCTGGAGCTGATGTACGGCTGCGGGCTGCGCGCGTCAGAGGCGGTCGGCCTCGAGGTGACCGACCTCGACCTTCGCCGTGGATTCGTGCGGCCCCGCGGCAAGGGGTCGAAGGAGCGGATGGTGCCCGTTGGGAGGGAGGCCGCCGCGGCGGCCTCCAGGTACCTCCGCTCACGGCCGGCCGGACCTGGTCGGCTCGAAGCCCGAGGGCAAGCTGTTCGTGAACTTCCGCGGCGGCTCGCTCACGCGCCAGGGCCTCTACAAGATCATCCAGCGCCACGCCAAGGAGGTCGGGCTCGAGGGCAAGATGAGCCCGCACACCCTGCGCCACAGCTTCGCCACGCACCTGCTGTCGGGCGGCTGCGACCTTCGCTCGGTCCAGGAGATGCTCGGCCACGCCGACGTCTCGACCACGCAGCTCTACACCCACCTCTCCGGCGAGCGGATCAAGGAGGTCTACTTCAAGGCCCATCCGCGCGCCGTGGCCGACTAGGCCGCCGCTCGCGGGACCCGCCGCTCCCCTCGTAGGCTTGGGTCATGCCCGAGCTTCCCGAGGTCGAGACGATCCGCCGCCAGCTCGCGCCCGAGGTCGAGGGCAAGGGGATCGTCGACGTCGAGGTCTTCGACGAGCGCTGGACCCGGCCGCGAGCCGCCGCGGGCGCTGGAGGAGGCGGTGGCGGGCCGAGCGATTCGACGCGGTCGACCGCCGCGGGAAGTACCTGATCCTGCGCCTCGACGGGCGACTGGGCGCTGGTCATGCACCTGCGGATGACCGGCAACCTGCTGCTGCGGGACCGCCGACGCGCCGGCCGGCGTGCGCCGCCGACCTGATGCACGCCGACCGCCTCGGGCCGGAGCGCCTGTACGAGGCCGAGCCGCAGCTGCGCTTCCTGCGGGCGCGGCTCGAGCTCGACGACGGCTCCGAGCTGCTGTTCACCGACGCACGTCGCTTCGGGCACGCGGTCGCGCTGCAGGGCGCCGACGTCGACGCCTACTTCGCCGCGCGGCTTGGGATCGAGCCGCTCTCCGGACGAGCTCACGCCGGAGGCGCTGCTTCACCTCGCCGCTGGGCGGACCGCGCCGCTGAAGTCGTTCCTGCTCACGCAGGACCGGGTCGCCGGGATCGGCAACATCTACGCGGACGAGGCGCTTCACCGGGCCGAGCTTCACCCGCTCTCGCCGGCCGGGTCGATGCGCATCGAGCACTCGGCGGCGCTCGCCGAGGCGATCGTGGAGACGCTCGAGGTGGCGCTCGACAACGGCGGCTCCTCGATCGACGACTATCGCGACGCCCGCGGCGAGCGGGGCTCGATGCAGGACGAGTTCCTCGTCCACACCCGGGAGGGCGAGGAATGCCCGCGGTGCGGGACCGAGATCCGGCGGATCGTCGTCGGCGGGCGCTCCACGTACTTCTGCCCGGGCTGCCAGACGCGCCTGCGCCGTCGGCGCAGGCGGGCGGCCAAGCGGTGAGCGAGGCCCTGCTCGCCCCCGGTGGGTTCCGGATCGGGCACTGGAGCGACCCGGTGGGGCGACCGGGTGCACCGTGTGATCCTGCCCCCGAGGGAGCGCGGGGCGGGGTGGACGTGCGCGGGCGGCGGGCCCGGGACACGCGGAGACGGATGTGATCGCGCCCGCTCGCGGGCACCGATCGGCGTCAGCGCGGTGCCTCTCACCGGCGGCAGCGCCTTCGGCCTCGCGGCCGCCGACGGCGTGATGCGCTGGCTCGAGGAGCACGGGATCGGGCCACCGACGCCTGCCGGGCTGGTGCCGATCGTTCCCGCCGCAATCGATCTACGACCTCGCCGAGGGCGACGCCGCAGGCCGGCCCGACGCCGCACGACGGGCGGGCCGCCTGTGAGGCCGCGATGCCCGGGCGTGCCCGAGCGCGGGCAGCGTGGGCGCCGGGACCGGCGCGGCGGCGAGCAAGATCCTGCGGCCGCGAGCAGGCGTGCGGCGTCCGGCGTCGGCTACGCGGCGGCGCGGAGCGGCCGCGGGCGTGACGGTGGCCGCGCTGGCGGTCGTGAACCCGTTCGGCGACATCGTCGGCGCGGACGGAGCGCCGTGCGCGATGGCCGGCTCCGAGGACGACGGCTCGATCGGGCGGACGGCCGAGGTGATCGCGCGCGATGGAGGAGCCGCCCGACCGTTCAAGATCGCGGACCGGAACACCACGCTCGTCTGCCTGATGACCGACGCGCCGCTCGACAAGACGGGAGTGCACCCGGGTCGCGCGAATGGCCAGCGGCCGGAGTCGCCCGGGCCGTCGAGCCCGTGTTCAGCGACGTCGACGGGGACGTCGTCTTCTGCCTCGCGTCCGGCGAGGGCACGGGCGACCGGTTCACCGTGCTGCAGACCAGACGATCGCAGCGACGCGTGACCGCCGCGGCGATCCGCGACGCTGTCGGCGAGCACTGACAGACGAGGAGGAGAGATGGCCATCGATGAGTTCCTGCTGCGGCGCTTCGAGGAGCCCGACGAGGTCCGTGAGTTCCCGCTGGGGCGGTTCGAGCTGGTGCGGATCGGTGGGATGACGATCGGGCGGGCCACGTACGAGCCCGGGTGGAAGTGGAGCGAGCACGTGGGCAAGGGGGAGGGCGACCTCTGCCAGGTGGAGCACCTGGGGATCGTCGTCTCCGGACGCGCGGCGGCGGTCGCCGAGGACTACGACGAGGTGATGGAGCCGGGCGACATCTTCGCTGTCCCGCCGGGCCACGACTCCTGGGTGGTCGGCGACGAGCCGTACGTCTCCCTGCACTTCCTGGGCGCGGACGAGTACGCCGACTGAGCTCGCGTCCGGGCCCGGCGTCATGCTTGCGGGGAGTGCCGGGCTCTTCAAGACCGAGGCGATCGTGCTGCGCTCGATCCGCTACGCGGAGGCCGACCGCGTGCTGCACCTGTACTCGAAGACGCGCGGGCGGCTGAACGCGATCGCGAAGGGGGCGCGGCGACCACGCTCGCGCTTCGGCGGCCGGCTCGAGCCGTTCTTCCGCCTCGACCTGGTGCTCCACGAGGGGCGGGGCGAGCTGGCGACGGTCACGGCCGCCCACACCGTGGCGGCCCACGCGACCCTGCGCGAGAGCGGCCCGGCCCTGGGCGCCGCGGCGCGCGCCTGCGACTCGATGCTGCGGCTGCTGGACTCGAGCGAGGCGAACCCCGCTGCGTACAACCTGCTGTGCCGCTACCTGGCGCTGCTCGACGGCGACGAGCCGCCCAGCGGGCGCTCGCCGGTGATCCCGGAGATCGACGGCGCCGCCGGCCATGCCACCGCGCTGGCGTTCCGGCTGAAGCTGGCGCTCGCGGCGGGGTTCTCGCCGGAGCTCGGCTCGTGCGCCCGCTGCGGCGAGGGGGATGGGCTGACCGGGTTCTCGGCCGACGCCGGCGGGGTGGTCTGCGCGGCGTGCGAGCGCGGAGGCTTCGAGCTCTCCGAGGAGGCGCACTCGTTCATGGTGGAGGCGATCGGCAGCCCACTCGCGAGCGCCCCGGCCAGCTCGGCGCGGGCGCTGCGCCAGGCCGAGCGGGCGGTCACCGAGACGCTCGAGCACCACGCGCACGTGCACCTGCGCGCCGCTGCATAAGCGAACGCTCGCGCCGCGCTCCATCATGTGCGGGTGAGCGCCGAGCCCGCCACCGAGCGGAAGCACGAGCATGAAGGCCCGCGGGACCTCGCCGAGGCCCTTGGCGGCGCTCATGGCCTCGCCGACTCCAGCCTTCCCGGCCTGGCCTTCGTAGTCGCCTACACGATCAGCGGCAACGAGCTCCAGCCCTCGATCCTGTCGGCCCTCGCCGTGGCCGTGGTCTTGACCGTCGTTCGCCTGGTGCGCAGGGAGACGCTCCAGTTCGCCTTCGCCGGCCTGGTTGGCGTTGGGATCGCGGCGTTCATCGCCAGCAGGACCGGGCGGGCGGAGGACTTCTTCCTCCCAGGCCTGCTGTTCAACGCGGCCTACGCGCTGGCCTACGCGATCTCGATCTGGGTGCGCTGGCCGCTCATCGGAGTTGTCGCCGGCCCGCTGGTGGGCGAGGGGATGGAGTGGCGCGAGGATCCGGACCGCGTCGCGGTCTACTCGCGGGCGAGCTGGATCTGGGTGGGCGTCTTCCTCCTCCGCCTCGCCGTGCAGCTGCCGCTCTACCTCGCGGGGGCGGTGGTCGCCCTCGGCATCGCGAAGGCGGCTATGGGCGTGCCGATCTTCATCATCGCGATCTGGGTGACCTACCTGGTGCTGAAGGAGGGCGGCGAGATCGGCCACCACGAGGACACGGTCGAGGCGGCGGAAGAGGCCTAGCGCCTACCCGCGACGGTGGCGGTAAAGGCGCTCGGTCACCCGCAGCTGAAGCGCCCGCGGGGTCGGCGCGGAGGCTCGCAGGAGCCACCGGACGACACGCCCGGGGATGATCGAGCGTGAGCCCCGGTCGTAGGCCTCTAGCGCTTCGCGGACGCACTGCTCGGCGTCGATGACACCGGGCACGACGCCCACGTTCTTCACCCCCGCCACGTCCTGCCATCCAGTTGGCACGGGGCCCGGATTGACGGCGAGGACGCGGACGCCGGTGTCGCGCAGCTCGGTGTGCAGGGCGTCGCTGAAGCTGCGCGCGAACGCCTTCGTCGCCGCATAGACGGCCTCGTAGGGAATCGGCTGCATCCCGGCAGTCGAGGCGACGATGATCACGCCGCCGCGCCCGCGCTTGACCATGTCCGGGACGAAGGCGTGGGTGAGGGCCACGACGGCCTCGCAGTTGACGCGCACCTCCTTGGCCTGCCCGGGGCCGTCAAGCTCGACGAATGGCCCGTTCAGGCCGAACCCGGCGTTGTTCACCAGGAGGTCGACCTGAAGGCCGAGGTATTCGACCCGGACGGGGAGCTGATCGGCCTCGGTGGCGAGGTCGAGCTCCACCACGTGCGCAGGGCCGGGCAACTCAGCGGCGAGCTGCTCCAGGCGCTCGCGGCGGCGGGCCACGATGATCAACTCGTGCCCCCGGGCCGAGAGCTGGCGGGCGAACTGCTCGCCGATGCCGGACGATGCGCCGGTGACAAGCGCGACACCGAGGTCGGGGGGCGATCCGGGCACCGACGCAGCCTATTCTCCGAGAGACGTGGAGGAACCTGCCCGCAGAGACGCTTTGCCCCTGCCTGAGCGCGTTCGCGACTGGGAGGCGGAGTACCTGTGGGAGCTGGCGACGCCGTCGTATCCGGCGCGGCGGCGCGAGCCCGAGCCGGACAGCGACCTGCGCACGCCGTTCCAGCGCGACCGGGACCGGATCGTCCACTCCAAGGCGTTCCGGCGGCTCAAGCACAAGACCCAGGTGTTCATCGCGCCGGAGGGGGATCACTACCGGACTCGCCTCACCCACACGCTCGAGACGTGCGGGATCGCCCGCACAGTCGCGCGGGCGCTGGGGCTGAACGAGGACCTCACGGAGGCCATCGGCTACGGCCACGACCTCGGCCATCCGCCGTTCGGGCACATCGGCGAGGAGGTGCTCGACGAGGCGCTACAGCGAGCACGCCGGCCGCTCGTTCAAGCACAACCGGCACTCGCTGCGGGTGGTGGACGTCCTCGAGCGCGACGGCCACGGCCTCAACCTCACCGAGGCGGTGCGCGACGGGATCCTCCACCACACCGGCTCCGAGCAGCCACTGTCGCTGGAGGGGCGGGTCGTACGGCTGGTCGACCGGGTGGCCTACATCAACCACGACATCGACGACGCGATCCGGGCGGGCATCCTGCTGCCGGGCGATCTCCCGGAGGACGAGATCGGGCTGCTCGGGCCGACCGGCACCGAGCGGATCGACACGCTGGTGCGCGACCTCGTCGAGCACGTCGCGGGAGGCCGGCGACGTGCAAGCAGAGCGAGGAGGTGGGCATGGCGATGCTGCGCCTGCGCAAGTTCATGTTCGAGCGCGTGTACCTCGGGGTCGGAGGCGCGCTCGGAGCACGAGCGGGTGCGGCGGACGCTCACGGGCCTGTTCGAGCACTACCTGGCGCACCCCGAGGACGTGCCCGAGGGCGCGCCCGGCGCCGACGACGTGCAGCGGATCACCGACTGGATCGCGGGGATGACCGACCGGTTCTGCATCGCGACGTTCCGGCGGCTGGCGCTGCCGGAGGAGTCGCGGCTCTAGGCTCGATCCGTGGCTAGGTTCACGCAGGCGAGCATCGAGCGGGTCAAGGAGGCGACCGACATCGTCGAGGTGGTCTCGGCGTACACCGACCTGCGCCGTGCCGGGCCAGCGCTTCACCGGGCTGTGTCCCTTCCACGACGAGCGCTCGCCCTCGTTCTCGGTGAACGCGACCGAGAAGCTCTACCACTGCTTCGGCTGCGGGGTGGGGGGCGACGTGTTCAAGTTCGTCGAGGAGAAGGAGGGGCTGGCCTTCGCGCGAGGCGGTCGAGGCGCTGGCCGAGCGATACGGGGTGGAGGTCGAGCGCGAGGAGGAGGATCCGCGCGCGGAGGAGCGCCGCAAGCAGCGGGCGCGCCTGGGCGAGGTGCTCGAGCGCACGGCCGCCTTCTACGCGCAGTTCCTGTGGGAAGCCGTCGAGGCCAGGCAAGGCGCGCGAGTATCTGGCCGGGCGCGGGCTGGGGGAGGAGATGCTGCGGGAGTTCGGCGTGGGCTACGCGCCGAGCGCGTGGGACACGGTGCTGAAGCGCGGGCAGAGCGCGGGCTACTCGATCGCCGAGCTCGACGGCGCCGGGCTGCTGGTCAAGAACAAGCAGGGGAATCCCTACGACCGGTTCCGCTCGCGCATCATCTTCCCGATCAGGGATGCGCGTGGGCGGGTGCAGGGCTTCGGCGCGCGCGCGATGACGCCGGACCAGAAGCCGAAGTACCTGAACTCGCCGGAGGGTGAGCTCTACCGCAAGAGCAGGACGCTGTACGCGATCGAGCGGGCGCGGCCCGCGATCGCGAAGGCGGGGCGGGCGGTGGTGGTGGAGGGGTATACGGACGTGCTGGCCGCTCCACCAGGCGGGGATCGGCGAGACGGTGGCGGTGATGGGCACCGCGATCACGCCCGAGCAGGTGCAGCTGCTCGCGGCGCACACCGAGGAGGTGGTGCTCGCCCTGGACGCCGACTCGGCGGGCCGCGAGGCGATGCTGCGCGCGCAGCGGGTGGCGGCCGGCAAGCGCGTGCGGCTGCGCGTCGCCGGCGATGAAGGCGGGCGAGGACCCGGCCGACACGCTGGCGGGCAAGGGCCCGGGCAGCGATGCCGCGGACGCGTTTCGGGCGCTCGTGGAGAAGGCCGACGACCTGCCGGTCTTCCACGTGCGGATGCTGCTGGGGGATGCGGACCTGGCGATCGCCGGCGGGCCGGGACCGGGCGCTCGACGAGGTGGTGCCGGTGCTGAGCGCGATGCCCGAGTCGATCACGCGCGAGGAGCTCGAGCGGGAGGTCGGCGTCGAAGCTGGAGGCGGACCCTGGGCTGGTGCGCCGGCGGGTTGCCGGGCACCGCCAGGCGCCCGCGCCGAGCGCCGAAGCGGGCGGAGATCCGTCGAGGGCGATCCGGGGCCGGAGGACGATGGGGGCGGCGCGCCCCGCTGCTCAGCCGCCGGGCCGCTGAGCGCACGCGAGCGCCGCGAGCGCTCGCTGCTGCGAGATGGCGATCGCGCTGCCCTCCGACGGCGCCGGCGTTCGTTGGAGCGGCTGACCCCGGCGCACCTGTCGTCCGGCGAGATGATCAGGGCGCGGGACTGGCTGGTCGCGCACCTCGAGGCGCCGCTCGACGGGATCCCGCACGACGATGAGGCGTTCGTCGCGCTGGTCACGCAGCTGGTGATGGACTCCGAGCGCGAGCCCGGCAGCCGGGCGCGATGGAGCTCAACCTCCTGTGGCTCGAGAGGGCGATGGTGGACGTCCGAGATCGACGGCCGCGACCGCGAACGGGGGAGACCCCCCGGTCGAGCTCCAGAAGCGCCACGGCGAGCTCTCCGAGCAGATCGCCAGCTTCGACCCGGAGCGCTAGCTATACGAACATACGTTCGTTTTTCCGTCCGGTCCTGACGGGACAATCCAGCCATGGATCGGGATCTGCTGAAGCGCTACCTGGACGAAGGAATGTCGCTCATCGAGATCGGGATCCTGACGAATCGCGACTCCTCGACCGTGGGCTACTGAGCCGCGAAGCACGGCCTCGAGCCGAACTGGGCAGGCTCGGGTGCGCACCGCGAGGCGGCCTGACGATGGAGCAGCTGAGCCGCTTGATCGAGTCAGGCGCGACTCTGACGGAGATCGCACAAGCGCTGGACCGAAGCCAGTCGACCGTTCGCCACTGGATGCGGAAGCACGGGCTCGCGACACAGCGGGGCCGAGCGCCCCTATCGTGCCTCGTCGCGCTGAGTCCAGCAGGCCGACCTCGAGCAGGCAATCGCAGACGGGCGTCCGTACGCTGTCGAGCTGAGTGTCGGACTTCACGGAACCGCCGTGTTCGTGATCGAGAACACGTGGTACGTGCTTCGGTGCCGATCGTGTCGGATCGGAGAGGCGTGGCGGAGTGGCGTCGGCGCACGAAGCGGCTGCTCGTTGCTGAGGCTGGAGGCAGCTGCCAGATTTGCGGCTATGACCGGTGCATGGCCGCCCTCGAGTTCCATCACACGAGCCCGGCAGAAGTCGTTCGCGTATCGCTGCGTGGGATCACGCGAGCATCGATCGAGCTGAGCAGGAGGCGAGGAAGTGCGTGCTTCTCTGCTCCAACTGCCATTCGGAGGTGGAGGCGGCTTCACCGAGTGCCCGATGCCGTCCGGCGTGGCGCGGGTATCGCGGCGGCGTAACTCCCCCGGGTGGATTCGAACCACCGAGACTTGATTAACAGTCAAGCATGTTGCCGCTACATCACGGGGGACCTTGTGCGCGCCTCCGGCACACGGTGCGCGCATTCTAGGACGGTCCGGCGCCCACGCGAGCGCCTCGACCCGCTCGGCGCCTCCGGCGGCCCCGTCATGCGATGTGGCCCACGCGGCCAGCTTCACGCGCCCGTGCGTGCAGACCGGGATCGCCCAGCATCCGCCGCACCACCGTCCGGATCGACCGCGGCCCGGTGAGCCGCCACGGGATCATCCGCCCGGCGCCGGCCCACTGGACCCTCGCGGCGTTCTCGGCCATGTCGCCGACCGCCGGGCAGCACAGCAATGGGGCGCCCAGCTGCCGAGCGCCCGGCACACGGTCCCGTGCCCGCCGTGCGTGATCACGAGGTCAGCGAGCGGCATCACCTGCGAGTAGGAGATCCAGTCGACGACCGTCGCGTTCGCCGGCGCGTCGGGCATCGGCACCGGCACGTCGAGCTGGTTGGTCGTCGCCAGCACCCGCACCGGCTCGTCCGCGAGCGCCTCGAGCGCCCACCGCAGCAGCTTCCGCTCCGGGTCCTGCGCGGTCGACGGCGCTATCACCACCAGTGGGCCGTCCCCGGCCGGGACCTCCACGTCCGGGCTGCTCGAGCTCGAACGTCATCGGCCCGGTCACGTGCGTGTCGCCGGGCCAATCGCGCGGATACTCGAGCTGCGGGAACGTCGCCACCAGCGTCAGGTCCGCGCTCAGTCCGCCGTGAAACACCTCCAGCGGGGGCAGCCCGCACGCCGCCCTCGTCTCGTTCATCTCGCGCCGCCCGCGCTCGAGCCCCTTCACCAGCACCGGCTCGGCCGCCCGCCAGAGCGACCGGCCCACCGGCGTCCGCGGCGGCTGCGCCCCGAACGCGAAGAACGGCAGACCCGACTGGTGCACCGGATAGACGTGGGGAATCAGCACCGCCCGCCTGCACCCCGCCATCTCTGCGGCCAGCGACGGCGCCATCGTGAGGATGTCGCTCACCACCGCGTCGGGCGCGAACTCCTCCACGAACGGCAGCAGCGCCTTCGCCGCGTCGGCGGCCGACGGGCCCGTCGGAGCCCGCCGGGGGCGGGGGGAAGGTCTTGTACTCCTCGGCAGCGGTGAACGCGAGGCCCTCGCCCTCGACCGCCTCACGCCAGTGCTCCCACGTCTCGACCACGACCTCATTGCCCCGGTCGCGCAGCGCGCGCGCCAGTGCGATCGCCGGAAACGCATGACCGGCGTCGCCGAACGCCGCCACCAGGAATCTGCCGGCCGCCGCTCATGGCAAGCGATCACCCAGGAATGGGCGCATCGCCGCGCAATCCTGCCCGCGATGAGGTCGAGGTACCGCAATCCCGCGCAGCGCCTGCGCACGACGATCGACCGGCTGCCCGAGCGCACCCGCCAGGCGATGCTGCTCGGCATCGAGCGCAACCCGATCATCGTCGGCGCCTACACCGACCCGACGCTCGGGAGGCATCTGCCCGATGCTCGCCGCCCACCGCAACGGCGGCCGCACCGACCTCGCCTCCTTCGCGATCGCCTGGGACGCCTTCACCGAGGCCCGCCGGCCCCGCCTGGCGACCGGCCGCGAGGTCCGCACCCTTCGATCCTTCCTCGAGCTGAGCCTCCTCGAGACCCCGGCAACCAACGGATCCGATCGCCGACGCGGCAGCCCGCATCCGCGCCGAGCGCGCCGAGGTCGCCGACCGCATCGCGGCCGCCGAGCGCGCCGGTTCCGCGGCACCCGAGCCACCGGCGGCGGAACCGGCCGAGTGCGCAGATCCGCATCACCCGCCGCATGCGCATGCCCTGGAACCGGCCGGCCGGTGCCAAGGACCTCATCGTCGCCGCGCACGAGCAGCTCGCCGAGGAGCGAGCCGCCGAGCTTCTCGGCACGCCCGGGCGCGACGAGAGCAGCGCCCGCCGGCCGCTGAGCGAACGCCGCTAGACAGCGGCCGAGAGCTCCTCGCCGGGGCGCAGGAAGACGATCTCGGGCACCAGGCAGGCCGACGAGGTCCGCAGCAGGAACCGCACCGACTCGGCGATGTCGGATCGGCCTGATCATCGCGTCGGCGTCCACGCTCTCCTTCACGAAGTCCGTCATCGGCGTGTCGACGAAGCCGGGGCACAGCGCCGTCACCTGGATTCCGTCGTTCTGGATCTCCTTCTGGGTCGACTGGCTGAAGCCGACAACCGCCGCCTTCGTCGCCGAGTAGACGGACAGCCACGGCTGGCCGGACTTGCCGGCGACCGATGCCGTGTTGACGATCAGCGCCTTGCCGTGCTCGGCGCCCGCCTCGCGCAGCATCGGCAGCCCCTGGCGGGTGCCGATCATCGACCGCGCGCAGGTTGACCCCGAGCTGCATGTCCAGGTGCTTGGTCTGGATCTCGGCCATCGGCGATCCGATCCCGACGCCGGCGTTGTTGACCAGCACGTCGAGGCGGCCGAACCGCTCCTTGTGAGCCTCGAAGAGCGCCGTGGATCTCGTCCTCGTCGGTCATCTGGGCCGGCACCGCCTGCACGTCGACGCCGGCGGCCTCGAGCTCCTCGCGCGCGCCCTCCAGCTTGTCGGGTCGCCGCGCCGAGATCGTCACCCCGTATCCGTCCTCGCCGAGCGCCTTCGCGATCGCCAACCCGATCCCGCTCGAACCTCCTGTAATCAGCGCCGCGCGCTCAGCCACCTGGTCTCCTCTCGCTCGAATCTCCGGCGGCGCGCACCCTACCCGGCTCGGGGTCCGGGCCCCTGCTTACGTGCCGCCTTAAGGCCACTTTCTAAGCTCTTCCGATGCTCAAACCGGCTGCGATAGCCCTCACCTGCGCCGTCTTCGCCCTCGCCGCATGCGGTGAGGGGGAGGAGGACCCGGAGGTCGAGGACGTCGGCGCCTCGGCGCCGGCGGCGGCCGAGTTCCCCGCCGCGAAGGGCAAGACCCTCGAGGACGTCCTCGCCGAGGCGACGCCGACGAACGAGACCATCGTCGCCCCCGCCGGCCAGGTCTACGAGCCCGGCACCAACCGTTTCGGCTTCGGCGTCTTCACGGTCGCCCAGGAGCAGATCACCGACGCCGAGGTCGCGATCTACGCCGCCCCCGGTGCCGACGGCGAGGCAACCGGCCCCTACCCGGCGAAGATCGAGAGCCTCGAGACCGACGCCGCGTTCGAGGCTGCGCACAACCGCCGACGATCCCGACTCCGCAAAGGCCGTCTACGTCACCGACGTTGAGATGGACGAGCCGGGCGAGTGGCGCCTGCTCGCCCTCATCCGTGACGGCGACGAGCTGCTGGCCGCCCGCCTGCCCAGCGTGATCGTCGACGACTACTCGAAGATCCCCGACGTCGGCGAGCAGGCGCCCCGCGGTCGAGACCCCGACCGTCGCCGAGGTCGGCGACGTCGCCGGATCGACACGCGCAACCCTCACGACACCATGCACGACGACGAACGCGGCCAAGACGATCGGCGAGAAGCCGACGGTCCTGCTCTTCGCGACTCCCGCCCTGTGCGTCAGCCGTGTCTGCGGCCCGGTCGTCGACATCGCCGAGCAGGTCAAGGCCGAGCTCGGCGACGACGCCTCCTTCATCCACATGGAGGTCTTCAACAACAACAACCCGAACGACGGGGTCCGGCCCCAGCTCAAGGAGTACGGCCTGCAGACCGAGCCGTGGCTGTTCGTGAGTGGACGCCGACGGCAAGGTCACGACCCGCATCGAGGGTGCCTTCTCCGTCGAGGAGTTGCGCGAGGCCGTCGAGAACGCCTCCAGCTAGGCCTCCGACCGCTCCGAACCCCGCGCTAGGCTCGCGCCGAGGGGCCGGTAGCTCAGTTGGTAGAGCAGCGGACTCATAATCCGTAGGGCGGAGGTTCGATCCCTCCCCGGCCCATGGCAGGAGCCGCTCTAGCAAGCGGTTTCTCGCGTATCCCGTGTCCGCCCCCCTCGGACGACGAGCGGCTAGAGGAGACGCGATAGCAGCGCTCCTCCTCCGCGCGAGGACCAGCCGCGCTTCAGCGCGCGCGTTCACGCGGAAGGAGAAGCGAGTCTGCCTGCTGTAACGTCGGCACGGTGCCCGAGATTGGAGGGGGCGTGACGAGCGATGAGCTGAGCACTGATCTCGACGCGTTCGATCAGTTCGAGGCGAGCGCATGGGAAGAGCGGGTAGAGGGGTACGCGGGTTTCTTCGGCGCTATCACGGGCCGGCTGATCGACCCGCTGCTGAATCTCGCCCGGGTTGGTCCGGGAACGCGGTTGCTCGACGTGGCGACCGGCCCCGGCTACGTGGCGGCGGAAGCAGCCGGTCGGGGGGCCAGGGTTTGGGCCGTCGACGTCGCCGAAGCGATGGTGGCCCGGGCCACCGCAGAGCATCCGGACATCGAATTCACGCGGGCGGACGCGCAGTCACTCCCGTTCGAGGATGGTGCCTTCGATGCGGTCGTCGCCAACTTCGGGCTTCCTCACTTCGGCCGCCCGGAACTCGCTGTCGCAGAGGGCGTACGAACCCTCGTTGCGGAAGGGCGGTTGGCTCTGACGACCTGGGACTCTCCCGCGGAGATGCGCATGTTCGGCGTCTTCTTGGAGGCCGTCGCAGAGGCTGGGGCGGGACCGCCTGGCGGCCTCCCCCCGGGCCCTGATGTCTTCCGTTTCTCAGACGACGAAGAGTTTCGCCGCCTCCTCGAAGGACAGGGCCTCGTCAACGTGGAAGTGCGACGGGTGGCATTTACGCATCAAGTTGAATCGTTCGATGCATTGTGGAGCGCCCTGCAACGCGGGACGGTTCGGATGGCCTCGCTCATCCGCGGACAGCCGGAGCCGACGCGGGAACGTATCCGCGCAGCCCTCGAGCACCGCCTGGCTGCCTACGCCATCGAGGGCCGGTTCCACGTGCCGATCTCGGTGAAGCTCGCGGTCGGCCGCAAGATCGGCTGACCCGATTGCCCCGGAACTACCCCATCCCGGGCCGACGAGCACCGGACTTGCGTTGCCCAATTCTCTTTTGCGTTTGCGATGCCGACAGCGTCGCCCCGGCTAAGGCCACGCTCCGTCACGCTGCGAAGGCTTCCCAGGGCACCGTCCACCGCTATCCGGTGGGGCACTTCGACATCTATGTGGGCGAGGAGTTCGAACGTGTTGTCGCCGACCAGCTCGCCTTCCTCGGCGAACACGTCCCGGTTCCGAGTTTGCGGACTTGAGCTGTCCCGAAGAAGGATGCAGCGGAGAAGCTGTCTGAGGCTCTGAATCTGGACATGGGCGATTTTGTCCCAAGCGTTGTCCCAAACAGCCAGGTTCCTTCTGGCTCTGAGGCGTCCTGATGTTCCCGAGGATTCCCAAACCGTGCGTGAATTCCCTGGTGCCGCACGTCTCATAATCCGTAGGGCGGAGGTTCGATCCCTCCCCGGCCCATCTGCGGATAGGCTGCGCGGGCGATGTCGCCGCGGGGCCTGCATCACGTCGATCTTGCTGTCGCCGACGTTGAGCGGTCGCTCGCCTTCTATCTCGATCTGCTTGGGCCGCTGGGCTGGGCGGAGAAAGTTCGGTATCCGAGCTATCGCGGAACCGAGGAGGTCGTGTATCTCAAGGAGCCGACCTCCGGCACGATGTTCGGACTCCGGCCCGCCGATGGGGGCGCCCACCATTACTACGACGTCGGGGTAGAGCACCTCGCCTTCAGGGTCGACCGCCAAGCCGAGGTTGATGAGGCATACGCCCGGTGCGTGTCGAGTGGCTCCAAGATTCACTTCGCGCCCGAGGAGGACAGCGACGAGCCGGGCTACTACGCGTTCTTCGCCTTCGACCCAGACGGGATTCGTGTCGAGGTGTTCTGCTGGCCCGTTGAGGACTCGAGCCCGAACAAGTAGGGCGGAGGGTTCGACCCCTCCCGGCCCATGGCATAGGCAAGCGGCAAGCAGCCCGCGGCGCTGGCGGGTCCGGGCCGCTCACGGCCGCGGCGTCTGTCAGGATGCGGCGCATGACGATGGGAACCGGACTGGTCCTGATCGCGGCTGGGGCGATCATGCGATACGCGGTCAAGGACACGTGGAACGCGGTCGACATCCCGACGGTCGGCCTGATCCTGATGATCGTCGGTGCCGTTGCCTTCGTCGTCGGCGTCTTCCAGGCCTTCGACCGCCGCACTCCGCCGCCGCCGCAGGCGCCTCCGCCCCGCTACTAGCCGGTAGGCAGGACCGCCCGAGCCCTGGGAGGGGCGCGCCCTAACGCCGCGAGCGCTGGCTGCCGATACGAGATTCGATGCCCAAGGAGGGGAAGCGGATGCGACGCAGGAATCGCCGCGTGCTGTGCGCCGGGATCGGTGTGCTCGCGGCCTGGATGCTGTTGCCGTCCAGCTCGATGGCGGCGACCTGCGACGAGCTCACGAAGACCCCGGGCAAACGCTTCGGTTTCGGGCAGCCGACTGTGACCAGCACCTCCACGCTTGCCGACGGCACCAACGTCACCGACGTCGACGTGCGCGTCGCTGTCGTCCACTACTACGTCGAGGACGTGACCCTCACGCTGAGCCACGGCGCCACCTCGATCCAGCTCGCAAACTCGAACGGTGGGCAGGGTGACCACTACACCAACACCGTGTTCGACGATTCGGCCGCGACCTTCGTCCAGAACGGATCGCCTCCGTATACCGGCACCTTTAAGCCGGAACAGCCGCTCAGCGCCTTCAATGGGACGGCAGCATCGGGTGCGTGGACGCTGAGTGCATCCGACGGGTTCCCCTCCGCGGATGACGGCATCCTCGCGAACTGGAGCCTGCGCCTCACCACGTCGGGCGACTGCCCGACCAACGGCGACGACGACGATGACGGTGTGCTCGACGGGGCCGACAACTGTCCGAATAACCACAACCCCGGGCAGGAGAACTCGGACCCGGACGCCCTCGGGGACGCCTGCGACCCCGATGACGACAACGACGAAGTGGGGGACGACGAGGACAACTGCCGCGTGGACGTCAACACCGATCAGGCCAATCTCGACGAAGACGATGCAGGGGACGTCTGCGATCCCGATGATGACGGGGACGGGACCAACGACGACACGGACAACTGTCCGGTCGCCGCGAACGGCGATCAGGCGAACCTCGATCAGGACACCCTGGGTGACGCGTGCGACCCCGACGACGACGGTGATGGGGACGACGACGTCGCCGACAACTGCCCAGTCGACTCGAACGAGGATCAGGCGAACGACGACGGCGACGGGCTCGGCGACGTCTGCGACTCCGACGACGACGGGGACTCGATCGACGACGGGTCAGACAGCTGCCCGCTCGGTAGCGCCGGCGGAACCGACACCGACGGCGACGGGTGCAAGGACGCGGGCGAGGACTTCGACGACGACAACGACAACGTCAACGACACGCCCGACGAATGCCCGCTCACGGCCGCGACCACGGGCAGCGGCTGCCCGGAGGCGGGCGGGACGCTGACGCTGAAGTACAAGAAGAACAAGGAGACCTTCTGGGGCTCCGTCGCCTCTCCCTCGGCCACACAGTGCGAGGAGGGCCGCGAGGTCTCGATCTACCGCGTCGTCAAGGGCCCGGCGCCGGACAAGCGAGTCGGAATCACGACCACGGACGCCGAGGGCTACACGCTCAAGAAGCGCGCCAAGCCCGGGAAGCACTACGCGACGGTCAGCGGGTCGATCGTGCCGGACGTCGCCGCCTGCCTCGAGGCTCAGTCCTCCAGCATCCGTCTTTAGAGTCCGCCTAGCAGTTGACCGGCGCCGGGTCCTCGGGGTCGACGATGGCCTTCTCCTTCGAGTTGTCGCCCGGCCCGCAGTCGATGAGGACGTCCGGGTCGCCGCCGCCGCCCTCGCGGGCATCGATCACGTCGATCCCGCCGCGCCCGCGCAACTCGTCGTCGCCGCCACCGCCGATGAGTCGGTTGCGGCCGTCGTTCCCCCGGATGTCGTCGTCGTCCTCCGACCCCTGTGCGTTCTCGATGCTGCTGAACTCGTCGCTGCCGATCGTGGGCCCCGTGGCCGTTAGGGCACCGAGGTCGAGCTCGAGGCCGCCGGGCATGGCGTTGTTGTAGTTCACGACATCGGTGCCCGGTCCGCCGGAGACCTTGTCGTCGTCGGCCTGCGGCTGGACCAGGTCATCGCCGGATCCGCCGCAGATCCTGTCGACGCCGCTGTAGGTTTGGACCACGTCGTCGCCGCCGCGGGCCAGCACGACGTCCTGCTGGCCGGACTCGCCCTGGATGTTCTCGCTCGCGTTGCGCCCGATGTCTGCGTTCGCGCCGGAGGCGACGAAACCCAGGCACTTGACCCGCTCGATGGCACCGGCCTCGCAGCGGCCCGCGACGGGCCGAGGCACTCCGCGCGCGTCGGCCTTGAGCGGCTCCCCGTCGACCTTGCACTCTGCGGGCGGGATCAGGTCGAGCGCGCTGGAGGGGTCGCTCGTGACGGCGTGCGTCAGGGCAACGGCGTCACCGAGGTAGCCGACGCCTGGGCTGCCGTTGGGGAACAGATTGCTGAGGAGCGGATTGCCGGTCTCGTCGTCGGGGTGGTCGATCGCGCAGTCGTCGTCGGGCCCCGCGTAGACGTTGTAGCCGCGCGAGTTGACCACTCCGTCGCCCGAGAGGAAGCAGGTATCGCCAGCCAGAGGCGAGAGCAGCGACGCCCGCAGGCTCACCTTGGTCTGGACCCACAGCTGGTCGCCCTCGCTCCCCGCCGAGTTGTCGGCGACGGTGGTGAAGTCGAGCTTGGCGCTGGGCTCGTCGTCGAAGCTCTCGAGCGCGACCTGGATGCCCCCGCCGCGGCCCCCGGCACCGAAGGAGACGTTGTTGGAGACGGTTGAATTCACCATCTCCAGTCGCCCGCTTACGTAGATGCCGCCGCCCTGTTGGAACTGACCGTTCCCGATGATGTTGTTGGTCACGCTCGAGCGCACGATCCTCGTGAGCTCCGGCTCGCCGCCGGGGCGGCTGAGGATCATGCCGCCGCCGCGCACGCCGGCCGGCATCTGCGCTGTCGCGGAGTTCTGATCGATCACGCTCTCGACGATCAGGTTCCTCGCCGCCGCGCTGCTGATGCCCCCGCCGCGAGCGGTGTCGGACTCCGGGTCAGGGTCAACCGCGTTCTCGTCCAGCTCCGTCCGGCGCAGCGTCATGGTCGCCTCCGGCCCGTCCGTGAGGATCCCGCCCGCCGATCCGTCGGCGGTGTTGCGCGCGACGCGGGAATCGGTCATCTCGAGCTTCCCCGAGTTGGCGGTGAAGGCGATCCCGCCACCGCTGCCGTTGTCGGCATCGTTGTCCGTGATCGTCGTCTTCGAGATGGTCAGATCGTCGCCGGCGTAGATCCCGCCACCCGACGGCTCCGCTTGCGCGGGTGGGGCGGAGGTCGTCGTGTTGTCCGCGATCCGTGACTGGGTGCCGGGGAAGAGGACGTTGCTCGGCTTACCCGAAATCCGCACGGGGGCGTTCGACCAGATCGCGCCGCCCGCAGCCGTTACGCCCACGACGGCGTTGTCATCGAGGATGAAGTTGTCGACCAGGCGCACGGACGCGCAGCCCTCGCAGGCGATCGCCCCGCCCCGGTTGCCCGCGGCGTTCCCGTTGATCTCCGAGTTCTGGATCGTCAGGCCGGCGCCGTTCGTGGCCCGGATCGCTCCGCCCGAGGAATCGGCGTCGCCGATGGTGTCGCCGTTGGTGAGCTCGACGCCGACTAGCTTGACCTTCTCCCTCCGTATCTCGAGCAGCCGGGTCGACCAGGCGCCGAAGCCGCTGATCGTGACTGGGTCGAATGACTCTCCGCCCCTGATCGTGAGCTTGCCTCCCTTGTCGTAGTCGAGGTCGCCGGCGGCGTTGGTGTCAGGGCCGGCGGCGGTCACGTCGAGGAAAGCCGCGCCGACGACCTGGATCACATCGCGCTTCGTCGCGTCCCCCTTGGGGCAGCCTCCGAAGGGCTGGTTGGTCCGCGCGGCCTCGACGGCCTCGCGCAGCGTGCAGATCCCGGCCGTCACAGGATTGCCGAAGTCGTCGCCGTCGGTCTCGGTCTCGATCGTGGCGGCGCTGGCGGGAGCGCACGCCAGCAGTGCCCATGCCGCAGCGATTCGAGACGCTCCCCGGAAGCGCATGGCCTGAATCTATCGCGGCCCGGCCGGTAGCGAGTGGGTCGCGGACAAATGATCGAGCGAGCCGGTGCTATGCGAGCCAGGCGTCGACGTCCGGCCGCGCGTCGAGGGCGTCCAGGTCGCCGTTCCGCACGCGTTCCGCCGCCTCCGCGGCGGCGGCGATCGCGACCCACGCGAGCTGGCTGCCGACGCTCATCCGCTGTGCGCCGGCCTCGACCATCGCCGCCATGTCCATGCCGGGGAGGATCAGGACATTCAGCGGCTTTCCCACGGCCGAGCGGACCTCCGCGACCTGCTCAGGCTTGCCGAGAAGCGGGGCGTAGAGCACGTCGGCGCCGGCCGCCTCGAACGCCTGGAGCCGGGTGATCGTGTCGTCGAGATCCGGGTTGCCGCGCAGGAAGTTCTCCGCGCGGCCGGTGAGCGTGAACTCGAAGTCGAGCGAGCGGGCGGCCTCGACGGCCGCGGCGACGCGCTCCACGGCGTGCTCCAGCTCGTAGATCCGCTCCTCGCCGGGGTCCCAGTCCTCGATCGAGCCGCCCACGGCTCCGGCCTCCGCGGCGCGCCGCACCGCTTCGGCCGCCGCCTGGGGCGAGGCGCCGAACCCGTTCTCCAGGTCGACCGCCACCGGCAGGTCGCTCGCCTCGGCAACCGCGGCCACATGAGCGGCGACATCGTCCAGCGTCACTCCGCCATCCGGCCGGCCGATCGTGAACGCGAATCCCGCGCTGGTCGTGGCCAGGGCCGTGAAGCCGAGCGCCTCGAGCATCTTGGCCGAGCCCGCGTCCCACGGGTTGGGGATGACGAACGGGTCACCTTCGTGAAGGGCTCGGAACGCTGTCGCCTTGGCCTGCTGGTCGCTGCTCATCGGTGCTCCTCCGGATCGGGCTCACAGCCTAGGACGCGGCCCGCGCGGTGGGCGTGAGGGCCCGCGGCGGGAAGGGACACCCGCTACTTTCTAGAAAGGCTCGGGTTGGGGGAGCAACGTGAGCGATATCGCAGGAACACCCAGCGGCGCATGAGCGCCGTGCGCGCGCGCAGACGCTGGCGCGGCGTCTCGCCGTGGCCGTTTCCCTGGCCGCGATCTCCGTCGACCGCGGCCCTCGCTCCGGCCCTCCGCCGTCGGAAGCGACGGGTGCCGGGCGGGACCGGCTCGCCCGTCGGCCGCACCGCCCACCGCGGCCGAGGTCGAGCCGTGGGAGGCGAGCTTTCGAGGCCTCGGAGCCGCGCGCAGGGCGCGGCTCCCGGCGATCGAGGGCGAAGGCTCCCGGGGGACGCTCTTCCCGAAGGACAAGGTGCTGTCGCTCTACGGGGCGGCCGGCGGGCTTCGGCGATCATCGGGCGCAAGTCGCTGAACGGCGCGGCGAGGAAGCTCGAAGAGCAGGTCAAGCCCTACCGCGAGCGGCTCGCGCGAGCCCGTGGTCAAGGCCTTCGACCTGGTGAGCTGTGATCGCCACCAGTGCTCGGGCCCGAACGACAAGTGCCGCTCGCGGGTCAGCAAGGACACGATCCGCCGCTACCACGGAAGATCCGCGACATGAACGGGCGCCTGATCCTCGACATCCAGCCGGGCCGGCCGACCCCCTCGACGAGATGCGACCACCTGCGCAACTTCATCCAGAAGCCCGACGTGGACGTCGCCCTGGACGCGGAGTGGAACGTGGGCCCGCGCGAGGAGCCCGGCGAGGACCTCGGATCGCTGGGCGTCGAAGAAGGTCAACCGGGCGGCGAAGATGCTCAAGCGCATCATCGCGCAACCACGACCTGCCGCCGAAGCCCTGATCATCCACCAGTTCCGCGAGGACAGCGTGAAGGGGGAGCGGCAGGATCAACCGGCCCGGCAACGGTGGACATCACGCTCAACTTCGACGGCATCGGCAGCCCCTCGGCCAAGCGCCCGGGCTACAGGACCCTCAGCTTCAACGGCCTCTTCAACGGGTTCTCGCTCTTCTACGAGCTCGATCAGAACCTGATGAGCCCGCGGCCAGGTCCTCGGCCTCCGGCCGGTGCCCGACTACGTCATGTACCAGTAGCGGCGCCGTCGCCGGGGTCGCCATCTACGCTGGCCCGCGCGATGGAGCCCAAGCCCAGTCAACCGCACCGCCTGGATCGCGCTCGGCATCCTCGGCGTCGCGGTGGTGCTGGTGGCTCGCGATCCTCCTCGATCTGGGCCCGTTCGCCGATGAGGAGCTGTCGGAGGCTGAGTTCCTCGCCGAGGGCGACGAGATCTGCGCTGCAGGCGCACGACGGACTTCGAGCGGCTCCAGGGCTCGCCGCCGCGGACCGCGAACGAGGCGGCGGAGCTGACCGAGCGAGCTGCTTGCGATCTCACGCGACGAGCTGGACGCGATCGCCGAGCTGGACGGCCGCCGGCGCTCGACGCCGCGCTGGGCGGCTACCTGGAGGCCGCGAGAGGCGGGGATCGACCGGCTGCGCGACGGCGTCGACGCAGCCGACGCCGGGCGACGCGTTCGCCTACGCGAAGGCCCAGGCCGAGCTCGCGTCGGCGCAGCTCGAGCGCCTGAAGCTGGCGCGGCATGTCGGCTTCACGAGTGCAGCCGGTCCTCTTCGGCCGCGAGCAGCTCGAGCGCCGACTCCGAGCCGCCGCTCAGACACCGACCCGAGCGCGCCGCCGACCGTGAGCAACCCGCCCACGGGCGAGCGCCCTGACTCCGGAGCCCCTGAGCGCCGGCCGACAGCCGCCGCTAGCGCGGCGGCAGCCGGCGCGCGCGGCTTCGCCTGCTCGCGCGCCAGCCAGCCGAAACCGAGCGCCATCGCCAGGTTGCGCGCGCCCAGCGAACCAGAGGCCCTGCGCGGGCGCCGGGCCGGTTGAACGCCGGCGAGGCCGACCAGACGATGTCGGTGGCGAGCTCGGTCCCGCGCAGCCAGGCGAGCGCCCACCAGTCCTCGGGCTCGTCGCGGCGCTCGGCGACGAGGTGGGCCGGCCGCGAACGTGAGCCAGATCGGGCCACAGCGGCGAAAGAGCTGTTTCGCGTCGGCGAGGGCTCGTCGTGGCCCAGCACGCCCGAGCGTCGCGGAGGGCGCCAGCAGTGCCGCCGAGCCGAGCGCGAGGTCGAAGGCGATCATGTTCCGGTTGGTCAGGCGCAGGGCCTCCTCGGCGTCCATTCGGGCGCGATCCAACCACATTCGCGGCCGCGCGCGGTGCACCTGCTGGGCCGGAGCTTGCAATATCCCTGCAGCGGCGGAAGGGAAACCCGGAGCGGAGGCGAAACATCCGGCCGTGAGCAAGACCGCGACAACGTCCCGCCCCGCCGCCGCCAAGTCCGGACCGCCCGCCGTGCGCGCCACGCGCCAGCGCGCTCCAACAGGCCCAACGGCAAGACGCTCTCCGCCTACATCACCGAGCGCTTCGACGAGTTCTCGCGGTCGCAGAAGGACGTCGCCCGCTACATCGTCGACCACCTCGACGAGGCCGCCTTCCAGACGGCCGAGGAGCTGGCCCGCCGCGCCGACACGTCCTCATCCACGGTCGTCCGCTTCTCCCAGGCGCTCGGCTTCGAGGGCTACCCCGAGCTTCAGCAGGCCGCGATCGAGGAGTACCGCCAGCCGCGAGGGCGAGGGCGACGGCGGCGGCGGCGCTCCGCTGTTCGACTTCGACCACTCCGACTTCGAGGCCTCGCTGGCCGCCGACCACGCCAACGTCGAGGAGACCGTCCGCAACCTCACCCGCGAGCAGGTCGAGGCCTGCGTGACGGCCCTCGCCGGCGCCCACCGGGTGATGATCGTCGGGCTCGACCAGCTCGCCTTCTTCGCGTCGCTACCTGCGTCACCTGCTGGCCCTGCTCGACATCCGCGCCGAGGTCATCTCCAGCCCGCGCCAGGACTCCATCACCCGCCTCTCGCGGGTCGACGAGGACAGCCTCGTGATCGCCTTCTCAGCCGGCCGCTGCCACCCGATCGTCGTCCGCGCCATGAAGCTGGCGAAGCACCGCCGCGCGACGACGATGTCGATCACCGACGCCACCCTCTCCGACATCGGCGAGCACTCCGACCTACACGCTCTACTACTCGTCGAACGGCCCGTCCTTCACCCGGTCCAACACCAGCCTGCTGGCGATCGTCCAGGCGCTGGCCCACGGCGTCTACGCCCGCGACAAGGGCGCCTACAAGGACCGCATCCGCATCCTCAAGCTGAAGTAGTACTCGACGGCCGATTACCGCAGCCGACTGGGGCCGCGGTAGCCACGCCCACCAGTACAACACCGGCGATTGTTTCCCCGGTGCGGGGGCTTTCGGGTCTCGTATCCTCTGCTGGCGTGACCGAGCGAGCGACATTCCGCGTCAAGCGCGGCCTCGCCGAGATGCTGAAGGGCGGGGTGATCATGGACGTGGTCACGCCCGGACCAGGCGCGGATCGCCGAGGACGCCGGCGCCGTCGCCGTGATGGCGCTCGAGCGCGTGCCCGCCGACATCCGCCGCGATGGCGGCGTCGCGCGGATGAGCGACCCCTCGATGATCAAGGGCATCCAGGAGGCGGTGACGATCCCGGTCATGGCGAAGGCCCGGATCGGCCACTTCGCCGAGGCCCAGGTACTGCAGTCCCTCGAGGTCGACTACATCGACGAGTCCGAGGTGCTGACCCCGGCCGACGAGGCCAACCACATCGACAAGCTCGCGTTCGAGGTGCCGTTCGTCTGCGGTGCCACCAACCTCGGCGAGGCGCTGCGCCGCATCGGCGAGGGCGCGGCGATGATCCGCTCCAAGGGCGAGGCCGGCACCGGCAACATCGTCGAGGCCGTCCGCCACCTGCGCGAGCATCGTCGGCGGCATCAAGCGGCTGCAGACGCTTCCCGCCGAGGAGCTGGCCGCCGAGGCCAAGGAGCTCCGCGCGCCGCTCGAGGTGGTGCGCGAGGTCGCCGAGCTGGGCTGGCTGCCGGTGCCGCTGTTCTGCGCCGGCGGGATCGCCACGCCGGCCGACGCCGCGCTGACCATGCAGCTCGGCGCCGAGGGCAACTTCGTCGGCTCCGGGAATCTTCAAGTCCTCCGATCCGGAGCGCCGCGCGCGCGCGATCGTCGAGGCGACCACACACGCCGACGACCCCGAGCGCGTCGCCGCCGCCTCGATGGGCCTGGGCGAGCCGATGCGCGGCGACGACATCGCCGAGCTGGCCGAGCGCGGCGAGCTGCTCCAGCACCGCGGAACCTAGCTTGGCCGGCGACCGCCGCAGTTCCGCCCGCGGAGATCGGGCGAGACGCCGCTGCGCGTGGGCGTCCTCGCCAGCCAGGGCGACTTCGCCGCGCACGCGCGGATGCTGCGCCACGCTCGGAGCCGACGCGGTCGAGGTGCGCACCCCGGAGGAGATCGCGGGCCTGGACGCGCTCGTGATCCCCGGCGGCGAGTCGACGACGATCACGAAGGCGATCGAGCGCGACGGGCTGGAGCCCGCGATCCGCGCCCACGTCGAGTCGCGGCCGCCCGCTGCTGGGCACCTGCGCCGGGATGATCCTGTGCGACCGCGACCACCTCGGCCTGCTGGACGCGACCGTGCCGCGCAACGCCTACGGGCGCCAGCTCGCCAGCTTCGAGGCCGACCTCGAGATCGCAGGGCATCGGCCCCGAGCCGCTGCGCGCCGTGTTCATCCGGGCGCCGTGGGTCGAGTCCCACGGCCCGGACGTCGAGGTGCTCGCCGAGCTACGACGGTCACCCCGTCGCGGTGCGCGACGGCGACGGTTCTCGCCTGCTCGTTTCACCCCGAGCTGACCGACGATCCGCGCGTGCACGCGCTTCTGATGGCGATGGCGAGCGCCGCCCGGATAGAGTCGCGACTCGGCAATGGGGCTGAAGGAGGGTCAGGTTTGAGAGATCCGCGCGTGACCAACCTCGCCAAGATCCTCGTCCGCTACTCGACGAAGGTCTGCGAGGGCGACACCTGCGTGATCGAGGGCGCATCGGCCGCCGAGCCGCTGATCGCCGCCGTCTACGAGGAGGTCCTCGCCGCCGGCGGGCACCCGATCGTCGCGATGGCGTTCGAGGGCCAGCCCGCCGCCTACTACCGGCTGCGCCTCCGACGCCCAGCTCGAGTGGGTCTCGCCCCTCGTCCGAATGGGCCGCCGAGGAGGCGGACTGCCGGATCGCGATCGGCGCCGACACGAACACCCGCCAGCTCTCGCAGGTCGACCCGGCGCGACAGACCAAGCGCCAGGCGGCGACCACGGCACCTGATGGAGACGACGATGACGCCGGGCCGCCGAGGGCAGCGCACCGCTGGGTCTACACGCTCTTCCCGACCAACGGCTACGCCTCCGACGCGGAGATGAGCCTGCAGGAGTTCGAGGACTTCTACTTCGGCGCCTGCCTCGCCACCGACGACGATCCGCTCGGGGCCTGGAAGCGCGCCTCCGAGGAGTGCGACCGGCTGGCCGAGTGGATCCAGGGCCACTCGGAGGTCCACGTCACCGCCCCGGGCACCGACATCACGCTCGGGGTCGAGGGGCGCACCTTCATCCCGTGCGTCGGCGAGCACAACATGCCCGACGGCGAGTTCTTCACCGGCCCGATCGAGGACTCGGTCGAGGGCGAGGTGAGCTTTCACCTGCCGGCGGTGATCGGCGGCCGCGAGGTCACCGGCGTCCGCCTGAAGTTCGAGGCCGGCAAGATCGTCGACGCCTCGGCCGAGCGCAACGAGGACTACCTGATCAAGCTGCTCGACACCGACGAGGGCGCTCGCCGGCTGGGCGAGCTCGGCATCGGGACCAACTACGGGATCGACCGTGGCACCCGCGACGTGCTGCTCGACGAGAAGATCGGCGGCACGGTCCACATGGCGGTCGGCGCCTCGTACCCCGAGTCGGGCGGCACGAACGAGTCCGCCGTCCACACGGACCTCGTCTGCGACCTGCGCCAGGGCGGGAAGATCGAGGTCGACGGCGAGCTGCTGCAGGAGAACGGCGCTTTCAAGGTCTGAGGCGGCCCCGGCTTTACATCCGGCGGGATTGGCTCTAGAGTCGGTCTCGTGAGGCGGCTGGGGGCTTTACTTCTGATCGGCGGGGATGTTGACCATTGCCGCTGCTGCTCCCAGCGCGGTTGCCGACACGTTCCAGCCCACGCGCTTCGACGACCCCGCTCCCAACGGCTGCAAGGCGAACAACTGCTCCCTGCGGGAGGCGCTGGTCGACGCGAACATCGCTGACGGCCGCGATGTGGTGCGCCTCGACGGTGGCACCTACGAGCTCTCCATCTCAGAAGACGAGGCACCACTTCCCTTCTTTGGCGGCGGACTCGACCTGATCGACGACGTCCGGATCGAGGGGGAGGGATCTAGGGAGACCCGGATCGATGCGAACGGGATCGACCGGGTGCTCGAACTGGGCGAGGGGCCGGTCGAGGCGCCCCAGAAGGCCAGGCTCACCGGTCTCACGCTGAAGGGCGGCGACCCCGGGGCGGCTGGAGGGTCCGATGGCGGCGGCATCTACAACGAGGCGATCTTCCTCACCCTGGTGGACGTGGTCGTCTCGCGACAACGACGCGGCGTTTGGCGGCGGGATCCACCACCGCGGGTCCTTCCTCACGATCAAGCGCTCGACGATCCGCGGCAACAACGCCGGCGAGGGCGGGGGCATCCACACGATCTCCCAGGACGGGGGCGGCCCCGAGAGCGACATCTACGACTCGACGATCTCGGGGAATCTCGCGAACAAGGGGGGAGGGATCCTGGCCGATGGCGCGCCGATGTTCGGAACGAGCGATCCCGACGTCCAGGTTACGAACTCCACGATCGCCGGCAACGAGACCTCGGCGGAGGGCGGAGGGGTCATGTCCGACAACGGCGCGAGCGTCGACATCAGCGAACTCCACCATCGCCTACAACGTCGCCGACAACGACAACGCGGGAGGCGGGGTCGGCGGCGGCATCCGACAGTTCAACGGCACGCTCGGCATCGACGACTCGATCGTGGCCGCCAACGAGGTCGGGTCCAGCGGCTCGAACCCTGACTGTGCGGTCCTCACCGGCATCTTTGGCGAAGGGAACGTCACCACCGCGCCGCCATCGGACTGCACCGGGCTCGCACCCGGTCCCAACCTGTTCGTGGGCTCGGCGCTCATCGGTCCGCTTGCCGCCAACGGCGGCCCGACCAGGACGATCGCCCTGAACGCGGCGAGCCCGGCGATCGGCTTCGCCAACGACTGCCCCGAAACGGACCAGCGTGGCGAGGACAGGCCGAACAACTGCGACTCGGGCTCGTACGAGCGAAAGGCCCCTGAAACGGCCTCAGCCGGTATAGGGTCACACTGCGGGGATTCGAGAAACCAACGAAAGGATGTGCGGGATGCAGGTAAAGGCAAGAGTCTTTGGAGGTACGGCGGTGGCGGCGATCCTGGCGCTCGGGATGGCCTCGGGGCAGGCAGGCGCCCGTGGTCAGGCCAATACGAAGGTGACCATCCAGGGCGGCGGCGGGCTGGTCGAGGGTGAGGTCAAGAGCCCCAACGAGAACGACTGCGCCGACGACCGCAAGGTTCTGATCTTTCAGGTGAAGAACGGCGACTCCGACCGCGTCGCCAGTGACAGAGCCACCCAGAACGGTGATCGCTACCAGTGGGGCAGGGGATTCGACGGCGGCAGGTACTTCGCCAAGGTGAAGCCGACCAGCCAGTGCGAGGGCGACGAGACTAAGACCGTCGCGGCAGGACGCCTCTAACTCGCTTCCGGCAGTGGGCCGTCCCGGTGCGCCGGGGCGGCGCCGCGCCTAAGATCAGGGGCCATGTCCGGGCATTCCAAGTGGTCCTCGATCAAGCACAAGAAGGCGGCCACCGACGCCAAGCGCGGGGCGCTCTTCACGAAGCTCTCCAAGGCGATCCAGGTCGCCGCGCGTGAGGGCGGGGGAGACCCCGAGTCCAACTACACGCTCGCCGCGGCGATCGAGAAGGCGCGCTCCTACTCGATGCCGAAGGACAACATTCAGCGGGCGATCGACCGCGGAACCGGCGACGGAGACGGCGGGCCAGATCGAGCGCACGCTGTACGAGGGCTACGGTCCTGCCGGTGTTGCGGTGCTGGTCGAGGCGCTAACCGACAACCGCAACCGGACCTCCGCCGAGGTGCGCAACGCCTTCGACAAGCACGGCGGCAGCCTGGGCGAGCCTGGATCCGTCGCCTGGCAGTTCGAGAAGAAGGGTGCGATCACCGTGGACGGCTCGCGTTACTCGGAGGACGACGTGCTGGTCGCGATCGACGCGGGCGCCGAGGACGTGCAGGCCGACGGTGACTCGCTGCGGGTGCTCAGCGCCGGTCGAGGACCTTCCGGGCCGTCAGGGCCGCGCTGGACGCTGCAGGGGTCAAGGTCGAGTCGGCGGAGCTGGTGATGGAGCCGAACGCGGTCGTCGAGGTGAGCGGGGAGGCCGAGGCGCGCGCGATGATGCGGCTGATGGACTCGCTGGACGAACAGGACGACGTCGACGCGGTCCATGCGAACTTCGACATCCCGGAGGCGCTCCTCGAGGAGGCCGAGGCGGCCTGATGGGCGCGTCGGCGACACCCAGTACTCGGCCGACATGGCAGCGGGTGCCTTCCTCGAGGGGGCCAACCTGGGCACCGGGCCCGGGAACTGCAACGGGAACTTCACCGTTTTCGACGATCAGGCCGACACGCCGCTCAGCGATGGGACCGCTCCGTTTCCGGGCACGTACAACCCGCCGGCGACCCCATTCAAGATCTTCAGGCAGATGAACGTGCGGACGAGGGGTGACTGGGAGCTGGAGGTCCGCGACGGGTCGGTGACCCCGCACGCAGGGACGGTGCACTGCGTGAAGCTCCGGATCAAGTACAGCCCCCGCTGAACGCCGCAGGGCCCGCCCCGAAAGAGGCATCCGGGGCCGGTTCCAGAATCAACAGGTGTGATCGTTGTCATGGGCATCGACCCAGGGCTGGCCAGTACCGGGCTTCGGAGTCGTCCGCGTTGCGGGCGGGCGCATGAACGCGATCGACGGCGGCGTGATCGAGGCGCCGCCCTCCGCGTCTCCGGGTGACCGCCTGGCGCGGATCCACGAGTCGCTCTCGGAGCTGATCGGCTGGCACGAGCCGGTCGCCGTCGCCCTCGAGAGACCTCTACTTCGGCCAGAACACCAAGCTCCGCCATCGCGGTCGGGCAGGCGCGCGGCGTCGCCATGCTCGCCGCCGCGCAGGCGGGCGTGCCCACCCATGACTACACACCGCAGGCGGTGAAGATGTCGGTCTGCGGCTCCGGGGCTGCCGTCAAGGCGCAGGTGCAGCAGATGGTCGGGGCCCTCCTGGCCTGCCCGCGCCGCCCGAGTCCGATCACGCCGCAGACGCGCTGGCGGTCGCGATCTGCCACGCGAGCCACACGCGTCCGGCGCACTCCTTCGCTCCGGTCGCCCGCGACGGCGGGCCGCCGATCGCCCTGGACGAACTCGCGGAGGAGGCGCTCGTGATCGCCTCCGTCTCCGGTGAGGTGCTGGTTCGGCGCCCCGACCACGTGGTCATCGACGCGAGTGGCGTCGGCTACAGGCTCGCGGTCTCGGCCGAGACGCTCAAGGCCGTGCCCGCACGGGGCAAGCACGCCGATCCTGCACGCACACCTGGTGGCCCGGGACGATTCGCTCAACCTCTACGGCTTCGCCAGCGAGGAGGAGCGCGACCTCTTTCTCAGCCTGATCTCCGTCTCCGGTGTGGGGCCGAAGGTCGCGATCGCGATCCTCTCGGGCGGAACCCCGCGCGAGCTCCTGAAGGCGCTTGCCGCCGGCGACGCTAAGCGCTTCCAGGCGGTTCCCGGGATCGGCAAGCGCACCTCGGAGCGCGTGATCGTGGAGCTGCGGGAGAAGGTGACCGGCCAGCTAGAGGAGAGCGTGGCGGTCGCCGACGGCGATCCCGACGACCCGCGCTCGCTGGCGCGCGACGGGCTGATGCACCTCGGCTACACGCTCACCGAGGCGGAGAAGCTGCTTGACGGCGTCGACGGAGAATCGCCCGAGATCCTCATCTCGTCCGCCCTCAAGAAGGCCGCGGCTTGAGCATCGCGCGCGACCCGAACTTCGCCGAGGGCCCCGACGGGCCCGAGCCCGAGGGGTCAGACCCCATCGGAAGCGAGGGCTCGGACCCTGGATAGCGGCAGCGGGTCAGACCCCCCGATGGCCGAGATCCGCGTGGCCAGTCCCGACGACGAGCTCGACCGCTCGCTGCGGCCGCCGCGCCTGTCGGAGTTCGTCAACCAGGAGCAGGTCACCGGCCAGCTCGAGGTCTTCATCGAGGCCGCCCGGCGCCGCGGCGAGGCCCTCGACCACGTGCTGCTCGCCGGGCCCGCCCGGACTGGGCAAGACCTCGCTCGCCCACATCGTCGCCGCCGAGCTCGAGGCGCCGCTGGTCCAGACCGCCGGCCCGGCGCTCGAGCGCAAGGGCGACATCGCCTCCTTCCTGACCGCCCTCGAGCCGGGCTCGGTCTTCTTCATCGACGAGGTTCACCGCTTGAATCCGGCCGTCGAGGAGACCCTGTATCCGGCGATGGAGGACCGCCGGCTGCCCATCGTGCTGGGCCAGGGTGCCGGGGCGCGGACCGTCACGCTCGACCTGCCCCCGTTCACCCTCATCGGCGCGACCACCCGCGCGGGGCTGCTCTCCAAGCCGCTCTTCGACCGCTTCGGCGTCTCGCACCGCCTCGAGCACTACGACGCCGACGACCTGGCGAGCATCGTCGTCCGCAGCGCCGGCATCCTCGAGGTCGAGCATCGAGCCCGCGGGCGCCGTGGCGATCGCCCAGCGCTCGCGCGGCACCCCACGCGTGGCCAACCGCCTGCTCAAGCGCGTGCGCGACTTCGCCGAGGTGCGCGGAGGCGGCGTGGTCACCGAGGAGGTCGCGACCGAGGCGCTCGGGCTCCTGGAGGTCGACCCGCTGGGGCTGGACCGCCACGACCGGGCGATACTCGACGCGATCGCCGTGAAGTTCTCGGGAGGCCCGGTGGGCCTCACCACGCTTGCGGCCGTCGTCGACGAGGAGCCCGACACGATCGAGGACGTCTACGAGCCCTTCCTGCTTCAGCAGGGCCTGATCAAGAAGACGCAGCGCGGCCGCGTGATCACGCCGCGGGGTGCAGAGCACCTCGGCGTGGAGCTGCCGGAGCAAGCCGCCAGCCTGTTCTAGGCCAGACGCGCTGAGGTTTCCCTTATGGCGCCCCCGCTAGCCTGTGGGCGTGGCGTTCTTCATCTGCCCGAACTGCGGGAACCGGGAGCTCAGCGGCGAGCGCACGGCCGGACTGTCCAACCGCCCGAAGGGGTGCTCCAAGTGCGGCTTTGGCTTCCTCTTCGAGCTCCTCGACGACTACTACCCGGCGCCCGGCGCCGCGTTCTTCACCTGCGATTCGGACGCCCGCCTGATCGACATCGGCAAGGGCGGCTACGAGCTCACGGGCCTGAAGGACGAGCAGGTCATCGGCCGGCCCGTCCGCGAGGTCCTGGGGCTGGAGTGGCAGGAGGGCGGTGATGCGCCGCCCGATCCCGAGACCGAGGGCAACGGCACCACGGATCCCATCGAGACCACGCTCGAGTGGGGAGTGCGCTCGCTGGGCAAGCGAGTACGCGTCGTGGCCGAGGGCGATCGTCCCGCCGAGGCCGTCGCCGACCTCTTTCCCGCCTACGACGACGACGGCGGGCTGCTGCTCGTCCTCACTCCTGAGTAGTGGCAGATAACCTCAGGGCGCCGCGCCCGGCCGTCGGGGCGGGTCGCTGAACCATGGGAAACCGGCGCCGAAATCTCATAGTCCTGGCCCTCGTCGTGCTGTTGACGGCGGCATCGGTCTACGCCATCACGGCGAAGGACACCGTGCTGGGCCTTGACCTGCGCGGCGGCACCGAGCTCGTCTACCAGGCGAACCCCACCGCGAAGAACCCCGATATCAGCCCCGACGACATGGAGCGGGCGATCAACATCCTCCGCGAGCGGACCGACGAGCTGGGCGTCTCCGAGCCGGAGATCGCCCAGGTCGGCCCGGACCAGATCGAGGTCGGGCTGCCCGACGTCTCCAATGCCGAGCGGGCGATCGAGCAGGTCGGCACCACGGCCCAGCTCTTCCTCTACGACTTCGAGAAGAACGTCATCCCGCCAGAACCCGGACCTCGACAACGCGACCGAGCGCCGGTTCAACCGCCTCTACGACGCGGTCGAGTTCGCGGGCGAGCAGAAGCCCGAGTGCTTCCAGGACCTGTGCACCACGACCGGCCCCACCTACTACCTCTTCGACGAGAACACGCTCGGAGCTGCTCGCCGGCCCGGCCGAGGAGGAGGAGGACCTGTTCCTCGACTCGCCGGACGGCAAGCAGCCGGAGGGCACCGAGGTCCTGTCGGTCCCGCAGGGCACGGTGGTGGTCCAGGCCGAGCCGCCGTCGGACGATCCCGCGACCGAGATCGACGAGAGCGAGGGCGCCCCGCCGAGTACTTCGTGCTGAAGGACCGCCCCGAGGTCGAGGGCGACCAGATCAAGGACCCGAAGCAGGAGACCGACCAGTCGGGTCAGCCGAACGTCACCTTCACCTTCACCGACGAGGGGCGTGAGGCCTTCGCGGAGGTCACCGCCCGGATCGCCCAGCGCGGCGCCGCCAAGCCCGGCGCCGCCACGGCCTGCCAGACACCCGGACGGTGGTGGCAACTTCTCCGATCACTTCGCGATCGTGCTCGACAACGAGATCGTCTCGCGCCCGATCATCGACTTCTGCGAGAACCCCGAGGGGATCGACGGCCGCACCGGCGCGCAGATCAGTGGCTCGTTCACGATCACCGAGGCGCAGGACCTCGCGAAGTTCCTCCAGATCGGCGCCCTGCCGGTCGACCTCACGCTCGTCAGCCAGAGCACCGTCTCGGCCACCCTCGGCGAGGAGGCGCTCGACCAGGGCCTGAAGGCGGGGCTGATCGGCCTCATCCTCGTCCTGCTCTTCCTCATCGCCTACTACCGCGTGCTCGGCCTCGTCGCCGGCCTTGGCCTCCTGATCTACGCGGTCTTCTTCCTGGCGATGATCAAGCTGATCCCGATCACGCTGACCCTGCCGGGCATCGCGGGACTGGTGCTCACGATCGGAGTCGCGGCCGACGCGAACGTCGTCATCTTCGAGCGAATAAAGGAGGAGGCGAGGGCGGGCAAATCGATGGCGTCCGCGATCGCCACCGGCTATCGCAAGGGCATCGCGACGATCATCGACGCGAACGTGATCACCCTGATCACGGCGTTCATCCTCTTCGTCCTCGCCTCGGCCGGCGTCAAGGGCTTCGCCTTCACGCTCGGCATCGGGACGATCGTCTCGCTCTTCACCGCGGTCCTCTTCACGCAGGCGATCCTCGGCGTGTTCGGCCGTGCCCGGTTCATGCGCTCACCGGCTGCCCTGGGCGCGTCCGGCGAGGGCGACGGGTGGCACTTCGACTTCATCGGCGCCAGCCGCTGGTTCTTCTCGATCTCGGGGATCATCCTGCTGGTCGGCGCCTTCGCGTTCGCCACCAAGCAGCTCAACCTGGGGATCGACTTCGAATCGGGCACGCGGATCACCGTGAGCCTCGACGAGGCGGCGCGACGGCCGAGGAGGTCCGGACGGCGCTGGTCGATGCGGGGCATCGACGGCGCCGACGCGGCCGAGATCCAGGAGACCGAGCTCCACCGAGGGCGCGGACTTCGGCGACGAACGTGCTCCAGATCCAGGCGAAGATCCCGCCGGACCAGATCGGCATGGCGCAGGAGGCGCTCGAGGAGGAGTTCGGCCTCGAGGGCGGCACGCAGGGCTTCGACTCCCAGTCGATCGGCCCGACCTTCGGCGAGCAGGTCGCGCGCAGCGCCCTCGTGGCCATCGTCTTCTCGCTGCTCGTGATCTGCGCCTACGTCGCGATCCGGTTCGAGGGCAAGTACGCCGTGCCGGTGCTGATCGCCTTGATCCACGACATCCTGATCACGGCAGGCGTCTACGCGTTGCTCGGCCAGGAGGTGACGAGCGCGACGGTCGCCGCGTTCCTCACGATCCTGGGTTACTCCATGTACGACACGATCATCGTGCTCGACCGAATTCGCGAGAACGTGCCGCGGATGCCGCGCGCCGCCTTCTCCCAGATCGTCAACCGCTCGATGAACGAGGTGCTCACCCGATCGCTCATCACGGGCCTCTCGACGGTGTTCCTGATCGCCGTGCTGCTGGTGTTCGGCGGCGAGACGCTGCGCGCCTTCGCCTTCGCGATGATGGTCGGAGTCGCCTCCGGTACCTACTCCTCGATCCTGATCGCCTCGCCGGTGCTCGCGCACTGGAAGGAGCGCGAGCCCGCCTACCGCAGCCGGCGCGCGCGGATCATCGAGGCGATGGGCTACGTGCCCACCTTCCCCGAGGACAACGTCGTCGCGAAGATCGACGAGGCCGAGCGTCACACGCTGGCCCCGGGCGAGGAGCCACCCGGGCGGAGGACGCCGAGCTCGAGCCCGAGGGCGGCGGCACCGCCGTGGCCACGGCGGTGGAGCCCGAGCCGGTCGAGCGCGCGACGCCGCCGACGCCTGGTGCGGCTGCATCAACGGGCGAGGCGCGCGACTCCGAGGGCACGGCTCCGCCGTTGACGAGCACTGCGCCGGAGCAGACCAGCGATCCCGGAGTCCGAGAAGCGTGCCGCGCGCGAGGAGCGCCGCAAGAGAGCGCCAGCAACAGAAGCGTAGAGAAGCACGGGAGGCCGCGCTGATGGCTGCACTGGTCTGGTTCACGGTCGGCGTCGCGCTCTGGCACTTCACGGTGTTCGTCCCCGACAGGTTCTGGGGCGGAATCGTCGGCGCGTTCCTGGGTGCGACGGCGGGCGCCATGGTCACCGGCGCCCTCGTCCAGATCGGCCTCGGCGAGAGCATCGGGGACACCGACATCGTCACGCTGCTCGCGGCCGTGCCGGGAACCGCGGCCGGCGTGGCCATCGTGTACTTCATCGGCGCCCGCCGGGAGGAAGAGGCCGCGGAGGCCTAGGCCCGCGGTTCCGTCCTGTCCCGACCCTACGGTCGGGGCGTGGAGGCATCTGCCGCACCCGACCGCCTGCCCGCGAAGGGCTTCAGCCTCGAGCCGTACGCGTTCGCCGAGGCGCAGGCATTGGTGCGTGAGCTCGACCTCTCCGAGCCGGTCGCGATCACCCTCGTCCGGCGCGGGCACCGCACCGTCGAGGAGGCGCGCGCGTTCCTCGACGCCAGCGAGTCGCACGACCCGTTGCTCTTCGAGGGGATGGCTGACGTCGTCCAGCGGATTCCGGCCGCGATCGCCGACGGCCGGCGCATCACCGTGCACGGGGACTACGACGCCGACGGGGTCTGCTCGACCGCCATCCTGATCGGCGCCCTGCGCTCGCTGGGGGCGGACTGCGACTGGTACATCCCCGACCGCATGGGGGACGGCTACGGGCTCACGGCCGGTGGGCGTCGAGCGGCTCCGCGAGCGCGGCACCGAGCTCCTGATCACCACCGACTGCGGCATCACCTGCCCGCGACGAGGTCGAGCTCGCCGCCGGGCACGGCATCGAGGTCATCGTCACCGACCACCACCAGCCGTCGGGCGAGCTCCCGGACTGCCCGATCATCCATCCAGAGATCAGCGGCTACCCGTGCGCCGACCTCTGCGCGACGGGGGTCGCCTACAAGATCTCCCAGGCGCTGCGGGGCGCCGAGGCCGACGTGGACCTCGACCTGGTGGCGCTCGCGACGGTCGCCGACATGGTGCCCGCTCCACGGTGAGAACCGCACGCTCGTCCGCCGCGGGCCTCGAGCAGGCCCGCCGCGCGGGACCAGGCCCGGGCTGCGGGCGCTGATGCCGGCGGCGAGGATCGAGCCCGAGCGCCTGGACGAGGGCGACCTCTCCTTCCGCCTCGCTCCTCGCATCAACGCCGCCGGGCGCCTCTACCGCGCCGATGCGGGGGTCGAGCTGATGCTCACCGACGACGAGGACCGTGCCGAGCTGAGATCGCAGCCGAGCTGGACCGCGCGAACCACGAGCGCCGCGAGACCGAGCGCGAGGTCGCTCGACGCGCGCCGAGACGGCCCTGAGGCGAGCTGCCGGCCGAGGCATGCCGACGCCGCGGGCCTGGTGATCGCGGGCGAGGGCTGGCACCCGGGCGTCGTCGGGATCTGCGCCTCGCGGATGGTCGAGCGCACGGGACGCCCGGTCCTGCTGTTGGCGATCGACGAGGGCGGCCGCGCGCGCGGCTCGGGCCGAAGCGTCCCCGGCTACGACCTGCTGGCCGGCCTCCGGGCGTGCTCGGAGCACCTGGAGCGCTTCGGCGGGCACCGCGCCGCCGCGGGGCTGGAGCTCGCGGCCGAGCGGATCCCCGCGCTGCGCGACGGCCTTCGCGGCCCACGTGCCGGAGGCGCTCGGCGACGGGCCTCCCGCGCACGCTCGAGCGGATCGACGCCGTGGTGGGCGCCGACGAGCTGGGGCTCGACGTCGCGCGGGAGCTCGGACGGCTCGCGCCGTTCGGCAAGGGCAACCCGCCGGTGCGCCTGATCGTTCCCGGGGCGCGGCTGCGCGACGTGCGGCCGATGGGAGAGGGGGAGCGGCACGCCCGCTTCAGCCTGGAGGGAGCCAGCGCCCGCGCCCGGGGCGTCGCCTTCGGCGTCAACGGATCGCTCGCGAAGGCGGCCGAGGCCGGGGCGATGGACGTCTCGGTCAGCCTCGAGCTCAACCACTGGAACGGGGCCGTCGAGCCCCGGGTGGTACTCGGCGAGCTCTACGACGAGCCCGAGGAGTCGCCGGCGGGCGAGCCCGGCCGGCGATCCCGGCCAGGAGGAGTGGGAGCAGCGGGTCCGCGCCGAGGCCGAGGCGCCGCTGGACGCCACGTGGCGTCCAGCGCCGGTAGTGCGGCGCCCGCCGGGCCGTCGTCGACCGCCGGGGCGCGCTCGGGCGTCGCGACCGTCGCGGCGCTGGCCTCCAGCGGCGAGCCCGTCCTCGCGGTCTGCGCCGACGCGCTCCGCCGCCGGGCGCTGGTCGAGCGCGCTGCGGCTCCGGCCCGGTTCGGCGGCGGCGCCGGTGGCGCTCGCCGCGGCCGCCCACGGCGACGACGCAGGCCGACGGCGCCGAGCGATCCTTGCCGCGGGTGGCGTCGTGCTCGCCGACTGGGCGCGTCTCGAGCGCGAGCCCGGCTTGCTGCCCGGCTTCGAGCACGTGGTCCTGATCGACCCGCCGCCGGCGCCGGCGCTCGAGGTACTCGCCGACCGCTCGGAGCTCGCGGGTTCCTGCATCTGGCCTGGGGGCCCGCCGAGGTTGAGTTCGCGCTTGCGGGCCTGGGAGGCGCAGTGGCCGTCGCGCCCGGCCCTCGGCAGCCTCTACCGCCGCCTCGGCGAGCTGGCCGCCGGCGGCGACGGCGGTCGACGCCGGCTGCGCTGCGGCGCGCGCTCGCCGGCGAGGGCGCCCATCCACGCTCGCCCGAGGTGGCGGCGCGCGCCTGCGGGTGCTGGCCGAGCTCGGACTCGTGCGCCCGCGGATGGGACGGTTCCAGGCCCTCCGGGGCGGTGCCCGCGTCGTATCCTCGGAGGGCACCGACCTGGCGCGATCGCAGGCGTTTAACGCCTACCGCGCTCGATGTGAGGAAGGCCGCCGATACCTGAGCAGGCGAAGACAACCGAGCTAGAGACGAACGGGGTGGAGCCCCACCGCGGTCATACGCGCGTGGGGGAGAGCGGGGAGCACACGGCCGCCCCCGGTCGACGAGATCACGAAGGAGCTCACGCCGGACGAGCGGGACCTCCTCGGGGACCTGCTCGCGGTCGTCGCCGAGCACGCCGAGGAAGGGGACGACAAGGTCGACCGCGAGGCCGTCGAGCGCGCCTTCGCGTTCGCCTGCGATCACCACGCCGACCAGCGCCGCCGCTCCGGCGAGGACTTCATCACCCATCCCGTCGAGGTGGCGAAGATCTGCGCGGGCCTGCGGCTCGACACCGAGACGCTCTGCGCGGCTCTGCTGCACGACACGGTCGAGGACACCAGCGCCAGCCTCGACGAGGTGGAGGAGTCCTTCGGCGAATCGATCGCCCAGCTCGTCGACGGCGTCACCAAGCTCACCGAGATCACGTTCCAGAGCCGCGACGAGCACCAGGCCGAGAACTACCGGAAGATGATGGTCGCGATGGCCACGGACGTCCGGGTCATCCTGATCAAGCTCGCCGATCGCCTCCACAACATGCGCACGCTGGAGGCCCTGCCGAAGCAGAAGCAGCTGGACAAGGCTCGCGAGACGCTGGAGATCTACGCGCCGCTGGCCCACCGGCTGGGGATCCACGCGATCAAGTGGGAGCTCGAGGACCTGGCGTTCGCGCGCCTGCACCCGCGCAAGTACGACGAGATCAAGAAGCTGGTCGCCCAGCAGCGTGAGGAGCGCGAGGCCTACGTCACCGAGGCCGGCGAGTTCCTCGCGGCGAGCTGGCCAAGGTCGGGATCGAGGCCGAGATCTCCGGCCGCGCCAAGCACTTCTACTCGATCTACTCGAAGATGACCAAGAAGGGCCGCGAGTTCAACGAGATCTACGACCTCACCGCGATGCGGGTCATCGTCGGCTCGGTCAAGGACTGCTACGGGGCGATCGGGATCATCCACTCGATCTGGAAGCCGCTTCCCGGCCGCTTCAAGGACTTCGTCGCGACGCCGAAGCTGAACCTCTACTCGGCGCTCCACACGACCGTGATCGGGCCCGAGGGCAGGCCGCTGGAGATCCAGCTGCGGACGCCGGACATGCACGAGCTGGCCGAGTACGGGATCGCGGCTCACGTGATCTACAAGGAGGGGGTCGGGCCCGAAGGCCGACGCCGACAGCAAGATGGTCTGGCTGCGCCAGCTCCTGGAGGCGGAGGGCGGGCAGGAGCCGGCCGAGTTCCTCGAGGCCCTGAAGGTGGACCTCTTCGAGGACGAGGTCTTCGTCTTCACGCCGCGCGGCGAGGTCAAGAACCTCTCCGCCGGCTCGACGCCGCTCGACTTCGCCTACGCCGTCCACACCGACGTCGGGCACCGCTGCGTCGGAGCAAAGGTGAACGGCAAGATCGTCCCGCTCCACTACCAGCTGCGAAGCGGCGACATCGTCGAGATCCTCACCGCCAAGCAGGAGCGTGGCCCGTCGCGTGACTGGCTCGCCCTGGTGCGCACGAACCGTGCTCGCAGCAAGATCCGTGCCTTCCTCACCCGCGAGCGCCGCGAGGACGCCGAGCGCCGCGGCCGCGAGGAGCTCCAGACCGCGCTGCGAAAGCGCGGCCTGCCGATGCAGCGCATCGCCGGCTCGCCCCTGCTCGCCGACGTGATCCGCGAGATGGGCTTCCGTAAGGGCGACGACTTCTACATCGCGCTGGGGCAGGGCAAGATCTCCTCGAAGACCGTCACCACGAAGGTCTTCCAGCGGCTGAAGCAGGGCGAGGCCGTGGCGGGCGACGAGACCGAGGCCCGGCTCGCCGGCGTGCTCGAGGGCCGCGACGAGCGCCAGCGCCGCACGCAGGACGCGACGCGAGTACGGGATCGAGGTCAAGGGCGTCGACGACGTGATGGTGCGCCTCGCGAAGTGCTGTCGCCCGGTCCCGGGCGACGAGATCGTGGGCTACGTCTCGCTGGGCCGCGGGATCACGATCCACCGCGAGGACTGCAAGAACGTGATCGCGCTGCGCAAGGCCCCCGAGCGTTTCACCGACGTCTCGTGGGCCGGCGACAACTCCACCTCCTACCGGGTCGAGCTCCAGGTCGACGCGTGGGACCGCACCCGCCTGCTCGAGGACCTCTCGCGCGCCTTCGCCGAGGCCGGGGTGAACATCCTCGAGGCCAAGTGCACGACCAAGCACCCCATGGTCAAGAACCGCTTCGTGGTCGAGGTCGGCGACACCGAGCAGCTGCGCGGCTGCGTCGGGCAGCTGCGCAACGTCGAGTCGGTCTTCGACGCCTACCGGGTGACGCCCACCGAATGACGGGCGCCCGCCCGCCGGTGAGCGTCGTCGTTCCATTCGGCGGCGGCGAGACCAGGCCCCTGCGCCGCGGCGCTCGCGAGCGATCGAGCGGCGCGAGGGCGACGAGCTGATCGTCGCCGACAACTCGGGCGGCGGATGCTGCGCCGCTCGACGGGCATCGCCCAGGTGGTGCCCGCCAGCGGCGAGCGCTCCTCCTACCACGCGCGAAACGCCGGAGCGGCCGCCGCGCGATGGCGAGTGGTTCCTGTTCATGGACGACGACTGCACGCCCGCGAGCCGGACATCCTCGATGCCTACTTCGCGGAGCCCCTCGCGGCGATGGCGCCGGCGCCGTCGCCGGGGAGATCCTGGGCGAGGAGGACCAGGCGCGCGCTCGCCGCTCGCTACGCGCGAGACCGCAAGGTGCTGAGCCAGACCGACGGGCTCTACGGCCGCGGGCGCACGATCGCCGCGACCGGGAACCTCCTGGTGCGGCGAGCCGCGTTCGACGAGCTCGGCGGGTTCGTCGAGGGGATCCGCTCGGCCGGGGACGTGGACTTCTGCCTGCGCCTGCAGGACGGCGGGCTGGGAGCTGGACTTCCGCCCGAGCGCGTTCGTCCGCCACCGCCACCGCGAGAGCGTCGCGGGCCTGCTGCGCACCTTCGCCCGCTACGGCTCGGGGTCGCGCTGGCTCAGCGAGCGCTACCCGGGGATTTCGGCCGCTGGCCGCTCTCGCCGGTCGAGCTCGGCCGGGCCGGCACCGACGCGGTGCGGCTGGCGGTGTCCGGCGACCGCGAGCAGGCCACGTTCCGCCTGATCGACGGCGCCGGCCTCGTCGCTCACAACGTCGGCTGGCGGCTGCCGAACACGGCCGGCTAGGCCGGCTCGGCGGGAACCCCGCGGGCCATCAGGGGGCGGTCCCGATGAGCTCCCCGGCGGGAACGGCGCGCCGCCGAGCCTCCTCCTCCGAGATTCCGCCGGCGGCATAGAGGTCAGCGCGGTTGTCGAACTCGCGAACACGGGCGATGAGGCCGTTCTTCAGCTCGAAGATCGCTCCCCCCTCGCCGGAGAACCTGCGCGGCTCGCCGATCGTCTCGCCGTCGAGCGTCGTCACGACGAGGACCCCGCCGTCGATGGCGATGAAGCTCTGGGCGCAGATCCGGAAGCTGCTGAACGCCTCCATGACGGCGCGCATCCCGGCGAGGTAGGCCTCGAACCCGGAGATGACGGTTCGGCTGGCCCCTGGTGGCTGGACAGGGAGCATCTCGAAGTCCTCGGCGATCCGCGGCTCGGCGGCCTCGCGGTAGCGCCGCCCCGTCGTGGGGTCCGCCATCAGCGCAGCCCAGTCGAGCCCATCGGGCGGGTACATGGCGGCGACGAGCGCCAGATCAGAGGGCATCCTGAAGCAACACTAGGGTCGTGCCGGCCGATCGTGAGCCGGTTCGCCCTCAGCCCGGCGCAAGCCTGGCCGGATCCGGGCCGCCACCTCGGCCGCCTCCGCGTCGCTGGGGTACTTCGTGCGTGGCCAGAAGAACCCCTTGCAGGCCGTCCTTGCGGTTGCGCGGGACGACGTGCGTGTGGAGGTGGGGCACCGACTGGCTGACGATGTTGTTCATCGCGACGAACGTGCCGCTGCGCGTCCATCGCCTCGCGGATCCCCGAGCTGAGGCGTGCGGACGTTCGCGAAGTAGGGCTCGACCAACGCGTCCGGCAGGTCCCAGAGCGCCTCGTGGTGCTCGCGCGGGATCAGCAGCGTGTGACCGGGGAACAGCGGGCGGATGTCGAGAAATCGCGAGCGAGATCTCGTCCTCGAAGACGATGTGCGCGTCGGCCTCGCCTGCCGCGATCGAGCAGAACAGGCAGTCGTTGTCAGGCAACGACGGTCAGGGCGCCCGGATCGATCCCGAGGTCGAGCTCGCCGTGGCTTCCGATCGGGTCGCCGTCGACCTGCACCGGCGAAGGGACGGATCCGGTTCTCGCGAGTCGCGCGAGATCGACTCGACGCGCGCCTCCGTGCAAGCCCCTCGAAGTGATCGATCTGGCGGTGCTCGGGCAGGCTGAGGCCGGTCGCGAGGACCCGCGCCGCGATCGAGGGCACGTCGCGCTGGGTCGCGCGCCGGAGCACCGCCAGCGACAGCGTGCCGTTGTCGAGCGCGGCGCCCTCGCAGACGCGCATGGGCTGCTTGCCGAAGTAGGTGAAGGGGTCGGAGTTCTGGGTGAGCGCCGTGACGCCCTCGGACGCGGCCCTGGCCCTCGACCTCGACGCTCATCCGGACGGGGTTGCGCAGGTACTTGGTGTAGAAGCCCGCGACCGTCGAGTACGTGTAGAACCAGCGGCCGGCCCCGTGCTTGAGCCGCGGGTTCGAGTCGACGCGTGCGGCGGCCGTGGCGTCGAGGCCGGCGCCGCAGCGAGAAGACGAAGTGGCGCCCGTTGGCGATGCCGAGGTCGATCCTGCGAGGCTCGAAGTCGTCCGCCAGCCCCAGCAGGTGCTCGGTGGCGTCGACCACGTCGTTGGGGATCCCGAGCGTGCGGGCGACCACGTTGGTGGAGCCGCCCGGGCAGGACCGAGACGGGCACGTCGGTGCCGGCGAGGCCGTTGGCGACCTCGTTCAGGGTGCCGTCGCCGCCGAACGCGACGACGATGTCGTAGCCCTCCTCGCGGGCCTCGCGGCAGATCTGGGTGGCGTGGTTCTGGGCCTGGGTCGAGACGGCCTCGACGTCGTAGCGGCCCTGCAGCGCGTAGACGACCAGGTTCTTGAGCCGGTCGGAGACGGTCGTCGCGTACGGGTTGACGATCACCAGCATCCGCTTCTTGGCAGCACGCGTGCGGCGGCTTCGGCCGGATCGGGACGTGCCTCGATCCGCGGCGGTGATGTGACCGTCGCGGTGCTCATCTCAGATCTCATACCCCGGTCGGCCCTGGGTTACTCACGCGGCAGACTACGTCACCGGGCAGCACGACCTCGCCGTCGCGCTCCCGTGGCCTCGAAGCGCGACGATCCCGTCGTCTGCCCTCGACCTCGGCGACCAGGCCCGAGGCGACCAGGAGGTCGGCGTGTCCGACCACCTCCGAGAGCGTCAGGAACGCCTGTGTCACGGCGACGTTCCCCCACATGTCCTGCGCCAGCTCGTACGGCGAGCGCGGCGCCGTCGGCGATCAGGCCGCAGCAGCTTCCGGCGCGCCGGCGGTGCATCGCCAGGCGGTCGTCGATCAGCTCGCGATGGTCCGTGATCGGGTCGCCGTGCCCGGGCAGCACGATGCGGGCCGGGCAGCTCGCGGGTGAGGCGCATCGACGCGATGTAGTCGATCAGCGCCCGCGGATCGCTCGTCCGAGCCGTCGAGCGGACGCGCCATCAGCGGGTTCGACGAGATGTGGGCGATCAGGTGATCGGCCGCGATCAGGATCTCGCGGTCGCGAGTCCCAGAACACGGTGTCCGACGGGCTGTGTCCGGGCCGGTGCTGGACCTCGAGCGCGCGATCGCGCAGCTCGAGCCGCTCGCCGTCGGCGAGCGGGCGCGTGACCTCGGCGTGGGCGCCCCAGGCGCGGAAGCTGGCCGACACGGTCCGCAGCGCGGTCACGACGTCGTCCGGGATCCCGTAGCGGCGCATCAGTGCGCCCGCGTACTCGTCGTCACGCTCGGCGTCCTCGCTGAAGTTGCGCAGGCGATCGACGGCGACGTCGATGGCCGCGACCTCGGCGCCGGAGCGCTTGGCGACGATCTCGATCAGGCCCAGGTGGTCGATGTGCTGGTGGGTGATGATCACCAGCTCCAGGTCCTCGATCCGCCGGCCCGCGCTCGGCGAGCTGGCGCTCGAGCTCGTCGAGGGCCTTGCCGGAGTTCGGGCCCGTGTCAACCAGCGTGAGCGGGTCGTCCTCGATGAGCCAGCAGTTCACGCGGCCGACGGCGAACGGGGTCGGGATCGACAGCCGGTGGATGCCCTCGCGGCGGCCGCCTGTCGAGGGCCTCCTCCGGCGTGCGCTCACGAGCGGATCAACGCGAGCACCTCGTCCCGCTTGCGTCTCCATGTCCTCGCGCGAGACCAGCGACTCCAGGTTCAGGCGAAGCAGCGGCTCGGTGTTCGACGGGCGCACGTTGAAGTGCCAGTCGGGGTAATCGACGGAGACGCCGTCCAGCCAGCTCACCTCGGCCTCGGGGTGGAGCTCGGCGATCTCCTTCATCTTGGCCTCGCCGTCCGCCACCTCGGAGTTGATCTCGCCGGAGATGAAGTAGCGGTCCGCGCAGGTATCCGACCAGCTCGGACAGGGAGCGCTTCTGAACCGAGAGCAACTCGAGGACGAGCAAGCGCAGGGATCGTCCCGGAGTCGGCGCACCAGAAGTCACGGAAGTAGTAGTGGCCCGAGACCTCGCCGCCGAACAGGGCGTCGCGCTCGCGCAGCGCGGCCTTGAAGAAGGCGTGCCCGACCCGGTTCACGTAGCGAGGTCCCGCCGAGCTCGCTGACGGTGTCGGCGACTGCCCGGCTGGCGCGGACGTCGTAGAGGATCGTCGCCCCCGGCTCCTTCTCCAGCACCTGGCGGGCGAGCAGCGCCGTCAGGAAGTCGCCGTCGACGAAGGTCCCCGTGTCGTCGATGAAGAAGCAGCGGTCGGCGTCGCCGTCCCAGGCGATCCCCAGATCGGCCCCGTCCGCGAGCACGCGGTCGATGATGAACTGCCGGTTCTCCTCAAGCAGCGGGTTCGGCTCGTGGTCGGGGAACTCGCCGTCGGGCGTCCAGTAGGTGGTCGTCGAGGTCGAGGCCGAGCCGCTCGAGCACCGGGCCGGCCATCGGGCCCGCCATCCCGTTGCCGCCGTCGACGACGACCTTGAGCGGGCGCACCGCCTCGGGCTCGATGAACGACAGCGCATGGTTGCTGGAACTCGTCGTAGACGTCGAGTGCCTCGACCGAGCCGCCGCCGGGCGGCGTCGGGCAGCCCGCTCTCGATCAGCGCCCGGATCTCGCCGATGCCCGGCGTCGCCGGAGAGGGCAAGGGCGCCCTCGCGCACGAGCTTCACGCCGGTGTAGGCCTTCGGGTTGTGCGAGGCGGTGACCATCGCGCCGCCGTCGAGCTGGCGCGAGCCGACCAGGAAATAGAGCATCTCGGTGGCGACCATTCCGGCGTCGAGGACGGTGCAGCCCTCGTCGACGAGCCCCTCCCGCACGCGGCCGGCCATCTCTGGCGCCTCGAGCCGCATGTCGCGGCCAAGGCCGACGCGCAGCTCGGAGGTCTCCTTCTCCGCGCATGCCCGCCAGGACCCGCGCGAAAGCGCGTCCGACCAGGTAGGCGGTCTCGCCGTCCATCTCCGTCGCCGTAGAGGCCGCGGATGTCGTAGGCCTTGAAGATGCCCGGGCGGCACCCGGTGGACTCAGTCATCGAAGCCTCCGCGCAAGCGCCTCGTAGGTCTGCTCCAGCGTCTGCGGCATCACGCGCACGTCGGCCAGGACCGGCATGAAGTTGGTGTCGCCGCCCCACCGGGGGACGACGTGCATGTGGATGTGGTGCTCGACGCCGGCGCCGGCGACCCGGCCCTGGTTGAAGCCGACGTTGTAGCCGTGTGGCTCGTACGTCTTCTCGAGCAGGCGCATCGCCCGCTGGGCGAGCGCCATCATCTCGGCGAGCGGTCTCCGGCGTCGAGACTCGGGCAGGCTCGCGGTGTGCTCGATACGGCGCCACCATCAGGTGCCCGTTCGTGTACGGGTAGAGGTTGAGGATCACGAAGCACCGCTCGCCGCGGTGCACGATGAGGTTCGCCTCGTCCTCGTCCTCGCCCGGCTTCGCGCAGAAGATGCACTCGTCGGCGGAGTCCTTGGAGGCGTCCTTCACGTACTGTGAGGCGCCACGGCGCCCAGATGCGTTCGGAGGCCACACGGCCGCATCCTAGACAGGCGTCGCCGACGCGATCGACGACCTCTACGGCTGCGAGGACGTCTCTAGAGCCAGCCGCGGCGGCGGAAGTACGTGAGCATCCCGACGAGCAGGACGCGCATCGCGCCGACGATCACGTAGAAGTCCTCCGAGTCGCCCTCGCCGGGCACGCCGACGTTCATCCCCCAGAGGCTGGCGATCAGCGTCAGCGGCAGGATGATCACGCTGATCGCGGTGAGGAAGCGCAGGATGTCGTTGACGCGGTGGGAGATCACCGACTCGTTCGTGTCCTCCAGGGCCTCGACGACCTCCTTGTAGTTCTCGAGCATGTCCCAGATGCGCTCGTGCGCGTCGCCGATGTCGTCGAAGTAGACCTCCAGCTCGCCCTCGGTGGGTGCGAGGAAGGCCTGCTTGGAGTTCTCGAGGTCGGTGCAGCACCGTTCGCTGCGGGCGGACGACCTTGCGGAAGTTGATGATCTCCTGCTTCACGTTCGAGATGTCGCGGACGACCTCCTCGGAGCGACCCTCGAAGATCTCGTCCTCGACGGCGTCGAGCTTGTTCCCGATCTTGCGCAGCATCGGGAAGCAGTAGTCGAACGAGTCGTCGACGATCCGGTAGAGCAGGTAGCCGGAGCCCTTCGAGAAGTGCTGCTCGCGCAGCTCCTCCTTGGAGCGGCAGCGCTCGAACAGGTACTCGACGGGCTGCAGCGGCTGGTTCGGGATCGTGACCAGGTAGTCGCGGCCGACGAAGATGTCCAGCTCGCCCGCGTTCAGCCGGTTCGCCGAGCGGTCGAACACCGGGAAGTGAAGGACGATGAAGAGGTAGTCGTCGTACTCGTCGATCTTCGGGCGCTGGTTCCGCGAGAGCACGTCCTCGAGGTCCAGCGGGTGGAAGTCGAAGTGCTCCTCCAGCCAGCCCATCTCGAGCTGCGAGGGACGCTCGATATTGACCCAGCGCAGGCCCTCGCCGTCGATCGTCTCGACGTTGGGCGTGCGCTCGCGCTGCGGCTCAGACTGCGTGGGAGCTGCGGGGAGCGCGCGCCGCGGCGCAGCCTGGGCTTCGGAAGGCTCGGCATCGGCTTGGATCGTCCTCGCTCGGCTCGGGTTCCCATCGTGCCTACAGATCTACCCGTCGTCACCCTTGCCTGGAACGGCCGGGAAATCGCCAGTGCTATGGTGTCGCGCCGCACATAACCGCCACATCTAGAGGGGTGGAGGGACTGGCCCGTTGAAACCCCGGCAACCACTCGAAGCGAGAGCTGAGAGGAAGGTGCCAATTCCAGCAGGTGGATTGCCTGACAGATGTGAGTAAGTCCCGCAAAGGACCTCTACTCGCACCGGGTGGAGGTTTTTTCGTAGGTGAACACGCAACGGGACATAAGGAGTTGAGCTAGGAATGGCCGTCGAAGGGCTTCGGTGCAAGGAATGCGGGACCGCTACCCGCTGGACGCGCGGTACGTGTGCGAGGAGTGCTTCGGGCCCCTCGAGGTCGCGTACGACCACTCGGGACTCGACCCGGACGAGGCCCGGCGCAAGATCCAGGCCGGCAGCTCCAGCATCTGGCGCTACGCCGACTTCCTGCCGTTCGAGGGAGGCCCGCCTCCCACGCGTACCGCGCTCGAGCCGGGGCTGACCCCGCTGGTCCGCGCCGATCGCCTGGCCGACCGGCTCGGCCTGGGCGAGGTGTGGGTGAAGAACGACGCCGCGAACCCGACGCACTCCTTCAAGGACCGGGTCGTCGGCGTCGCCGTGGCGAAGGCCCGCGAGCTCGGGCTTCGAGACGCTCGCCTGTGCCTCCACCGGCAACCTGGCGAACGCCGTCGCGGCGCACGCCGCCGCGGCGGGCCTCGACTCCTACGTGTTCGTGCCGAGCGACCTCGAGGAGCAGAAGCTGCTCGCGACCGGCGTCTACGGCGCGCAGCTCGTCGGCGATCAAGGGCAACTACGACGACGTCAACCGTCTCTGCACACAGCTCTGCGAGGAGCGGCCGTGGGCGTTCGCGAACGTCAACCTGCGCCCCTACTACTCCGAGGGCTCGAAGACGGTCGCCTACGAGATCGCCGAGCAGCTCGGCTGGACCCTGCCCGACCGGGTCGTCTGCCCGATCGCCTCCGGCTCGCTGTTCACCCGCATCGGCCGCGGCTTCTCCGAGTGGCTCGAGCTCGGGCCTGGTCGAGGGCGAGCTGCCCGCGTTCACGGGCGCCCAGGCCGCGGGCTGCGGCCCGGTGGCCGAGGCCTACGGTGAGGGCTGGGAGATCTGCAAGCCGGCCAGCGCCCCGACACGATCGCCAAGAGCCTCGCGATCGGCGACCCGGCCGACGGGCCGTACGCGCTCGAGCTGGCCCGGCGCACGGGCGGCGAGGTCGAGGCGGTCACCGACGACGAGATCCGCGACGGGATCCGCCTGCTGGCCGAGACGACGGGCATCTTCACCGAGACCGCGGGCGGCGTGACCGTCGCGACGCTCGCGCAAGCTCGCGAGGCCGGGCGGATCGATCCGGCCGAGCGCGTGGTCGCCGTGATCACCGGCGAGGGCCTGAAGACGCTCGACGCGGTGCGCGAGGGATTCGAGATGACGGTGATCGACCCGACGGTCGAGTCGTTCGAGGCCGGACGCCGCGGCGCGGCGCACGCCGCCGCCTAGCGCGGCCGGCTCCACTACATTTCCCGGCCGATGGCGGTCACGGTCAAGATCCCGGCGCAGCTTCGCGGCGTCACCGGCGGCGAGGGCGAGGTCGAGGTCGAGGGCGGCACCGTCGGCGAGGCGCTCGACGCGGTCTTCGACGCAGCACGAGGACCTGCGGGCGCGCATCACCGAGGACGGGACGCTGCGTCGCTTCGTGAACGTCTACGTCTCCGGTGAGGACATCCGCTTCCAGGACGGGCTCGACACGAGCTCTCGCGACGGCGACGAGGTGACGATCCTGCCCGCCGTCGCGGGCGGTTGAGCGGCGAGCCGCCGCTCGGTCGCGATCCTCTGCGGAGGCCGCGGTACGCGGCTGCAGGAGCACACGCACGCGATCCCGAAGGCGCTGGTGGAGATCGGCGGCCGGCCGATCCTCTGGCACGTGATGCGGATCTACGCGGCGCAGGGCCTGCGGCGGTTCGTCCTGCTGACGGGCTACCTCGGAGAGATGATCGAGGAGTTCGTCGCCGACGGCGGAGTGGCCCGAGGAGCGTCGAGATCGAGTGCATCGACACCGGCCTCGACACGCCGACCGGGCGGTCGGGTGGCGCTGGCCGCCGAGCGCCTGGGCGACGGCCCGTTCTGCCTGACCTACGCGGACGGCGTCGCCGACATCGACCTCGGCGCGCTGCATCGCCTCGCACCGGCGCGACCGGCGCATCGCGACGATGACGGTCGTCCGCCCCTACAGCCAGTGGGGGATCGCGGTGATCGACGAGTCCGAGCGGATCACCGGCTTCGACGAGAAGCCCCGGCTGGACTACTGGATCAACGGCGGGTTCATGTGCCTGCAGCCGGAGTTCCTCGCCTACGTCGAGGAGACGAGCGTGCTCGAGCAGGAGCCGCTGCGGCGCGTGGCGGCCGAGGGCCAGCTGAACGCCTACCGGCACACCGGTTTCTGGGACTGCATGGACACCTACAAGGACGCCGTGGTCCTGAACGACCTCTGGGAGCGGCGGTTCGGCCCCGTGGGCCGTGTGGGAGCGCGAGTCGATCGGCGGGGCCGAATGGCTGAGGTGCGCTCTGGTGACGGGCGCTCGCGGGTTCGCCGGCGCCTGGCTCGCGAAGGCTCTGCTGGAGGACGGACGCGACGGTCGTCTCGCTCGACAAGGGCCGTCGCCGAGCGGCCGGTCTCGACGCTGCGGCTGCTGGGGATCGAGGACGAGGTCGAGGACGTCTCCGGCGACCTGAACGACGGCGAGCTGATGGAGCGCCTGCTCGACCGAGCACGGCGTGGACTCCGTCTTCCACCTCGCCGCGGAGACGATCGTCGGCACCGTGCAGGCCTCGCCGGTGCGCGGGTTCGAGACGAACGTGCGCGGGACGTGGACGCTCCTCGACGCCTGTCGGCGGGCCGGAGTCGAGCGGGTCGTCGTCGCCTCCTCGGACAAGGCCTACGGGGCCCAGCGATGAGCTTCCCTACCGCGAGGACTACCCGCTCCAGGCGACAGCCCCCTACGAGGCCTCGAAGGCTGCGGCCGACATCATCGCGCGCAGCTACTTCCACTCCTACGGCCTGCCGGTCGCCGTGACCCGGTTCGCGAACATCTACGGCGGCGGCGACCTCAACTTCTCGCGGTCTGATCCCCGAGGCCGCCTGCGCCGCGGTCGACGGGCGGGCGCCGGTGCTCCGCTCCGACGGATCGCCCGAGCGCGACTTCCTCTACGTCGAGGACGCGGCGTCGGCCTACCTGGCGATCGACGGTGCGCTCGACCGCGACGACGTGCGCGGCGAGGCGTTCAACGCGGGCGGGGGCGAGCCGCACTCGGTGGGCGATGTGGTGGCCGACGATCGCCCGCCTGTCCGGCACCGGGGTCGAGCCCGACATCCAGGGCGAGGGCAACCCGCGAGGGCGAGATCGACCGCCAGTGGGTGGACCCGACGAAGCTCCGCGAGCGCTGCGGCTGGACGCCGGCGGTCGGGCTCGAGGAGGGCCTCCGGCGGACCCTCGACTGGTATCGCGAGCACCCCGAGGCGCGCCCGCCGGCGTAGCTCCGTCGATCGCCGCGGGCCTCCCGGCAACTTGGCTAGAGCGCCTCGGCCTCGCCGATAGGGACCCACCTGAACGTGCCTGAGATCTCGGACGGGGCCGCCGCGAGCTCGCGCTCGACCTCGGCGCGCGTCTCGCGAAAGTGCTTCCAGCCCTCGTAGTGGATCGGGATCGCCTGGCGGGGCCGGATCGCTCCGACCAGCTTCACCGCGTCGGCCGCGGTGAGCGTGTACTCAATCGGGCCGGAGATCGGGAACCGCACGCCGCCGAGGTGCAGGATCGCCGTATCGACCTCGAGTCGATCGGCGACCTCGAGCACGCCCGGATAGAGGACGGTGTCGCCGGAGATCCAGAGCACCCCGTCGGCCTGTTCGTCCCAGGCCAGCGCGAACCCGACCACGTCGCCGACGATCGGCCGGCTCAGCGGCGGGCCGTGACGACAGGGCGTCGCCGTGACCGTGATCGTCGACTTCCCCGGGGCGCTGAGCGTCGTCTGATCCCAGGCACTGAGCCCGCGGGCATCGCGGCCGAGACGACTGGCTCCGGAGGCGGTGGTGATCACCGTCTCGGCTCGATCGAGCAGTTCGCGCCCGAGCTCGTCGAGGTTGTCGTCGTGATGGTCGTGGCTCAGCAGGACCGCATCAACCCGCCCGATCTCGTCGGGCGAGACGCTCGGGCCGGCGAGCTTGTCCGACGCGGTGCCCCACCCGAACTTGTAATGGCCGCCGGGCGGGTCGAAGGTGGGATCGGTCAGCAGCCGCCAGCCGGCGATCTCGATCAGAGCCGTGGGCCCACCGATGTGGGTCAGCGTGACGCCATTCATCGAGCGTGCTCGACCGCCCACTCCAGCACGTCGTCGGCGATCTTCTCCCAGCCGTCTGCGGCGATCATCAGGTGCGGGCCCTCGTACTCCGTGATCTCCGTGACGGTGTCCGACTTGTAGTGCTTGTGGTTGGACTGCTGGATCGACGGCGGCATGATGTGATCCTCGCTCCCGGACACGAACAGGAGCGGGGCGCGGTCGTCGTTCTTGTAGTCCACCGCCGTGTCCTGCGGCCCCGGGATGAAGTTGGCCGTGACGCTGTCGAACAGGATCCGCCCTGAGGCAGGGATGTGGTAGCGCTCGTAGAGCTCGCGTGCCTGGTCCTCCGGCATGCCGTTGGTGAACGCGTAGTTCCACTGCTCGAACGTGAAGCCAACCGCCTTGTGGTGGTTCGCCGGGTTCTTCAACACAGGCCACGTGGACCGCACCTGCGACGATGGCACGATCCGCACCCCCTCCGTCGGAGCCGAGTTCAGGGCCACACCGGCTGCGCCGTAGCCGTGGTCCAAAAGCACCTGAGTGAACGCGCCGCCCGCAGAGTGGCCGATGATGATCGGCTCTGAATCGAGGCCCTTGATCGCGTTCTCGAAGTTCTCGACGATCGCCGGCACGCGAGCCTCCACGATGGGCGTGTCGTCCTCGTTCAGCGACTCGACCTCCACCTCGAAGCCGGGATAGGCGGGCGCGATGACCTTGTATCCCTTCGCCTCATAGTGGGCGATCCACTTCTCCCAGCTCCGGGGGGTCACCCAGAAACCGTGGACCAAGACGATGCTGTCGGGAGGGGATGTATTGCTCATGGATTCCTTTCCGCTGAGGGCTGGGAACAGTCGACGTCGGGTTAACACGCCCGGCAGGATTCGAACCTGCGGCCTCCGCCTCCGGAGGGCGGCGCTCTATCCAGCTGAGCTACGGGCGCGAGGCGGTCCAGTCTAGACCGGGGGCTTCGCAGGCCTGCGCACGACGGCGCCCGCGAACGGCGCTCCGCCTGTCTACGTTTCAGGGCGTGGACCTCGATGTCGTGTTCCTGGGGACCGGTGGTTCGCTGCCGACCGCGAAGCGGGCGACCGCTTGCGTGCTGGCTCGTCTCGGAGGCGACCGGCTGCTGTTCGACTGCGGCGAGGGCACACAGCGCCAGATGCAGCGCTCGATCGGCCTCGTCCAGGTCCAGGACATCTACATCAGCCACTACCACGCCGACCACTACCTGGGGATCCCTGGGCCTGCTGAAGACCTACGACCTCACGGACCGTGAGACTCCCGCTGCGGCTGATCGGCCCGCCGGGCCTGAAGGACCTCGTCGGCTCGCTGCGGCGGATCTTCGGCCGCGTCGGCTACGAGCTCGAGCTCCTCGAGCTCGAGGAGGGCGAGGCCGTGCGCCACGACGGCTATGAGGTCCGCTCCTTCCCGGTCGACCACCGCGTGACCGCCTACGGGTACGCGATCGTCGAGGACGAGCGCCCGGGTCACCTCGACGCCGACAAGGCAGCCGAGCCTCGGCGTCACGCATGGGCCTGACCTGGGCCGGCTCCAGCGCGGGGAGGACGTGGAGGCCAACGGCGACGACCGTCCGCGCGGCAGAGGTCATGGGCGAGGCGCGTACCGGCCGCAAGATCGTCGTGACGGGCGACACGGTCCCCTCGGAGATGACCCGCCTGGCCGCCCACGAAGCCCAGCTGCTCATCCACGACTCCGCCTTCGCCGACGCCGACGCTCAGCGCGCCGCGGAGACCGGGCACTCCACCGCCCGTCAGGCGGCTGAGATCGCGAGCGAGGCCGGTGTGGAGATGCTGGCCCTCGTTCACGCATCCACCCGCTACGACGTCCGGGACCTCCTCGCCGAGGCCCGGGAGGTCCTGCCGAGCGCCATCGCCCCGCGCGACTTCGACATCGTCGAGATCCCTTTCCCCGAGCGGGGCTCGCCTGAGCTGATCGAGCGCGGCGCCAGGCCTCCCAGGGCCTACAAGCCGGCGCCGGCCGAGTACTAGCTAGCCCAGCGGGGCGGCCAGGTCGCCGATCGCGTTCGCGATCGCGGGAGCCTGCTCCTCCTGAAGGAAGTGCTTGGCCGGCAGCAGGATGGTGTCGTTGGTATCCAGCACGCTCTCGACGACTGCCAGGCGATCCAGCCCGAGTGCCGGGTCGCGCTCGCCCCAGACGATGCGCGCCGGCCATGAGCGGTCGGCCAGCCCGTCCCACAGGAACCGCTGCTTCTCGGGCGTCAGCTCGAAGCCGCGCATGATGCGCAGGAACGCACGGCCACGGTCGCTGTGCTTCAGCAGGTGGATGTGCGCCTCCACCTCGTGCCGCGGCGTCGCGGAGCGGTTCTCGATTCCCTCGAGGTAGAACAGCTGGCTGCCGAGCCACGGCTGCAGCATCGCCAGCCACGCCTCGCCGATCCCGCGGACCGCGAAGGGCCGCATCGGCCAGGGCCGCTGGAACGTCGCGACGTCGAGAAAAGTGTTGAGCACCGTCATCGACAGCACGCGGTCGGGGTTCTTGACCGCCCACTCGAATCCGATCGGCCCGCCGATGTCGTGGACGACCAGGTGGCAGCGGTCGATGTCGAGGGCATCGATGGCCTCGCCCATCCAGTTCGCCAGCCCCGTCCAGGAGTAATCGAAATCATCCGGGCGGTCGGCGAGGCCCAGCCCCGGAAAGTCGAACGCGACCGCGTGGAGTCCCTGCCCGGCGACCGCCGGAATCATCTTGCGATAGAGGAAGGAGGAGGTCGGCACCCCGTGGACGTGGACCACGGTCCCGCCGCGGCCCTGCTCGCGGACGAAGCTGCCCACGCCACCCGCCTGGAACCGCCGGCCGGCGGCCTGGTGGATGGCGATCGCCTCCCGTGTGGCCTCGCTCATCTTCATGCCCACGATCCTCTCACGCCTGGGAGTCCGAACGGGGAGCGGTCGGCGGCCTGGGAATCAGTGGGGGCGGTGAGCAGAGGTGTCACTTCGGAGCGCGGCCGCAAGCAGCCGTCCTCTCTCGACCACGGCGATCTCACTTGCTACGTATTGGGCCCGAGGGGTGGCGCCAAGACGTAGTAAGTCAGCAATTCGGACTCGGTCGCTTTGCACGGAGAACGGCTGTCGGCCCCGGCGCGTTGAGCGCTTTAGGGGCGAAAAGCACCCACCTTGCGTGGGGGCCATGAGCCGCGGCATCGCACGCCCGGAGTTCCGTGGGGTCGGGTGGTAGGCTCGCCGCGTCGGTTCCTTTAACCCGGTCCGAGAGACCAGGAAGGGGCACGCAAGTGGAAGACCTCCACAAGGTCGTCCTTGACAGAGACGACCTGCGCCGCACGCTGGTGCGGATTGCTCACGAGATAATCGAGAAGAATCCAGGCGGCGAAGACCTCGCTCTGGTCGGCATTCACACGCGCGGAGCGCTGCTGGCGGCCAGGCTCCACACGCTCGTCGGCGAGCTGAGTGGCTCCGAGGTCCCGCTTGGGGATCTCGACATCTCCTTCTACCGCGACGACATCGACGGCCGCGAGCCCGCCTCGGCGCCGGTGGTCCACGCCTCGCACCTCGACTTCGACCTCGAGGGTCGCACGGTGATCCTGGTCGACGACGTCCTCTTCACCGGTCGCACGGCCCGGGCGGGGATCGAGGCGCTCTTCGACTATGGCCGCCCCGGCCGCGTCCAGCTGGCCGCGCTGGTCGACCGCGGGCACCGAGAGCTTCCGATCCGGCCCGACTACGTCGGCAAGAACCTGCCGACCTCGCGCGAGGAGCGCGTGTACGTCCGGATGGAGGAATCCGACGGCTTCGACGAGGTGGCGATCGGGCAACCGCTCGAGGCCACGACCGCCACGGCGGGAGAGGAGGACGGCGAGTGAGGCACCTGCTGGCAGTGGAGGGAATGGAGCGCTCCGACATCGAGCGCATCCTCGAGCGTGCGGAGAGCTTCGCGGAGGTGGGCCGGCGCGACATCAAGAAGGTGCCGACCCTTCGCGGCCGCACCGTGGTGAGCCTCTTCTACGAGTCGAGCACCCGCACGAGTTCCTCATTCGAGCTGGCGGCCAAGCGACTCTCAGCCGACGTCATCTCGGTGAAGTCGGCCGGCTCCGCGGTCGACAAGGGCGAGTCGCTGAAGGACACGATCGCGACGCTCAGCGCCTACGGGCCGGAGGCGATCATCATCCGCCACCCGCAGGCGGGCGCCGCGAACCTCGTCACCCGCTGGACCGACGCGGCCGTCATCAACGCCGGCGACGGCAAGCACGAGCACCCCAGTCAGGCGCTCCTCGACGTCTTCACCCTGCGCCAACGCCTCGGCGACCTGGAGGGCAAGAGCATCTGGATCGTCGGCGACGTCCTCCACAGCCGGGTCGCCCGCTCGTGTGCGCTCGCCTTCGCCGAGATGGGCGCCTCGGTCACGCTGGCCGGGCCGCCCACACTGATTCCCCGCGGGATCGAGCAGGCGATGAACGTGGAGGTCGCGTACAGCCTCGATGACCTCGAGCAGGCCGACGTCGTCTACGCCCTGCGGATGCAGAACGAGCGGATGACCGACTCCTTCGTCCCCTCGCTGCGCGAGTACATCGCCAACTTCCAGATCGACGCGCGCCGGCTTGGCGCGCGCCAGCTCCTGATGCACCCCGGCCCGGTCAACCGCGGGGTAGAGCTCTCGGCCGAGGTGATCGACGGCCCCGCCTCGCTGATGACCGCTCAGGTCGAGAGCGGGCTGGTGGTGCGCATGGCGATCCTCTTCGAGCTGCTCACGAGCGGCGAGCGCCCGCGCGGCGACAAGTCCGAGACCGAGGACGACGAGTTGCCCGCTCCCACCCCGATCGGGGAGCCGGCGTGAAGCAGGTCTCCGAACTCGACTGGCGCCGGAGCGAGGACCCGGGCCCCGTGGTCCTCAGCCGGGCCAGCGTGCTGGACCCGCGCCAGGGCATCGACGGCGTGCACGACGTGGTGGTCCGCGACGGACAGATCGCCGAGCTCGCATCGCCAGGCGAGGCACACGTGGACGACGCCGAGGTCGTCGACGCGGAGGGCAAGCACCTCTTCCCCGCCTTCTTCGACCCGCATGTCCACCTGCGCGCCCCCGGCGGGGAGGACGCCGAGGACATCGAGACCGGATCGCGCGCTGCCGCGGCCGGCGGCTACTGCGGGATCCTCGCGATGGCGAACACCAAGCCGCCGATCGATCAGGCCGCCGACATCACCGCCCTCCGCGAGCGCGCGGCGACCGACGCCTCGGTGCCGGTCGGCTTCCTCGCCACGGTGACGATGGGCATGGCGGGCGCCGAGCTGACCGAGATGGCCGAGCTTCGCGATGCCGGAGCCGCCGGCTTCTCCGACGACGGCCTGCCGCTGCGGAGCGCCCGGGTGATGCGCCGCGCGCTCTCCTACCAGCAGCTCGCCGGCCTTCAGATCGCACTCCACGAGGAGGATCCTGAGCTTTCCGGCAAGGGCGTGATGCACGAGGGCCCGGTCTCGGCGGTGCTGGGCCTGGAGGGCATCCCCTCGGTCTCGGAGTCGACGATGATCGCCCGCGACGCCGCGCTCGCCCTCTACGAGGAGGCCCGCATCCACGTTCAGCACCTCTCCGCGAAGGAGTCGGTGCAGGTCGTGGAGTCCGCCAAGGCCGCCGGCGTTGCGATCACGTGCGAGGCGACGCCGCACCATCTGACCCTCACCGACGAGGAGGTCCGCAGCCTCGACGCCCGCTTCAAGATGAACCCGCCCCTTCGCACCGAGAGCGACCGCCAGGCGCTGATCGAGGGCCTGCGCTCCGGCGCCATCGACTGCATCGCAACCGACCACGCACCGCACCCACCGCAGAGCAAGGAGGTCCCGTTCGAGCAGGCCGCGATGGGCGTCACCGGGCTGGAGACGGCGTTCGCCGTCATCCACACCGAGCTGGTCCTGCCGGGCGTCCTCGACCTGGGCCTCGTCGTGGACAAGATGAGCTCCGGCGCCTCGGCCTTCGACATCACCCCGCCGTCGCTGCAGCCGGGAAGCGAGGCCAATCTCGTGCTCTTCGATCCCGAGGCCGAGTGGGAGGCGGGCGCCGACGGCTGGGAGAGCCGCTCGGAGAACTCCTGCTTCGCCGGGCGTCAGCTCACCGGCCGGGTGCTGATGACGGTCGCCGGCGGCCAGGTCGCCTACCGCCAGCGCTCGTTCGCCATGGGAGTTGCCGAGTGACGGTCGCCAAGCTCGACCGCGACCGGACCGTGCTCGTGGTGGTAGACGTCCAGGAGGCGTTCGCCAAGGCGCTCGCCGACTTCGAGGACGTCGTGGCGGCGACCGAGACACTCGCCCGGGGCGCCGACGCGATGGGAGTACCGGTGGTCGTCACCGAGCAGTACCCCAAGGGCCTCGGCAAGACCGTCGACCGCGTCGCTGTCGGCCCTGCCCGAGGGCACCGAGCCGCTGGAGAAGGTCCGCTTCTCGGCGACCGAGGCCGAGGGCTTCGACCTCGGCGGCCGCGACCAGGCCCTGGTGTGCGGGATCGAGACCCACGTCTGCGTGAACCAGACGGTGCTCGACCTGCTCGCCGACGGCGTTGAGGTCCAGGTTGCCACCGACGCCGTCGGCTCCCGTACCGCCGCCAACCGCATCCTGGGGCTGGAGCGGATGGAGCGCGCAGGCGCGGCGATGACGAGCGTCGAGACCGCACTGTTCGAGCTGCTCGGCGGCTCCGACGCGGCGGAGTTCAAGGAAGTGCAGGCGCTGGTCAAGTGAGCGCCGCGGCCGGCTACCTCCTGCTCGAGGACGGCACCCGCCTCGACGGCGACCTGCTGGGGGCGTCCGACGTGGAGTCCACCGGCGAGGTCGTCTTCAACACCGCGATGACCGGCTACCAGGAGGCGGTCACCGATCCCTCCTACGCCGGCCAGATCATCACCTTCACCTACCCCTTGATCGGCAACTACGGCGTCGGGGCCGACGCGATGGAGTCCGAGAAGGTCCACGCCCGCGCGGTGATCATGCGCGAGGGCAAGAACGGCGAGGACGCGGCCGACGCCGAGGGCGGCTGGCTGGACTGGCTCGCCGACTGCGGGATCCCCGCCCTCAGCGGAGTCGACACCCGCGAGCTGGTGCGCCGCATCCGCGACCGTGGGGCGATGCGCGGAGGCATCTTCGCCGCCGCGACCGACGAGGGCGAGGCCCGCGAGCGCGTGGGCGCCGAGCCCTCGATGGAGGGAGCCGACTTCGCGAAGACCGTGACCCCGTCCGAGCCGATCACGTTCGAGGGCTCCGGCCCGCACGTGGTCGCGCTCGACACCGGGATCAAGCTCTCGATCCTGCGCCAGTTCCGCGAGCGCGACGCCCGGCTGACCCTGCTGCCGTGCGACACATCCGCCGCTGAGGTCCTCGCCCATGAGCCCGACCTCGTCTTCCTCGCCAACGGCCCAGGCGATCCCGCCGCCCTCGACCACGTCGTCGAGAACGTGCGCGGCGTCATCGGTAAGAAGCCGGTGATCGGCATCTGCCTCGGCCACCAGCTGCTGTGCCGCGCTGTGGGCCTCGACACCTTCAAGCTCCCCTTCGGGCACCGCGGCGCGAACCACCCGGTGAAGGAGCTCGCAACAGGACGCATCGAGATCACCTCTCAGAACCACGGCTTCGCGGTCGAGGGCCCAGGGCGGAGAGTCACGGATCGAGGGCGACGATCCGGTGCGCTGGGACACCGACTTCGGCGCCGCCGAACTCTCACACCTCAACCTCTACGACCGGACCGTTGAGGGCCTCGAGCTCAAGGACGTCGCGGGGCGCACGGTCCAGTACCACCCGGAGGCCGGCCCGGGCCCGCACGACGCGCGGCACCTCTTCGACGAGTTCCTGGAGCTGGCCGGTGGCTGAGCACGAGGACTTCAGGGAGATGGGCCGCGAGTTCTGGCGCGTATGGGGCGATGAGGGCGCTGACGAGCTCCTCGCCCGCTACGAGGACTTCTTCGCGCCGGACGCCGTCTGGGCGCCTCCCACCGGCGGGGTCACGGGTCGGACGTACGTCGGCCGCGACGGGTTCGCCGAGTATGTCGAGGACCACAAGGAGCTCTTCGCGAGCTTCACCGGCGACCTCGACGAGGACTCGGTGGAGCTCGTCGGCGACCAGCTGTTCCGCACGCGGGTCCACGTCGAGGCAACCCTTCGCGAGGGAGGCTCGGTCGACGCCAACCTCCACGCCCTGACCCAGGTGGACGGGATGAAGATCACCTACGGGTGGGGCACCTACGAGCCGGATGCGGCCGAGCGCAAGGTCGCGGAGCTCCGCGCGGAGGCGGAGGAGCTCCGTGCCTAGCGAGTTCGCGAGTGTCGAGGATCTGACCGCCGAGTTCTGGCGCGTCTGGGAGGTGGACGACGTCGAGGGCTTGCTCGCCCGCTACGAGGACTTCTTCGTGGACGACGCGGTTTGGTCGCCGCCGATCGCGCAGGTGGCGGGTCACGACTACGTGGGGCGCGCCGGCTTCGCCGAGTACGTCGGCGACTTCCGCCAGGCGTTCAATACCTTCGAGGCGAGCGTCGAATCGGTGGAAGCCGCCGGCAGCGCCGACGGCGCGGGAGGCGAGCTGGCCCGCGCGACGGTCCGACTCCGCGCGGAGCTCGCGAACGGCGGGCGGATCGACGCCAAGCTGCTCACGGTCGTCAGGGTGCGCGACGGGCGGATCGACTACGCCTGGGGCGGCTACGACCCCGAGGCCGCAGAGCGAAAGCTCGCCGAACTCCAGGCGGGGAGCGTGTCCTGATGTCCAAGCCGAGTGCGATCGAGGTCCGCCACGTCGACCTGGTGCGGCGAATCTATGAGATCGGGGAAGCCGACGGACTCCGCGCACTCGCCGAGCGCTTCGACGAGTTCTGCCGGCCCGACTTCCAGTGGCGCCCCCGCATCATCGGGATGGGGAAGGATGCCTACGTCGGCAGCGATGGATTCCTCCAGTACGCGGACGACATGATCGCGACGGTCGGGGAACCCGAGCTCACGCTGGGTGAGATCCGGGGCGTTGGCGACCACCACGTGCTTCTCCTGGGTCGCCTGCACCTGACCGGCCAGGGAAGTGGCGTTCCGCTCGACAGCGAGTGGGCCATCCTCTACAGCTTCGACGGGGATCTGCTGCAGTCCGGGATCGCTTTCGATTCGCACGCCGAGGCCGAGGAGGCCGCCGCCAATGCCTAGGCGCGACGACCTCCACAAGATCATGCTGATCGGCTCGGGGCCGATCGTGATCGGGCAGGCCGCGGAGTTCGACTACTCCGGTGTGCAGGCCTGCAAGGTGCTCCAGGAGGAGGGCTACGAGGTGGTGCTCGTCAACTCGAACCCGGCGACGATCATGACCGACCCCGAGTTCGCCGACCGCACGTACGTCGAGCCGCTCACGCCCGACTCGGTCGCCGCGATCATCGCCCGCGAGCGGCCCGACGCGCTGCTGCCGACGCTGGGCGGCCAGACCGCCCTCAACCTCGCGAAGGCCCTCCACGACGACGGGGTTCTCGACAAGCTGGGCGTCGAGCTGATCGGCGCCGACTACGAGGCGATCCACCGCGCCGAGGACCGCGAGGCCTTCCGCGCGACCATGGAGGGCGCCGGCCTGCGGGTGCCGTGGTCGACGATCGTCGAGTCGGTCGGCGAGGTCGAGCGCGGCCTCTCCTCCGGCGAGATCAAGCTGCCCGCGATCGTTCGCCCGGCGTTCACGCTGGGCGGCCAGGGCGGGGGAGTCGGCCACACCGAGACCGAGCTCCTCGGCGTGGTCTCGGAGGGCCTCGCCGCGAGCCCGATCAACCAGGTGCTGGTGGAGGAGTCGGTGATCGGGTGGGGGGAGTTCGAGCTGGAGGTCATGCGCGACCACAACGACAACGTCGTCGTCGTCTGCTCGATCGAGAACATCGACCCGATGGGCGTCCACACGGGCGACTCGGTCACGGTCGCGCCCGCCCAGACGCTCACCGACCCCCTCTACCAGGAGCTTCGCAACCAGGCGCTCGCGCGTGATCCGCGCGGTCGGGGTCGAGACCGGCGGCTCGAACGTGCAGTTCGCCGTCAACCCTGAGAGCGGCGAGATCGTCGTGATCGAGATGAACCCCCGGGTCTCGCGCTCCTCGGCGCTCGCCTCGAAGGCGACGGGGTTCCCGATCGCCAAGATCGCGGCGCGGCTGGCCGTCGGCTACGCGCTGGAGGAGATCCCGAACGACATCACCATGGCCACGCCGGCCTCGTTCGAGCCGACGATCGACTATGTCGTCACGAAGATCCCGCGCTTCGCGTTCGAGAAGTTCCCCGGCGCCAAGGGCGAGCTGACGACCCACATGAAGTCGGTCGGCGAGGTGATGTCGATGGGCCGCACCTTCAAGGAGTCCTTCGCCAAGGCGATGCGCTCGCGCGAGCTCGACTCGGCGGCGGATGTCCCGGCCGACGATGCGGAGCTGCTGGAGCGCCTCGCCACTCCCTCGGCGGACCGCTTCGACCTGATCGAGGCAGGCGTTCGCGCGCGGAGTCGAGCTCGACGCGGTCCACGAGGCGACGAACATCGATCTCTGGTTCCTGCGCGAGCTGCAGGCGCTCGCGACCGATGGCGACGGCACCGACGAGCCTGAACCGCACCTTCAAGTCGGTGGACACGTGCGCCGCGGAGTTCGAGGCGCGGACGCCGTACTTCTACTCCGCCCACGAGCGCACGGCGAAGCTCGTGGGCGAGGTCGACCGTGGCGATCGCGAATCGGTGGTGATCCTTGGGGCGGGCCCGAACCGGATCGGCCAGGGCATCGAGTTCGACTACTGCTGTGTCCACGCCGCGATGACCGTGCGCGACTCCGGCCGCGACGCGGTGATGATCAACTGCAACCCGGAGACGGTCTCCACCGACTACGACACGTCCGACCGCCTCTACTTCGAGCCGCTCACGGCGGAGGACGTGCTCGCGGTCTGCGAGGTCGAGCAGCCGGAGGGCGTGATCGTCCAGTTCGGGGGCCAGACGCCGCTGCGCCTGGCGACCGCGCTGGGCGAGGCCGGGTGTCCCGCTTCTCGGCACCCCGGTGGACGCGATCGACCTCGCCGAGGACCGGGGCCGCTTCGGAGCCCTTCTGCGGAAGCTCGACATCGCGCACCCGCCCTACGGCACCGCCCTGTCAGCGGAGGAGGCCCTGGTGATCGCCGAGGACGTGGGCTTCCCGCTCCTCGTCCGCCCGTCCTACGTGCTCGGCGGCCGGGCGATGGAGATCTGTTACTCGCTCGAGGACCTCTCCGCCTACCTGGAGGCCAACGTCAAGGCCGACCAGGAGCACCCGCTGCTGCTCGACCGCTTCCTCGAGGACGCGATCGAGGTCGACGTCGACGCGCTCGCCGACGGGGCCGACGTCGAGGTCGCCGGGATCATGCAGCACGTCGAGGAGGCCGGCGTGCACTCCGGCGACTCGGCCTGCGTGATCCCGCCGATGAGCCTGGGGGCCGAGATGCTCGACGAGATCACCGACGACGACCCAGCGGATCGCGCTCGAGCTCGGGGTGATCGGCCTGATCAACATCCAGTACGCGGTCGCGGCCGGGCGAGCTCCACGTGATCGAGGCGAACCCGCGTGCCTCGCGGACGGTCCCGTTCGTCTCGAAGGCGATCGGGGCTCCGCTCGCCAAGATCGCATGTCGCCTGATGCTCGGCGAGCCGCTCGCCGACCAGCACCTGCCGACGATGCACAACGGCCACGTCTCGGTGAAGGAGGCGGTCCTGCCGTTCGCCCGCTTCGTCGGCGCCGACGCGGTGCTCGGGCCGGAGATGAAGTCCACCGGCGAGGTGATGGGCATCGCCGCCGACTTCCCGACCGCCTTCGGCAAGGCCCAGGCCGCCGCCGGCGTGTCGCTGCCCAACTGAGGGCACGGTCTTCATCACCGTCACCGACACCGACAAGCCGGCAGCGACCCAGCTCGCGGCGCGCTTCCACGACATCGGCTTCGAGATCATCGCCACGGCTCGGGCACGGCGCAGGCGATCTCGCGCATGGGGATCCCGGTCCGCTCGATCAACAAGATCGCCGAGGGCTCCCCGCACGTCGTCGACTACATCCGCGACGGAACGGTGGACCTCGTCATCAACACCCCGACGGGCCGCGGCGCGCGCGCCGACGGCCACGAGATCCGGGCCGCGGCCACCAAGCGCGGCATCCCCTGCATCACCACGCTCACCGGCGCCTCGGCCGCGACGCGGGCGATCGCCGCGGCGCGCGAGGGCGCCGAGCCGTTCTCGCTGCAGGAGCTGCACGGGGTCGCCGAGCGCTCGCGCGGAGGCGCGCGTGAGCGAGCGCGTGCTGGCGCCTCCGCGCCGGCGCACCGCCTCCGGTTGTCGCCAACCGGACCAGCGGCGGCTACCGGATCTTCAGCGCGATCGACGCGAAGGGCCCGACGCCCGCTGCCGGCCAGTTCTACATGCTCGCCGCTGGGCGGGTGCTGGAGCGGGGAGGAGGGGCGCCCCTTCCTGCCGCGGGCGTTCTCGGTCGCCGCCGCGGAGCCGGCTCGCGACGGCGTCCGGCTCGACTTCCTGGTCGAGGCGGTGGGACCGGGCACCTCGCGGCTCGCGGCCCTCGAGGACGGCGACGAGCTCTGATCTGACGGGGCCGCTCGGACGCCCGTTCTCGGCACCCAGGGAGGTCTCCGACGGGGCCGCGGGGGCGATCCTCGTGGGCGGCGGGATCGGGATCGCGCCGCTCGCGATCCTGCGCCGCCGGCTCGCGCAGGCCGGCGTCCCGCAGCGGGTTCTCCTGGGCTTCCGCGACCGCGACGCACTCGGGCGGCGTGGAGGAGCTCTTCGGGTGCGAGGAGACGCGCCTCGCCAGCGAGGACGGCCACGCCGGCCACCGCGGCTACGTGACCGACCTGCTCGCGGTCATGCTGGCGGGCGACGAGGCCGCCTCCGCGGTGGTCTACGCCTGCGGCCCGCCGGCGATGCTGGAGGCGGTGCGCGTGCTCTGCGCCGAGCACGGGGTCGCGGCGGAGCTCGCGATGGAGTCGCCGATGGCCTGCGGCTACGGCGCCTGCTTCGGCTGCGCGGTCCCGCTCGCGGACGGCGGCTACATGCGCCTGTGCGTCGACGGCCCGGTTGTCCGGGCGGAGGAGATCGAGACCGCCCTGGTCGCCGGGGCGGGGCACCGATGAGCGAGCCGCGGCCCTGGCGATCGAGCTCTGCGGCATCCCGCTCGCCCATCCGGTGCTGAACGGCAGCGGGACCTTCGACGCGATCGCCGCCAGGCGGGCGTTCGGCGACGAGCTCCTCGAGCGGTTCCCGTTCTCGGCCTTCGTCTCGAAGACGATCACCCCGCAGCCGCGCGCGGGCAATCCGCCGCCGCGCCTCTACGAGACGCCCGAGCGGGATGATCAACTCGATCGGGCTCCCGAACAAGGGCCTCGAGGGGTTCCTGGCCTCCGACCTGCCGCAGCTCGCCGAGCTGCCCGTGCCGCTGATCGTCTCGGTGATGGGGACGAGCCGCGAGGAGTTCGCCGAGCTGGTGGACCGGAGTGGGGTCGCGCGAGGAGGTCGCCGCCATCGAGCTGAACGTGTCATGCCCGAACGTCAAGTCCGGCCTGATCGTCGGCGAGGAGCCCGCCGAGACGTTCGGCCTGCTCGGTGAGCTGCGCCCGCTGACCGAGAGGCCGCTGATCGTGAAGCTCACGCCGAACGTCGCCGATCCCCGCCGCGGTGGCGATGGCCGCGGAGGAGGGTGGCGCGGACGCCGTCTCGCTGATCAACACGCTGAAGGCGATGGCGATCGCCCCGGGGGGCACGCGAGCCGTGGCTCGGCGCCGGCAGCGGCGGGCCTCTCCGGCCCGGCGGTCCGGCCGGTCGCGCTGGATCAGGTGCGCCGGGTGGCCGCGCGCCGTCGTCGATTCCGGTGATCGGGATGGGCGGGATCGAGACCGGCGGCCATGCCGCCGAGTTCCTGGCGGCCGGGGCCGCGGCGATCGCCGTCGGAACCGCCTCGTTTCGCGATCCGGCGGCCGGCGAGCGGGTCCGGCGGGAGCTGCGAGGAACTCGGTCTCCGGCGAGCCGAACACCACGGTTCGATCCGCGGTCGCCATCGACCTCAACCTGAGGTCGAAGTGAATTCGCCAAATTCGGCAGATTCCCGCTTGCACGTCGCCCAGCCGCACGTATAATCGCCGCCGCCCGATGGCCCCTCCCGTCGACACCTCTGCCGCCGTCCCCGAAAGGACCAGCGAGCAGAGGATGAAGGCCCTCAACAAGGCGAACGAGATCCGGACCGCCCGGGCCCAGCTCAAGCGCGACCTCAAGGCCGGCAAGGTCAAGATCGAGAAGCTCCTGCTCGACCCGCCGGAGTACGTGCATCTCCGCGAAGGCCTTCGACATGATCCTCGCCGTCCCGAAGTACGGCCGAGTCAAGGCGAACAAGATCCTCTCCCAGTGCCGCATCTCGCCGTCGAAGACGATCGGCGGCCTCTCCGAGCGCCAGCGCGCCGAGCTGGTGCACATGCTCCAGCGGTAGCCGTCGCGCGCCACCGGCTAGAAACCCGCCTCGGCCGGGTAGTCACGCGTGTCGGAATCGGACCCGCTCGAGCCGGATGTCCTGGAGCACGAGCGGCCACATGCCGGGAACGCTCGCCGCGTCTTCGACCTGCCATAGCGGGTGGCGCTGCACCCGGGCCCGGAATACGGCTGCGCCGGTCGGGCCTCGATGGCGAATAGCGAGACCCATGCGACAGAGCGCGGGTAGCGCAGCGGAAGCGGCGGGGAGAGATCGGCGGTTCCCGCCCCTCCATAGGGCAGGATGCTAGCGACTGGCGAAGGTCTTCGTGATCACCGGCCCCTCCGGGGTCGGCAAGGGGACGCTGATCTCCGGACTGCTGGGGCGGATGGCTGAGCTCGAGCTCTCGACCTCGGCGACCACGCGTGAGCCGCGGGAGGGGGAGGAGGACGGGCGCGAGTACCACTTCCTCTCGCCGGACGAGTTCGCCGCGCGGGCCGACGCCGGCGACTTCCTCGAGCACGCCACCTTCTCCGGCAACCGCTACGGCACGCTGCGATCCGAGGTCGAGCGCTGCCTCGACGCGGGCGATCTCGCTCGTCCTGGAGATCGAGGTCCAGGGCGCGCGCCAGGTCCGTGCGGCGCTGCCGCGAGGACGTCGGTCCTGATCTTCATCGCTCCGCCCGATCCCGTCGGTCCTGCGAGAGCGGCTCGCGGGGCGTGGCACCGACTCCGCCGAGGCGATCGAGCGGCGGCTGGAGACTGCGAAGCAGGAGCTCGAGGCCCAGCAGGAGTTCAAGCACGTGGTCGTCAACGAGGACGTCGGGGCGCGCCGCGGCCGAGCTGGAGCGGATCGTTCGCGACGGAGCTCGGCTGAGCCCGGCAGCCGCCGCCCCACTACAATGCATCCGCCGATGATCAAGCCACGTGTCGACAAGCTCCTGGACCAGACCGACTCCCACTACGCCGCGGTCCTGGTCGCCGCCAAGCGGGCGCGCCAGCTGAACAGCTACTACCGCGCGCTCGGCGAGGGCTCCTACGAGGAGTACACGCCGCCGATGGTCGAGACCGCCACGGGCAACTACCTCACCATCGCGCTCGAAGAGCTCGCACAGGCGCAAGATCAAGTACGAGTACCGCGTCTAGCGCCGCCGCTCGCGCGGGAGACCGCGCCCGTTTTCGAGGAACCGCGCGGCGTAGCATCTGAGGCATGGCACGGATCCTCCTCGGCGTGAGCGGCGGGATCGCCGCCTACAAGGCGCTCGAGCTCGCCCGGCTGGCGACCAAGGCCGGCCACGGCGTGCGCGTCGTGATGACGCCGACGGCGCAGCGATTCGTCGGGCGCCGCCTCCTTCGAGGGCATCGTCGGCGCCCCGGTGCTCACCGACGAGTTCGAGCGCGACCCGATGCGCGGCGCCTACCCGGGCGACTCGGTGCCCGAGCACGACCCGATCGGGCACCTGGAGGTCGCGGCGAACGCCGACGTCTTCCTCGTCGCGCCGGCCTCGGCCAACACGATCGCGAAGCTCGCCGCGGGCGCCGCCGACTCGATGCTCACGACCTCCTTCCTCGCCTGCACGGCGCCGCGGATCGTCGCCCCCGCGATGAACGACCGCATGTACGCGGACGCCGCGACCCAGGCCAACCTCGAGACGCTGCGCGAGCGCGGCGTCGAGCGTGATCGAGCCCGACACCGGCGCGCTCGCCTCCCGCGGGGAGTGGGGGACGGGCGGCTTCCCGCCGCCAGAGCGACTGCTCGAGGCGATCGAGGTCGCGCTGCCCTCGCCGTCCGGGCCCTGGGACGGCCTGCGGGTGCTGGTCACCGCCGGGGGCACCCGTGAGCCGATCGACCCGGTCCGCTTCATCGGCAACCGCTCGATCGGGCCGGATGGGACTGGCCGCTCGCCGAGCGGGCCCGCGCCCGCGGTGCCGAGGTGACCCTGATCGCGGCCAACGTCGCGCTCGCCGAGCCCGCCGGGTGTCCGGCGCATCGACGTCGAGACCACGGCCGAGCTGGCCGCCGCGGTGCGGCGAGGAGTTCCCTCGCCTGCCATGTGCTGGTGATGGCGGCGGCTGTCGCCGACTTCACCCCCGAGCAGGCCGAGCGAGGGCAAGCTCGCCCGCGCGGGCAGCGACGGGCTCGAGCTGCGCCTGACGGAGACCGAGGACGTCCTCGCCGGGCTCGCCGCCAGAGCGCACGGCGGAGCAGACGCTCGTGGGGTTCGCCGCCGAGCACGGGGCCGAGGCGATCACCCGGGCTCGCGAGAAGCTCGCGCGCAAGGGGCTCGACGCGATCGTCTTCAACGACGTCTCGCGCCAGGAGATCGGCTTCGACTCGGACGAGAACGAGGTGACGATCGTCGAGGCCGACGCCGAGCACGCGGTGCCGCTCGCGTCGAAGGCCGAGATCGCCGACGCGATCCTCGATCGAGTGGAGGCCTTGCGCTCGGGCCTACACTCGAAGCGTGCCTGAAACCGAGTCGAACGAGCTCTACTCGCTCTACCAGCGTGGGATGGCGCTGCTCGAGTCGGGCGACTTCGCGCAGGCCGCGGTGCCGCTCGCCAAGGCGGCCCGGATGGCGCCGGAGAAGGCCTCGATCCGCGAGGCGCTGGGCCGCGCCTACTTCCGCTCGCAGCCGCTTCGACGAGGCGGCGGCGGAGTTCGAGGCCGTCGCTCGAGTCCCACCCGGTCGACGACTACGCCCACTTCTGCCTGGGTCGGGCGCTGACCAAGTGCGGGCAGCGCGAGCGGGCGCGCCACCACCTGGCGCTCGCGTCGAACCTGCGGCCGGACCGCGGCGACTACCGGCTCTACCGCGACCGCCTGCGCGCCGCCTCCTAGAGCGCGTTGCGCGCCGTCGTCCAGCGGGTGAGCCAGGCGGCCGTCGACGTCGAGGGCGAGCGCGTGGCGCAGATCGGCCCCGGGATGCTGGTGCTGCTGGGGATCGCTCACGAGGACACGGCCGAGGAGGCCGACCGCCTCGCCGAGCAAGGTCCTGAAGCTGCGGATCTTCGACGACGCCGAGGGCCGGATGAACGAGCCGCTCGGCGAGCGCGAGGTCCTGTGCGTCAGCCAGTTCACCCTCTACGGCGACGCTCGCAAGGGCAATCGGCCCGAGCTACATCGCCGCGGCGCCGGCCCGAGCACGCCGAGCCGCTGTACGAGCGCTTCTGCGAGCGCCGGGCGCCAAGCGCGGCGTCTTCGGCGCCTGCATGGGCGTCGCGCTCGTCAACGACGGCCCGGTGACGCTCCTGCTTGAGGCCTGACGGCGGCCGGGCGAGCCCGGGGCCGCGGCTATACTCATCGCACCTCTTTTCGCACCCGAACCCTTGTCATGAGGTGGGCCCGGGCCCACCTTTTTTTGGGCTCGAATGCGGGGAGAGCTGGAGAGAAAATCAACCGCACAGAGGAAGAGTGAACGAAGCCGCCGAGCTAGAGACGACGATCGAGGCCCGGCTGCGCGACCTCGACCCGGCGATCGAGTTGATCGCGGTCGAGCATCCCGCCGCCGAGTCGCTTCGCGTCTACGTCGATCATCCCGACGGGGTGGACCTCGCGCTCTGCGAGCGCGTGACCGCAGGAGCTGCGCGACCTGCTCCGAGCGATTCACGCTCGAGGTCTCGTCGCCCGGCACGGACCGGCCGCTGACGAAACCGGAGCATTTCCAGCAGTTTCTCGGCCGTCGGGTGCGCGTGCGCACCGAGGAGGCCATCGAGGGCCAGCGGAACTTCACCGGGACGATCACCGCGGCCGGCGACGAGCTGCGTCTCGCTGGAGGCCGAGTCGCGGCGCCGTCGAGATCCCGTTCGACGGGCATCCGCCGTTCCAACCTCGTGCCCGAGCTTTCAGGAGGTGGAGCGTGAGCCGCGAGATCGTCGAGGCGATAAGGGGCCTCGAGCAGGAGAAGGGCATCGACGCCGAGACCCTGATGGCGGCGCTCGAGGATGCGCTCCTCTCCGCCTACAAGAAGACCCCCGGCGCGGCCAAGTACGCCCGGGTCGACCTCGACCGCGACACCGCCGACTTCCGCGTCTTCGAGCTGATCCTGCCCGCCGAGCTGGAGGAGAAGCTCCTCGAGCAGGTCGCCGAGGAGCAGGAGCAGGAGATCGATCCCGAGACGGGCGAGCTGCGCGAGCCCGAGGATCCCGAGCTCGACCCCGAGATGCTCGCGCCCTACGAGGACCAGATCAAGACGCCGCGACGTCACGCCCGACGACTTCGGGCGGATCGCCGCCCAGACCGCCAAGCAGGTGGTGCTGCAGCGGATCCGTGAGGCCGAGCGGCAGATGATGTACGACGAGTACCAGGACCGCGTCGGCGAGCTGATCACCGGGATCATCCAGCAGTCCGACAACCGCTACACGCTGGTGCAGCTGCGCGAGCGCGTCGAGGCCCTGCTGCCCGCGCTCCGAGCAGGTCTGGAACGAGCGCTACGACCACGGGATGCGGATCAAGGCCGTGATCACCGACGTCTCCGCCGAGGGCAAGGGCCCGAGCATCGTCGTCTCCCGCCGCAGCCACGAGTTGATCAAGTCGCTGTTCGAGCTCGAGGTCCCCGAGATCGCCGACGGCCTTGTCGAGATCGTGGGCGTCGCCCGCGAGCCCGGCTACCGCTCGAAGATCGCCGTCATCTCGCACGCCGACGGCGTCGACCCGGTCGGCGCCTGCGTCGGCCCGCGTGGCTCCCGGGTGCGCATGGTCGTCTCCGAGCTCCGCGGCGAGAAGATCGACATCATCCCCTTCAACGAGGAGCCCGCGCGCTTCGTCGCCAAGGCGCTCTCGCCGGCCCGTGTCCGCGAGGTGCTCGTGGACGACGAGGACAAGCAGGCCACCGTGGTCGTCCCCGACGACCAGCTCTCGCTGGCGATCGGGCGCGAGGGCCAGAACGCCCGCCTCGCCGCCAAGCTCACCGGCTGGCGCGTGGACATCAAGTCCGAGACCGACTTCTCCACGCAGGAGGACGAGATCGAGATCGAGGGCGCCGACGAGGCCGACGGCCGCTGCGCCGCGGTTCTCTCCGCCGGCCGCCGCTGCCCCAACGCCTCGCTGCCGGGCAGTCCGCTACTGCGGCCTGCCGCAGCACCAGGCGCTGGCGCGCTTCGAGACGAACGAGTCCGGCGTGGTCGCGCGCTGAGCGAGGACGAGGTGGCGACGCTGGCCGACCCCGACGCGGACGAGTCCGCCGTGGCGCCGCTCGTCGCCAAGCGCCGACGAAGCGTTCGAGGCCGAGGCGCCGGAGGCCGAGGCCGAGAGCCGGACGCCCGAGGCCGAAGCCGCTGACGACGCCGACGTGGAGGAGCCGAGCCGGCAGACGCGGGGTCTGACGCCGAGCCCGAGGAGACGCCCGAAGCCGGCGGCCGAGGAGGGGTCTGACCCCACGAGCGACGATGAGCGGCCGAGGCCACGCCCGAGGCCGAGGAGCCGTCGAGAGGTCCGAGGCGCCGGAGCTCCGCCGCAGCCGAGGAGCCGCCGACGAGTCTGAGCCGCCGAGCGAGCGACGACCGAGCCCGCCGACCGAGCCGACGAGCCCGACGGCACGAGCCCGAGGCCGAGGAGGCCGCCGAGGAGACCCCGGCGGCGTAGCGGAGATCGGGTTGGCCAAGAAGCGCGTTCACGAGATCGCCAAGGCCCAGGGAGTCACCTCCAAGGAGCTCCTGGCCGCCCTCAACGCCGCCGGCGTCGAGGCGAAGGCCGCTGCCTCGAGCGTCGAGGAGCAGGTCGCCCTCGACGCCCTGAAGGGCGCGCCGGCCGCGGAGGCAAGCCCGCGGCGCGAAGCCGAAGGCAGAGCCCGCCAAGGCCAAGCCGGCGGCTAAGGCCAAGGCGCCCCGAAGGCCAAGGCCAAGCCTGCCGCCGAGGCCGAGGCCGAAGGCCGATCCCCGCCGGCCAAGCCAGGCCGCGGAGCCATGCGAAGCCGCCAGCTCGAACGGCGCGGCGAGCGGCAAGCGGATGCGCCGCGTCGTGATCGACTCGCAGGCCTCACGGCGCGAGCGGATGTCCGCTCCGCCGCCCCAGCGCCCGCCGCGCCGCCGCGGCGGCCGCCGCCGCCGCCCGCTGCTGGAGGAGCCGCCGAAGGAGGTCGCGGCGCCGGTCGAGCCGGACGCGACGCGCGTCCCCTCGGGTGCGACGGTGCGCGAGGTCGCCGAGACGCTCGAGCGTCAACAGCGCCGACCTGATCAAGACGCTGATGAAGATGGGCGAGATGGCGACGCTCACGCAGACGCTTTCCGACGAGACCATCGAGCTGCTCGCCACCGAGCTGGGCCAGAAGGTCGAGGTCGTCTCGGCCGCCGAGGAGGAGGTCGAGGAGCCGGTCTTCGAGGACGACGAGGGCGACCTTTCGGAGCGTCCGCCCGTGGTCACGATCATGGGCCACGTCGACCACGGCAAGACCTCGCTGCTGGACGCGATCCGCGAGACCGAGGTCGCGGCCGGCGAGGCCGGCGGGCATCACCCAGCACATCGGCGCCTACCAGGTCCACCAGGACGGGAAGACGATCTCCTTCATCGACACGCCGGGCCACGCCGCGTTCACCGCGATGCGTGCCCGCGGCGCCAACGTCACCGACATCGCCGTGATCGTCGTCGCCGCCGACGACGGCGTGATGCCGCAGACGGTCGAGGCGATCGACCACGCGAAGGCCGCGGACGTCCCGATGATCGTCGCCGTCAACAAGATCGACCTGCCCGGCCGCCAACGTCGACAAGGTCAAGGGCGAGCTCGCGAACCAGGGCCTGAACCCCGAGGACTGGGGCGGCGACACGTCTTCGCCAACGTGTCGGCCAAGACCAAGGAGGGCCTCGACGACCTGCTCGAGAGCATCCTGCTGGTCGCCGAGCTCGAGGAGCTCAAGGCCAACCCGGAGGCCGACGCGAGCGGCGTCGTCGTCGAGGCCCACCTCGACCCGGGCCGCGGTCCGGTCGCCACGGCGCTCGTCCAGCGCGGCACCCTGGCCGTAGGCGACGCGGTCGTCGCCGGCCCCGTGTGGGGCAAGGTGCGCGCGATGCAGGACCACACCGGCGAGAAGCTCGAGAAGGCCGAGCCCGGCGACCCGGTCGTCGTCCTCGGCTTCGACGGCGTCGTCGAGGCCGGCGAGCGCTTCGAGGTCGTCGAGAACGAGCGTCGCGCCCGCCAGCTCGCCGGCGAGCGCGAGCAGCGCCTCAAGACCGAGAAGCTGGCGCGCCGCCAGGCCCGCCGCGTCAGCCTCGAGGACGTCTTCGCCAAGGCCCAGGAGGGCCAGATCAAGGAGCTCAACCTGCTGCTCAAGGCCGACGTGTCCGGCTCGCTCGAGGCGCTGCAGGACGAGATCGCCAAGGTGCCCCAGCAGCAGGTCGCGATCAACATCATCCGCGCCGCGGCCGGAGGCATCAACGAGTCGGACGTGATGCTCGCCGCCGCCTCCGACGCGATCATCATCGGCTTCAACGTCCGCCCGCTCGCCGAGGCCCGCCGCACCGCCGAGTCGGAGGGCGTCGAGATCCGCACCTACTCCGTGATCTACAAGGTCACCGAGGAGCTGCGCGGCGCGATGGAGGGCCTGCTCGAGCCCGAGGAGGTCGAGGAGTCGCTCGGCCAGGCCGAGATCAAGGAGCTCTTCAAGGCCTCGCGCGTCGGCACGATCGCCGGTTGCATCGTCACCGACGGCAAGATCACCCGGACCGCCGACGCGCGCCTCGTCCGCGACGGCACCGTCGTCTGGACCGGCAGGATCGGCTCGCTCCGCCGCTTCAAGGACAACGTCCAGGAGGTCGAGGAGGGCCTCGAGTGCGGCATCGTGCTCGAGGGCTTCCAGGACGTGAAGGTCGACGACGTGATCGAGGCCTTCGAGAGCCGCCAGGTCGAGCAGACGCTGGAGTAAGCCAAGCCCGACCCCAGCCGCGAGGGCCCACCAGTGCGCCCGCCGCTTGACCGCCGGCCCTGCCCACACACCGTGTGGGATCTCCGCGACAGCGGGGCTGCGAGGGTGGAGGCCTGTTCTCGGTGAGCCCCGACGAGGTCGCACCGGGGGATTCGATCGCGCTGGTGGTCGAGAACCCGCCCGGAAACCTGAAGGAGATCACCTACGGCCTCGGGGGTCAGGTGGAGGTGGCCACCGAGGACGGCTGGGCCGACGGCTCGGACGCGGTGGTCGCGAAGGCAGTCCCGGAGATCGCGCTCGTCCTGCGCCCTGGTGAGGCCAGCGAGCCGACGTCCGACACCATGGAGCTGACGGCCGACGCCGAGCCCGGCAACTACCGCGTGGTCAAGGACGTGAACTCCGGCAACAGAAGCTCAACGTTCTGCGCCGGCTTCGCGATCTCCGGCACGTGACCACGTACGTCTGCGTGATCGAGGCGCACCTGCACTTCGGCGAGCTGCACGACCTGAAGGGCAAGCGCAAGGTGCTCCACTCCCTGAAGGCGCACCTGCGACAGCGCTTCGGCGCGTCGGTGGCCGAGACCGAGCACCACGACGCGTGGCAGCGCTCGACGCTGGTCTGCGCGCTGGTCGGCGATTCGACGGTCGCCGCCCGCGCCGACGAGCTGGAGCGCTTCATCGAGAGCCGCTGTCCCGGACGGGCTGCTCGTTCCAGCGCGACCTGCGCAGCCTCGAGGACATCAGGGAGCTCTGAGCGCCCCTGTTAGATTGACGCGCGCGATGACCACTGAGCGCATGAGGCGCGTCAACCAGGTCATTCGCGAGGTGATCGGGGACGCCATCTCGACCGAGCTGGACGATCCCCGAATCGGTTTCGTGACCGTGACCGCAGTCGACACAGCCCCGGACCTTCGCTCCGCGCGAGTGTTCGTGAGCGTGCTCGGAGACGCAGAGGAGCGCGAGCGCACGCTCGCCGCGCCTCAGCGTCGTCGCACGGACTGCTGCAGTCGCGGATCGCCACCGAGATGCGCATCAAGTACACGCCCACCCTCACGTTCCACTACGACGACGGTCCCGAGCGCGGCGTGCGCGTGGCGCACCTGCTCGACGAGTGAGTGATCTCCACCGCAGGCGGACGCCTCGACCGACGCGGCCTCGCCGTGGTCGAGGCGCTTCGCTCCGGCGAGCGCTTCCTGCTGACCACGCACGAGAACCCCGACGGGGACGCGCTCGGATCGCTGCTCGCCCTGCATTCCATCCTGGCCCAGCTGGGCAAGGACTCGGTGATGTACCTCGCCGCCAAGGAGTTCCCGCTGCCGGTCGAGTACCGCTTTCTGCCGCTCGCCGAGGTCTTCCACGAGCCGCCGGCCGACGTCGTCGACCGCACGCTGGTCTTCCTGGACTGCGGCAACGTGGACCGCACGCCCGAGGGCTTCCTGCGGGACCCCGACGCGCGCTCGGTGAACATCGACCACCACCACGACAACACCCGCTTCGGGACGATCAACCTGATCGACGTCGACGTCTCCTCCACGGCGGAGATCGTCCACAAGCTCGCCAAGGAGCTAGGCGCCGAGATCACGCCCGAGATCGCCGGCGCCCTCTACGTCGGGCCTGGTGACCGACACCGGCCGCTTCTCCTACGAGAACACCGCCGCTGCCACGCACCGTACGGCCGCCGAGCTGATCGAGGCCGGGGTGGACGTGGGCGACACCTACCGCCGCCTCTACGAGCGGATCCCGATCGAGAAGCTCCGGCTCGTCGCGCGGGCGCTCGAGAAGATCCAGCGCCTCGACGACTGCGGGCTCGCCGTGACCTACGTCTCCGGCCCCGACTACGAGGACACCGGCGCCGCCGAGGTGCTGACGGAGGGGATCATCGACCACGTCCGCGCGCTCGAGGGGACGCGGGTCGCCGCCGTCGTGCGCGACCGCGGCTGACGGTGCCGCCACGTCGCGCAAGGTGAGCCTTCGCTCCACCGACGGCGACACCGACGTCTCGGCGATCGCCCGCGAACACGGCGGCGGCGGTCATCCGCGGGCGGCGGGGTTCTCAACCGACCTCTCCTATGAGGAGATCGTCGAGGCCCTCTGTGCCCGAGCTCAAGCACAGCCACCTGACCCCGCGCCCGGGGTCCTGCTCATCGACAAGCCGGCCGGCGTCACCTCGCACGACGTCGTCGCCCGGGTCAAGCGCGAGCGCGGTGTGAAGACAGGGCACGCCGGCACGCTCGACCCGTTCGCGACCGGCCTCCTGATCGTCCTGCTCACCCGTGAGGCGACCCGCGAGCAGGCCCGGTTCATGGGCCTCCGCAAGACCTACCGGACGGTCGCCCGCTTCGGCGCCATCTCCACCACCGGTGACCGCGACGGCGAGATCACCGAGACCGGCCGAGTGCCGGAGGGCGAGCTCGCGCTTCCGACCGGGCAGATCCGCCAGCGCCCACCCGCCTACTCGGCCGTGAAGGTCGGTGGCGAGCGCGCCTACAAGCGGGCCCGGCGTGGGGAGGACGTGGTCGTCCCCGAGCGCCTGGTGGACGTCCACCGCTTCACCCAGCTGTGGCGCGACGGCGACCGGGCCGAGTTCGAGATCGAATGCTCGTCCGGCACCTACGTCCGCAGCCTGATCGCGGACCTGGGCGACGCCTACTGCGAGGAGCTGCGGCGCACGGCGATCGGCCCCTTCGGCGTGGAGGAGGCCGATGCCGAGCAAGCCCCTGACCCTCGAGGACGCGCTGGAGCGTGCCTCGCCGGCCCGGGCCTGCCAGCAGTGAGTGGACGATGAGCATGAGGTCACCCAGCTCCCCGACGCCGCCCGGCGAACCGCGCCGCGTCGCCATCGGCAGCTTCGACGGAGTCCATGTCGGGCCACCGGGCCGTGATCGGCGACGCCGACACCGTGCTGACCTTCGAGCCGCACCCCCTGAGCGTGATCCACCCCGCAGGCGACGCCGAGGCTCATCATGCCGTTCGCCGTGAAGCGCGACGTGATCGACGGGCTCGGCGTCTCCGAGCTGGTGGTGATCCCGTTCGACAAGGACTTCTCCGGCATCGAGGCCGAGGAGTTCTGCCAGCGCATCCTGATCGACACCCTCGGCGCGGAGGCCGTCGCGGTGGGCGAGAACTTCCGCTTCGGGAGGAAGGCGCGCGGCGACGCGGTGATGCTCTCGTCCCACGCCGAGTTCACAACCCGCGTCGAGCCGCTGGTGGAGGTTCTGGGGGAGACCGTGTCCTCCACCCGCATCCGCGCCTCGATCGCTGCGGGCGACCTGAAGACGGCGACAGCCTGCCTCGCGGCGCCGTTCCTGTTCGAGGGCGAGGTCAAGAAGGGCGACCAGCGCGGGCGGACCCTCGGCTTCCCGACCGCGAACATCGTCCCTGACGACGATTACGTCGTGCCTGGGCACGGGGTCTACGCGGCCTTCGCGAACGGCGTGCCGGCGGCGGTCAACGTCGGCGTCCGCCCGACGTTCGAGACCGGCCGAGGCCTGCTGGTGGAGGCCTTCCTGATCGACTACGAGGCCGACCTCTACGGCCAGACCCTCCGGGTCGCCTTCATCGAGCGGCTGCGTGGCGAGAAGCGCTTCGCCTCCAGCGAGGAGCTGGTGGCGCAGATGCACCGCGATGTGGCGAAGGCGCAGGAACTCTGCGCCGCCTACAGGCCTCCCCGCTAACCTGTCGGCCCGCGATGACCATCACCAGCGAGAAGAAGCGTGAGCTCGTCGGCAAGTACGGCCGCTCCGAGAACGACACCGGCTCCGCCGAGGTCCAGGTCGCACTGATGACCGAGCGCATCAACGAGCTCACCGAGCACCTGCGCACGCACACCAAGGACCACCACTCGCGGCGCGGCCTGCTCATGCTCGTCGGCAAGCGCCGGCGCCTGCTGCGCTACCTCGAGCGCTCCGACGTCGAGCGCTACCGCACCCTCGTCGCGGACCTCGGCCTGCGCCACTAGCGCCCGCTTCGGGCCCTGGGCCCTTCGCTACCATCCTGCGCGTTAGAGAACGAGAGTTCTAAGAGAGAGGCCGCCAACCGGGCGGCCGAAAGGACATTACGAATACATGAGTATGTTTGACCCGAAGCACGTCTCGGTTGACGTCGGTGGCAAGGAGATCACCTTCGAGACGGGCAAGCTGGCGCGACAGGCCGGCGGCTCCGTGGTCGTCACCGCAGGCGAGACGATGGTGCTCTGCACCGCGACCGTCGGCAACGACCGCGACGTTGACTTCCTTCCCCTGACGGTGGACGTTGAGGAGAAGCACTACGCCGCGGGCAAGATCCCCGGCTCCTTCTTCCGCCGTGAGGCGCGAGCGGGCGAGAAGGCGACGCTGACCGCGCGCATGATCGACCGCCCCATCCGACCGCTCTTCCCGAAGGGCTACCACCGCGAGACGCAGATCGTGGCCCAGCCCATCTCGGTGGACCACGTCCACCCCTACGACATCCTCGCGATGAACGGCGCTTCCGCGGCGCTGGCGATCTCGCCGGCCCCGGTCGAGGTGCCCGTCGGCGCGGTGCGCATCGGCAAGCTCGACGGCGACTTCGTCGTCAACCCCGAGGAGGAGTCCCTCGAGAACCTGGAGATGGACCTCATCGTCTCCGGCTCCGAGGACGCGATCCTCATGGTCGAGTGCGGCGCCGAGGGCGTCAGCGAGCAGGAGGTGCTCGACGCGCTCGACATCGCCCACGGCGAGATCAAGAAGATCGTCAAGGCGATCAACGAGCTGCGCGAGATCGCAGGCAAGGACAAGATCGAGGTCGAGGTCCCACAGATCGACGAGGGCCTGCTGGAGCAGATCTCCTCGGAGTTCGGCTCGAAGCTCGACGAGGCCACCCAGGTGCCCGAGAAGCTCGCGCGCCAGGATGCGATCAATGCCGTCGAAGAGGCGGCGCTCGCCAAGTTCGCCGCCGGCGAGGGCGACGAGGAGGTTCACCCCGAGAAGGCTCCCGAGGTGCACCGTGCGTTCGCCAAGCTCGAGAAGGACATGATCCGCAAGCGGATCGCCGTCGACAAGAAGCGCCCGGACGGTCGTGACACGGACGAGATCCGTCCGATCGAGACCGAGACCGACATCTCGCCGCGCGCTCACGGTTCGGCCCTCTTCACCCGCGGCGAGACTCAGATCCTGAGCTCGGTCGCGCTGGGGACCACGCGCATGGACATGAAGGTCGACAACCTCGGCCTGCAGGACACCAAGCGCTTCTGGCACCACTACAACTTCCCGCCCTTCTCGGTCGGGGAGGCCGGTTTCATGCGAGGCCCCAAGCGCCGGGACATCGGCCACGGCGCGCTCGCCGAGCGCGCCCTGATCCCGTCGATTCCCGACGAGGAGGAGTTCCCCTACGTGATCCGGGTCGTCTCGGACACGCTCGAGTCCAACGGCTCGTCCTCGATGGGCTCCGTCTGCGCGTCCTCAATGGCGCTCCAGGCGGCCGGCGTGCCGGTCTCCGACGCAGTGGCCGGGGTCGCGATGGGCCTGATCAAGGAGGGCGACGACCACGTCGTGCTCACCGACATCGCCGGCGTCGAGGATCACCTCGGCGACATGGACTTCAAGGTCGCCGGCAGCGCCGAGGGCATCACCGCCCTGCAGATGGACATCAAGATCTCGGGGGTCACCTTCGAGATCCTGACGCCAGGCGCTGGAGCAGGCCCGACAGGGCCGCCTGTTCATCCTCGGCAAGATGGCCGAGGCGATCGACGCCCCGCGCGAGGAGCTCTCCGAGCACGCGCCGGCGATCCAGTCGATCCAGATCGACTCCGACAAGATCGGGGCCGTGATCGGCAAGGGCGGCGAGACGATCCGCGGCATGCAGGAGGAGTTCGAGGCCGAGATCGACATCGACGACGACGGCACCATTCGCATCTACGCTCCGTCGGGCAAGCTCGTCAAGGCTTGCGTCGAGCAGGATCGAGTCGATGACCCGCGAGGCCGAGGTCGGCGACACGTTCAAGGGCAAGGTCGTGAAGACGACCACCTTCGGCGCGTTCGTCGAGCTGGTGAAGGGCACCGACGGCCTGCTGCACATCTCGAACGTGAAGCCCGGTGAGCGGGTGGACACGGTCGAGGACGTGCTGACGGCCGGCGACGAGCTGGACGTGACCGTGGTCGAGGTCGACCGCGAGCGCGGCCGGATCGGCCTGCGTCTCTCCGACGATCCCTCGATCGAGGGCAAGTCGGCCGAGGAGCTCGCCGGCGTCGGCAGCGGCGGCGGACGGCGGCGGCGGCGGCCGAGGCCGTGAGCGCCTCGACGGCGGCGGTGGGCGAGGCGGCGGAGATCGCGGCCGTGGTGGCCGCGGTGGCGGACGGGATCGTCGCTAGACCGATTTGTCGGGCCTTCCGGAGAACGTAGAGCTCTCAGAGGTCGACGGCCTCCGAGTCATCACCGAGGCGGTTCCCTCGGTGCGCTCGGTGGCCCTCGGCCTCTGGGTGCGTACCGGTTCGCGTGACGAGGAGCCCGGCCAGGCCGGGCTCTCGCACTTCCTGGAGCACCTGCTCTTCAAGGGCACCGACCGCCACACGGCGATCGAGATCTCCGAGCTCTTCGACGGGCTCGGCGCCGCGGCCAACGCGGCCACCTCGAAGGAGTCGACGCACGTCCACGCACGATTCCTCGACGAGCACACGGCGGGGGTCTTCGACCTGATGTCGGAGATGCTGCTGGCGCCGTCGCTTCCCGCGGACGAGATCGATCCCGAGCGCGAGGTCGTGCTCGAGGAGATCGCGATGTACGAAGACGAGCCGCAGGACCGCGTGCACGACGTGCTCGCGAAGGCCGTCTATGGCGCCCACCCGCTCGGCCGGCGCGTCCTGGGCGAGGCGGCGGTGATCGCCGGGGTCCCGCGCGACGAGATCGCCGCGTACCACGCGAGCCGCTACACGGCCCAGAACATCGTCGTTAGCGCGGCCGGCCACGTCGATCACGCCGAGATCCTCGAGCTGGCGGGCAAGCACCTGAGCCCCGCGGCGGGAGCCGCGAACGGCGCCAACGGGGCCGGCGAGCCCGACCCGGTCCCGCGGTTCAGCTTCTACGAGAAGGACACCGAGCAGTACCACATCTGCTTCGGCGGCCACGGCATTCCGCGCAGCGACGACCGCCGCTTCGCGCTGGGCGTCCTCGACGTGATCTTCGGCGGCCTCCAGCTCCTCGCGCCTGTTCCGCGAGATCCGCGAGAAGCGCGGCCTGGCGTACGCGGTCGGCTCCTACACCGAGCAGTACGTCGATCGGCGGCATGGTGGCGATGTACGTCGGCACCCGCGAGGAGAACGTGAGCGAGGCCTGCGAGATCATCGGCCGCGAGCTCGCCGCGCTGCGCGACGACGGCGTCAGCGACGAGGAGCTGGTCCGGGCCAAGGAGCACCTGAAGGGCCGGATGGTCCTGGGGATGGAGTCCACCGGCGCCCGCATGACCCGACTCGCCCGCGCCCTGCTGTTCGACCTGCCGGTCCTCTCCCTCGACGAGATGCTGCAGCGCATCGACGACGTGACCTCGAACGACCTCGCCGAGCTGGCGCGCGAGCTCTACGAGCCTGTCCGCGCTGTCGGCGGCCTGCATCGGTCCCTCCGAGGAGCGCTTCCGCGCCGGGGCTGCCAGCGTTTCCGAGCGGCTCGCGGCATGATCCGCGTCGTCGTGAGCGGCGCCTCGGGGCGCATGGGCGCGACGGTGTGCGACGCGGTCGAGGGCGCCGACGACATGGAGCTCACCGGCCGAGCCGATCCCGAGCTCGACGCGCCGCTTCCTGACCTGCTGGGGGACGCCGACGTGGTCGTCGACTTCACCACTCCGGACGCCGTCTCGGGCAACGTGCTCGAGTGCGTGCGGGCCGGGGTGCACGCCGTTGTCGGCACGTCGGGCTTCGACGTCGACGCGCTTCGCGGCGAGGTGACGGCCGAGCGCACGGGCGACGCCAAGGTCCTGTTCGCTCCGAACTTCGCGATCGGCGCGGTGCTGATGATGGACTTCGCCCGGCGCGCCGCCGAGCACATGCCCGAGTGCGAGATCGTCGAGCTCCACCACGACCGCAAGCTCGACGCTCCCTCCGGCACCGCCAAGCGCACGGCCGAGCTGATCGGCGAGGGCGGCGGGAACGTCCACGAGCCCATCCACTCCGTGCGGCTCCCAGGCCTGGTGGCGCATCAGGAGGTCATCTTCGGCGGCGAGGGCCAGACGCTCTCGATCCGCCACGACTCGATCGACCGCAGCTCGTTCATGCCCGGCGTGCTGCTCGCCGTCCGCAGGTCGGCGAGCTGCCCGACCCGTTCACGGTCGGGCTCGAGGCGGCGCTGTAGTTGGCCGACGATCTCGCCCGGCTCGACGCCACCGGACAGGCGGAGCTGGTGCGGTCGGGCGAGGCCTCCCCGGCCGAGCTCGCCGAGGCGGCGGTCGCCCGTATCGAGTCCCTCAATCCCGAGGTGAACGCGGTAATCCACCCGCTGTTCGAGGAGGGGCTCGCCGCGGCCTCCAACGGTCTTCCGGAAGGCCCGTTCAAGGGTGTGCCGTTCCTGTTGAAGGACATCGGGGCGAGCTTCGCCGGACAGCCGCTTCACCTCGGCATGCAGGTGCTGAAGGACGCGGGCTTCACCGCGCCCGTCGACACCTACCTGGCCCAGCGGTTCCGCGCCGCCGGGCTGGTGACGCTCGGCAAGACCAACCTTCCCGAGCTGGGGATCCTGCCGACGACAGAGCCCGCGGCCTACGGCGCCACCCGCAACCCCTGGGACCCCTCGCGTTCGGCGGGCGGCTCGAGCGGAGGCGCCGCCGCGGCGGTCGCGTCGGGCATGGTGCCGATCGCGCACGCAAACGACGGCGGTGGCTCGATCCGCATCCCGGCGAGCGCCTGCGGCCTGGTGGGTCTGAAGCCCAGCCGCCAGCGCATCTCGGAGGGACCCATCATCGGCGACAACCTCTCGGGGATGACCTGCGAGCTGGTCGTCTCGAAGAGCGTGCGTGACACGGCACTGATGCTCGACGCGGTGCATGGAGCCGCACCGGGCGATCCGTATGTCGCGCCGGCGCCGCTACGGCCCTACGCCGACGAGCTCGATGCCCCGCACGAGCCACTGCGAATCGGCCTGATGACTCATTCCCTCGCGGGGAACGAGGTCGAGCAGGCCGTCGTCGACGCGACGAGGGAGGCGGGCGGCATGCTCGCCGCCCTCGGTCATGGCGTCGAGGACAGCGCTCCGGGCGGATTCGAGGGCATGGACCTCGTGGACTCCTTCCTGGACCGCTGGGCCGCCGGCCCGGCCGCCACCCTGGCGCTCTTCAGCCGGGCCCTCGGCCGGGAGCTGGGGCCCGAGGACGTCGAGCCGCTCACCTGGGCGCTGGCCGAGCGGGGGAGGGCCGTCTCCGCCGCCGACTACCTGGGGATCGTCAGCCGCCATCAGATGATGAGCCGCATGATCGCCGGGTGGTACGAGGCCGGTGGCTTCGACCTGCTTCTCACGCCGTCCCTGGGCGAGGTCCCGCCGCCGCTGGGGACCTTCGACGACTCAGGGCCCGACCCGATGGCCGCGATCGACCGCGCGACGCTCACGGCGAGCTTCGCCGGCGCCTTCAACGTGACGGGCCAGCCCGCGATCACGCTGCCCCTCGTCGAGAGCGAGGAGGGCCTGCCGATCGGGATCCAGCTCGTGGCGCCGCTGGGACGCGAGGACCTCCTGATCCGTGTGGGCGCCGAGCTCGAGCGTGCCCATCCCTGGGCCGAACGCACCCCGCCGACCTTCGCGGGATAATTGTGATGATGGCGGCAGAGATCCAAGGCGTGCTCACCGCGATGGTGACCCCCTTCGACGAGTCCGGCGCGGTGGACGGAGAAGGGGCTCGAAGCCTCGCGCGGCGCCTGGTGGACGAGCAGGGATCACACGGGCTGGTGGTCGCTGGCACGACCGGCGAGTCGCCGACCCTCTCCGATCACGAGAAGCTCGCCCTGCTGAAGGCCGTGAAGGAGGAGGTGGGCGACCGGGCGACCGTGATCTGCGGCACCGGCACGAACGACACCGCGCACTCGATCGAGCTCACCCGCGACGCGTGCCGGACGGGCGCCGACGCGGTCCTGGTGGTCACGCCGTACTACAGCAAGCCGAACCGGGCCGGCCTGCGCGCGCACTTCAAGGCCGTTGCCGCGGCCGCCGGCGACACCCCGGTCGTCCTCTACAACATCCCCTCACGCTGCGTCGTGAACCTGCCGGTGGAGTTCATGGCCGAGCTGGCCGCCGACATCGAGAACATCGTGGCCGTCAAACAGGCCAACAACGATGACCTGGGCCCGATCGAGGGCCTGGCCGTCCTGGCCGGCAACGACGAGATCTTCCTCAAGCACCCTCGAGGTGGGGGGGACCGGCGGGATCCTCGTGGCCTCCCACCTGGTGGGGGCCGAGATGCGCACGATCTACGACGCGTTCGGTGCCGGCGAGGCCGACCGTGCCCACGAGCTCGAGGCCGACCTGATCCCCGTGTTCGAGGCCCTCACCGTCACCGCCAACCCCATCCCCGTGAAGGCGGGTCTCGAGATGCTCGGCGTGATCGGTGGCACGCTCCGCCTCCCGATGGTCCCCGCGAGCGCCCAGGAGCGCGCGGTCGTCCGCGCTGCGCTGGAGCGCCGCGGGCTGCTGGTCGCCGGCGGCACGGCATAGAGCTCATCGCCTTGAGCTCGAAGCTACGAATCCTGCCCCTGGGGGGCCTGGGCGAGATCGGGAAGAACATGACCGCCGTCGAGATCGACGGGCGCATCGTGATCGTGGACACCGGGGTGATGTTCCCGACCGCCGAGATGCTGGGCATCGACCTGGTGCTGCCGGACTTCAGCTCGCTGCGCGAGCGCAAGAAGCGACATCGACGCGATCGTCCTCACCCACGGGCACGAGGACCACGTCGGCGCGCTGCCGTTCGTGCTCCGCGAGCTCGGTATACCGAAGGCGATCTACAGCGGGCCGCTGACGATCGGGCTGGTCCGCTCAAAGCTCGAGGAGCACAAGCTCCGCGACGTTCCGCTGAAGGTCCTGGCGCCGCGGGAGCGGGTCAAGGCCGGGCCGTTCGAGATCGAGACCATCCACATGTCGCACTCGATCCCCGACGCGCGCGCAGTCGCGCTGCACACCTCCCTGGGTACGGTCCTGATCACCGGCGACTACCGCTTCGACCAGACGCCGGTGGATGGGCGTGCCGGCCGACATCGCCCGCCTCGCCGAACTGGGTCCGACGGCGTCCTGTGCCTGTGCGGTGACTCCACCAACGCCGACCGCCCGGGCGTCGTCGCCTCCGAGATGACGGTGGGCCCCGCTCTGCTGGACGAGTTCTCCCGCTGCGAGGGCCGGATCATCGTCACCTGCTTCGCGTCGAATGTGCACCGTGTTCAGCAGGTGATCGACGCGGCCATAGAGCTGGACCGCAAGGTTGTGCTGGTCGGCCGCTCGATGCGGAAGAACTTCAACATCGCCACCAACCTGGGTATCGCGAAGGCGCCGTCCGGCCTGATCATCAACCCGAAGGAGATCGGGGATCACCCCGACCACAAGATCATCGCGATCTCGACCGGCAGCCAGGGGGAGCCGCTGTCGGCGCTGCGGCGCATGGCGTTCAACGACCATCGCGACATCGAGCTCCACTCCGGCGACACGGTGGTCTTCTCCGCGTCGCCGATCCCGGGCAACGAGCGGTCGGTGAACGAGACCGTCGACAAGATCTACGAGATCGGCGCTCGCGTCGTAACCGCCGCCGACGCTGCGATTCACGTATCCGGGCACGGCTCCCGCGAGGAGCTGAAGCTGATGCTCAACCTCACCCGGCCGAAGTACGTCTTCCCCTTCCACGGGGACCACAAGCGGATCAGCCTGCACGCTGGGCTCGCCGAGGATGTGGGTGTCCCGACGGAGAACATCTTCAGGGGCCGCAACGGCCTGCCGCTCGAGATCACCAAGGACGGGGCAAAGTTCGGCAAGGACATCGACGCGGGCATGATCTTCGTCGACGGCGTCGAGATCGGCGACCCCGACGACGTCGCGCTCCGCGACCGGCGCATGCTCTCCGCGGACGGCATCTTCATCGTCGTCGCGACCGTCTCCTCGACCGACGGGCGTCAGGTGGCGGACGCCGAGATCATCTTCCGCGGAGTGCCGTTCCTCGAGGACTCCGAGCAGGACAAGATCGTCGACGAGCTGTGCGACGTCGTCGAGCGCTCGCTCGGCAAGGCCGCTGACAAGGGCGTGACCGATCCCATCCTGCTCGAGGAGGACCTCCACGACGACGTGGCGGAGTTCGTCTACTCCCGCCTGCGCCGCCGTCCGATGGTCCTTCCGGTCGTCGTCGAGGTTTGACGAGCAGCAATTAGGAGGGGCAGAAAACCGCTGCTAGTCTGGCTTTCGCAGGGGGAATCGACGAGGGGGCGAGGAGTGAGCATGAGGTACACGCGAGCAGCCGGTGCGGTCATGGCGATCGGCGCGGCACTGGTTCCGGCGGCCACGGCGAGCGGTGAGACCTCGGCGCTCAAGTCCGCCGATGCCCCCGTCGGCCAGCTCGAGAAGGCCTCGACCCACACCCCCACGGCCGGCTCCAGCGTGACCCACTACGACCAGGTCGTGGGCGGCTTGTCCGTCTCCGGGGCCGACGTGGTCGTCTCCGACCTGGCCGGCTCGGCTCCAGAGGTCCTATTCGACAAGTCCGTCAGCGGGCTCGAGGACCCGGGTGCACCCTCCGTCTCGCGGGGCGAGGCGCTCGCTGCCGGCCTCGCGGCCATCGGGTCGCCCAGCGGCGGCCACCGCTCGGCCGAGCTCGTGATCGACGCGACTCGCGGCAACCAGCTTGCGTGGCAGGTCTCCTACTACGACAGCCGGCCGATCAGCGACTGGCTGGTCACCGTAAGCGCCACGTCCGGCGACGTGATCGGCAAGGACGATCAGCTCCTCCGCGCCGAGGGCAGCGCGAACCTCTTCGACCCGAACCCCGTCGTCTCCGAGGACGGTTACGAGGGCCTGCGGGACCGCGAGGACAGGGACTCGGCGAACCTCACCGACGCCCGTGTCCCGGTGACCCTCGAGGACCTCAAGGACGACCAGGACTGTCTGAAGGGCGACTGGGCCACCGCGACTTTCAACCCGACCGCCAAGAAGGTCTGCAAGGCATCCCTGAACTGGGACAACACCAAGCGCGCGAGCAACCGCTTCGAGGCGCTGATGGCCTACCACCACGTGACCGAGGCCCAGCGGTACATCCAGACCCTCGACCTGGACCCGATCAACGCGGAGCGCCAGAACCTGATCGCCAACTCGTTCTCAGCCGACAACTCCTTCTACTCGGGCGGCGCCGATGAGATTCAGCTCGGCACCGGCGGCGTCGACGACGGCGAGGACGCCGACGTGATCGTCCACGAGTACGGGCACGCTGTCCAGGACGCCCAGAACCCGAGTGCCCACAGCGGGAACCAGGGGGGCGCGATGGGTGAGGGCTTCGGCGACTACCTGGCGGCCGCCTACTCAACCGAGATGTCCGGCTTCGACAACGAGTGGACCCCGTGCATCATGGAGTGGGACGCGACGTCCTACGACGACAACTCCACCGACCCGCCCGGAATCTGCCTTCGCCGCGGCGACGATCCCGACTCCAGGCCCGACCAGATCGACGAGTGCGACGGAGGCTCCGCCAACATCCACTGCATCGGCCAGGTCTGGTCCAGTGCCCTCCTCGACTTGCGCGCTCTGTTGGGCGACGACGGCAGCGGCCGCTCGATCGTGGACCGGATCCTGCTGGACTCGCACTTCGCACTGCCGTCGAACGCGACCTTCGAGGAGGCGGCAGAGGCTGTCGTGACCTCCGACACCGCGCTCTACGGCGGCGCTCATTGTGGGCAGCTCGCCGACGAGTTCAACGACCGCGAGTTCGGCACCTTCGCGTGCTGAGCGTCGACACCGGACCCTGAAAAGAGTCGGGCCCGCCGGATCAAGGGAGTGGATCCGGCGGGCCCTTCTGGCTTAGAGCCAGTGCCCGCCGAGGGGGTCTGGAGGTCCTGTCGGCGGGCGATCTTGTCTCGTCCCAACGGGGACGCTATGCGCCTCCTCTAAAGGCTCCCTAAGAGTTCAGGGCTTCCACGGCGATGGGGAGGAAGACGCTGATGAGCGCGCCTCCCTCGGGCGATTCCCCGACCTGCACCGTGCCGCCGTGGGACGTCGCGACGGCCTGGACGATCGCCAGTCCGAGGCCCGTCCCGGAGTCGGCCACCACGTCGGCCGGGCCGGCCAGGCGTGCGAAGCGGGAGAAGATGTGCTCGCGGTCGGCGGCAGGGATCCCGGGGCCGTCGTCGCCGACCGCGAGGACGGCCCGGTCGCCGTCGCGTCCCACGCTGATGCGGATCGTCGAGGCCGGCGGTGTGTGCCGGATGCCGTTGTCGAGCAGGTTCACAGCGAGCCGGTGGAGCTCGTCCGGATCGCCGTCGACCGACACGTGCTCGCCGGCGTCGAGCTCCAGGCGGTGCTCGCCGGCGACGGGCCGAACCTCCGCCAACGCGCCCTCGACGATCTCCGCGAGGTCCACCTCGCGGTAGGCCGCGCTTCGTCCGGCATCCGCCCGGGCCAGCAGCAGCAGATCAGCGATCAGCCGCCGCATCCGCTGCGAGGAGGCCAGGGCCCCGGCGACGATCTCTCCCTGCTCGCCGCTTCGCTCGGCCTCGTCCAGCTCCTCGTGGAGCAGCTCAAGGTTGGCGAGGATGCTGGTCAGCGGTGTGCGCAGCTCGTGCGAGGCGTCAGCGATGAACTCGCGCTGGGCCTGCATCATCTGCTGGCTCTCCGAGCGCGCGGCGTCGAGCTCGCGGAGCATCTGGTCGAGGGTGCGGGCCAGCTCGGCCACCTCGTCGTCGCGCTCTGGCTCCGGGATCCGCCGGGAGGTATCGCGGGTCGAGGCGATCTCGCGGGCCGTCGCTGTGAGGGAGGCGATTGGGCTCATCGCCCGGCCGGCGACCCACAGCCCGGCGATGGCCGCGAGGCCCGTGCCGGCGATGGCCCCGCAGATGAGCAGCAGCCACAGCCGGTTGACGGTGGCATCCAGCTCGTCGTGGCTGCGGGCGTACTGCACGAAGGCCGGAGGGGCGCCCGCGGCGTTGGAGACCGCAAGCGTCACGACGTCGAAGTTCTCGTGGCTCTCCATTCCAGGGGCCGGCGGCCCGAGCTCTGGGACCTGAGGGGTCTTCTCGATCGGCTGCCCCGTGGCGAAGACGACCTGAGCAGCGGCGTCGCTCGCCATCGCGAACTCCTCGAGGTCGGGCCCGCGGTAGGCGAACTTGCCGAACTCGTCCGTCGGCAGCAGCTCGATCTCCAGGGCGAGCTCGCTGGCAGAGCCACGCAGCTCGTCCTCGAAGTCGCTGCGCAGCCGGTCGGTGGCGAGCTGGCCGACGATCGCGGCGAACCCGATGAGGATCACCAGGGTGAGGCCCGCCGAGACGCCGGCGAGACGCCAGCGGATGGGCCATCGGGCGGGCCGCAGCAGGAGCCCGATGCCGGTCGGCCGCGGGCTCGCGTCAGGCGGCGGCATCGCCGGCGGGGGCCGGGGCCTTCACGACGTAGCCCGCGCCACGCTTGGTGTGGAGGATCCGCGGCTCGCCGCCCGCCTCGAGCTTGCGGCGAACGTTGGAGATGAACACGTCGATGGTGTTCGTCATCGCCAGCGGGTCATATCCCCAGACCTCCTCGAGCAGGCGCTCGCGGGAGACCACCAGCTTCTCGTTCTGCATGAGGAACTCCAGCAGCTCGAACTCGCGGTTGGTGAGCTCGATCGGGCGCTCGCCGCGAACGACCTCGCGGCTGTCCGGGTTGAGGCGCAGGTCGCCGACGGTGAGCGCGGCACTGCCCCGCGGCGGCCGCCGACGCATGAGCGCTCGCAGCCGGGCGAGCAGCTCCTTGCGCTCGAACGGCTTCACCAGGTAGTCGTCGGCGCCGGAGTCGAGGCCCTCTACGCGATCGTCGGTCTCGGTCCGCGCCGTGAGGATCAGGATCGGCACGTCGCTCGTCGCGCGCAGGCGCTTCAGGACCTCCACGCCGTCGAGCTTGGGCAGGCCGAGGTCGAGCACGACGAGGTCCGGCACGAATTCCTCGGCCATCTCTAGCGCCTCGACGCCGTCGGCGGCGGAGCGGACCTCATGGCCCTCCTGGCGCAGCGTTCGGCGCAGCACGTCCGCGATGGAAACGTCGTCCTCGACGACGAGCACGCGGCCGGTGTTCTCCTCGGCGGTGAGCATGGAGACAAGGGTAGAGGCGAAAATCGCTGGAAGCGCCAAGAATTAGCGCGAATTTAGGCATGCGGGCGCCGTCGCCCACGCACGCAGGGGAGCGTGCCTCGGCGTCGAAGTCAGGGCGGTTGAGTCGAAGCCGTAAACGTAAGCCGGTCAAGCGACAGCCCGCGCGCAGTTCCTCGCGCCGGGCGTCGTCGTCGCGCGCCCAGACGCGCAAGGCTCCGCGGGACCTGCGCGCGGAGGCCCGCGAGGCGTTCGGCCGGCTCGACCAGCGCCACCTCGATGTCATCGGCATCGCGCTCGTCGCGCTGGGCCTCTACCTCGCGCTCGTGCTCTACGGCGACTGGAACGGGGGCCGCGTCGGCGGCTGGGCGCAGACCGGGCTCTCCTACGTTGCGGGGAAGGTCGCCTACGCCGTGCCGATCGTGCTCGCCGCCTGGGGGGCCTCGCTCATGCTGCGCCCGTTCATCAAGGCGCCGGCGGCGGTCAACGCCGGCGGGATCCTCGTGCTCGGCGCCCTGCTCCTCGCCGTCGCGGCGGGGACGTTCGGCCTCGGGCCCGACCGGCCGCTGCGCCACGACTACTTCGAGCCCCGCTTCTACACCGAGCACGGGGGCGCGGTGGGGGAGGGCCTCTACTGGGCCACCACCACGCTCTTCCAGCGGATCGGCGCCCACATCACCGCCGTCGTCATGTTCGTGAGCGGTGCCCTGCTCCTGAGTGGGGCGACCGTGGCGGGCGTGCTGACAGGCGCCGGGCGCGCGGCACAGCGCGCTCACCACGGCACGCGTGAGATGGCCGTGACGATGCGGGGGACCAAGGCCCCCGGCGAGCCCCCGGCACCCGCCTGGGATGCCCCTGGCGGGGGCATCGAGATCTCGCGTGCGGACGAGCCCGAGCCCATCCTCACCCGGACCTCGGAGCTGGAGGAGCCCGATACGGACGATGAGGAAGAGGAGGTCTGGCCCGACGAGGAGGTCACGGTCGCCGATGCGCCGGATACCTCCCAGTTCTCCTACTCCGAGGACGACGAGACACCGGAGCTCGTGGAGGACCTGCCCGACCATGGCACCACGCCCATGGGCAACCGCCGGGAGAACGAGGGCATCACCACTTCTGACGAGGTCGACTACGCCGTGCCCCAGCCCAAGGTGCTCGAGCGCAGCAAGGGCGATCAGGGCCCCGACATGCGCGACCGCGACGCGGTCTCCAAGGCGCTGCTCGACGCGCTGCAGCACTTCGGCGTCGAGGCCCGTCTGCTGGGCGTCGTCTCCGGCCCACACGTCAGCCGCTACGAGCTCCAGCTCGCCCCCGGCACCAAGGTCGGGAAGATCTCCCAGCTCAAGGACGACCTCGCGTACGCGCTCGCATCGACCGACATCCGGATCCTCGCCCCGATCCCGGGGAAGAAGGCCGTGGGCGTCGAGGTGCCGAACCAGAAGCGCCGTCTCGTGCGCCTGGGCGACATCTACGACGGACGGCCGAAGGGGGCCTCGCCGCTGTCGGTCTGGCTGGGCAAGGACGTCTCCGGGCACGCGTCGTGGACCGACCTCGCGCTCATGCCGCACGCGCTCGTCGCCGGCACCACCGGCTCGGGCAAGTCCGGCTGCATCAACGCGATGCTGTGCTCGATCCTGCTCCACGCCTCGCCGAACGAGGTCCGCATGGTGCTGGTGGACCCCAAGCGCGTCGAGCTCAACCACTACGAGAAGCTTCCGCACCTGCTCACCCCGGTCGTGACCAACCCGCGTCTCGCCGCGAACGTGCTGGGGAACCTGATCGGCGAGATGGAGAGCCGCTACCAGGTCATGGGCGAGGCCCGCGCCCGCAACCTCCCGGAGCTCAACAAGGTGCGCCGCCGCAACGGCGAGGCGCCGCTGCCGCACATCCTCTGCGTGATCGACGAGCTGGCCGACCTGATGATGGTGGCGCCGGCCGAGGTCGAGGACTCGATCATCCGCCTGGCGCAGAAGTCGCGCGCCGTCGGCATCCACCTGGTGCTCGCAACCCAGCGGCCCTCGACCGATGTCATCACCGGAACGATCAAGGTCAACATCCCGGCGCGGATCGCCTTCGCCGTCGCCTCCCAGGTGGACTCCCGCGTGATCCTCGACGCCGGCGGCGCCGAGAGCCTGCTGGGCCAGGGCGACATGCTCTTCCGGCCGATCGGCACCTCGAAGCTCTCCCGTGTCCAGGGCGCCTTCGTCACCGAGGAGGAGATCGCGCGCATCGCCAGGCACTGGGCCAAGCAGGGCGAGCCGGACTTCGACGTCGAATTGCTCGAGGCGAAGCCCGACCCCGAGGGAACGCCCGGCGACGACGGCGAGTTCTCGCCGGACGAGGACGATCTGCTTACCGACGCGGCACGCGTCGTGGTGGAGTCCGAGACCGCGTCGGTTTCGATGATCCAGCGGCGGCTGCGCGTCGGCTATACCCGTGCCGGCCGGCTGATCGACATGCTCGAGCGCCGCGGCATCATCTCCGGGTACGAGGGCTCGAAGCCGAGGCAGGTCCTGGTCTCGATGGCCGACCTCCCACGGATCCTCGAGGGTGGCTCCGCGGCCGCACCGGAACCGTCCGACACGAGCGATCTCGAGCCCGTCGGCGGCTGAGGCACCCGCATTGAGAGAATGCCCGCGTGAGCGCTCGCGCGGGCATCGTCGTCACCGGCACTGAGGTCGTGAACGCGACCATCACCGACCGCAACAGCCCCTGGCTGTCCGAGCAGCTGGCAGCCGAGGGAGTGGAGGTCTCGCACATCCTCCAGGTGGGCGACCGGCCCGAGGACATGGAGAGCGCGCTGCGCTTCATGGCGGACCAGGGCATGGACCTCGTGATCACCAGCGGCGGCCTGGGCCCGACCGCGGACGACCTGACCGCGGAGGTCGTGGGCCGCTTCGCGGGCCGCGAGCTCATGCTGGACGAGGAGATGGAGCAGCGGATCGCCGACATCCTGGCCGAGTTCGCGAAGCGCATGAACTTCGACCCGGAGGCGCTGCGAGAGGCCAACCGCAAGCAGGCGATGGTGCCCGAGGGCGCGACGGCGATCAATCCCGCCGGCACCGCGCCCGGCCTGGTGGTTCCGGTGGACGGCGGGCCGACCGTGATCGTGCTTCCCGGCCCGCCGCGCGAGCTGAAGCACATGTGGCCGCTGGCGCTGGAGACGGAGCCCGTCAAGGCCGTGCTCGACGGCGTCGAGCCGATCGGGCTCACCACGCTGCGCCTGTTCGGGATCCCGGAGTCGGAGATCGCCAAGACCCTGCGCGAGATCGAGGAGGACACCGACCTCTCGGATCTGGAGATCACCACCTGCCTGCGCCGCGCCGAGCTCCACATCGACATCCGCCACCGCCCGGGGTCGGAGGACGCGCTCGCCGCCCTCACCGAGGGCATCGTGGAGCGCCACGAGCGGTTTCTCTTCTCCGACGACGGCTCGTCGATCGACGACCAGGTGGCCGAGCTGCTTCGCGACGGCCATCGCATCGGCCTGGCGGAGTCATGCACGGCGGGCCTGCTCGCCGCGCGGCTGACGGAGCCTCCCGGGGCGTCGCAGTACCTCGCCGGCGGGGTGGTCGCCTACTCCAACGACGCGAAGACGGAGCTCCTCGGAGTGCCCGCGGAGCTGATCGCCGAGCACGGCGCCGTGTCGCCCGAGGTCGCCGACGGCGATGGCCGACGGGGCGCTCTGCGCGGTTCAACGCCGATCTCGGCGTGGGGATCACCGGCATCGCCGGGCCGGACGGCGGCACCGAGGAGAAGCCGGTCGGCTACGTGTGCATCTGCGTCAAGGGCGCCGACGGCCAGGTGATCGCGCGGGACATCGTGCTCCCGGGCGACCGGGGCGAGATCCGGGACCGGTCGGCCACGGTCGCGATGCACCTGCTGCGGCGGCTGCTGCGCGGCGAGGACTTCCCGCTCTAGGCGAGCCATGCCGTCGCCCGAGCCGTACGAGATCGCGGTGCCCGAGGCGGTGCTGGCCGACCTGCGCGAGCGCCTGGGGCGCACGAGGTGGCCCGAGCTCACCGGCTCCCACGGCTGGGAGCTGGGGGCGGATGTGGCCTACCTCCAGGAGCTGTGCGACCACTGGGCCGACGCCTACGACTGGCGAGCGACCGAGGTGCGGCTGAACGCGCTCCCGAACCTCACGCTGGGACGGCATCCACCTCTGGCGGCTGGAGGGAAACGGATCCGGGATGCCGATCCTGCTGATCCACGGCTGGCCCGGGTCGGTGCTCGAGTTCGAGGGGATCATCCCGCTGCTGCTCGCGGCCGGGCACGACCTCGTGATCCCCTCGCTGCCCGGGTACGGGTTCTCGGACGCGCCCGATCCCCCGCTCAACGTCGCCGGCGATCGCCGAGCGCCTGCGGGCGCTGATGGACGCCCTGGGCTACGAGCGCTACGCCGTGCAGGGCGGCGACTGGGGCTCGATCATCGCCGGGCGGATCGCGTTCGACGATCCCGACCGGGTCGCGGCCGTCCATGTGAATGCCGTGGGCGTGCTGCCCGTGCCGGGGAACCTGGAGGAGCCGCCGATGAGCGAGGCGGAGCTGGCCTACGCCCAGACCGGGCGGCGCTGGCGCACGCGGGAGGGGTTTCACCTGTTCGTGCAGGGGACGGCGCCGGATGGCCTCGCCGTCGGCCTCACCGACTCGCCCGCGGGGCTCGCCGCCTGGCTGGTCGAGAAGTACCTGCGCTGGAGCGATTCGGCCGGCGACGTCGAGAGCCGGTTCACCAGGGATCAGCTCTGCGACCACCTCACGCTGTACTGGGCGACCGGGACGATCGGCTCGTCCATGCGCCTCTACGCCGCCGAGGCGCGCGACCGCTGGCGGCTGGGGCGCGACGAGCGGATCACCGTTCCCGCGGCGGCCGCCGACTTCCCGGGCGAGATGGTCCGCCCGCCGCGCGAATGGGCCGAGCGCATCTTCGAAGACCTCCGCAGCTGGACCGAGATGCCCCGCGGCGGCCACTTCGCGGCACACGAGGAACCGGAGCTCCTGGCGGATGACGTGATCGGGTTCCTCGCCGGCGTCTAGGCGAAGAACTCGCGGGCCCGCTCCAGCACCAGATCGGGGCGCTCGTCGGCGATGAAGTGCCCGCACTCCGGAACCAGCTCCAGGCGCATGTCATCTGCGTAGGGCTCGAAGCCCTGGACCGCGCGGGGATCGATGGCGAAATCCTCGGTGCCGAAGAGGAGCAGCGTCGGCGTCCGCAGGCGCATCCCCCGGTAGCGGCCGAAGGCGATTCGCATGACCCCGCCGTAGAAGGACCAGCGGTAGAGGCGAGAGTGTGCGACAGCGCGGGCCGGATCGCGCATCTGGTCCGTGAAGCTCTCCAGCACCCCGTCGTCCCAGCAGGCCGCGTTCGGGGTGGCGGCGCGGATCCGCCGGTTGATGAACGGCAGCCGTCGTGGCATAAGCGCCGGGCTGATCACCGGGACGGACATCGCCGCCTGATACCAGAGGTTCCCCGAGCCGTGGACGACGAGGCTGGGCGTCAGCCGCAGGAACGGGTGGATGATGTTGAGCGCCAGATAGCGCTCGACTCGTTCCGGATGGCGCAGCGCGAGGATGAACGAGGCGAGGCCGCCCCAGTCGTGGGCGATGATGCTCGTGCGCTCGACCTCCAGCGCGTCGAGGAGGGCGGCGAGGTCGGCCGCGAAGACCTCGGCGTTGTAGCGCCCGTCGGGCGCCTCCGACCAGCCGAAGCCGCGCAGGTCGGGGCAGATCACCCGGTGGGACTCGGCCATCGGTCCGATCAGGTCGCGCCACTCCCACCAGTGCTGCGGCCAGCCGTGGACCATCAGCATCGGTGGCGCGTCGGGGTCGCCCGCCTCGGCGACGTGCAGCCGCACGCCGTTCACGGTCACGTCGCGGTGGGCGACGCCCTCGACGTGGGGCATGTCCGGGTAGCGGGCTCATCCGCGGGCGGGATCGTATGCTTGCGGCGTGGCGCCCGGAGACCCAGCCTCGTACCTGACGCTCGAAGAGGGCACTGAGGTGCTCGGCTCGGACGGCGAGCGGGTGGGCGTGGTTCAGCACGTCCTCGCCGACATCGAGGACGACATCTTCGACGGCATCGTGATCGACACGAGCCGTGCTGCCGGGCGGCCTTCGCTTCGTGGACGCGCCCGACGTAGCCGAGATCCGGACCGATGCCGTCGTGCTTTCGGTCGCCAGCGGGGACATCGACGGCCTCCCCGAGCCGGCTCCGAATCCCGCTGTGATGGAGCATCACGGCGCCGAGGACTCCGAGAGCGAGCTTCGACGGAAGCTCGGACGCGCCTGGGACATGATCTCGGGCAAGGAGTACTAGGCCCGCTCCATCAACGCGACCTTGACCTTTCGGCTGGGGAGCGCATGCCGGGACGAAAATCAGTGAGGGAGTGCGCAGCGGGGGGCCCTCGAGGGCGAAGCGGCGGCAGCCTGCCCGACCCGCCACTTGTCCTGTCCTGGTGTCGCCTAGAGACAGCTATGCAGGACAGCTGCAACTTGAACGCTTTGCATGGAAAGCAGCTATCGGCCTCGAGAGCGCCCAGACGCGGTGAACGTCCTTGAGATCCCTCTATAGCGACGGACTCCGGGACGTTCGGCTGGTTAGGCGCTTAGGACGAAAAGTGATCATCTCGCCGCCCTCGTCCTGCGCTCGGTCGATTGTTCCCGAATAGCGGGACGAATCCGCCGCGAGTTGCTGGGCGCCGGCGGTGCTAGGCCGGGGAGGCGGGGAACGTTCCGCCTCGCGCTTGACTGTTCCGCGACGCACTTGAGTGGGGTTCGGCCTGGTTCGCGCTTGTTTCGCGCCGCCGGCGCCGCCTAGCGTGGGCGGCGTGACGAAGGAGCCGTCGAAGAGCCCGCGCGTACGCCTGTTCACCGCGCTGGACCTGCCCGGCGATGTGCGGGCGGGACTGGCCGCGTGGCAGGCGCGAGGAGTGCTCCGACGACGGCGCTGCGGCCGGTGGACGAGGACGCCCTTCACGTCACGCTCTGCTTTCTCGGCCACATGCCTGAGAAGGCGATCGGCGAGATCGATGCGATCGTCGCGGGCCTCGAGCCGCGGCCGGTCGAGCTTCGCCTCGAGCCCGAGCCGGTCGGGCTGAAGGGCCGCCGGCCGGGTCTGTTCGCGATCGACGACACCGAGTGAGGACGCCGTTGACGCTCCAGGGCGAGCTCAGTGCCAGGCTGGCTGAAAACCGCTTGTACAAGCCGGAAAAGCGGCCGTTCTGGCCGCACGTGACGGTCGCGCGCGTGCGCTCGGAGCGCCTCCCAAGCGACCGGACGGGCAGAGGCAAACCGCAGGGTGGTCGAGCGCCCGCCCGGGACCCCTGCCGGAGGCACTGTCGCAGCCCTTCGGGGCCGTCCGAGTCGCTCTTTACCGTTCGCATCTGCGGTCGTCCGGCGCTCGCTATGAGCGACTGGCGGCCCTCCAACTGCCGCCTGCCACGAGCGGGCGAGAGAGGTGATGAAGAAATGGCAGAAGCAAAGAAGACGAACTTGAAGGCGGCCGACGCGCAGACCGCGAAGGAAGCCAAGGCCAAGGATGCGGCGCTCAACGCCGCCCTCAGCCAGATCGACAAGGACTTCGGCGCCGGCTCGGTGATGAAGCTGGGCGACAAGGCGACGGTCCCGATCGACGCGATCCCCACCGGCGCGCTGCCGCTCGATCTGGCGCTGGGCATCGGCGGCGTGCCCCGCGGGCGGATCGTCGAGATCTTCGGCCCCGAGTCCTCGGGTAAGACGACGCTCGTCTACCACATCATCGCCGAGGCCCAGGCGCGCGGAGGCGTCTGCGCGTTCGTCGACGCCGAGCACGCGCTCGACCCGATCTACGCCAAGCGGATCGGCGTCGACACCGACGAGCTGCTGGTCTCGCAGCCCGACTACGGCGAGCAGGCGCTCGAGATCGTCGACGTCCTGGTGCGCTCCGGCGCGGTCGACGTCGTCGCCGTCGACTCGGTCGCGGCGCTGACGCCGCGGGTCGAGCTCGAGGGCCAGATGGGGGAGCAGACAGTGGGCCTCCAGGCGCGGCTGATGTCGCAGGCGCTTCGCAAGCTCGCCGGCAACCTGAACCGGGCGAAGACGGTGTGCCTGTTCACGAACCAGATCCGGGAGAAGATCGGCGTGATGTTCGGCTCGCCGGAGACCCAGCCCGGCGGTCGCGCGCTCAAGTTCTATTCCTCGCAGCGGCTCGACATCCGCCGGATCGAGACCCTCAAGGAGGGCACCGAGGCCGTCGGCAACCGGGTCCGCGTGAAGGTCGTCAAGAACAAGGTCGCGTCGCCGTTCCGCCAGGCCGAGTTCGACATCGAGTACGGCGTCGGGGATCTCCAAGTCCGGCGGCCTGCTCGATCTCGCGCTCGAGCACGACCTCGTCCAGAAGTCGGGCTCGTTCTTCTCCTACGGCGAGCTGCGGCTCGGCCAGGGGCGCAACAACACCAAGCAGTACCTGACCGAGAACCCGGAGCTCTTCGCCGAGATCGAGGCCAAGCTGTTCGACAGCCTCGACATCGAGCGTCCGGCGGGCCCCTCGCCGGTGCCGTTCGTGGGCGCGGAGGAGGCGGCTCGTGCCGCCGAGGCGGCCGAGGCCGCGGAGGCCGCCGGCCGAACCCGAGGCCGACGCCGAGGCCGAGAAGAAGGCGGCCTAGGGCTCGACGCCGGCGGATCGTGTCGGACGCGAAGGCCGGCGACAGGGCGCGCGAGGCGTTCGAGCGAGGGCTGGCGGCGCTGCGCCGGCGCGAGCGCGGCACCGCCGAGCTGGCGGAGTGGCTGGCCGCGCGCGGCTTCGTGCAGGCCGACGTCGGCACCGCGATCGCGCGCCTGACGGAGGTCGGCGAGCTCGATGACCTCCGTTTCGCAACGCGCTACGCCGAGGACAAGCGCGATCTGCGCGGCTGGGGCCCCGAGCGGATCCGCGAGGCGCTTGCGGGCCGGGGGATCGCCCGCGAGCAGCATCGACGCCGCTCTGGGCCCGGACGGGCACGCCGAGCAGCTGGCGCGTGCCGAGGCGTTGCTGGCCCGTCGCGGAGGGCCGCCCACCAGCGACTCCGAGCGGGCCAAGGCCCTCGCGTACCTCGCGCGTCGCGGCTACGACCTGGAGCTCTCCTACGAGGCGATTCGACGCTCGGGCCGCGAGGCGGCGTAGGGCGGGCGTACGCCCGCGCGACGGCTTCGTGTGCTTGCCAGATCGCCGAGTCGGGACTACGATGGTCGAGCGGCACGTGGTGCCGCCGGAAACACGATGACGAGGCTGTTCGCCAGCCGCATGAGAACTGACTTGGAACCAATGATCTTCAACCCACTCGCCGATACACGGAGGTGGCGGGCCTAGGGGCCCCGCTGACGGCGAGCTCAATTGCCCGCCCGGGTGGGCTACGCCCGTGGCGGATGGCGATATCCCGACACCGCGTTTCCCGGAGAAGCGACAGTCCGGCCATGGGGCCGGCGAGAGAGGAAGGGATGGCTACACGCGCTTCGCGAAGGCCCTGGCGGCGGGACGCCAACGCTCCCCAGGAGACCGCGCCGCCCCCAGAGCCGCCGCACCCGCCGCGACCGCTCCGGGGCCCGCCCCGGTCGAGCCCCCGCCAACGCCCTCGCCCTCGGACGAGCTGCGTGCCCGCCGCGAGGAGATGGCGCGCATGGAGGAGCGCGCTCTGCGCACGGCCCACTCGCTGGAGGCACAGGCCGCTGATCTCGAGCGCCGCTCCCAGGCGCTGGAGGACCGCGAGCGAAACCTCGCCCACGAGACTGGAGGAGCTGAAGAGCGCCAAGCGGGTTCAGCGCCGTGAGCTCGAGCGGATCTCGGGCCTCACCGCCGCCCAGGCCAAGCAGCTTCTGATCGCCGAGGTCGAGCAGGAGGCGCGACACCAGGCCGGCCTGTCTCTGCGCGCGATCGAGGAGGAGACCAAGCGCGAGGCCGAGCGCCGGTCGCGGAGCATCCTCTCGACCGCCATGCACCGGCTGGCCGCGAACCACGCGACGGAATCCACCACGCGCCTCGTCGAGCTGCCAAGCGACGAGATGAAGGGGCGGATCATCGGCAGGGACGGGCGCAACATCCGCGCGCTGGAGGCCCTGACCGGGGTTGACCTGATCATCGACGAGACGCCCTTCGGCGGTGATGCTGTCGAGCTTCGACGGCGTCCGTCGTGAGATCGCGCGCATCACGCTGGAGCGGCTCATCGCCGACGGCCGGATTCACCCGGCCCTGATCGAGGAGACGTTCGAGACGGCGAAGACAGAGATCGACGGCCGCATCGTCGAGGAGGGGGAGGCGGCTGCGCTCGAGGCACACGTCCTGGGCCTCGACCCCGAGCTGGTCGTTCTGCTGGGGAGGCTCCGCTTCCGCACCAGTTATGGGCAGAACGTCCTCGACCACCTCGTCGAGACGGCCAACCTGGCCGCGATGATGGCCGGCGAGCTGGGCGTGTCCGTGGACACCGCCCGCCGCGCGGCCCTTCTGCACGACATCGGCAAGGCGGTGAGCCATGAGGTCGAGGGCCCGCACGCACTCGTCGGCGGCAAGATCGCCCGGCGCCACGGCGAGGAGGAGGCCGTGGCCCACGCGATGGAGGCCCATCACAACGAGGTCGACCCCCGTACGGTCGAGGCGGTGCTGGTCCAGGCCGCTGATGCGCTCTCGGGCGCACGGCCGGGCGCCCGCGGCGACTCGCTGGAGGAGTACGTGACGCGCCTGCGTGACCTCGAGGAGATCGCGCAGCGCCATCACGGTGTCGAGCGCGTCTTCGCCATGCGCGCCGGGCGGGAGGTGCGCGTGATCGTGGACCCGGGGGCCGTCGACGACGAGAGCGCGGCCCTGATCGCGCACGAGATCGCGGCCGCGATCGAGAAGGAAATGGACTACCCGGGTCGCATCAAGATCACGGTCGTGCGTGAGTCCCGCGCCACGTCCTACGCCTCCTAGCTGCCCACAATGCGCCGGAACGCCAGCCCGCCTCGATAGGATCGCGCCCGCAAGTGGAAAACGAGACGATCTTCATCATCCTGGGGCTGGCCCTGACCGGCCTGGCCCTCGTCATCTCGTTCATCGGGGTGAGGGCCGAGAACTTCCCGCCCAGCAAGGGCGTGCTCATCGGCGGCGTGGCGGTGTTCGTCGCGCTGATCGGCGCCACTGCGGTGTTCGCGTGGTCGGGGGCCGAGGACGAGCAGGCAGCACCGCGACGAGCTGCGCGCCTCCGGCGAGGAGCCAACGCCCGCCGACGTGATGGCCGAGATGCTGGCCGAGACCGAGGAGATCCAGCTCGAGGCCGAGGGTGAGGCGCCCGTCGAGGGCGAGCCCGCCGAGGAGGGTCAGGCCGAGGTGGCCTCGGCCGACGGCGCCGCGCTCTTCGACGAGCAGGGCTGCGCCGGATGCCACGTGCTCGCCGCCGCCGGCTCGAGCGGGCACTGTGGGCCCCGATCTCGACGTCGAGCTGAAGGGCGAGGACGACGCCTACATCGAGGAGTCGATCGTCGATCCCGAGAAGGAGATCGTCGAGGGCTTCCCGGGCGGGCGTCATGCCGTCGGACTTCGGCGACGCGCTGACGCCCGAGGAGATCGAGGCGCTGGTCGCCTACATCTCCGAGTCCGTCAACTCCCAGTAGCCGACGCTCCCGGCGCCGTACCTACAATCCGCTTTCCGTGAGCGGCAAGTCCTTCCACGTCACCACCTTCGGGTGCCAGATGAACGAGCACGACTCGGAGCGGATGAAGGGCATGCTCACGTCGCTGGGATATCTGGAGTGCGAGGAGCGCTCCCAGGCCGACCTCATCCTCTTCAACACCTGCTCGATCCGTGAGACGGCGGACAGCCGGTTTCTCGCCCACCTCGGTGAGGCGAAGCGGCTGAAGTCGGAGGACCCCGAGCGCGTGGTCGGGGTCGGCGGTTGCTGGGCGCAGTCGGTGAAGGACGAGGTCTTCGAGCGCTTCCCGTTCGTCGACGTGGCATTTGGGCCCGGGCAGATCCATCGCCTGGCCGAGTTCCTCACGTCCGACTCGCTGACCGCGCAGGGCTACTTCGAGTTCGAGGACTTCGCCGGGCACCTGCCCGCCAAGCGCGCCCGGGAGTTTCAGGGCTGGCTGCAGATCTCGCAGGGCTGCAACTGCGCCTGCTCGTACTGCATCGTGCCGTCCACGCGAGGCCGCGAGGAGAGCCGTCCGCCGGGCGAGCTGATCGCCGAGGTCGAGCGCCTGGCGGCCGACGGTGTGCTGGAGGTGACGCTGCTGGGTCAGAACGTGAACTCCTATGGCCGCGATCTGCCGAAGGACGAGCTGATCCGCTTCTCGGATCTGCTCACCCGGGTCGACGCGGTGGACGGGATCGAGCGCATCCGCTACACGAGCCCGCACCCGAAGGACATGCGCGAGGACGTGATCCGAGCCCACGCCGAGCTTCCCTCGCTGTGCGAGCACATCCACCTGCCGCTTCAGGCGGGCTCGAGCACCGTGCTTAAGCGGATGCGCCGCACCTACAACCGCGAGCGCTATCTCGACCGGGTCGCCCAGATTCGCGAGCACGTCCCGGACTGCGCGCTCACGACCGACATCATCGTGGGCTTCCCGGGTGAGACCGAGGAGGACTTCGTCCAGACGCTCGAGGTGGTCGACGCCGTGGCCTACGACAGCGCCTTCACCTTCATCTTCTCGCCCCGCCGGGGGACCGAGGCCGCCGATCTTCCCGACCAGCTTTCGCACGCCGTCAAGGTCGAGCGCATGGAGCGCCTGGTGGAACGGGTCCAGCACCATGCCCGCGAGCGGGCCCAGCGCTTCGTCGGTCGCACGATGGAGGTGCTCGTGGAGGGCCCCAGCCGGACCGACCCCTCGCGCCTGCGTGGCCGGACCCGTCACAACAAGACGGTGAACTTCGACGGCACGGCGGAGGCCGGCGAGTTCGTCGAGGTCGAGATCGCAGGCGGCCACCTCCATGACGCTGAGCGGGCAGGAACGCCTGCTCAGCCGCGTCGGCTAGCGGTCCACGGGGCCTCCGTGGAGGTGCTGGCGATCTTCGGGCCCACGGCGGTGGGCAAGACCGGCGTCGCCATCGAGCTGGCCGAGCGGCTGCGCGAGCAGGGCGAGGACCCGGTGGCGGTCAACTGCGACTCGATCCAGGTCTACGAGGGCCTCGAGGTGCTGAGCGGTGCCGCCGCCGCGGACGAGCGGGAGCGCCTGGAGCACCGCCTGCTCTCGTTCGTTCCGGTGTCGGAGGAGTTCAGCGCCGGCCGCTACGCCGAGCTCGTCCATCGCGAGATCGATGCACTGCTCGCCGCGGGGCGGCGACCGATCGTGGTCGGTGGCACCGGCCTGTACCTGCGGGCCGCCCTGGCTGAACTCGAGATGCGGCCGCCCGTTCCCGCGGATGTGCGCGAGGAGGTCGAGGCGGACCTGGAGGCGCGAGGAGCCCAGGCTCTCCACGCGGAGCTCGACGACGACCTGGCGGCGGGCGTCCATCCCAATGACCGCAAGCGCATCTCCCGCCTTACCGAGCTCCAGCGCCTGGGCATCTACCCGCACACCTCCACCGAGGGGCTGTGGACGGAGGACACCCGCCACCCGACGCGCCTGGTCGGCCTGACCGTCGAGCGCGAAGAGCTGGCCGAGCGCATCGACCGGCGGGTCGACGCCATGGTCGCGGGCGGAGCGGAGAACGAGGTGCGCGCCGCCGACGCCGCCGGCGCCTCGCGCACGGCACGGTCGGCCATCGGATTCGAGGAGCTCCTGGCGGGCGATGTCGAGCGCATGAAGTCGGCCCAGCGCGCCTTCGCCCGGCGCCAGCTCACCTGGATGCGAAAGATGCCGGGAGTGGAGACGATCGAGCGCGGAGAGCGCTCCGACCGGGACATCGCCGCCGAGATCGCGGCCGCGCTCGGTTAGGTTCCCCCGCATGCGCTTCGAGAAGTGGCAGGCCCTGGGCAACGACTACGTGATCGTCGAGCGCGACGAACTCCCTTGGGAGCTCACACCCGTCGCGGATCCGCCGGCTCTGCGCACCGCACTTCGGCATCGGCTCAGACGGGATCCTGCTGCTGGAGACGGCGAGCGACTCAAGGTACGTCGCCGAGCTGCGGATCTTCAACCCCGACGGGTCGGAGGCCGAGCTCTCCGGGAACGGGGCGCGGGAAGCGGTGCTGTACCTCCGCTCGCATGGGTGGACGGAAGCGGAGACGTTCTCGATCATCACGAAGGCCGGCGAGGTGACGACGACGATCACCGGTCCGGGCACGGCGGCGATGGCGATCGGGCGGGCGTCCGTGACCTCGGACGACTACCCGTCCGGGCCCGACGACGGCACGGGCACGCTGGAATCGGCCGGGCGCGAGTGGGCCTTCCAGCACGTCCAGGTCGGGAACCCGCAGTGCGCGATCGAGGTCGCGGACGGCCTCGAGGGGCTCGACCTCGGCGAGGTGGGCCCGGCCGTCGAGTCGAACACGGACCTCTTCCCCAACCGGACCAACGTGTCGTTCTGGACCGCCGACGGCTCGACTGTGAGGGCCCGGATCTTCGAGCGCGGGGTGGGGGAGACCCTCTCATCCGGAACCGGCGCCAGCGGAGCCGCGGTCGCCGCGTTCCTGCGTGGGGCGGCGAGCCCGATCACGGTCAAGCTCGACGGCGGCGAGCTGACCGTGGAGATCACCGCCGGACCTCGACATGACCCTGACCGGCTCGGCCTCGCCCGTGTACTCCGGGGAGCTCGCGCCCGAGTTCGTCCGGGCGCTCGAGGATGCCTAGCCCAGCGGCGCGCAGCTAGCCTCCTCGGCCCATGGCCCTCACCGACCCATCCAAGCGCCTCGAGGCGATCCCGCCCTACATGTTCGCGGAGCTCGAGCGGAAGGTCGCCGACAAGAAGGCGGCCGGAATCGACGTGATCTCGCTGGGCATCGGGGATCCCGACACGCCGACCTTCGACTACGTAGTCGAAGCGATGAAGACGGCGGTCGCCGACCCCGGGACGCACAACTATCCGTCGAACCGCGGCCGGCGCCGAGTTCCGGGAGGCGCTCGCCCGCTTCTACGACCGCCGCTTCGGCGTGGAGATCGACCCGGAGACGGAGGTCATTCCGGCGATCGGCGCCAAGGAGTGCATCTACAACCTCTGCTTCGCCTTCCTCGATCCGGGCGACGTCGCCCTGGCGTCCGACCCCGGCTACCCGGTCTACACGGGCGGCCCGCTCCTCGCGGGCGCCGAGACGGTTCTGCTGCCGCTCGTGCCGGAGCTCGGCTTCGCACCCGACCTCGACGCGCTCGCCGCCGACGATCTCGCCAGGGCGCGCCTGATGTTCATCAACTACCCGAACAACCCCACGGGCGCGGTCGCGCCGGACGGATTCTTCGAGCAGGTCGTCGAGCTGGCGCGCGAGCACGAGATCCTCGTCGTCCACGACAACGCCTACTCGGAGACGACCTACGACGGCTACGTCGCCCCGAGCTTCCTGGCCACGCCTGGGGCGAAGGAGGTCGGGGTCGAGGTCTTCTCGCTCTCGAAGGGCTTCAACATGACCGGCTGGCGCTGTGCCGCGATTCTCGGCAACGCCGACGCGGTCTCGGCCTATTGGCGGCTGAAGACGAACATCGACTCCGGCCTCTTCGAGGCGGTGCAGCTCGCCGGCGCGGCCGCGCTCGACGGCCCGCGCGAGCCGATCGAGGAGATGAACGAGATCTACGCGCGCCGCCGCGACCTCGTCGTCGATGCCCTGCGGCGAGATCGGCGTGGACGTGGAAAAGCCCAAGGGAACGATCTACGTCTGGGCCCCGGTCCCCGAGGGACACACCTCGACGTCGTTCGCCGAGCTGGCGCTCGAGGAGGCGGCGGTGATCATCTCGCCGGGCTCGATGTACGGGCCCGTCCGGCGAGGGTTTCTTCCGGATCTCGCTCACCACGCCCGACGAGCGCATCACCGAGGCCGTCGGGCGCATGCGCGAGCACATGGGCTGAGCGCGATGGGGGAGGAGCGCAGCGCGTCTTCTCCGGTGCGCCGCTCGAGGGGCGCTACGGGTACTGCCGCGCTGTGCGGGACGGCGACCGGATCATCGGTGTCGGGGACCGCGCCGATCTGGCCCGACGGCGCCTGCGACCCCGATCCCGCCGCTGCAGGCCCGGCGATGCTGCGAGATCATCGCCGACGCGCTCGAGCGAGCTGGGCGCCGGCCTCGGCGATGTCGTGCGCACGCGGATGTTCGTCACCTCCGCCGAGCACTCCGAGGCGGTCGGGCTCGTGCACGCCGAGTTCTTCGGGGCGGCCCGTCCGGCGACGACCATGGTCGTTGTCAGCGCCCTGCTCGATCCCCGCTGGAAGGTGGAGATCGAGGCGGAGGCCGTCTCGCCGCTGTCGCTGTAGCTTCTGGGCGAATGGGCATGCAGCTGATCGATCCCGACGACCTCTCGAAGAACGAGAGCTACAGCCAGATCGCCGTCGCGTCGGGGTCCCGGCTGATCTTCGTCGCGGGGCAGGTGTCGGAGGACGAGGAAGGCGAGTTCCTCGGCGAGGGCGACTTCTCGGCCCAGGCGCACCTGGCGTTCGCGAATGTGGGCCGCGCCGTAGCGGCCGCGGGGGCCCGCCCGGAGGACGTGGCCCGCATCACGATCTACGTGGTCGATCACCGGCCCGAGTACCTGCCGCTGATCTCCGAGGCCCGAGCGGCCGTCTTCGGCGAGCACAAGCCGACGGACGTGATCCTTGGCGTGGAGAGGCTCGCGGAGCCGGGACGGTTGATCGAAGTCGACGCGTACGCCGTCGCTGACTAGAGCCGGTCCTCGGCGGTGAAGGTGTCGCGCAGCCCGCTCTCGAGGTTTCGCGGCGAGTAGTCAAGCTCGCCCATCGCCTTGTCGTGCTTCGCCCAGAACGTCACCCCGTCGGCTGAGGAGATCAGCTCTCGCAGGTTCGGCGGCTGACCCATGATCTTGCCGACCACCGGGCCGATGGGCGTCATGGCCTTCATCACGCCGGTGGGAATCGCGCGCTTGGGGGGCTTCTTGTCGGCGACCTTCGCGACGGTCTCGATCAGCCCGCGCATGGTCGTGATCTCGCCGCCCAGCACGTAGGACTCACCGGGCTTGCCCGCGTCGAGGGCCAGCAGCACGCCCGCGGCGACGTCCTCGACGTGGACCATGTTCATCCCGAGGTCGGGGAACGCGATCAGCGGCATGCGCCCGTCGAGGAAGTCGTGCATCTGCTTGCCGATCGCGGAATGGTCGTCGGGCCCGTACACGCCGCCCGGCTGGACGATCACGCAGGGCAGGCCCTCCTCGGCGATCAGACGCTTCGCCACCTGGTGCGCCTCGTACTTCGTCTGCTCGTAGTAGGAGGTGAACCCCTGGCCCGGATGCTCGTACGACTCGTCCACGACCTGCCCGTGGGTGTTGCCGAACGCTCCGACCGTGGAGACGTAGACGACCTTGCCGATCTTGGCGTCGAGGGCGGCGCGCAGGACGTTCTCCGTGCCCAGCACGTTCGCCTCGTACATCGCCCGGCGGCGCGAGTCGGGGATGCCGACCTCGTAGATGGCGGCGCCGTGGATGACGGCGTCGCACCCCGCCATGCCATCGGCGATCGATGGCGCGTCGGTGAGCGTTCCCGAGATGAGCTCGCAGCCCAGGCCGGAGAGCTCGGTCGCCTTCGCGGGGTCGCGCACGAGCGCCCTCACGTCGTCGCCGCGCTCGCGCAGCATGCGCACGACGTGGCCGCCGATGAACCCGGTGCCCCCGGTGACGAAGAGCTTCATCCGGCGCGAGCCTATCCTGTCAAGTGGCGTGGAGAGCAGGTCGATGAAGAGAGCGATGAGGCGTGGGGGAGCAGTCGCGGGCGTGGCCGGACTCGCAGCGGTGGCGGTGATCGCCATCGGCGGCTCGACTCCCGCCGGCGCGGGTACCGAGCACGAGACGTTCGCGTTCGCGATCGGCAACAAGACCCTGTCCGGATCCGACCAGGCCGTGGGCGAGCGCTACGAGGACTTCGACCTCGTGGTCGTCGACGGCGACGAGGCGACGCCCGGCCAGGTCGAGGCGATCAAGAACGGGGGCGCCACGGTGCTCGCGTACCTGAGTGTCGGCACGATCGAGAAGTGGCGCCCCTGGTACGACCGCGTCAAGCGGTACCGGCTGAGCGCCTGGCAGGACTGGAAGGACGAGTGGTTCGCCGACACGTCGAAGGCGGCGTTCCGCAGCAAGCTCGTGAACGATCGCCGACGGCATCCTCGACGAGGGCTTCGACGGGCTCTTCCTCGACAACGTCGACATGGTCGAGGTGAGCCGGCACAAGCAGCAGCGCAAGGGCATGGGAACGCTGGTCTCGGATCTCGACGAGCTCGTCGACGAGAGGATGCTGTTCGCGCAGAACGGCGCTCCAGGGGTCCTCGACGGGTATCCGGCTCAGGACGTCGATCCCTTGATCGATCACCTGGACGGGTGGAACCGCGAGGACGTCACCTGGACCTACGACTTCGACAGGCGGCGTTACGTGAAGAACCGGCCCGCCGACCGCGATTCCGCGCTCGAGGAACTCGAGGAGATCGGTGGCGAGGGCCTGGAGACGACCGCGACCGACTACGTCGACATCACCGACGGCTTCAGCCAGGGTGAGTGCGACGCGGTGACGAATGCGCTCGATGTGGGGGCCCTCCCGTACCTGGCCAACATCGGGCTGACGAGGGACTCCGTTGAGGTCAACCCGCCGGCCGACTGCTGATGGGCGAAGCGGGCGTCGCCAACCGAAGGGCCCGGCAGCGGGCACTGGCCGTCGGCGTGGTCTCGGGCAACCCCGGTGACGGCGACGAGCTGGCGGAGCTGAAGGAGCTTCTGCGAACCGCCGGTGTCGCGACGGCGGGCGCGATGACGCAGGTTCGCAAGGAGCCCGACCCGGACCGCTACCTCGGCCGGGGCAAGCTCGAGGAGGTCAAGCGCGAGATCAAGCGCGTTGACGCCAACCTCGTGGCGACCGACGACGAACTGCTCCCGCGCCAGGAGCGGAACCTCGAGGAGGCGCTCGGCGTACCGGTGATCGACCGCACCGCGGTGATCCTGGACATCTTCGCGAGCCACGCCCACACGGCCGAGGGCAAGCTGCAGGTCGAGCTGGCCCAGCTCGAATACAACCTCGCCCGCATGCGCGGACTGTGGACCCACCTCGAGCGGCTGGGCGCCGGGCGCATGGACGGCGGTATCGGCACCAGGGGCCCGGGTGAGTCCCAGATCGAGACCGACCGTCGCCTGGCGCGCGACCGGATCTCCGCGCTTCGCCGCCGCCTGCGCGATCTGGAGAAGAACCGCGCGGTGATGCGTGCGCGCCGCGACTCGGCGGCCCTGCCGACGGTCGCGCTGGCGGGCTACACCAACGCGGGCAAGTCGACGCTGCTGAACGCCGTCACCGGCTCGGAGGTCGGGGTGGGGGACCGGCTCTTCCACACGCTTGATCCGACGACTCGCTCGTACAGGCATGACGGACGCGACTACCTCATGACCGACACCGTCGGGTTCATCCGCAAGCTGCCGCATCAGCTCGTCGAGGCGTTCATGGCGACGCTGGAGGAGACCCGGCGGGCGGACCTGCTCGTGCACGTCGTGGACGGCTCGGAGCCGGTGGGTGAGCGAGAGGGATCGATCCAGGCCGTGGACGCGGTGCTGGAGGAGCTCGGGGCCGGCGACCGGCCGCGGCTGCTCGTCTACAACAAGCTCGACCTCCTCGACGAGGAGGAGCGGCGCGAGCTGCTGGTGGGCGAGGCGGGCGTGATCGGGGTGTCGGCCGCCACCGGCGAGGGCCTCGACGAGCTCCGGGGTGCCATCGCGGCGACGTTCGAGGCGACCCTGAGCCCGCTTGAGCTGCTGGTCCCCTACGAGGACGGGGCGGTCCTCTCCGAGCTCCATGCGCTCGCCGGAGACCTCGAGCGTGAGGATCTGGCCGAGGGCGTCGCGGTGAAGGCGCGGGTACCCGCCGCGGTCGCGCATCGCTTCGCGGAGTTTGCGACCGATACGCCGGGCGCAAACGGCTCCACGCCCGACTGAGCTACTAGCCTCGGCGCCGTGGAGCTGCCGATTCGACTGCTGAACGACGACGCCACGCTGCCCAGCCGCGCCAATGAGGGCGATGCCGGCCTCGACCTCTACGCGGCCGAGCCGGCCATCCTCGGCCCGGGCGACCGCGCGTCGGTGGGCACGGGAATCGCGGTCGAGATCCCGGACGGTCACGCCGGACTGGTGCTGCCGCGGTCGGGGCTCGCGGCGAGGCATGGCATCGCGCTGGTGAACGCGCCGGGGCTCATCGACGCCGGCTACCGGGGCGAGGTCCGCGTACTGCTGCTCAACACCGATGCGAGCGAGCCGTTCGAGATCGGCGTCGGCGACCGGATCGCCCAGCTGCTGCTCACGCCGTTCGCCGCGGCCACGCCCGTCGAGGCCGCCGAGCTCACGGCGACCGCGCGCGGCGAGGGCGGCTTCGGCTCGAGCGGCGCCTAGCCAGCCGGTCCGACCGGTGCCGGGAACGGTTGGAGCCTTTCGCCCGCTATGCGGGAAGAATCCACCGGGCAGGCGAGGTGCGCGCTGAGCGCTTTCGTCCGTTTCGCGGGTACGCTCTGCGCATGATCGGCAGGATGCTTCTGTTCGCGGTCTGGGCGTTCTTCGGCGCTGTGCCGACGCGCTCTAGCCGGTTTCCCGTTGGGAGAACCAGCCGACGAGACCACCGATTAGGAGTCCAAGCTCGGGCGCAAGTGGAAGATCGGTGGTGACACTGACGAGGATGCCGAGCGCGAGCCCGATGACCGCGCCGATCAGGATTGCGACCCCGTTCCTACCCAAGCCGTTCCACCCTATAGGCCTCAGCTAAGCCATTCGCTCGGCCAGTCCGATGATGATCCCCTCAGGGCCACGCAGAAAGCAGAGCCGGTAGATGTCCTCGTACTGCGCGATCTCGCCGACGAGTTCGGCGCCGTGGCTGCGCAGGCGGGCAACGACGTCGTCGATGTCGTCGACAGCGAACATGATGCGGCGTATACCCAGCGCGTTCGCTGGCGCGCTTTCCGGCTCGGCTCTGACCGCCGGAGGCGTGTGGAACTTCGTCAGCTCAACCCGGCTGTGGCCGTCCGGGGTCCGCATCATGGTGATGTCGGCTCGGACGTCCTCGAGTCCGATGACCTGGCCCACCCAAGGCCCCGCGACCTGCGTCTCGCCTTCCAGCTCCATACCGAGTTCGGCGAAGAACGCCTTGGCAGCCTCGAGGTCATCGACAACGATGAGAACGTTGTCCATCCGCTGAATCGTCATATCCCGGAGCCTACGGTCGGTTCGCTGTGCTGGGTCGGCTCAGACGCTTTCCATGCGAAGCAACTAGGTGCCGAAAGCGTCAGCTGAGGCCAGCGGCGGCTCGGGCCGACGCGTGGGCGGCGGTCTCGAACTCGTCGTCGAGCGGGGCGAGCTCGGGCTCTGAGCCCTCGCGGCGGGCCAGGGCCAGCGCGATCAGCCGGTCCGCGAGGACGCTGTTCTTCGGCAGCAGCGGGCCGTGGAGGTACGTGCCGAACATGTTCGCCCGGCGGACGCCCTCGAGGTCGTCCTTCCCGTTGTTCCCGTGGCCCTTCAGAACCCTGCCCAGCGCGGTCGCGCCCTGGCCCAGGTAGGTGCGCCCGCCGTGGTTCTCGAACCCCGCGACCGTGAGGCTCGCGCCTCCGAGCTCGACCTCGATGGCGACGTTCCCGATCAGGCGCGGTCCGTCCTCGCGAACGGTCTCCAGGTCGGCCAGGCCAAGGCCCTCGATCCGCTCGTCGCCCAGCTGGTAGGAGTGGCCGAGGAGCTGATAGCCGCCGCAGACGGCCAGGACGACGGCCCCGTCGTCGACGGCGGAGCCCAGCGGCTCTCGCTTCGTCTTGACCATGTCGGCGGCGACGAGCCTCTGGTCGCGGTCCTGGCCGCCCCCGATGTAGACGAGGTCGTGCGCGGCTGGGTCGATCCCGTCGCCGGGTCCGGCAGCCTGGTAGTCGAAGCCGATGCCGCGCCACTCGCAGCGGCGCTGCAGGAACAGGATGTTCCCGCGGTCGGCGTAGATGTTCATCTGCTCCGGATACAGAGCGAGGACGCGGAGCTCCATCAGCCGCCCTTCCGCAACAGGACGATGGACGAGCCGACGTAGCGGTCTGTCTCGGCGACCTCGATCCGGCCGGCCGGATCCAGCCCGGCGCGCCTGGCCTCGGCCGCCAGGGTCTCGCCGTCGAGGATGTCGAGCCGGTCGATGTGCTCGGTCTCGGTGAGGTTTCCGTCCGGCGCGACGGTCTGGCGGAGCCGGTACACCTGAAGCAGGGCGTCGTCGGAGTCGATCCCGAGCGGGAGACTGGAATGGATGTAGCCGTCGACCTCGCGCACGTCCGGGATGATGTCTGGCGCACCCTCGCCCACGGTGACGGGGCCCTCCACGATGCCCAGAGCGGCAACCCCGTCCGGGGCGAGAGCGCGGGCGATCCCCTCGAGGGCGGCCACGCGTCCCGCCGACCCGCCGAGGAGCTGGATCAGCTGCGTCGCGCCGATCACCAGCCGGTAGCCGCCCTCCTCGGCGTCGAGGCTTCGCACGTCGCTGACGCGGGCGGTGACCGCAAGCCCTCCCGCGGCGGCACGCTCGCCCAGCTCGGCCACCAGCTCCGGGTCGATGTCGATGGTGTCCACGGTGTGGCCCCGGCGCGCGAGGTGCAGGGCGACTCGCCCGGTGCCCGCGCCCAGCTCGAGGATCGGTTCCCCGTGACGCCGGGCGAGGTCCTCCCAGGGCCCGAGGTCATCCGCGTAGGACCCGCACTCCACGTCGTGCCAGATGACGGTGCTCACCGCGGCTCCCCCGAGGAGTAGCCGAACTCCGCGAGCCCCGCCGCACCGGCCTGGGTGACCGCCTCCAGCTCAGCTGCGGGCGCATCGTTCCAGCGGCCCGTGGTGGGCGACGGCGCGATCGTCGCCTGAGCCTGTTCGAGGACCGCGTCGGTAACCGGGAGGCCCAGATGTCGCAGCAGACGCTCGGCCCCGCCGCGCGGGTCGTCGCAGACCTCCTCGTAATGGAGCACCAGGTGGCGGTCGCCGACGTGCTCGCGGGCGTAGGCCAGAGCGGCGAGGTTCACGCGCGACCAGAGCGCGATCGAGCGGACCGGGTCCGGCTCGCCGGCCAGGTCTCCGACGAGCAGCTCGCCGTAGACCTCGAGCTGGTTCTGGTTCTTCGAGTAGGCCATGTCGCGCCCGTCGCGGACAAACTGGACCATCCGGGCCTCGGGGAACGCCTCGTTGAGGAGCGGGAGCACGTAGATCGAGGGCGGGTTCTTCCAGCCCCACGGTGCGCCCTCGGGCGCATCGGCCAGCATGCGCTCAACCGCGGCGTGAAGCTCTCCCTGCAGATCGTCAGCCGCCGGCGCGACATTCGCGCCGGAGCCCATCGCCTCGACCCATGCGGACTCCTCCAGGTAGCGGCGCGAGTGCAGGCGCAGAAAGCGCGTGATCTGCCTGGTGTCGCTGGCCCTGTTGCGCTCGGGACCCAGGTAGACACCCGCGGCCAGCATCAGCTCGCCGGCAACGCGGGTCCCCGACCCTCCGGTCCCCAAAACCAGGAGCGGCGCACTCAAGTTCGTAGCTCCGCCCACAGCTCGTCCACGCGCCCGAGGATCTCCGTGAACCTGGCGCGCTCGGCGTCGAGGCTGTGTTCCTCGGCGGTGACGCGCGCGGCCGCGCGCATGCGCTCGCGCGCCGGCCCGTCAAGCGCGAGGGCGTCTTGGACGGCGCCGTAGAGCGCATCGTCGTCGTACGGAGGGCGAAAGCAGTTCTCGCCGTGACGGTAGATCGAGCGCTCCCCCGAGTGCTCCGGGCAGATCACGATCGTGCCCAGCGCCATGCCCTCCAGGGGCGGCAGGTAGAAGCCCTCCGTGGGGAGCGGCAGGAAGACCGTCACCGTGGCCTTCCTGATGGCCTCCGTGAACTCCTCGCGCGGGACGAGGTCGGTGAACGCCTTCACGCGAAGCCCCTCGTCCTCGAGCCGCTGCGCAAGGTCGCGGGCTCGCTCGGGCTGCTTGAGGCCGGCGAGCAGCACATCGACCTCGGCCTCCGCCGGGTCACCGGCCTCCAGCGCCTTGACGTCGATGCCGTTCGGGATCGCGAACAGGGGCTCGGCGACGAGGCCGGTCTGGCGGACCGCGTCGGCGATCACCTCGCTCACGCAGATGCGGATCGCCGGGCGGGAGAGGAACTCGAAGCGGGTGCCCTCGGGGTCGGCGTGCCGGACGCTCTGGACGAGGTTGATCACCGGTAGGTCGGCTCCGTGCCGCGGGATGCTCGTCCATGCGGTGCCAGTCCCGGCCGGCGACGAAGAACAGGTCGGGGGTGACCGCGTCGTAGTCGTCGGCGACGCGCTCGGGGACCTCGTCCCACGGGTTCACGTCGCCCCAGACGGTCCGGTCGGAGAACCCGATTGTGGACTCGAACCCCGGCGTTGACCGCGCGTGGTTGAAGTAGTCCCAGACCTTCAGGTGCCCGCCGTGGAACTTGCGGAAGTCGCGGTAGAAGAGAACCGTCCGGTCGTCGCCGGCGGCGCCCTCAGCCGGCACTCGACACGAAGAGCTCGAGCAGCCGCTCGACGCTCTCCTTCGGGTACGACTCCCAGTGCGCTCCCTCCGAGGCGAGCAGCCGCTCGCCGACGCGCTCGACCATCTCGCGGTCGTAGATCTCGTTCAGGTTGCGGCTCTCGAGCGGCTCGGCGAGCTCCCCTGCGGAGGGGCGGATGACGCTGAGGCAGGAGCCGCCGCTTTCGACGATCGTCTCGTAGCGCAGGATCGATTCGTCCGGGAGGTTGCGCCGGAAGCGCCCGTGGAACCAGGCCATGATGTGGAGCTGCCGGTCGAGCGGGTCGTCCAGCCTGCCCAGCGCGTCGCGCAGCTCGGGGTCGAGGCGCTCGGCGGCCGGGATGTGGCCCCTGCGCAGGTTGAAGTCGATCGAGTTCCACGAGGCCAGCACCGGCAGCGGGTTGCGGACCACCGCGTAGACCGGGAAACGTTTGACGAGCTCCGGGAGCACGGCGGCGAAGGCGGAGACGTGCTTGACGACGAGCCCGAAATCCTGATCGAGTGGCTTGTCCACGGCCACCTCGCCCTTCGACACCGACTTCGCCCGGAATCCCGACTCGTTGGTCTTCGCGCCGTAGGGGTTGGCGGGCATCACGCCGTCGGCCTGCTTGGACGTGGCAACTCCGCGTTCGTCGATCGACCTGCGCTGCTCGGCGCAGAACTCATCGATGGCGTCGGCGATCGCGCTCGTCCCGCCCATCTCGGCGAAGTCCTTGACCTTCATCGGCTCGAACAGGGCGACCGTGTCCGGGAGGCCGTTCAGCAGATGGCACGTGAGGGTCGTGCCCGAGCGGCCGGTGCCCGTGAGCAGAATGTTCTGAGGGGTCATGGGAGCGCGAATGGTACGGCCAGGGCTAGGCCCAGTACTGGGCTGCCAGGCCACGCGAGGCCAGGAGGGTCCGCAGCTCGATGAGGGCCGTGTAGGTGGGCAGGGCGAAGAGGCGCCCCGGGGCGGCCGCGACCGCGGCGTCGAGCGAGCCCTCGATGTCCTCCTGGACGGTGATCAGCTCCTCGTCGATCCCCGCGTACTTCATCCGCACGGCGAGCTCGGGTGCCCGTGTGCCCGAGCAGACCACGCTGCGCACGGATCCCGCGAGCAACTCGAAGTCGGCGTCCCAGACCCACGAGACGTCGCGCCCGTCGGCGATGTTGTCGTTGAGCGCCGCCCACAGGTCGATTCCGCCGCCCGAGCCGTTCCCGCCCGATCCCTCCAGGCGCAGGGTCCGCAGCACCTCGTTCGTGCCCGCCGGGTTCTTGATCAGGAGGATCGAGACGGGCTTCCCGGCCACCTCGACCGTCTCGACGCGGCCGAACGCGGCCTTCGTCGATGCGAGGCCCTCGGTCGCCGTCGCCAGCGGGACGTCGAGGCGCAGCGCAGCCGTCAGTGCGGCCAGGGCGTTGTAGACGTTGTAGAGGCCGGGGAGGGGGAGGGAGAGCTCGACGGCCCCGGCAGGGGTGCGCACGCTGACGTCCGAGCCGTCCATGCCGCGGAGCGTGATCCGCTCGGCCACCACGTCCGGAGTGGGCCGGTCGGCCTCGCAGTTGGGGCAGGTGTAGTGGCCGAGGTGGCCCACGAAGGCGCGTTCGTAGGAGTAGGGCGCTCCGCAGCGCCGGCAGTGCTTGGCGTCGTGTGCGTGCTGGAGCTCCGGCAGGGCCTGCGACGGATCCTCGATCCCGAAGTAGGTCACTCCAGGGCGGCGGTTGAGGTCGCCATCGCGCCCCAGGTCGGCGATCAACGGGTCGTCGGCGTTCAGGACGAACTCGGTCGAGCCCGCGCGCGCGGCGACCATCTGGGCCCACTCGTCCGCGAGTGTCTCCAGCTCGCCGTAGCGGTCGAGCTGGTCGCGGAAGAGGTTGGAGAGGACGATGAGCCGGGGTTCGAGGTCGTTCGCGACCTTGGGTAGCCACGCCTCGTCGACCTCGAACAGGCCCTCCTCGCCCTTCTCGGAGAGAAGCGCGGTGGCGACGCCCCAGGTCATGTTGGATCCGGCGCGGTTGTGAACCGGGGTGCGGCCATCGGCCTGGAGGGCCGCGGCGATCATCCCGGACGTGGTGGTCTTCCCGTTGGTGGCGCTCACGACCGTCGTGCCCTTGGTGAGGCTCGCTCCCAGCCGCGCGATCGCATCTGGCGCCATGCGCAGCAGCATCCGGCCGGGGAGCGTGGTGCCGCCCCCGCGGCCGCTGCGCCTGCTGAGGGCCCCGGCCGTGCGTGCGGCCGCGACCTTGGCGCGGAAGAGGGCGCTCACTGCGGCCCGGCGAGCGCCTCGCCCTCGGGGGCGATCACGCGCAGCGCCTTGCGCAGCACGCGCACGGTGGCCGGAAGATCGGCCAGGTGGTCGCCGTCGGCGTAGACGGCGAAGGGGCGGTCGGCCTCGATACGCACGCGAGGCCGCCCGTCTTGTCCCCACCTCGGCGCTCGGAGACGTGGGTGCCCTTGAACACCTTCGGCAGGTTAGAGAGGAAGCGCCGCTTGCTGATATCGCCCGTCCACACCACGTCGAGCAGGCCGTCGTCCAGGATCGCGTCCGGGGCGATGAACATGCCACCGCCGTAGGCCCGGCTGTTGGCGGCGGCCACCGAGTACCCGGTGAACACCTCGGACTCGTCTCCGTCGAACGTGAGCGTGAACCGTGCCGGCTTCCACTCCCACACCGCTCGCAGGGCGGCGTACAGGTAGACGGCCTGGCCCTTGATGCGCTTCGCCTCGTTCGCGATCCGGTTCGCGTCGGAGTCGAAGCCGCAGCTGGCGATGCAGAGGAAGCGCTTGTCGTTCACCTCGCCCACGTCGATCTCGCGGACGTGGCCGGCGGCGAGCACCGCGACGGCATCGTCGATCTCGGACGGGATACCGAGCACCCGGGCGAAGTCGTTTCCGCGGCCCCCGGGCAGGACGCCGAAGGAGGCCGCCGGTGTTGGCAAGCGTGCCGCCGACCTGGCCGACGAGGCCGTCGCCGGACATCACCACGACCACCTCGCCCGCGGCGGCGGCCATGCGGGCCTCGACACACCCGTGCTCGATCCCGGTCGTCTCGACCACCCTGTGGTCGATGCCGTGGCGATCGAGGGCCGCGCGCGCCGCCGGGAGCAGCTCCTGCACGCGGCCGGCACCTGCCGAGGGGTTGACGAGCAGCAGGTGAGGTGTCCCCGAGGTCACCGGCGGGAGGGTATTCAGCCGCCACCGGTTGGGTAGGCTCCGACGCCGATGGTGCCCGACCCGAAAGCCCTCCGCGCCGCCGCCGGCGTGGCAGTCCTCGCCCTTGCCCTGACGCTCGCGGCGTGTGGCGACGACGAGGAGACGACCTCGACGACCACCGCGACCGACCAGGCAGCCGAGGCGTGCGAGGAGGTGCGCCGCCGCCGAGCCGAAGCAGGTCAAGCTGAAGGCGCCCAAGGAGCAGGTGAAGCCGGGCGAGAAGATCACCGCCACGGTCGCGACCAACTGCGGTGACTTCCAGTTCGCACTCGACACGAAGAACTCGCCCAAGACGGCCAGCTCGTTCGTCCACATGGTGGACGAGGGGCTCTACGACGGCACGCCCTTTCACCGGGTGGTTGACGGCTTCGTGATCCAGGGCGGCGATCCCGCCGCGGACGGCACCGGTGGCCCCGGCTACTCCGTCACCGAGGCTCCTCCGGCCGACACGGCCTACACGCGCGGCGTCGTCGCCATGGCGAAGTCGGGCGTCGAGCCCGCCGGCACGTCGGGTAGCCAGTTCTTCGTGGTGACGGGCGCCGACGCCGGCCTCCCGGCCGACTACGCGGTCCTGGGCGAGTTGACCGGCGACGAGGCCGCCGTGGACGCGATCGAGTCCCAGGCCGGATCCGGCGATGGGCCCCCGGTCAGTCCGGTCGTGATCGAGCAGATCACGCTCGAGCGCTGAGCGGCGTGGATTTCACCGTCTCCACCGAGGGTGCGGAGCTCGCGGGGGAGCGCTCCGACGACGCCGGCGCGGCCATCGTGCTGCTCCATGGCCTGACGGCGACTCGCGACGTCGTCGTCCACGGCTCGAAGCACCTGTCACGGGCGGGGTTCAGGGTCGTGGGTTACGACGCGCGGGGCCACGGCGGCTCGAGCGCGGCCCCGGAGGGGACATACGGTTATGTCAACCTGGCCGATGACGCCGAGGCGGTCGTCGCCGCGCAGGCGGGGGATGGCAGGCCGGTGCTGGCGGGGCACTCGATGGGGGCGCACACCATCGCCGCAGCGGCCCTCCGCGACCCGGGGCGCTACGCGGGGCTCGTGTTCATCGGCCCGGCCGTCCTAGGCGAGGAGCCGGCGGCGGAATCGCTGGAGTACTGGGATGCGCTCGCGGCCGGGCTCGAGAGCGGAGGGGTCGAGGGGTTCGTTCAGGCCTACGACACAGGACCTCGACGAGGGGTGGCGCGACACGCTGCTGCGGATCGCACGCGCGCGGCTGGAGCGCCACGAGCACCCCGAGGGTGTCGCGCGGGCCCTGCGCGAGGTACCGCGGTCGGTGCCGTTCGACGGCCTGGGGGCACTGGCGGCGCTCGACGTCCCGGCGTTGGTGGTGGCCAGTCACGACGAGGCCGATCCGGGCCACCCCTACGCGGTGTCCGAGGCCTGGGCCGAGGCGCTACCCAGCGCGGAGCTGGTCAGCGAGGCACCGGGCGAGTCGCCGCTCGCGTGGCAGGGCGGGAAGCTCTCCCGCGCGATCGAGGCCTTCTGCTCGGAGGACGTGGTGCGGGAGCGGCGAGAGGGCTAGGGCCGGTCGGCCAGGCGGTGGACGAGGCGGGGTTCCCGAGTAGCCGGCCACTCGCTCAGCCTATGCTTTGGACCATGAGCGACGAGGGACACGCGATTCACTACTCCGCGGTCGAGACGGGCACCGATGTGTGTTCGTCGGACGGGACCGTGGTGGGGACGGTCCACCAGGTGGTCGACAACTACCGCGAGCACATCCTCGACGGGATCGTGATCGAGACGCCGTCGGGCGACCTGCGGTTCGTCGACGGGCCCGAGGTGGCGCGAACGGCCGAGCGCCTGGTGACGCTGGCCATCGACGACGCGGCCGGTCGCCGAGCTGCCGCCGCCCGAGAAGGGCATCCGCAACTTCCGTGCAAACGTGCCTACCGGCCGCCTGGGGAAGATGTTCGGGCGCGGCTGGAAGCGCGACTGACGCAGGAATAGAAACCAGCCACCCGCGGGTATGCTCCCACGCGTGGTGGGTCAAATTGGCCCAGGCCCGTGCGATGACCGCGCCGGACCTGCGGCTGATACTTCCAGCCAAGGCAGAGAACGTGGGCGTCGTTCGCCACGCCCTGGCGGGGCTGGCCGAGGCGCTGGGGATGGAGCCGGGACCGCTCGGCGACCTGAAGACCGTGGTCACCGAGGCCTGCATGAACACCGTGGTCCACGCGTATGGAGACGGCGCGGGCTCGATGGAGATCGACGCGGTACGCGAGGACGACGCCCTCGTGGTCGTCGTCCGCGATCACGGCTCGGGAATCCGGCCCAAGGTGGACATCGACCGGGAGAGCCTGCGCATGGGGCTCCCGCTGATCGCCGCGCTGTCGAGCAGCTTCGAGATCAGCGGCGGCCCCGGGAATGGGCACCGTCGTGACCATGCGGATGCTTCTGTCGGCGAACGGCAACGGCGCCGAGCGCCGACCCGGGACCGGGTGCCGAGCCGGGCGCGGCGATGTCGATGCCGGCCGAGGGCCTGGTCGGCCCGGTCCTCTCGCGGGTGATCTCGGTGTTCGCGGTCCGGGCGGACTTCTCGGTCGATCGGCTCTCGGACGCGGTGCTGCTGGGCGACGCCGTGGCCGCTCAGGCGAGCAGCCATTTCGCCGAGGGCACGAGCGAACCTGGTCGTGGACGCCGATGACGGCGCCGTGAAGATCCGCGTGGGGCCGCTGGTGCCCGGCGCCGGAGATCAGCTCCTGGACGGGATGCGTATCCCCGAGATCGATGCCTCACTGGAGCGGCTCGCCGACGCCATCGGCGTCGAGCGCGACGGCGATGCGCGAGCACCTGCTGATCGAGATCAGCGCCCGCGGCAGCTGAGCGGGCTCAGGCCTCGTGCTCGGCGGCCGCTCGAACGCGGTCGAGCGCCCGCCGCAGGATCCGCGAGACGTGCATCTGCGAGTAGCCGACCTGCTCGGCGATCTTCGACTGGGTGAGGTCCTCGACGAAGCGCAGCCGCAGGACCTCGCGCTCGAGCTCGCTGAGTACCCGGGCGCCGGCGGTGATCGCCGAGCGCTCGTCGACCAGCTCGTAGCCGGGGTCCTGATCGCCGACCCGCTCGCCGATCACCGAGTCGCCGGCGTCGTCGCCGGCCGCCGGCTGGTCGAGCGACATCGTGCGCCGGGCGTCGCTGGCCTCCATGGCCTCGAGTACCTCGTCCTCACGGATCTCGCAGTCTCTCGGCGATCTCGCGCGACGGTCGGAGAGCGCTCGAGGACGCTGGCCAGCGCGGTGATGGCGTCCTCGACGTCGCGGATGCGCTCCTGGAGGCCGCGCGGGACGCGCAGCGTCCACACGCGGTCGCGGAAGTGTCGGCGCAGCTCGCCGAGGATCGTGGGCCCCGCGAACGCGGCGAACGGGACGCCGCGGCTGGGATCGAACCGCTCGAGCGCGCCCATCAGGCCGACGCTCGCGACCTGCACGAGGTCGTCGGTGGGCTCGGCGCCGCCGGCGTAGCGCATCGCGAGGCTCCGCGCCAGCGGCAGGAACCGGGTCACCAGCTCCTCGCGCAGCATTGGGTCCCGCGTCTCCGCGAAGCGGGCGAGCAGCTCGCGCTCGTCCGCGAGACCCTCGGTGGGACCCGGAGACCGGGTATCAGGCTCGTCTTGGCTGTTCGAGGGCTCGCTCAAGCTCGACATCGTCAATGACAGAAGCCCGGGCGGACCCGGGCTTCTGTGCTGCCTCGCCGCATCTGCGACGTATATAGTGACGCAGGAGAGCCGGACGTGCCGCCGTCGGTTCCCAGCGCGGGGAGGCGGTACCCGCGTGCGTTCAGATCAAACATTCGCATCCAGTTTCCATAACGGTGGTTATCGAGCGCAGGATCGTGCCTGAGCAGGCAGGCCTGTGGGCTAGTTCAGCGACGGATCCTCCGGCATCCGGGCCACGAGGGCGTACTGGCCGCCCTTGCGGGCCAGGACGTCGTTCCACAGCGTGTCAGGCGCGTCCGGGAAGAGCTCCGCGGGCAGCGGCGGCTCGACGATCCACGAGTCCAGCTCCATCTCCGCCTCGAGCTGGCCGGCGCCCCAGCCGGAATAGCCCGCGTAGACGCGCGCACGGCGCGTGACGCCGTCCAGATCCATCGTCTCGAGGTCCGCCGAGGCGAATCCGACGTCCGCGACGACGATCCATGCCGCCGCCTCCGGGTCCGTGAACTCCGCCAGGACCACGATCGCCGTCGGCTGGACGGGCCCGCCGACGTAGATCGGCGCCTCGGGGCCGGCTGCGTCGGCCAGCTGCGGCACGACCTCGCCGACCGTCGTCATCCGACGGCCGGTCGAGCACGATTCCCATCGCGCCCTCGTCGTTGTGCTCGGTGATGAGCACCACGGCCCGCGCGAAGTTGGGGTCCACCAGCGCCGGTGAGGCGACGAGCAGCTTGCCGCGGAGGGATTCGTCCATCGCCCCTATCTTGGCGACTCGCGTCAGGTTCACATAACGCGGCAGGCCGCCCCGCGCCTTCTCTAACCTCATCGCATGGTCAGAGACGTCACCGAGGCGCAGTTCGAGCAGCTCGTGGTCGAGCGCTCGCGGGAGGTTCCCGTGGTCGTCGACTTCTGGGCCGAGTGGTGCGGCCCGTGCCGTCAGCTCGGGCCGGCGATCGAGAAGGCGGTCTCGGCGCGCGAGGGCCGCGTGGACCTGGCCAAGGTCGACGTCGACTCGAATCAGGCCCTGGCGCAGGCGTTCGACGTGAAGGGCATTCCGGCCGTCAAGGCCTTCCGCGACGGGCAGGTCGTCGCCGAGTTCACCGGAGCCCTCCCGCCGCCGCGAATCGAAACCTTCCTCGACGAGCTCGTCCCCTCCCCCGCCGATGAGCTGGCGGCCGCCGGCGACGAGGAGTCCCTGCGGCAGGGCGCTCGAGGCCGACCCGCGCCACGTTGAGTCGGCAGGGAAGCTCGCACGGATCCTGATCGGCCGCGGCGATACCGAGGAGGCGCGTGGGTTGCTGGCGCCGTTCGACGGTCGACTTCGTCGCCGACGGGCTGATGGCCCGCATGCGCCTGCAGGCGGCGAGACTCGAACGACGGGCTCGATCCCGCGGCCCTCGAGGGTGCCTTCGCCGTCGTGGGACGCCGGCGATCACGAGGCGACGCTGGAGGCCCTCCAGACGCTCTCGCCGAGACAGACGACGCCGACACCCGAGACCTCCTGCGGCGCGTGATGGTCGGCGATCTTCACCGAGCTCGGGCCATCCGACCCGCTCGCGAGCGCCCACCGGCGCCGCCTCGCCACGGCGCTCAGCTGAGGCCGGGTGTGGGCGATCCGGTCGGCGGCGTCGGGGTCCTGACCGCATTCGCGGCGGGGCTCGTGTCGTTCCTCTCTCCGTGCGTGCTGCCGCTCGTGCCCGGCTATCTGTCGGCGGTAAGCGGCGTGAACGTGACCGAGCTCGAGGGCGCCGGCTGGCGCCGGGTGGTGCGTCCCATCCCTGATCTTCATCGCCTCGTTCTCGGCCATCTTCATCCTCCTCGGCCTGACGGCGACGGGCATCGGCGATGCGCTGCGCGAGCATCGCGACCTCCTCACCGACATCTCCGGTGTCCTGATCATCGTCATGGGCGTTCTGTTCGTGGCCAGCTTCTTCGTCGTGCGGCTCAACCGGGAGTGGCGGGTCGACGCCCTGATGGAGCGGGCCGGCAAGGGCGGGCCGCTGATCGTGGCCGGCGCCGCCTTCGCGATCGCCTGGACGCCCTGCGTGGGCCCGACCCTGGCCGCGATCCTGAGTGCCGCCGCGCTGACCGATTCGGCGGCCAAGGGCGCGGGCCTGCTCGCCGTCTACTCGCTGGGCCTTGGCGTGCCGTTCCTGCTCACCGCGATCGCCTTCGGACGCATGGCCATCGGTCTTCGACGTCGTGAAGCGCCACTACGCGGCGATCGTCGCCGTCGGCGGGGTGATCCTGATCGCGATGGGCGTGCTGATCCTGACCGGCGAGTTCTTCCAGCTGAACGTCGAGGCCCAGAAGCTCACCAACGAGCTCGGCCTGGACTACTAGCTGCGATGCGGAAGAACCCGAACTACGAGCTCACCGACCTGGACCAGGTCAGGCGCCTGATTCGCGAGAACCCATGGGCGACGCTGGTGTCGAAGGCGTCACCCGGCCTCGTCGCCTCGCACTATCCGGTCCTGCTTGACGAGGACCGCGAGGAGCTGTCGATCGTCACGCACGTGGGCCGGCCGGACGAGAAGCGTGCACGAGCTCGGCGAGCACGAGTTGCTCGTGATCGTCCAGGGCCCTCACGGCTACATCTCGTCGAGCTGGTACGGCGACTACGTCGAGGTCCCGACGTGGAACTTCATCGTCGCTCACCTCACGGCGGTGCCCGAGCTTCTGGAGCACGACGAGAACTTCGAGGTCCTGAGCCGGCTCGTCGATCACTTCGAGCAACGTGTCGCCAGCCCGCGCCCGCTGGACGCAACGCCCGAGGTCGCCGCGAACGCACGCCGCGACAGCCGCGGGACGATCGGCCTCCGGCTCGTCCCCACGCGCATCGTCGAAGCGCGCGATGAGCGTAGAACCAAGCCGCCGGGTCGTCGAGAATCATCGTCTGCTCGAAGCGAGCTGGCCCTACGCCAGCGAAGGGCCGCCGCGACGATGAAGCTCGCCACGACCCGGACTCGCCGGCTGTCGGCGCTCTCTCGATAGCTCGAGCCGCAGTAACGCACGACGCGTTCAGCTCACCCGCGGGCTCGAGCGAGTTCTTTGAAGCGCCGCGCATGTCGTCCCCCTCGGGAGGTCGACTCGCGCGCAGTCAGCTTGGCGTCGAGGCGGCGTCGCAGTGCCGCGGCCCCAGGCCGGCTCGCTTATGGCGAAGTCAGCTCCCTTGCTTGAAGGTTTGCTCACACGGACATGATGCCCAAACGGCGCCGGAAGGTAGGCCCTGCCACTTGATCTCTCCGATGCCGCTTTCCAGCAAAGCCTGCTTGAGCTGTCCTGGATCGGTGTCGCTAGGCGACACCACGGCAGGCGTCCGGCGTCGGGGGCTGTCCTGCGTTGCTATCTCGCGCCGCCTCTCGTTGGGGTGCGCGCTAGACCGGAGGGCCCTGAGGCTCGGGGAGGCCGACCTCGATCAGTCTCGCCGACGGCCTCGACCTCCTCCAGCTCCTCGCCGTCGCCGTCACGGGCGCAGATGATGCGGAACGCGCCCGTGCCGAGCGCTGGGTCGGGGGTGATCGGCAGTCCCCTGATCTCCTCCCAGCCCAAGCGCTCGACCTCGAACGGGTTCATCCGGACCTCCGTGGCCGGGAACTCGCAGGTCTTGTTGTGCTGCTCGATGGCCTTCGTGATGGCCTCGAGGTTCTTGGCCTCCGCGCTCATGGCGCAAAGTGTAGATCGCCTTACGCGACCGCCTTCGCCTTGATCGCGTTGAACTCGTCCTGCGTGATCGTGCCGGCGTCGAGCAGCTCCTTCGCCTTCGCGATCTCGGCGGCGGACCCGCCGGCCGCGTCCTGGACGTAGTCGTCGAACGCCTGCTTCTGCGCCTTGGCCGCCTCGATGCTGCGGTCGCGCATGCCGTCGTGCTGGGCGATCAGGTAGACGAGGATGCCCAGGAACGGCAGGAGGATCACGAACACGATCCAGGCTGCCTTGTGCCACCCGCCGATGTCATGGCGGCGGAAGATGTCGGTGAAGATCGTGATCGCGATCCAGATCCACGCGATCCAGGCGAAGAACAGGACCATCGTCCAAAGGACGTCCATGAACGGATAGTCGGCGGCAAGCAGCATCAGGGTTCCTCCCCGTAGAAGTTACGGCGAGAGTATCTGGCCGGACGGCGGGGCGACGGCCGCCCTCAGCGTGAGCTGAGCACGGTCCCGGTGCTGCCGAAGCCCAGGCGGTTCTTGGTCGCCGACGTGAGGTCGAACTCGCGGTTGCCCGCGTACGGCCCGCGGTCGATCACCGGCACGGTCACCTCGCGGTTCCCGTAGCGAAGGGTGACCCTGGTGCCGCAGGGCATCGTCTTGTGGGCGACGCCCAGCGTGGAGGTCGTGAGCGTCTGACCGCACGCGGTCCGGTTCCCGTAGAAACCCGGCCCGTACCAGGACGCGGCCGCGGGACGGAACACCTGCACGGTTCCGGCGCGGTCGCCGGAGCCCTTGGCGATGTCGTTGCCCTTGGCGTCGACGCTCACCCGGTAGGTGCCGGTGCCGTTGGGCTTCCAGGTCCGCGAGAACGAGCCGTTCCCAGACGTGCGGGTGCTGAGGTTTGAGCCTCCGGCGTGAATCACGACCCTGCGGCCCCGGTCGGAGGGCTTCACGCGGCCGGAGATCCGCACGGTCTTGCCGACCACGATGTTCGCGGACGACACGCGCGCCTTCGTCTTCGAGCGCACGTTCACGCGGCGGTTCCCGGTACGGGTGTCGATGGGCGCCGCGGCGGCGTCCTCGACGTCCGCGTCCGTCGCCGGATCGATCAGGCGGGCGCGCCACCAGCCGGAGGCCCTGGGCTTGACCCGGGCGCGGAACAGCCCCTTGTTGGAGGTCTTCGCCCTGGCCTGCATCCTCCAGTTGGTGTCGGCGCGGCGGTACTCGACCTCGACCCGCTGGCGAGCGGCATCGGGGAAGCGCCCCACCACGCGCAGCGCCGAGCCGTAGCTCACGGTGCGCTTGTCGGTCTTCATCTGCGCCTTGGGCGCGGGCTCCTGAGCCCAGGTGGGCGCGGTCATGCTTAGTGCGGCGAGGGCCGGGAGCAGCGCCAGGGCCGCCCAAGCCCGCCTCCGCCTGAGTCGGATTCGTGACATGAGGCGCGGCAGGCTAGGGGCGAACAGCCGTTCGTGTGTGTGACTCCGGTCACACTCTTCACAGTCTGAGAAGATTCACCCGCGCATGAATCCCGACCGCCTCACCGGCCTCGACTCCTCGTTCCTGCACCTCGAGCGCGGGCCGGCTCACATGCACGTCGCGTCCGTGTGCCTGTTCGAGGGGCCGGCGCCCAGCTACGACGAGTTCCGCGACCACATCTCCGCGCGGCTGCACCTGGTGCCCCGCTTCCGCCAGAAGCTCCGCTTCGTGCCCTTCGGCCAGGGGCGCCCCAAGTGGGTCGACGACCCCCGGTTCAACCTCGACTACCACGTGCGCCACACCGCGCTGCCCGAGCCCGGCACGGAGGAGCAGCTGAAGACCTTCGCCGCCCGCGTCTTCTCACAGCGCCTGGACCGTGCCAAGCCCGTGTGGGAGATGTGGCTGGTGGACGGCGTCGAGGGCGGGCGCTTCGCGATCGTCACCAAGACCCACCACTGCCTGGTCGACGGCGTCTCCGGCGTCGACATCACGACGGTGCTCTTCGACATGGACGCCAAGCCCCCCGAGCAGCAGGAGCCCGAGGCCTGGGTTCCCAGGCCCGAGCCCAGCGACGCCGCAGGTGCTGGCCGAGGCGCTGGTCGAGCGTGCGAGCTCGCCGGCCGAGATCGTCCGTGGGGCGACGCGCCCTGTTTCGCGCGCCCCGGCAGGCCGGCCGCGCGGTGGTCGACAGCCTGGAGGCCGCCGGGGCCTTCGCGCGCACCACGCTGGCGGCCCCCGCCTCGCCTTTCAACGTCGATATCGGTCCGTACCGGCGCCTCGCCGTCGTGCATGGCGACCTGGGGCAGTTCAAGGAGATCAAGAACGAGTTGGGCGGGACCGTGAACGACGTCGTGCTGGCCGTCGTGTCCGGCGCCCTCGGCCGCTACCTGCGCGCGAGCGGCCACTCCACGCAGGAGCTGGAGCTGCGCGCGCTGGTGCCGATCAGCGTCCGCACGCAGGGCGAGCACGGCGCCCTGGGCAACCGTGTGTCCTCGTTCATGGCGCCCCTGCCCGTCTACGCCGAGGATCCCGTGGAGCGCCTGCGCCTGGTCAGCGCGGCGATGGGCGACCTGAAGGAGTCAAAGCAGGCGGTCGGGGCGACGATGATGACCCAGCTGTCCGACTTCGCCCCACCGACCATCGCGGGTCAGGCCGCGCGCCTGCAGCCGGCTCAGCGTTTCTTCAACCTGGTGGTGACCAACGTCCCCGGGCCCGCAGTTCCCGCTGTACCTGCTGGGCCGTCGTCTGGAGTCGATCGTCCCGATGGTGCCGCTGGCCCGCAGGCAGGCGGTCTGCTTCGGGATCATGAGCTACGACGGCCAGATCAACTTCGGCCTGATCGGGGACTACGAGGCGATGGAGGATCTCGACGCAGCTGGCAGGCGACCTCACCGACTCGATCGACGAGCTGGCCGAGGCCGCGGGCGCCGGCAAGGCCAAGCGCCGCTCAGGCGCCAAGCGCCGAGGCGTGGGTGGCGCGAAGGCCTCTGAGCGGGCCGGCGTCGAGTAGGTCCACCAGCAACCGCAGATCCTGCTCGCGCCCGGCGTCGAACGTCGACCCCGTGGCGCGGTCGGTGTGGCCCGGATGGACCATCCACTCGACCACCTCGGCGGTCGGAGGGCTCCCCCCCACCATCACCGCCTCGAGCTCGGCCGGCATCGCCGGCTCGCTCTCGGCGAGCCGTCCGACGAGGAGCTCGCGGCGTGAGGACCCCCAACCGCCGCAGCAGCCGGCGGTGGGCCTCGTCCACGGAGCGCACGACGAGGCCGCGCTCGGCCGCGAGCTGGCCGACGGTGCTCGCGATTCCCGGCGCGGCGTGGCAGTGGTGGTGTCCGTCGAGGAAGGCCGGCGGATGGCCGAGGGCGGCCTCGAAGGCGTCCAGCTGCCGCTGGGCATCCGCACGCGAGGATCCTGCCTCTAGCTCGATGTGAACGCCGAGCTCGACGCCGGTGGCCAGCAGCGAGGCGGTATCGAGCGGGCCGCGGTCCACCATCACGCTCACCGCGTCGACTGCACCGGCCCGGGCGGCCTCGAGGATGCCGCGCGTCGTAGGCGGGCGCGTAGCCGTAGTCGTCGGCGCTGATGATCGAGATTTCGCATTGGCGCGTTTCGCCTGTCTTGCCGTTATCCTGACCGCAGTTCAAGCTGCCTTGCTGGACGAGCTATGTGTGTGCAGGGACCCTGCCAGGGGAGCAGGCACGCCTAGCACCAGCGGGTCTCATCCCATGCCGCCTGGAGCGGCGCAGAAAGGAAACAAATGCAGAAGCACAAGACCCTGCGGCTGGCGGGTGCCGTAGCCGCGCTGGCCGCGACGGGCGCACTGGTCGCCGGGGGCACAGCGGCCACGGCCGACGTGGCCAAGGGCCCGACGGCCGTCGTCAAGATGAAGGGCAACGTGAAGCCGCGGTTCGACGCTCCCGAGACGGTGATTGCCGGGCAGGACCTGCAGATCATCAACAAGACGGATCCGCAGGAGATCGGCCCGCACACCTTCTCGCTGATGAGACAAGCAGGCTCTGCCGAAGGGCAGGGACGAGCTCAAGCGGTGCGCCAAGATCAAGGGCGTGTGCAAGGACGTCGTCGATCGCGCACGAGGTCGACCCGCAGACGTTCGAGGTCGGCGAGCCGAACGTCGAGCGCGGTGTGGCGGGCTGGGACGCCCTGTTCGACGGCACCGAGGAAGGTGACACCTGGTTCACGGAGACCGAGGACGAGACCACGAGTCGCCAGGTGACCGCGGACGCCGAGGCAACCTGTGGTTCATGTGCATCGTCCACCCGGAGATGCAGGACAAGGTCAAGGTCCTCAACGTGAGGTAGCCACGACCGATTCGGCCACAAGCCGAGCAGTAGCGAGAGGGCCGGCGCGTTTCAGCGCCGGTCCTTTCTCGCTTCGGCGGGCGTGGGCGCCGCGGCACTCGCCCTGCCGCGTCCGCCCACGCCTGCCCGGCTTCGGCCCCTCCCCCGCCCTCGCCAGCCCGCCGCAGCCATTCCGAGCCGCGCTTCCGGTGCCGGAGGTGCTCACCTCCGCGCAGATCGAGCTCGACATGGTCGAGGCAGAGGTCGGCATCCTCCCCGGGCGGCCCGACCGAGATGTGGACGTACGGCGGCTCGTTCCCAGGCCCGACGATCCGCCGGCCCGCCGGCGAGGCCGACCGAGGTCACCTTCAACCACGAGCTGCCGAGCGTCGCCGGAGAGCTGACCGTCCACCTCCACGGCGGTCACAACACCTCCGACGACGACGGCCAGCCCGGGGGCCTGACCGACGAAGCAGCCGAAGTCCCTCTACTGCGACATCTCGCCGCGGCCTCTGCCGAGCAAGGCCCAGGGCAACGACCTCCTGATCCCGCCGGGCGGCGCGCGCACCTACGAGCTCGCGCTGATGGAGGACGGCGAGCCCGAGCGGGCCGCGTTCCAGTGGTACCACGACCACCGCCTCGACAACACGGCGCGCAACATCTGGCGGGGCCTCGCCGGGATGTGGATCGTCGACGACGACGTCGACCGCGGCGCTGCCGCTACCGCGTCGGCCGCCGTGACCTGCCGCTGATGATCACCGACCGCTCGTTCAAGCCGGACAACCAGCTGACCAACCCGTTCGGCGGCTTCCCCCACGCGCCCAACGACCAGCGTCACGGGCAAGCGCGTGCTCGTGAACGGCGCCTACCTCCCCTACCACCGCGTCGGCGGCCGCCGGCACCGCCTGCGGGTGCTGAACGCCTCCAACTTCCGCTCCTACAACCTCCAGCTCTCCAACGGCGCCCCGATGACTCAGATCGCCACCGAGAGCGGGCCTGATGCCGGAGCCGATCGAGCGCGAGCGGGTGCTGGTCGGTCCCGGCGAGCGCGTGGAGCTCGTCGTCGACTTCGGCCGCTTTCCCCACCGCGACGTCGAGCTGCTGAGCGTGCGCCGCGCGGCGGGCACGACGGCCTGGGCTCGAGGGCCTACGAGGGCCCCCTGATGCAGTTCCGCGTGGGCCGCCGCCGCCCCGACCCCGCGAGTGTCCCGGCGACGCTGCGGCCGCTCCCGGACTGGGTGACGGAGATCCCGGCGGCGCCGCAGAAGACCTGGAGCGGTGGGGATCGACGGCTTCCGGTGGGTGATCAACGGGCGCGGCTACGACCCGTCCTACGTCGAGCACTCCCCGGTGCTCGGCACCACCGAGCGCTGGCGCCTGGAGAACGACACCTCGGTCGCACACCTCGTTCACCTGCACCACACCGACTTCCTCATGGTCGAGCGCGCCGGCGGCCAGCCGCCGCGCTGGGAGCGCTGCCTGAAGGAGACGTTCTTCCTCGATCCGTTCGATTCGGTCGAGGTCGGCGGGCACTTCAGCGACCACCTCGGCAAGTTCGTCGTGCACTGCCACATGCTCGACCACGAGGACCACGGCCTCATGAGCCAGTTCGAGGTCGTCCGCCCGCGCCGTAGCCCGTCGGGCGATACCATCCGCCGTGCCATGAGGCCCTGAGAAGGACGCAGCGGGCTGACGCCGGCGTACGGCTGCTCTGATCCTGATCATCGCGTCGCTGATCTTCCAGCTCGCGACCAACGAGAGCGACGCCACCCACATCATCACGATCCTGCTCCTCGGCGGCACGTTCCTTGCGGCGCTGTGGACCTCGCAGGCCGCGCCGCGGCCGCTGCGGGTCGGCCAGCGTCGATCGTCGTCGTGCTCACGGTCGGCGGCGGCGATCGCGTTCGCCGTCGTCCGGCGAGGTCGACGACACCGGAGCCCGGATCGTCAGCCTGCTGCCTGGTCGCGTTCGCCCCGATCGCGATCGTCCACGGGCTGATTCGCCACTTCCGCGAGGAGGGCCGCGTGACCGTTCAGACGATGTTCGGCGTGCTCTGCATCTACCTGCTGCTGGGCTCGCTCTTCGCCTTCGTCTACGGGGTGATCGACGAGCGTCGGCTCGACGCCGTTCTTCGCGCAGATCGACGGGGGACCACCTCCGACTACCTCTACTTCAGCTTCTCGACGCTGACCACCACCGGCTACGGCGACCTGACCGCCGCGCACCGACCTCGGGCGCTCCTTCGCGATCACCGAGCAGCTGCTCGGCCAGATCTACCTGGTCACGGTCGTCGCGGTGATCGTCGGCAACCTCAGCCGCACCGGGGCGCGGCGCAAGCCGTGAGCCTCGCCGTACGAGCGGCGGCCCCCGAGGACGCGGAGGCGATCGCGCGCATCCATGCCGAGGGGATCGAGGACCGCGTCGCGACCTTCGCCACCGCGCATCCGGAGCCGCGGCGCGTCGAGGCCTCGATCGCCGCGGGCGCGCTGGTGCTGGTCGCGGAGCGTGACGGGCAGGTCATCGGGCTTCGCGAGGGCCGCCCCGTACGACGACGCCGCGCCCTACTACGACGGCATCTCGGAGGCCACGATCTACGTGGCCAGATCCGCCCGGCGCACCGGCGCGGGCCGTGCCCTGGCGGAGGCCCTCGCCGAAGCGGCCGAGGCACGGGGCCAGTACAAGCTGGTCGGAAAGATCTTCGCCTCGAACGCGCGAAGCCTGCGGATGTTCCGCTCGCTGGGCTGGCGAGAGGTCGGCGTACACGTCCGACATGGCAGGCTGGACGAAGAGTGGAAGGACGTGATGGTGGTGGAGCACCTGCTGGGCCCCGCTCGCGAGTGAGCCGCGAGCGTGAGCGGCGGCTGCGCGAGGTCAGGCGCAGGCGCCGGATCGCGCTTGGCGGGGTCGCCGTGGTCGCGCTCGTTCTCGGCGTGGTCGTGGGCGCGGGCGGGGACGGGGATGGCGACGGCGAGCCGCCGCCCGGCCGAGGCGGCGATCCCGTCGCAATGCGAGGGCTCCGACGCCGAGGCCTGGCGCACGCCTGGCCGGCCAGCGCATCGTCGTCCGCACCGACGGCACGCCGGACGAGCCGCTGCTGCGGCGCGCCCGCGACGGCGAGATCGCCGGCGTGATCGTGTTCCCCGTCGGTCGGCGTCGAGCAGGAGGCGATCGACGCCGGCCTCCGGGAGCTCCAGAAGGCCGCCGAGGAGGGCGGTCAGCCGCCGCTGATCGTCGCGACCGACCAGGAGGGCGGCCCGGTCAAGCGCTTCACCGAACGACCCGCCGCTGCGCTCCCCCTACGACCTGGGCCGCAACGGCGACGCGCCGGACGCCCGGCTGGAGGGCCAGGCGACGGGCGACGTTCCTGCGTGGGGTGGGCGATCAACACCGACCTCGCCCCGGTCCTCGACGTCCCGGCCACGCCCGGACGCCGTGATCGCGTTCCGCTCGTTCGGGGAGCACCGCCGACGACGTCGCGCGGCTCGGCCTCGCGTTCGCGACCGGGCTCGGCCAGGAGCGCGTGCTGGCGACCGCGAAGCACTTCCCCGGCCTGGGTCGCTCGCTGCTCAACACCGACTTCTCGCCGAGCGAGATCGACGCCATCGCGCGCAGGACCTGCCGGAGGACCTCGCCCCGTTCCGCGACGCGATCGCGCAGGACATCCCGCTGATCATGGTCGGGAGCGCCGCCTACCCCGCGCTCGGCGCCGAAGGCCCCGCGGTCGCTGCGAGCCGGAGATCGTCCAGGGCCTGCTGCGCGAGCAGCTGGGATTCGAGGGGGTGTCGATCACCGACGACCTCCAGGCGGGGGCGCTCTCCGACCACGCTCGATACCGGCGAGGCGGCCGAGCGCGCGGCGGAGCGCGGGCGTCGACCTGCTGCTCTTCGCGACCGACTCGGCGCCCGAGGTCCACGAGCGCCTGACGCGCGGCCTTGAGCCGGCGCCGGCTCGACCCCGAGCAGGCCCGCAAGTCCTGCGTGCGCGTGGTCGAGCTGCGCGAGAGCCTGCGCTAGGCGCTCAGTCCGGCGGATGAGCTTCGCCTTGAAGCGGCTGCCGTCGCTCGTGTAGCGGCCGGAGTTGTTGACGCCGGCGTCGGCGTTCGCGACGACGGCCGTGACCCGGTCGTAGTTGCCGGCCGGCAGCGTCGACGCGTGACCGCCGCCGCCGTCGATCCTGCGCGGCCGTGTCTCGACGTCACCGTGCCGCCGGTGGCGCTGCCGTCGCGCGCGACGAGGGCGACGCCGCAGTGGACGCCCGTCCGGGCACTTGCACCTTCAGCTCAGCCCGTCCGCGGCCGCGCCGCGGGCCGCACCTTCAGCAGGCCGTGGGCGAGATGGTCGAGCGGGAGCGCTGGGCCCGCCCGCTGCCGGCCGCGAGCCGGCCGCTGCGCGGCGGCGTCGGGGAGCGTCGGCTGCGTCGGGGAACGGTGCCGGGCAGCGCTCGCCACTCGGCGCTGGCGGCGGCGAACTCCGCGTAGCTGCGCCGCCGAGCTCGTCGAACGGGCTGGCGCCGTCGCCGCCGAGGGCGAGTCGTAGGCGCCGACCGCCGAGGTGCGCAGGCGTGACCGTGTCGAGGTCCTCCCAGGCGTCGCGGATCACGTCCGGCGCCGTCGGTGCCTCCGAGAGGTAGTGGTTCCACAGCGCCGCGCCGTAGATCCTGCAGCGCCGCCGGCGTTCGTGGTGAGCGGGCGCGGTCGTGCTGTCGCGCGAAGGCGGGCGACGTAGCGCAGGTAGTCGTTGATGTCCGGGTAGACCTGCTCCTCCATCCAGGTCGCGATCGACTCCAGCATCCAGAGGTTCGCCCCGACGTCCCTGCGAGTCGTAGGTGAACTGGAGGACGTGGTCGTACTCGTGGGCCATGGTGGCCTGGAGCGCCTCGAGCTCGGTCAGCTCGTCGTCGGCGAACTCCTCGATGTCCTCGTCGAGGACGAGGTAGCCGAACTTCGAGACGCGCCTGCCCCTGGCCCTCGTCGGGAGACGCGTAGCCGAAGTAGGCGCCGTTCGTCTCGATCAGGTAGACGTCGGTGAGGCCCGGGCCCACCCCGCCCCGGCTGCCGTCGGTGAGCGGCTCGTCCCAGCCGAGCGTCGCTGTTCTCGACGTCGAAGGAGTCCTCCGCGCTCGCGAGCGTCTCCTCGACGAAGTCGGGCACCCCGTCGCCGTCGCCGGTGTCGTGTCGGGGTCCGGGGCGTCCGTCGGGGGTCGCTCGACCCAGTGGACGCAGAAGTTCGCGGAGCAGTGCGGCGACTCGGCCGCCTCGTCGCACGGTGTACCCGTCGCCGTAGCGGTCGTCGGCGCCGTCGTCGGGCCGGGCGAGGATCGCGCGGGCGGTCGCCCGGTCCGTCGCCCTCCAGCTGCCGGGCTGACGGCGGCGAGCTCGGCGAGCACGAGGGTGAGCTCCTCGGCCGGCTCCGCCGGCGGCGGCGCCCGGCGCCGAGCAGCGCCTCGGCCTCGGCGAGGACGGCCTCGGCGTGCCCGTCCGGAGGCGCCCGCGGGCGGGCGCCGGCGACCAGGCAGGCGAGCAGCGCAGCCGCGGCGCAGACGTGCGATTGTCGCGGCTCTCACCCTCACATCCTGACAACCCCTCAACGAGGGCCCGGGTTTCGCGCGCCGGTCGGGATAATTCGCTGGATGGAGGCACCCACGCCCAGCTGCGGATCGCGCTCGCCCAGGTCAACACGACCGTCGGCGACATCGACGGCAACGCCGCGCTCGTCAGCCGAGTGGATCGGCGCGCGCCCGCGACGCCGGCGCCGGCGTCGTGGTCTTCCCCGAGCAGACGATCGGCGGCTACCCGGCGGAGGACCTGTGGCTGAAGCAGCACTTCCTGGCGAGCCGGGCGCGCGGGCGCTGGACGAGGTCGCGGCCGGAGTGCGACGGGGATCGTCGCCCTCGTCGGCTTCGCCGAGCCCGACGCCGGCGATCCACAACTCGCTGGCCGTGCGTCGGCGATGGCGCGGGTTCAGGCCATCTACCGCAAGATGCTGCTGCCGAACTACGGCGTGTTCGACGAGCGCCGCTACTTCGAGCCCGGCGACACCCCGGCCCTGATCGAGGTCGGCGGCGCGCTCGTGGGCCTCACGATCTGCGAGGACGTCTGGTTCCCCGGGCCGCCCGGCGTCGGTCGAGGCGCCTCGCCGGCGCGCGCCTGATCGCTGAACGCCTCCGCCTCGCCCTACCACCTGCGGCAAGGGCGCCTTCCGCGAGGGCCTCCTCGCCGAGCGCGCGTCGGAGACCGGTGCCGCGTTCGCGCTCTGCAACCTCGTCGGCGGCCAGGACGAGCTGGTCTTCGACGGCCACAGCCTCGTCGTCTCGGCCGAGGGCGAGGTGCTGGCGCGCGGCGCGCAGTTCGAGGAGGACCTGGTCCTGTGCGACCTCGAGCTGCCCCGCAGCCGAGGCGCGCCCCGGGCACGGGGTGCCCGTGCTCGCGCAGCTTCGAGCACCGGCGCGCCGGCGGGAGTCCGCCGCCGGATCCGCCCGCGCCGCTGCTGGACGAGGACGCCGAGGTCTACGCGGCCCTGGTCACCGGCCTGCGCGACTACGTCGAGAAGAACGGCTTCGAGCGCGTCCTCGTGGCGGTCTCGGGCGGCATCGACTCGGCCCTCGTCGCGCTGGTCGCGGCCGACGCCATCGGCGGCGAGCGCCTCACCTGCGTCGTCATGCCCTCCCCTCACTCCAGCGCCGAGACCCAGGCCGACGCGCGCGCGATCGCGCGCGAACCTCGGCGCCGAGCTGGTCGAGATCCCGATCGAGCCCGCGATGGCGCGCCTACGCGGAGATGCTCGACTCGCCCGACGGGCTCGACCTCGCCGCCGAGAACATCCAGGCGCGGATCCGCGGCAACCTGATGATGGCCATCTCGAACCGGACCGGCTGGCTGGTGCTGACGACCGGGAACAAGAGCGAGCTCTCGGTCGGCTACGCGACGCTGTACGGCGACATGGCGGGCGGGTTCGCCGTGCTGAAGGACGTGCCGAAGACGCTCGTCTACCGGCTGGTGCGCCACCGCAACGCGCAGGCGGGCGAGCCCGCTCGTGCCCGGCCGAGCGTGATCGAGCAGCGCCTCCCAGCGCCGAGCTTCGGCCCGACCAGCGCGACGAGGACTCCCTGCCGCCCTACGAGCTGCTCGACCGGATCCTCGCCGACTACGTGGAGGAGGACCGCGGGCGCGACGCAGATGATCGCCGACGGGCTCCCCGAGGACGTGGTCGACGAGGTGATCGCGATGGTCGACCGCGCCGAGTACAAGCGCCGCCAGGCGCCGCCCGGGATCAAGATCACGCCGCGGGCGTTCGGCCGCGACCGGCGGATGCCGATCACGAACCGCTACCGCGGCTAGAGCGCTCAGGCGGTCGCGAACCGCTTCTCGGCGCGGGCCCGCCGCTTGGCCGCCTCGACCTCGCGGTCCTTGGGCGGCGCGTTCGTGACGAGCTCGTCCAGGAGCCGCTGCGGTCGCCTCGGTGACCTCCTCGACCGCGCGGTCGAACGCCTCGGCGTTCGCCTGCGGAGGGCTTGGTCGACCCGGAGATCTTGCGGACGAACTGAAGCGCCGCGTCGTGGACCTCCTCCTCGGTCGCGGGCGGCTCGAAGTTGTGGAGGGTTCGGATGTTTCTGCACATGCCGAGGAGGCTAGCGCGGCGGCTCCCGCACCGCGATCGTCATCCGCACGAGGGCGCAGGTCCGGCCCTCGTCGTCGGTGATGTCGACGTCCCAGACCCAGGTGGTCCGCCCGCGGTGGCGCGCGACCGCGTGGGCGTGAATGTGGCCCGTCGGTGATCGGGCGCAGGAACGTCGTCTGGTTCGACTGGCCCATCGCGACCATCCCCTCGTCGCGGACGGCCAGCCAGGTCCCGCGGGAGGTGATCGTCTCGGCGAGCGAGGCGTAGACGCCGCCGTGGACGATCCCGTAGGGCTGGCGAAGGTGGTCGCCCACCTCGACGCGGCGCACGCGCCTCGCCCTCGGGCGCGTCGAGGTGCTCGACGCCGATCAGCTCGGAGAAGCCGTCGGCGGTCCGTCTGCCGGGTCTTCCGCCATCGCGGCCACCCTATCCGCCGCGATCGGGACGGGAGATCCCGCACGGCTCCCTGCGTCACCGGTGGCGCCACTCCGTACGCTTCCCTGCCCATGCCGCTCTCCGCTGACGCACAGGCGCTGCTCGAGCTGATCCTGGCCAAGGGCCAGAGCTACGAGGATCTCGCCGGGCTGCTCGACGTGCCCGAGGACGAGGTGCGCGACCGCGCCCGCGGCTGCGCTGACGCGAGCTGGCGATGGCGCCGACCCGGACCGCAACGTCGCCCTCACCGACTGGCTCCTGGGTCAGGCCGACCCGATCGGACGCGCCGAGGCCGCCCGTCACCTGCGCGAGGACCCCGAGGACAACCGCCTCGCCGCCGAGCTGCTCGACGCGCTCGGCGCGATCGCGCCAGAGGCCGAGCTGCCGCGCTCCCGGGCGCCCCGGGCGGCGGCCGCCGCGTCCGGCGCGCGAAGGAGAAGCCGGCCGCGAAGAGCAAGCCGAAGCGGCCCGTCCGAGCCCAGCCGTCTCTCCTCGCTCTCCATCCCACCAGACCCGGCTGATCGTCGCGCTCGGCAGCGGCGCGTCCTGCTGGTAGTCGTGGTCTTGGCGATCACCGGCGCCTTCGGTGGCTCCGACGATGAAAGCTCCGGCTCCACGAGCGCGTCCGCGACCACCACCACCGACGCTCCCACCGAGGACATCCAGACGGTCCCGCTGGAGCCGTCCGGCGGCGGCGACGCCCAGGGGACCGCCACGTTCGGCATCGCCAGCGGCTCGCAGGCGTTCGTGGACCTCGAGATCGAGCAGCCTCGAACCGGCGCCCAACGGCCAGGCCTACATCCTCTGGCTGCTGATCTCCGAGGACCAGGGCCACCCGCTCACCCCGTTCCAGGTCGATCAGGACGGCACCTTCTCCGACCAGATCCCGATCGACGAGCTTCCTCACGCAGCTGGCCGCCCGCACGCAGGTCGGTCGACGTCTCGCTGTCGGCGCAGCAAACCGCTCCTCGACGAGGTGCGAGGAGGCGGTGGAGGAGGGCACGCCGGTCATCCCGTACACGGGCGAGAGCGTCCTGCGCGGCGTCGTCGAGGCGCCTCCGGCGACCGGCGATGAGGCGCCGGCGGCGAGCGGCGCCGGAGACCGAGGGCCGGCTAGGCCGGAAGCAGCTTGCCGGGGTTCATGATCCCGGCGGGATCGAGGCGCTCCTTCACGCGCCCGCAGGCTCTCGACGCCCAGCTCCCCCACCTCGGCCGTCATGTAGGGCGCGTGGTCGGTGCCGACCGCGTGATGGTGCGTGATCGTGCCGCCCGAGGCGACGATCGCCTCGCAGGCGGCGCTCTTCACCTCCCGCCACTGCTCCAGCTCCTCGCCGAGCGCGCCGTGGGGCGATCCAGGTGAAGTACAGGGAGGCGCCGTCGCGGTAGGCGTGCGAGAGGTGGCACATGACGAGGCTTCCCCCTCCCCCGCGCTCGAGCGCCCGGATGAGCGCCGAGCCGACCGCCTCGTAGTGCGCCTCGAGCCGCGACCACGTGTGAGCCGTCTCGAGCGTCTCGACGAAGTAGCCCAGGTCGAGCAGCGTCTCGCGCAGGTACGGGCCCTCGAAGCGCCCGCGCAGCCACGACTCGCCCGGGCTGCGGCCCGAGCGGCACCGCGCCGGCCGCGCGCAGGGCGCGGACGCCCAGGCGCGCGGCGGCGGTCGATCGGCGTCGCGCTCGCCGTCCCAGCCGCAGATCACGATGCACCCGCCGGTGCGCCGGCGCAGGCGCAGGTAGGCGTCGAGGGCGGCCTTGCGCGCTCCAGTCACGCCCGCGAGGCCCATCGAGCCCATCGTCTCGGCCTCGTCCGAGACCCGCACCACGTCAGGCAGCACCCCGCCCTGCGCCATCGCCCGCACGGCCTCCTGTCCGTCGGCGAAGCTCGCCACCACCCAGGCCTCGTAGCGGCGCTCGGGCGGGGCGGGCCGGACCCGCACCGTCACGTCGGTGATCACCCCGAGGACGCCCTCGGAGCCGACGATCAGCTCGCGCAGCGCGGGGCCCGCGGCCGTGTGCGGGGTCGCGAGCGTGCGCATCTCCCCCGCCGGCGCCAGCATGCCGACCGAGGTGACGAGCTCGTCGAAGCGCCCGTAGCCGCTCGAGGCCTGGCCGGCGGAGCGCGTTGCGGCGAAGCCGCCGATCGTGGCGTACTCGAACGACTGCGGGAAGTGGCCCAGCGTGAGGCCGCGCTCGCCGAGCGCCGCCTCGACCTCTGGCCCGCGCAGGCCCGGGCCGAGCGTGGCGGTGAGCGAGCGCTCGTCGACCTCCACGCCGCGCAGCCGGTGGAGATCGAGCGCGATCGCCCTGCCGTGCTCCCCGCGCTGCGGCGCCACGCCGCCGACGACGCTGGTGCCACCGCCGAACGGGATCACGGCGATGCCCTCGGCCGAGCAGACCTCGAGCACCCGGGCGACCTGCGCAGCGTCCTCGGGCAGGACCACCGCGTCGGGGGCGTCCCCGAGGACGCCCGAGCGCAGCCGCCAGAGATCGGGGTAGCTCTGGCCGGCGGCGCGGCGGATGCGGTGCTCGCGGCCGTCGAGCACCGCGTGGTCGCCGACCGCCTCGGCGAGGGCCCCCGGAAGACGTCTGCGGGCTCGGGCAGCGCCACCTCCTCGCAGCGAGACGCGGGCCGGCGGGCTCGGCGGGCCCGACGACCTCGCTCAGCATCGCCGTGGCGTCCGCGCCCAGCTCGGGGCTCTTCTCCGGGTCGCCCCAGCCCCACCAGCGGGTGATGGGGGCCGCGGGGTCGCTCACGCGGGGCCGCCCAGTGCCTGATCGAGGTTCTCGAGCGCCTCGTCGAGGCGGCGGCCGGCCGCCGCGCGCATCATCGGTGCGCCCAGCCGCGACAGCCCGCGCAGGCGCTCGTGGCTGGACAGGCTCACCAGGCTCTTGTCATCGTCGTCGCCGGCCCTCATCACGTGGATCTCGACCCGGGCCGAGCGCAGGATCCGCTCGAACGGCGTGCCCGCGACCTGCTGGTCCCAGGCGAAGCGGTGCCCGGCCTCGGCAACGCCGCCCGCTGTAGTCGGCGCGCACCTGGGTGCCGCGCTCGGACCGCAGGGCGAGGGTCCAGCGCAGTCCGTCGCCCTCGTCGCGCACATCCTCGACCCGCTGCGCAAGCGGCCACCACCGGGCCAGGTGATGTGGGTCCGAGATGAGGTCCCAGGTGCGATCGGCGTCGCTCGAGATCACCCGTGTGCGCCCGACCTTAGGCATGGCAGGCGCCGGCGCTACTCGCCGGTGAGGCGTCGGAGGTCGCGAACCAGCAGAAGGTGCTTCAGGTGGCCGCAGATGCCGGCGAGGCTCTCCAGGTTCTCGACGGCCTCCCGGCGGCGGGCCTGGCTGCGCGAGCGAAGCGATGCCCCGACGATCTGCTCGAGCAGCGCCGCCTCGCGGTCGGCCGAGCTGCGGAAGACCCTGCAGGTTGCGGCCGCCGACGCCGAAGCGGGACAGCTCGGACGCAGCGCGGACGATCTCCAGATCCGTCTCGTCGTAGGTGACGCGGCCGTCGCTGCGGTGCGGCTGGACGATCCCGTACTCCTGGAGCTCGCGCAGGAACGACTCCGAGACACCCGCCTGCTCGACCATCTCCGCTTCGCTCAGCGTGCCGAGCGGGCCGTCAACCGACATCGCGCGCCGGGTGATTCCGCTGGTCTCGCCGGTCCGGGGCTTCGAGAAGTCGCCGGTGGCCAGCTCCTGGCGGATAACCCGCAGCGGCAGGAACTCGTCGCGCTGCATTCGCAGGATCGCCGTGAGCCGCTCGACGTCGGCCTGGCTGTACAGGCGGTAGCCGCCGGCCGTGCGGCGGGGCGAGAGCAGCTTCTGGTCCTCCAGGTACCGGATCTTCGAGATCGAGATGTCGTCGAACTCGGCGCTCAGGATCTTCGCGACGGCCCCGATGGTGAGGGCCTTCCGCGGACGGGAGGGCGAATCCTCGCGCGCTGTCATGACCGCCATGCCGCTCAGCGCTCCAGGTAGCTCAGCTTGTACTTGCCGATCTGAATCTCGTCACCGTCCTCGAGCTTGTGAGACTCGATTCGGCGGCGGTTCACGTACGTGCCGTTGAGTGAACCCAGATCGTCGATGTAGTGACCGTCCTGGCGCTGGACCAGGAGCGCGTGGTTGCGGGAGACGGTGACGTCGTCGAGGAACACGCCGGCATCGGGCGTCCGCCCGATGCTCACCCGCTCCTCGTCGATCGGTGAAGCTCTCGCCGGCTCGACCGCCGCCGGAGCGGATGACGACGGCCGCTCCCGGCATGCGCGACCTCGTCCTCGAGTCGACGGGCAGGTACTCGCCGGTCTCCTCGTTGACCTTGTAGGTCACCGTCGAGGCGTCGCCGGTCTCCTCGTCCTTCTGCGCCAGGTAGGCCCCGCACTTCTGGCAGTAGTTCGCGCCCTCGGCATTGGCGAAGCCGCACTCGGGACAGTGGACGGCCATCAGCTCGGCTCTTCCTCCGGGGCCTCGACCTTGCCCAGCAGGATGTCGGTGAGGCTCTGTACGTCGGCGCCGCTGAGGGGCGCGTCGCTGCCGCCCTCCCGCTTCGCCTTCAGCCGGTTGACCAGCTCGGCGCGCATGATGTCGATCTTGCCGTGAAGCAGGCGGCGCCGGTACGAGACCTCGCGCTCCTCCTCCGTGAGGCTGTCGATCAGTTCCTTCAGCTCGTCGTCGCTCATTGAGCTGACGTCGGGGAAGGTCTCCTCCATGCTGCTCCTTAAGGCTCGGTGGCTCTGCTGCCGGCTGTCCGGATCGAACGCCCGGCCTGGCCGATTATAGATCGGCTCCGGAAACGTCAAGTTGAGGTTGAGGGAACTGAACGCGCGCGTGCGCTAATGCGACGACTGCGGCAGCCTGCTCGCGAAGGCCCCGGCGGCCGGCCAGCGCGTAGAGCGTGGTGGCGTAGATCCCGAGCGCCAGGCCCACGAGGAAGAGCGCCACCGTGAGCCAGCTGTCGATCACGAGGCTCCAGAAGAGGCCGCCGAAGACGGCGAACGTCGCCAGGCGCCCGACCCAGCTGATCTCCAGATCGAGGCCTCGGCGAAGCGCGGCGCGGGCGAGCACGACCGTCGCGACCTCGCGGACGACGAGGACGATCAGCGCCCATTTCGGGAAGCAGGTCGAAGTGCCAGCAGACGGCGGCCCCCGACAGCGCCGACAGGCGGTCGATCACCGGGTCCATCAGCGCACCCAGGCGGCTGTACTGCCCGGTCGCGCGCGCCAGGAACCCGTCGACGAAGTCGCCGAACGTGATCCACAGGTAGAGCAGGGCCGCGGTGGTGTCGCGCCCGTCATCCGAGGAGAACGCGAGCACCAGGAAGACCGGGATCGACGCCAGCCGCAGGTAGCCGACGACGTTGGGGATCGTCCAGGGCCGCAGCGGCTGCCCGGCGCGCGTGGATGCCGGGGCCGGGCCCGAGCGGTCGATGCCGAGCAGGCGGCGGAAGCCGCTGCGCGCCCGCTCGACGGGTGCGACCTCGGGCGTCGGGCTCCGGTGCCGTCATCGCTCTACTCGAGCGCAGCGAGCAGCTCCTGCACGCGCTCGGGCCGCCTCCTTGGCCTCGACGCGCGCCTCGTCGCCGCTTCGCCGCGCCTGGGTCTCGACCTCGCCCTCGGCGAGGGCCCGCTTGCCGACCGTCACCCGCAGCGGGCATCCCAGCAGCTCGGCGTCGGTGAGCTTCTCGCCGGTCCCGGCGTCGCGGTCGTCGAGCAGAGCGTCCACCCCGGCGGCGTTCAGCTCCTCGTAGATGCGCTCGGCCTCGGCGGCGGTCTCCTCGCCGGCCTTGCCGAGGCCGACCACGTGGACGCTCCACGGCGCCAGGCCCTTCGGCCACACGATGCCCCGCTCGTCGGCGCCCTGCTCGATCGCCGCGGCGACGATGCGCGCCGGGCCGATCCCGTAGCTCCCCATCACGATCGGGCTGGTCCTTGCCGTTCTCGTCGAGGTAGGTCGCGCCCAGCGGCTCGGAGTAGCGGGTGCCGAGCTTGAAGATGTTCCCGATCTCGATCGCCGTCTCGATCTCGATCGTCTCGCCGCTGGGCGAGAGGTCCCCGGCCTCGACCGAGCGGATGTCGAGCTCCTCGAAGCTCGAAGTCCCGCCCGGGCTCGACCCCGATGAGGTGCTCGTCGGGGCGGTTGGCGCCGCAGAAGAAGCCCTTCGCCCGCGATCGCCGTGTCCTTGATCACGGGCACCTTCGGCGCCGACCGGGCCGATGAACCCGGGCGGCCCGAGTCTGTCCTCGATCTCCTCGGCGGTGGCCTGGCGGACCTGCTCCCCGAGTGCGTTGCGCGAGCTTGATCTCGTTCAGGCGATGGTCGCCCCGCACGAGCGTGAGCACGAAGCCGCGTTCGGAGGCGACGATCGGGATCGCCTTCAGGGCCGCGCCCTCGGGCACGCCCAGCGCGCCGGCGACCTCCTGGACGGTCGTCAGTCCGGGGGTCGGCACCTCGCGCGGCGCGTCGAGGCCCGGGGGGCAGCTCGACGGGCTGCGCCCGGGCGGAGGCGACCTCCACGTTGGCGGCGTAGCCGGGCGCGAGCGCCACCTCGTTCTCCCCCGCCTCGCACGGCGCCATGTACTCGTGGGCGCCGGAGCCGCCCATCATCCCCACGTCGGACTCCACGCGATACCAGCGAAGGCCGCTGCGGTCGAAGATCTTGTCGTAGGCCTCGATGTTGAGCGCGTAGGAGGCGTCGAGGCCCTCGGTGTCCCGGTCGAACGAGTACGCGTCCTTCATCGTGAACTCGCGGGTGCGTAGGACCCCTGCCCGCGGCCGCGGCTCGTCGCGCTCCTTCGTCTGCAGCTGGTAGAGGAGCTTCGGCAGCTCGCGGTACGAGCGGACGTCGTTGGCGACGTGGACGGTGAGCGCTTCCTCGTGCGTCATCGCCAGGACATGGGGTGACCCCTTGCGGTCGTCGAGCTTGAACAGCTCATCGATCTCGTATCGCCCCGTGCGCTGCCAGGGATCGGCCGGCTGCAGGACGGGCAGCAGCAGCTCCTGGCCGCCGATGGCGTTCATCTCCTCACGGATGATCGCCTCCACGCGCTGGATCACGCGGTGGCCGGCGGGCAGCCAGGTCCACAGGCCCGCGCCGAGCTGGCGGATCAGGCCCGCTCGCACCATCAGGCGGTGCGACAGCGCCTCCGCGTCGGCCGGGTCGTCGCGCAGGGTGGGCAGGAAGAGAGTCGACTGGCGGCTCATGCGGGCTGAGGGTATCTGGCGGCCCGGGAAGAGCCGAGGCGGCGAGGTTCACATCGGCCGTCGTCCGGGTACGGCCGGAGCGCAGGCAGGAAAGGAGTCCGAATGCAGATTTGCGGCCGTAGCCGCTCGACGTGCAGGGCGAGAATTGCGCTCGCGTCCTCACTCATCGCCGCCGTGACGCTCGCGTGGAGCGCACCCTCGCCGGCCGCCGAGCCCAAGACCGGGCGCTATGCCGGAATCGGCGAGGACGGGGCACGGCTCGGGTTCGAGGTGACGAAGCCGGACTTCGCCCAGGTCGAGGACCTGACCGCCTCCCTGTTCTTCGGCGGCTGCTCCTCCACCTACAACGCTGGATCGGCCAGCGCCGTCGTCGACCAGCAGGGCCGTTACCGGCTGGACGCCACGGGCGCCAACACGGAGGTGTCGTTCCGTGGACGCTTCCCCACGTCGAAGCGCGCCCAGGGCAGGTTGCTCTACGAGCAGATGAATCCCATGCTCTGTCCCGGCAACTACGACTACGACTACGTGGCCACGAGATTCGACAGCATCTCGACGAAGGCCGGAGGCTCGAGGAAGCCGCTGGACGGCAGGTACGCGGGTGGCGGCGGCGACGTCTACGTCTGGCTGGACGTCATCGACGGCGTGGTCTCGAAGGTCCGGCTTGACGGCCAATTCCCGAACTGCAACACCAACGTGTTCCTGGGGGACGATGACGGGAAGCCCGATGCCGACGGGAGTTTCTCGTTCCAGTACGCAAATCCACCCTCCGACGTGTTCTTCCGCGGCCGGTTCAAGTCCAAGACGCGCGTCAAGGGCAAGTTCGTCTGGTCTTCTACCGCGGGCTGCCCGGTGGATACGGTCGAGTCCGCCTACCGCGCGAAGCGGCTCAAGCTGCCGTAGTAGGAGGGCCCGCTAGGCGCGGGTGAAGCGGCGCGAGGCGGTCGGCGAGGCTTCCTCGTCGAGCTCGACGCGCTTGCCCTTGACCGGCTTCAGGAAGGGCTCGGAGGTCACGTCCTTGCCCTCGGCCTCGGCGGCCTCCTTCTCCATCTGCGCGATGCGCTCCGGCGTCAGCTCGCCGGCGTTCTCCTCCTCGATCTTCGCCAGCCACTCGGCGCCCTCCGCGGCCTCGCGCTGATCGCGCTCGACAGCGCCCCGCTCGACCGACTTGTCGATCTCCTCGAAGAGGGCGTCCACCAGGTCGTCCTGCTTGACCTTCCGGATGGGCTCGCCGTGGGCGAAGATCAGCCCCTCGTTACGCGCGCCGGTGATGCCGAAGTCCGCGTGCGATGCCTCGCCGATGCCGTTGACGGCGCAGCCCAGGACGGCGACCTCGATCGGGTCCTCGTAGGACTCCAGGCGCTGCTCGATCTCGGCGACGACCGTGTCCATGTCGAACTGCAGGCGCCCGCACGTCGGGCAGGCGATGAGCACGGGCCCTCGCTCGCGGAGCTGAAGCGCCTTGAGGATCTCCCAGGCGACCTTCACCTCCTCCTCGGCGTGGAAGGTCGAGAGCGAGATCCGGATCGTGTCCCCCACCCCGTCGGCCAGCAGCGTCCCGAGGCCGACCGCCGACTTCAGCGAGCCCGACCACTTCGTTCCCGCCTCGGTGATGCCGAGGTGGATCGGGTACGGGATGCGCTCGGCGAGCAGGCGGTTGGCCGCGATCGTGTTCGGCACGTTGGTCGACTTGATCGAGACCTTGAAGTTCTCGTAGTCGAGCGACTCCATCATCTCGACGAACTCGCCCGCGGCGGTGACCAGCGCCTCGACCGGGTTCGAGCGCTCCAGCTCGTGCAGGTGCTTGGGCAGCGAGCCGGAGTTGACGCCGATCCGCATCGGGACATCGGCCTCGGTCGCCTTGACCGCGACCTCGGCGACCTTCTCGCGGCCGCCGATGTTGCCCGGGTTCAGCCGGATGCAGTGGGCGCCGGCGTCGATCGCCTTCAGCGCCAGCGTGTGGTTGAAGTGGATATCGGCGATCACCGGGATCGGCGAGTCCTTGACGATCGTCTTCAGGGCCTCGACGTCCTTGTCGCGGGGCACGGCCACGCGCACGACGTCGGCTCCCGCCTCGGCGACCTTGTGGATCTGCTCCATCGTCGCCTCGAGGTTCGCGGTCTCGGTCTTGGTCATCGTCTGGACGACGACGGGCGCGCCGCCGCCGATCGGCACGCCACCCACGAATATCTGCCGTTTCGAGGCCATCTGAGGCCTTCAAGGGTACTTGTGTCCGTGGCTGCCCCGTGACGGCCGCGTGAACGGCCCGCGGCCTTGAAAAGCCTTCAGGGAAGTGGTTTGATGGAGCCGTGGGGACAAAGCGCCGCTTCAAGCGAGCGCTACTGACATCAGCAGGGCTCCTGGCGGGCTTCGCGGCCCACGCCGCTCCGGCTTCGGCCGACCACCACCTGATGAAGATCCGCGAGGTCTTCCCGGGCCCGTCGAACACTGGCTTCATCGAACTGCAGATGACCGCCGGCGGGCAGAACCTGGTCAACGACCACGACGTGACCACGTACGGCGCCGACCGGGCTGCTGCTCAACGCCTTCGAGTTCCCGACAGGCGTCGGCCAGGGTGGCGATCAGCGCAGCATCCTCGTAGGCGAGAACGCAGCAGCCGGAAGCCCGGACTTCATCGACAACGCGCTGAACATGTCTGCTGGTGGCGGAGGCGCTTGCTTCCTCTCCGATGAGTTCGGCGCCATCGACTGCGTGACGTGGGGAGACTTCACGGGTGACATTGCCCGGTCCGACTGGAGGTCCCGCCTCACCGGCGGGCGTGACGGCAGGAAAGTCGCTGACCCGCTCCATCGCTCAGGGCTGCAGCCTCAAGCTGGATGACCCGGACGACTCGGAGAACAGCTCCGCTGACTTCTCCGAGTCGGATCCGAGCCCACGGAACAACTCCGTGGTGCCCACGGAGACGAACTGCCCCGAGACCAGCATTCAGACGGGGCCTGCGCAGGGGAGCTTCACGAACCAGACCAGCGCCGCTTTTACATACACGGCGACCCAGGGAGCGACATCGTTTAGCTGCAAGCTCGACAACGAGGCCGAGTTCAGCGACTGCAGCAACGGGACCACTACGGGCTCCAAGACGTACCCGGGCCCCCTGGCTCCAGGTCAGCACACATTCCAGGTCAAGGCTGCCGGAGACTCGACTCCGGCGGCTCGGACTTGGACGGTGGACACCACCGACCCCGACACGACGATCAGCTCTACCGGCCTACCGACCAACCCGACGGCCAGCCCGACCGCGACCTTCTCCTTCAGCGCCTCCGAGCCGACCGGGGCGACCTTCAGGTGCAAGCTCGACCAGGGACTCGAGGAGGACTGCACAACCGGCAAGAGCTACTCGAACCTGTTGACCGGCGAGCACACGTTCACCGTGTACGCGAGAGATCGTGCGGGCAACCAGGACGACAGCCCGGCGACGTACGTCTGGATGGTCGACCGCTCCCCGCCGGACACGAACATCATCAGCGGCCCCACCCAGCCGACCAGCACCGTGAACACCGCGACGTTCGTGTTCGAGGAGCTGCCAGACGAGCCCGGCGTCACGTTCGAGTGCCGCCTGATCACGCCCACCGTTCCGAGTCCGTCGTTCTCGGCCTGCCCCCCGTCCTACCAGGGCCTGGGCGAGGGTCAGCACACGTTCGAGGTGCGCGCCGCGGACGCCCTGGGCAACGCGGATCAGACTCCGGACAGCTGGACGTGGGAGGTCGACGCGATCAGCACGCCGGCGCCCGACACGACCATCACCAAGGCCCCCAAGCCGAGGGGCACAGACACGACCCCGAAGATCATCTTCACGGCGACGAACAGCCCGGCACCGCCTTCCAGTGCCGGGTCGACGACAAGCCCTACGCGGCCTGCACCTCGCCGCACACGCACCAAGAAGCTGAAGCTCGGAAAGCACACCTTCGAGGTCTTCGCCACCGGCCCAGGCGGCGTCGAGCCGCAGGCCGCCAAGGCCAGCTTCAAGATCGTCAAGAGGCGCTAGCGGCCAACGGGCAACGGGCGGGGTCTCCCCCGCCCCGCCGCCTACTTCGCGTAGAGCTCCTCGATCTCGGCGTCGTACTTGGCGTCGATCGGCTTGCGCTTCAGCTTCATCGTCGGCGTCAGCTCGTCGCCGCCCGGCTGCCAGTCGGTCGGCAGGAGCTTGAACTTCTTGATCTGCTCGACGCGCGCCATCTTCTCGTTTGCCGCGTCGACCGCCTCCTGGATCGCAGCCTCGACCTTCTCGTCTCCGGCGAGCGCATCGAGCGACGTGTCGCCGAGGCCCTGCTTCTCCGCCCATCCGGGCGCGAAGTCGGGGTCGAGGGTGATGCAGCGCGACGTTGTAGGGGCGGGCGTCCCCGATCGCCACCGCCTGGCCGATCAGCGGGCTCGCGGACTTGAGGTGTGCCTCGATGTTCGCCGGCGACATGTTCTTGCCGGCCGCGTTGATGATCAGCTCCTTCTTGCGGTCGACGATCTTGAGGTAGCCGTCCTCGTCGAGCTCACCGATGTCGCCGGTGACGAGCCAGCCGTCCTCGTCGATCGTCTCGGCCGTCTTGTCGGGCATGTTGCGGTAGCCGAGCATGTTCGAGGCGCCCTTGACCAGGACCTCGCCGTCGTCGGCGAGCTTGATCTCGATGCCCGGCATCGGCGGGCCGACCGTGCCCAGCTTGACCTTCTCGGGCGGGTTGCAGGTGGCGACGCCGCAGGTCTCGGACATGCCCCAGAGCTCGCCGATCGGGATCCCGATCGCGTGGAAGAACTCGAGCACCTCGACGGGCGTCGGCGCGGCGCCGACGTTCACGGCCATCACCTCGTCGAGCCCCAGCGCCTGGCGCAGGCCCTTGAACAGCGCCTCGTCGGCCTTGGCGACGCCGGCGGCGAGCTCCTCCGGGACCTCCTCGCCCGCCTGCTCGAGGCGGACCTTCTGGATCGCGGCCGCCACGCCCTTGCTGAGCGGGCTCGCGGTGCCTCGTCGGGAAGCGCGGCCAGCTTCGCCTCCAGGCCGGCCTTCAGCTTCTCCCAGATCCTGGGCACGGCGAAGAACCAGGTCGGGTTGACCTGCGGCAGGAACTCGACGACCTTCCGGGGGTCCGGAGCAGATGTGGATCGTCGGCGCCCTTGATGACCGGCAGGTAGTAGTTCGCCCCGCGCTCGGCGATGTGGGCGGCCGGCAGCCAGGAGATCACCTTCGCGCCGCGCTCGGGGAACTCGACGAGGTCCTCGACCCCGCCGACCAGGCTCATCAGGTTGCGGTGCGTGAGCTGAACGCCCTTCGGCGGGCCCGGTGGTCCCCGACGTGTAGATCAGGGTGAGGAGGTCGTCGGGCTCGACGGCATCGACCGTCTCGGTCACGTCGAAGCCGGGGTCGGCTGCCTCGACGTCGGCGAGGGTCGAGTCGCCGTCGTCACCGTCGATGACGACCAGCGTGCTCGATGTCGGGGAGTTCCGCGCGCGCCTTGTTGAAGACCTCGAGAAACATCGACTCGACGATGGCGACCTTGGCGCCGGCGTCGGAGACGACGTACTGGATCTGCTCCGGCGAGGACGTCTGGTAGATCGAGAACGGCACGCCTCCGAGCGAGACGATCGCGAGGTCGCAGGCGAAGAACTCGGGCCGGTTGTTCATCATCATCGCGACGGTGTCGCCCTTGCCGACGCCCAGCTTGGCCAGGCCGCCGGCGATGGCGCGCCACGCGGGCGCGCAGTTCGGCCCAGGTGGTCTCCTCGCCGCCGGCGACGATCGCCGGGTCGTCGGCGAGTCGCTCCGCGGTGGCGTGGAACGCCTTCGCCAGGTTCTGCGCGTAGAGCTCGCGCCCCGGTCCGCCGCTCGCGTACCGCTCAGCCGTCGTTGCTTCCATTCTCGAAACCCCTCCTCAGGAACTCGTGCGGGACGAAACTATCGCACCCGCATGGGGCCGAGGTGTGCTCAGCGTAAGTCGAAGCCGCCGTTGGAGAAGCGATCGAGGTCGTTGGTGAACCCGATCGCGAAGATGATCAGGATCAGCATGAAGCCGACCACGCTCGCCTGCTCCATCGTGCGCAGCGAGACGCGCTTCCCGCGGACCTTCTCGACCAGGCTCCAGAACACGTGGCCGCCGTCGAGCGGCAGGATCGGGAGCAGGTTGATGAGCGCGAGCGACAGCGACACGAGGGCGATCACGCGCAGCGCGATCTCGGCGTCGAACTGGATGGCCTGGCGCGTGGTCTCGACCGCGCCGACGATGCTGCCGAGCTTCTCGCGCTCCTCGGCCTTGAAGAGCTGGGCGAACGTCTTGCCGGTCTCGGACGTGACGAGCCACATCTGATCGAGGGCGATGTCGGTGGCCTCGAGCACGTCGGGGTTCAGCGGCTGGAAGTCGGCGCCCTGAAACGCGAAGCCCAGGCGTGTCCGATCGACCTCCTCGTCGTAGTACGGGGCGAGCTCCAAGGTCACGCGCTCGCCGTCGCGCATGACGATGACCTTGGCCGGCGTCGCGGCCTCGCAGTCCTGCGGTCGGCTCGCCCCGGCATTCGTGCGAGGCGACCTGCTCGGCGAAGGCGGCCGCCTGCTGCTCCGGGTCTCCGCTTCCCGAGACCCCGTCGATCGAGACGATGTGGTCGCCGCGCTGGAGCTCGCCGTCGGCGGGGCTGTCGGCGACGATCGGGCCCACCGCGATGCCCTTCGCCTCCTCGATCCCGAACGAGGTGGCGAACAGGATCACGAACGCGACGACGAGGTTCACGGCCGGTCCCGGCGAGGATCACGAAGCAGCGCTTCCACACCGGCATCGCGTAGTAGGCACGAGGGGCCACGTCCGGAGGCAGCTCCTCCTCCGGGTTCATGCCGGTGATCTTGGCGTAGCCGCCGAGGGGGATCGAGCCGATCGCCGTACTCGGTCTCGCCGCGCTGGACCTTCCAGATGGGCTTGCCGAAGAAGAGGTAGAGCTTCTCCACCCGCATGCCGACGGCACGGGCGGCGAAGAAGTGGCCCAGCTCGTGCAGGACGACCAGCACCATGATCCCGAGGATCGCGAGGGCGATTGCGAGCGCGGTGCTCCACTGGCCCGCCCCCGTCTCGAGCGTGGCGCCGATCCGCTCGACGGCGGCCGCGGCCCGCTCGCGTGCCTCGGCGTCGACGAGGAAGAGCTCCTCGAAGTGCCCGGGGGCGCGAACGGGGATCTCGTTCAGCGTCTCGGCGACCACCTCGGCGATGCCGGTGAAGGGAAGGCGGCCGGCGAGGAACGCGTCGACGCCGACCTCGTCGGCGGCGTTCAGGACGCACGGAGCGGTGCCGCCCGCGATCCCGGCCTCACGGGCGAGCGCGAGACAGCGGAACACGTCGGCGTCGGGCTCCTCGAAGGTCAGCTCGCCCACGGCGGCCAGGTCCAGCGCCGGGGTGTCCACGTCGGCGCGGTCGGGCAGGTGCAGCGCGTAGGAGATCGGGACACGCATGTCGGGATGGCCCAGGTGTGCGAGCGAGGCGCCGTCGTTCAGGCGCACGAGACCGTGGACGATCGACTGAGGGTGCACGACCACATCGATCCGCTCGTAGGAGAAGCCGAAGAGATGGTGGGCCTCGATCACCTCGAAGCCCTTGTTCATCAGCGTCGCCGAGTCGACGGTGATGCGCCCGCCCATCTCCCAGGTCGGATGGGCCAGCGCCTCATCCGGGGTGATCCCGGAGAGGTCGGTACGGCCCGCGGAACGGACCGCCGGATGCGGTCACCACCAGGCGATCGACCGTGCCCGGGTGCCTCGCCGCGCAGGAGCTGATGAAGGGCGGAGTGCTCGGAGTCGACCGGTACCAGGCGGGCCTCTCCCGCCTCCGCGAGGGCCATCACCAGCTCGCCGCCGGCGATCAGGCTCTCCTTGTTGGCCAGGGCCAGGTCGATGCCGGCGCTGAGCGTCGACGATCGTCGGACCCAGGCCGGCGAAACCCACGATCGCGTTCAGCACGAGATCCGGCTCGCTGGCGGCGATGAGGTCGCGAACGCCCGCGTCGCCCGCGAGGACGCGCGTGCCGGAGCCGAGCTCCTTGGTGGCATTCTCGGCCGCGTCGGGCTGCGACAGCGCGATCTGGGCGACGCCGTGCTCGCGCGCCTGCTCGCACAGGCGCTCCCAGCGGTGGCCGGCCGAGAGGCCGCAGAGCTCCAGCTCCTCCGAGGCCGCGACGACCTCGAGCGCCTGCTCGCCGATCGACCCGGTGGACCCCAGGATGAGGACCTTCTTGGGCATGCGCGCGGAGTGTAGGGACGCCCATTCAGGCCACCTAAGGGCTCAATAGGCTGCACGGCATGGTCAAGGTCGGCGCTCACGTCGACCACGACGCCCCGCTGGCGGCGGCGAAGGCGCTGGGCGTCGAGATCATCCAGATCTTCAACGGCAAGCCGCAGGGGTGGGAGAAGCCGCCGCCCCGCGACGACGCCGCAGGAGCTTCGCGACTCGGACGTCGACCTCTACATCCACGCCCCCTACCTGATCAACGTCTGCTCGCCCAAGCCGAACATCCGCTACGGCTCGCGCAAGATCCTCCAGCCAGCAGTGCGAGGCTGCCGCCGAGCTGGGGGCGACCGCGCTGATCGTCCATCCCGGCCACGCCGAGGACGGCATCGACGAGGGCGTCAAGCGCTGGGCGCGGACGCTCGAGATGCTCGAGAGCGACGTGCCCGTCTACCTCGAGAACACGGCGGGCGGCGACAACGCGGTCGCGCGCGAGGTGGACGCGCTGGCGAAGCTGTGGGAGGCGGTCAACGGCGGAGGACCACGGGGTCGCCGCTCGGCTTCTGCTTCGACACCTGCCACGCACACGCCGCCGGCGAGGACCTCTCCGACGTCGTCGAGCGCATGCGCGCGATCACCGGCCGCATCGACCTCTGCCATGCCAACGACTCGCGCGACCCCCCGGGCACCGGCGCCGACCGCCACGCCAACCTCGGCGAGGGCCAGATGGACCCGGACGACATCCGGGCGATGATTCGCGCCTGCGAGGCCCCGGTGATCGTGGAGACCCCCGGCGCGGGCCACCCCGCGGACCTGGAGTTCGTGCGCGAGGCGCTCGGCTAGGAGCCCGCGGCGGCTTCGCGGCGGCTCGTCTGCTGCTTCAGCCGCCTCCAGTCGTGGAGGCAGCGTTCGTGGAGCTCCGGTGGTAGCTCGTCGAGCGACGGCGGCGGGGCGAGATCGCGAAAGTGATGGCTGAGGGTCTCCGGCGGGTGGACGGCCGTCACGTCGTGCTGTGCCTCGGCGCGGCGCAGGCGCAGCGCCGAGTGGACGCCCAGCGCGAAGAGAGCGGCCGCGCGCTCCTCGGGCGGTGCCTCGAGTCCGTCGACCACGCGCATCCCGGCCTCGGCGTTGGCGCGCAGGCCGGCGACGAGGTCGTCGAAGGGCAGGCTCGCCCAGTCGTCCGTCAATCCGCCCGCTCGCTTGTCCCAGCGCGAGTACAGCGTCTCCGGCACGTGGAGCGCCGGGCCGGCGGCGACCATCTCCATCTGGAACGGGCGGTTCGACCAGATGCCGCCCGCCTCCGTCGGCAGCCGCAGCTCGCCGGTGTGCTCCCTGCGCAGCATCGCGCGAAGGAGCGAGGGCTTCGGCCGGAACGTGATGAAGTCGATCAGCCGGATCGCGGACGGTCCCTCGAAGGCGTGGCCCTCGATGAGCTTCTCGCTGCCCCCGAAATGCCCGACGTCACAGTGGGCGCTTGCGGCATCGGGCCGCTCGGCGAGGGCGCCCGCCAGCCGCTCGCAATACGTCGGCTCGATCAGGTCGTCGTGGAAGTACAGGAACGCGAAGGGAGTGTCGGCTCGCTCGAGCAGGAGGTTGACGTTGCCGTCCCATCCCAGCCGCTCGGCCGCGGGAAGGACCTCGACGCGCTCGTCCTCGGCGGCGTGCTCGCGGCAGATCGCCTCGGTGCGGTCGGTCGAGACGTCGATCGAGACCAGAATGCGCAGGTCGTCGTGGGTCTGCTCCCGGGCGCAGCGCAGTGTCCGGTCGATGAACTCGGCCGCCTCGTAGGCGGGAATGCACACGCTCACGCGCGCGTCGCTCATCAGTAGACGAAGGCGATCGAGAGGTAGTAGCCGGCCACGACGGTGAACAGGACGGCGTCGAGGCGGTCGAGCAGGCCGCCGTGGGGGCCGAAGACGTTGCCCGAGTCCTTCACGCCGAGGTCGCGCTTGATCATCGACTCGAAGAGGTCGCCCATCGGGGCGAGGATCGCGATCACCATGCCCATCAGCAGCGCGTCGAGGCCGGGGAGCCAGTCCTGGTAGAGGCCGGCGAACCAGAAGCCGGCGGTGCCGCCGATGAAGCCGCCGATCATGCCCTCGACGGTCTTGTTCGGCGAGATGTCCGGGCGCGAGCTTGTGGCGGCCGATCAGGCGCCCGACGGCGTAGGCGGAGGTGTCGGCGACGAAGGTGGCGACGAGCACGTCGATGAGCAGCGCGCCGCCGTGCAGGGGCAGCTCGCGCAGCAGCACGGCGTGGGCGAACGGCAGCCCGATCCACAGCACGCCGAAGGCGGTGATGGCCATCGAGCGGGTGACGCCGTCGATCGAGCCGCGGGAGGCGGCGACCAGGAACATCACCGGGAACGCGGCGACGCCGGCGAGGACGATCTGGAAGCTCGAGCCGTAGTAGGCGGCGGCGATCATGCCCGCGCTGGCGAGGAAGGCGACGATCTGCAGCGGCCGGTCCTCGCTGGTCATCCGGAACAGCTCGGAGAGGCCGATGAACGCGAACACGACCATCGCCGCCGCGAACGTGAGGCCGCCCAGCACGACGATCGTGACCGCGACGACGATCCACGGGATCGCCCAGAGGATGCGCGCGAGCGTCTCCGAGCGCGCGCTTCGGGGCTTGCGCTCGGGCCGGCGCTTCGGTTGCCGGCTGCGGCTGCGATGGGCCTGCCGCACGGGCGGAGTGCCCTCCGCCGGGGTCTCGCTCACGAACGGGGGCGGCTCGAGTCTCCTCCCAGGGGCTCGCGCTCCGGCTCGCGGCCGATGCGGTCGAACTCGAGCTCGACGTTCAGGTCGAAGTCGAATGCGCGCGAGCGGTCGTCGCCGCGACCTCCTCCCGAGGACTCCATCCGCCGACCCTATCGGGCGCCGAAACGGCGCTGTCGCGCCTCGAACTCGCGCAGCGCTTCCTGCAGGTGCTCGACCGTGAAGTCCGGCCACAGGACGTCCGGGAAGACCAGCTCGGAGTAGGCGGTCTGCCACAGCAGGAAGTTCGAGAGCCGGCTCTCGCCGCTGGTGCGGATGACCAGGTCGGGGTCGGCCATCTCGGGCGGCGTAGAGGCCCGACCTGGAAGGCCTCCTCTCCCCCGCCCTCGTAGCGCTCCGCGGCGTCCAGGATCTCGGCGCGCCCGCCGTAGTTGAAGGCGACGAAGAGCTCGCAGGCGCTCGTTCGCGGCGTGGTCTCCTCCGGCCCAGGCCATCTTCGCGGCGAGCTCCTCGCGATCACCCCGTCGCGGCGGCCGATGAAGCGCATCCGCACTCCCTCCTCGTGGAGCTCCGGGGTCTCGGAGAGGATCAGCTCGGCGAACATCGACATCAGGCCCTGGACCTCGGCGTCGGGCCGTGACCAGTTCTCGGTCGAGAACGCGTACACGCAGAGCTCGTCGAGGCCGAGGCGGACGGCGTCCTTGACCGTCTGCTTCAGGGTCCGGGCGCCCTCGCGGTGCCCCTCCAGCACCGGTAGGTCGCGCTCGGCCGCCCAGCGGGCGTTGCCGTCCATGATGATCGCGACGGCCTTGGCGCGCCATCAAACTTCGAGGATCTCGTCCTCTTTGGCCTTGAGGGCGGCGTCGATGTCCTTGGTGGCCTGGTCGGTGACCTTCTGGAGCTCGGCCTCGGCGCGGCGCTCGTCGTCCTCGCCGACCTCGCCCTCCTTCTTCAGCTCGCGGAGGTCGTGCATCACGTCGCGGCGGATGTTGCGAACGGCGACCTTGCCCTCCTCGGCGACGCCGTGGACGACCTTCACCATCTCGCGGCGGCGCTCCTCGTTGAGCTCCGGGATCTGCAGGCGGATGACGTTGCCGTCGTTGTTCGGCGTGAGTCCCAGGTCGGACTCCATGATCGCCTTCTCGATCAGGCCCATGGAGTTCTTGTCGAACGGCGTGAGCGTCAGCAGGCGGGCGTCGGGCGCGGCCACGTTGGCGAGCTGCTTGATCGGCGTCTCGGCACCGTAGTAGTCGACCATGAGGCGGTCGAGCAGGTGCGGCGAGGCGCGGCCGGTGCGCACGGTCGCGAGCTCGTGCTTGCAGTTCTCGACGGACTTGTGCATCCGGTCCTTGCCGTCGACGACCAGCTCGTCGGTGAACTCGCTCATAGCTTCGGGGTCGACTCCTCGGCGCTTCGCCTCACGCGCCAGAACGCCGTTTGTCGAGACGATTGTTCCCACTCGCTCCCCGCTCACGATCCTATCTATGTTGCCCTCCTCGGCCATGTTGAAGACGTAGATCGGGAGGGCGTTGTCCATGCACAGCGAGAGCGCCGTCACGTCCATCACCCGCAGGCCCCGCTCGATCGCCTCGCGATGGGTGATCTCGGGCAGGAACTCGGCGTCGGGATCCTGCGAAGGGTCGGCCGAGTAGACGCCCTCCACCCCGTTCTTGGCCATCAGGATCGCCTGCGCGCGGATCTCCAGCGCTCGGAGGGCGGCGGCCGTGTCGGTGGTGAAGAACGGGTTGCCGGTGCCGGCCGCGAAGATCACCACCCGGCCCTTCTCGAGATGGCGGATCGCGCGGCGGCGGACGTAGGGCTCGGCGACCTCGGTGACGTCCATCGCCGACATCACCCGCGTGTAGCAGCCGAGCTTCTCGAGGGCGTCCTGGAGCGTGAGCGCGTTCAGGACCGTCGCCAGCATCCCCATGTAGTCGGCCGTGGCCCGGTCCATGCCCTCCGCGGCGGCGTCGAGGCCGCGGTAGATGTTGCCGGCGCCGACCACCAGCGCGACCTCCACCCCGGTCTCGGAGAGGTCGTGGACCTGCTTCGAGATGACGCTCGATCTGCGCGGGATCGGTGCCGTACTCCAGCGAGCCCATCAGGGCCTCGCCGGAGAGCTTCAGCAGGACTCGCTTGAAGGCGGGGTCGGCCACTCGGGCCCGAACCTTATTCCCCGCCTACGCGAAAGTGGGCGAAGCGGGCGATGCGGACGTTCTCACCGGTCTTCGCCGAGATCTCCGCGCGCAGCTCCTCGATCGTCTTGCCCTCGTGGCGGTCGGTGCGGATGTGCTCCTGCTCGAGCAGCGCCACCTCCTTCGACCACTTGTTGAGCTGTCCGTCGACGATCTTGGCGACGATGTCGTCGGGCTTGCCCTCCTCGCTTCGCCTTCTCTGTGAACACCTGGCGCTCGGCCTCGCGGTCGTCCTCCGTGATCTCGTCGGCCGAGACGTAGGCGGGCGTCGACGGCGCGCCGGCGATGTGGATGGCCACCTCGTCGGCGAAGTCCTTGAAGTCGTCGGAGCGGGCGACGAAGTCGGTCTCGCACTGGATCTCGACCAGCACGCCGACCGTGCCGGTGGCGTGGATGTAGGAGACCACCAGGCCCTCGCTGGTGTCCTTGCCGCTGCGCTTGGCCGCGGAGGCCTGGCCCTTCACGCGCAGGATCTCGATCGCCGCGGTCGACGTCGCCGCTCGGCCTCCGCCAGTGCGGACTTGCAGTCCATGATCCCTGCGCCGGTGCGCTCGCGCAGGTCCTTGACGTCCTTGGCTGAGATGTCCGCCACTGCGTACTCCTTGCCTTCGCTCGTGGGGTCAGGCACCTGCTGGCCCCGGCGGGCTTGGCGCTGGGCGCGGCTTGCGGTGCCAGACCCCGCGCTTGCAGGGGCGGCGGCGGGCGCCTGCCCTTCGGCGGCCTTGGCCTTCGCCTCGGCCTCCTTGGCGGCGGCCTCCGCGGCCTCCTTGCGCGCGCGCTCCTCCTCCTCGCGCTTGCGCTTCTCCTCCTCCTCGCGGCGCCGGCGCTCCTCCTCCTCGGCCTTGCGCTTGGCCTCGGCCTCGCGGTACTTCGATGGCCGATGCCGTAGATCGCCTCGCCCAGGGTGCGGATCACCATGTCGCAGGAGCGGATCGCGTCGTCGTTGCCGGGGATCGGGTAGCTGATGTTGCCCGGGTCGACGTTCGAGTCGACCAGCGCGATGATCGGGATCCGCAGGATCTCCGCCTCGCGCAGGCCGATCGCCTCGGTCTTCACGTCGATGATCACGATCGCGTCGGGCAGGCGCTCCATGTCGCGGACGCCGCCGAGGTTGTAGGTGAGCTTCTCGAGCTCGGCCTCCATCGACATGCGCTCCTTGGTCGGGCAGCAGGTCCAGCTGGCCGTCGTTCTTCAGGCCGTCGAGCTCGTGGAGGCGGTCGATCCGCTTCGAGATCGTGTGGAAGTTGGTGAGCAGGCCGCCCAGCCAGCGCTGGTTGACGTACGGCATGCCGCACTTGTCGGCCCACTCCTTGACGCCGTCGCTGGCCTGCTTCTTCGTGCCGACGAACAGCACGGTGCCGCCCCCGGCCGCGACCTCGGCGGCGAAGTCGCGCGCCTGGTCGAGCAGCACCTGCGTCTGCAGCAGGTCGATGATGTGGATTCCGTCGCGCTCGCCCCAGATGTATCGCCCCATGCGGGGGTTCCAGCGGCGCGTCTGATGTCCGAAGTGGAGGCCTGCCTGCAGCAGGTCCCGGACGTCCGTCTCGGGCATTGGTGCTCCCTTGTTGATCGAGTTGGCTCCCGTCGGGCTGCGCGGGGACCCGGCTTCGGCGCCTCGTGTGCGCCGCTGGGCCGGGCAGGGCCCCGGTTGCTTCCGACGGGGGTTGGTTACCGGTCGGCGAGTGATTGTAGGGGGCCGGCGAGGTCCTCCGGGAGCTCGGAGGCGAACTCGAGCTCCTCGTCCGTCATCGGGTGGCGTGAAGCGCAGCCGCGCGCTGTGGAGGAACTGGCGCTCGAGCCCGTGGCGGCCGGCCGTGCCCCGTAGCGCGGTCGCCGCAGACGGGGTGGCCGATCGCGGCGAAGTGGGCGCGGATCTGGTGCGTGCGCCCGGTCTCGAGGCGCGCCTCGACGAGGGTGTCCTCCGGGAACGTCTCCACCACCTCGAAGTGCGTGCGCGCCTCGCGCGCGCCGCGGCCGCCGACGGCGCGGCGCTCGGGCGCCCGGTGGTCGCGGCCGAGCGGCGCGTCGATCGTCCCCGAGCGCGAGCTCGGGCCGCCCCTCGATCAGGGCGAGGTAGCGGCGCTCGACCTCGTGTGCGCTTGATCATCTCCGACGAGCCGGCGGTGGGACTCGTCGGTGCGGGCGACGATCATCAGGCCCGAGGTGTCCTTGTCGAGGCGGTGGACGATCCCAGGGCGCACGGGATCTTCGCCGCCCCCCAGCAGGCTCGCCCAGCTCGTCCACGAGCGTGGTTCCCCTGTGTCCGGGCGCCGCGTGGACGATCAGGCCCGCCGGCTTGTCGACCACGGCCAGCCACTCGTCCGAGTGGACGAGCTCGGGGCGGAGCGGTCATTCGGTGGCCGGCTCCGGCCCCTCCCAGAGGACGGAGAGCACCAGGGCGATCGCGCCGAACGTGATCGCGATGTCCGCCACGTTGAACGCGGGCCAGAGCGGCGGGTCGATGAAGTCGGTCACGGCGTCCACCCGGACCCGGTCGATCAGGTTGCCCAGCGCGCCGCCGGTGAGGAGGCCCGACGGCGATCCAGAGCCCCGGGCGCGACGGCGCGGCCGCGAACCAGATGAGCATCGCGGCGAGCGCGACGCATCGTCACCACCAGCACGATGGTGCCGCCGTCGCCCAGAAAGCCGAAGGCGATCCCGCTGTTGGAGACCAGGACGAGGTCGATCCCGAGGAAGAGGTCGATCCGCTCACCGGGCTCGAGCGAGCCGCGGACGATGCCCTTGCGTGAGCTGGTCGAGCGCGATGACGCGCCAGCGCGAGCAGCGATCGCGGCGCCCCAGCCGCGTGACGGGCGTCCGAGCCCCTCACCCGCGGATCGCGCCGACCACGATCCCCTGGAGGATCAGCAGCAGGAAGATCGCGATGATCGGGCTGATGTCGAGGCGGCCGCCGATCGGGGGATGATCCGCCGGAACAGGTTCAGGTAGGGGTTCGTCGTCTCCTCGACGAACCGCACGATCGCCCGCAGCCACATGATGTACGGAATCCGCGGCACCCAGGAGAGCAGCACCCGGATGAAGATCAGCACCAGGTAGACGAGGAACAGCGCCTCGACGTAGTCGGCGATCTCCTCGCGGCCGATGGCGGCGAGCAGGAGGCTCATCGGAAGCGCTCCAGCGAGGCCTGGACGGCGGCCGCGATCGCGCTCGTCGAAGCCGTCTTCGCTGCAGTGCGTTCAGCGCCGGCCTCGGTCGTACCGCCGGGCGAGCGCCACCGCCGCCTGGATCTCGTCCGGGGCTGTGGTGGGCGAGCATCTCTGCCGTGCCGGCGATCGTCTCGGCGACGAGCTCGAGCGACAACGCCGGATCGAGGCCCTCGCCCGCGCCCGCGTTCGCGAGCTTCCCGGCGAAGAGCGCCACGTAGGCGGGAGCGCAGGACATCACGGCCATCGCGGCCTCGATCTCCTCCTCGGGCATGGCGAACACCGAGCCCAGCGCCTCCAGCAGGTCGAGCAGGCGCGTCTCGAGCTCCTCGGGCATCGACGACCGCCGGCGGGTGGCAGATCACGCCGCGGCGCACCTCGACCGGCTGGTTCGGCATGACCCGCAGGATCGGGGTGTCCGGGAAGGCCTGCGCCAGGCGCGACGTGGGCGTCGCGGCCATCACCGAGAGCAGCGCCGGCGCCGTGTGGCCCATCTGCTCGCGCGACCTCGTCCAGGGCGGCCGGCTTGACCGCGAGCAGGACCACGTCGGACTCGGCGACGAGCTCGGGCAGCGAGTCGCCGCGTCTCGCCCTCGACCTCGGCGGCGAGCGCGCTCGCCCGCTCGCGGTCGAGGTCGACGAAGAGCATCGTCGGGCCCGTCCTCGGCCCCGGCCCATCCGCGAGCCATGGCGGCGGCCATGTTCCCCGCGCCTGCGAATCCGACGATCACGGCCCAAGCGTATGCGAGCGTGGCGCCGATGGTCGGCCCTGGGGACACGGCCTCCGGCCGCGCCGACGTCCCGGAGTCCGCATCGAGCCGGACGTTCACCGCTCGCGCGAGCGACCCCCGACGGCCTACGACTGGTTGAAGAAGCCCTTCTCGACGAGGCGGGCCTGCTCCTCGGCCGAGACCTCGACGTTGCGCGGGCGTGAGGAGGAAGGTCTTCTCGGCGACCTTCTGCATCCCGCCGTCCATCGCGTAGGTGAGGCCGGAGGCGAAGTCGATCAGGCGCTTGGCGAGCTCGCCCTCCGTGGTCTGGAGGTTGAGGATCACCGGCACGCCCTGCTTGAAGCGGTCGGCCACTTCCTGGGCGTCGTTGAAGCTGTGCGGCTGGACGAGGTGCACGCGCACGTCGCCGCCGTTGCCGCCACGGGACGCAGCGGGCGCGGAGCGGCCGCCGCGGCGTCGTCGTCGGAGAAGATGTCGTCGATCTCGTCGCGGTCGCGGCGGCGCTCGCCGATGCGGCTGACGGTCGCCGTCCGCGGGGCGGCGGGCTCGTAGAGGTCCCCATGGGCGCCGGTCTCCGGCTCGTAGTGATCGCCGCTCGACGTAGTCGGGGTCCTCGGCGAGGCCGAAGTAGACGAGGGCGCGGTGCCATGTGTCGCGGATAGCCATGTCGAGCGGTCTTTCGCCTCCTGGGCCGCTTCTCCTTTCCACATTATGCCCGCAATTGGGCGGCTGAAAAACCCCTTGCGCTTCAGCGGAAGAGCGAGCTGCCGAGGCGGATGATCGTCGCGCCCTCCTGCGACCGCCACCTCCCAGTCCTGGCTCGTGCCCATCGAGAGGCGCTCGAGCCCGTGCTCGGCGGCGAGCTGGGCGAGCTGGGCGAAGTAGGGTCGCGACGCCTCGGGATCGGTCGGCAAAGGGCGGCATCGTCATCAGGCCGCCGACCCGGACGGGGCTGCGCTCGATGAACTCGCCCAGCTCCGCCGGGGCGATCCCCGCCCTTGCGTCTCCTCGCCTGAGAGGTTCACCTCGACCAGGATCTCGGCCTCCGGGCGTCGCCGCGGGCTCGAGCTTGCGGAGCGCCGAGTCGCTGGCGATCGAGTGGATCAGCCGGGTCGAGCGGCAGCGAGCGCCTTCGACCTTGCGGCTCTGGACGGCGCCGATGAAGTCCCACGTGAACGCGTCGCCCCAGCGCTCCTGCTTGGCCTCGCAGGTCCTGGAGGCGGTTCTCGCCGACCAGCTCGACCCCGGCCTCGGCGAGGGCGCCCATCTCCTCGAGCGGCACGTACTTGGTGGCGGCGAGGATCTCGACCTCCGGCGCCCGCGCGCTCGCGCACGCGCTCGAGGTTCGCGGCGACCGTCGTCGGCGTCGATGTCGCGTGATCAGCTCGGCCATCGCTCACACCATCCCAGCCTGGCGCCCGGTGCGACCCATCGTCGCGGCGGTGGGAGAAGAACAGCTCGCGCTCGCAGCTGACGCAGAGGCCGCTCGCCTCGACCGCCTCCACCCCGCTCGCGGCCGAGCAGGCGGCGGGCCACCTCGACGAGGTCGAGCATCCGCCCATCGGCGATGCCCGTCGCCCGAGGTCGCGCGAACGCGTCAAGGACCTCGGCCCCACCTCGTAGCAGCAGGGGCCGATCCCGGGCCCGATCGCCGCGGCGCGTGCGCGCCGACCGCCTCGCAGCCGCGCGCGACGATCCCGCCCGGCCAGCCCGCGCCAGCCGCCGTGGACCATCGCGACGCCGTCGGGCCCGGCGAGCGCGATCGGCAGGCAGTCGGCGACGAAGACCAGCGGCGCGAGGCCGGCGACCGCAGGTCGACGTGGCCGTCGACCTCCCCCAGCCGGGGCCCCGGCCGGGCGAACGCGTCGGCTTCCTGCGGGCCGTCGTGGGTCGCGATCTCGGCGCCGTGGACCTGGCGGCCGATCAGCACGCCGTGCGGGTCGACCCCGACCGCGGCCGCCGAGCCGCAGGCGGTTCTCACGGACGCTCGCCGGCTCGTCGCCGGTGAGCAGGCCGAGGTTGAGCGTGTCGAAGGGCGCCTCGCTGACCCCGCCCACCCGCGTCGAGAAGACGCGCGCGGGCACCGGGGAGCTCGGCCTCGAGCCAGCGCAGCTCGTCCGTCGCTGCGCCACTCCATCAGCCGGCCCCGCCGCCTCGAGCGCGACCCGCAGCTCGCTCTCGCGCCCGCGGCCTCGCCGTCGAGCCTCGCGCGCAGGGCCGCCTCGCAGGCCGCGGCCGATCGCCGGCCCCTCCTCGACCCCCGCCACGAGCAGGTCGTCGCCGCCGATCTCGAGCCGGACGTGCGCGCCACGTCAGTCCACGTAGTCGTCGACCCACTCGGCGCCCAGCGCCGGGCGAGCAGCAGGGTCGTGCCGTCGTGGCCGTGCGCCGCCTCCACGCCGTCGGCAGGGCCTCGGGCGAGGCTCGGCCGCGCGAGCTCCCGGGCCGGCGCGAGGTCGCCCACCGACGATCGGCGACCAGCGACCATCCGCCGGCGCTTGTCGAGCGCTGCCCACGGAGCCGGTCCGCCAGCGTCGCCAGGGCTGCGTTCACCAGGCCAGGTGCGCTCGTCGTCGAGGCCTCGAGCAGCCCCCAGTCGACCGACGAGCGCGATCGCCGCGCGCCGGGTCGGGCTCGGCCGCGATCCGGCGCAGCTCGGCCTCGACCCGCTGCTCGGAGACCGTGCCCAGGTCGGCGTCCCGCAGCAGCGCCTCGGTCTCGGTGCTCGAGCGTGAGGCCGAGGCGGGCGGCGTAGCGGGCGGCCCGCAGGGCGCGCGTGGGGTCGTCGGCGAACGAGCCCGGCGTGGAGCACGCGCAGCAGGCCGGCCCGCGAGATCGGCGTGCCGCCGTGGGGGTCGACCAGGGCGCCGGGCCGTCGAGTGGCACCGCCATCGCGTTGATCGGTGAAGTCGCGGCGGGCGAGGTCGTCGGCGAGGTCGCCGGGGCGACCTCCGGCAGCGCGCCCGGGTCGCGGATAGGTCTCCGCTCGAGCGGCGGCGAGGTCCACGGTGAGGCCGTCGAGGCTCACGGTCGCGGTGCCGAACCGCTCGTGGACGACGGCGTCGGCGGTCGAGGCGCGCGGGCGACCGCGATCGCGTCGCCCTCGACGACGACGTCGACGTCGACCCGCTCACGGCCGAGCAGCAGGTCGCGGACGGCGCCGCCGACGAGGTGCGGCGGCACCGCCCGCCGCGGCGCGCAGCGCGCTCGACGCCGGGCAGCGCGTCGATCCGCGCCGCCAGCTCCTCGGGCGTCGATTTCCGTCTGCCAACGCTCTGATCGGGTCCTCGGTGGGGCGTTCCCTACCATGACGTCCTTCGCGGATGGCTGTCGGATCCTGAATCATCGGCCTCGGCGGCTACGACGTGCAGTGGTGGCACTCGCCATCGCCGCGGTGGTCGGCGTCGCCGTGCTCGTCGGCGGCTTCTTCGCCGCTCGGCGGCTGTGGCCGATCGTCTCCAAGTGGAGCCGCGCCCAGCAGGTCGCGGCGGCGGAGCCGTGGTCGTCGTGCTGGGCGGCGCCGGATCGCGATCGCGAAGGCCCTCGACCGCCCCGAGGACGTCTACAACGCCGACGTCGGCTTCGAGGAGGAACGAAGAAGCCGAAGAAGCCAAGGAGATCAAGAAGGTCGACTGGCCGGTCTACGGCTACGACGACGCCCGCACGCGCTACCTGCCGACGCAGCCGGGTCAACCCGCCCTACCACGCCTCGGACTGGAGCTTCGTCGCCGGGACGCTGCTCGAGTTCTCGCCCGTCCTTCACGAGGACCGACTCTTCATCGTCGACAAGAACGCGCGCACGATCGCGCTCAACTCCGACAACGGCAAGGAGGCTCTGGAAGCACGACGTCGGCGGCCTCAGCGCCGCCTCGCCCGCCTACGCCGACGGCCGCCTGTTCGTCGTCACCCTCGAGCCGGGCGACATCCAGGCGCTCGACCCGAAGAACGGCAAGGTGCTGTGGGAGCAGGACCTCGGCGCGCGCAGCGAGACCTCGCCGGTGGTGTACGGCGACGACCGTGATCGTCGGGCAACGAGTCGGGCACGGTGTTCGCGCTGGACGTCAAGACCGGCGAGACGCAAGTGGTCGATCGACACCGCCGGACGCCGTCAAGGGCGGGATCGCGCTCGAGCGAGCGGGATCGCCTACTTCGGCAACTACGCCGGCGAGCTCTACGCGGTGCGCGCTCGCGACGGCTCGGTGAAGTGGCAGACCGGCACCCAGGGCTCGAGCTTCGGCGCGACCGGCCGGATCTACTCGACGCCGGCCGTCGCCTACGGGCGCGTGTTCGTCGGCAGCATCGACAGCCGCGTCTACAGCTTCGACGCCGACACGGGCGCGCTCGCCTGGAGCCAGTCGACAGGCGACTGGGTCTACTCCGCGCCCGCCGTCGCCGAGGTGGGCGACGGGCCGCCGACCGTCTACATCGGCTCCAAGGACAAGTACCTCTACGCGCTCGACGCGACGACCGGGCGACGTTCGCTGGAAGGAGTTCACGGGAGGCATCCTCCTCGGCGCTGCCAGCGTGCATCGGGCGCATCGTCTACGTCGGCGTGATCGGGCCGCAGAACGGCACGATCGGCTACAACACGCGAACACCGGCAAGCGAGGTCTTCCGAGCACGAGCTGGGCGAGTACAACCCTGCGATCTCCGACGGCGAGACAGCCTCTACCTGACCGGCGCGTCGACAGCTGCGCGCCTTCCCGCCCGGAGACCGAGGCCGAGCAGCGCGCGGAGCGACGCGGCGAAGAAGGCCAGGCAGGAGCGTCAGGCCGAGAAGAAGGCGGAGGAGAAGGCCGAGAAGGCCGGGACCGCCGCGGAGGACGAGTCCTAGACGCGCACCGGGACGCCGGCGTCGCGCAGGTGCTCCTTGGCCTCCCGGACGGTGTGCTTGCCGTAGTGGAAGATCGAGGCGCAGAGCACCGCGTCGGCGCCGCCCTCGATGACCCCCTCGACCAGGTGCTCGAGCTCGCCCACGCCGCCTGACGCGATCACCGGCACGGCCGACGGCGTCGGCCACCGCGCGGGTCAGCTCGAGGTCATAGCCGGAGGTGGTGCCGTCGCGGTCCATGCTCGTGAGCAGGACCTCCCCGGCCCCGCGCTCGACCGCCTCGCGCGCCCACGCGACGGCCTCCCGGCCCTCGACCACCGTGCGCCCGCCGTGGACGTAGACATCCCACCCCTCGCCGCCACGCTTCGCGTCGATGGCGACCACCACGCACTGCGACCCGAAGACCTCGGCCAGCTCGCCGATCAGCTCGGGCCGCTCGAGCGCCGCCGAGTTCACCGAGACCTTGTCGGCGCCGGCGTCGAGTACGGCCTGCGCGTCGGCGACGGTGCGGATGCCGCCGCCGATCGTGAACGGGATGAAGACGTCGATCGGCGGTGCGACGGGCCAGCTCGACGATCGTGTCACGGCGCTCGTGCGAGGCCGTGATGTCGAGGAAGACGAGCTCGTCGGCCCCCTCGGCGTCGTAGCGGGCAGCGAGCTCGACCGGATCGCCCGCGTCGCGCAGGCCGACGAAGTTCGTGCCCTTGACGACGCGCCCGGAGTCGACGTCGAGGCAGGGGATGACGCGCTTCAGTGCCACGCGCTTCAGGTTAGGGCGCCGGCGTGGGTCGCTGTCCTGTCCTACCCGCACACCGTGTGGGCAAAGCAGGACAGCTGCTGTGATCACTTCTTGCGCCCGGAGGGGCCGCGCCCTCGCATGTGTGAGAAGGCGCCGTTGCCGAACTCGCCCGGCTCGAGCTTCTGGACCAGGCGGAGCATCTCCTCGCGCTCGTTCGCGGAGAGGTTCTTGCGGGGCCTGCCCTTCGACTTCGCGACCAGGCCGGCGAGCCGCTAGCGCTCGTCGGGCTCGAGCAGCGGCAGGTGGCGCCGCGCGAGCAGCGCGACCTGGGCGACGGCGAGGACGCGGAGCCAGAACACGACCGGCGAGGCTAGCGGAGGGCGGCGATGCCCTCGCGCGACCGTGAACCGGCCCTCGTAGAGGGCCCGTCCGACGATCACGCCGGTGAGTGCGGGCGCCGCGAGCGCGGCCAGCGCGCGCAGATGCTCGAGCGAGCCGATCCCGCCCGAGTAGATCAGCTCGGCGCCGGCGTCGAGCGCGGCCTCGGCGGCCGTGCGCGAGGCCGTCGAGGGCCGGCCCCTCGAGCGTCCCGTCGACCTCCACCGGCGTGTAGACGAAGCGCTTCACGCCCGCGGCCGCGCGAGGTCGGCGATCAGCGCCTCCACCCCGGTCTGGCTCTCGCGCTCCCATCCCTCCACGGCGATCCTTCCCGAGCGGGCGTCGGCGCCGACGACGATGCGGTTCGGGTGATCGAGCGCGAGCGACTCGACCAGCGCCGGGTCCTCGACGGCCGCAGTGCCCAGGACCACCCGGGTCGCGCCGGCGGCGAGCACGTCCGCGACGGCGTCGGCCGCTGCGCAGCCCGCCGCCGACCTGGACCGGCACGCTCCGCCGCCTCGGCGATCCGGCGCACGTGCTCGAGGTTCTCCGGCTCGCCCGAGCGCGCCCCGTCGAGGTCGACGACGTGGAGGGCCTCCGCGCCCGCCCTCCAGCCAGCGCTCGGGCCGCGTCGAGGGGGTCGGCGTCGAACGCGGTCTCGCGGTCGTAGTCGCCCTGCACCAGGCGCACGGCCCGGCCGCCGCGGATGTCGATCGCCGGGTAGAGGATCAAGGCCGTCAAGCGGCGACCGGCTGGCAGGCGGCGGCGAACCCGGCGAGCAGCGTCGAGCCCGCCGAGCTCGACTTCTCGGGGTGGAACTGGGCGCCGAAGATCGAGTCGCGCTCGACGACGGCGGCGAAGCGCTCGCCCCACTCGGCGGTCCCGACGACCACGTCCGGGTCGGCGGGCCGAGCGGCGAAGGAGTGCACGAAGTAGAACGGCGTCTCGCCCTGCTCGCGCCAGCCCGCGCGGCGACCAGCCGCGACGGCCGCTCCCAGCGCACCGGCTCCCAGCCCATGTGCGGGACCTTCAGGCCGGGGGCGTCGAGCTGCGGTGACCTCGCCGGCGCAGCAGGCCCAGGCCCTGTGGCGCCCTCGTTCTCGGTCGAGGACTCGAACAGGAGCTGCATGCCCGAGGCAGATGCCCAGCAGCGGGCGCCCGGCCTGGCCCAGTCCCGGGCGAGCGCGTCGAAGCCGCGCTCGCGCACGCGGCGCATCGCCTCGGGGAAGGCGCCGACGCCTGGCAGCACCAGGCCGTCGGCGCCTTCGGCGGCTGGTCCGGGTCGGTGACCCGCTCGGCGCGCGCGCCCACGCGCTCGAGCGCCTTCTCGGCCGAGCGCAGGTTGCCCATCCCGTAGTCGAGGATCGCGATCCGGGCGCAAGTGCGACTTAGTCAGTGAGGGTGCCCTTGGTGGACGGCACGCCGGCCTCGTCCGGGTCGATCGAGACCGCGTCGCGCAGTGCGCGCGCGAAGGCCTTGAACGCAGGCCTCGATCAGGTGGTGGGCGTTCGAGCCGTAACGGGTCCCGACGTGGAGCGTGAGCTTGGCGTTCGAGGCGACGGCGCGGAAGAACTCCTCCGCGAGCTCGGCGTCGAAGCCGGCGATCGTCACGTCCGGCACCTCGGAGTCGAAGCGGCAGAACGGACGGCCGGAGATGTCGATCGCGCACTCGCCCGAGCGACTCGTCCATCGGGATCACGGCGTGCGCGTAGCGCCGGATGCCCGACGCGGTCGGCGAGCGCCTCGTCGAGCGCCTGGCCGAACGCGATGCCCACGTCCTCGACCGTGTGGTGGGCGCCGGTCTCGAGGTCTCCGGTCGGCCTCGACGGCGCAGCCCGAGCCGGCCGTGGCGTCCCAGCAGCTCCAGCATGTGGTCGAAGAAGCCGACGCCCGTGGACACCGACACCTCTCCCCCGTCGAGGTTCGAGCAGCAGGCGGACGTCGGTCTCGCCGGTCTTGCGGTGGATGTCTGCGCTGCGAGCTCATCGGTCAAAGCTCCTGCAAATCGACAGTTTCGCGGATGCAATCGCCGGCCCTTGCACGGGCCGACTCGCCGTGCACGGGGAATCCCTCGGCGCCGGCGATCGTCTCCACGGCGGGCGCGAGCTCGGCGGCGGCGCCGCTGCCGATCGTCACGACCGAGGTGCGTCGCATGAACGCGCGGGGGCCCAGCGGTCCGCCGAAGCGGGCGGCGCCGCCGGTCGGCAGGACGTGGTTGGACCCGGCCACGTAGTCGCCGAACGCGGTCGCCCCGCCCGGCGCCGACGAAGACGCAGCCCGCGACGCGTGAGCGAGCCGCGTTCTCGTCGGCCCCGGCGAAGATCAGCTCGAGGTGCTCCGGCGCGAAGGCGTCCGCGAGGTCGAGCGCGACCTCGAGCCCCGGGGCGCCGACGAGCGCCAGCGGCGCGTCGTCGACGCTGGGGCGCTCGGCGCGAGCTCCTCGACCGCCTCGGCGATCGCCGTCCAGCAGCCGGCGTCCGGCGGAGACCACGACGAGCGGCGCGTCGGCGCCGTGCTCGGCCTGGGCGAGGACGTCGAGCGCGATCGTCTCGGCGTCGGCGGATCGAGTCGGCCACGACGAGGAGCTCGCTGGGCCCGGCGAGGCCGTCGATCCCCACGTGGCCGAAGACGAGGCGCTTGGCCTCGGTGACGTAGCGGTTGCCGGGGCCGACGATCACGTCCACCGCGCTCGACGCTCTCGGTGCCGAAGGCGAGCGCGCCGATCGCCTGGGCGCCGCCCATCGCGTAGACCTCCTCGACCCCGCGCGATGGCGGCCGCGGCCAGCACCGCGGCGTCCGGACGGCCCGCGGCGCCCGGGCGGGCTCGCGAGCGGCGACCCGCTGGACGCCCGGCGACCCTGGCGGGGATGCAGCACATCAGCACCGACGACGGATAGGGGGCCTTGCCACCCGGCGCGTAGACGCCCGCCGCCGCGACCGGCTCGTTGCGGATCTCGACCCGCTGGCCCTGTGGCAGCTCGGCGAGGGCGGGGCGCGAGAGCGCCTCCAGCTCGGCGCGGGCGACCGCCTGCGATGTTCACGGCGGCGAGCCGCAGCGCCTCGCGGACGTCGGGCTCCAGCAGCCCCGGGGCGGCCGCCACCGCCTCCGGGTCGACGCGAAGCGACTCGGGCGCCGGCTCGCCGAAGCGCTCCGCCTGCTCGCGGACGGCGGCGTCTCCTCCGCCCCGCACCCGCTCGAGGATCTCGCGGACCCCGCCGGTGATCGACTCGTCGGCGCGCCAGGCCGCGCAGGTCGGCCGCGAGGGCGCGCGGGTTGGTGCCGCTCCACTCCAGCCGCTTCACCTTCATGCCGCTCGCCTCCCGCAGGCGCTCGGCGAGCGCGTCGATCTCGGCCGCCCGGAGCTTGTGCGCGACCCGGTTCGCGACGAGGCGCGCGGTGCACAGCGCGATCTCCTCGCGCACCTCGAGGTCGTTCTCGGCCAGGGTGCGGCCGGTGTCGACGAGGTCGACGATGCCGTCGGCCAGGTCCGACCAGGGGCGCCAGCTCGACCGAGCCCTTGACCTCGATCACCTCCGCCTGGCGGCCGGTGTCCTCGAAGTAGCGCTCGGCGATCCGCGGGTACTTGGTCGCGATTCGCATCGCGCCCAGGCGCCGCTGGGCCTCGGACAGGCGCTCGTCGCCCGCGCCGGCGAGGCGAGCACCATCCGGCAGGCGCCGTAGCGAAGGTCGAGCAGCTCGTAGACGACCCGGTCGGCCTGCTCCAGCAGCACGTCCTTGCCCGGTGATCCCCAGGTCGGCGGCGCCCGCCTCGACGTAGGTGGGGACGTCGGACGGGCGCATGGTCACCAGCATCAGCTCGCCCGCGTCGAACGTGAGCGCGCGCGAGTCGCTGCGCGCCTCGGCGGTATCGACGCCGATCGCGTCCAGCAGGTCGAGCGTGCCGCCGTACAGGGAGCCGCGCGGCACGGCGAGCTTCAGCGGCGCGCTCATCCGCCGCCCTCCTCGCGCGATCCGCTCCTCCTCCGCCTGCGCGATGTGCACGCGCTCCAGGAAGAGCGCGAATCCGGCCGCCGGCAGCGGGCGCCCGAAGCGGCCCATCAGCTCGTCGTAGCGCCCGCCGCCGCCGAGCACGTGGCCGAGCGGCCGGGTCGTAGACCTCGACGATCGCGCCGGTGTAGTAGCCGAGGTCGCGCAGCGAGGCCCGAGGTCGAGCTGGATGCGGTCGGCGACCCCGCGCTAGCGGAGCGCCTCGAAGGTGGCCGCGAGCCGGCCGGTGGCGCGCTCGACGGCCTCGCCGCCCAGCTCGTGGGCAGCGTCCAGGACCTCCGCCCCGCCGCGGATGTTCGGCAGGCGCAGCAGCGTCTCGCGCGCGCGGCCCGTCGAGCCCGAGCGCGTCGACCTCGGCCTCGAGGCCCACCAGATCGTGGGCGGCGAGGCGGTCGAGCACGCGACGCCCGTGCCCTCGCCCGTCCACGCCAAGCTCGTCGAGCAGCTGCTTGAAGAGGTCGGCGTCGCCCAGGCCGATCACGGCCCGGGTGAGGCCGGCGGCGTCCAGCGCGGCGCTCAGCACCTCGATCACCTCCGCCGTCCCGTCCGGGCGCCGGCTCGCCGATCAGCTCCACGCCCGCCTGCATGAACTCGCGCATCTGTCCGCGCTGCGGGCGGACCGCGCGATACGCCGTGCCGGAGTAGCTGAAGCGGAACGGGCCATCCTCGTCCGGCGAAGCGGGTGGCGACCAGGCGCGCGATGGGGATCGTCATGTCCGAGCGCATCGCGACCAGGTCGCCGCTCTCGTCGAAGAACCGGTGCGCGGGCGGCGCGGCGGCGTCGCCCGCCCGGGCGAGCACCTCGTCGTACTCGATCGTGGGCGTTCGCACCTCGCCGTAGCCGTAGCGCTCGAAGACCTCGAACAGCGCACGCCTGAAGCGCGCGAAGCTCGCGCATCTCGTCGGGCAGGATGTCCCTGGTTCCAGGGGGCGTCGGGTGCGTCATCGGCTGGCCGGCCTCCTTCGGCCGCTCGCGGAGGGTAGGGGCTGGAGCGCGGCCTCTACGCAGGAACGCGTTCGCTGGAGACGCGCTCGATCTGGGCGCCCAGCTCGCGCAGGCGCAGGTCGATCCGCTCGTATCCGCGGTCGATCTGGGCGACGTTGCCGATCTCGGACGTGCCCTCGGCGCACAGCGCCGCGATGAGCATCGCCATGCCGGCGCGGATGTCCGGGCTCTCGAGCCGCTCGCCGTGAAGCCGGCTCGGACCACTGACCACGGCCCTGTGCGGGTCGCAGAGCAGGATCCGAGCGCCCATGGCGACGAGCTTGTCGACGAAGAACAGGCGGTTCTCGAACATCTTCTCGAAGATCATCACCTCGCCGTCGGCCTGCGTGGCGAGCGCGACGGCGATCGAGGTGAGGTCGGCGGGGAAAGCGGGCCACGGGCCCGTCGTCGATCTTGGGGATCTGCGTCGCCCATGTCGGCCTTGACCTCCAGGTCCTGGTCGGCCGGCACGACGAGGTCGCTGCCCCTCGATCGTCGGTGACCAGGCCCAGCCGGCCGAAGTGGCGGCGGACCGCCATCAGGTCCTCGGGCTCGATCTCCCGGATCAGGAGCTCTCCCCCGGTCGCCGCGGCGAGGGCCATGAAGCTGGCGGCCTCGATGTGGTCGGGGCAGATGTGGTGCTCGGCGCCGCCGAGCGTCTCACGACCGTGCACGGTCATGACGTTGGAGCCGATGCCGTCGATGGAGCGCCCCCATCTTCACCAGCAGCCGAGCGAGGTCCTGGACGTGGGGCTCACAGGCGGCGTTGCCGATCGTCGTCGGGCCCGGGGTGAGCGCGGCCGCCATCAGGGCGTTCTCCGTCGCCATCACCGACGGCTCGTCCATGAAGATCCGGCAGGGCTTCAGGCCGTCGCCGGCGGAGAGCTCGATCATGCGGTCGCCGCTCACCGTTGGCGCCCATGTCGACGAACGCGTCGAGGTGCGGGTCCAGGCGGCGGCGGCCGATCGTGTCGCCACCGGGCGGCGGCATGCGGGCCTCGCCGAAGCGGGCGAGCAGTGGTCCCGCCAGCAGGAACGAGGCCCGGATGCGGGCGGAGAGCGCCTCGTCGAGCTCGGTGTCCGCTGACCGCGTCGGCCTGGAGGGAGAGCTCGTTGTCGCCCGTCCACGTCGCCTTCACCCCGATGCTCTCGAGCAGCGCGATCTGCGTCTCGACGTCGCGGATGCGCGGGACGTTGGACAGCCGACCTCCTCCTCCGTGAGCAGGCAGGCCGCGAGAATCGGCAGCGCCGCGTTCTTGTTTCCGGCGACGGTGATCTCGCCGGAGAGGGGCGTCCCGCCCTGGATGACGAACTTCTCCATCTGGGCGGCTAGGGTAAACCGTTCCGAATGGCTCAGCCGACGCGACAAGAGGCCTGGGACCTGGTCTGCGAATGGGTCGCAGTCCGACTCGCTGCGCAAGCACCTGCTGGGCGTCGAGGCCGGGCATGGTCGCCTACGCGCGCAAGTACGGCGAGGACGAGGAGCGCTGGGCGGTGACGGGCCTCGTCCACGACATGGACTACGAGCGCTACCCCGACCTCGAGACCGGGCATCCCCGCTACGCGCTCAAGGAGCTGGAGGAGCGCGGGCTACCCGCAGGACGTGATCGACGCCGTTGCCGGCCACGCCACCGTTCCTCGGCGTCCCGCGCGAGACCCAGATGGCGAAGACGCTGTTCGCGGTCGACGAGCTGTCGGGCTTCATCTCCGCCTGCGCCCTGGTCCGCCCCACCGGGATCGAGGGCATGAAGCCGAAGTCGGTGAAGAAGAAGCTGAAGCAGCCCTCGTTCGCCGCCGGCGTGAACCGCGACGAGGTGGCGCAGGGCGCCGAGGAGCTGGGCGTCGACTTCGACGAGCACATCGCGTTCCTGATCGCGGCGATGGCCGAGCGCGCGGACGAGCTCGGGCTCGGCCCGCGCGAGGACGCCGCAGCCGACGGCGCATGAAGACCCGCTGGAAGGTCCTGATCGGCCTCGCGGTCGTGCTCGTCGGCCTGCTCGGGCTCAACACGATCGTCCTCAACCAGCAGACCAAGGGCGCCGAGGTGACGCGTCGACGGCGGCGCAGATCGTCAGCCTGCCCGGAGGCGACGTCCAGGTGCTCGACGACCCGGCGCCGCCCGAGGCCGACCGGCGCCCCGATCGTGCTCATCCACTGCTACCTGTGCTCGCTGCGACTGGTGGGACGAGCTGGCGCCGCTCCTGACCGAGAACCACCGCGTGATCCGCATCGACCTGCTCGGCCACGGCGGGTCCGAGAAGCCCGTCCAGCGGCTACTCGATCGAGAGCCAGGCCGGGCCTGGTGGCCGGCGCGCTGAACGAGCTCGACGTGCAGGGCGCGGTCGTGGTCGGGCCAGTCGCATGGGCGCCGGCCGTTGCGGTCGCGCTCGCCGAGCAATCCAGCCAGCTCGTCGACCGGGTGGTCGCGATGAACCAGGCGCCGACCAACGACGCTGGCTCGCTGCCGTTCATCGCCCGGCTCGGCTACGTCGCCGGTGCTGGGCCAGGCGATGTACCGCCTCACCCCCGACTTCGCGATCCGCTCGAACTTCAGCGAGGCGTTCGCGCCGGACTTCGAGCCGTCAGCCCGGAGTTCGAGGACGACGTGATCGTCCCGGGCTACCGGGCGATGACCTACACGTCGTTCAAGGAGACCCAGCGAGGCGCTGGAGCGACTACCGCGACGAGGAGTCGCTCGACTCACGCGCATGACCGTCGGCGGTGGTGCCCCTGATGGTGATCCTCGGCGAGGAGGACCAGGTCGTCGACACGCCCGAGGCGGAGGAGGACTGGAGCGACGTGCCGGGCGTCGAGATCGAGATCCTCGCCCGGCGTCGGCCACTCGCCGCAGGTCGAGGCGCCGGAGGAGACGGCCGGGCTGATCGTGGACTTCGCGGCGGAGGCGGCGCCGGTGGTGACGTAGGCCTGAAGCCCGGAGCGGAGGGAAGGATGGTCGGCGGCGCTCGCCGCGTGGTGCCAACGGGGGCAATGAGGGGAAGACAGAAGCGCAGGCGTGGCGGTGGCGGCGATTGGTCGACGTGGCGCTGCTATGACCGGTTGACGAAAACCCGTCGTCCGCGAGTGCGCTTCCGGTCGCCCTCCCTCACTGATTCTCAGCCGCCGCCGCTGTCGCGGCGCGCTAGGCGTAGCGGCCGCCGGCCTTTGCCCACTCCAGCAGGTGGTCGACTGAGCAGAAGCCGTCGGGGATGCGGTACTCGCCGCGGTGGCGGACGAGGAGGACGTGGACGTCGCCGAGCGGCTCGCCGCAGTGGGCGCAGCTCGCTGACCTCCTCGTCCAGGCCGGGTGGCTCGTCGAGGGCGCCGGCGTCCCAGTGGGCGTCCTGGATGGCCCAGGGGACCACGTGCTCGAGGCGGCAGAACACGGCGCGGCGCTCGCCCGCGGGCTCGAATGCCCGGAAGCCGTCGTCCGTCTTCGACGTCCGTCGCCGCACCAGGTGCACCGCTCGGCATATCGTTCCATCCATGGCCGACCTCACGATAGTCGCGCTCGACGGCGATCAGACCGGGCAGGAGCTGCTGGAGCAGTCGCTGCGGGTGCTGGACCCGGAGCTCCTTCGCCTCGACGTCGAGGTCGAGCGGTTCGACCTCTCGCTGGAGGGGCGTCGTGCCAGCGACGAACGCGGTCGTCACGCGAGGCCGCGCAGCGCGATGCGCGAGACCGGCCTGGGCCTGAAGGCGGCGACGATCACGCCGGAGGGCGCCGACGACGTGGGCAGCCCCAACCGGATCCTGCGTGAGGAGATCGACGGCAAGGTGATCGTGCGCACCGGGCCGGCGCATCCCCGGGCGTGACCCCGGTCGCCGGCGTGCACCACCCCATCGCGGTCTGCCGGATGGCGGTGGGCGACGCGTACGGCGCCGAGCAGTGGCGCGAGGAGGTCGACGGCGACGAGCTGGCCCACCGCACCGAGACGATCCGCCGCTCGGACTGCGCCGCCGTGGCCGAGTTCGCCTTCCGCGAGGCCGAGCGGATCGGCGGGCGGGTCTACGGCGGGCCGAAGTGGACCGTGAGCCCCGTCTACGAGGGCATGCTGAAGGAGGAGATGGACGCGGCCGCGGAGCGCCATCCCGACTGCGGCTACGAGCCGGTGCTGATCGACGCGACGCTTGCGGGGCTGGTGACCGGCGCGGCGACCGAGTCGCTGGTGATCCCGTGCCTCAACCGCGACGGCGACCTGCTCTCCGACCTGGTGCTGCCGATGTTCGGCTCGATCGCCGGCGCCGAGTCGGTGCTGCTCGGCCCTCGACGACGAGCTGCGGACCTCGGTGGCGATGGCCGAGGCGCCGCACGGCACCGCGCCGGCGCTGGAGGGCAAGGACGTGGCGAACCCGATGGCGATGATCCTGGCCGTCGGCGCCGTGCTCCACTACGCCGGGGACACGGCGGCCAGCGCCGATGACGTGGATCCGGCGGTCGCGACCAAGGCGCGAGACGGCCTCGCGAGCCGTCTACGAGGCGGTGCTGGAGACGGTCGCCGGCGGGGTCCGGACGTCCGACCTGGGCGGTCATTCCTCCACCACCGAGTTCACCGACTCGGTGATCGAGCTGGTGCGGCCGCAAGCTCGACGTCTGGGCCTCGCTCTAGGGCCGCACGTTCGTGAGGCCGCCGAAAAGGGTAGGTTTGCGGCGGGTATGGAGGCTGGCCAGCTAACGGGAACGGGTCCCGGACGCTCGACGAGCGTGAGGTCGTGGGCTAGCGATCACCCGGCCTGGATCGCCGTCGGGGTCATGGTCGTGATCTCGATCGTCCTGATCATCGGCGACGGGCTTCAGCTGTGCGCCCAGCGGACGCTCAACGGGCTCGTCTCCGGCTCGTACTTCGCGCTCGGCGCGATCGGGCTGACCCTCGTCTACGGGATCCTCAAGCTCGTCAACTTCGCCCACGGCGACATGCTCACCTTCGGCGCCTACATCGCGTTCCTGTTCAACGTGACGATCGGGCATGCCGCTGGCGCTGGCGCTGGTGATCGCGATCGTGGTGACCGCGGCGCTTGGGCGTCTTCCTCGAGCTGATCATGTGGCGGCCGATGCGCAGGCGCAAGGCCGGGATGCTCCAGCTGCTCCTGATGACGCTCGGGCTCGCGTTCGTCCTGCGCAACATGATCCAGCTCTTCGCCGGCACCCAGCCGCGAGGCGCTCGACGTCAACGTCACCGACTCGATCTCGTTCCTCGGCCTGACGATCGGCCGGCACCGAGCTGCATGGTGGTCGTCATCGGCGTTCGTCGTCGTGGTCGGCGGTCGCGCTGATGCTGCGGCTGACGTCGCTGGGCCGCCAGATGCGCGCGCTGGCCGACAACTTCGACCTGGCCGAGACGACCGGGATCGACACCGACCGCGTGGTCATCGTCACCTGGGTCCTCTCGGCCGGCGCTCGCCGGCCTGGCCGGCGTCCTCTACGTGGCGGCGGTCGGCCGCCTCTCCCCCAACACCGGGCTTCTTCCTCCTGCTGCCGCTGTTCGCGGCGGTCGTGCTCGGCGGGATCGGCAACGCGTACGGCGCGCTCGCCGGCGGGCTCGTGATCGGCCTCACCCAGGAGTGGTCGACGATCCCGCTGCAGGACGACCAGTGGAAGGTCGCGGTCAGCTTCATCGTCCTGATCCTGGTCCTGCTGATCCGGCCTGAGGGCATCTTCGGCAAGGAGCGCACGCTGTGACGCGACGCTCTTCCTCACCGCGGTCAGCTTCGACTTCCTCAGCGCGACCGGCTTCTGGATCAACGTCGGCGATCCTGGTCGGCCGTCTACGGGATCTTCACCCTCGGCCTGCAGCTGAACGTCGGCTACACGGGCATCGTCAACTTCGGGCAGGCCGGCTTCATGGCGATCGGCGCCTACTCGGCGGTGATCCTCGTCGTCGACGTCGGCGTGAACTTCTACCTGGCGCTGCCGCTGGCGATCATCATCACGATGCTGGTGTCGCTGCTCATCGGCCTCTCCGTCGCTGCGCCTTGCGCGACCGACTACTTCGCGATCGCGACGATCGCCTTCGCCGAGATCATCCGCTACATCGCGCAGAACGCCCGTGGGCTCACGGGCGGCAACCAGGGCACGATCTCGATCGAATTCGACAACGACAGGTTCTTCGTCGACGACTGGTACATCGACGGGCCGGATCAGTGGATCACGGACAACATCCTCGCCCCCATCGGGCTCGACGGCCCCGACTACGCGGGCCTTCCGCTCTTCCTGGTCGTCTGGATCACCTTCCTCGCGCTCACCTTCGGGCTCCGTTCGCTGATCCAGCGACGCCCTGGGGCCGCGTGCTGCGCGCGGTGCGCGAGGACGAGGACGCCGCGCGCGCGCTGGGCAAGAACGCCTTCTCCTACAAGCTCCAGTCGCTGGCGATCGCCGCCGGCCTCGGCGCGCTCGTCCGGCTGGTTCCTGGCGATCAACCTCGAGTCGGTGAGCCAGGAGATCGTTCGAGCCGCTCTTCACCTTCATCGGCTACGCGATCCTCGTCCTCGGCGGGCTCGCGAGCTTCCCGGGGGTGATCGTCGGCTCGATCATCATGTGGACGCTGCTCGAGGGCATGCGCTTCGCCGACCTGCCGCTCACCGAGGACAAGATCGCGGCGCTGCGCTTCATCTTCGTCGGCCTGATCCTGATCCTGCTGATGGCGTTCCGCCCGCAGGGCGTGTTCGGCAAGAAGGAGGAGATGGTCCTCGGTGACTGACGCCGCGGCGACAGCGGCACCCGTGCGCCCGGAGTCGGCGCGCGAGCCCATCCTCTCGATCACGCGACCTGCACAAGCACTTCGGCGGGCATCCAGGCCGTGGACGGCGCGGGCTTCGACGTCGCGCGACGGATCGATCACCGCCCTGATCGGCCCCAACGGCGCGGGCAAGACGACGCTCTTCAACCTCGTCACCGGGCTTCTACCGGCCCGACGCCGGAGCGGTCACCTACCGCGGCGAGTCGATCTTCGGCAAGTCGCCGAACTCGATCGCGCGCCGCGGGATGGTGCGCACGTTCCAGATCACGAAGGCCCTGGCGGCGATGCCGGTGATCGACAACATGCTGCTCGCCGCGCCGCGACCAGCCGGGCGAGCACCTCAGCCGCCTGGTCGGTCAACCCGTTCGGGTCGCGGCGGCGCGAGAAGGAGGTCGAGGAGAGTGCCCGCGAGCTGCTGGAGACCTTCTCGCTGGAGACCAAGGCCGACGACTACGCCGGCACCCTCTCCGGCGGCCAGCGCAAGCTGCTGGAGCTGGCGCGCGCGCTGATGACCGAGCCGCGGATGGTGCTGCTGGACGAGCCGATGGCAGGCATCAACCCCACCCTCGGCAAGCGCCTGCTCGAGCACATGGCAGCGGCTGCGCACCGAGCAGGGCGTGACCTTCCTCTTCGTCGAGCACGACATGGAGGTCGTCATGAACCACTCCGACGAGGTGGTCGTGATGGCCCTCGGGCCGGGTGATCGCCCAGGGCGCGCCCGAGGACGTCCGCAACGACGAGAAGGTGATCGACGCCTACCTGGGCGGAGGCGGCCAGCCGGGCGGTGGCGAGGATGCCTGAGCAGCGCGAGGTCGTGCTGTCGGTGTCCGGCCTGGTTGCCGGCTACACGCCCGAGGTCGACATCCTGAACGGGGTCGAGATCGAGGTCGGGAACGGCGAGATCGTGACGATCGTCGGCCCGAACGGCGCCGGCAAGTCGACGCTGATGAAGTCCGTGTTCGGCCTCGTCCGCCCGCGCGAGGGGAGCGTGACGCTCCGCGGCGAGGAGATCACGGGGATCCAGCCGCACTCCGTCACGCGGCAAGGGCGTCTCCTACGTGCCGCAGCTCGACAACGTCTTCCCCAGCCTCACGGTCCAGGAGAACCTCGAGCTGGGCGCGCTCGCCGGGGGCGAAGATCCCGACGGCTCGCATGGAGCTGATGTTCGAGCTCTTTCCCCGCCTCGAGGAGCGGCGCCGCCAGGCCGCCGGCACGATGTCGGGCGGCGAGCGGCAGATGGTCGCGATGGGCCGCGCGCTGATGCCGGACCCCCAGATCCTGCTGCTCGACGAGCCGTCGGCCGGCCTCGCACCCGCGTTCGTGGACGCGATCTTCGAGAAGGTCGTCGAGGTCAACAAGGCCGGCGTGACCATCCTGATGGTCGAGCAGAACGCCCGCCGCGCGCTGGAGCTCTCCGACCGCGGCTACGTGCTCGACCTCGGCCAGAACAAGTTCAAGGGCCCGGGCCCGGAGCTGATCCGCGACCCGAAGGTCGCCGACCTGTACCTGGGCGGCGGCACGGGCCGCGTCGACGCCGCGCCCGGAGTAACCGGCTCTACAGAGAAGAGGGCCCCCGGCCGCCGAGGCGACCGGGGCCTCTCCAGTACTTGGCTGGGCCGAGTGCGACTTACTCGTCCGCCGACTTCTCGACCGTGTCGTTCACCGAGAACGCGCCCTTGTCGTCGTACGCGTAGACGTCGTAGAACCCGAGCGACGGGGTCGCCGTTCTCATCGAGGTCGATCGGTCCCGAGACACCCTCGAAGTCGATGTCGTCGCCGGCCTGCAGCGCCTCGACCGCATCGGCCATCTGGGTGTAGTCGTACTTATCACCCGGAGGACCTGAGACCTCGGCGATCTGCTCGGCGATGGCCGGACCCTCGTTCGAGCCCGCAGCGACGGCGCGCGAGGACGCAGAGCGTCACCGCGTCGAAGTTCTGCGCGTCGAACGTGTTGCGCTTCTTCTCGCCCGACGCGCTCGAGTGAAGAGCTCGTCGAACGCGTCGCCGGTCTCCGTGCCCTCAGGCGTCGAGGGCCGTGTGCCCTGGGCGCTGTAGAGGGAGTCCGGAGCGATCGAATCGGGGATGCCGTCCTCGAACGCGAGGCCATCGGCAGTCCACATCGTGGAGGCGTCGAAGTCGCCTGTACGGGCGAGCGCGGCGCCAACCGCGTTGTAGGGCTCCTCGAAATCGATGATCACGTACCGGTCGGGGCTGTCAGCCACGATCTCGTCTGCCTCGGAGTTGTACGAGGACAGCTCGAGGTCGTAGAGGACCGGATCACCGGTGGTGGTTCCGCCCTTCTCCTCCCAGGCCGCCGTGAACTCGGTGGCGATGCCCTCACCGTACGGATCGTTCCGTGCGGCGACGGACACTGTGCCGTCGGTGCCGCCGAGGTCTTCCTCGACCGCATCCGCGAGCACCTTGCCCTGGAGCGCGTCAGACGGGGCCGTGCGGAACACGTAGCCGTCATCCGGCAGGTCGGTGATCTCCGGGCTGGTCGCCGACGGCGAGATCAGCGGAATCTGCTGACGCGCCGCAACCGAACGGCCAACGGGGACCGTCTCACCCGACGACCATGGACCCGCGAGGCAGTTCGCGCCACCCGAGATCAGCTTCTCGGCTGCCGACTGGGCTGCCTGCGGCACGGTCTGGCTGTCCGCAGACTCGAGGTCCGCGAGGGTGATGTCCGTTCCCTCGAGGGCCTTCTGAGACTCCTGGACGGCCAGGTCGGCCGCCTTCTCGCCGGCCGGCCCGAAGGCCGAAAGGTCACCGGTCAGGGGCACGCAGCGCCCCCACCTGCAGGTCGAAGCTGGCATCGGATGTGTCGCTGCCACCTCCACTGTCGTCTCATCGTCGCTGCCGCATGCGGCGAGGCCGAGCGCAAGCCCGGTCGCTGCCACGGCAAGCGAGGAAATCCTGACCGATCGGGTCAGCCTTCCCATACACACACTCCTCTCTCAGATTTGATTGGGCGTCTTGCCCATCAGTGCAGGCCCATTCCTATCAGGGTCTGGCCCTTCGCGCCTAAAACGTGCCCCGGTCTCGCAGGCATCAAACCGCCTCGCCGGGCGCGGGCTCGCCCAGGCCGTTCGCGACCCGGCGCCATTCGACGATCTTCCCGTCCTCGATCACGAAGGTCGTCTGCGCCTCGTTGCCCGTGCCGTCGCCGCAGACGCCCGGCCCGGGGCGCTCGGTGAGCTCGAAGGTCGCGGTGGTGAATTCACCCTCGCTCTGGGCGGCGGTGAGCTCGGCGCCGCACGGGAGCGAGGCGTTGAACAGGCGGGCATCAGCGGCGGTCTGGAGGCGGAGCGTCGGCCCGTTCTCGACGGTCGACGGGAGCGCGAAGAATTCTGCGGCGGCCTCGGTATCCCCTTTGGTGAGCACCTTGGCCCACTCGTCGATGACCTCCACGTCGTCGGCGTTTGCGTCGCCGGTGACCGCGTCGGTCGACTCCTCCCCGGGCTCCGGCGTGGTCGCCTCCTCATCGCCGCCGCCGCACGCGGAGAGCAGCGTGGCGGCGATCAGGGCGGCCAGGGGCAGGCGAACGGACACCCGCCGAGTATGACTTGACGCGTATGCGAACATACGTTCGTATCCGTGATCGGTTGTGCACTCATCCCCCGTTTCTCGCTCGTGGCGGCGCTCTCGGAGCGCGCGGAGATGCTGGGAAGGCCGGTGGCGCTGGCCCCCGCCCTCGGCGGTCCGCAGGTGGTTGGGGCCGTCTCCGGGGCGGCCGAGGCGTTCGGCATCCATGAGGGGATGCGCCTGGGCGAGGCGCTCGCGCGCTGCCCTGGTCTTGGGCTCATCGCCCCCGACTCCGAGCGGGTGGCCGAGGCCTGGGAGGAGGCGCTCTCGAGGCTCGAGGCGATCGGGGCGGCGGTCGAGTCGGAGCGGGCGGGCGAGGCCTTCTTCGAGGTCGATGGGCTGCGGTCGCTCTGGGGCAGCGCCGAGGGTGTTCTCTCCCGTGCCCGCAGGCGGCTGGGCCCCTCGGCGCGGCTGGGCGCCGGCCCCACCCGCCTCTGCGCCCATGCGGCGGCGCTGGCCGCCCGTCCCCGCCGGGGCCCGGTGATCGTCCCCGCCGGCGCGGCGCGGACCTTCCTGCGCCTCCCAGCCGGTGGGCATCCTGCGCGAGCGGCTGGGCGGCGAGTGGGAGCGGGCGAGCGTGCCCGACACCCTGGAGCGGCTGGGAGTGCGAACCCTGGGAGAGCTGGCCTCGCTTCCGGCCTCCGCGGTGGCTGACCGCTTCGGCCAGCCGGGCCTGCGGGCGCTGCGGCTGGCCGAGGGAGTGGAGGATCCGCTTCGGCCCCGGACCCGTCCGGAGGCCATCGCCGGGCGCCTTGAGCTCCCTGAGGTGTGCTCCGGCGGGCAGCTCGAGCAGGGGCTGGTGCTGCTGATCGACAGGGTGCTCGCGAGCCGGGGAGAGACGCGGGCGCACCCTTCGGCGGCTGCGGCTGGGCGCCATGCTCGCCGGCGGCGGCAGTTGGAGCGCGGAGGCAGCGCTTCGCGAGGCGAGCGCCGACCGGGACCGGCTGCGGCTGGTGCTGGCACCGAAGCTGGGCGAACTGCCCGGTCCGGCCTCGGCACTCACCCTCCGGGTGCTCGAGCTGGGCCCACCGGCCTCGGCCCAGCCCACGCTCGAGCGCTCGCCGGACGAGGACCGGCGCCGGCGCATCGCGGAGGCGGTGCATCAGGCGCGCGCGGCCGCGGGCGCGACGCCATCCTGCGTGTGCTCGAGGTGGAGCCCTCATCCAGCGTCCCGGAGCGCAGGGCGATCTTCACGCCGTATGAGTAGCCGGCGGGTCGTCTACTGGCCGGAGCCCGTGGAGGTCGAGGCGGGCGAGGACGGGGTCCCGGTGACCGTCGTCGGTGTCGAGGTGGAGGCGGTGCGTGAGGACTGGCTGGTCGAGGACCGGTGGTGGACGCCGAAGCCACTCGAGCGCCGCTACTTCGAGCTGGCGCTCGCCGACGGCCGCTGCATCGTCGTCTTCCGCGAGCCGGCGGACGGCGGCAGGTGGTTCGAGCAGAGGGCGTGAGCGCGTACGTCGAGCTCCACGCGCACTCCGCCTTCTCGTTCGGGGACGGAGCATCGCTGCCGGACGAGCTGGCGCTGGCGGCCGCCGAGCAGGGCCACGGGGCGATCGCGCTGACCGACCACGACGGGATCTGGGGCTCGATGGAGTTCGCGCAGGCGTGCCGGGCGCAGGGCGTGCGCCCCATCACCGGCGCCGAGCTGACCGTGACCGACGGCCGGCGGGCCTCGAGGCCGATTCCACCTGACGCTCCTCGTCGAGACGGCAACCGGGTACCGCAACCTCTGCCGGCTCGTCACCGAGGCGCACCGCGACACCCGGCCAACCCCCGACCGCGATCCCCTCCCCCCCGTCCTGCGGCTCGAATCGCTGGAACAGCGAGCGAGGGGCTCGTCTGCCTCTCCGGTTGCGCCCGGGAGGGAGCGCTGGCCGGGAGCTGGGAGCGTGGCGAGCTCGAGCGTGCGCCGGGAGCTGGGCGACCGCCTCAAGGCGGCCTTCGGGCCCGACGCGCTTCCGGGTCGAGCTGCAGCGTCCCTTCTGGAGGCACGACCGAGCCCGCAACCGCTGGCTCGAGCGGCTCGCCGCCAGGCTGGGCGTGCCGTGTGTCGCGACCGGAAACGTTCACATGCACCGGCGCTCACGGGCGGCGCTCCAGGACACGCTGGTGGCGGTGCGCCTGTGCGGCTCGCTCGAGGAGACCGAGCCCCAGCGGCGCGCCAACGGCAGCGCCCACCTCGCTCCGGCCGCCGAGATGGCGTTGCGCTTTCGCGACCACCCCGACGCCGTCGCCGAGTCGGGCGAGCTTGCCGAGCGACTTCGATTCGACCTCACCCGAGACCTCGGCTACCGCTATCCCGGGCTCGGAGGACGAGGGTGCCGACCGGGCGCTCGCCGAGCTCTGCCGAGCCCGCCTGGAGCACCGCTACGCGGGCATGCGCGAGCACGGCGAGGCCGACGCGGCGCCTGGAGGACGAGCTGGCGCTGACCAGGAAGCTGGGGCTCTCCGGCTTCTTCCTCCTGCACTACGACATCCTCGAGCTGGCGCGCGATGTCGCCGTGGAGGTGAGGGGCCGCGACTCGGTCCGGATGCAGCTGCCGCCCGGCGCGTGGGCGCGGCTCGAGCGTCAGCTCGATCGTCTGCTACCTCACCGGCCTCTCGCACATCGATCCGGTGCGCAACGGCCTGTTCCTCGGGCGCTTCCTGAACGAGGAGATCGCCGAGGCGCCCGACATCGACCTCGACTTCCCCCGCGACATCCGCGAGCGGCTGATCCCGCGGATCCACGAGCGCTACGGCTCGGAGCGCTCGGCCCTGGTGGCGGCCTTCGCCTGCTACCGCTCGCGCTCGGCGGTGCGCGACTTCGGCAAGGTCCTGGGGCTGCCGCCGGGCGAGATCGAACGGGTGGCGCGCTCCGTCGACATGTACGACCGGCCCGAGTCGGTGGCGAACGACATGGAGCTGGCGATCGGGAGCGGCGAGGGCGCGCTCCGGCCGGTGGCAGGCGCTCGCCAGGCTTGCCCGGGAGTCCTGGGGGCTGCCCCGCCACGCATCCCAGCACCCCGGCGGGATGGTGCTCTCGACCCGCCCGCTGGTGGACATCTGCCCGGTGCAGCCGGCGGCGATGGAGGGCGGCAGATCGCGCAGTGGGACAAGGACTCGTGCGCCGACGGCGGCTTTCTGAAGATCGACCTGCTGGGCCTGGGGATGCTGTCGGCGGTCGAGCGCTGCGTGGACGAGATCGCCCGTGTCCGCGGCGAAGAGGTCGATCTGTCGCGGATCCCGATCGACGACGCGGAGACCTACGAGGCGATCCAGCGGGCCGAGACGACCGGCGTCTTTCAGATCGAGAGCCGGGCCCAGATGCAGATGCTCCCGCGCACCCTGCCGAAGAACCTCGACGACCTCACCGTGCAGGTGGCGCTGGTTCGCCCGGGGCCGATTCAGGGCGGCGCCGTTCATCCCTATCTGCAGCGCAAGAAGGCGCTTCGCGAGGACCCGGACTTCGAGGTGCCCTACGCGCACCCCTCGCTCGAGCCGATCCTCTCCGACACGCTGGGGACGATCGTCTTCCAGGAGCAGGTGATCCAGGTGGCGATGGCGCTCGCCGGCTTCAGCGCCGGCGAGGCGGAGGGGCTGCGCCGGGCGATGAGCCGCAAGCGTTCGGAGGAGGCGCTCATGGCGCACCGCGACCGCTTCATCGCCGGCGCCGTCGAGCGGGGCGCCTCGACCGAGGTGGCGGAGGGCGTCTTCCGGCAGGTGGTGGGCTTCTCGGGCTTCGGCTTCCCCAAGGCCCACGCGGCGGCCTTCGGGCTGCTGGCCTACCAGTCGACCTGGCTGCGGGTTCACTACGGGCCGGAGTTCCTGTGCGCGCTGCTGAACGAGCAGCCGATGGGCTTCTATCCGCCCGACTCCCTGGTCCACGAGGCCCAGCGGCGCGGCTTCGAGGTGCCGCTCGCCGGAGATCAACCGAAGCGCGGTCGAGTGTGCGGTCGAGGACGACCTCGGGGTGCGGGTAGGCCTGGGATACGTGAACGGGGTGCGGGCGGAGGAGATGGAGGCGCTGGTGGCCGAGCGTGAGCGCGGCGGGCCCGTACGAGCGGCTGACCGACCTCGTCTCGCGCTCGGGCGCAGGACGGGAGGCGCTGGAGAAGCTCGCCTGGGCAGGCGCGCTGGAGGGCATCGGGCTGAGCCGGCGCGCTGACCTCTGGCGGGTCGGCGTGGCCAAGGCCGGTCGTGCTCGTGGAGGGCAGCTCTCCCTCCCCCTCACCGTTCCCGCCGCTCCCACCCTGCGCGAGCTGACCGATTGGGATGAGCTGGTCGCCGACTACGCGTCGACCGGGGTGGCGCTCGGGCCCGCACCCCATGAAGCTGATGCGCCCAGCACTCGCCGCGGATGTGCTGCTGAGCACCGACCTGGAGCGGACGGCGGACGGCGCCCCGGTGGAGGTGGCCGGGATGGTGGTCGCAAGGCAGCGGCCCGCGACGGCGAAGGGGGTCGTGTTCATGCTGCTCGAGGACGAGGCAGGGGTGACGAATCTGGTCGTCCTCCCCCCCGCCTACGAGCGCCACCGGCTGATCGTCCGCACCGCCTCTTTCCTGCGAGTGACGGGAAAGCTCGAGCGCCGCGAGGGAGTGATCAACGTGGTCGTGGACCGGGTGGAGGCCCTGGCGACACCGGACGAACGCGCCGGCGAGGTGACCCCGCTGAAGGCCCCCGCCGAGCCCGAGGCCGACCTGGTGGATCTCGAGGCGGTGGCCCCCAAAGCCCACAGCTTCGGCCGGCGCGGATGAGCCGCTGCGGGTGCGAAATGCCTGCTCTCAGGCACGAGATGCAAGACCCCTTGCAGCCTGAGGCTTCCGTCCGGGGCCGTTCCTAGATTGGCCCTCGCAATGTTCCACGGGCGCACAACAGACGGCATGGCACAGCGGCTCCTCGGCGGCGTTGATCTGGTGATGGATCTCGCCACCCTGGGCTCCTATGGCCTCGAGCCGATCTCAGCGGACGGGCCCTGTCGTGAGCAAGGCCAGCATCGGCCGACCCTCCGGTGCTCGGCCTGGGAGGCGCTCCCGGCAGCCCGCCGCGGCGCTTGTGGGACC